>NZ_JBFBHI010000011.1:0-1120 GCF_040685135.1 Cellulomonas sp. NPDC089187 | reverse complement strand
GCCTTAGTATTCTCTACCTGACCACCTGAGTCGGTTTAGGGTACGGGCGGCTAGAACCTCGCGTCGAAGCTTTTCTCGGCAGCATAGGATCACCCTCTTCCAGCATACGCTGTCACCATCAGTTCTCAGGCTACGTGAGTGGCGGATTTGCCTACCACTCGCCCTACAACCTTGGACGTGGACAACCATCGCCACGCTGGGCTACCTTCCTGCGTCACTCCTGTTAATACGCTTACCTACTACCGGATCGGGTCACGCGCTCCCCTACACGGTGACCACCGAAGTGGTCGATGTGCAGGCTCGGGCGCTTAGCATCACCGGGCTCGGTATGGGCGGTTCTTCGCCGGTACGGGAATATCAACCCGTTGTCCATCGACTACGCCTGTCGGCCTCGCCTTAGGTCCCGACTTACCCAGGGCGGATTAGCCTGGCCCTGGAACCCTTGGTCATTCGGCGGACGGGTTTCTCACCCGTCATTCGCTACTCATGCCTGCATTCTCACTCGTGTAGCGTCCACCACTGGGTTACCCCGCAGCTTCACCCGCCACACGACGCTCCCCTACCCATCCACACGCCTGGACCACGAAGGCCTAGCAGTATGTGTGAATGCCACAGCTTCGGCGGTGTACTTGAGCCCCGCTACATTGTCGGCGCGGAATCACTTGACCAGTGAGCTATTACGCACTCTTTCAAGGGTGGCTGCTTCTAAGCCAACCTCCTGGTTGTCTGTGCAACTCCACATCCTTTCCCACTTAGCACACGCTTAGGGGCCTTAGCTGGTGGTCTGGGCTGTTTCCCT
The DNA here is from genome assembly GCF_040685135.1 of Cellulomonas sp. NPDC089187. NCBI lineage: Bacteria > Bacillati > Actinomycetota > Actinomycetes > Micrococcales > Cellulomonadaceae > Cellulomonas > Cellulomonas sp. NPDC089187. The sequence continues at coordinate 321 of NZ_JBFBHI010000011.1, read as the reverse complement.
CTCGACTACGGAGCTTATCCCCCGCAGTCTCACTCCCGCGCTCTCACTTACCGGCATTCGGAGTTTGGCTAACGTCAGTAACCTGGTGAGGCCCATCGGCTATCCAGTAGCTCTACCTCCGGCAAGAAACACGCGAGGCTGCACCTAAATGCATTTCGGGGAGAACCAGCTATCACGAAGTTTGATTGGCCTTTCACCCCTAACCACAGGTCATCCCCTCGGTTTTCAACCCAAGTGGGTTCGGTCCTCCACGCGGTCTTACCCGCGCTTCAACCTGCCCATGGCTAGATCACTTCGCTTCGGGTCTAGAGCACGCGACTA
>NZ_JBFBHI010000010.1:0-1612 GCF_040685135.1 Cellulomonas sp. NPDC089187 | reverse complement strand
AACGACGAAAGGCCACCCCAGTGGGGTGGCCTTTCGTGCAAAAGGTGTCCGGCGGCGTCCTACTCTCCCACACCCTGGCGAGTGCAGTACCATCGGCGCTGTGGGGCTTAGCTTCCGGGTTCGGAATGGGACCGGGCGTTTCCCCCACGCTATGACCGCCGTAACTCTATCGAACTATCAAACACCACACCTCGAACCTGGACGGTGAGGGGTGTTCGCGGTTCGGGAACCGCACAGTGGACGCGTAACAAAGATGTTGTGGTGAAGTTGTCGGCTTATTAGTACCGGTCAGCTGCGGCAGTCTTTAGTCCTGCCTTCCACATCCGGCCTATCTACCCAGTGGTCTAGCTGGGAGCCTCTCACCCACAAGGGGCGTGGAAACCTCATCTTGAAGCAGGCTTCCCGCTTAGATGCTTTCAGCGGTTATCCCTTCCGAACGTAGCTAACCAGCCGTGCTCCTGGCGGAACAACTGGCACACCAGAGGTTCGTCCGTCCCGGTCCTCTCGTACTAGGGACAGCCCTTCTCAAGTTTCCTGCGCGCGCAGCGGATAGGGACCGAACTGTCTCACGACGTTCTAAACCCAGCTCGCGTACCGCTTTAATGGGCGAACAGCCCAACCCTTGGGACCTACTCCAGCCCCAGGATGCGACGAGCCGACATCGAGGTGCCAAACCATGCCGTCGATATGGACTCTTGGGCAAGATCAGCCTGTTATCCCCGGGGTACCTTTTATCCGTTGAGCGACGGCGCTTCCACAAGCCACCGCCGGATCACTAGTTCCGACTTTCGTCCCTGCTCGACCTGTCAGTCTCACAGTCAAGCTCCCTTGTGCACTTGCACTCGCCACCTGATTGCCAACCAGGCTGAGGGAACCTTTGAGCGCCTCCGTTACATTTTAGGAGGCAACCGCCCCAGTTAAACTACCCACCAGGCACTGTCCCTGATCCGGATTACGGACCGAGGTTAGATATCCAGAGCGACCAGAGTGGTATTTCAACGTTGACTCCACCGACACTGGCGTGCCGACTTCACAGTCTCCCACCTATCCTACACAAGCCGCACCGAACACCAATACCAAGCTATAGTAAAGGTCCCGGGGTCTTTCCGTCCTGCTGCGCGTAACGAGCATCTTTACTCGTAGTGCAATTTCGCCGAGTTCGCGGTTGAGACAGCGGAGAAGTCGTTACGCCATTCGTGCAGGTCGGAACTTACCCGACAAGGAATTTCGCTACCTTAGGATGGTTATAGTTACCACCGCCGTTTACTGGGGCTTAAATTCTGAGCTTCGCCTTACGGCTAACCCGTCCTCTTAACCTTCCAGCACCGGGCAGGCGTCAGTCCGTATACATCGTCTTGCGACTTCGCACGGACCTGTGTTTTTAGTAAACAGTCGCTTCTCCCTGGTCTCTGCGGCCCTCCACGCTTCCCGGGCAAGCCGGTACACGCTTCAGGCCCCCCTTCTCCCGAAGTTACGGGGGCATTTTGCCGAGTTCCTTAACCACGATTCACTCGATCGCCTTAGTATTCTCTACCTGACCACCTGAGTCGGTTTAGGGTACGGGCGGCTAGAACCTCGCGTCGAAGCTTTTCTCGGCAGCATAGGATCACCC
>NZ_JBFBHI010000009.1:0-1739 GCF_040685135.1 Cellulomonas sp. NPDC089187 | reverse complement strand
CGGGCGTTGGACACCGAGGTGTCGGTGGATCTGTCCTGGCCGTCGCTCTTCGGTTTGCCCGGTGAGCGGTACACGATGACCGCTCAGCCGGTGCTCAGCGACGGGACCGACCTGGCGAGTCACACCACCCTCGCCGTGACCCTGCCGGTGTCGGTGGCCATGGTCGACGGGTCCTGGCCGAGCGGCATGACCGCCACCGGGACGCAGAACGACGACGGTACGTCGACGTACACCTTCGACCTGGGCGATCTGACCCCGGGCACCATCCCGACGATCACCTTTGATGTGAACGTGTCAGCCCTGGTGCAGATGCCGACCACCCTGGTGGCGACCGCGGTGATCTCCTCCACCGACGACTTCCGGGAGGCGGCGTACCGCACGGGAACCGCGTCGCTGGCAGTGAATGCCCCATCGACCTTCGCGATCAGTAAGACCGCCGGTGCGACTCAGGCGATCCCGGGTGTGCCGATCAGCTACGCCATTGGGTGGGTGAATGGTCTGGATGTGAATGTCGGGGCCGGGAAGATCGTGGATGTGTTGCCGTTCAACGGTGACGGTCGCGGCACCGAGGGCCTCAACGGACTGACGCTCACTGGTGTGTCCGTGGAGGCGGATATGGGGGTGCAGATCCAGTACTCCACCGAGCCGTCGGCCACGGTGATGGCGGCGATCCAGGCGGATCGCTCGGGTGACACCGGGGTGACCTGGCAGGCATGGCCGACGGACGGCAGTGTGCCCGCCGGTGTGACGGCGGTGCGGTTTGTGACTGAGGACATTTTGGGTGGGATGGCTGCTGAGGCGACGATCCAGGTCACTCCGGGTGTGTTGTCGTTGAACGGTTCCATGGTCAATGACGTCTCGGGTGTGGTGACCGGGTTGGACACTCCGGTGTCGGGTGCGGCGGGTCTGGAGTTGGTCTCCGGTGCCGCGCAGATCGCCGGGAATGTTTACCTGGACGAGGACTACTCCTGGGCATTCGACGCCGCAGACACTGACCTGGCCGGGGTGACCGTCCGGGCGACCGGGTACACCCTGGGCGCGAACCAGGTTGATGACGGCGGCACCGGTGACGACATCGTGGTGACCGAGGCTGATGACCTGTCGGTGACCACGGAGGCCGACGGTAGCTACGTGCTCGATGGCCTGTCGCCGGGCAAGTGGACGCTGGCGGTGGACCCCTCCTCGGCTGCGCTGGCCGGTCTGGACGTCGCGGAGCTGCCGCAGATGCCGATCATCCTGGCACCCGCTGATGGGATCACCGGGGTCGACTTCGGATACATGCAACCCATCGATGCCCCGGTCCTGGTGGATGACACCGCGCGGGTGTCCGCCGGTGACTCGATCACCCTGGACGTGCTGACCAATGACACCTTCGATGCGTCGGGGGCGATCACGAAGGTCTCCACTCCGGACTCGGGCACGGTGACCTGGGCCGAGGGTGACACGACCATCGGCTACACCGCGGCGAGCGACGGCTCTGGTGACGTGACGTTCACGTACACGGTGACCGATAAGGCGCGTCAGTCGGAGACGGCGACGGTCACGGTGACGGTGGTCCCGTTGCCGACCGCAGCGGATTCGACGGTGACCATTGGTCAGGAGCCGACGGCGATTGATCTGTCCGGGCTGTTCACCGGTGATGCGGCCACGATCAGCACGACGGCGAGCACCACCTCGGTTTCCGGTTCGGTGGTGACGTACACCCCGGCGGTGGACTTTGCCGGTCAGGACACGTTCAC
>NZ_JBFBHI010000008.1:0-2456 GCF_040685135.1 Cellulomonas sp. NPDC089187 | reverse complement strand
GAAGCCCGCCAGGGTTGATGAGGGATGCGCGTCTGTTCTTTGAGAACTCAACAGTGTGCCTAAGTAGTTGATGCCAAATGGCTCAGCGCTTCGGATCGGGTCTCCATGATGGGGGCTTGTGAGGTGGTGTTGAAGTCTTTGGTTGACTGGATGCGATCTGGACCCCGTTCGGGTCGTGTCCGATTAGCCGAATCTGAACGGTTCTTCCACACGTCAGCGTGGGAGGCCACTTTGTGTGTCGGTTGCTCGCCGCTTTCGGGTGGTGGGTGCCATGAGACATTCACGGAGAGTTTGATTCTGGCTCAGGACGAACGCTGGCGGCGTGCTTAACACATGCAAGTCGAACGGTGAAGCCCAGCTTGCTGGGTGGATCAGTGGCGAACGGGTGAGTAACACGTGAGTAACCTGCCCCTGACTCTGGGATAAGCCTTGGAAACGAGGTCTAATACTGGATACGAGACGCTCGGGCATCCGAAGTGTCTGGAAAGATTTATCGGTCAGGGATGGACTCGCGGCCTATCAGCTTGTTGGTGGGGTAATGGCCTACCAAGGCGACGACGGGTAGCCGGCCTGAGAGGGCGACCGGCCACACTGGGACTGAGACACGGCCCAGACTCCTACGGGAGGCAGCAGTGGGGAATATTGCACAATGGGCGCAAGCCTGATGCAGCGACGCCGCGTGAGGGATGACGGCCTTCGGGTTGTAAACCTCTTTCAGCAGGGAAGAAGCGAAAGTGACGGTACCTGCAGAAGAAGCGCCGGCTAACTACGTGCCAGCAGCCGCGGTAATACGTAGGGCGCAAGCGTTGTCCGGAATTATTGGGCGTAAAGAGCTCGTAGGCGGTTTGTCGCGTCTGGTGTGAAAACTCAAGGCTCAACCTTGAGCTTGCATCGGGTACGGGCAGACTAGAGTGCGGTAGGGGAGACTGGAATTCCTGGTGTAGCGGTGGAATGCGCAGATATCAGGAGGAACACCGATGGCGAAGGCAGGTCTCTGGGCCGCAACTGACGCTGAGGAGCGAAAGCATGGGGAGCGAACAGGATTAGATACCCTGGTAGTCCATGCCGTAAACGTTGGGCACTAGGTGTGGGGCTCATTCCACGAGTTCCGTGCCGCAGCAAACGCATTAAGTGCCCCGCCTGGGGAGTACGGCCGCAAGGCTAAAACTCAAAGAAATTGACGGGGGCCCGCACAAGCGGCGGAGCATGCGGATTAATTCGATGCAACGCGAAGAACCTTACCAAGGCTTGACATACACCGGAAACTTCCAGAGATGGTTGCCCCGCAAGGTCGGTGTACAGGTGGTGCATGGTTGTCGTCAGCTCGTGTCGTGAGATGTTGGGTTAAGTCCCGCAACGAGCGCAACCCTCGTCCTATGTTGCCAGCGGGTTATGCCGGGGACTCATAGGAGACTGCCGGGGTCAACTCGGAGGAAGGTGGGGATGACGTCAAATCATCATGCCCCTTATGTCTTGGGCTTCACGCATGCTACAATGGCCGGTACAAAGGGCTGCGATACCGCGAGGTGGAGCGAATCCCAAAAAGCCGGTCTCAGTTCGGATTGGGGTCTGCAACTCGACCCCATGAAGTCGGAGTCGCTAGTAATCGCAGATCAGCAACGCTGCGGTGAATACGTTCCCGGGCCTTGTACACACCGCCCGTCAAGTCACGAAAGTCGGTAACACCCGAAGCCGGTGGCCCAACCCTTGTGGGGGGAGCCGTCGAAGGTGGGACTGGCGATTGGGACTAAGTCGTAACAAGGTAGCCGTACCGGAAGGTGCGGCTGGATCACCTCCTTTCTAAGGAGCATCTGACGCTCGCCTGTTGGTGGGTGTGCAGAGGCCATGCTCGGACCGTACGCGTTCGGGGTGGTGCTCATGGGTGGAACATCAACTGCGGTCATTGTCTTGTGGCTGGTGTCTAGTACAGCTCTTCGGAGTGTGGAACGGTGTTGGTTGTGGGGTGGTGGTCATGGGCACACTGTTGGGTCCTGAGGGAACAGCCCGCTTGTTGGGAGGTTGCTTCGACGGGCCTGGTTGACCTTGTCAAACCGCTTGCGTGCTTTCGGGTGTGTGGGTAGGTGCGGGTTGTATCTGGGGATCGTTCGTTGTTTGAGAACTGCACAGTGGACGCGAGCATCTTTGTATGTCTTTGTGGTCAAGTTTTTAAGGGCACAGGGTGAATGCCTTGGCACTAGGAGCCGAAGAAGGACGTTGTAGCCTGCGATAAGCCTCGGGGAGTTGGCAAACGAACCGTGATCCGAGGATTTCCGAATGGGGAAACCCCGCACGAGTCATGTCGTGTGACCCGCACCTGAATATATAGGGTGTGAGGAGGGAACGCCGGGAAGTGAAACATCTCAGTACCGGCAGGAAGAGATATTCCGTGAGTAGTGGCGAGCGAAAGCGGATCAGGCCAAACCGTATGCGTGTGATAGCCGGCAGGCGTTGCGTAT
>NZ_JBFBHI010000007.1:0-4844 GCF_040685135.1 Cellulomonas sp. NPDC089187 | reverse complement strand
GTGAACACTGACGGCACGATCACCTACACCCCGAACGCTGACTTCTCCGGCACGGACACCTTCACGTACACGATCACCGACGCCGCGGGTCAGTCCGCGACGGCGAATGTGACCGTGACGGTGGTGGCTCGCCCGACCGGTGAGGACGCCTCGGTGCGGACCGGTCTGGACACCGCGGTGTCGGTGGACCTGGTGTCCACTGGTGACGCTCTGGTGCTGTCGGTCGCGACCGACGGTGCGCACGGCACGGCGACGGTGTCGGGTGGCACGGTGACGTACACCCCCGACGCGGGCTACGTCGGCACCGACCAGGTGACGCTGACCTGGACCGACTCGGTGGGCCAGACCGTGACCGTCACCTTGGACATCGAGGTGGTGGACGCGCCGGTCGCCAACGACGACGCGGTCGACACGCTGGAGTCCACGCCGGTCGAGGTCGATGTGCTGGCCAACGACCAGGGCGACGCGATCACCCTGACCTCGGTGAGTCAGCCGATGTTCGGCACCGCCGAGATCACCGCGGCCGGTCAGATCCGCTACACCCCGGCACCGGGTTACTCCGGACTGGACACCGTGGTCTACACCGTCACCGACTCGGTCGGGCAGGAGGTCCGTGCCTCCCTGGTGGTGTCGGTCTACGCCGCGCCCATGCCGCCGAACATCGATCTGCGTACCGCGGTGGACGCGGGAGTGATCGTGGACCCGGCAGGCACCGCCGTCGACACCGGTGACGCCCTGCTCGCGCCCTGGACCGTGACCGGGGTGCAGCCGACCGAGAACGCCGAGGCCACCCTGGCGGAGGACGGGACCATCTCGGTGGTGCCGACCAGCGGGTTCGTCGGTGTCATCACGGTGGTCTACACCGTGGTCGACACTTTCGGGCAGACCGCCGAGGCGACCATCACCCTGACGGTGGTCGAGCTGACCGCACGGGACACGGAGGTCGAGACGGCCTTCGAGACCCCGGTGCAGGTGGACGTGTTGGCGCTGGCTACGGGGTCGGCGGTGCGGGTGGTCGAGGCCACGGAGCCGGCGCATGGCACCGTGGTGCTGGGTGCCGACGGCATCGCGACCTACACCCCCGCCGCGGGCTTCACCGGGGTGGACCGGTTCGAGGTGACCTACGCCGATGATCTCGGCCAGCGGGTCACCGCCACGGTCACGGTGACTGTCGCCCCGGCACCCGTGGTCGACACCGAGGAGCCGCCGCAGGGTCCTGGTGATTCCGGGCCGCAGGTTCGCTCCGGCGTGCTGGCGACCACCGGTGGCCAGGTCGGCAGTGGACTGCTGGCCGCTGCCCTCGCGCTGGCCCTGGGCTGGTGGCTGACCGCCACGGTCCGTCGTCGACGCGGCGAGCACTGACAGGTGAGACGGCGGGGTCGAGCGCGACCCCGCCGTCTCCCGTACCCCGAGGAGTGAGATGACCAGCATCGCTGAGCCGCGCGATCCGGTCGTCATGCCCTCCGACGAGGATCTGTGCCGGGCGGTACGTGATGGCGACACCGGCGCATTCGAGTTGCTCTACCGGCGGCACGCGGAGTGGGCGCGCACCCGCGCTGCCCGCTACCTGAACGCGGCCGATGCGGAGGACGCCACCGCGGAGGTCTTCGCGGCGCTGCTCGGTGCCCTGCGACGGGGACGCGGTCCGGAGGGGGCCGTGCGGCCATACCTGCTCACCGCGCTGAGGCATCAGGCCAGTCGCGCCCTGTCCCGGTCACGTCAGAGCACCCCCACCGGTGACCTGACGGAACTGCCCAGCCCGGCAGACCCGCGCGACGACCTGTGGGTGCCCTCCGTCGAGGATCAGGTGATCGCCAGCAGCGATGGGACGCTGGCGTCGAGTGCCTTCGCGATGCTGCGACCACTGGACCGTCGTGCCATCGAGCTGGCCGACATCGAGGGCCGGAGCTACCGCGAGGCGGCCGAGGAGCTCGGCGTGCGCGAGGGTGCGTTCGGTCGACGGCTTCACCTGGCCCGGCGGGCGCTGTTCGACGCCTGGTTGGCGCAGCACATCCCCGCGGCACCCGATGACGCCGCTCATCCGTCGGAGCTGGATCTCGCCCGGTATCTGACCGGTAATGGCGGCCCGCGCATCGTGGGTCGCGCCGCCCGACACCTGGACACCTGCGCCGGATGCCAGCTGCGGGTCGCGGCACTGGACGTCGAGCAGCAGCGTCGACCGCGTCGGGTGGCCGGGGTGGGTGCGCTGGGGCTGCTCGGCATCTGGTGGCGGTTGCGCGCTCAACGCCTGCGGCTGTGGCACCACCTGTCCTGGGCGGCCGGGGCCAAGGCGGGTGCGGCCGTGGTGGTCCTCGGATCGCTGACGGCGGCGCTGCTGGTGCCGGCGGTGCTGGCCCAGAGCGAGTCCGCCGCGCCGGGTTCGGTGACCACCGTCGTCCCCAGCCCCGCGCGCTCCATCTCCGGACCGGCGACGGTGGCCGGCTCCTCCGCGCAGTGGCTGCCCGGTGCCACGCTCAGCGCTGCCCAGGCTGGGGAGGTGGTCCTGCTGCCGTTCCGGATCGCCGCCACCGGTGACTCCGGGGGTCCGTTGACGCTGAGCATCACCGCGGGTCCGGGCACCACCATTGAGGACCAGTACCAGGCGTGCACCCGGCGCGGTGCCACCGTGACCTGTCCGCGGATCGGGCCGCTATCCGCTGGGGACCAGATCGACGGGGTGCTCGCGGTCCGGGTGGACGACCCCGCAGTGGCCGCGCTGCCAACCCTCAGTCTGACTCGCTGAGTCCCCGGGTCGGGGGACGGTTCTCACCCACCCGGGGTGAAGTCCTTACTCGACGCCCCGTTCTCCCGGGTTCCCTGAGGCGACCTCGGCGACTCGAGCGACCTTCGCTGTGATGCAGATCACCTCCGAACCAGCGAAGAACATCTGCGTTCTTCGGTCTGGATGCACGTGAGTCGAATCGGGACGACTCAGTCATGCGGATGGAGCACAGGATGGACACCCACGTGGGCCTCAGGCCCGGACCTCGGCGGCGCACCGGCGTGGCGGCGGTGATCGCGGCTCTGGCGGCGCTCGTGCTGTCGATCGCCGTCACCCCCACGGCGGCAGTCGCTGCGGTCGGCCAGGCGAGCGGTCTGACGATCAAGGTCACCGCCGACGGCACGCCGAACCTCGACAACTCCTGGGACACCTCCGACGAGCCCGGCTACGACTCCTCGCCGTCCAACGGTCGGGTGCGGACGCATGACTACGTGACCTACCAGTGGGGCTACTCCGTGGCCACCGCGGGCGACGTGACGCTGGTCCAGACGCTGCCGGAGAACATGTCCTGGGTGGTGGCTGAGTCGGCGGCTGCGTGTCTGGAAGGTGTGGACGCGGTCTCGGCGGATGGTCGGACGATCACCTGCACCCGGCAGCACCCGACGACGGGTGCCTCGACGTATCAGGTCAAGGCGCTGGTCGACTATGGCTACAACGGTCAGGTGTTGAGCACGGCGCTGACCTCTGCGGGCACCGCTGACTCCGCCCCGGCCGAGGTCACCGTCACCGCCGCCCCCAAGTTCGACCTGTTTCTCACCGCCGGGTCGACGTCGTACGTCGAGGGTGGAGCCACCGGTACTGAGCCGGGATATCGCACGGTCTACCGCATCCACATCTATCAGCCGATCGACCCGGTGCGCGGTGTGCGCGGCGGCGAGCCCCTGGCGGATGGCTTCAGCTTCAATGTCGACCCGTCCGCCGTGAGCTCCGGAGCGCGGCTGCTCGCGTCGACCTGGCAGAACGACGGCTCCTCGTTGCTCGGTGGCTTGAGCGTCTACCCGAAGATCACGGGCGGTGCCTCGACCGCGGCCAACTCGGTCCCGGGCCGTGGTCAGTGGACCAGCACCCAGTCCGCACCGGGTGAACCGGTCGTGATCACGGTGAACGGGGCGGTCACCGACGTGCGTAGCTACCCGACGGTCAACGTCGCCGGTGTGGCCTTGGCGAGTGACCGGGCCCTGGTGTCGGGCAACGAGTTGCAGGTGTGGATCCCGGCGGAGGATGCGGCCGACCGGCAGTTCTCCATCCCGCTCACCGGGTTTGACCCCCAGTCGGTCTCGGGCCAGTCCAACTACGGGAGTGGGTACGCGGAGGGCCAAGAGCCGGGCGCTGCCGGCGTGCACGGCCTGAACCAGCTGACCTTCTCGGCCTCCACGGCCAACACCCTCGGTTTGGGATTGAGCCACACCTTCGCGGAGGACGGCGTCCTGGACTGGAACTCGGTTCCGCCAGAGGGAGCGACGTCCACCACCTCCGGGGACGCCCCGATGCGCCGGGGGCAGACCCTCCGATTCGGGGGCCTGGTCACGAACGCCTCCGGCTCGGGGACGCCCTACACGAATATGTCGCTCTGCGCGGTCTGGGATGAGTCCCAGATGTCAGTGGGCGACCTGACCTCCGACCGGCTCGCCGCTAGCTCGTTGGAGTACGCCCACCTGGACGTGAGCACCGATGCTCAGCGCCGGGACGTCACCTGCGGTGCTTACGGCAGTGGTGGGGCGCAATGGTCGTCCACCGTGGAGGGTGCCGGTGGGCTCTCCCAGGTGAACGCGGTGCGGTTCGCCTACGACAGTGTGTCCGCGCCGTCGACCATCTTCTTTGCGCTCGGGATGACCCGGACGGACAAGCCGTTGGCCACTGGTGCACCGCTGCCGGTGTTCTGGCAGGTGCAGTCCGACCAGACTCCGCTGACCAAGTCCGGGTTCGTGCCGGAGACGATGGACACGTCCAGCCTCGGCTCCAAGGCGCGGGCGTTGGACACCGAGGTGTCGGTGGATCTGTCCTGGCCGTCGCTCTTCGGTTTGCCCGGTGAGCGGTACACGATGACCGCTCAGCCGGTGCT
>NZ_JBFBHI010000006.1:0-26935 GCF_040685135.1 Cellulomonas sp. NPDC089187 | reverse complement strand
GTCACCATCATCGTGGTGGAGGCGGTCACCGCGACTGTCGACAGTGCCCGCACGGGCATGGAGACCGCGGTGGAGATCCCGGTGTTGGACAACGACGTGGTGACCAACGGTGGGATCTCCGGCACGACCGACCCGGCCAACGGGACGGTCACGGTGAACACTGACGGCACGATCACCTACACCCCGAACGCTGACTTCTCCGGCACGGACACCTTCACGTACACGATCACCGACGCCGCGGGTCAGTCGGCCACGGGGAATGTGACGGTGACGGTGGTGGCTCGCCCGACCGGTGAGGATGCCTCGGTCCGGACCGGGCTGGACACTCCGGTGTCGGTCGACATGGTCGCCGCCGGTGACGCGCTGACCCTCGCGGTGAGCACGGACGGCGAGCACGGCACGGCGACGGTCTCGGGCGGCACAGTGACCTACACCCCCGACGCGGGCTACGTCGGCACCGACCAGGTCACCCTGACCTGGACCGACTCGGTGGGCCAGACCGTCACGGTCACCCTGGACGTCGAGGTGGTGGACGCGCCGGTCGCCAATGACGACCACGCCGACACCCTCGAGTCCACGCCGGTCACGGTCGATGTGCTGGCCAATGACCAGGGCGACGCGATCACTCTGACCTCGGTGGCCACGCCGATGTTCGGCACCGCGGTCATCACCGACGACGGTCGAGTGCAGTACACCCCCCAGGCTGGGTACTCCGGTCCGGATGCGGTGGTCTACACGATCACCGACTCGGTCGGCCAGACCGTGACCGCTGAGCTGACCATCTCGGTCTACTCCGCACCGATCCCGCCGGAGCTGTCGGCCCTGACCGGTGTCGAGATGGCCGTGGTGTTCGACCCGGCCGGCACCACGGTGGACTCCGAGGCGCTGCTGGCCCCGTGGACCATCACCGGCGTCAGCTCCACAGATCCGGAGGTCGGTGAGGTGCTGTGGAACGACGACGGCACGATCACCTTCACCCCGGCGGCCGGGTTCACCGGTGAGGCGTCCTTCACCTACGACGTGCAGGACACCTTCGGGCAGACCGCGACGGCGACGATCACCGTCACCGTGGTGGCCGTGACGCTGGACGACCTCACCGCCAGCACCGACTACGGCACTGCCGTGACCGTGGACGTGCTGGATGCGGCGACGGGGACCGGCGTGGTCGTCACCTCGGTCGGCACCCCGTCGCACGGCACGGCCGTGGTGAACGAGGACGGCACGGTGACCTACACCCCGGCGGGCGGGTTCTCCGGCACGGACACCTTCACGGTGACCGTCACCGACGAGCTCGGCCAGGTCGCCACCGCCACGGTGACCGTCACTGTGGCGCCCGCGCCGGTCGTCGACGGCCCGGGTGACGGTCCGTCCGCCGAGCCCACGGCAGGGCCCACCGGTCAGGCGAAGCCCCGTTCAGGTGTCCTCGCGACCACCGGTGCCCAGGTCAGCGGCGTGCTGCTGCTGGCTGCGGGTCTGCTGCTGATCGGCGCGCGCACCGTGCAGGTGGTTCGTCGACGTCGTGTAGGTGACCAGATGCGGTGACCGCTCTCGCCCAGAACGTCCGCCGGTGGCTTCCCGATGCCACCGGCGGACTTCGGCGTCTTCCGACCCCTGACCCGCCTCGCTCGAGGAACCCCCTGTGACCGTCCAACACGAGATCGCCCCCGATGTCGCCGACGACCTGGCCCTGTGCATGGCCGCACGCGGCGGTGACCGGGCGGCCTTCGATGCGCTCTACCGTCGGCACGCGCCGTGGGCGCGCACGGTGGCGGTGGGCATGGTCGGGCCACACAACGCGGATGACTTGGTGTCGGAGACATTCGCCGCGCTGCTGTCCGCGCTGCGGCGCGGGTCGGGACCGGTCGGAGGCGTGCGCGGCTATCTGCGCACCGCGATGCGACGCCAAGCCGGACGGCTGCTGGCACCGACGGACGACGTGGTGCCCAGCGACGGTCTCAGCCTGCTGATCGTCGAGGGGCCGGAGCAGGAGCAACTCGACCTCGAGGTGCTCACCTCCGCCGAGGACCACGTGATTGCCGCCTCGGACCAGGCCGCTGTGGCTCGCGCCTTCGCAGGCTTGACCGAGCGCAGCCGCCGCGCCATCGAGCTGGTGGACGTCGAGGACAAGAGCTACGCCGAGGCCGCTGCCGAGTTGGGCATGTCGGTGGGTTCCTTCGGTCGGGCGCTGTACCTCGCGCGGCACGAGCTCTTCGACGCCTGGGTGGCCGAACACGTCCCGGAGGCCACCGGGCTGGGCAGCCACCCTGACCGCCTGGCGCTGGCCCAGCAGCTGATCGGATCTGCCCGGCCGCGCAGTCGTGCCCGTACTGCCGCCCACCTAGCGACCTGCGCGGATTGCCGTCGTCGGACCGAGCTGGTCGACGTGGTGTTGACCCAGCCGCGCCGCCGGGCCGCCGTGCTCGGCTGGTTGGGCCTGATCCCGCTGTGGTGGGCTCGGTTCCGGCGCACCGTGCACGGCCGCCACCTGGCCGGCGTGCAGTGGGGGTGGCCGCAATTCTTCGGATTGGGGTTGGCCTTCACTTTGGTGACCGGGCTGACCACCTTCACCGCGCCCCCGGCCGCCGGTCCCCAGGTGGACACCTCCGCCGAGGTCGCCGCAGGATCGACCGCCCCGACGCTCGCCTCCCCTTTGCCCGGGTCGGTGGGCATCGAGGTCGGATGGGCCTCCGGCTCCTCTCTGACCGGCAGCGCTGCGGGGGACGAGGTCACGCTGACCTTCACGCTGCGGGCGACCGGTGAGGACACCAGCCCGGCCACGCTCCATATCGCGGCCACGCCGGGCGTGGAGATCGTGCAGCCCTACTCGTTCTGCCGGACCGACGCTGCGGGGCTGACCTGCCCGAGGCTGGGGCCGTTCTCCGACGGGCAGGTGATTACCGGGCAGCTCACCGTGCGGGTCACTGATCCGGCGGTGGCACAGCTGCCCGCGTTGTCCGTCACCCGGGGCTGATCCGGCCGCACACCTGTCCCGGCCTGGCTCACGTGCGGCCGGGGGTCGCGTTGCGTGATGCGGGTGTGCGCGTACTCATCCGGCTGCCCGACGCACCCTAGATCTGCCGAATTCGCCCTGTCGCGGGCCATCGGGTCGAGACGCTGTCCTCAGTCCTCGGCCGCGTGGTGCAGATCACACATTTTGCTGCCGCGAACGATCTATGGCCACCCGGGCGTGGTGGTCCCTCTTCTCCGAGCTGTACGCGCATGTCGGGAAAAACCGGGATCACCGGGTAGCGAATCAAGGTAGGCGGATCGCCCATGAGGGACAGTCGGATGTCGTCCGGGCGCGAGCGAGGCCGGTCCACGGTGCGGGAAGCGTGCGGGATCGGTCTGGTCGCCGTGCTGGTCGCACTGCTCGGTGGGCTCTCACCCGCGATCGCCCTGGCAACGGGAACCTCTGACCCGCAGCCGAGTGCGACGGTCGAGGACGTCGATGCCGCCCTGGCCGACGTCGATTCCACCGACGAGATCGGTGCCGAGGTCGATCAGGGGGAGGCAAATGGTCCGGAAGCGCCTGCCGCACAGTCCGTCGCGGGGGTGGCAACCGCCGCTGGAACGGTCGGCAGTGCAAGTGGTCTGACCCTGACCGTGCTGCGGGACGGCACTGCGCCATGGGACGACGACGATGCGCCCGGCAATGACTCCTCAGAGACCAACGGCATTGTCCGCACCCACGACTCGGTGGTCTACCGCTGGGGCTACTCGGTGGCCACCGCCGGTGAGGTGGCGTTGACGCACACGCTGCCCGAGGGAATGTCCTGGGCGCAGGCCGAGTCCCTGGCGGCCTGCAAGGCGCCGGAATCGAGCGTCTCCGCCGACGGACGGACTCTCACCTGCATCCGCGCGCACTCCGGCACCGGTGCCTCCACCTACCAGGTGCGCGCCGTCGTCGACTACGCCGCCAACGGTCAGGTGCTGTCCAGCGTGCTGTCCTCCGCCGGCACCGCCGACTCCGCGCCCGCTGAGGTGACCGTCTCGGCTGCTCCCAAGCTGAGCATGCACACCACGTACGCATCGGCTGGGTACACCAAGCTGGACGGTGTCCCGGGCCAGATGATCACGATGGACATCTACCCGTATCAGCAGATCGACCGGTGAAGGGCACCCGTGGCCTGGAGGCGCTGGCCGACCCGTTGAGCTGCAAGATCGAGGCCACCGGCTTCGGTGACAACTTCACGGTCGGGAATCGGTGCACCACAGATCCCGGCGGCCTGATGATTCGTCCGGACACCACGGGCACCGGCAACAACACCACCAACGGCGTGCCGAAGGCGGGCACCTGGTCCTGCGCCCAGTCCGCGCCGGGTGAGCCGAGCACCGTCACGATGACCGGTGCGATCACCGATGCACGCAGCTACCCCACCGCGACCGCGACCGCGGTGCTCGACCCGTCGCGCGCCTATGTGTCGGCATCCCTGGTATCGATCTGGTTGCCACAGACCGACTACACCGAGCCCCGCTCGATGTCCTTCCAGTTCACGGACTTCGACCCGGTGTCGGTCTCCGGTCAGTCGAACTTCGGTGACGGCTACGCCCCAGGGTTCGAGCCCGGTGCTGCACTGATCAAGAACACCAACGGTGGTGAGCTGACGAACTCGCTGAGCACCGGCGGCAGCTTCGGGATGAACCGGGTCTACGCCCCGACGGGTGCCCTGACCTGGGCAGAGCCGGTCCCGGACGGCGCGGACTCGGTGTCCTCGAGCAACGCGCCCATGTTCCCCGGGCAGACTCTGCGGTTCGGGGGCTTCGTCCAGTACAAGACCGCGGACGGCAGCCTGCTGGACCGGGTCGACATCTGTGGCATCTGGGACGAGACCGCCATGACCGGCGGCACTGTCACGGAGCAGAACGTTCCGCTGGTCGCCGTCGAGTACGCCCACATCGACGGACTCACGACAGACGCCCAGCGCGCGAGCTACGACTGCGGCGTCACCGGCGACGGGGCCGCTGGGTGGTCCACCACCCAGGACGGTGTGACCGGCGGTGCGGGGGCGGTGAACGCTGTGCGTTACACCTTCAACAATGTGCACACCAACAACGCGCCGTACTCCGCGGTGACCCTGACGCGTACCGCGAAGGTTCTGAACACCAACTCCCCGATCGACGTCTTCTTCCAGTCGCGCGGGGACGGCGTGCCCCGGAGCTTCAACTCCCCGACTCTGCGCGCCCGGTCCCTCAGGTGTCCACCGCGACGGTCACGGTTCAGGTGATCGCCCTCACCGTGGACGATGTGACCGCGGAGACCGGGTACGGGACGGCTGTGACGGTCGACGTCGTGGGCGGTGCCTCCGGCCACGGGGTTACCGCGTCGCAGGTCGGGGAACCGTCGCACGGCACCGCGGTGCTGAACGTGGTCGCCACCGTGACCTACACCCCGGCGGCGGGCTTCTCCGGCACCGACAGCTTCACCGTGACCGTCATCGATGACCTCGGCCAGATGGCCACAGCCACGGTGACCGTGACGGTCGGGCAGGAACCACCGGGCGGCTCGGAGGAGCCCACGCCGACCCCGACTACGGGTCCCCCGGCGCACCCGACCTCGGGTGTGCTGGCGGTCACCGGACAGCAGGCCGGTGGGGTGGCGTTGCTCGCCTTCGCCGTCGTGACCACTGGCTGGTGGCTGGTGCGCTGGTCGCGGCGACGCCACCAGCGTTCCACCGACTGACCCCCACCGCGGTCCGCCCTTGAGGTCGGCCGCGGTGCCCGTCCCCTGGAGGTTGTGGCGATCATGCTCGCCCAGCTCGACGACTCGCAGCTGTGCGCTGCCGTGCGAGACGGCGACACGGCAGCCTTCGAGGTGCTCTACCGACGGCATTCCGGGTGGGTGCGGGAGGTCGCGGCTCGTCGGGTCGGTGCCGCCGAGGCCGAGGACGTCGTGGCGGACACCTTCGCTGCGGTGCTGTCCGCCCTGCGCCGAGGGCGCGGTCCGGAGGGGCCGATCGGGCCCTACCTCACCACCGCGGTACGCCGGCGGATCTCTCGGCACCTGAAGGCCAGCGACCGAACGGTGTACACCGGCGACCTGATCGACGTGCTGGAGTCCGATGCCACCTCCACGGGACCCTCGGTCGAGGAGGCTGTGCTCGCGTCCGTCGACGGTGCGGATGCCTCGGCGGCCTTCGCTCAGCTGCGACCGCGCGATCAACGTGTGCTCGAGCTCGTGGAGCTGGAGGGCCTGGGCTACCAGCAGGCCGCTGAGGTGCTGGATGTCCCGGTCGCCACCCTCGGTCACATGCTCTTCACTGCGCGCAGCGCGCTCTACGACGCCTGGGTCGCCCAGCACATCCCCGGCTCGGGCGAGGACCACCCGCATGCTCTGGACCTGGCTCGCTTTGTCACCGGCACGGCGGGGGCCCGCATTCGACGTCGGATCAGTAGTCACCTGGAGACCTGTCCGAGCTGCGGTCTGCGGATCGGTGAGCTCGGCACCCCGGCGCACCGTCCCGCTCGGCGTGCCTCTGCGGTGGGGCTGCTCGCGGTGCTGCCCGTCTGGTACCGGATCTGGACCTACGGCCGGAGTGTGCGTGGCAAGACCCTGCTGATCGGAGGTCGTCCGCCGGTGGAGCTGTTGATCCCCGGCGTAGGCCTGCTCGCTGCGGTCGGGTTGCTCACCGGGGTGCCGGAACCGGCCGTCCCGCTCGCCGGGTCCACCTCCACCCCCACGTCGGTCAGCGCCTCGGCGTCGCCGACGCAGGCCAGTGCCGCCCCGGCCAGCGTGTCCGCCGCATGGGAGCCCGGGGTGTCCGTGGCTGGTGCGGCGGTGGGGGAGCAGCTCACATTGCCCTTCGTGATCCGCGCCGAGGGCGACCGCTCCGATCCGGTGACGCTGGTGGTCGAGGCCGGGCCGGGGGTGAGCATCGTGCCGGCGTACTCGCCCTGCGCGTTGAGCGGTTCGCGCCTGTCCTGCGATTGGATCGGCCCGCTCATGGACGGTGCCGAGTTGCACGGTCAGATCGTGGTGCGGGTGGACGATCCGACAGTGGCACAGTTGCCCGCGCTGTCCGTCACCCGGGGCTGATCGGCACCCTTCACCGGCCTGCCCCCTTAGCACCGGCTCGATTGACCGGGCGACCGTCAGAGCGATGTCCACGGCCGGAGTCCGGTCATCGACCCCGGGTCACCCGGCGGAGTTCGCCGGATCACTTCCCGCCCGGCTGGGCGTACTCAGCCGCTGGCGTCACGCCGCCTAGATCTGCCGCAATCGCCCTGCCCGCACGGTTGCACGCCTGACGCTTGAGGGAGTTCCGCCATCTGTGACGCACCTCACAGCAAAACGGTGGAAGAAAAGTCTACGGGTTGCCTCTAGCGCCGGTCCCTCTTCTACGGGGGGCATGTGCACGTATCGGGCAGCGCCGGGACATCACTCGGTCGCGAAACAAGGTAGGCGGATCACCCATGAGGGACAGTCGGATGTCGGTCGGGCGAGGGCGCGGAAGGCCCTCCCTGCGGGAGAAGCTCGGGATCGTGATGGTCGCCGTGCTGGTCATGCTGTTGGGTGGGATCGCCCCCACCGGTGCACTGGCCGCGGCCTCGGCGACCGCGACGACAGGCGACTCGGCAGCGGACCCGACCGGGGATGCGACAGTCGCTGACGCCGGACAGGAGGCGACCGTCCCCGACACCGAGAGCACCTCCGCTGACGCCGACGCTGCGGACAGCGCCCCGGTCGACGGCACCGAGAACCAGGCTGCGGCCGCGGAGTCGAACGCCCCCGCTGCCACCGAGCGCTCCGCGGCGGCCCCGGCCGCGGGCACGGTGGGTCTGGCCTCCGGGCTGGAGTTGACGGTGACCCAGGACGGCACGGCCCCCTGGGACGCGGATGATGAGCCCGGGAACGACTCCTCGGCCACCAATGGGATCGTGCGTACTCACGACTCGGTGGTGTACCTGTGGGGCTATTCGGTGGCGACCGCCGGTGACGTGACGTTGACCCAGACCCTGCCCGAGGGGATGTCCTGGGTTGCCGCCGAATCGCTGGCCGCCTGCTCCGCGCCGAACTCCGGGGTCTCCGACGACGGCCGGACGCTGACCTGTGTGCGTGAGCACGAGACCACCGGAGCCTCGACCTATCAGGTCCGCGCTCTGGTGGACTATGCCGCGAACGAGCAGGTGCTCTCGACGATGCTGTCCTCCGCGGGAACCGCCGACTCCGCCCCCGCCACGGTCACGGTCTCGGCCGCCCCCCGGCTGAGCATGCACCTCAACTCCGCGGCTGCTGGCTACACCGAGCGCAACGGCGTGGCAGGTCAGCAGGTCAACCTCAACGTGTACCCGTACCAGCAGATCGACCCGGTGAAGGGCACCCGCGGGCTGGAAGCTCTGGCCGACGAGATCACCTTCACCCTCGAGACCACCGGCTTCGGTGACAACTTCACTGTGGGGACCTGGTGCAAGGCGGACCCCAGCGGTCTGAACCTCCGACTGGACACGACCAGCGCGGGCAACAACACGACCAACGGTGTGCCGAAGGCGGGGACCTGGACCTGTAGCCAGTCCGCGCCGGGTGAGCCCATCACGGTCAAGATCACCGGTGCGATCACCGACGTGCGCAGCTACCCGACTGCCACCTCGGTCCAGACCCTCGACCGGTCGCGCGCCTATGTGTCGGCCGCGACGTTGTCCCTCTGGTTGCCGCAGACCGACTACACCGAGCCGCGTTCGCTGAGCTTCCAGTTCAGGGACTTCGACCCGGTGTCGGTCTCCGGTCAGTCGAACTTCGGCGACGGGTACGCCCCCGGGTTCGAGCCCGGTGCCGCGCTGATCAACAACACCAACGGTGGCCAACTCTCCATCTCACTCGACACCAGTAGCGGCTTCGGGATGAACCGGGTCTACGCACCCACGGGAACGCTCAGCTGGCTCACCCCCGTTCCGGACGGCACGGATACGGTCACCTCGGGCAATGCCCCGATGCTGCCGGGGCAGACGCTGCGATTCGGTGGCTACGTCCAGTACAAGACGAGCGACGGCAGCCTGCTCGATCGGGTCGACGTCTGCGGCGTGTGGGACGAGACCACGATGACCGGTGGGGAAACGATCGGTCAGAACGTCCCCATCGCCGCCATCGAGTACGCGCACATCGACGGATTGACCACCGATGCGCAGCGCAGGGTCTACGACTGCGGTGTCACCGGCGACGGGGCAGCCGGGTGGTCCAGCACGAAGGACGGCGTGACCGGTGGAGCCGACGCTGTCAACGCGGTGCGCTACACCTTCACCGACGTGCACAATGACACCGCGCCCTACTCGGGGGTCACCCTGACCCGGACCGACAAGCCGTTGGCCCTCAATACCCCGTTGTACGTCTTCTTCAGCGCGCAGGCCGAGGGTGGACAGCGTTCCTACGACGGCTCAACGCTGCGGGCACGGGCATTGGCGGCCAACGTCGAGACCTCCGTGGACATCAGCTGGGACGCGGCGACTTCGGACCCGGGTCTGGTGCGTACGGTGACCGTGCAGCCCACGGTGACGGTGCCGGTGGGTGCCTCGGGTGTGGCGGAGAACGCCTCGGCGCAGGTGACCCTGCCCGGCAACACGCAGCTGGTCACCGGGTCGTGGAGCGGTGACGCGCCGACCGATCAGGTGACGAATGCCGATGGTTCGGTGACCTACACCTTCCCGTTGGGTGACCTAGCCGCGAATGAGGTGGCAACGCCGCTGACCTTCCAGGTGCGGTTGCCGGGCGCTACCGCCATCACGATGCCGGCGACGATCACCGCATCCGCGGTGATCGAGTCCGACGGTGACGCTCGTACGGCCGACTACCGGACGGACAGCTCGAGCATTGTGATCAACCCGCCGGCGACGTTCGGGATCACCAAGAGCGCGACCGCGACGTATGCGATTCCGGGTGTGCCGGTGGTCTACACCATCGGTTGGTACAACGGCCTGGCCGGTTCGGCCGGGACCGGCAAGATCGTGGACGTTCTGCCGTACAACGGTGACGGCCGTGGCACCGAGGGCCTGAACGGCCTGACGGTGACCGGTGTGTCGGTGGAGGCGGATATGTCCGTGGACATCGAGTACACCACCGAGGACTCGGCCACGGTGATGGCGGCGATCCAGGCCGATCGCTCCGGTGATACCGGGGTTGCCTGGCAGGCCTGGCCGACCGACGGCAGTGTGCCGAGCGGTGTGGCCGCGGTCCGGTTCCTCACCGGCGAGATCGTCGGCGGGACCGGTGGTGAGGCGATCATCGAGGTCACCCCGGGTGTCCTGTCGTTGAACGGTTCCATCGTGAACGACGTGTCGGGTCTGGTGACGGGTCTGGACACTCCGGTCTCGGGTGCGGCGGGTCTGGAGTTGGTCTCCGGTGCCGCGCAGATCGCCGGGACCGTGTACCTGGACGATGACTACTCCTGGGCGATGGACGGAGCCGAGTCCGGTCTGGGTGATGTGACCGTGCGCGCGACCGGGTACACCTTCGGCGCGAACCAGATCGATGAGAGCGGTGCCGGGGACGACATCGTCGTGACCGAGGCGGACGACCTGTCGGTGACCACCGAGGCCGATGGCACCTATGCGCTGGACGGTCTGTCGCCGGGCAAGTGGACGCTGGCGGTCGACCCGTCGTCGGCGGGCGTGGCGGGTCTGGATGCGGCCGAGCTGCCGGAGCAGCCGATCGTCCTGGCCCCTGCTGATGGGATCACGGGGGTCGACTTCGGGTACATGGACCCGATCGATGCCCCGGTCCTGGTGAACGACACCGCCCGGGTCTCCGCCGGTGACACGATCACCCTCGATGTGCTGACCAATGACACCTTCGATGTCTCCGGTGCGATCACGGAGGTGTCGTCCCCGGACTCGGGCACGGTGACCTGGGCCGAGGGTGACACCACCATCGACTACACCGCGGCCACGGATGGCTCCGGCGATGTCACGTTCACCTACACAGTGACGGACAAGGCCCGGCAGTCCCGGACCGCCACGGTGACCGTCACGGTCGTCCCGCTGCCGACGGCGGCGAACTCGACGGTGACGATCGGTCAGGAGCCCACGGCCATCGATCTGGCGGGTCTGATCACGGGTGACGCTCTGGTGGTCAGCACGACCTCGGCGGCCGCGTCGGTGTCGGGCACCAGCGTGACCTACACCCCGGCTGCGGACTTCGCGGGCCAGGACACCTTCACCTACACGGTGACCGACTCGATGGGGAAGACCGCCACGGCGACCATCACCGTGGTTGTCCTGCAGGCCCCTGACCTGTCGGATGACGCCACCTCGACGCTGACCGATACCCCGGTGACCATCGACGTCACCGCGAATGACGCGTTCGTCGGCACCGGCACCCTGGAGGTGGCGACCGACCCGGGCCACGGCACCGCTGTGCTGGACGGTACGGACATCGTGTACACCCCGGAGGCGGGCTGGACCGGGACGGACACGTTCACCTACTCGGTGACCGACGTCGCGGGTCAGACCGACACGGCGACGGTCACGGTGATCGTGGTGGACCCGATCGCGTTGACCGATGACGAGGCGGTCACCGGTGAGGCCACGGCCGTCACGATCGATGTGCTGGCCAATGATGTGGCGACCGGTGGTGTGATCACCGGTGTCACGCAGGGTTCGCTCGGCTCGGTGAGCATCGTGGACGGCAAGGTGGTCTACACCCCGACTGGGATCGGTACCGACACCTTCACCTACACCGTCGAGGACAACGCGGGCACCACGGCGACCGCCACGGTGACCGTGACCGTGTACGCGGCCCCGGCTGCCACCGATGACAGCACCTGGACCCTGGTCGACACGGCTGTGACCGTTCCGGTGCTGGTCAACGACCAGAACACCGACGACTCCACCGTGACCATCTCCACCGGCCCGACGCACGGGACCGCCACGGTCACCGACGCCGGCATCGTCTACACCCCGGCGTCGGGCTGGACGGGCACGGACACCGTGTCCTACACCCTCACTGACCCGGCTGGTCAGACCTCGACTGCGACGGTCACCATCGTGGTGGTGGAGGCGGTCACCGCGACCGTGGACACCGCTCGCACGGGTATGGAGACCGCGGTCGCCATTCCGGTGTTGGACAACGATGTGGTGACGAACGGTGGCATCACGGGGACCACGGACCCGGTGAACGGGACCATCGTGGTCGGCGCGGATGGTGTGATCACGTACACCCCGGCTGCGGACTTCTCCGGCACGGACACCTTCACCTACACGATCACCGACGCCGCGGGTCAGTCCGCGACGGCCAACGTGACCGTGACGGTGGTGGCTCGTCCGACCGGTGAGGACGCCTCGGTGCGTACCGGTCTGGACACCGCGGTGTCGGTGGACCTGGTGTCCACTGGTGACGCTCTGGTGCTGTCGGTCGCGACCGACGGTGCACACGGCACGGCGACGGTCTCGGGCGGCACGGTGACCTACACCCCCGACGCGGGCTACGTCGGCACCGACCAGGTCACCCTGACCTGGACCGACTCGGTGGGCCAGACCGTCACGGTCACCCTGGACGTCGAGGTGGTGGACGCTCCGGTCGCCAACGACGACCTGGCCGAGACCACCATGGGCGTCGCCGTGACGGTGCCGGTGCTGGACAACGACCAGGGTGACGCGATCACCGTCACCGCGGTCAGCACCCCGATGTTCGGCACCGCCACCGTCGACGACCAGGGTCGGATCACCTACACCCCGGCCCCGGAGTTCTCCGGCAAGGACACCGTGGTCTACACGGTGACCGACTCGGTGGGTCAGACCGCCGAGGCCACCTTCACCATCGCGGTCTACACCACCCCGCGCCCGGCCGACCTCACCGGGGTCACCGGTCTGGGGATGGAGCTGGTGTTCGACCCGGTCGCCGACAGCCCGGCGGTCGAGCGCGTGATCCAGGCACCGTGGTCGGTGACCGCGGTGGGGACCACGGAGGCCGGCACCACCGAGCTGCTGCCGGACGGGACGATCAGCTTTGTCCCGGCCGAGGGCTTCACCGGTGAGGCGACCTTCACCTACGAGGTCACCGACTCTCTCGGCCAGGTCGCCACCGCCACGATCACCGTTCAGGTGGTCGAGGTGACCATGGACGACCTGACCGTCGAGACCGGGTACGAGTCCGCGGTGACCGTGGACGTCCTGGCCGGTGCCAGCGGGCACGAGGTCGTGGTGCAGGAGGTCGGCGTCCCGTCGCACGGCACCGCGGTGCTGAACGAGGACGGCACGGTGACCTACACCCCGGCAGCGGGCTTCTCCGGCACGGACACCTTCACCGTGACGGTGGTCGACTCCCTGGGCCAGGTGGCGACCGCGACGGTGACCGTCACGGTCGGTGAGGCACCCGCACCGCCGACCGTCGCGGAGCCCGATCCGGAGCCCAGCGCCAGCGCACCGCCCGCCCGCGGTTCGGGTGTGCTGGCCATCACCGGTCAGCAGGCCTCCGGCATGGTGTTCCTGGCCGTGCTGGTCCTGACCGCCGGGTGGTGGCTGGTCCGCTGGACGCGGCGACGCCGCCTCAGCACCAGCGACTGACCTACCCGCCGCGGTCGGCCCTCCGGGTCGACCGCGGCGCTCGTTCCCCTCTCGGAGGTCGCGGCGATGCCGCTCGCCCAGCTTGACGATTCGCAGTTGTGCACCGTTGTGCGTGATGGCGACACGGCGGCCTTCGAGGTGCTCTACCGCCGTCACGTCGGCTGGGTCCGGGATCTCGCCGCGCGCCGGGTGGGTGCCGCAGAGGCCGATGACGTGGTGGCCGACACCTTCGCCGCGGTGCTGTCCGCGCTGCGCAGCGGTCAAGGCCCCGAGGGTCCGATCGGCCCGTACCTGACCACCGCTCTGCGCCGGCAGATCTCCCGCCACCTGGAGGCCACCGACCGCATGGTCTACACCGGCGGTCTGGTTGATCTGGTGGATTCCGAAGTACCCACCGCCTCTGTCGAGGACGTGGTGTTCGACGCGGTCGACGGTGCCGACGCCTCGGCCGCCTTCCACCAGCTCCGTCCCCGGGACCAGCGGGTGATCGAGCTGATCGAGTTGCAGGGCATGAGCTACCAGCAAGCGGCCCAAGAACTGGATGTCCAGGTCGCCACCCTCGGGCACATGCTCTTCACCGCCCGCAAGGCGCTCTACGACGCGTGGGTGGCCCAGCACATCCCTGGATCCGGTGAGGAGCACCCCCATGCCCTCGACCTGGCCCGCTACCTGACCGGCACGGCCGGTGCCCGGATCCGCCGCCGGGTCGGCACCCATCTTGAGACCTGCGTGAGCTGCGGGCTGCGGATCGGCGACGTCGACACCCGTGCGCGCCGCCCCGCACGACGCGCCTCCGCGGTCGGTCTGCTCACTGTCCTGCCGGTCTGGTACCGCCTATGGACTCAGGGGCGTCGACTTCAGGGCAAGGCAGTGCTGATCGGCGGTCGTCCGCCGGTGGAGTTGCTGATCCCCGGTCTTGGTCTGGTGGCCGCCGTGGGCCTGCTCACAGGGTTGCCCGAACCTGCTCCGTCGAGCGGTAGTGCCACCGGGCCGGTGCCCGCTGCCGTCAGTTCCGCGCAGCCGCCGACCCCTGCAAACACCGCTCCGGCAACCGTCTCTGCCGCATGGGAGCCAGGGGCGTCCGTGGCGGGTGTGGCGGCCGGGGAACAGATCGCGCTGCCCTTTGTCATCCATGCCGAGGGTGAGCACTCCGACGCGGTCACCCTGGTGGTCGACGCAGGGCCCGGGGTGACGCTCTCCTCGGACTATCGAGCCTGCAGTCTCGACGGTTCCCGACTGACGTGCGCCTGGATCGGTCCCCTGGGGGACGGTGACGAGCTGCGCGGCCAGGTGGTGGTGCGGGTGGACGATCCGACGGTGGCGAGCCTGCCCTCGCTCGCAGTCGAGGGCTGACCCGCTCGGCACCTGGCCCTCGTCGGCCCACTGTTCGGTCGCTCGCCGTACCCAGAGGGGCGGCTTCGGTTGCTCGGGCTGATTCGGTGATTCCCCGGGTGGGGTGCGCAGCGGTACTGACCGTGTTGTTGTGCTGCGCAGGATGGCCAGGCCCGGCTGACGTAGCGGGTGTGATGCACATCACGAATGTCTGGGCCGCAACAGGTGCACAAACCGAGCTCAAGGCTCGACGTGATGGGTACCGAACGGGCCTGCCCCTGGCCCGCACCGTCGTTGTGGAGTCCTGATGTCTGTCACCGCCCGCGCTCGATCGCGCACCATTCGCCGGATGGCCGCGGTCGCCACCGCCGCACTCCTGGTGCTGACCGGGTCGTTGCCGATCGCAGCCATGGCGGCCAGCGACGAGGACGCGGTGACCGCCGTTGACTCCGCCGAGGCTCCGGCGGGCGACCTCGCGGCTGTGGACGCCTCGGCGGCGGGCGCGGACAGTGCTGCCTCGACGGAGACGGACGGCGCTGCCCCGACGGAGGAGGGTGGCCCGACACGCCGCTCGGGTGCCGCAGAGCGGGAGCCCAGCGCTGATTTCGCCGTGGACCGAGCCGCTACCCGGGCAGCCGGGACGGTCGGCACCGCATCGGGTCTGACGCTGGCGGTGACCCAGGACGGCACCGCCCCCTGGGATGCGGACGATGAGCCCGGGAACGACTCGTCGGCGACCAACGGGATCGTGCGTACGCACGACTCGGTGGTGTACCTGTGGGGTTACTCGGTGGCGGCCGCTGGTGATGTGACGTTGACCCAGACGCTCCCGGAGGGGATGAGCTGGGTCGAGGCCGAGTCGCTGGCCGCGTGTGCTGCCTCAAGCTCCGGGGTGTCCGAGGATGGTCGGACGTTGACCTGTGTGCGTCAGCACGATTCGACCGGTGCCTCGACCTACCAGGTCCGGGCGATGGTGGACTACGCCGTGAACGAGCAGGTGCTGTCGACGGTGCTGTCCTCGGCCGGCACTGCCGACTCCGCCCCCGCGACGGTTACCGCGACCGCGACGCCGCGGTTCATGACCCGGGCGACCTCCTCCCCGCTCGGCTACACCGAATGGCAAGGCCAGTCCGGCTTCGGCGTCGACATCTACCCCATGATTTACCAGCCCGTCGACGCGGCCCGTGGTATCCGTGGCATCGAGGGACTGGGGAGCTCTTTCAGCTTTGACATCGATGTGAGCGGCCTCGGGGCGAGTGCTCAGGTCGCCAGCGTCTGTCGACCCGACGGCTGGACGTGGGGTAATGGCTTCGGCGGGAGTAACACGCCCGCGAACTCTGTGCCAGGCGGCGGGGAGTGGACATGTACCCAGTCCGCGCCGGGGGAACCGGTCACGGTGACCGTGACTGGTGCGATCACCGATGGACGCAGCTACCCGACCCACAACTTGGCTGGCGCTGCCTCCGCCGCGGACGAGGCGTTGGTCAGTCTGGGCTTCATCCGGCTGTGGATTCCGAGTGATGAGTACACCAGCGTGGAGAACCGGTCGGTGCAGTTCGTGAACTTCGACCCGGAGTCGGCCACCGGGCAGTCGAACTACGGTGATGGCTACGCGCCGAACCATGAGCCGGGCGCTGCGCTGGTGCCGAATGTCAACGGTGCCCGCTTCTCCTTCCCGCTGGCCTCGACCGTTGGACTGGCGGCGAATAAGGTCTATGCCGCCACCGGCACCATCACGTCGAGTTCCCCCGTCGCGCCTGGAGCCACCTCGGTGGTCGACGGGAATACGCCGATGTATCCCGGTGACACTCTCCGGTTCGGCGGTTCCATCGGTGTGCGCTCGGCGACCGCCCCGACCGCCGCCGGGCTGAGCATGTGTGCGGTATGGGACGAGGACCTGATGTCCGCCGCCGGGCCGGTCGACTCGAGTGTTGAGCTGGTCGCCGTCGAATACGGCCACGTGGATGCCAACACTGACACCGAGCGCAAGGCCGCGGACTGCGGGTCCGTGGCGGACGGCGACAGCACGTGGTCCAGCACGATCGAGGGTGTGACCGACGGCCCGGTGAACGCCGTCCGCTGGGAGTGGATCGAGATGGCAAACCAGGCGACCCCGTACTTCGGGGTGCCGCTGACCCGGACTACGGACACGCTGACCACCGGGGCGGTGCTCCCGGTGTTCTTCCAGGTATGGGGTGATGACGTCGCTCTGATCCGCTCGGGGTTTATCCCGGAGCTGCACACCGGTGCCTCGCTCGGTGCCCGGGCGTTGGCGGCCAACGCGCAGACCTCCGTCGCAGTCACCTGGGACGCGCCGACCTCGGACCCGGGCCTGGTGCGCACAGTGACCGTGCAGCCCAGCGCCTCCGTGGCCTCCGGTGCCTCGAGTGTGGCGGCCAACGCGTCCCTGCGGGTGACCCTGCCCAGCACGACGCCGATGATCGCGGGCTCGTGGAACGGTGATGCGCCGGTCAGCCAGGTGACGAATGCCGACGGCTCGGTGACCTCCACCTTCGAGATCGGTGATCTGCCCGCCAACCAGGCGGCCCCGGCGCTGACCTTCCAAGCTCGGCTGCCCAGCGCCACGGCGATCACCATGCCCGCCACGATCCGGGCCACCGCCGTCATCGAGTCCGATGGCGACCCCCGCGCCGTGTCCTTCCGGACCGGCACCGGGGACATCGTGATCAACCCGCCGGCGACGTTCGGGATCACCAAGAGCGCAACCGCGACGCATGCGATTCCGGGTGTGCCGGTGGTCTACACCATTGGTTGGTACAACGGTCTGCCGGGCTCCGCGGGCACCGGCAAGATCGTGGATGTCCTGCCGTATAACGGTGATGGGCGTGGCACTGAGGGTCTGAATGGTCTGACGGTGACGGGTGTGTCGGTGGAGGCGGATATGTCCGTGGACATCGAGTACACCACTGAGGACTCGGTCACGGTGATGGCGGCGGTCCAGGCTGATCGCTCCGGGGACACGGGCGTGACCTGGCAGGCCTGGCCGACCGACGGCAGCACGCCGGAAGGGGTCACTGCGGTCCGGTTCGTGACCGGGGAGATTGTGGGCGGCACCGGTGGTGAGGCGATCATCGAGGTCACCCCTGGCGTGCTGTCGCTGAACGGTTCCATCGTGAACGACGTGTCGGGTCTGGTGACGGGTCTGGACACTCCGGTGTCGGGTGCGGCGGGCCTGGAGCTGGTCTCGGGTGCGGCGCAGATCGCGGGGACCGTGTACCTGGATGACGACTACTCCTGGGCGATGGATGGCGCGGAGTCCGGTCTGGGTGATGTGACCGTGCGTGCGACCGGGTACACCTTTGGCGCGAACCAGATCGACGAGGGTGGTGCCGGGGACGACATCGTGGTGACCGACGCGGACGACCTGTCGGTGACCACGGAGGCGGATGGCAGCTACGTGCTGGATGGTCTGTCGCCGGGTAAGTGGACGCTGGCCGTGGATCCGTCCTCGGCCGCATTGGCCGGTCTGGATGCGGCGGAGCTGCCGGAGCAGCCGATCACCTTGGCTCCGGCCGATGCGATCACCGGGGTTGACTTCGGGTACATGGACCCGATCGACCCGCCGGTGCTGACCGACGACGAGCGGCGGGTGTCCGCTGGTGACTCGATCACCGTGGATGTGCTGACCAATGACACCTTCGATGTCTCCGGTGCGATCACCGAGGTCTCCACTCCGGACTCCGGGTCGGTGACCTGGGCCGAGGGCGACACCACCATCGGGTACACCGCCGCCGCGGATGGCCCCGGGGACGTGACCTTCACCTACACGGTCACGGACAAGGCGCGGCAGTCCCGCACGGCGACCGTCACGGTGACGGTCGTCCCGCTGCCGACGGCGGCGAACTCGACGGTGACGATCGGTCAGGAGCCCACGGCCATCGACCTGGCCGGGCTGTTCACCGGTGACGCCGCGACCATCAGCACCACCGCGGCGACCACCTCGGTCTCCGGTGTGACGGTGACGTACACCCCGGCCGATGGCTTCGCCGGGCAGGACACTTTCACGTACACGGTGACCGACTCGATGGGGAAGACCGCCACGGCGACCATCACGGTGGTGGTGTTGCAGGCCCCGGACCTATCGGATGACGCGACCTCGACGCTGACGGACACCCCGGTGAGCGTCGAGGTGACGGCGAATGACGCCTTTGTCGGCACCGGCACGCTCGTGGTGGTGACCGGTCCGTCGCACGGCACGGCGGTGCTGGACGGCGCGGATGTCGTCTACACGCCCGAGGAGGGCTGGACCGGCACGGACACCTTCACCTACTCGGTGACCGATGTCGCCGGGCAGTCCGACACCGCAACGGTGACGGTGATCGTGGTGGAAGCGGTCACCGCGACGGTCGACACTGCTTGCACGGGTATGGAGACGGCCGTCGAGATCCCGGTGTTGGACAACGATGTGGTGACGAACGGTGGCATCACTGGGACCACGGACCCGGTGAACGGGACCATCGTGGTCGGCACGGACGGTGTGATCACGTACACCCCGGCTGCGGACTTCTCCGGCACGGACACCTTCACGTACACGATCACCGACGCGGCCGGTCAGTCCGCGACGGCGAATGTGACCGTGACCGTGGTCGCTCGCCCGACCGGTGAGGACGCCTCGGTTCGCACGGGTCTGGACACCCCGGTGTCGGTCGAGATGGTGTCCACCGGTGATGCCCTGACCCTGGCGGTCAGTGGAGACGCTGCGCACGGGACCGCGACGATCTCCGGTGGCACGGTGACCTACACCCCGGATGCCGGGTACGTGGGCATGGATCAGGTCGAGCTGACCTGGACCGACTCGGTCGGCCAGACCGTCACCGTGATCCTGGACGTCGAGGTCGTGGACGCCCCGGTCGCCAATGACGACCAGGTCGACACCCTGGTGTCCGCCCCGGTCACCGTCAGCGTGCTCGGCAACGACCAGGGCGACGCGGTCACTCTCACCGCGGTCGGCACGCCGATGTTCGGCACCGCTGAGGTGGTGGGCGACACGGTGGTCTACACCCCGAACGCGGGGTACTCGGGTCCGGACTCGGTGAGCTACACGATCACCGATTCGGTCGGTCAGACCGCCACCGCGCGGGTGATCGTCGCGGTGTACGCCGCCCCGATGCCGCCGGAGCTGACCGCCCGCACCGGTGTCGAGATGGCCGTGGTCCTGGACCCGCTGGCACAGGCCCCGCAGACCGATGCGTTGCTCGCCCCGTCCACGGTCATCGGGGTCGGCGCCACTGCCGCCGGTGAGGTGCTGCTGCACCCGGACGGCACGATCACCTTCACCCCGGCGGTGAACTTCACCGGTGAGGCGACCTTCACCTACGACGTGGTGGACACCTTCGGTCAGACGGCCACCGGCACGGTGACGGTCACCGTGATCGCGCTGACCGTCACCGACCTGACCGCCCGGACGCCGTACGGCACCGCCGTCACGGTGGACGCGCTGGCCGGGGCTACCGGCAGTGCGGTGGTGGTCAGCGAGGTGACCGACGGCGCGCACGGCACCGTGGTGCTGGGTGCGGACGGCACGGTGACCTACACCCCCGCCGATGGCTTCTCCGGAGTCGACACCTTCACGGTGACCTACGTCGACGACCTCGGTCAGGTCGCCACCGCCACAGTCACAGTGACGGTCGACCCGGAGCCGGTGCTGCCGCCGACGGAGCCGACGCCGAGCCCCAGCAGCACCACCGTGACCACCACGACCCCGCGTTCGGGCGTGCTCGCCTGGACCGGCTCCGAGGGGCTGCCGCTGGCCGTGCTCGCGGCGATCGCGGTGCTCGGCGGTGGGTGGCTGCTCTACGCGGTCCGTCGGCGTCGCCGGTGACCGCACACGTGACACGACGCGGCCGCCCTGTTCCGGACAGGGCGGCCGTCGCCGTGCCCACCCCCATCCGGTCGGCGGAGGGCAAGGGGCCCGGGGCGTGGTCCCACGCCACCGGTGGGTCGCTCTCACAGGAGGCCGAGGCCGCAGCTGATCTGGCCCTGTGCGTGCGGGTTCGGCAGGGCGATGAATCGGCCTTCGCGGAGCTGTATCGGCGGCATGTGGACTGGGCGACCCGCACCGCGACCCGGATGATCGGGCCGGATTCCGCCGAGGACATCGTCTCCGAGACGTTCGCCTCCCTGTTGTCCACGCTGCGCCGGGGCGGGGGGCCGGTGGGTGGCGTGCGCGGCTACCTGCGCACTGTGATGCGGCGGCAGTCCGGTCACGTGCGCGCGGATGCCGCCCGCAGCATCCCCGCGGAGGAGCTGTCTCTGCTGCTCACTGAGCCGGACCGGCTGCGCCAGGAGGACCTGGCGGTGGACTCCCCGGAAGAGGTGGTGCTGGAACGCAGCGATGACGCCGCCGCCCGGCAGGCCTTCACGCTGCTGTCCCCGAGAAACCGTCGGGTGATCGAGCTGGTCGAGTTGCGGGGGATGTCCTACCGGGAGGCGGCGGCCGAATTGGGGATGACCGTCGGCTACCTCGGGCGCCGGTTGCACCTGGCGCGCCGGGAGCTGTTCGACGGCTGGGTCGGCGCGCATGTCCTCCCCGTGGATGCTCCCGGGGAGCACCCCAGCGCGCTCGAGATCGCCCGGCAGATCACGGGGAACCACGGACCCCGGCTGCGTCGCCGGGTCACCGCACATCTGACCGAGTGCTCCGCCTGCCGACGTCGGGTGGACCTGGTCGATCTCGGTCAACGCCAGGCACCGTCGTGGCGGGCCGCCGCCCTGGGCTGGCTCGCCCTGCTGCCGGCCTGGTTCCGCCGCACCGTCGCCGATCCGCGGCGGCTGCTGGTCGGCTGGACCCGCCGCGGTCTGGTGTGGACCTCTCTGGCGGCAGCCGGGACCGCCGTGCTGCTGACCGTCGTCCTGATGCCCGGGCAGATCGCGAGCGAGGCCCCGACATCGTCCGCCGGTGTCGCGGGGACCAGTGTGGGGCAGGCCTCCACCGCCGCCTCCCCGCGGCCGTCGGATGCCCGGGTCGAGTGGCTGCCCGGGGCGTCACTGTCCGGACACCAGGACGGCGACGTCGTGGTCGTGCCGTTCCAGATCGAGGCGACGGGCAGCGATGCGCGCACCCTGACGCTGACGGTGACCTCCGCTCCCGGGGTGGAGATCGAGGAGCCGTACGCGTTCTGTTCCACCTGGGGCGGCACGCTGGTGTGTCCCCGCTTGGGTCCGGTCGGTGACGGCCAGACCATCTCCGGACAGCTCACGCTGCGGGTCACTGACGCTCGCACGGCCCGCCTCCCCGCCCTCCGGGTCGAACGCGGCTGAGTCCTCGGATCGGATCGGAGAGCACCCAGCGGCTCCGTTGCCGGTACTCATGGGGGCGCGAAACGCCCTCGGTGGGCGATTTCGTCGGCGACGGTTGTCATGAGTCCACTCGATTGTGACCAGGATCACGTCTATTTCTGGTCATAACCCAGGACAACTCGGTCTGCACCCGAGTCCCCAGTAACTGGGGGCAGTACACGTGCCGTGTCGGGAGTGGACGGCCATGACGAAGCAGAGAGTCCAACTGATGACGAACCTCAGCGCGAACAGGCGAGGGCCGCGCGCCCTCCCCGGCCGGAAGCTGGTGGCAACCCTGACCGCCACCCTCCTGGTCGGCATCGGCCTGGCGACACCGGCCGTCGCCCTGACCACGGCCACCGAGCCGGTCGAGCCGCAGCCGACGACGGCCTCTGAGCCCGTCAGCACGCCGAACGCAGACCCGGCGTCTGCGGCGGAGCCCGACTCGGACGGTGCTGCGCCCGAGGCTACCCCGGTCGCTGAGGACCCCCAGCCCGAGAGCGCTGAGCCCGAGGAGGGGTCCCCGGACTCCGAGCCGGTCGGGGAGGCTGCCGCCGCGAGCACCACCGGTGTGGCGCCGGCGGCGGGTTCGGTCGGCACCGCCACCGGACTCGCGCTGTCCGTGCTGCGCGATGGAACCCCGAACAACGACGGCACCTGGGACGCCGACGACTCCGCGGGCAATGACTCCTCCGAGACCAACGGCATCGTCCGCACCCACGACTCGGTGGTCTACCGCTGGGGCTGGTCGGTGGCCACCGCCGGTGACATCACCCTGGTTCAGACCCTGCCCGAGGGGATGTCCTGGGTGGTCAGCGAGTCGGTCATCGCCTGCGCCGAGAAGGAGGCGGCAGTCTCCACGGACGGCCGGACGCTGACCTGCACCCGCGAGAACCAGCCCACCGGTGCCTCCACCTATCAGGTGCGCGCCATGGTGGACTACGGCGCCAACGGCCAGGAGATGTCCACGGTGCTGACCAGCGCTGGCGCTGCGGACTCCGCGCCGGCCTCGGTCACCGTCTCTGCAGCACCGCGCACCAACATGGAGACCACCATCGGCGTGCCCGGGTTCTTCCAGCAGAACGGCGTCGACGGTCTGCGCGCCAACCTGTTCGTCAACCTGTATCAGCCCATCGACAGCAACCGCGGCATCCGCGGGATCGAAGGGCTGTCCAACGAGTTCAGCTTCACCGTCGACGCGTCCAGCATGGGTGACCGCTACGAGATCGGGAACTTCTGCGGTGCCGCCCTCGGCAATCTCAACCTCGGCACCAAGATCAACGGCACGACCTACACCGCGGTGAACTCCGTGCCGGACGCGGGAACCTGGACCTGCGCCCAGTCCGCACCGGGTCAGCCGATCACCGTGACGATCAAGAATGCGATCACCGACGCGCGGACTTACCCGACCGAGACGCCGGTGGGCAAGCTCAACGCCAGCCGGGCCTACGTTGCCTCCGGTCAGATCACGGTGTGGATGCCGTCGGCCGACTACCCGGAGACCCGGACCCTGACGATGCAGACCTCCGGCTTCGACCCGGACTCACTGTCCGGGCAGTCCAACTACGGCACCGGCTTCGCACCGGGGCAGGAGCCGGGCGCTGCGGTGCAGTCCGGTGTCAACGGCGGCTCCTGGACCTTCACCGTCGGATCGTCGGTCGGAGCGGGGATGGGCCGGGTGTATGCCGAGACCGGCAAACTGGAGTGGCTGACCCCGATTCCCGAGGGTGCGACCTCGGTGTCGGGTGGATCCGCTCCGATGTTCCCCGGGCAGACCTTGCGGTTCGGCGGATACCTGGAGGTGAAGTCGTCCAGCTCCGACCTGGTCACTGGCCTGAGCGTCTGCGGTGTCTGGGACGAGACCACGATGTCCGCCGGTCCGGTCAGCACCCGCACGGCGACGACCACTCTGGTCGAGTACGCCCACCTGGACGTCAGCACCGACGCTGAGCGCAAGGCTGCGGACTGCGGTGCGGTCGGCGACGGCGACTCGGCGTGGAGCACCGACCCCACGGCCACTGCGGGCGGGGCCGCGAACGCGGTGCGCTATGTCTTCACCCCGGTGGGCAATGACAGCCCCTACAGCGCGGTCGCGTTGACCCGGACCGCCAAGGTGTTGGAGGTCGGCACGCCGCTGCCGGTGTTCTTCCAGTACTGGGCCGATGGTTTCCCGTTGGCTCGGTCCACCTACAACCCGACCTCAGCCACCCACGCCCTGGGTGCGCGCGCCCTGGCGGCTGCCGCCGAGACCAGCGTGAACGTGAGTTGGGATGTCGCCAGCTCCGACCCCGGTGTGCTCCGGACCGTGAGCGTCCAGCCTGCCGTCACTGCCCGGACCAGCACCGCCGTCGTGGCCAGTGGGGTCTCGGTGGAGGTCACCCTGCCCGCCAGCGTCTCGGCGGTGCAGGACTCCTGGCCCGCGGATCAGGCACCGACCTCTGTTGTGGAGAACGCGAACGGCAGCACCACCTACACCTTCCCGTTCCCGGACGTCAGTTCGGCCACCCCGGCCACACCGATGAGCTTCCAGGTGGCGGTCGGCACCCGGATCCAGATGCCGAGCACCGTGACCGTGAACGCGGTGGTCAACTCGACCTCCGACCCGCGGGCTGCGGTGTACCGCACCGCCTCGGCCGATCTGATCATCAACTCTCCTGCGGCCTTCACCGCCACCAAGACCGCCACCGTGTCCTACGCGGTGCCCGGTGTCCCGTTGACCTACGCGGTGATGTGGATGAACGGCCTGGATGCCACCGCCGGTGTGGCCAAGCTCGTCGACGTGCTGCCTTATGACGGTGACGGACGTGGCACCACCGGGCTGTCCGGCCTGACCGTGGATGCGGTGTCGGTGCGGGCCGATATGGCGGTGCAGACGCAGTACACGACTCAGGCCTCCGCCTCGGTCGCCGCCGCAGTCGCCACGGACCGTTCCGGGGACACTGGGGTCAGCTGGGTGGATCTGCCCGCGGGGCTGAACCCGCCGGCCACCACGACGGCGCTGCGCTTCGTCACGGGCGATGTCGACCCGGGCATGATCGGCGAGGCCTGGATCACCGTCACTCCGGGCTCGATGCCGCAGGACGGCGCGGTCGCCAACACCCTCTCCGGCAAGGTCGAGCTGCTCGCCCAGCCGTTGGAGGATGTGGCGCTGGTCGATCTGGACTCGGGGGCGGTGTCGCTGTCCGGCACCGTCTACCAGGACGACGACTACTCCTGGACCCGTGACTCCGGCGAGTCCGGCCTGTCAGGCGTGACCGTGCAGGCCACCGGGTACACCTTCGGTGCGGACGGTGTGGATGACGGCGGAGCGGGCGACGACATCACGGTCACGGCCCAGGACGCGGCACAGGCCACCACCGCTGCTGACGGCTCGTACCGGATCGACGGCCTGGCCCCGGGCTCGTGGACGGTGTCTGTGGTCGGCACCGCCGCCTCGCTGGCCGGGCTCAGCGTCGGGCAGACCATGACCAACCCGGTGCCCACCGCCGTGGCGGAGAGCGTCACTGATCTGGATCTCGGCTACGTCCCGGCGATCCCGGAGCCCGACCTGACCGACGACTCCGGTCGCGTGTCCGTGGGGGACACTTTGGTCCTGGACGTGCTGGACAACGACAGCTACGACCCGTCGGCGACGATCACCGCGGTGGGTGAGCCCACCTCGGGCAGCGTCACCCTGGTCGGCGACCAGCTGCACTACGTCGGGACGACCGCGGGCACGGTGACTTTCACCTACACCGTGACCGACAAGGCCCGGCAGTCCGCCACCGCCACCGTGACGGTGACCGTGGTTCCGTTGCCGACCGCCTCGGACTCCACGGTGACCATCGGCCAGGAGCCCACCGCGATCGACCTGTCCGATCTGTTCACCGGTGATGCGGCGACGATCAGCACCACTGCCGCCGCCACCTCGGTCTCCGGATCGGTGGTGACGTATACCCCGGCCGATGGCTTCTCCGGGCAGGACACCTTCACGTACACGGTGACCGACTCGATGGGGAAGACCGCGACGGCGACGATCACGGTCGTCGTGCTCCGCGCGCCCGAGCTCGCCGACGACACGGCGTCGACGACGAATATCGCCCCGGTGACCATCGCGGTGACCGACAACGACCCCTTCGTCGGCACCGGCACCCTCGCGGTGGCTGGTGACCCGACCCACGGCACCGCCGAGGTCTCCGGCACCGGGATCGTCTACACCCCGCAGGCCGGTTTCACCGGCACGGACACCTTCACCTACACGGTGACCGACTCGGTGGGCCAGAGCGACACCGCCACGGTGACTGTGATCGTGGTGGACGTGATCGCGCTGACCGCGGACTCGGCCCGTACGGGTGAGGAGACCGCGGTCACCGTGGACGTGCTCGATAACGACGTGGCGACCGGCGGTGTGATCACGGCGGTGACCCAGGGCGCGAATGGTGCGGTCGTCATGACGGGCGGTCAGGTCGTCTACACCCCGGCTGCTGGGTTCGCGGGGACGGATACGTTCACGTACACGGTGACCGATCTGTCCGGTGCGACGGCCACGGCGAATGTCACCATCACGGTGATCGCCCGGCCGACTGGTCAGGGTGCTGCGCTGCGAACCGGGCTGGACACGGCGGTGTCGGTGGATCTGGGGGCATTGGCCACCGGTGACGGCCTGACGTTGGCGGTGACCACCCAGGGTGCGGACGGTACGGCCACGGTGGACGAGGGTGTGCTGACGTACACCCCGGATGCCGGGTTCGTCGGAAACGATCAGGTCGTGTTGACCTGGACCGACTCGGTCGGTCAGACCGTCGAGGTCACCGTGACCATCGAGGTCGTCGACGCC
>NZ_JBFBHI010000005.1:0-80548 GCF_040685135.1 Cellulomonas sp. NPDC089187 | reverse complement strand
CCCACCACACGGTCCGCTGCTTGGGGCCGGGGGGGGCGGGGGGGCCCCCCGCCCCCGCGGGACCGAAGCGAGTCTCGAAGGAGAGACATGCACCAGCACGAGACAATCCCGGCACGGCCGATGAGCCGTCGTTCGGTGATGAAGGCCCTGGCCGCGTCCACCGTGGCCGTCGGTGTCGGCACCGCACTCGGTGCGCAAGCTGCGGGGGCACTGACCCCCGCCGCACCCGCGCCCGGCCGCGGTGGCGCCAAGCTCGTCCCCGCCAACCGGATCGGCATCCAGCTGTACACCCTGCGCGACAAGGTGTCCTCGGTCGGCTTCCGGCGGGTGTTCGAGGAGCTCTCCGCCATGGGCTACTCGGAGATCGAGTTCGCCGGGTACACCCAGGGCAATGTCGGGGCGATCACCGCCCAGGAGATCCGTACCCTGCTCGACGACAACGGGCTGCGCGCCGTCGGCAGCCACGTCAGCACCAGCCTGTTCCGCACCGACCTGGCCAATCAGATCGAGATCGCGCACGTGCTCGGTCTGCCGCATCTGGGCACCGGGAACGCGCCGACCAACACCGCCACCAAGGAGGGCTACCTGGCCGCCGCGGAGGAGTGGAACGGCTGGGGCGAGCAGGTCAAGGCCGCCGGGATGAAGATCTACCAGCACAACCACGATGGGGAGTTCCGCTTCGACCCCGTCGACCCGTCGGTCCGGCTCTACGACGTGTTCTACGAGAACACCGACCCCGACCTGGTCTACCTGGAGATGGACATCTACTGGGCCTACGTCGGGCAGCACAAGTACCCCGGCTTCGAGCCGGTCGACTACATCCTGCGTAACCCGCGGCGATACCCGCTGCTGCACCTGAAGGACGGCAAGGCCAACGAGGCCAGCGCCAACGGCTACGACATCATCGAATTCGGTGCCGGTGACCTGCCGTACCAGTCCTTCCTGTCCCAGCTGCGCACCCGCGGCCAGCACTTCGGGCTGTACGAGCAGGACAACGCGTCCTCGACTGCCGTGCCGCCCCACCCGCTCGACTCCTTCGGCAACGCCGCCCGGAGCTACGACGCCATCGCCGGACTGCGCGGCTGAGGCGGGGAGAGGACACCATGAAGCGCAAGTACACGATCCCGGCGGTGCTCGTCGGGACGTTCGCACTCACCGCGGTCGGCATCCCGGTGGCCCACGCCGCCGGCACCGACTGCACCACGGATCTGGGCGACCAGACCATCACCGGCGACCTGGTCGTCCCGGCGGGCGCGGACTGCGTGCTCGGCGGGGCCACCGTCGACGGGTCGATCATCGTCGAGGCGGACGGCTGGCTGGACGCCACCTCGGCCACCATCACCGGCGACGTGCTGGCCACCGACCCTTACGGCGTGCTGATCGACGGCACCTCGGTGGGCGGTGACATCAGCGTGTACGCCTCCGATACCCGAGTCGGCTTCCTGTACCTCAACGACCTGACGGTGGGCGGCTCGGTCGCCACCGGCGGCGTCGATGTGGAGATCACCGACTCGGACATCACCGGCGGTGTGCTGGCCCAGGCACCGACCTACTTCGACCTGGTGCGGACCGGCGTCGACGGGGATGTGAGCATCGAGGACGCCGACTACGGTGCGCTGGTCTCCGGTGCGGTGGTGGGTGGCTCGGTGTCCGTCACCGGCTCCTCCCGCGACGTGCTGATCGGGGCGAACGCCGACGGCTCCGCGGGGGCCTGGGGCAACACCATCGGCAAGGACCTGGTGCTGAGCGGCAACACCGCGAACCTGCGGGTCGCCCAGTCCACGGTCCTCGGCGCGATCCGACTGGACGGCAACGACCCGGCCGCCGCCTTCGGCACCGGGATCACCGCCGGGTCGGTGGAGGGCGACTTCACCGGCGAGCAGCCGGGCGAGGCCGTCGCCGGTGACCAGGCCATCGCGGTCACCGTGCCGGACCAGCGGGCCGGTGAGCTGACCTGGTCCCTGGAGGGTGGCAACGGTCTGGTGAACCTCGGTGTCGCCGAGGAGCTCGAGGACCGCTACCAGGCCACGGGGGAGATCGTGCCGGTCCGGGTGCAGGACACCCGCGCCGGTGACCCGGTCTGGTCGATCACCGCGCAGGTCTCGGACTTCGCCGCCGGTGGCGAGTCGCTGTCCTCCTCCTACCTGGGTTGGACGCCCGAGGTGCTGGAGAACGAGGGCGACGCCATTGCCGGACCGGCGGTGCCGAGTGGATTCGAGGACGGGAGCGAGGGCCTGTCTGTGGCCCGGACCCTGGCGTCGGCCGAGGAGGGTCACGCCCGTGGCTCCTCGCTGGTCGGTGCGGACCTCGACCTGCAACTGCCGCTCGACTCCCCGTCGGGCACCTACACCGCGACGCTCACGCTGACCGCGCTGAGCTGACCGGCACCGCTGCCGTCCCGTCCGGGTCCGCACCGGACGGGACGGCGGCACCACCCCCGCCCACTCCCTCATCCAGGCGGTTCGCATGTCGACCACTCCGTCCCGCAACGTCGCGGGTCCGTTCCACCCGGGCGCTGTCCCGTCGGGCCCTGTCCCGTCGGGCCCTGTCCCGTCCAGCACCGTCGTCCGCGTCGTGCTCCGGGCTCTGATCCTTCTCCTGACCCTGGCACTGGCGGGACTCTTCGCCTTCGCCCCGCGTGCCCATGCGGCCGACGACACCCAGGTCAGCTGGGGTGTCCGCCCCGCCAACACCGTGCACGGCACCGATCGACCCAACTTCGCCTATCGACTCCCGCCCGGCGGCACCCTCACCGACGCCATCGTCGTCACCAATCGCGGTGCGGAGCCGTTGACCCTGGACGTCTACGCCGCGGACGGCTTCCTCACCGCCGACGGCACGCTGGACCTGCTGCCCGCCGGTGAGGAGTCGCAGGCCGTCGGAGCCTGGACCACCGCCGCGAGCAGCCCGGTCGCCGTCCCCGCGGGGGAGTCGGTGGAGGTGCCGTTCACCCTCACCGTCCCGGCCGACGCCCAGCCCGGCGACTACGCCGGGGGAGTGGTGTCCACGCTCCGGGTAGACAACGCCGAGGGGGTCACCGTCGACCGCCGACTCGGCTCCCGGCTCCACCTGCGGGTGACCGGTGATCTGGCCCCAGCCCTCACCGTCGACGACGTCCAGGTCAGCTACCTCAGCGCCGGTGCCAACCCGCTGGCCCCGGGCACTGCCACCGTCAGCTTCGCCGTGACCAACACCGGCAACGCGCGGATCGCTCCGGGGGAGACCGTCAGCGTCGGCGGCCCCTTCGGTTGGGGCTCGACATCCGCCGCAGAACTGGAACTGCCCGAGCTGATCCCCGGTGCCACCGTCCAACGCACCGCCACCCTGGAGGAGGTCTGGCCGCTGCTGCTGGCCAGCGCGCAGATCAGCGTCGGCGGCGAGGTCGTGGCGCTCCCCGGTGCCACAGCCGAGGACGTTGTCGTGCCCACCGCCAGCGCCTCCGCCAGCGCCTGGGCGATCCCGTGGACCTGGCTGGCCGCGCTGCTGCTGATCGTGGCAGTGATCGTCTGGCGTTCCGGTGTCGGTCGACGCCGCAAGGCCGCCCAGCAGCGCGCGGTGGATGCCGCCGTCGCCGCCGCGTTGAGCTCCGGCACCCCGCCCACGGGCACCATCCCGCCGCGCACCGCCTGACCCGCTTCCGCTTCCGCTTCCGCTTCACAGGAGAAGACATGCGACCGATCACCCTGTTCACCGGCCAGTGGGCCGATCTCCCGTTCGAGAAGGTCGCCGAGCTGGCGTCCGGGTGGGGCTACGACGGCCTGGAGATCGCCTGCTGGGGCGACCACCTGGACCCGTGGCGGTGGGATGACGAGGAGTACGTGCAGTCCCGGCGCGACATCCTGGACCGCCACGGTCTGAAGGCCTGGGCGATCTCCAATCACCTCAAGGGTCAGGCGGTCTGCGACGACCCCATCGACCAGCGCCACCAGGACATGCTCTCGCCGCGGGTGTGGGGCGACGGCGACCCGGAGGGGGTGCGACAGCGCGCCGCCGAGGAGCTGAAGCACACCGCCCGGTTGGCCGCGAAGCTCGGTGTCGACACCGTGGTCGGCTTCACTGGCTCGGCGATCTGGAAGTACGTGGCGATGTTCCCGCCGGTGCGCGCGGAGACCATCGAGGCCGGGTACCAGGACTTCGCCGACCGGTGGAACCCGATCCTGGACGTCTTCGACGAGGTCGGGGTCCGCTTCGCGCACGAGGTGCATCCCAGCGAGATCGCCTACGACTACTGGACCACCGTGCGCACCCTGGAGGCCATCGGTCACCGCGAGGCCTTCGGTCTCAACTGGGACCCCAGCCACATGGTCTGGCAGGACCTGGACCCGGTCGCCTTCCTGTGGGACTTCCAGGACCGGATCTACCACGTGGATTGCAAGGACACCCGCAAGCGGATGGGGAACGGGCGCAACGGTCGGCTGAGCTCGCATCTGCCCTGGGCGGACCCGCGCCGGGGCTGGGACTTCATCTCCACCGGCCACGGCGACGTCCCCTGGGAGGACGCCTTCCGCACCCTGAACGCCATCGGCTATGACGGCCCGATCTCCGTCGAGTGGGAGGACGCCGGGATGGACCGGCTGCTCGGTGCCCCGCAGGCGCTCGAGTTCGTCCGGTCGCTGGCCTTCGACGCACCCGATGCCGCCTTCGACGCGGCCTTCTCCACCCGGGAGGAGGCGTGAGCACCGGACTGTGGCTGATCGGTGCCCGGGGCTCGGTCGCCACCACCGCCGTGCTCGGCCTGGCTGCCCTGGCCCGGGGACACTCCGGTGCGGAGGGCTGCATCACCGCCGGCTGGGCCGGGCTGCCGGACTGGGACGAGATCGTGGTCGGCGGCCACGACGTCAGCCACGTCTCCCTGACCAAACGCGCCGAGACCCTGGTGGACGCCGGGATGATCCCCGCCGCGCTGCTCGCCGCCACCCGTGACGATCTGGAACTCGCCGACGCCGAGGTCCGCCCCGGCTACGCCAGCCTGCCGTCCGGTCGTTCCCAGCAGCAAGAGGCCGAACGCCTGGCCGCCGACATCCTGGACTTCCGAGAGCGCCACGGCCTGACCCGGGTGGTGGTGATCGACCTGTCCTCCACCGAACCGCCCGTCGACACCACCGACTTCAGTGTGGAGGCGCTCACCGAACCGGACCGGGTGGTGCTGCCCCCGTCGTCGGTCGCCGCCTGGGCCGCCCTGCTCGCGCAGAGCCCCTACGCCTGCTTCACCCCGTCCACCGGGATGGCCCCCCTGCTGGAACTGGCCCGGGAGTCCGGGGTGCCGGTGGCCGGGCAGGACGGTAAGACGGGGCAGACCTGGCTGCGCACCGTGCTCGCCCCTGCGTTCACCGACCGGGGGCTGCGGGTGCTCTCCTGGGCCGGGGCCAACCTGCTCGGCGGTGGGGACGGTGCCACGCTGGCTGACCCCGAGGCGGTGCGCTCCAAGCTGGCCTCCAAGACCCGCGGCCTGCGCGACCTGACCGGCTCAGACGTCACACCCCTGCACATCGACAACGTGCCCGACCTGGGCGACATCAAGGTGGCCTGGGACCACGTGCACGTGCAGGGCTTCCTCGGCTCCCGGATCACGCTGCAAACCACGTGGAGTGCCTACGACTCCATGCTGGCCGCGCCGATGGTGCTGGATCTGACCCGGCTGCTCGCGCTGGCCGACGCCGCCGGGCTGGCCGGGGTGGTGCCGGAGCTGGGCTTCTTCTTCAAGAACCCCTGGGGCAGCGAGGTGCACGGGGCGGCGGAGCAGGCCGGGGCGCTGCGCGCGTGGGCAGAGCGGACAGCAGCGGAGCAGGCCGGGGTGCTGCGTACCTCGGCGGAGCGGACGGCGGCGGGGCTGTGACGGCGACGCTCGGCACCCTGGCAGAGCCCGGTGGTGCGCCCACCGCCCGGGTTCCGTCCGGCGTGGCACACCCCCGCTCGGTGGGCAGGGACCACCCTCTGCCCTCCCACTCGACCGTCGGCGACTACCTGGAACTGGTGCGTGCCCCCGCCGTGCTCACCGTCCTCGGCGACACCCTTGCTGGGTCCGCTGCCGCCGGTCACCCGTGGACCGTACGCCGTGCGCTGCTCCCACTGGCCTCGGCCGGCCTGTACTCCGGTGGCATGGCCCTCAACGACTGGGCCGACCGGGAACTGGACGCGACCGAGCGCCCGGAGCGCCCGATCCCCTCCGGTCGGATCACCCCACGTCGGGCACTGATCGTCGCCGGGGGACTCGGTGCCGCCGGGCTCGCCCTGGCTGCGCTCGGCGGCGGTGCCCGCTCCCTGACGGTGGCCGCACCGCTGGCCGT
This sequence comes from Cellulomonas sp. NPDC089187, assembly GCF_040685135.1. Taxonomy (NCBI): domain Bacteria; kingdom Bacillati; phylum Actinomycetota; class Actinomycetes; order Micrococcales; family Cellulomonadaceae; genus Cellulomonas; species Cellulomonas sp. NPDC089187. The sequence continues at coordinate 74,261 of NZ_JBFBHI010000005.1, read as the reverse complement.
CGGGGTCTGGCTGTACGACGCTGTGCTGAAGGAGACCCCCGCCGGTCCGGTGGCGATGGCCGCCTGCCGCGGACTCGACGTGTTGATGGGGGCCGGACTCGGGCAGCTGCGCCCGGCCACACCCACCGCGCTCGCCCTGGCCGCGCACACCGCCGGGGTCACCTGGCTGTCCCGCGGCGAGGTGCACGGGACGACGGCGGGGGTCGCTCGGGGCACGCTGGCAGCCACCGCCGCCGTGCTCGCCGCCACGGTTGTCCCCGCCCGCCGTCCCGACCCTGCCGCATCACCCCGCCCGTGGGCGTTCGGGGCGACGCTGGTCACTGCCGCCGGGTACGCCGCCACCGTCCTCCCGGCGCAGGTCGCCGCGGTGCGGGAGCCATCCGCCGCCCGCGCACGGGCCGCCACCGGTGCGGGCATCCGGGCGATGATCCCGTTACAGGCCGCCCGGTCCGCGCGTTCCGGCTCCCCGGTCAGCGCGGCTGTCATCGGTGTCATCGGCCTCGCTGCGGCGGTGCTGCGCCGTCGGCCCCGGGCGGTGAGCGAGACATGACCTGGACGCTGGGCTACGGCACGAACGGGCTGGGCGACCACCCGCTGCCGCAGGCCCTCGACCTGATCGCCGATCACGGCTACGGCGCGGTCGCCCTGACGCTCGGATTCCCGCACCTGGACCCGTGGGCCGGACCGGCCGAGCTCCGTCGACTGCGCCGTCGGCTGGCCGAGGACGGTCTGCGGGTGGTGGTGGAGACCGGCACCCGGTTCCTGCTCGACCCCCGCCGCAAGCACGCCCCCGCCCTGGTGGACGCCGACGCCGCACCCCGGGTCGCCTACCTGCGCCGCGCGATGCAGGTGGCCGAGCAGCTGGGGGCGGACACCGTGCAGTTCTTCTCCGGCGTGCTCGGCCCCGACACCGACCCCGGGACGGGCCGGCACCGGCTGCTCGACCGGCTCGGGCCGCTGCTGGAGGCCGCCGCGGACCACGGTGTACGCCTGGCCCTGGAGCCGGAGCCCGGCATGCTGATCGAGACCGTCGGAGACGCACTCGCCCTGCGCGCCGACCTCGGCGACCCGGCGACGCTGGGCCTGACGGTGGACATCGGACACTGCCTGGTGGTCGAACCCGGCGGGGTGGACGGGGCGCTCGCTGACGCCGCCCCGGTGCTGGCCCACGTCCAGATCGACGACATGCCCCGCACCCACCACGAGCACCGACCATTCGGTGAGGGCGATCTGGACCTGCCCGCGGCGCTCGCGGCCCTCGACCGCACCGGATTCGGCGGGGTGGTCTCGGTGGAGCTGCCCCGGCACTCGTGGGATGCGCCGCACCAGCTCGCGCACAGTCACGCCGCGCTCACCGCCGCACGACGGTCACCGATCCGCACGCCGCCCTGAGCTGGCTCCGGTCTCACTCCCTCCCACACCCCAGGAGCAGCCATGACGCCGACGACGCCGTCCCCGACCCGCACCACCCCCGACCCCGCCCGCACCGGTGCACCACGCCCCGGCCCGGCACCGGCCACCCCCGCCGCTGCCGCCGCCCTCGCCCCGCCCACCGGGTGGCTCGCCGACGCCGTCGCGACGGTGCACCTCACCCCGTCGGCACTGGCCGCCCCGTTCGCGCTTGCCGCCCGCCGCACCTCCCGCGCCCCGCTGCGCCCGGACACCGACCCCGGTGGAGTCGCCCACGGCACGGTCGCCGATGCGGCACGCGCCGCACTGGTGGTGGCGGTCCATGACGCCGATCTGCCCGCATCCGACCTGGCCGCCGCGCTGATCACTCGGTACCGGGAGGGCGATACCGGCGAGCGCCGGGGCGTCCTGCGCGGATTGGACGCACTGACGGTGCGCGGACCGTTGCCGCCGGAGCTGATCGCGGTCGGCCGGGACCTGGCCGCCGATGCCCTGCGCACCAATGACCCCTCGCTGGTGGCCGCCGCCACCGGACCCTTCGGCGCGGCACACCTGGACCAGCACACCTGGCGGCATGCGGTGGTGAAGCTGGTGTTCCAGCAGGTCAGCCTCGATGCCGTCTCCGCCCTCGACCAGCGCGCCGATGCCGAGCTGGCCCGGATGGCCGGTGATCTGGCCGCCGAACGCCGCGCCGCCGGGCGCACTGTCCCCGATGACCTCGCCCGGATCGCCGGGCCGCGTAAGGAGTCCTGATGCGCATCCTCGACCCGCACATCCACATGACCAGCCGCACCACCGACGACTACGAGGCGCTGTACGCCGCGGGAGTCCGGGCCGTGGTCGAACCCGCGTTCTGGTTGGGCCAACCGCGCACCAGCGTCGGCTCGTTCGTCGACTACTTCGACTCGCTGATCGGCTGGGAACGGTTCCGGGCGGCGCAGTTCGGCATCCGGCACCACGCCACCATCGGACTGAACCCCAAGGAGGCGAATGACCCGCGCTGCCGGGAGGTGCTGGAGGTCATCCCGCGCTACCTCACCAAGGAGGGCGTGGTCGCGGTGGGGGAGTTGGGCTATGACGCGATGACCCCGGAGGAGGACCAGGTGTTCTCCGCCCAGGTGGCGATGGCCCTCGACGCGCAGCTCCCCGCGCTGGTGCACACCCCGCACCGGGACAAGCTCGCGGGCACCCGCCGCACCCTGGATGTGGTCCGGGAGGCCGGGTTGGCCCCGGAGCGGGTGCTGGTCGATCACCTGAACGAGACCACCGTCGGGCTGGTCCGGGACGCGGGTGCCTGGGCGGGGTTCTCCATCTACCCGGACACCAAGATGGACGAGGTCCGCATGGTGGCGATCCTGCGCGAGTACGGCCTGGACCGGATGATCGTGAACTCCGCCGCCGACTGGGGCCGCTCGGACCCGCTCAAGACCTGGCGCACCGGGATGACGATGCTGGAGGCCGGGTTCACCGAGGACCAGGTGGACCAGGTGCTCTGGCGCAATCCGGTGGAGTTCTTCGGGGAGAACCTGGTGCTCGACCCGGTGCCGGGATTCGTCGCCGGGGCGGTTCCGGTGCCCGCCGAATTCGCCGGTTCTTCGGTGTTGCGCGGCGTGCGGGCATGACGGGCCGACCGATGCTGCTGTCCTACTGCACCAACGTGCATCCCGCCGAGGACCTGGACGGGGTGATCGCCCAGGTGGAGCGCTACGCGGGGCCGATCCGCCGCGCCGCCGGGCTGGACACCCTGGGTGTCGGACTGTGGCTGCCCGCCACCCTGGCGCACCAGCTGGACGCCTCGGCGACCGACCGGGACCGGCTGCGGACCGTGCTGGCCGAGCAGCGGCTGACGGTGCACACGCTGAACGCCTTCCCGTACGGCGGCTTCCACGCCGAGGTCGTGAAGCTGGCGGTGTACACCCCGACCTGGGCCGACCCGACCCGCGCGGCGTACACCCTGGCCTGCGCTCGGGTGCTGGCCGACCTGCTGCCGGAGGGTGCCACCGGGTCGATCTCCACCCTGCCCCTGGGCTGGCGGGAGAGCTGGACCGCCGAGGACGACGACGCCGCTACCGCCGCACTCGCTGAGGTGAGCGCGGCGCTGCGCGCGCTGCCTCGCACCGTCCGCTTGGCCATCGAGCCGGAGCCGGGCTGCATCCTGGACACGGTGGATGACGTGGTCGACTGGCTGTCCGCCCGCGGTGACCTCATCGATCCCGAGTACGTCGGCCTGTGCCTGGACACCTGCCACCTGGCGACCTCCTTCGCCGACCCGGTGGCCGCGGTGCGCCGGGTCCGGGATGCCGGACTCCGAGTGGTGAAGATCCAGGCATCGGCGGCGCTGCACGTCGACGACCCCGCCGACCCGGTGGCTCGCGCCGCAGTGGCCCGGTTCGCCGAACGTCGCTACCTGCACCAGACCCGCGAGCAGGGTCCGGATGGCGTGCTCCGGGTCGATGACCTGCCCGAGGCGCTGGACACCCTGCCCGCCGCAGGGCCCTGGCGAGTGCATGTGCACGTCCCCCTGCACGCCCGCCCCGCCGCCCCGCTGTCCGCCACCACCCAGGTGCTGCGGTCCGCCGTCGGCGCCGTGGCCCGCACTCCGTACGGGGACGAGGCACACCTGGATGTGGAGACCTACACCTGGGCGGTGCTGCCCGAGGAGTTGGCCGCCCGCGCCGCCTCCGATCTGGTCGCCGGTATCGCCGCCGAGCTGCGCTGGGCCACCGAGCACCTGCTGCCGATGGACCTGTGGGCGGCGGACCGTCCGCAACGCCCCGTCCCGGTGCCCGACCCCGACGTCACCCGGGTCCGACGGACCGCATGACGGGCCGGAACGTGACGTCTGCCCGCGCCCCGCAGCCTCGTACCCGGCAGGCCCGCACCACCGCAGATCGCCTCACCGCAGATCGACTCACCGTGGACCTCGCCCGAAGGAGCCCCGCATGAAGCCCGTCCTGCTGCTCGATGTTGTCGGCCTGACCCCCCGCGCCCTCGCGCAGATGCCCCGGCTGAGCCGACTCGCCTCCGGCGGCTGGCAGTCCCGGCTGGACACCGTGCTGCCCGCCGTCACCTGCTCCGTGCAGTCCACAATGCTCACCGGTCTGGCACCGGCCCAGCACGGGGCGGTGGGCAACGGCTGGTACTTCCGCGAACTCGGCGAGGTCCATCTCTGGCGGCAGCACAACCGGCTGATCACCGGGGAGAAGCTCTGGGAAACTGCCCGCCGCGCCGACCCCGGCTACACCGCGGCGAACATCTGCTGGTGGTACGCGATGGGCATGTCCACCGAGGTCACCGTCACCCCGCGCCCGATCTACCACGCGGACGGTCGCAAATCCCCGGACGCCTACATCCGTCCGCCGGAGCTGCATGACGAGCTGACCGACCGCCTCGGCGACTTCCCGCTGTTCCAGTACTGGGGCCCGACCGCGTCCATCGTCTCCACCCGGTGGATCGTCGATGCCACCCGGCATCTGCTAGCCACCCGGGATGACGCGCTGACCATGGCCTACCTGCCGCATCTGGACTACGACCTGCAACGCTTCGGACCGCTCGACCCGCGTGCCGATGCCGCCGCCGCGGAGCTGGATGCCGCCCTGGCCCCGCTGCTGGACGACGCCGAGGCCCGGGGCATGACTGTCCTGGTGGTCTCCGAGTACGGCATCGAACCGGCCACCACCCCGGTCGACGTCAACCGCCTGCTCCGCTCCGCTGGGCTGTTGGAGGTTTACGTCCAGGACGGACGCGAGCAGCTCGACCCGTGGACCTCGCGCGCATTCGCGGTGGCCGACCACCAGGTTGCGCACGTCTACGTCCAGAACCCTGACGATCTGCCCCGGGTCAGCGCGCTGCTGCGGGACCTGCCCGGCGTCGACCTGGTGCTGGACCGCGCCGCCCAGGCGGGCCACGGCCTGGACCACCCGAACGCGGGGGAGCTGGTCCTGGTCGCCCAACCAGGCGCGTGGTTCACCTACTACTTCTGGCTCGACGAGGACCGGGCACCCGACTACGCCCGCGGCGTCGACATCCACCGCAAGCCCGGCTACGACCCCGCGGAGCTGTTCTTCGACCCGGCCGACCGCACCGCCAAGGCCCGCGCCGGACTCAACCTGGTCCGCAAGAGTCTCGGCCTGCGCTACGCGATGACCACCACCCCGCTGGACCCGAGCTGCGTGCGGGGCACCCACGGACGACTGCCGGAGTCCACCGCGGATGCCCCGGTGATCCTGTGCTCGGATGCGCAGGTGCCGCCGACCGTGGCCAGGCACCTGGCCTCCGGGGGAGTGCCGGCGGCGGCGGTGAAGGCGGCGGTCCTGGAGTTGCAGGGATTGGGGGCGCTGGTCGACTAGAGCAGCCGCCGCGCCGACTCCCGCACCAGCTCGAACTGGCTGTCGTCCTCCGCGATCGCCCGCACCCGATCCCGCGCGGCATTGTCGAGCGGACGTCCGCCCAGGCGCTCCAACCCCTCCACCTGGGTCGGCCACCAGGAGTCGTCCTCGGCCGCGGTGAGGAAGGCGTCGACGACGGCACCCGAGTCGACCGGTGCGTCGGAGAGCGCGACCACGATGATCGCCTCCTGCCGCAGTAGGTCGTCCCGTGTCGGGTCGACGATCACGCCCAGCAGCAGGGTCGCGAGCTCGGTGTCCTCAGGTGAGTCGTGGGCGCGCAACAGTTCCAGCGCGGCCTCGTCCTCGCCCTGTGCCAGTGCCTCGCGCAGTGCCACGTCCATGTGATCCACACTCCGTCGGTTGTCGGGGAAAGAACTAGTGTGCAGCGGATGTCGCTGGACGATGACCCTGGTCCGATGAACGCCCGCCGTGTCGGTCGGGACCTGGCCCAGGGCCTGATCGAGGTCGCGCTCGGGCTGTCCCTCGTCGTGCTGGTGATCGGTGGCGGGATCCTGGGTCTGCGATGGGTGACCGGGGTGATCGGCTTCCTGCTGGGGCTGGCCGCCGGGACCGCCCTGGCCGTGCTGCTCGCCGTCGTCGTCACCGTGGGGGTTCTCCGTCGCCGCCGACGGTGACGCACCCGAAAAAGAGGCCCGCCGCCTGCAACGGAACCGCGCCATTTCCGGAAATCCCCGTGATGATTTCGCCCCGAATCATCCGATGATGTAACGCCCCTTGTGCGGACATTCCGGACCTGGCTAGCGTCCCGGGAAATCCCCCCGCGACGAAGGAGTCGATGTGGCGCACGCCCGACGCATGCTCGCCCTGCTGGCCGCCCTGGCGATGATCGGCACCGGACTGGTGCTGCCCGCCACCGCGGCTGAACCGCCGCGGGGGGTGAGCGTGTCGCTGGCGGGCACCCTCGGCCCGGCGTTGGGCTGCGCGGAGTGGGACGAGACCTGCACCGCCACCGACCTGACCGAGCGCACCGGCACTGTCTCCTCCGGCACGTTCACGCTGCCCGCGGGGGACTACGAGTACAAGGTGGTCATCGACCATTCCTGGACCGAGTCCTACGGCACCGCCGACGGCGGCAACATCTCCTTCACCCTGCCCACCGAGCAGCAGGTGACCTTCCGCTATGACGACGGCTCGCACGCCGCTGGGCAGCTCACCGAGGGCGGGGCACTGAGCGTGGTCGCCGCCGGGGACTTCCAGACCCAGCTCGGCTGCACCGTCACGTGGGACCCAACCTGCGTCGGCAGCTGGCTCGCCCCCACCGCGGAGGGCACCTACGAGTTGCGCACCGACCGACTGGCCGCGGGCAGCTACCAGACTAAGGCCGTGGTGGCGGGCAGTTGGGACCAGGCGTACCCGGCCAGCAACCTCGGCTTCGAGGTGCCCCGCGACGGTTCGCTGACCGTCTTCACGCTCGACCTCGACACCGGGGAGTTCACTGTGGACGTCGACGGCTCCGTGCCCGGATCGGGCTCCACCGCGTACTGGCTGGACGCCCGGACACTGGCGGTCCCGCCCGGTGCGGGTGACAGTGGCTGGGAGCTGCACGCGGCACCGACCGGCGGCATCGTGGTCGCCGACTCCGGGGTGAGCGTGCCCGCCGACGGGCAGTCGATCCCGCTGACCGTCCAATCCGACCCGATCCCGTCCGGGACCCCGCACGTCGCCGGGTACCGGGCGCTGACCCTGCCGGAGGGATTGGATGTCGCCGCACTGCTCAGCGGCGAGCTGCGCCTGACCCGCACCGGCCCGGACGCAGTCGAGTACAGCACCGGCGTGCAGATCGCCGGCGTGCTGGACGCGCTGTTCACCAGTGAGCAGCCGCTCGGGATCACCTGGGCTGGCGGCGTGCCGACCCTGCGGCTGTGGGCACCCACCGCGAAGTCCGTCGCCCTCGACCTCCAGACCGGCCCGGTGCCGATGACCCGCGCCGCCGACGGCACCTGGTCCGTCACTGGGGACCCGTCCTGGAACGGCCTGACCTACCGCTACGACGTCGAGGTCTACGTCCCCAGCACCCGCACCGTCGAGCACAACCTGGTCACCGACCCATACTCGGTGGCCCTCACCCTGAACTCCGAGCGCTCCGTCCTGGTGGACCTGGACGACCCGACCTACCGGCCCGCACTGTGGGCGGACACCCCGGCACCGGTGGTGGAGAACGCCGTCGACCACACCATCTACGAGCTGCACGTCCGGGACTTCTCCGTCGACGACAGCACCGTGCCGGAGGCCGAACGCGGCACCTACCTGGCGTTCACCCAGCAGGATTCCGACGGCATGCGGCATCTGCGCGACCTCGCCGATGCCGGGCTGACCACCGTCCACCTGCTGCCCACCTTCGACATCGCCAGCATCGAGGAGGACCGGTCGCTCCAGGCCACCACCGGCGATCTGTCCGGGTACGCCCCCGACTCCCGGGCGCAGCAGGACGCGGTGAACGCGATCAAGGACGCCGACGCCTTCAACTGGGGCTACGACCCGTTCCACTTCTTCGCCCCCGAGGGCTCCTACGCCACCACCGGGAACCAGGACGGTGGCGCGCGGGTGGCCGAGTTCCGCTCCATGGTCGGCGGCCTGCATGCGGCGGGCCTCCAGGTGGTGCTGGACCAGGTCTTCAACCACACCGCCGCCGCCGGACAGGACGACAAGTCCGTGCTGGACAAGGTGGTGCCCGGCTACTACCACCGGCTGACCTCCGCCGGTGCCATCGAGACCTCGACCTGCTGCCAGAACCTCGCCACCGAGAACGCGATGGCGCAGAAGCTGATGGTCGACTCGGTGGTCACCTGGGCCCGCGACTACCACGTGGACGGCTTCCGCTTCGACCTGATGGGCCACCACTCCCGGGAGAATATGGAGGCGGTTCGGGCGGCGCTGGACGAGCTGACCCTGGCCAAGGACGGCGTGGACGGCCGGTCGATCTACCTCTACGGCGAGGGCTGGGACTTCGGGGAGGTCAGTGGCAACGCGCTCTTCACCCAGGCCACCCAGGGTCAACTGGACGGCACCGGGATCGGCACCTTCTCCGACCGGCTGCGTGACGCCGTGCGTGGTGGCTCCCCGGTGAACGGCGGCTCCCTGTTCGAGCAGGGCTTCGGCACCGGACTGGCCACTGACCCCAACGGTCGCCAGGCGCAGATCGGCGACGATTCCACCGTGCAGGACGGGTCGGCGGAGGAGTTCGCGGATCTGGCCCACGCCACCGACCTGGTCCGACTCGGCCTGGCCGGGAACCTGCGGGACTTCAGCTTCACGACTGCCGATGGCACGGTCCGCACCGGGCAACAGATCGACTACAACGGTGCCCCGGCCGGCTACGCCGAGTCTCCGGAGGAGGTGGTCTCCTATGTGGACGCCCACGACAACGAGACCCTCTTCGACGTGCTCACCACCAAGCTGCCCGCGGACCTGCCGATGGCGGACCGGGTGCGGATGAACACCCTGTCGCTGGCCACCGCCACGCTGTCCCAGTCGGTCAGCTTTTGGCATGCGGGCACCGACCTGCTGCGCAGCAAGTCCCTGGACCGTGACTCCTACAACTCCGGCGATCACTTCAACGCCATCGACTGGACTGGCCAGGGCAACAACTACGGTGTCGGACTCCCGCCCGAGGAGAAGAACGGCGAGTTCTGGTCCGTGCAGGGACCGCTGCTGGCCGACACCGCCCTGACCCCCGCACCCGAGGACATTGCCGCCGCGACCGCCGCCGCCCAGGACCTGCTCCGGCTGCGGCACTCCACCCCGCTGTTCCGGCTCGGCGACGCTGCCCAGATCCAGGCGAAGCTCAGCTTCCCGGGCTCCGGCAGCGAGGCCACCCCCGGCGTGATCGTGATGCGGATCGATGACACGGTTGGCACCGAGGCCGATCCGGAGCTGGACGGTCTGCTGGTCGTCTTCAACACCACCGGCGCGCCGATCACTGAGACCGTCGGCGGTCTGGCCGGTCGCACTCTGACCCTCTCCGACATCCAGGCCAACGGTGCTGACCCGGTGGTCCGTGACACCACCTGGGACTCGGCCCGCGGCACCGTCACCGTTCCCGCCCGCACCGTCGCGGTGCTCACGGAGGCGCAGGGATCGTCGACCACCACGCCCACCCTCGCCCTGTCCGCCGACCAGGTGCACCCCGGTGACCCGATCACCGTCACCGGTGCGCAGTTCCCCTCGGGCCCGGTCGAGCTCTGGCTGAACTCCGAGCCCGTGCTGCTGGACACCGTCACCGCCGATTCCACCGGTGCTTTCACCGCCCGCATCATCATCCCCGCCGACACCGCCCCGGGCGCGCACACCGTCCGTGCAGTGGCCGGGCCCGTGCAAGCGAGCGCGGGGCTGACCGTGCTGGCAGCCGTGGCCGGCGACGACGACAGCGACACCACCGCGGCCCCGAGCACTGCCCGGCCGGGTGCATTGGCCACCACCGGTGCCGGGATCGCAGCCCTGCTCGTCGCGGCGGTGGCCCTGCTGGCCGGAGGAGTAGTGGCTCGACGGGTGTACCTCCGCGGGCGACAGCACAACTGAACCGGCGCTGCGGGCCTGGTCGCCGGAGCCCGCAGCGCGGTCACTGACCCCCGCCCGACCGGTGTCAGGCCGCTACCTCGTCCAGAGCTTGATCAAGGTCGCCCCCGGCCTGCCCATCTCGCCCCTGCGGGTGCGCCGCGCCGACCCGCGTCGATGAGTCAGTTCCTGAGCCGCAATTCGCCTGAATCGCCTCAGGAACTGGCGCATCGGTGCAGCAGCTCAGACCTCCGCGGGTCGTCGGCCACCCACGCGGGGGCCGACGACCCGCACGGTGAGCACGCCGGACACCGCCGAGGCCGCGAGCAGTCCGATCAGCACCAGCAGCTGCACCTGGGCCGCGAGTGCGGGGGATGCCCCACCGAGCAGCAGTCCGACGAAGGCACCGGGCAGGGTCACCAACCCGGCGCTGCGGGTCTGGTCGATGCCGGGCACCAGGGCCCAGCGCACCGCATGCCGGGCCTGCTCGGCGACGGACGGCCAGGGTCGAGCGCCCAGCGCGATCCAGCCCTCGACCTCGGCCCACTGGGTGCGCACGTCCTCACGCAGTCGACCGCCGGAGACCGCGGCGGCGGACATCGCCCCGCCGATCATCTGGGCGGTGAAGGGCAGCACCGTCGCTGCGTCCAGTGTGAGCGCACCGGAAGCCAGGACTGCCGTCACGGCCACCGCGGCACCGGCGCTGATCGTCAGGGCCAGCCATCCGACCAGGGAGCGCCCAAGTCCGATCCGACGGGCCGCGGTGAACGCCGCCGCCAGCACCATGACCGGCAGATAGATCCCGATCCCGGCCGGGTGCCGGAAGATCCACGCGATCACCAGGGCGACCAGCGCCAGCTGCACTGCGGCTCGGGCCACCGCCCACAGCGTGTCTCTGCCGACGGAGACCCGGCCTGCGCGCGTGACCGCGAGGAACACTCCGAGCAGCACCGCCACTGCCAGCGCGGTCCGCACCACCTCAACCCCGGTCACGCCCGCACAGTACCGACCGACGCGTCGCCTCGGTCTGGGTTGCCCGCACGGCACTGCGCCCCGCACCCGGTCAGCGTGCGGCGGTCGACCCCCGCCGGACCAGTGTCGTGTCCAGCCGCACATGCGTCGTCGCGGGACGTTCCCCGCGCAGCAGCGCCAGCAGCAAGGTCACTGCCTCCGCCCCGAGCCGCTGGATCGGCTGTCGGACGGTGGTCAGTGGGGGAGTCGCCCCGGCGGCCTCGGGCACATCGTCGAATCCGACCACCGACAGGTCCTCGGGCACCTGCAGCCCGGCCGCCTGGGCGACCTCCATCGCTGCGATGGCCGAGATGTCGTTCGCCGCGAACACCGCGGTCGGGCGGTCCGGCAGCGCCAGCAGCTCGGACATCGGGCCGCGAGCGGGTTCGGAGCGGTAGTCGGCGACCCGGATCAGCGCCTCGTCGACGGGGAGTCCGGCGGCGATCAGGGCTTCGCGGTAGCCGGACTCACGCAGTCGGGAGGATTCCAGGTCTGGTCGTCCGGCCAGGAACGCGATCCTGCGGTGTCCCAACCCGATCAGGTGCTCGGTCGCCGACCGGGCACCGGTGAGGTTGTCCGAGTCGACGGTGGGGAAGCCGGTCGGTCCGGTGTGTGGGTCCACCGCCACCACCGGGATCTGCGCCTCCACATCCACCACCGAGGGGGTGACCAGCACGGCACCGTCGATCAGGGTGCCGCTGAGTCGGGACAGGTAGCGGCGTTCCCACCCGCTGCCGCTGCTCGCGCCGGTGTAGGCCAGCAGCTCGTACCCGGCGTCGGAGACCGCGGCCGCGGCACCCTTGAGGATCTCGGTGCTGAACGGTTCGAACTCCGCTACCAGAATCCCGATCACATGCGTGCGGTGCGAGCGTAGTGAGCGGGCGACCAGGCTCGATTCGTAGCCCAGCTCCTCGATCACCTGTTGCACCCGGGTGGAGGTGGCTTGCGCTACCCCGTACCGGCCGTTGATCACCTTGGACACGGTCGCCACCGAGACCTCGGCGGCCCGTGCCACATCCGTGATCGTCACTCGACGGGTCATACCGGGGAGCGTAGACGCCCCGCGAGGCCACCAGGCGGCATTCGGCGACCGGGTTGCGAAAACGTTATCGATAACGGTTGACACGCTCGAATCGCCGCTGCCAAGGTGGGCGGCGCACCCCGGGTCAGCGGCGACACAGGGCCCGGCATCCGCTCTGGTCACACTCAATGAAGAGGACGATCTGATGACTGCACGTAAGACGTTGGCCACCACGGCCGCTCTCCTGACCGGGCTGCTCGCCCTGACCGCCTGCGGTGGCGGCTCCGGCAGCGGTTCCGGTGAGGACGGCGGCGACGTGTCGATGACCTTCTGGCACAACTCGACCACCGGTGACGGCAAGGCCTACTGGGAGGACATGGTCAGCCAGTTCGAGGAGGCCAACCCCGGCGTCACCATTGACGTCCAGGCCATCCAGAACGAGGACATGGATGGCAAGCTCCAGACCGCGCTCAACTCCGGGGACGCCCCGGACATCTTCATGGCCCGCGGTGGCGGCAAGCTCGCCGACGTGGTGGAGGCCGGGCAGGTCAAGGACCTCACTGACCTGGTCTCCGATGACGTGAAGAGCGAGCTGGGCGACGCCGCCTTCAACGCCTTCTCCGTGGACGGCAAGGTCTACGGCATGCCGGTGGCTGTGCTGCCCGGTGGCATCTACTACTCCAAGGACCTGTTCGCCCAGGCTGGGATCACCGAGACTCCGACCACGATGGACGAGCTCTCCGATGCGGTCACCGCGCTCAAGGACGCGGGCATCGACCCGATCGCTCTGGGGGCCAAGGACGCCTGGCCGGCGGCGCACTGGTACTACTTCTTCGCCCTGCGCGAGTGCGGCCAGGACACCATGACCGATTCGGCCAGCAGCAAGGACTTCTCCGACCCCTGCTGGCTCGCCGCCGGGGAGGACCTGGAGGAATTCGCCGGGACCGAGCCGTTCAACAACGGATTCTTGACCACCACCGCGCAGCAGGGTGCCGGGTCGTCGGCCGGTCTGCTGGCCAACCACCAGGCGGCGATGGAGCTGATGGGCGCCTGGGAGCCCGGCGTGGTCGCCTCGCTCACCCCGGACGAGCAGCCGCTGGCTGACCTCGGCTGGTTCCCGTTCCCGGCGGTGGACGGCGGTGACGGTGAGGCCGGCGCGATGATGGGCGGCGTCGACGGGTACTCCTGCTCGGTCAACGCTCCGGACGCCTGCGCGGACTTCCTGAACTTCGTGCTCAGCAAGGAGGGCCAGGAGGCGTACGCCGAGGCCTTCCAGACCCTCCCGGCGAACAAGGAGGCGCAGGGCGTGGTCACCACCCCGGCGCTGCAGGACGTGCTCGCCGCCTACAACGACGCGCCCTACGTCCAGGTCTGGCTCGACACCCTGTACGGCCAGAACGTCGGCAACGCACTGAACACCGGCGTGGTCGACATGCTCGCCGGCAAGGGTGACGCCCAGGGCATCGTCGACGCTGTCAGCGCCGCCGCCGCCAAGGAGTGACCAGACCCGATGAGCGACAGGTCCTCCTCCGTGATGACCGCCGCTGAGGCTCCCCGGGCCGGGGTCGACATGACCCCGGCCCGGGCGGCCCGGCGTCGGCCGCCCGCCGACTGGCGCAAGCGCGCCGAGATCACGCTGCTGTCCGGTCCGGCGATCATCGTGTTCGTCGCCTTCGTCATCTTCCCGGTGATCATGGCGGCGTACTACGGCTTCTTCAGCTGGAAGGGCTACGGCGTTCCGACCGACTTCGTCGGGTTGAAGAACTACCTGACGATCCTGAAGGACCCGACCTTCCATGACGCGCTGAAGCACAACGGCTTCATCGTGGTGATGTCGTTGATCCTGCAAGGTCCGGCGGCGGTGCTGCTGGCCCTGCTGCTCAATCAGCGGCTGCGCGGTCGGAGTCTGGTCCGGGTGCTGATCTTCGTGCCGTATGTGGTCTCGGAGGTCATCGTCGGGACCGGGTGGAGTCTGATGCTCCAGACCAACGGCGCCGTGAACGACCTGCTGACCAAGATCGGTCTGGAGTCCTGGACCACCGACTGGCTGTCCAACCCGTCCATCGCCATCTGGTCGTTGATGCTGATCATCAGCTGGAAGTACATCGGCTTCGCGGTGATCCTGTTCTTGGCCGGACTCCAGTCGATCCCGGAGGAGCTGTCCGAGGCCGCGGCCATCGACGGGGCGTCCTACTGGCAGACCCAGCGCCGGATCACCCTGCCGTTGCTCGGCCCGACGGTGCGGATCTGGGCGTTCCTGTCGATCATCGGCTCGCTGCAGCTCTTCGATCTGGTCTACATCATCTGGGGCCAGTACGTGGCGTCGACCGCGGGCACCTCGACGATGGCGACCTACATGGTCACCAACGGCCGTAACTCCGGGAACTACGGCTACGGCAACGCGGTCGCGGTCGTGCTGTTCCTGATCAGCCTGGTCATCGCGCTGACCTACCAGCGCTACGTGCTCCGTCGGGACACCGAGGGCGCGATCACCGAGGGGAAGAAGTGATGGCGGCGATCACCATGAACGCGCGCCCGCGCACCCGGGTCCGCGGACCGGTCAGCCGGGTCAACCCGATGGTCTACGTGGTGGCGTGGCTGTTCGTCGGCCTGTGCATCGCCCCGGTGGTCTACATCATCCTGGGCGGGTTCCGGACCAATGCGGAGATCACCACCGACCCCTCCGGGCTGCCGTCGACCTGGCAGCTGAGCAACTTCGCAGAGGTGCTGTCGTCCTCCGGGTTCTGGCAGCAGGTCGGTAACTCGACCATCGCCGGGGTGGGCACCACCCTGGGCGTGGTGGTGCTGGCCCTGATGGTCAGCTTTGTGCTGGCGCGGTACAAGTTCGCTGGGCGCGGGGCGATGTACGCGCTGTTCGCCGCCGGGCTGATGTTCCCGATGACGGTGGCGATCACCCCGCTGTACATCCTGATCAAGAACCTGGGCCTGATGAACTCGCTGGCCGGGATCGTCCTGCCGCAGATCGCCTTCGCGTTGCCACAGGCCGTGATCATCCTGGTGCCGTTCCTGGCGGCCATCCCCAAGGAGTTGGAGGAGGCCGCCGCCATCGACGGTGCGAGCCGACTCGGGTTCTTCTTCCGGATGGTGCTGCCGCTGTCGGTGCCCGGTGTGGTGACCGTCGGCATCCTGGCCTTTGTCGCCAGCTGGAACAGTTACATGCTGCCGCTGTTCATCCTCAACGACTCGGCCACCTTCACTCTGCCGCTCGGTGTGCAGGCCTTCGCCTCGGAGTACTCGGTGGACACCGCCCGGGTGCTGGCCTTCACCTCGCTGTCGATGATCCCCGCACTGATCTTCTTCTCGCTGTTCGAACGCCGGATCGTCGGCGGTCTGACCGGCGCTGTGAAGGGCTGACCCATGAAAGAGAACACCGTGACGGCATTGCCTGTTGTCTCCGCCCGCGTCCGCGACCTGCTCGCCCGGATGACCCTGGAGGAGAAGCTCGCGCAGATCGTCGGCTACTGGATCGACCAGAACGGCACCGTTGCGCCGATGCAGTCGGAGATGGCGGCGGGCCAGCAGGCGTCCTCCGAGCTCACCGACATCACCGCGCATGGCATCGGCCACTACACCCGGGTCTACGGCACCCGTCCGGTCGACCCGGTGGAGCGTGCCGCGTGGCTGTGGGCCGAACAGCGTCGGCTCAAGGCCGAGACCCGACTGGGCATCCCGGCGTTGGTGCATGAGGAGTGCCTGACCGGGTTGGCCGCCTGGCAGGCCGCGACCTACCCGACCCCGTTGGCCTGGGGCGCGAGCTTCGACCCGGAGCTGGTGGAGCAGGCCGGTCGGGCCATCGGCGACTCCATGCGTGCGCTCGGCGTCCACCAGGGGTTGTCCCCGGTGCTCGATGTGATTCGCGACCCGCGCTGGGGGCGGGTTGACGAGTGCATCGCCGAGGACCCCTACCTGGTCGGCACCGTGGGCACCGCCTATGTGCGCGGCATCCAGGACGCCGGGGTGCATGCCACGCTCAAGCACTTTGTCGGGTACTCCTACTCCCATGCCGGTCGCAACCATGCCCCGGTCAGCATCGGCCCGCGTGAGGTCGCCGATGTGCTGCTGCCGCCGTTCGAGATGGCGGTCCGCGACGGCGGCGCGCGCTCGGTGATGAATGCCTACGTCGACCTGGACGGGGTGCCGATGGCCGCCTCGCCGGAGTACCTGACCGGCGTACTGCGCGAGAAGTGGGGATTCGACGGTGTGGTGGTCGCCGACTACTTCGCGGTGGCCTTCCTGGAGGTGATGCACCGGGTGGCCGCTGACCGCGGTGAGGCCGCCGAGCTGGCGCTGACCGCCGGGATCGACGTCGAGCTGCCTACCGGTGACGCCTATCTGGCTCCGTTGGCCGAGCGAATCCGCGCCGGGCTGACGGATGAGGCCATCGTCGACCGGGCGGTGCTCCGGGTGTTGGCCCAGAAGGAGGAGCTGGGGCTGCTCGACCCCGAGGCCTACACCGACGACCCGCCCACCAGCATCGACCTGGACGACGACCGTCACCGCGCGCTGGCCCGCCGGTTGGCCGAGGAGTCGGTGGTGCTGCTCAGCAATGACGGCGTGCTGCCACTGGCCGCCCGCCGGGTCGCCGTGATCGGTCCGAATGCTGACCGTGCCGATGCCCTGATGGGCTGCTATGCCTTCGCCAACCACGTGCTGCCGCAATACCCAGGCGTCCCGTTGGGCTTCGAGGTGCCGACCGTGGTCGATGCCCTGCGCTCGGCCGGACTGGACCTGACCGTGGTGCCGGGCTGCGCGGTCGAGGGTGCGGACACCTCCGGCTTCGACGACGCGCTGGCCGCCACCCGGGATGCGGAGGTGGCGGTGGTGGTCGTCGGTGACCAGGCCGGGCTCTTCGGTCGTGGCACTGTAGGCGAGGGCAATGACGTCGAGTCCCTGGAGCTGCCCGGTGTGCAGCGTCAGCTGGTCGAAGCGCTGGTGGCGACCGGCACTCCGGTGGTGTTGGTCCTGCTCACCGGACGCCCCTACGTGCTGGACTGGGCGCTGGACGGCGATGCCCGGCCCGCTGCCGTGCTCCAGGCGTTCTTCCCCGGCGAGGGCGGTGGTCTGGCGCTCGCGGACATCCTCACCGGCACGGTGAACCCCTCCGGGCGGCTGCCGATCAGTCTGCCGCGCTCCGCCGGTGCGCAGCCGTATAGCTACCTGCACCCGGTGCTCGGCGGACCCTCGGATGTCACGTCGACGGACTCGACCCCGGTGCG
This sequence comes from Cellulomonas sp. NPDC089187, assembly GCF_040685135.1. Lineage (NCBI taxonomy): Bacteria > Bacillati > Actinomycetota > Actinomycetes > Micrococcales > Cellulomonadaceae > Cellulomonas > Cellulomonas sp. NPDC089187. Next base: position 56,679 of record NZ_JBFBHI010000005.1, on the reverse strand, counting down.
GCCTTTCGGCTTCGGACTGACCTACACCTCCTTCACGCACAGTGACCTGGTGGTGGATGCCGCCGTCGCCGCCGGGGGGAGCTTCACCGCCGAGGTCACGGTCACCAACACCGGCGACCGTCCGGGCCAGGACGTGGTCCAGCTCTACGGGCAGGATCTGCACGCCACGGTGGTCCGCCCGGTGGCGCAGCTGCTCGGCTACCAGCGGGTGGCGTTGGAGCCGGGGGAGTCGACACGTCTGCGGTTCGAGGTGCCGACCGAGCGGCTGGCCTTCAGCGACCGGAGCATGACCCGGATTGTCGAGCCTGGCGACGTCGACATCTGGGTCGGGGACCACGCCGCTGCCTCCGGCGGGGGCACCGATGCCGCCCGGGACACCACCAGCGGCACCATCACCAACCAGCGCGCCAGCGTCGTTCGGGTGGTCCCGGGCACCGCCACTGACCGTGCCCGGCTGCGGGTCACCGGCGAGGTCCATCCGGTCACCGCCGCCGACTCCCGTCTAGTCGAGGTCACCCGGGTGTCGGTGCCGGCCCGCGCATGAGAGCCACCAACCCGGTGCTGTCCGGGTGCTTCCCCGACCCGAGCGTGTGCCGGGTCGGGGAGTGGTTCTACCTGGTCAACTCGACCTTCGAGTACCTACCCGGCCTGCCGATCCACCGCAGCCGGGACCTGGTGCACTGGGAACCGGTCGGCCACGCCGTCACCGACCAACTTGACCTGTCCGGACTATCGTCGTCGCAGGGCCTGTTCGCCCCGACGCTGCGCCATCACGACGGTCGGTTCTGGCTGGTCTGCACCCTGGTCGGTGGCGGCGGGCACCTGCTGCTCACCGCCGAGGACGCCGCCGGTCCGTGGTCCGCGCCGACCTGGCTCACCGGCGAGGGCATCGACCCGTCGCTGTTCTTCGACGAGGACGGTCGGGTCTGGTTCCACGCCACCCGACCTGCCGCCGACCCGCAGTGGCCCGGTCACACCGAGATCTGGCTGCGCGAACTGGTTGACGGCGCGCTGGTCGGCCCCGAGCACGTCCTCTGGTCCGGCGCGGTCCGGGACGCCGTCTGGTCCGAGGGTCCACACCTGTACCGGGTCGACGGCCACTACTACCTGCTCACTGCCGAGGGCGGCACCGAGCGTCATCATGCGGTGGTCGTCGCCCGCGCTGAGCAGGTCATCGGCCCCTATGTCGGCACCCCTGCCAACCCGGTGCTCACCCACCGCCACCTCGGTGCCGCCGCCGACATCGCCGCCGTCGGGCACGCCGATCTGGTCCAGGCACCGGACGATTCCTGGTGGGCGCTGCTGCTCGGCGTGCGCCCGTACGGCGGCTTCCATCACAACCTCGGTCGGGAGACGTTCCTAGTCCCGGTGGTGTGGGAGGACGGCTGGCCGGTGTTCTCACCGGGCGAGGGCCGGGTCCCGCGGGAGGTGGAGGTGCCCTTCGCCTCAGCGCTCGGCATCGACATCGAGTCGCCCGACCTGCCGACCACCACGGCGACGCCCACCGCGGTGACGCCCACCGGGCCGGTGCCAGCGACCAGCCCGACCCCGGCGGTCACGTCGCCCCGGTCCACGCCTGCGATCCCGCCCAGCGACCCCGCGTGGTGCGCGCCGCGCCATCTCCCGAGCGACCTGGCGACCCCGGAGCCCGACGGCTGGCTGCTCCCGGTCCGGCCTACGACTCTGGCCGACACCGCGCCCAGCAGCTTCCTCGGCCTGCGCCAGCAGCACATCGACTGCGAGCTGGTCGTCACCCTCGACCTCAGCGAGCTGGCCGCGGGGGAGTGGGCGGGCCTGGCCGTGCGCCAGTCCGAGTCCGACCACCTGACCCTGCTCACCGACGGTGTCGAGGCTCGCACCGACCTGACCCGGCACGGAACGGCCATCCCGCTCGGCCGCCTCCCGCTGGTCGAGCTCGGGCACCGCGGGCTGCCTGTGCCTGCCCCGACGAACAAGCCAGACTCCGGCTACGGCCACGGCCCCAGTCCACGTCCCGCCCCAACCGCCAACCCCAGCGTCACCGTCGCTCTGCGCGCCACCGGCCAGGATTACACCCTCCTGGCCGGACCCGACCCCGCGCGCCTGTCCCCGGTGGCCACTGCCGATGGCCGCAGTCTGGACTCCGTCAGCGCCGGTGGGTTCCTCGGGCTCTGGCTCGGCCCGTACGCCACCAGCGCCGGCCGCCCCGCCACCGGCCGGGTCCGTGCGCGCACGACCTACCGCGCACTGACGACCACCCGGTAGGGATTGGTGAGGCGGCACGATAGGGTCGGCCTCGATGACTGGGAACCCTGACCTCCGCCGGATCATCTTCCTGGACGTGGACGGCACCTTTGCCGACCACGGTGACGTGCCCCCGGGTCATGTCGCCGCGGTCCGTGCCGCGCGTGCTGCCGGACACCGGGTGCTGTTGTGCACCGGTCGACCCAAGTCGATGCTGCCCGAGCGCATCGTCGAGGCCGGTTTCGACGGCATCGTCGCCAGCGCCGGGGGCTATGTGGAGGTCGACGGCGAGCTGCTGGCCGACCGACGGTTCCCGGCGGAGATCGCCGCCCGTGCGATCGAGGTGCTCACCCGGCACCAGTGCGCCTACGTGCTGGAGGCTCCGGACGCGCTCTACGGCCCGCCGGATGTCCGCGAGCGGTTGCGCGTCGCCTGGGAGGCCCGGCTGCGCGCTGACCCCGACGAGCCCCGCCACGAGGGGCCGATCGACATCCTGGACGGCCTCACCCCGGACGTCGACCTGGCGACCGCGAGCTTCGCGAAGATCACCTGCTTCGACTCCCTGGTCCCGGTGGATCAGCTCGCGGCGGAGATGGGTCCGCAGATCACCGCGCTGCCCAGCTCCATTCCGGGGTTGGGTGACCGCGCGGGGGAGATCTACGTGGCGGCGGTGGACAAGTCCATCGGCATCCGGGATGTCATCGCCCACCTGGGTGTCCCGCGTGAGCACACCATCGCCTTCGGCGACGGACTGAACGACCTGGAGATGCTCGAGTTCGCCGGTATCGGTGTGGCCATCGAGGACGGTGACCCCGCGGTGATCGCGGTCGCCGACCGCACCGCGCCGCCGCCCCGGGCGGAGGGGCTGGTCACGGCCTTCATCGAGCTGGGCCTGATCGACGGGATCTAGTCCCGCCGGGATTCAGCCCTGCCCGGATTCGGCCTGCCGCACCGGCGCGCTCAGCGGGCCACCAGGTACGACCGGCCGTCCGGGCCGACCACCCGCACGAATCCGTCCTGCAACGCCTGATCGCGCTCGCGGTCCTCGTCGGACACGTCGCGGTCCGGGGCCAGGGGGTCGCCGATCTGTGCCGGGCCGAAGACGCTCAGCAGCGCCCGGGTGGTGCCGTCCTCGGCCTCGCCGATCACGCCCATGTCAGTTCTCCTTCATCGCGTAACCCGACCAGGGTAGGTCAGTCGGCGCGGGTCACCCGGCGCACCGCCAGCTCGACATCCGCGTCCACCGGGGGTTCGGTGTCCAGTGCCCGGTGGATGGACAGCCCCTCGATCAGCGCGTCCAGGATGCGCGCGGTGGCCGGGTCGAAGCTGCGTTCCAGCGCCTGTCTGCTGCGTCGCATCCACGCGTTGGTCAGCTCGCGGTACCGCGGGTCCCGGGCGGCCAGGGTGTACAGCTCGTGGGTGAGCACCAGCTCGTCGGTGTCCGGGAACACGTCCTGCGTGATCAGGTCGACCACCGCCTGGATGGCGGCTTCCCGGTCATCGGTGGGTAGCGCGGCGATCCGGGAGGTCCACCGGTCGCTGACCGACTCGGCGAACCGGGTGAAGGCCACGCGCAGCAGCTCATCCCGCCCGGAGAAGTGGTACGTCATCGAGCCCAGCGGCACATCCGCCGCTTCCGCCACCCGGCGCAGCGACACCCCCTCCACCCCATGTGCGGCGATCACCTCGATGCACACGTCCACGATCCGGTCGCGGCGTCCGGGGTCGTGTCGGCGCGGACGGGGGTGGGTGGGGGCGGGGGCGTCAGACATGGCTCAGATGATCTCGCGGATCACCCGGGCGGGGTTGCCGACGGCGACGACATTGGCCGGGATGTCTGTGGTGACCACCGATCCGGCGCCGATCACCGAGTTCTCCCCGATGGTGACGCCGGGGCAGACGATCACTCCGCCGCCGAGCCACACGTTGTCCCCGATCACGATGGGTTGGGCGGCTTCGAGCTTGTCGCGGCGAGGCTGGGGGTCCACCGGGTGGGTGGGGGTGAGCAGCTGGACGTTCGGGCCGATCTGGCAGTCCTCGCCGATGGTGATGGTGGCGACGTCCAGCGCGGTCAGGTTGTAGTTGGCGAAGGTCCGGGCACCGATGTGCAGGTTCTCCCCGTAGTCCACTGACAGCGGCGGCTTGATCCAGGCGTCCTCGCCGAGGGTCCCGACCACCTCGCGCAGTGTCGCCACGGCGCGCTCGTAGTCGGCGGCGATGAACTGGACCCGGTACTCCTCCAGCAGGCGCAGCGCCCGGCGGGAGATCTCCTGGCTGTCCGGGTCGTCGGCGATGTACAGGTCCCCGGCGAGCATCCGCTCCCGGTTGGTGCGTGGGTCTCCGGCGAAGTAGTCGATGGCCATAGGAACGAGCGTACACATCATCGCCCTTCGAGAACCTGGCATCCCGGGCGGCGCGAGCCTGTGCAGCGGAGAAAGCTACCGAGGGTTCGGGATTGAGTGTACGGTCGTACACATGGCTGATCCAGTGTGGCGACGCCGCCGGATGGCGACCACCGGGTTGTTCGTGCTGACCGGGCTGGCGATGGCGCTCTGGGTGGTGAACATCCCGGCGGTGCGCGAGCGGACCGGCGTCTCGAACTCGACCCTCGGTCTGATGCTCCTGCTGCTCGGAGCCGGGTCGGTGATCGGCATGCAGCTGGCCGGCTGGATCAGCGACCGTCACGGGTCACGCCGCGCGGCTGGACTCGCGGCGATCGTGATCGCAGTGACGGTGAATCTGCCCGCCCACGCGACCACCGGATGGCACCTGGCGGTGACACTGCCCCTGCTCGGGCTCGGCACCGGGGCGATCACGGTGGCGGCCAACGACCAGGCGGTCACGATCCAGGACGCCTACGGCCGCCCGATCATGTCCGCCTTCCACGGCTTCTTCTCCATTGCAGGGGCCGTCGGTGCCGGGCTGGGGGCGCTGTTCCACAGCACCGGGGTCCCGCTCTGGGCGGCGCTCGGCACCGCCTCGGTGGCAGTCGCGGTGATCGGTGGTCTGAGTGTTCCCGGTCTGATCCGACCGGACGGTGCCCCGTCACCGGACCCGGGGGTGGCACCGGCGTCCGCTGCGCCGGTGACCGAACCGTCCATCCTCGGACCCGCCGTGGCGCTGGCCGGGCTGGCCTTCTTGCTCAATCTGGCCGAGGGCACCGCCGCCGACTGGAGCGCGGTGCACGCCGTAGAGCACCTGGGACAGAGCCAGTCCGCTGCCTCCCTCGCCTACGGCACCTTCGCGGCGGCGATGACCCTCGGGCGTCTCATCGTGGACCGGCTGGTGGCCCGGGTCGGACCGGTCGCAGTCGTCCGCACCGGCTCGGCCATCGCCACGGTCGGCATCCTGGTGGTGGTCCTCGCACCGGCGTACCCGATCACCCTGCTGGGCTGGCTGGTCTTCGGACTGGGCATCTCCGGGATCGTGCCGCAGATCTTCACCGCCGCCGGTGCGCTGTCGGTGGCCCGCCGCGGCGTGGTGCTCTCCCGGGTGGTCGGCACCGGCTACGCCGGGATGCTCGCCGGACCCGCGGTGATCGGCTGGATCGCCGACGAGATCGGCATCGACCGCGCGCTGCTGACCACCGCCCTGTGCTGTCTGGCCGGACTGGCGCTCGCGGGATTCGCCCGCCCGCGGACCACCCCGGCCGCCCGCCCCGTCACTGCTCTCACCCCGGTCGATTGACCCACCGTCACGCGACCACTCGGGTCGCTGCCACCACAGAGGAGAACCCCATGGACCAGCGCGAGCGCGAGGTGCGTCGTCGGATGGACGCGCAGGAGCTGTACAAGGACGTCGGCCCCGGGCTGGAGGACCTGGAGGAGTCGCGGGTGCGGGGCAAAGAACTGGCCTGGGCCTTCAACCAGCTCGAACCCCGCGACGTCGAGGGGCGGGACCGTGCGCTACGGGAGATCTTCGGCAGCATGGGGGCAGCGGTGTGGGTGGAACCTCCGCTCTACGTCGCCTATGGCGCGCACACCCACCTCGGCACCGGTATCTACGCCAACACCGGGTTGACCATCATCGACGACGGCGAGGTCCGGATCGGTGATCGGGTGATGTTCGGTCCCCATGTCACCATCGCCACCGCGGGGCATCCGCTGCATCCGGACACCCGCAGCCAGGGCGAGCAGTTCTCCGCCCCGGTGGTGATCGAGGACGACGTATGGGTCGGCGGCAATGTCTCGATCCTGCCCGGCGTCACCATCGGTCGCGGCTCGGTGATCGCCGCGGGTGCCGTGGTCACCGCCCATGTGCCGCCGATGGTGGTGGTCGGTGGGGTGCCCGCCCGGATCCTGCGCACCCTCACCGACGCGGACCGCGAGTTCGCCTACCGGGCACCCCGGACGCTCGGCGACCCAGCCTGACCACCCCGACGACCCACCACGGTGCCACCCCGTCGGTCCACCACGGCACGCACCGCCACCCGCAGCAGTCGACGCAGCACCAGCCCCACCGCGGCCGCCACCCCGGCGATCGCCAGCACCCGGCCGTCGGTGGGGTCCAGCTGGAACAGTCGCTGCCCGAGCGGGATCGCCACCACCGCCGTCATCGCGCCGATCATCGCCACCAGCAGGGCGACCTTCCATGCCTGCAACGGCCGGGCCACGTCGATCAGGATGTCGAAGGCCACCACCACCAGCGCGAGGAACGCGGCGGTGGACGTCCGCACGGTGAAGGACGACCCGGTGCCGATCATCGACCGTGCCCCGGCATACGCCCCGTAAGCCGACACGGCCACCGCCACGCCGCCCGGGATCGCCGCGGTCAGCACCCGACCGACGAATCCGTCCCGGGCGGGTTCGCGGTTGGGTGCCAACGCGAGCACCGCCGCCGGGATGCCGATGGTGAACCAGGCGATCAGCGTGATGTGTCGGGGGAGCAGCGGGAACGGCAGCGCGGTCACGGCCACCACCAGCGCGAGCAGCACCGAGTAGACCGTCTTGGACAGGAACAGGGTGGCCACCCGCTCGATGTTGGCCACCACCCGACGGCCCTCCGCCACCACATGCGGCAGCGTCGCGAAGGAGGAGTCCAGCAGCACCAGCCGGGCCACCGCGCGGGCGGCGGGGCTGCCGCTGCCCATCGCCACACCGACGTCTGCCTCCTTCATCGCCAGCACGTCGTTGACCCCGTCGCCGGTCATCGCGACGGTGCGTCCCTGGGCGGTCAGTGCGCGGACCAGTTCCCGCTTCTGATCCGGTCGCACCCGCCCGAACACGCTGGCGGAGTCGGCGACCGCGCCCAGCTCCGTGGCGTCCTGCGGCAGATCCCGGCCGTCGACGGTGGCCTCCGCATGCGGCAGCCCGACCTGGGTGGCCACCGCGCCCACCGCCACCGGGGCATCCCCGGAGATCACCTTGAGCGTGACGCCCTGCTCGTGGAAGAAGCTCAGGGTGTCCGCCGCCTCCGGACGCACCCGCTGGTCCAGCACCACCAGCGCCACCGCGGTGAGCTCGTCGGGCAGGGCCATGCCGTCCAGCGGTCGAGCCGTGCGGGCCAGGGCGAGCACCCGCCGTCCCTGTCCGGACTCCTCGGCGGCGCGGTCCAGGGCCGGGTGGTCGGGCAGCAGGACATCGGGGGCGCCCACCAGCCAGGTGGTTTCCGCGGACTGCGCGGCGGCCCACCGCCTGGCGGAGGAGAACGGCACCCGGGCCACCGCGGACGTCGTGCTCGGCTCGGTGGCCTCCAGGATCGCCCGCATGCTCGCGTTCGGTCGGTCCTCGCCCGCCCCGATCAGCGCCAAGGCATCGAGCGCATTCGCCTCGTCACCGGTCAGCAGCACCAGCTCCCGGATCCGCATCCCGTCCTCGGTGAGCGTGCCGGTCTTGTCGAAGCAGACCACATCCACCCGGGCCAGGGCCTCCATCGCCGGGAGGTCCTGCACCAGACACTGGCGCTGACCGAGCCGGATCACCCCGACCGCCATCGCCACACTGGTCATCAGCACCAGTCCCTCGGGCACCATCGGCACCAAGGCAGCGACCATCCCGCGCAGTGCGTCGCTGAGCGGGAGGTCGGTCCGGGTCAGCTGATTCCAAATCATCAGCGCGCCCACCGGGATCAGCACCCAGGTGAGGTAGCGCAGAATCGTGTCGATCCCCGCCCGCAGACCGGAGGACGGTGTGGTGTAGGCGGCGGCTTCCCGGGCCAGCTGTGCCGCATAGGCCTGCTCACCGACCCCGGTGGCGCGCAACCGTCCGGACCCGGCCACCACCACACTGCCGGACAGCAACGGTGCCCCCGGCGCGGGTGCCAAAGCCTCGGACTCGCCGGTCAGCAGCGACTCGTCCACCTCCAGCCCGGTGCTGGTCAGCAGCGTCCCGTCCACCGGCACCTGATCCCCGGCAACGACCTCCACGACGTCGTCGACCACGATCTGCGCCGGGTCCACCTGTGCGGTGCCCTCCGCCCGGATCACGGTCACCGTGGTGGCGTTCAGGATCGCCAGCCGGTCGAGGGTCCGCTTGGCCCGGATCTCCTGCACCATGCCCACCGCGCTGTTCACCACGATCAGCAGCCCGAACAACCCGTCGAACCAGTGCCCGGTCGACGCCACCACGCAGAACAGCACGAAGTAGATCGCGTTGACCCGGGTAAAGACATTGGCGACCACGATGTCCCGGGCGGAGCGGCTGGTGACCCGTTCGACCCGGTTCACCTCGCCACGACGAACCCGCTCGGCCACCTGCGCACTGGTCAACGGCTCCACCGGATCAGGGTAGAGCCGCCGGGGTGTCAGCTCAGCGACCGAGGCCAGGAATGACGAAGGCCCGGCTCCCTGATCGGGAACCGGGCCTCAGCTGTGCCCTCGATAGGATTCGAACCTACGACCTTCTGCTCCGGAGGCAGACGCTCTATCCACTGAGCTACGAGGGCGGAACGAGGCATGACATTACCAGCCCGGCAGGGGTGGCCGTGTCACTCCTCGCCGAGCAGCCCCGACAGGTAGTCCGCGGTCTCCTGCACGGCCGCGGCGGCATCACCACGGACGATGGCGTCGACCAACCCGTCGTGGTTGTCCCCGTCCTGGAGCACCTGGGCGAAGTTGAACCGGATGTTCTCCGTGATCGCGTCGATCAGGCTCTCGTAGAGGGACAGCAGCACCGGGTTGCGGGCCGCACGGGCGATGGCGCGATGCAGGGCCAGGTCCGCCGCGACCATCCGATCCAGAGCATGGGCGGCGTAGGCCTCGGCGCGGGCATCGCGCAGTGCCGTGATCGACGCGACATCCGAGGTGGTGCGCCGACGGGCAGCCAACCGGGCCGCCTCAACCTCCAACGAGCGCCGTACCTCGACCACATCCCGCTGCCGGGCGTCGGCGATCTGCCGGCTGAACGTGACCGACAGCTCCGAGGCGCTGAGCACGTAGGTGCCCGACCCCTGCCGCCGCTCGACCAGTCCGGAGTGCACTAGGGACTGCACCGCCTCGCGCACGGTGTTGCGTCCCACACCGAGCAGCTCGACCAGGGCGGGCTCGGCGGGGATCCGGGTCCCGACCGGCCATTCGCCGGTGGAGATCCGCTCCCGGAGCTGGGACACCGTCGAATCGATCAGGCCGGTGCGTCGCGTCATGCGGGTACTCTCCCAGGTCAGGTGTGCGGCGATTCAACACGACGAGCGTCCCCGCCCGCTACGGCACGCACCCGAGCAACCCTCCCACGATCCTGGAGTCCGTCATGCCCGCGCCCGCTGCCGTCCACCCCGAGCTGCGTCCCTGGCGTGGCCGCGTGGTCGTGCTGGTCGGGGTGCTCCTGGTCGCGCTGAATCTGCGGATCGCGGTGGCGTCGGTGTCGCCGATCCTGGACCTGGTCCGGGCGGATGTGGCCCTGTCAGCGACCCAGGCGGGTCTGCTCGGCACCATCCCGGTCGCGTCCTTCGCCGTCTTCGGGGCGATGACCCCGGTGCTGGCGCGCCGGGTCGGGCTGGAACCGCTGCTGATCGCGGCGATGGCCCTGTCGGCAGCCGGCGAGATCATCCGGTCCACCGCGGATTCGGCCACCGGCTTTCTGTCCTGGACCGTGGTGGCGCTGGCCGGGATGGGCATGGGCAACGTCCTGCTGCCGCCCCTGGTCAAGCGGTACTTCCCCGATCGGGTCGGGGTGGTGACCTCCGCCTACTCGGTGATCCTCAGCGTGAGCACCGCACTGCCTGCCGCGGTGGTGGTGCCGGTAGCGGACCGCCTGGGGTGGCGGCCCGCGCTGTCCCTCTGGTCGGTGGTTGGCATGATGGCGGCCCTGCCCTGGGTCTGGGTGGTGCTCCGTTCTGCAGCCGCCCGCGCCGAACTGTCCGGGCTGCTGCGGCGCGGACCGGCGAGCACCCCGGCGTTGACCAGCCGACACCGCTCCGGCGGCCGGGTGTACCGCAGCCCGCTGGCCTGGGGGATGGCGGTGACCTTCGCGATGAACTCCCTGGGCTCGTACGCCATGTTCGCCTGGCTGCCGCAGATCCTGATCGACTCCGGCACCTCCTCGCACACCGCAGGCACCTGGCTGAGTGTCTACGCGATCCTCGGACTGCCCCCGGCGTTGATCGCGCCCATCGCGGCCAGCAAGATGCGCAATCCGATCAGCCTGGTCATCGTCTTCGTCTCCTGCTGGCTGTTCAGCTACATCGGACTGCTGGTGCACCCCTCGGGTCCGGTGTGGCTGTGGGTACTGGTCGGCGGAATCGGGCCCGGTGCCTTCCCGCTGCTGTTGGCGCTGATCAACTTGCGCACCCGCACCGCCGCGGGGGCCGCCTCGCTGTCCGGCTTCACCCAGGGCATCGGGTACACCATCGCGGCGATCGGGCCGCTGCTGATCGGCGTGCTCTACGACGCCACCGGGGATTGGACCTGGCCGCTGGTGTTCCTGATCGGGACCCTGGTGGTGCTGATGGCCGGTGCGGTGGTGGCCTGCCGCCCGGTGTTCCTGGAGGACTCCTGGCTACCGAAAGACCACGCGACCTCCTGACCGTCCCGGAGCGCGTACCAGGGACCCCGCCCGGCTCGATACCCTGGGAAGGTGACTCCCGCTGAGCTCTCCGCTTCCCTGCACGCCGCCCTGACCGCGGCGGTGGCCGACGGCACCTTTGTCCTGGCCGCCGACGACCTGCCCGCCACTGTGCACGTGGAGCGACCCCGCCAGCGCGAGCACGGCGACTGGGCCACCAACGTCGCCCTGCAACTGGCCAAGAAGGCCGGCATGAACCCGCGGGCCTTCGCCGAGGAGCTGACCCGCCGCCTGGCCGATGTGCCCGGCATCGCCGCGGTCGACATCGCCGGACCTGGCTTCCTCAACATCACCCTGGACGCCGCCGCCGCCGGTGAGCTGGCCCGCACGGTCGTGGAGGCTGGTGCGGTCTACGGCCGGGGCGAGAGCCAGTCCGGGCAGCGGATCAACCTGGAGTTCGTCTCCGCCAACCCCACCGGTCCGATCCACATCGGTGGCGCACGCTGGGCCGCCGTCGGTGACGCGCTGGCCCGGATCCTCACCGCCGCCGGTGCGGACGTCACCCGCGAGTACTACTTCAACGACCACGGGGCGCAGATCGACCGCTTCGCGCGTTCGCTGCTCGCCCGGGCACGCGGCCTGGAGGCGCCGGAGGACGGCTACGGCGGTCAGTACATCCAGGACATCGCCGACCGGGTGATCGCCGACGCCATCGCCGCGGGCCAGGGCGACCCGCGCGAGCTGTCCGACGCCGAGGCGCAGGAGGTGTTCCGGGCTCGCGGCGTCGACCTCATGTTCGACGAGATCAAGAAGGCGCTGCACGACTTCCGGGTCGACTTCGACGTGTACTTCCACGAGGACTCCCTGCACGAGTCGGGTGCGGTGGAGCGGGCTGTGACCCGGCTGCGGGAGCTCGGCCACATCTTCGAGTCCGACGGTGCGGTCTGGCTGCGCACGACGGACTTCGGGGACGACAAGGACCGGGTGATCATCAAGTCCGACGGTGAGGCCGCCTACATCGCCGGTGACCTGGCCTACTACCTGGACAAGCGCGAGCGCGGGTTCGACCGGGCGATCATGATGCTCGGTGCCGACCACCACGGCTACATCGGCCGGATGATGGCCGCCTGCGCCGCCTTCGGTGATGTCCCGGGGGTCAACCTGGAGATCCTGATCGGCCAGATGGTCAACCTGGTCCGCGACGGGCAGCCGATGCGGATGTCCAAGCGCGCCGGCACCGTGGTCGCCCTGGACGACCTGGTCGAGGCAGTCGGTGTGGATGCCGCCCGGTACTCCCTGGCCCGGTCCTCGGTGGACTCCAGCATTGACCTGGACCTGGACCTGCTGGCCAAGGCCACGAACGAGAACCCGGTGTTCTACGTGCAGTACGCGCACGCCCGCACCGCGAATGTCGCCCGCAATGCTCACGACGCCGGGGTGCAGCGAGCCGACGGATTCGACGCCGCGCTGCTGGATCACCCCTCGGAGTCGGTGCTGCTCGGGCAGATCGCCGAGTTCCCCCGGGTGGTCGCCCAGTCCGCGGAGCTGCGTGAGCCGCACCGGGTCGCCCGCTACCTGGAGGAGCTGGCCGGGGCCTACCACAAGTGGTACGACCAGCGCCGGGTCACCCCCTTCGGTGAGGAGCAGGTCTCCGACGTGCACCGCACTCGGCTGTGGCTGAACGACGCCACCCGCCAGGTGCTGGCCAACGGCCTGGACCTGCTCGGGGTGTCCGCGCCGGAGCGGATGTGAGTCCGACCAGGCTCGGTCTGCCGTGGCCTGCCTCGGCGGAGCGCGGCGAGGACGGCGCGGTCCGGGTGGCGGGGATCGACCTGCGCACCCTGGCCGAGCAGCAGGGCACCCCGGCCTATGTGCTGGACGAGGCTGACTTCCGGGACCGGGCGCGCACGCTGCGCGCTGCCTTCGAGGCCGCCTTCGGCGCGGTGGACATCTACTACGCCGGGAAGGCCTTCCTGTCGGTGGCCGTAGCCCGCTGGGCGCATGAGGAGGGCCTGCGGGTGGACACTGCCACCGGTGGCGAGCTCGCGGTGGCCCTGCGTGCGGGGGTGCCCGGTGCGGACATCGGCCTGCACGGCAACAACAAGTCAGATGCTGAGCTGACCCGGGCGCTGGATGCCGGGGTCGGTCGGATCATCGTCGACTCGTTGCCCGAACTGGACCGGATCGCCGCGCTGGTCCGGTCCCGCGGCGGTGAGCCAGCACCCGTGATGGTCCGGGTCACCACCGGGGTGCACGCCGGTGGGCACGAGTACATCTCCACCGCGCACGAAGACCAGAAGTTCGGGCTGTCCATCGCCGGGGGAGCGGCGCTCGACGCCCTGCTGCGGGCGGTGGAGCTGCCGGAGCTGCGACTGCTCGGCATCCACTCGCACATCGGTTCGCAGATCCTTGACCCGGAGGGCTTCACCGTCGCCGCCCGCGCCGTACTGGCTCTGCGGGCGGAGCTGGCGGCCCGCACCGGGCTCCTGGTCCCCGAGGTCGACCTCGGCGGCGGATTCGGCATCGCCTACCTGCCCGGTGAGGTCCCGCTGGACCCCGAGCGGATGGCCAAGGACATCGCCGCCGCCGTGAGCGATGCCTGCGCCGACCTGGGTACCCCCGCGCCGCGGCTGTCCTTCGAGCCCGGCCGCACCATCGTCGGTCCCACCACGCTCACCTTGTACCGGGTGGGCACGGTCAAGCCGGTCCGCCTCGACGACGGCCGGGTCCGCACCTACGTCTCGGTCGACGGCGGGATGAGCGACAACATCCGTCCCGCGCTCTACGGCGCCGACTACACCGCTGCTCTGGTGAACCGGACCGGCACCGCGGAGACGGTGCTGGCCCGGGTGGTCGGCAAACACTGCGAGAGCGGCGACATCGTGGTGCACGAGGTGCAGCTGCCCGCCGATATCACCGCCGGCGATCTGCTCGCGGTCGCCGCCACCGGTGCCTACGGTCGGTCGATGGCCTCCAACTACAACCACGTGCCACGGCCCCCGGTGCTGGCGGTGCGGGACGGCAGCGCTCGGGTTCTGATCCGTCGGGAGACCGAGGACGACCTGTTGGGGCTCGATCTGGGTTGATAGCATCTCCTATCAGGAGGTGCCGCGATGGCCGAGGACGATGCACTGACCGGAGTGGACCGAGCACTGCTCGACTACCTGGACGACGTGGGCGACTACGCCGACCGCCTGCGCCAGGAGGCCTCCCGGGCGCTGACCCGGGCGGTGCGCCAGGCCGCGGACTTCGGTTGGAGCCAGCGCCGGATCGCCGCTGCCATCGGCCGCAGCCAGCCGGAAGTCGCACGACTGCTCCGCGCCACCCAGCCGCCGCTGGTCGAGTACGCGATCACCATGCCCGACCACCGGACGAGCGCGACCAGCACCCCCGAACCTGACCAGCCGAGTGACAACGCCGCACCGGAGCCGACGCCGACCGAGCGCAAGCACAGCACGCTGACCTGGGTGCTGCGCGACAAGCGGGATGAGATCGTCCGGATCGCGGCCGAGAACGGGGCGCACAACGTGCGGGTGTTCGGCTCGGTGGCCCGAGGGGAGGACGACGCCGACTCGGACATCGACTTCCTGGTGGACTTCGATGAGGGTGTCGGGCTCTTCGACCGGGCCGGCCTGATGCTCGCACTGGAGCAGTCGCTCACCCGACCGGTCGACGTGGTGAGTGCGGGGGCGTTGATGCCTCGGGTCGCCCGGCACGCGCTGCCCGAGGCGGTCACGCTATGACCCGGGACCCCGCCCTGAACCTGGGCCTCGCGCTGGACCACTTGGCACTGCTCGAGGGCTACCGAGTCGATCCGACCCTGGTGAACACCGCAGCGGCCTTCGACGCGGTGTGCATGCGGCTCCAGGCGTCGATCGAAGCCGCCTCGCGTGTGCCGCGGGAATGGCTCGAGGAGGAGTTCGGCGACCGATGGCCGCACATTCGCGGTCTGCGGAACGTCATCGCGCACACCTACGAGGGGGTGGACGATGCCGTGGTACGTGATGTGGTCGAGCGCCAGCTGCCGCTCTTCGCCGCGGGGCTGCACCGCCTGATCGACCGCCACGCCCCCGGCCTGGAACCCGAGCTGCCCTGACCCGCGCCCACGCTATGGATACCCGCCTGCACCCCACCCCCGCGCCCCTATCCTGGGCGTCGGCCGCAGGAACCGACTCGATCCGAACGGAGACACGGTGAGTCAGCAGCACACGCCCGACGCCCCGACCGCGCACACCCCGGTGCGGGTGGCACTGCTCGGCTGTGGGGTGGTGGGCACCGAGGTGGTGCGCCTGTTGACCACGCAATCCGCGGATCTGGCCGCCCGGGTGGGTGCGCCGCTGGAGCTGGTCGGCATCGCGGTGCGCGACACCACTGCCCCCCGGGACCCGGTCGTGGACGGGGCGCTGCTCACCGACGACGCGGAGTCGCTGGTTGACCGCGCGGACGTGGTGGTGGAGGTGGTCGGTGGCATCGAGCCCGCTCGGACCCTGCTGCTGCGCGCCTTGCGCAACGGTGCCTCGGTGGTGACCGCGAATAAGGCGCTGCTCGCCGAGGACGGCCCGACCTTGTACGCCGCCGCCGACGCCGCCGGGGTGGACATCTACTTCGAGGCGGCTGTGGCCGGGGCGATCCCGCTGGTCCGCCCGGTGCGCGAGTCGCTGACCGGTGACCGGGTGCGTCGGGTGCTCGGCATCGTCAATGGCACCACCAACTTCGTGCTGGACCGGATGGCCACCGACGGGCTCGACCTGGACGTCGCGGTCGCCGAGGCACAGCAGCTCGGTTACGCGGAGGCCGACCCCACCGCCGACATCGAGGGCTATGACGCCGCGGCCAAGGCGGCGATCTTGGCCTCGCTGGCCTTCCACACTCGGGTGTCGCTCGCCGATGTCGACCGGCAGGGCATCACCGGGGTCACCGCGCAGGACGTCGCCTGGGCCGCCCGCACCGGTCACGTGGTCAAGTTGTTGGCCATCGCCGAACACCGCCCGGCCGACGGTGACACCCCCGAGGGTGTGCAGGTCCGGGTGCATCCGGCGTTGGTGCCGACCGAGCACCCGTTGGCCGGTGTGCGCGGCTCCTTCAACGCGGTCTTCGTCGAGGCGGAGGCGGCCGGAGAGCTGATGTTCTACGGCCGGGGTGCCGGCGGTGCACCGACCGCCTCCGCGGTGCTCGGTGACTTGGTCTCGGTGGCCCGCCACCGGGTGCACGGTGGTCGTGGCCCGGCGGAGTCTTTCTACGCCGCGCTGCCGGTGCTGCCTGCTCGTGCCGCCCGGACCCGCTACCAGATCCGACTCGATGTCGCCGACCGCCCGGGGGTGCTGGCCCAGGTCGCCACCATCCTGGCCGAGCACGGGGTGTCCATCGAGGCGGTCCGGCAGTCCGTCGAGTCCGCCGGGTCGGTGGCCCGACTGGTGATCACCACACACGAGGCGACCGAGGCGGCCTTGTCCGCCACCGTCGCCGCGATTGCCGAGCATGACGCGGTCCGCGAGGTCGTGTCCGTCCTGAGGGTTGAGGGAGTCTGATGGCCAAGCAGTGGCGTGGCGTGATCGCGGAGTATGCCGACCGGCTGCCCGCCCACGTCCAGGACCGGGTGATCACGCTCGGCGAGGGAGGCACCCCGTTGGTCGCCGCCCCCGCACTGTCCGAGCTCACCGGCGCGCAGGTGTGGGTGAAGGTCGAGGGGATGAACCCGACCGGCTCCTTCAAGGACCGGGGCATGACCACCGCGATGTCGGCCGCGGCCGGCCGGGGTGCCAAGGCGGTGGTCTGCGCGTCCACCGGGAACACCTCGGCCTCCGCGGCGGCCTATGCCACCCACGCCGGGATGCTGTGTGCGGTGCTGGTGCCGGACGGCAAGATCGCGATGGGCAAGCTCAGCCAGGCGATCGCGCACGGGGCGCGGCTGCTGCAAGTGGACGGCAACTTCGACGACTGTCTGATCGCGGCACGCAAACTCGCCGAGGTGTACCCGGTCGAGTTGGTGAACTCGGTCAACCCGGACCGGATCGAGGGCCAGAAGACCGGCGCCTTCGAGGTGGTGGACGCGCTCGGGGACGCCCCGGACATCCACGCACTGCCGGTGGGCAACGCCGGGAACATCACCGCCTACTGGAAGGGCTACCGCGAGTACGCGGGTCTCGACGCGGGTGCCGAGCACGGCGCGGTGGCCACTCGGACCCCGGCGATGTGGGGATTCCAGGCGGCAGGTGCCGCGCCGATCGTCGCCGGACACCCGATCACCGAGCCGGAGACCATTGCCACTGCGATCCGGATCGGCAACCCGGCCTCCTGGCAGCAGGCCGAGCAGGCGCGGGATGTCTCCGGTGGTCTGATCGAGGCGGTCACGGACGAGCAGATCCTGCGTGCGCACCGCATTCTGTCCTCGCAGGTGGGTGTGTTCGTGGAGCCCGCTTCCGCAGCGGGAGTCGCTGGGGTGTTGGCCGCCGCGGAGCAGGGGCGCGTCCCGGCTGGTGCGCGGATCGTCATCACCGTCACCGGTCACGGCCTGAAGGACCCCCAGTGGGCACTGCGGACCGATGACGGCGGCGAGGTCGAGACGGTGCGGGTGCGCCCGGACGTGGTGGAGATCGCCGCCGCGTTGGGCCTCGACTGAGGCCCGGCGGTGCGACTGGGAGCTGACCGGGTCCGGGTGCGGGTGCCCGCGACCAGTGCGAACCTCGGCCCGGGCTTCGACACCGCCGGTATGGCGCTCGGCCTGTACGACGATGTCGAGGTCCGTGCCCTGGGGGTCTCCAATGTGATCGTCGACGTGATGGGGGAGGGCGCGGACGACCTGCCGGACGGTGAGGATCATCTGGTGGTCCGGGCACTGCGCCACGCCCTCGACCATGTGGGAGCGCCCCAGACCGGGGTGCAGCTGATCTGCCGCAACCGGATCCCGCACGGTCGCGGACTCGGCTCCTCTGCCGCCGCGGTGGTGGCCGGCATCCTGGCCGCCCGGGCGCTGGTGTCCGAACCCGAGTCGCTGGACGACGCCGTCGCCCTGACCCTGGCCACCGAGCTGGAGGGCCACCCGGACAACGCGGCACCCGCCCTGCTCGGCGGCGCGACTCTGGCCTGGACGGACGGACCGGATGCCCACGCGATCCGGGTCGACGTGCACCCCTCGGTGGTCCCGATCGCCGTGGTGCCATCGCACCGACTGTCCACCAGCCACGCCCGCGGTGTGCTGCCCGCGCAGGTCCCCCATGGTGACGCCGCTTGGCAGGCCGGACGTTCTGCGCTGTTGGTCGAGGCGCTGGGCCGTCGACCGGAGCTGTTGTTCACCGCCACCGGTGACCGACTGCACCAGGAGCAGCGCCGCGGTGCCATGCCCGAGTCGCTGGCTCTGGTCGACGCCCTGCGCGCCCGGGGTATCCCCGCGGTGGTCTCCGGAGCGGGGCCGACCGTCCTGGTGTTGGCTCGCTCGGATGCGCCCGCCGAGCTGCCGGCGGACGAGCGGCCCACTGACGCCGATCAGGCACTCACCGAGGTCTTCGGCGGTGCGATGGGCGGCTGGCGGATCCTGCGGTTGGGGCTCAGCGCCGAGGGCGCCCTGTGGCGTCGACTGCCCTGAATGCCGGTGCTATGCTCCAGCTGTTCCTCGGGCATCGTCCGACGGACCCACCACGACACACTCCCGCCGTTCGATGCCGCAGGAGGGGTGGGACACCACGTGCTACGGCCGGGAACATCCAGCCCCACATGCCACGTCAGTGACGTGGGCTGTGCGGCCTCCGTTGCGATCCGCCCGGAGCGAGGCGGACGCCGACCGTGCCCCGAAGGTGGGCAGTGGTCCCCGACGAGGGGGAAGGGTCCTTCGTGACAGACACCATCGAGTCCGCGTCGAGCGCACGCTCGGGCGGCTCCATCTCCGCTCTGCCCAAGCCCGAGTTGCAGGCGTTGGCCGCCCAGCTCGGGATCACGGGCACGTCCAGGATGCGCAAGGACGCCCTGGTCGAGGCCATCCAGTCCCGTTCCGGCGGAGGCACGGGGCAGTCGCGGAGCAAGAAGACGACCGCGGAGCAGCCCACCGAGGCACCCGCGCGCAGCCGCCGCGCCACCCGTCCGGCCGAGGCTCCGGCCGACAGCCAGGACGGCCAGTCCGCCGACGGACGTCCGTCGCGATCCACTGGCGCGGCAGCCGATGAGCGTGCGGCCCGCGGTGCCCGTGCGACCCGTGCGACCCGTGCCGAGGGCAGTGACACGACTGAGGACACCGGCTCGCGCGGTCGCACCGCCCGTGCCGCCCGGGGAGGCAAGGCCGACCGCGCCACGACCGACGGTGCCTCCGGCACGCAGGAGGTGCTCGCCGATCTGGAGGCAGCTCTCGATCGTCAGCAGAGCCACCAGGGCCAGAGCGACGCCCCCGGTGCCACTCGCGGTGATGAGGGCGGCGAGCGTCGCTCCCGTCGTGCGGGCCGTACCGCCGGCGCCCCGGTGATCGACGTCGACCTGCCTGAGGGCCCCACCGGTGGTGAGCGCCGGGAGCGTCAGGACAAGAACCAGGACGGTCAGCGCCAGCAGCGGCAGGGGAACGCCGGGCAGCAGAACGGTCAGAACCGGGCTGATGACGATGACGAGCGCGGTGGCCGTCGTCGTCGCTCCCGCGACCGGTACCGCGACCGCAACAAGCGCAACCGCCGTGGTGGGCAGGACTCGTCCTACGAGGAGATCGAGCTCACCGAGGATGATGTGCTGGTCCCGGTCGCCGGCATCCTGGACGTGCTGGAGAACTACGCCTTCGTCCGGACCAGCGGGTACCTGCCGGGTTCCGGGGATGTGTACGTGCCGCTGGCCCAGGTCCGCAAGGCCGGTCTGCGTCGCGGTGATGCGATCACCGGTGCGGTGCGCGCCCCCCGTGAGGGTGAGTCTGTGCCGCAGCAGCAGGGCAACCGGCCGAATAAGGCGAATGCGCTGGTCCGGCTGGACACGATCAACGGCATGTCGCCCGACCTGGCCCGCCAGCGTCCGGAGTTCAGCAAGCTGACCCCGCTGTACCCGCAGGACAGGCTGCGGCTCGAGCACGATGCCAGCCACATCACCCCGCGGGTGATCGACATCGTCGCCCCGATCGGCAAGGGCCAGCGCGGTCTGATCGTCGCGCCCCCGAAGGCCGGCAAGACGATCATCATGCAGCAGATCGCCAACGCGATCACCGCGAACAACCCCGAGGTCCACCTCATGGTCGTGCTCGTCGACGAGCGCCCCGAGGAGGTCACCGACATGGAGCGGACGGTCAAGGGTGAGGTCATCGCCTCGACCTTCGACCGCCCCGCCTCGGACCACACCATGGTCGCCGAGCTGGCCATCGAGCGGGCCAAGCGCCTGGTCGAGTTGGGTCAGGACGTTGTGGTGCTGTTGGACTCGCTGACCCGTCTGTCCCGGGCGTACAACCTGGCGGCCCCGGCCTCCGGGCGCATCCTGTCCGGTGGAGTGGACGCCTCCGCGCTGTACCCGCCCAAGCGGTTCTTCGGCGCGGCCCGCAACATCGAGAACGGCGGCTCGTTGACCATCCTGGCCTCGGCCCTGGTGGAGACCGGTTCCAAGATGGACGAGGTCATCTTCGAGGAGTTCAAGGGCACCGGGAACATGGAGCTGCGGCTGTCCCGCTCGTTGGCGGATAAGCGGATCTTCCCGGCGGTGGACGTGAACGCCTCCGGCACCCGCCGCGAGGAGATCCTGATCGCCCCGGACGAGCTCAAGATCGTCTGGAAGTTGCGCCGGGTGATGGGTTCGCTGGATCAGCAGCAGGCCATCGAGCTTCTGCTCGGCAAGCTGCGTGAGACCAAGTCGAATGTGGAGTTCCTGCTGCAGGTGCAGAAGACCACGCCGTCAGTGCACGGCAAGACCGAGGACTGACACCGGCTCGACCCGAACGAACGGCGACGACCCGACCCGGGTCGTCGCCGTTCGGCGTTCGCGCGGAGCGCTGCTCAGCGTCGACGTTCCAGCCCCTCCTGGTACCAGGCCAGGGTGCGCTCGGTGATCGCCCCGGCCTCGAACCGCTGCGCCGCACGCCGCTGGTGGGGCACCACAGCCGACCGCCCGGCCGGGTCGTCGATCCAGCGGGCGAGCAGCCGGGCGAAGCCCGCAGTGTCCCGAGGGTCGACCAACTGCGACTCCAGACCGGCCATCGTCGTGCGGTAACCCGGGTTGTCCCCGGCGATCACGACCCCGGTGGCCACGGCCTGCGCCTCCACCACCGAGATGCCGAAGCTCTCCCCACCGAGTGAGGGCAGCACCACCAGATCGGCACCGGCGAGCAGCGCGGTCTTGTCCTCCTCGGCCACGAATCCCGGGAAGTCCACCCGCTCGGCGATCCCGGCCGCGTCGACCTGGCGGCGGAGCGCCTCTACCAGGGGTCCCCGCCCGGCCATCGTCAGCGTCCACGCTCGGGTGGGGTCGGCTGCGTGCAGGGCCGCCGCCGCTGCGACCAACTCCCGTGGCCCCTTGCGCTCCACCAGCCGGCCGAGGAACACGATGCGCGGCGGGCCGTCATGGGTCACCGCCTCCGGTTCGGGCAGCTCCACCGGTGCCCCGATCACCGGCACCACCCGCCGATATGCGCCCTCGGCGGACTCCTGCGCCGCCTCGGACAGCGCGGAGAGCATGTCGAAGCGGCGCAGCCTTTGGCGCTCCAGCACACCGAGCGCGCGGATACCCCACCGGGTCAGCGCGTCCTGCGGGTAGATCATGAACGAACCACAGACGGCGGTTCTCGGCCCCACCGCGGACACCAGCTGCCCGGCCAGCACCGGGCTGTACGGCATCGCCACATGCAGCACATCCAGGTCGAGTCGGCGCACCAGCGCCCGCGCGGTGGAGCGACGCAGTGGCAGGGGAGTGCCCAGCCGGTTCCCGTTGAACTTCACACTGACCGTGCGGGAGAGGACGTGCAGATTCGGCAGGTCGGTGCGTTCGGTGCTGGAGGTCAGGTAGTGCACCTCGTGCCCCAGCGTGGTCAGGCGACGTCCCAGCGTGAGGATGATCTGCTGCACTCCGTCCGGCCGGTCGAGTCCGTCGTCGATCACCAGGCCGATACGCAGCATGGCCGCCATCGTAGGGGCGCGGTCGGTCGATCCATCCCGTCGACCGGGAAGATTTCGCCCGGCGTTGCTGTTCTGGCACAATGTTCCGTCGGTCTGCGGTTCACGTGCACGGGCCCGTGCACGACCCGGAGACACTCTGACTAGGAGAGCACCCCATGAAGTCTGGTATCCACCCCGAGTACGTGGTGACCACGGTGACCTGCACCTGTGGCAACACCTTCACCACCCGGTCCACCGAGACCTCCGGCGAGATCCGCGCCGACGTCTGCAGCGCCTGCCACCCGTTCTACACGGGCAAGCAGAAGATCCTGGACACCGGTGGCCGTGTGGCCCGGTTCGAGGCGCGCTACGGCAAGCGCTCCAACTGACGACCCTGGCGCCGGTGACGGCGGGCATGAGCGCCCGCGGTCACCGGCGCTTGTCATGTCCGCACCCGGGACGGGGAGTCCGATGAGTGAGTCCTTCGCGGCAGCGCGACCCATGCTGGACGAGCACGCCCGGATCGAGCAGCAGTTGGCCGATCCGGCGGTGCACGCCGATGCCGCCGAGGCCCGACGACTGGGCCGCCGCTACGCCGAGCTGGGCCGTGTCGCCGCTGCCTACCGCGAGTGGGCGACCGCTGAGCAGGACCGCGCCGACGCCACCGAGCTCGCCGAGTCCGATCCTGCCTTCGCCGCCGAACTGCCCGGCCTGGTCGCCGCCGCCGAGCAGGCCGCCGACCGGCTGCGTCGGGTGCTGGTGCCCCGTGACCCCGATGACGCCCGGGACGTGATCCTGGAGATCAAAGCGGGAGAGGGCGGTGAGGAGTCCGCGCTGTTCGCCGGGGACCTGTTGCGGATGTACCTGCGGTTCGCCGAGCAGCGCGGCTGGAAGACCGAGGTGCTGGAGTCCACCGGCTCTGACCTGGGCGGCTACAAGGACGTCCAGGTCGCGGTGAAGGCACGCGGTACGGTCACCGACCCCGCGGAGGGGGTGTGGGCGGCCCTGAAGTACGAGGGCGGCGTACACCGGGTGCAACGGGTACCGGTGACCGAGTCCCAGGGCCGGATTCACACCTCGGCCGCCGGGGTGTTGGTCTTCCCGGAGGTCGAGGACCCCGGTGAGGTCGAGATCGACCCGAATGACCTGCGGATCGACGTCTACCGTTCCTCGGGGCCGGGTGGGCAGTCGGTGAACACCACCGACTCCGCGGTGCGGATCACGCACCTGCCCACCGGCATCGTGGTGTCGATGCAGAACGAGAAATCTCAGCTGCAGAACCGCGAGCAGGCGATGCGTGTGCTCCGCGCACGCCTGTTGGCCGCGCAGCAGGAGGCCGCCGCTGCCGCTGCCAGTGCCGCCCGGCGCTCGCAGGTGCGCACCGTCGACCGCTCGGAGCGCATCCGCACCTACAACTTCCCGGAGAACCGGATCGCCGACCACCGCACCGGCTTCAAGGCGTACAACCTGGATGCGGTGTTGGACGGCGAGCTCGGCCCGGTCATCCAGTCCGCCATCGACGCCGACGAGGCCGCCCGCCTGGCCGCCGCCGGGCAGGACGCATGACCACCCCGACCCTGCGAGACATGGTCGACGGTGCCGCCCGGTTGTTGGCCGATGCCGGTGTGGGCTCCCCGCGGCACGACGCGATGGCGCTGGCCGCCCATGTGCTGGATCTGCCGCGGATCGACCTCATCCTCCCGCCACCGGTGCCGGAGGGTTTTGCTGCCGCCTACGCCGAGGTGGTGGACCGGCGTCGTCGCCGGGAGCCGCTGCAGCACATCGTCGGAACCGCGGCGTTCCGCTATCTGACCCTGCGGGTCGAGCCCGGGGTGTTCGTCCCCCGGCCGGAGACCGAGACCGTGGCGCAGCTGGCGGTGGACGAGGCGGCCCGCCTGGTCGGTCTGGGGCACGACCCGGTCGTCGTCGACCTGTGCTGTGGTGCCGGGGGGATCGCGCTGTCGGTCGCCTCCGAGGTGCCCGGTTGCCAGGTGTGGGCCGTCGACGCGTCACCGGCGGCGGTGGACCTGACCCGGCGCAATGCGGCGGAGGCCGGTGTTGATCCGACCGTCCTGCTCGGCGACGTGCGCGACCCCCAGCTGCTGTCGGAGTGGAACGGGCGGGTGGACGTGTTGGTCTCCAATCCGCCGTACATCCCGCCGGACGCGGTGCCGGTCGATCCCGAGGTGCGTGACCACGACCCCGACCTGGCCCTCTATGGCGGGGGAGCGGACGGCCTGGACGTGCCCCGTGCAGTGATGGCGGCAGCGGCACGACTGTTGGTGCCCGGAGGACTGTTGGTGATGGAACACGCGGAGGTCCAGGACGCTCAGGCCCGCACCGCCGCGGTGGCGACCGGCGCCTTCGTCGAGGTGCGGACCGCCCCGGACCTGACCGGTCGCCCGCGCACCCTGGTGGCGCGACGCGCGGACACGGTGGGCGAGCCGTCACCTGCTCTCAGCTCGACGTGACAGACTCACACCCCGTGAGTGCCGACTCAGTTCTGGACGCCACCGACCCCGCCACGTGGGGACCGGCCATCGACGCTGCGGTGCACACCGTGTCACGCGGCGGGTTGATCGTCCTGCCCACCGACACCGTCTACGGCATCGGAGCCGATGCCTTCACCCCGGAGGCCGTGGCCGCGCTCCTGGCCGCCAAGGGCCGGGGTCGACAGCAGCCACCGCCGGTACTGATGCCCGATGTCGCCACCCTGGACGGGTTGGCCACCTCGGTGCCCGACGCGGTGCGCGACCTGGCCGCCGCGTTCTGGCCCGGTGGTCTGACCATCATCGTGCGCGCCCAGCCGTCCCTGGTCTGGGACCTGGGCGAGACCCACGGCACCGTCGCCCTCCGGGTGCCCGACCACCCAGTGTCGCTGGCCCTGCTCAAGCGCACCGGCCCGCTGGCGGTCTCGTCGGCCAATAAGACCGGGCAGCCCTCGGCGCTCGACGTGACCGAAGCGCATGAGCAACTCGGCGACGCGGTGCGGGTCTACCTGGACGGTGGTCCGACCCCGGGCGGGGTCGCCTCGACCATCATCGATGCCACGGGTGACGACCTGCGCGTGGTCCGTCAGGGCGCGATCAGCATGGAGGACCTCCGGGCGGTGGCCCCGGTGGAAGGCGACGCCGGCCAGTGAGGGT
Organism: Cellulomonas sp. NPDC089187; assembly: GCF_040685135.1. Classification (NCBI taxonomy): domain Bacteria; kingdom Bacillati; phylum Actinomycetota; class Actinomycetes; order Micrococcales; family Cellulomonadaceae; genus Cellulomonas; species Cellulomonas sp. NPDC089187. Next base: position 31,338 of record NZ_JBFBHI010000005.1, on the reverse strand, counting down.
CTACGTCCTCCTGCTGCTGATCGCGGCGGCGTCCACCTACCTGCTGACGCCGCTGGCCCGCTGGTGCGCGCTGCGCTGGGGTGCTATCACCGCGGTCCGCTCCCGGGACGTGCACACCATCCCGACCCCCCGACTGGGCGGTCTGGCGATGCTGGTCGGCATGCTGGTGGCCCTGGCCTTCGCCACCCAGATGCGCTTCCTGTCCGACGTCTTCATCAACCCCAATCCGGTGATCGGGGTGGTGATCGCGGCCGTCATGGTCTGTCTGCTCGGGGTCGCAGACGACATCTGGGATCTGGACTGGATGACCAAACTGGTCGGCCAGGTGTTGGCAGCCCTGGTGATGGCCTCCCAGGGAGTGCAGCTCTACCAACTGCCCATCGGCGGCGTGGTGCTCGGCTCGGACCGGATCTGGCTGGTGCTGACCGTGCTGACCGTGGTGATCGCGATGAACGCGGTGAACTTCGTCGACGGCCTGGACGGCCTGGCCGCGGGGCTGATCGCCATCGGCGGGGCCGGGTTCTTCCTGTACTCGTACTGGCTGACCGTCAACGCTGGCTCCACCAGTTACGCCAGCCTCGCGACCATGATCATGGCGCTGCTGGTCGGTGCCTGTCTGGGCTTCCTGCCGCACAACTTCCATCCGGCGCGGATCTTCATGGGTGACTCCGGCTCGATGCTGATCGGGCTGATGATCGCCGCCGCCGCGATCCGGGTGACCGGTCAGATCGACCCCGGCACCCTGCCCCGGCAGTCCTTCCCGGCGTTCCTGCCGATCCTGCTGCCGGTGGCCGTGCTGATCCTGCCGCTGCTGGACATGGGCATGGCGGTGATCCGGCGGATCGGCTCCGGTAAATCGCCCTTCCACCCGGACCGGATGCACCTGCACCACCGGATGCTGGCGCTCGGTCACAGCCATCGTCGGGCCGTGGTGATCCTGTACGTGTGGACCGCCGTCTTCACCGGCACCGCCGTGGCCCTGGTCTGGTTCAGCACCACCGCCGTGCTGATCGGCACCGGCGTCGGTGTGGTGGTCGCGCTGCTGCTGACCCTGGGCCCGCTGCGCGGTGGGTCGACCGGTACCCCGGACAGCGCGGATGCCGCCCCCGACGACGACGCCCCCGCGCCCCCTGAACGCCCGGTGCCGCTGGCCCGGACCGCACTCACCGACCCGAGGACGCACCCGTGAGCAACGATCCGACCGTGCCCGACCCCGCCGCACCGGCTGTCCCCGCGGACCGGGCAGCCGCGCCGGAGACCACTGCGCAGGCCCCGCAGACCCCCGAGCAGATCCGGGCCGCCAAGGAGCGCGCGATCCTCGCTGCCACCGCCGCGCCCCAGACCGCGCCGGTGTACCGCACCGCCCTGCGCCACACCCTGCTGCTGAGCGCCGTCCTGGTCGTGGTCGGTGGCGGCATCGGTCTGGCGGTCTCCGGGACTCCCGGGTTGTGGGGTGCGCTGATCGGGGCGGGCCTCGCGCTGCTGTTCTCCGGCGCGACCCCGCTGTCGATGCTGGTGACCGCCGGCTCCACCATCCAGCGGATGACCGCCGTGGTGATGGGAACCTGGTTGGTCAAGGTGATCGTCGTGATCGGTGTGCTGGTGGTGCTGCGCGGCCTGGACTTCTACGACAGCACCGTCTTCGGCATCGTGCTGCTGGCGGGCGTAGCCGCCTCGGCGTTCCTCGACTACCGTGCGGTCGTGGGTACCCGAGTGCCCTACATCTCGCCGGTACCGCCCAACTCTGAACAGATGTGATGTACCAGTCATTCTGTGAGTTAGGCTGCACCCCGTCCGACAGCCACTACGGTGCCGGCTGAGCCCCTATGACCTCAGGAGCCTGAACCTTTGTTCAACCTCGTGCCTTCGATGATGTCCGCCGCGGGGGACGAGTCCGGGTTCCACGTGCCCACCATCGGGGAGTTCTTCCCTGACGCGATCCTGTTCGAGGGGACCCCCTTCGAGTTCAACCGGATCATGATGGTCCGGGTCATCGCGACTCTCGTCCTCTGTCTGCTCTTCATGCTTGCTGCCCGCCGGGTCCGCCTGGTGCCCGGCCGCGGCCAGAACATGGCGGAGATGGCGCTGGACTTCGTCCGGGTGCAGATCGCTGAGGAGATCCTCGGCAAGGAGAACGCCCGCAAGCACTTGACCCTGCTGACGGTCCTGTTCTTCACCGTGCTGGCCATGAACATCACCGGCGTGATCCCCGGGCTGAACATCGCCGGGTCCTCGGTGATCGGTCTGCCGCTGGTGCTGGCGATCATCGCCTACGTCGCGTTCATCGTGGCGGGCATCCGGGCACACGGTGTCGGGGGCTACCTCAAGGAGTCCCTGTTCCCGGCCGGTGTGCCATGGCCGGTGTACATCATCCTGACGCCGATCGAGTTCATCTCGACCTTCGTACTGCGGCCGGCCACGCTGACCATCCGTCTGCTGGTGAACATGGTCTCCGGCCACCTGCTGCTGGTGCTGTGCTTCGCCGCGACTCACTACCTGTTCTTCGAGGCCACCGCTGCCTTCAAGGCGATCGGTGCGGTGACCCTGGCCGCCGGCCTGGCCTTCACCCTGTTCGAAATCTTCATCGCGGCGCTGCAGGCGTACATCTTCACCCTGCTGACCGCGGTCTACATCCAGCTGTCCGAGTCGCACCACTGACCGGACGCCCCTCGTACCCATCGTCGGCGCCCTGCCGACTCACGCGTTCCGCCCCGACCGCCGGGGCGCACAACGGAAGGAATCACGATCGTGGAGATCACCGGAAACCTCGCCACCATCGGCTACGGTCTCGCTGCGCTGGGCCCCGGCATCGGCCTGGGCATCATGGTCGCCAAGACCCAGGAGGCGACCGCTCGTCAGCCTGAGGTGGCCGGTCTGCTGCGGACCAACATGTTCATCGCCCTGGCCGCCATCGAGGCGCTCGGCCTGATCGGCTTCGCGGCCGGCTTCGTCTTCTGAGACTGATGTCCGCCATCATCACCGCCGCCGAGGAGGGACAGCAGTCCCTGCTCCTTCCGGCGACCTACGACATCGTCTGGTCGCTGGTCTGCGCGGTCGTGATCGCCGTGGTGTTCATCAAGGTCCTGCCCAAGTTCCTCAAGGTGCTCGATGAGCGCACCGCGAAGATCGAGGGTGGCCTGGAGCACGCGGCCGACGCTCAGGCCGAGGCACAGCAGCTGCTGGAGGAGTACAAGCAGCAGCTTGCCGAGGCGCGGGCCGAGGCCGCCCGGATCCGGGATGACGCCCGGACCGAGGGTGCGGCGATCGTGGCCGAGCTGCGCGAGAAGGCCCAGTCCGACGCCAGTCGGATCCTGGAGACCGCACAGCGCCAGATCGAGGCCGAGCGGCAGCAGGCCGCCGAGTCGCTGCGTCAGGACGTCGGTGACCTCGCCGTCGAGCTGGCGTCGCGGATCGTGGGCGAGTCGCTGTCCGACCAGGCCCGGCAGACCCGCGTGGTCGACCGGTTCCTGGATGAGCTGGAGACCGAGGCCAGCACCATCAGCAGTGAGTCGGGGCGCTGATGCGCGCCGCGAGTGAGGCGTCCCTGGCCGCCGCGTCCGAGCGCTTCGAGCTGCTCTGGCAGCAGGTCGGGGCGGATGCGGCCGTGCTCGGTGGCCAGGTGCTGGCCTTCGCCGACGTGGTGCGCGGATCGGGTGCGCTGCGGCGTGCCCTGACCGACCCCGCGGCCCCGTCCGAGGCGAAGGCCGCCCTGGTGGGCAACCTGCTCGGATCCGGCGCGGACGGCCGCGTGGTCGACCTGCTCGCCGGTGTGGTCCGTTCCCGCTGGTCCACCGAGGCCGATCTGGCCGAGGCGCTCGAACAGCTGGGTCGCCAGGCCGTGCTGGCAGGTGCCCAGGCCGAGGGCGCGTTGGACACCGTCGAGGAGGACCTGTTCCGTGCCCAGCGGTTCCTGGTCGGACAGCGGGACGTGCGGGAGGCCCTGGCCGCCCGGTCGACGCCCGCTGCGGCCCGGGAGGAGCTGATCCGGCAGCTGTTCGGCCCCGTGGTGCACCCGCGGACGCTGACTCTGCTGGAGCGGATCACGCATCAGAGCGACACGGCGGGCAGCGTCTCGGCGGTGGCCGCCCTCGCGGATGCCGCAGCCGAGCGTCGCTCGCGCACCGTCGCGGTGGTCACCAGTGCCACCGCACTCACCCGGGAGCAGGAGGACCGCCTCCGGTCCGGCCTGGCCCGGGCCTATGGCCGCCAGGTGCAGCTGAACATCACCGTGGACCCTGCGGTCCTCGGCGGGATGCGGGTCCAGGTCGGTCCGGACGTCATCGACGGCACCGTCTCGGCGCGGGTCGCCGATGCCCGCCGCCGTCTGGCCGGATGACCCGGCGCAACCAGAATCTGACCGTCTCCCACGCTGGAGCGGTTTCGACAGGAGAGAACAATGGCTGAGCTGACCATCGGGCCGGACCAGATCAAGGCTGCGCTCGACAGCTTCGTGAAGTCCTACGAGCCCACCGCCGCCGCCTCCGAAGAGGTCGGTCGCGTCACCCTGGCTGCCGACGGCATCGCGCAGGTCGAGGGCCTGCCGGGTGCGATGGCCAATGAGCTGCTGCGGTTCGAGGACGGCACGCTCGGCCTGGCGTTGAACCTGGATGTCCGGGAGATCGGTGTCATCGTCCTGGGCGAGTTCAGCGGCATCGAGGAGGGCCAGGAGGTCCGCCGCACCGGTGAGGTGCTCTCGGTTCCGGTGGGCGACAACTTCCTCGGGCGTGTGGTGGACCCGCTGGGTCAGCCGATCGACGGCCTGGGCGAGATCACCGCGGACGCTCGGCGCGCGCTGGAGCTGCAGGCCCCCGGCGTGATGGCCCGCAAGTCGGTGCACGAGCCGCTGCAGACCGGCATCAAGGCCATCGACACGATGATCCCGATCGGCCGCGGGCAGCGTCAGCTGATCATCGGTGACCGGCAGACCGGCAAGACCGCGATCGCCATCGACACGATCATCAACCAGAAGGCCAACTGGGAGACCGGCGACCCGACCAAGCAGGTGCGCTGCATCTACGTCGCGGTCGGCCAGAAGGGCTCCACCATCGCCTCGGTGCGCGGTGCCCTGGAGGAGGCCGGTGCGCTGGAGTACACCACCATCGTGGCCGCTCCCGCCTCGGACCCCGCGGGCTTCAAGTACCTGGCGCCGTACACCGGCTCGGCCATCGGCCAGCACTGGATGTACGACGGCAAGCACGTCCTGATCATCTTCGACGACCTGTCCAAGCAGGCCGAGGCCTACCGCGCGGTCTCCCTGCTGCTGCGTCGTCCGCCGGGCCGCGAGGCCTACCCCGGTGACGTCTTCTACCTGCACTCCCGCCTGTTGGAGCGTTGCGCGAAGCTCTCCGACGAGTTGGGCGCGGGCTCGATGACCGGTCTGCCGGTGATCGAGACCAAGGCGAATGACGTCTCGGCGTACATCCCGACCAACGTCATCTCCATCACCGACGGCCAGATCTTCTTGCAGTCCGACCTGTTCAACGCGGACCAGCGCCCGGCGGTCGACGTCGGTATCTCGGTCTCCCGTGTCGGTGGTGACGCGCAGATCAAGGCGATGAAGAAGGTCTCCGGCACGCTGAAGCTGGACCTGGCCCAGTACCGGTCGCTGGAGGCGTTCGCGATGTTCGCCTCCGACCTGGACGCGGCCTCCCGCGCCCAGCTGACCCGGGGTGCCCGCCTGATGGAGCTGCTCAAGCAGCCGCAGTACTCCCCGTACCCCGCGGAGGAGCAGGTCGCCTCGGTCTGGGCCGGCACCAAGGGCAAGCTGGACGATGTCCCGATCCAGGACGTCGCCCGGTTCGAGTCCGAGCTGCTGGACCACCTGCGCCGCAACACCGACGTGCTGTCCACCATCATCTCCACCGGCAAGCTGGAGGAGGACACCGAGGACGCTCTGGCGGCCGCGGTGGAGGAGTTCCGCACCGGCTTCCTCAAGGGCGACGGCACCCCGCTGGTGGGTGGCGACGAGGAGGAGTCCGAGACCCCGGTCGAGCAGGAGCAGATCGTCCGTCAGAAGAAGGGCTGAGCATGGCCGGTCAGCAGCGGGTCTACCGCCAGCGCATCAGGTCGACCCAGTCCCTCAAGAAGATGTTCCGTGCCCAGGAGCTGATCGCCGCCTCGCGGATCGGTCGCGCCCGGGACCGGATGACGGCAGCCACTCCCTATGCCACCGCGATCACCCAGGCGGTCTCCGCGGTGGCCACCCACTCGGATGTCACGCACCCGCTGCTCGCGGAGCGGGACGACACCACCCGGGTGGCGGTGCTGCTGATCGCTTCCGATCGAGGCATGGCCGGCTCCTACTCTGCCAGCGTCATCCGGGAGACCGAGGCGTTGATCGAGCGGTTGCAGGCTGAGGGCAAGCAGATCGCGCTCTACGTCTCCGGACGTCGGGCCGAGGCGTACTACACCTTCCGGCACCGTGAGCTGGCGGCGTCCTGGACCGGACAGTCCGACGCCCCGTCCGCGGAGCTGGCAGAGGAGATTGCCTCGCGCCTGCTCGCCGACTTCGCGGCCCCGGCCGACGAGGGCGGCGTGTCCGAGCTGCACATCGTCAGCACCCGGTTCCAGAACATGGTGACCCAGCGTCCCCAGGTGATCCGGATGCTCCCGATGGAGGTCGTCGACGGTGTGGCCGAGCCCGGCGAGGGTGAGGCATTGCCGCTCTACGAGTTCGAGCCCAGTGTGGAGGAGGTGTTGGACGCGCTGCTGCCGCGGTACGTCCGCACCCGGATCTACTCCTGCCTGCTGCATGCCGCGGCCTCGGAGCTGGCCTCCCGGCAGCGCGCGATGCACACCGCCACGGAGAACGCCGAGGACCTCATCCGCACCTATACCCGGCTGGCCAACCAGGCCCGTCAGGCCGAGATCACCCAGGAGATCAGCGAGATCGTGTCGGGAGCCGACGCACTCGCCTCCTGACAGTTCCGCAGACCAGAACCCCCACGCCGCCCGCACGCGGCGGCAAAGATAAGTGAGGCAGACATGACCGCCACCACCGTCGACGCGAAGGACACGGCCACGCCGGGCGTGGGCCGCGTCGCACGCGTGATCGGGCCCGTCGTGGACATCGAGTTCCCTGCGGACCAGATCCCGGAGATGTACAACGCGCTGACCGTCGACATCGACCTGTCCGGTCAGGGCGAGGGCGAGGGCGCATTCACCATGACCCTCGAGGTCGCCCAGCACCTGGGTGATTCGCTGATCCGTGCCATCGCGCTCAAGCCGACCGATGGTCTGGTGCGCGGGGCCAAGGTCACCGACACCGGGGCACCGATCTCGGTGCCGGTGGGCGACATCACTAAGGGCCACGTGTTCAACGTGACCGGTGAGGTGCTCAACCTGGCCGAGGGCGAGAAGCTGGAGATCACCGAGCGCTGGCCGATCCACCGCAAGCCGCCGGCCTTCGACCAGCTCGAGTCGAAGACCACCATGTTCGAGACCGGCATCAAGGTCATCGACCTGCTCACCCCGTACGTCCAGGGTGGCAAGATCGGCCTGTTCGGCGGGGCCGGCGTGGGCAAGACCGTGCTCATCCAGGAGATGATCCAGCGCGTCGCCCAGGACCACGGTGGTGTGTCGGTGTTCGCCGGTGTCGGCGAGCGCACCCGTGAGGGCAACGACCTGATCGGTGAGATGGAGGAGGCCGGGGTCTTCGACAAGACCGCCCTGGTCTTCGGCCAGATGGACGAGCCGCCGGGCACCCGTCTGCGGGTGGCGCTGTCTGCTCTGACGATGGCGGAGTACTTCCGCGATGTGCAGAAGCAGGACGTGCTGCTGTTCATCGACAACATCTTCCGGTTCACCCAGGCCGGCTCGGAGGTCTCCACCCTGCTCGGGCGCATGCCCTCCGCGGTGGGCTACCAGCCGAACCTGGCGGACGAGATGGGCCAGCTGCAGGAGCGGATCACCTCGACCCGTGGGCACTCGATCACCTCGCTGCAGGCGATCTACGTCCCCGCGGACGACTACACCGACCCGGCGCCGGCCACCACCTTCGCCCACCTGGACGCCACCACCGAGCTCTCCCGTGAGATCGCCTCGCGTGGTCTATACCCGGCCGTGGACCCGCTGGCCTCGACCAGCCGCATCCTCGACCCGCGGTACGTCGGCCAGGAGCACTACGACGTGGCCACCCAGGTGAAGTCGATCCTGCAGCGCAACAAGGAGCTGCAGGACATCATCGCGATCCTCGGTGTGGACGAGCTCTCGGAGGAGGACAAGACCGTCGTGGCCCGTGCCCGCCGGATCCAGCAGTTCCTCTCCCAGAACACCTACATGGCCGAGAAGTTCACCGGCGTGGTGGGCTCCACCGTGCCGGTGGCCGAGACGGTCGAGGCCTTCAAGCGGATCGCCGCCGGCGAGTTCGACCACATCGCCGAGCAGGCCTTCTTCAACATCGGTGGCCTGGAGGATCTGGAGCGCAACTGGGCCCGGATCCAGAAGGAGTACGGCGTCTGATGGCCAAGAAGCTCGAGGTCGACCTGGTCGCCGCGGACGGCTCCCTCTGGTCTGGTGCCGCCCGTGCGCTGACCGCGCCCGCCACCGACGGTGAGATCGGCATCCTGCCGGGCCACACCCCGGTGCTGTCCGTGCTCGGCACGGGTCAGGTGCGGATCACGACCGAGGGCGGCTCGACTCAGCAGTGGGTCGTCGCCGGCGGATTCCTGTCCGTCGACGACGACCAGGTCACGGTGGTGGTGGACGGGGTCGTCGAGACCCCCGGTTCGGCCGCCTGATCCATCCGTGTCCGGGGTCCACATCGCGCTGATCGCGCTGTTTGTCGTGGTCGCGCTGCTGGCGGTCGGGGGCGTCGCGTTCTCGCGTTGGCACACCCTGACCCGTCGGGTGGGCTCGTTCTCCTGTGCTGTGCGCGCCGGGGGCCGTCTGGTCCCCGGCGTCGCGCATTACGGGGCCAGGAGTCTGTACTGGTTCACGCTGCGGTCGCTGTCGTTCAGGGCCCGTCGGACCTGGGCCCGTTCGGCGCTGAGCGTGCTGGAGCGCACTCCGTTGCAGGAGGGGCGTCCCGGATCGCCGCTGCTGGTGCGCTGCCGGGTGGCCGGCGGCCCGGTCGGCATGGAGGAGACCGTCGACCTGGTGATGTCCCGGGAGGCCTACGCTGGACTGACCTCCTGGTTGGAGGCCGGGCCGACCGCCCCGCACCTGGTGATCTGAGTAAGGAATCGCATGCGTCTGCTCGTCGCCCGCTGTGCCGCCCGGTACAGCGGCCGCCTGAACGCCCACCTGCCGCTGGCCACCCGACTCGTGGTGGTGAAGGCCGACGGCTCGGTGCTGCTGCATTCGGACGGTGGCTCCTACAAGCCGCTGAACTGGATGAGCCCGCCGTGCACGTTGCGCACTGCCCCCGCTGAGGGTGAGGCCCTCGAACGTGGCGTCGAGCAGGTGTGGACCGTGCAGCACACCAAGAGCGATGATCGCCTGGTGATCGAGATCCACGAGGTCCTGCACGACTCCGAGCACGATCTGGGCGTGGACCCGGGGCTGATCAAGGACGGCGTCGAGGCGCATCTGCAAGAGCTGATGGCCGCGCAGATCGAGGTCCTGGGCGTGGGGCACACCCTGGTCCGCCGTGAGTACCCCACGGCGATCGGCCCGGTGGACATCCTGGCCAAGGATCCAGCCGGCGGCACCGTCGCCATCGAGATCAAGCGCCGGGGCGACATCGACGGCGTCGAGCAACTGACCCGCTATCTGGAGCTGCTGAACCGGGACCCGCTGCTGGCCCCGGTACAGGGCGTGTTCGCCGCACAGGAGATCAAGCCGCAGGCCCGGGTGCTGGCCACCGACCGGGGCATCTCCTGCCTGGTGCTGGACTACGACGCGATGCGCGGCGTCGACGACGTCGACTCCCGGCTGTTCTGAGCTGCACACGTAGGTCGGATGGCCGTGGCCGTCGTGAGGTGCGGCGGTCCACAATGGTCCGGTGAGCGAGCGCACCCTTCAGTCCCCGACCCTGCTGCGTGGCCAGGTCGTCACTCCGACCGAGGTTCTGCCGGACGCCGTCGTGGTGCTGACCGGCGACCGGATCGCCTGGGTCGGACCGGTGGAGCAGGTGCCGGGGGAGTGGCGCGACGGGTTACCGGACGCCCCGGCGGCGGGCACCACTGTCCTGCCCGGTCTGGTGGATATCCACGATCACGGCGGCGGCGGTGAGTCCTTCCCGGATGCGACCACGGTGGAGCAGGCCCGGACCGCGGCGCGCGAACATCTGCGGCACGGCACCACCGCCCTGGTGGCCTCGCTGGTGACGGCACCGCGGGATGTCCTCCTGTCCCGCGCGGCGCTGTTGGCCGATCTGGTGGACGCCGGTGAATTGGTCGGCATCCACTCCGAGGGCCCGTTCCTCAGCGCGGACCGGTGCGGGGCACAGAACCCGGGCGACATGCTGACCGGTGACCCGCAGCTGGTGGCGGACCTGGCCGCGGCGGCTCGGGGGCATCTGGTGACCATGACGGTGGCACCGGAGGTGCCCGGGGTGGCGGATGGTGACGCCGCTCACGCCGACGTGATGGCGGCGTTGGTGGCTGTCGGTGCGCTGCCGTCCATCGGGCACACCGATGCTCACGCCCCGGTGGTCGAGGCGGCGGTGGCCCGTGGGCGTGCGCTGCTGGCCGGGGGAGCGCAGGCTGAGGCCGCGGGTGGCACCTCCCGCGCCGGTCGGTCGCCGCGCCTGACCGCGACCCACTTGTTCAACGGCATGCGTCCCCTGCACCACCGCGACCCCGGCCCGATCGCGGCCTGTCTGGCGGCAGCGGCCCGCGGTGAGCTGGTCGTGGAGTTGGTCGCGGATGGCACGCACCTGGACCCGGTGACGGTACGCAGCGTCTTCGACCTGGTCGGTGCCGAGTCGATCATGCTGGTCACCGATGCGATGGCCGCGGCGGGCATGGCCGATGGTGACTACCGGCTCGGGCCGATGGCGGTGCGGGTCGGGGAGGGTGTCGCCCGGCTGATCTCCGAGGACGGCAGCTCCGGGGCCATTGCCGGGGGCACCGCGCATCTGCTGGACGTGGTGCGGGCGACCGTGGACGCCGGGGTGTCGTTGGTGTCGGCGGTGCGCTCGGCGGCCACCACCCCCGCCCATGTGCTCGGTCGGGAGGACCTGGGCGCGCTGGTGGCCGGGCGTCGCGGCGATGTGGTGGTGACAGACGGGGCTCTGGTCCCGGTGGCGGTGTACCGGGCCGGGGACCTCATCACGGTCTGATCCGCACTCATCGAGCGGATGCGCCTTACTCAAAGGGCGCATCGGTTCCGAGCGCTCTCCCTATCCTGCGGTGGTTTGCCTGACGACCGCCCCCAGGAGAGATCTCGATGAGCCAGCCCACGCCCGACACCAGCACCACCGACGAGGACGGCCCGCTGTCCTCCGCGTTCTGGGCGTTGATCTGCGCGGCGTTGGCGGTGGCCCCGCACATCCCGATGGTCTGGGAGCAGATTGCTGACCCGGACGCGCGTGGACGCCGGTCGGGGTGGAAGCGCCTGATCGACTGGATCGGGCCCTGGCCGATCACTGTGGTCTTCGCGATCGGTGCCCTGGTGCTCGGGTACAGCGTGGTGTCCTCGCTGCGTCGCTCCCGGCGCTGAGTCGGCCCGACGGAGGCCCCCGCCGCGGTTCGGTCCGCGACGGGGGCCTCGTCATGTGCTGACCTGCCGTCTAGGCCGTCTAGGCCGTCTAGGCCGTCTAGGCCGTCTAGGCCAGGTGGGGCTGCCGTGCCCACCACAGGTGCACTGTGGCTGTCCCACCCGTCCTGCGCCATCGAAACGTTTCGCCCAGAGCGGACCGATCGGCGTCGGATCAAGAGATGATCACCCCATCGAAGCGTTTCCGCGCCATCTCTAGACCGCGATTAGTTCGGCGGTTAGAGTAACGGCGCGCGAAGCGCTTCGACCCCGCAACGGTGTGGGGCCGTGCCGTCGAGGAAGAGGGCAGTGGAGTGGTGGTGACCATGCAGGATGTCGCTCGGCATGCCGGTGTCGCCCTGTCCACCGTCTCCGCGACGCTCACCGCCGCCCGCCCGGTCTCCGCGGCCACCCGCGCCAGGGTGCAGGCCTCGATGGCTGAACTGGGCTACCGACCCAATGCGCTGGCCCGCGGCCTGGCCACCAAGCGCAGTCACGTGCTGGCGCTGGCCTTCCCGATGGGGCCCGCCGGGCTGTCGCGCACCTCGGCGGAGTTCGTGCTCGGCGCCACCGAGGAGGCCCAGGGCCGGGGCTACCAGCTGGTGCTCTGGCCGTTCGCCGCGGCTGATGCCGTCGGCCTGCTGGATGTGGCGGCACAAGGCCTGGCCGACGGCGTGCTGTTGATGGAAGTCGCCTTGACCGATCCTCGCGTACGAGCGCTCACCGCCGCGGGCATCCCGCAGGCACTGATCGGCCGCACCGTCGACGCCGGGCTCCCGGTGGTGGACATCGACTTCGACGCGACACTGTCGGCCGCGGTGCGCCACCTGGCAGGGCTCGGCCACCGGCGGATCGCCTTCATCAACCACGCTCCGCACCGGGTCACCGAGGGGCACGGGCCCACGGTGCGGGCCGCAGAGGCGTACCGCCGCAGCTGTGCTGCCCTCGGCATCCAGGCTCGGGAGTTGCACGTCGACGAGTCGGTGCCGGGTGGGCGACTGGCGGTCGAGGACCTGTTCGACCGCGCCGAGCCACCCACCGCGCTGATCGTGATGAACGAGGACGCCGCCTTCGGGGTGATGGCCGAGTTGGGGGCCCGTGGCGTGCGGGTCCCCGCGGACCTGTCGGTGGTGGCCGTGATCTCCACCCCCGCGGTCGCCGGCCAGTCGGTGCCGCCGCTGACCACCTGGCATGCCCCCGGCGTCGCGCTCGGCCGCGCCGGCGTGGACACCCTGCTGACCCTGCTCGACACCGGCGAGGTGCCCGCGCCGGTCCTGATCGGCTGCGAGCTGGTCGACCTCGGCAGCACCGGACCGGTGCCCGCGCTCGACCCCGCAGCCCTCGCCCCAGACCCCCGGTGAGTCACCGGTCGCACGACACCCTGCAGTAACTCGATGAGGAGGAACGACGTGAAGGCTCAGCGCACCAGGTACGTGGCGGGCGCCCTGGCGCTCGCCCTGCCCCTGGCCCTGGCGGCCTGTGGTGGGGACAACAGCGGCGGGGGTGGGGGCTCCGACGCCGACACGCTCACTGTCTGGCACTACGAGAACGACGAGTCCGCGATGGGACAGGCGTGGGCCCGTGCCATCGAGATCTTCGAGGAGGAGCACCCGGACGTCACCGTCAAGGTGGAGAACCAGACCTTCGAGCAGATCCAGAAGAACGCGTCCATCTTCCTGACCGGTGACGATGTGCCGGACGTGATGGAGTACAACAAGGGCAACGCGACCGCCGGTCAGCTGGCGTCCCAGGGGCTGATCAGCCCGCTCACCGACGAGGCAGAGTCCCGCGGCTGGGGCGATATCCTGCCCGCCTCGATCCAGACCACCGGGATGTACGACGAGCAGGGCCTGATGGGCTCCGGCGACTGGTACGGGGTGGCCAACTACGGCGAGTTCGTCGGCAACTTCTACAACAACGACATGTTCGCCGCCAACGGCATCGAGATCCCGACCGACTTCGAGTCCTTCGAGGCGGCGCTGGCGGCGTTCAAGGCCGCGGGCATCACTCCGCTGGCCGAGGCCGGGTCGGAGTACCCGATGGGTCAGCTCTGGTACGAGCTGGTGCTGCACTACGGCGACCGCGACCTGGTCGACGACTACCAGCTGTTCGCCGATGACGTGGACTTCGAGGGTGAGGCCTTCACCCAGGCCACCGAGAAGCTCGACGAGTGGATCAAGGCCGGCTACATCGCCTCCGACTCCGCCGCGCTGACCGCGGAGGACATGGGCGTGTCCTTCATCAACGGCACCTACCCGATCATGGTCTCCGGCTCCTGGTGGTTCGGTCGCCTGAACGAGGAGATCCCGTTCAAGTGGAGCCAGACGCTGTTCCCGGGCAATGACCTGCACCCGGGTTCTTCCGGCAACCTCTGGGTCGTCCCGGAGAACGCGGCCAACAAGGACCTCGCCTATGACTTCATCGACATCACGCTGAGCGAGGAGGTCCAGGAGATCCTCGGCCAGGCCGGTGGTCTGCCGGTGGCCGGTGACGCCTCGACCATCACGGACGAGAAGACCAAGGAGATGACCGAGAACTTCACCACGGTCCTCGACGAGGACGGTCTGGCGTTCTACCCGGACTGGCCGGTGGCGGGCTTCTACGACGTCCTGGTTTCGGAGATGCAGTCGCTGATCAACCAGTCGAAGACGCCGGAGCAGGTGCTCGACTCGCTGTCTAGCGCCTATGAGCAGGGGAAGACGGATCTGCTCGAGGGCTGATTCCTCCCGTCGGCCCCGCCGTCGCTCGGGCGGCGGGGCCGACGCAGCCCCTATCCCTTCACCCCCTGCGGAGATTTGATGTCCACCACCACCGCCACACCGCGTCGTCGGAAGAACCGGGGCCGGCTGGGCTATGTGCCCTACCTGTTGCCCGGGCTGATCGGCTTTGTCGTCATCATCCTGATCCCGTTCGGGATGAACATCTACTACTCCCTGCACAAGTGGAAGGGCGGCAACGCCCCGATGCGCTGGTACGGCCTGGGCAACTACGCCGACCTGATGCGGGACGAGCAGTTCTGGACCTCGTTCAAGAACTCCATCGCCATGATCGGCGCGATGGTCGTCGTGCCGACCGTGATCGGTCTGCTACTGGCCACTGTGCTCTTCGACGTCCTGGGCAAGAGGTTCGGACCCCGGGTCGCCTCCACCCTGCGCGCGCTGTACTACCTGCCCCAGATCCTCCCGGTCGCGGTGGCCGGTGTGCTGTGGAACTGGATCCTCAACTCCCAGACCGGTGCGGTGAACGTCATCCTGCGCGGGATCGGCATCGACAACCCGCCGAACTGGCTGGGCTCCACCGACACCGCGTTGCCCAGCGTGATGCTGGTGCTGATCTGGATCCAGATCGGCTACCCGGTGGTCATCTTCATGTCCGCCCTGCAGCGGGTCGACCCCGAGCTGTACGAGGCTGCCGAGTTGGACGGCGCGGGTTGGTGGCACCGGTTCCGCGCGATCACCCTGCCGCAGATCAAGCCGGAGACCTTTGTCATCACGCTGACCTGCACCGTGGCTGCATTGAAGGTCTTCGGACCGATCTACGTGCTGACCCGCGGCGGCCCGGAGAGTTCCACGCTGGTGCCGAGCTACTACTCGTACCTGAACTTCTTCGACAAGTCGAAGGTCGGCTACGGCGCCGCCATCGCCAACGTCCTGACGGTGCTGATCATCGTGGTCGCCGTCGTCATCATGGTGCTGCAGGCCCGCAGCGCCCGCCGCGAGGAGGAGGGGCACTGATGGCCACCCAGATCGAGACGCTGCCTGCCGCCGGATCGGTGGGTTCGGGCGCGCTGCCCCGCAAGTCGAAGTCCCGCGACATCGACCGTCGTCACCGCCGGGGTGCCGCCCGCTGGTTCGTGCTGGCCGGGGCGATCATCGTCGCGGTGTTGATGATGATCCCGTTCGTCATCATGGTGCTGAACGCCTTCAAGTCCCCGGCGGACTACTCCACCAACGGGCCGCTCAGCCTGCCGCAGGAGCTGTACACCGACGGTCTGGTCAACTTCTGGGAGCGGACCAACTTCCCGCAGAAGCTGCTGAACTCAGTGTGGATCTCCAGCTTCGTGGCGATCTTCGCGGTGGTCGTCTCCCTGCTCAGCGCGTATGCGATCGGCGTCGGCAGGATCAAGGGCCGGATGTCGCTGGTCACCCTGTTCCTGCTGGCGAACATGCTCCCGCAGGAGGTGCTGGTCTACCCGCTGTTCCAGATGGCGCAGAAGGTCGGGCTGAGCAACAACCAGTGGTCGATCATCCTGATCTTCACCGTGATCCAGGCGGCCTTCGGCACGTACCTGCTGTCCTCAGTGCTAGGCACCTTCCCGAAGGCGCTGTTGGAGGCCTCGGCGCTGGACGGCGCGGGCAAGTGGCGCACGCTGTGGAGCGTGGTCTTCCCGGTGGTCCGCCCGACGATGTCGGTGCTGGTGATCTTCTTCTTCATCTGGACCTGGAACGAGTTCTTCATCCCGCTGGTCATGCTGACCACCAATGCCACCCAGACCATCCCGGTGGCGCTGGCGTCGCTGCAGGGCGACCGGATGATGGATGCGCCGACCACCAACGCCGGCGCCCTGGTCTCGATGATCCCGGCGATCATCTTCTTCGTGATCTTCCAGCGGACCCTGACCCGCGGCATCACGGCAGGCGCCGTCAAATAGGCGTACGGCGAGGCCCGACACGTCGATGCACGTGCCGGGCCTCGCACTTGCTACAGTCGTTCCCGGCGAGTCGAAGCGCTTCGACGGCGGTCGAGACGCCGGCCCCAGATCAAGGAGGATCATGAAGTTCACCGACGGCTACTGGATGACCCGACCGGGCGTGAGTCTGCTCCGCCCGGTGGGACTGGACGAGGTGGTGGCCGGCGACGGTTCTCTCACCGTCTACGCCGCCACCGCCAAGCTCACCAAGCGCGGCGACACCCTCAACCGCCCGCTGATCACCATCACCCTGGACTCCCCGGCCGAGGGCGTGCTCGGCGTCACGGTGGAGCACTTCCGGGGCGCCAACGACCCCGGTCCGCACTTCCAGCTCCACGACACCGGACTCCCGGTCGCCAAGGTCGAGACTCCTGCGGACGGCCCCGCCACGCTGACCACCGGCAACCTGACCGCCACCGTCTCCACCGAGGACGGCTGGTCGCTGGACATCGCCGTCGACGGCCGCCGGGTCACCGGCTCGGATGCCCGCGGTCTGGCCATCGTCGACGACAACGGCACCAGCTACGTGCGCGAGCAGCTCGACCTCGGCGTCCGCGAGCACCTCTACGGCCTGGGCGAGCGCTTCACCGCCTTCGTCAAGAACTCCCAGACCGTCGACGTCTGGAACGCCGACGGCGGCACCTCATCGGAGCAGGCGTACAAGAACGTGCCCTTCCTGGTCTCCGACAAGGGCTACGGCGTCTTTGTCGACCATCCCGAGCACGTCTCCTTCGAGATCGGCTCCGAGGCGGTGTCCCGCACCCAGTTCAGCGTGCCCGGCCAGCGGCTGCGCTACTACGTCATCGCCGGACCGGACCCCAAGGACGTGCTGCGCCGCTACACCGCCCTGACCGGCCGCCCCGCCGCGGTGCCGGACTGGTCCTACGGCCTGTGGCTGTCCACCTCCTTCACCACCTCCTACGACGAGGACACCGTGATGTCCTTCATTGACGGGATGGCGGACCGGGGGCTGCCACTGAGCGTCTTCCACTTCGACTGCTTCTGGATGCGGCAGTTCCACTGGAGCGACTTCGTCTGGGACCCGGCGACCTTCCCGGACCCGCAGGGGCTGCTCGCCCGCTTGCACGAGCGCGACCTCAAGGTCTGCGTCTGGATCAACCCATACATCGCCCAGCGCAGCTATCTCTTCGATGAGGGTCGTGAGCTCGGCTACCTGGTGAAGAACCCGGACGGCTCGGTCTGGCAGTGGGACCTGTGGCAGGCCGGGATGGCCCTGGTCGACTTCACCAACCCGGAGGCGGTCGCCTGGTTCCAGAGCAAGCTGCGCGCGCTGCTGGACATGGGCGTCGACTGCTTCAAGACCGACTTCGGTGAGCGGATCCCCACCGACGTGGTGTGGCACGACGGCTCCGACCCGCAGGCGATGCACAACTACTACACGCACCTGTACAACAAGGCGGTGTTCGACCTGCTGGTCGAGCAGCGCGGTGAGGGCGAGGCGGTGCTCTTCGCTCGCTCCGCCACCGCCGGTGGTCAGCAGTTCCCGGTGCACTGGGGTGGTGACTGCGAGTCGACCTTCGTGTCGATGGCTGAGTCGTTGCGCGGTGGGCTGTCGTTGTCGATGAGCGGCTTTGGCTACTGGTCGCATGACATCGGCGGCTTTGAGGGCACCCCGGACCCGGCGGTGTTCAAGCGCTGGCTGGCCTTCGGTCTGCTGTCCAGCCACTCCCGGCTGCACGGCTCGACCTCCTACCGGGTGCCGTGGGCATTCGACGAGGAGTCGGTGGAGGTCACCCGCCGGTTCACCGAGCTGAAGCTCTCGCTGATGCCCTATCTCTCCCGGGTCGGTCGCACCGCCCATATCGAGGGCCTGCCGGTAATGCGGCCGATGGTGCTCGAGTTCCCCGGGGACCCCGCCACCGCCACCGTCGACACCCAGTACATGCTGGGGGAGAGCCTGCTGGTCGCCCCGGTGTTCTCCGCCGACGGCGAGGTCGACGTCTACGTGCCCGACGGAACCTGGACCAGTCTGCTCGACGGGTCCACGGTCACCGGCCCGCGCTGGCACCGACAGCAGCACGACTTCCTCTCCGTGCCGCTCCTGGTCCGCCCGGACACGGTTCTGCCCATCGGTGCCCGCACCGACCGCCCGGACTACGACCACGCCGACGGGGTGACCCTGCGCGTCTTCGAACTCGCCGACGGGCACGAGTCCACCACCACCGTGGGCGACGTGACCTTCCGGGTGACCCGCACCGGCGACACGATCACGGCAGTCGCCACCGGGGCCACCGCCGGATGGTCGCTCCAGCTCGGCGATCGGATCGTCACCGCCGACGGCGACATCGCCACCATCTGAGCGCCACGCCGGCCGCGCTCTCGTCACCGGGGGAGCGCGGCCGGCTCAGGCCTCGGGTGTCGCCACCGATCCGCGCTCGGTGAGCTCCGGCGACACCAGGCGCGTGCTGGTCAGCTCATCGCCACCCAACTGGGCCATCACCATCTCCACCGCCACCCGGCCAATGTCCTCGCCCGGCACATCGATCCCGGTCAGCGGCTTGGCCAGCGCGGTGCCGGTGTCCGCGGCCCCGATCGCCACCACGGAAATGTCCTCCGGCACCCGAACCTCGAGGCGTTCCAGTGTTGACATCACACCGGGCAGCGCCAACTCGTTGTGCACGACCAGGCCCGTCACGCCAGGTGTGGTGTCCAGGACGCGTTCCACCGCATCGACACCACCGACGAAGGTCGGCTCGCAGGGCAGCACCGCGCACTCGGCCCCGCGCAGCTCGGCCTCCTCCAGTGCGCCCGCCCGCATCCGGATCGCATAATTCGCGCGACGGTCGAACCGGTCCTGCGAGGCACCGATCAGCGCTACCCGACGGTGTCCGGCGTCAGTCAGTCTGCGCACCGCCATCCGCCCGGCGGCGGTGAAGTCCAGGTCGACGCAGGACAAGCCACTCGGGTCCGAGGGCACACCGATCAACACTGAGGGCTGCTTCATCGCGCGCAGTGCTGGCAGGCGCTCATCCTCGGCCTCCACATCCATCACGATGATCGCGTCCGCCATCGAGGAGGACGCCACGCGGTCGACCCCGCTGCTGTCGTCCTGGGTCAGCAACAGCACATCGTGGTCGTACGCCCGGGCCGCGGTCACCGCCCCACCGACGAAGCGCATGATGATCTGCACGTTCACCCCGGGCCGGAAGGGCACCATCAGGGCGATCACGTTGCTGCGGCTGGATGCCAGAGCACGCGCACCCGCATGCGGGCGGTAACCGAGCTCGCGGATGGTCCGTTCCACCCGCTCCCGCGTGCGTGGGGAGATCGGCCGCTTGCCGCTGAGTACGTAGCTCACCGTGGAGGCCGAGACCCCCGCCGCCTTCGCCACGTCATCAATCGTCGCCATGGTGCCCACCCTAGTGCGGGCCGAAGCGGTTCGACCGGCTTGTGCCGCGTCACGAAGCCGAACGAAGCGCCACAACCCGCCAGATCGTCGAATTCCTGATCGATCACTCGTCGCCGGGGCTCGCGGGAGCGTTCCCACCGCGCTATCGTATCGTTTCGATACCTGCCGACACCGTCGTCAGCACCGGGGCCGCGACCCCCGTGCCGTCGATGGATCCCGACCGAAGGACCCGCATGCCCGCCACCCGCCCGTCCGGACGCCAGTTCCCCGCCGACTTCGTCTGGGGCTCTGCCACCGCCGCCTACCAGATCGAGGGTGCCGCCACCGAGGCTGGTCGCGGACCGTCGATCTGGGACACCTTCTCCGCTGTGCCCGGCGCCGTCCTGAACGGCGACACCGGTCTGGTCGCCGACGACCACTACCACCGGGTTCCCGAGGACATCGCGCTGATGCAGCAGATCGGTCTGGAGGCCTACCGCTTCTCCATCTCCTGGGCCCGGGTGCAGCCGGACGGCTCGGGGGAGTGGAACGAGGAGGGCATCGCCTTCTACGTCGACCTGGTCGACCGTCTGCTGGCCGCCGGGATTAACCCGGTCGTCACCCTGTACCACTGGGACCTGCCGCAGCCGCTGGAGGACGAGGGCGGGTGGACCAACCGGCGTACCGCGTACCTCTTCGCCGAGTACGCCCGCAAGATGGCCCAGGTTCTCGGAGACAAGATCGAGATCTGGACCACCCTGAACGAGCCCTGGTGCTCGGCCTACCTCGGCTACGCCTCCGGAGTGCACGCCCCCGGTCGTCAGGACCAGGCCGCCTCGCTGGCTGCCGTGCACCACCTCAACCTGGCGCACGGCCTGGCCGCCAGCGCCATCCGCGAGGAGCTCGGCGAGGACACCACCGTGTCCATCACGCTGAATCTGCACGTCACCCGCGCGGACAGCGACTCCGCCGAGGACCTGGCCGCCCGGCACAAGATCGACCTGATCGCGAATGAGGTCTTCTTGCAGCCGCTGATCGAGGGCCACTACCCGGAGGAGATCTTCGAGCAGACCGCCGCGGTCTCCGACTGGTCCTTCATCCAGGACGGCGACCTCGACCTGATCTGTCAGCCGCTCAGCCTGCTCGGCGTGAATTACTACTCCACCGGTCGGGTCCGCGCGCTTCAGGGCGAACCGCAGATCGGCGACGGCAGCCCCGGTGTCGACGGCCACAAGTCCTCGGCGGTCAGCACCTGGGTCGGCGCGGAGGACGTCGAGTGGCTGCCGCAGCCCGGCCCGCACACCGCGATGGGCTGGAACCAGGAGCCGCAGGGGCTGACCGACCTGCTGGTCTCCCTGCACCAGCGCTATCCCGAGCTGCCGATGGCCATCACGGAGAACGGTGCCGCCTTCGCCGACGAGGTCTCTGCCGATGGTCGGGTGCATGACGAGGACCGCGTCAGCTACCTGCACGACCACATCGACGCCGTCGGTGCCGCGATGGACCAGGGTGCCGACGTCCGGGGGTACTTCGTCTGGTCGTTCCTGGACAACTTCGAGTGGGCCTACGGTTACGACCGCCGGTTCGGCATCGTCCGCGTCGACTACGACACCCTGGAGCGTCTGCCCAAGGACTCGGCGCATTGGTACGGCGAGCTGATCCGCACCCGCACCATCGCCCCGGTGGAGACCGCCGCCGAGCTGTCCTGACCCTCCGACCGGCCGTCGACGGCTGGACAGTCGCGCCGTCGATCGACCAACCCTGCACCGCCCGCCCCGGCACGTCCCGGCGGCGGGCGGTGCGCTGTTCGCAGCGCCGGGGTCATCTCCCGGCTCCGGCGCGCGTCATTAGCGGTCCGTCCCAGCAGGACGGCTACCTCGCGGACCGCGCCCCGCCGCATCGGGGAGAATGGGCGGCGTGCCACGTTCCCGTCGCTCCGGCAAACGCCCCTACAGCGCCGAGCACATCCCGCTCGACCTGGACCGCCTGGGCGGTATTCGCCGCGCCGAGTCCGGCCCCGACGGCGAGTGGACCACCCAGCGGGTCGGTGGCTCCGACCGCACCTTCCGCTGCCCGGGCTGCGATCAGCTGATCGCCACCGGCACGCCGCATGTGGTCGCCTGGCGGGCGGACAGCATCCTCGGCGACGCCGCCGCGTTGGACAACCGTCGCCACTGGCACACCTCCTGCTGGCAAGCCCGCCTGCGCCGTCGCCCCGGCCGCTGACTAGGCTCGGCGGTGATGAGCACCGAGATCCGTTCCATGACCGTCCTGCCCGCACGCCGGGAGGACATCGAGCTGCACACCGCTGACGGCCTGACCCTGGTCGGCGAGCTGGCCACGCCGGTGAACCCCGACGGCAGCCCGCGCACACCGGCGGCCACCCTCGTCACGCTGCATCCGCTGCCCACTCACGGCGGCTACATGGACTCCCACGTCCTGCGCAAAGCCTCCTGGCGACTGCCCGCGCTGGCCGACATCGCCGTGCTCCGCTTCAACACCCGCGGCACCAGCAGCCCGCGCGGCACCAGCGAGGGCGCATTCGACGAGGGCCGTGCCGAGCGATTCGACGTGCACGCCGCCATCGAGTTCACCGAATTCCACGACCTGCCGCACCCGTGGCTGGTCGGCTGGTCCTTCGGCACCGAACTCACTCTGATGCATGGCCTCGACCCGCTCATCGAGGGCGCGATCCTGCTGTCACCGCCGCTGCACCGCGCCACCGATGCCGACCTCGACGCCTGGTCCGCCGACGGTCGTCCGCTGGTGGCCCTGATACCCGAGCACGACGACTACCTGCGACCGGAGCAGGCACGCGAACGCTTCGCCCGGGTGCGACAGGCCGAGATCATCGGCGTCGATGGGGCCAAGCACCTGTGGGTGGGGGAGCCCTCCGTTAGGCGGGTGCTGAACGAGATCGTCGGACACGTCCGCCCCGACTTCCCGCTGCCACTGCCCACCACCTGGGACGGCCCGGTCCAGCAGGCCGACCCGGAGGAGGACCGATGAGGCTCACCACCCACACCCTGCGCTCGGGCACCGGCACCCCGGTGGTGCTACTGCACGCCTTCCCCCTCGACGCCCGGATGTGGGCCGAGATGGCGGCGCTGCTCCCGGCGGGCACCCCGGTGATCGCGGTCGACCTGCCCGGCATGGGTGCCTCGCCGCTCCCCGACACCCTGGCACCTGCGTCCACCCCGTCATCCGACATCACCCCCTCATCCGACACCGCCCCGTCGCTCGACACCGCCGCCGATGCCGTCGCCGCGCTCTGGACCGAGGGTGGCCCGCTCGACCGTCCAGCGGTCGTCGCGGGCCTGTCGATGGGCGGCTACGTGGCTCTGGCCCTCGCTGAGCGCCATCCGGAACTGATCGCCGCCCTCGCTCTGCTCGACACCAAGGCCGTCGCCGACACCTCGGAGGCTGCTGCCCATCGCCGCCGGATCGCCGACGAGGCCGAGCACACTGACTCGGTCGACCCCGTCCGCCCGATGGTGAACACCCTGCTCGGTGAGAGCACGCGCGCCACTCGCCCCGATCTGGTCGCTCAGGTCGCCGACTGGATCGAGGACCAGCGCCCCGCAGGGATCGCCTGGTCCCAGCGCGCCATGGCCGCGCGCGCCGACCGAACGTTGGTGCTGCGCAGCTGGAACCGTCCTTCGCTGGTGCTGGTCGGAGCCGAGGACGGCCCGACTCCGCCGGAGCAGGCCACCGCGATGGCAGCAGAGCTCGGCACCGAGCCGGTGATCGTCCCGGCCGCAGGACACCTCACCGCGTTGGAAAGCCCGCTGATCGTCGCCGAGGCGCTCAGCGCCCTGCTCGCCCGGCTCTGACCTCGGGGCAGGGAACTGCCCCGAGGTCAGAACGACAAGACCGCAACCGCCGCACCGTGGGCCGACGAGCCAGGTGTCGCTCTCACTCGTCGCCGAGCACTCGGGCCAGTGCGATCGGCAGGTCCAACGATTCGCCGTCCTTCCCGCCGGCCCCGATCACCAACGGAGGGTCCTGCGGCTGCACCTGCACCCCGCGCCACCGCGCCGCCACCGATCCCGGCACGGTGAGCACGTAGAACTCCCCGTCGGCACCGACCGCCACCGTGCGGTCGCGGCGCAGGTACCACCCGTTGATCCCCGTGCGGAACGACCCACGTCCGCCATACCCCTGCGCGCGCAGCGGCTCCGGGGCCACCCCGCGCTCGCGGGCCTGTGCCACGAACTCGCGGATCAGCTCCCGGGCGCGCTGTGACTCCGCCTGCTGCCGGGCGACGAGCGCCGCCTCATGTGCCGCAGCCGCCTCCCGACGCTGCTCACGCCAGTCGGCGGCTGCGGACTCGGTCACTTCTGCTCGGCCCCGTCGTCCGTCGTCGCCGGTGCGTCCTGCGCATCCGCCGCGGCGTCGGCGGCCTCCGCGCCCGTCGTGGCCGCGCTGTCCTTCGCGTCCTTCGCCTCTGGTGCGGGGGAAGCGTCCGGCGCGGAGCTGTTCGTGCTCCCTGCCGCATCACCGCTGGGCACCGCGCTGGTGTCCGTGTCGTCGGCCGATGCCGGTTCGCTTGCTGGGCTCTCCACGCGCGCGGCCTTCTTCGGCCCGGCAGCAGACACCGGTGCCGGGCGGGTCTTCGCCTTGGCCGGGGTGCGCGCCGGCTTGGCGGCAGCCGGAGCCGCAGCCTCTCGCTCGAACTTCTCCTGCGCCCGGTCTGCGCGCTCCAGGGTCTGCCGGTTCGGCACCGGGTCGGAGCCGAGCAGGTTGCGCAGCTCGTCCAAGTAGGTGGTGATCGACTCGCGCTGACGGTTCAGGTCCTCGACCTGGCGCTGGGCGGTGGTCCGCTCCCGCTCCGCCTCACTCATCGACTCCGACAGGGTCTTCTCGGCGTGCTCACGAGCCTCGGCCACCACCCGGTCGGCGTTCTGGCGGGCGTTCGCCAGCAGCTCCTTGGCCTGGTTCTGCGAATCGATCCGCACCTTCTCCGCCTGCTCCAGTGCGGCAGCGACCCGCTGCTCAGCAGCTGCGGCGTGCGCCTCGGCATCGGAGACCAGCTTCTCGGTCTCGGCCCGGGCGACCTCGTGCCGCTCGGCATCGGCACGCTCGGCTTCCTCGCGCTGCGCCGCGATCGACAGCGTCGCCTCGGCCAACGCCTGTCGTGCCTCCGCCTGCATCGCCTCGGCCTCGGACCGCGCCCGGTTGGTCAGCTCCTCCGCCTGACGACCCGCCTCGGTCAGCTGGCGTTCGACCTGCAACCGGGTCTGCTCACGCGACTCGTCGGTCTCGCGCTGGGTGGTGGTGCGCAGCTCGTCGGCCTCGCGCTGGGTGCGCTCGCGCAGCTCCGTGGTCTCGCGTTCGGCGGTGGCCCGCAGCTCAGCGGTGTACTGCTCCGCCTGAGAACGCTGCGTGCTGGTCTCGTGCTCCGTGCGCTCGCGCAGCTCGGTGGTCTCGCGTTCGGCGGCGGCGCGCAGCTCAGCGACGTACTGCTCGGCCTCCGCACGCACCGCGCTCAGCTCATGCTCCGCCTGTTGCCGGGTGGCGGCGATCTCCTCGGCGACCTGCGCACGCAGCTCGGCGGTCTCCCGATCAGCGGTTGCCCGGACGAACCCGGAGTACTGATCCGCCTCAGCGCGCACCGCGGCGGTCTCGGCCGCGACCTTCTGCTGCAACTCGGTGGCGGAACGCTCCGCCGCGGAGCGGACCTGGTCGGCGTAGGCATTGGCCTCCGCCCGGACGCGGGTGACCTCTTCCCCGGTGAGCTGGCGCAACTCGGCGACCTCGGTGGCGGCAGTCGTCCGCTGCTCGGCGGCCCACCGCTCGGCCTCGGCCCGCAGCTCGGCGACCTCGGTGGTGGTCTGCTGTCGCAGAGCCGAGGTCTCCTGCTCCGTGCGCTGCCGCAGCGCGGAGGTGTCCGCGTCGGCGCGCTGGCGCAGATCCTGGTCGTAATGCTCGGCCTCGGCGCGCAGCGCGGCGGTCTCGGCCTCGGCGGCGCTCCGCAGCTGCTCGGCAGCCTGCTCGGTGCTGATCCTCAGCTCCGTGGTCTCCCGCTCGACCGTGGCCCGCAGGGTGCCGAGCTCGCGCTCCAGGGTGGCCCGGCGCTCGCTGGCCTCCGTGGCCTGTGCGGTCTGGATACGAGCGGCCTCGCGCTCGGCGGAACCGACCATCTCCTCCGCGCGACGCTGTGCCGCAGTCAGGACGCTCTCCGCCTC
Organism: Cellulomonas sp. NPDC089187; assembly: GCF_040685135.1. Classification (NCBI taxonomy): domain Bacteria; kingdom Bacillati; phylum Actinomycetota; class Actinomycetes; order Micrococcales; family Cellulomonadaceae; genus Cellulomonas; species Cellulomonas sp. NPDC089187. The sequence goes on along the minus strand of NZ_JBFBHI010000005.1, from coordinate 5,471 downwards.
GGCGTGGGCGGTGGTGCGCTCCTCGGTGGCTTCCCGCTTGGCCGTCGCGATCAGTTCCGCGACCTCATTTTCCGCCCGTGCCCGCAGCTGGCCCGCAGCCAGTCGAGCCCGGGCCAGGGCGTCCGAAGCCTGAGCATTGGCCTGCTGCACCACGTCGGAGGACTGCTCCTCGGCGGAGCGCAGGAGCATCTCGATCCGGGAACCCAGACCGGAGTACGTCGGGCGCTCGGCCTCCCGCAGCTGACGGTGCGCCTCGGACAACTCCCCGGAGATCTGGAGCACCCGCTCGTCCATCGAGGCGACCTGCGACCGCGCCTCGTTGAGCGCCTTCTCCAACTCGGTCATCCGCGCGTCGACCTGTTCACGGTCGTAACCGCGGAAGTTGACGACCGGGAACAGCATGCGGTCCTCTGGCACGGAAGATCCTCCTGGAGCAGGCAGCGGGGCTCCCTGTGGACGGGAGAGACGCGCGCGTCGGCCACGGACGGCGTCCGCGTTCCAGCGTATCCGTACCCGAGGACACAGCGGCAGTGAGCGCCGGAGCGGCGGTCGGTACCGGGGGAGTGGACCGGTGAGCTCCTGTGATGTCGCCGTGGCCTGTTCAGCTGCCTATCCTGGTGCGTCACGTCAGGAAGGAACATGCGTGCTTCAGCGATTCATCGCGGCCCTGCTCGGGCTGCTGGGCATCGCCGCCGCGGCTCTGGGGATCGCCTCGGCGACGGCCTGGCGTGCGGACGACCCCTTGGTGGCCACGGCGACCGCCGACGCCCAGACCCTGATCACCGAACCCGGTGTGCTTGAGGTGGCCGGAGACCCGGTCACTGTCACGGTGCGCGCGTCCGGGTCGCCGGTGGTCCTCGCGGTCGGACGGGACACCGACGTCGCTGCCTGGGTTGGTGACGATCCGCACCAACTGGTGACCGGCCTGGCTGATTGGCACGACCTGGCGCTGACCGACGGGACCGCAGCGGAGCCCTCTGCCACCGCCACATCAGAACCGACCGACCCGGCCGGGGAGCCGAGCCCGTCGCCGTCCGCGACCGAGCAGTCCGACACCGCCGCCACCGCTGCCGACCCCACCGGATCGGATATGTGGATCACGGAGGTCACGGGCGAGGACTCCGCGACGCTGGAATGGACCGCGCCGAGTTCCGGTCGCTGGTCGCTACTCGCGGTGAGCCTGGGCGACACCCCGCCGACTCTCGACCTGTCCTGGCCGCAGGAGGTCACCACTCCGTGGCTGTGGCCCGGAGTTGCGGTCGGCGTCCTTCTGCTCGCCATCGCCGCCATCCTGTTCATCCGCATCCGTCGCGCCGATCAAGGCACCGACTGGCACGACGTCACCACGGGCATGATCGCGGTCGTCACCCCGACCGGTACGCCGGGAACCGATGCGCCCGCCCCTGTCACCGGCCCGCTGCCGCAGGTCGACCCGACCACCGGTGCCTTCCCTCTGATCGACCCCGCTACCGGTCAGCCGCTGACCCGCCGGCAGATCCGTGAGGCCGAAGCAGCCGCCCAGGCTGCCCGCCGCAGTCGGCGCGGAGCGACCGGCGCGATCCCGGTTGTCACCGGTGCGATCCCCACCGTCGCAGCCGCCGAGCCGGACTCCGATCACTCGTCCGTCGCTGACTCCGATCCCAGCAGCCCGAGCGACATCCCCGCCGCGGCTGGAGCCCCGTCGACGGCATCGCAGCCCCACCCCACCACCGACGCCGAGGGGACCAACGCCGCACCCGCCTCGGGCGACTCCGCCGACCCGTCCCTGGCCAGCACCGCGGCGTCAGCGCACGCGGACGACCTTCGCCCCACCGCCGCGACGAGCGCCGACGACGCCCCATCCGCTACCGCCGCGCCCGCCCAGGCCTCGGCCGACGCTGTCCCCGCGGACCGCCCCGACCCCGGGGTGGTCGACCCGACCGTCCCCGACCCGGCCCCCGCAACGACACAGTCGGCACCTGCGGTCGACACCACGGGCGCAGCGCACACGGATGTCACCGCGGAGCCGTCGAGCCCGAAGCGCTCCTTGCTGAGCCGATTCCGTCGCCGCGCGGCGGTCGAAGAGCCCTCCGCCCAGAGCGACCCGTCGAGCCCGATCGACGCCGACCACACCGACCCCGGCACGTCGTCGACCGCCACGGGTGCCGACCCCGCGTCGACCCACACCCCGCCGTCCGCTGAGGACAGCACGACCACTCGGCCGGACCCGGGCGACCGCCCCTGGGGCACTCCGGTGGCGTTGACCCCACCCGGTGCCGCCCCGACGACTCCCGCCCGCGGTGGCTCCCCGTCGTCAGAGTCCTCGGCCACGGACATCACCGCCGAGTCCGCTGCGCGCCCCTGGGGAACTCCGGTCCGTCCTGGCACGACGGCCGGACCTCGGATGAGCGCCACCACCGACGCCACATCAGGTGCCGCTGCCACCCCTGCCGGGCCCCTACCCGCGACCAGTTCCGCGCCGGTGACCAGCCGATCGATACCCGAGGACGACGCACCGCCCTCGGGCGGGGCTACACCCGACACCGGCCCCACACGGCTCGCCGCGACCGAGGGGGCCGCGTCGTCGTCGCACCCGAGCGAGGCCGCGACGACCGCCGCGACCCCCGAGGTGGCAGCGTCAGTCGTCGCGGATGACACGGAGCCGTCCCGTCGCCGCGGGCTGGCAGGACTGATGCCCTGGCGACGTCGCGATGAACTCCAGTCCGCCGCCCCGACTGAGGAGACTGCGCCCGTCGCCTCTCCGGTCGCCACCGGTCCGGTAGATGACGAGGAGGAGCCAGCCGTCCCCGGCGTCGACGAGCAGGACGAGAACCTGACCACCACCCAGCGCGCCGACTCGTGGCGGCGGATGTGGGGCTTCCCCGCCGATGCCGGCGACCCGCAACCCGGACCCAGCACCGCACCGGATGCCCCTGCCCCGCATGACGCGCCACGTCCCGACCGGGAGGAGGACCGATGAACGCCCACCGCCGCACCAGCGCCATCGCCCTGGCTCTCGCCACCGTCGTCGCTCTGGGCGCGTGCGCTCAGCCCCTGCCGGAGCCGCAACCTGAGCCCGTGCCCGCACAGGCCCCTCCGGTGTTGGACGCGACCCAGTCCGCTGCCGTCCTCGGCAAGGTGGGGGAGGTCCTCGCCGACAGCGATGCCGCTCTGGACCCCAGCGGTCTTGACGCTCGGCTGACCGGCCCGGCCCTGGCCATCCGCGGCGCGGAGTACACCCGTGCGCAGGCCACGAATGGTGAGCGCACTCCGGTCGCCATCCCGACGCAGGCGCAGACCACCATCACCCCGGACACCACTGCCTGGCCCCGTACGCAGATGGTCGTGACCGAGCAGCCTGCCGACCTGCAAGCGCCACTGCTCTTGGTTCTGGTCCAAGAGAACCCACGCGCCGACTACGAGTTGTGGGGATGGGCGCGTCTGGGGGAAGGCGTCCAGATGCCGGCCACTGCCGACCCGGAGATCGGCAGCCCGGAGCTCGCGGCGGATGACGATTCCTTGCTGCTCAGCCCGCAGGACACGGTCGCTCAGTTCGCTGACGTGCTGACCAACGGTGACGCGTCTGCTTACGCCGGGACCTTTGGTGCCAGCTTCTTCCGCACCGCGATCGAGGGTGCCCGCGCCCAGACGGTGGCCGGCCTGCAAGCGGTGGCATCGGTGACGGAGACCGTGGCGGCGGAGCCGGGGGCGATGGCTCTCGGAACAGCCGACGGGGGAGCCATCGTGGTTGGCCAGATGACCACGGTCACCACGGCCACCCTGAGCCAGGGCAGCATCACCCTGAACGATCCCCTCGATGCGGCTCTCGCCGGTAGGGACAGCGTCAGCCAGAACCTGGTGCGCACCTGGACCGACGTTGTTGCCTTCTACGTCCCACCCGCCGGCAGCGACTCCGGGGTGCAGGTGCTCGCCGCCGAGCATGCGCGAACCGGCGTCACCGGCCAGTGACACCTTGACCCAGTAGAGCAGGAGCGAAAGCAGCATGACCGAGAACCCCACCGGTGGACCGCGGCTCAACATGCGTGGTGCAGTGGATCTGTCGAGCCTGGCCCGTCCGGCGACCCCGCCGCCGGGAACCCCCGGTGGCCTGCCGACACCGGGTGCGTGGGTGGTCGATGTCGACACCGAAGGGTTCCCCGCGCTGGTGCAGTCGTCGACCGGATACCCGGTGATCGTCCTGCTCTGGGCGTCGTGGAGCGAGGCGAGTGTGAAGCTCGCGGCTGACCTCGGGAGCCTGGTCGGTCAGTACAACGGACGTCTCCAACTGGCGCGGATCGATGCCGACGCTAACCCGCAGGTGGCGGCCGCGTTCCAGAGCCAGTCCGTGCCGACCGTTGTCGCCGTGCTGGCCGGGCAGCCTCTCCCACTGTTCCAGGGAGCCCCCGAGCTCGACCAGATCAAGGGTGTCTTGGACCAGGTGTTGGAGGCCGCCGCCGCGAATGGCATTACCGGAACAGTGCCTGGCGCACCGTCCGAGCCGGCGGCTGCCGAGCCCGAGCCGGACGAGCCACCGCTGCCCCCGTTGCACCAGGCGGCCTACGACGCGATCGAGCGCGACGACTTCGGTGCTGCGGCCGCTGCATATGAGCAGGCGCTCAAGGAGAACCCCCGCGATGACATGGCGCGTGCCGGACTGGCACAGGTGGGACTGCTGAGCCGCACCCGTGACGCCGATCTCTCCGCCGCGCGGACCGCCGCAGCCCAAGCTCCCCAGGACCCGGACGCCCAGATGGCAGTCGCCGATCTTGATGTGTTGGGTGGACAGGTCGAGGACGCCTTCGCCCGACTGATCGACACCATCCGCGTCACCTTCGGACCGGATCGGGAACGGTTGCGCGTTCGACTGGTCGAACTCTTCGATGTGGTCGGTGCCGAGGATCCGCGGGTGCAGCAGGCGCGACGCGCGCTGGCGAGTGCCCTGTACTGAGCCCACGCACCTGAGTGCCCTACTGGCCCCGGTCCGCCTCCCGCGAGGGACGGGCCGGGGCCATCGTCATGGGGTGCACCCCTCGGCGACGCACCAACGCGGCGGACATGAGGGCCGACGCTGGCATGAGGGTTCCCGTGCTGCGGTGTTCCAGCCGGGGCCGCGCGTTGCTGACCTGCACCTGCGTGACCGCCGTCACGCGAGGGCGAGTTGACGATCGATCCGGCCGGTGCGTAATGTTCTCGACGTCGCCCGGCAGGGAGGAACGGACACCGCGGATCAACCCGGTGGCTGGTCCCCCGGGTGGCCACCCCCTTCGGAAGAACCTCATCGGGACCTTCGGGCCCCGAACACGGTGCTGTCGGAGTGGATCCAGACAGCAGGACGAGTCCACACGGACTTGACCGGCTCGAAAAGATCCGATAAGTTTGAACGGTTGCCTCCGGTCAGAAGCCCGCCAGGGTTGATGAGGGATGCGCGTCTGTTCTTTGAGAACTCAACAGTGTGCCTAAGTAGTTGATGCCAAATGGCTCAGCGCTTCGGA
>NZ_JBFBHI010000004.1:0-629949 GCF_040685135.1 Cellulomonas sp. NPDC089187 | reverse complement strand
AGCACCGGCTGAGCGGTCATCGTGTACCGCTCACCGGGCAAACCGAAGAGCGACGGCCAGGACAGATCCACCGACACCTCGGTGTCCAACGCCCGAGCCTTCCCCCCGAGGGAGTTGCTCGCCGCGATAGCCGGGTTGAAGTCCGACCGGTTGATGCCGGTCTGGTCGTTCTGCGACTGCCAGAACACCGGCAGCGCCGCACCGGTCTGCTGCGGCAGATCCGAACGGGTCATCTCCAGCGCGAAGAACACCGCCTGGTTGGCCAGCAAGGTGTCGTAGCTGAACCGGACCGCATTCACCACACCCGCGCCGCCCGCACCATCCAGGGTGTCGGACCACTGGTCGCCGCCGCTGCCGTAGGGGCCACACAGGGTGCTGCGACGTTGAGCATCCGAGGTCATGTCCAGGTGCCCGTACTCGATGCCCGCCACCGGGACCGCTGTGGTCAGTCCGCCGGGGCTGAGCAGCGACTCGTCGAAGGTCGCACAGAACGAGGCGTTGGTATAGGTCGTCCCGCTGCCGGAGGTGTTCTGCACGTAGCCGCCGTACCGCAGGGTCTGACCACGCCGCATCGGGGCGTCGCCCGAGTACAGCGAGGTCGCCCCTTCCGGTGCGGCGCTCTCCCAGCCGAGCGGACCGGTCTGCGGGAACACCCACCCCAGGCCCAGGGACAGGGACTCCCGCGCGGTGATCGCGTAGTTCAGAGTGTTGACTCCGGGCTGTGGTGTCGCGTCCGGCTCCTGACCGGTGGCGAACCCGGTGCCGTAGTTGGACTGTCCGGAGGCCGAGTCCGGGTCGAAGCCGTGGAGCGGAACCGAGATCGTGCGGTCGAGCACGTCCGCCGAGGGGAACCACATCAACAGCTCGTTGCCGGTGACCAGGGCACGGGTCCCCGCGATGTCCAGCGCGTTGCCGCCAATGTCCTGCGTGGGGTAGCTGCGGACATCGGTGACCGCACCGGTCACTGTCATCGTGATCGGCTGCCCCGGAGCCGACTGCGCACAGGTCCACTCACCACGGCCGGGCAGGGAGTTGGCGGTGGTCGAAGCTCCGCCGGCGACAGTTGGGTACAGGTTGTATCCACCGACTCCGGGGTTGGAGCCGGAGGTCAAGGCGCACCGGTTGACTCGGGCGTCCGCGCTCACCGCGGAGGGGTCGACCTGGAAGCTGAAGGTGTCCGACAGCGGTTCGCTGCCGCGCACACCGCGCACGGGGTCGATCGGCTGATAGATGCGGATGCGGTATCGCACGATGTAGCCCGGCTCGGTGCCGGAGGCACCACCGGTGGCGTAGGAGGCGGAACCAGCACCGAGGTCGAGGTCGAAGGTCGGGGCGGCGGTGACGGTGACCTCGGCCGGGGCGGAGTCAGCGGTGCCCGCGGAGGTCAACGCCGTGCTCAACACCTGACCGTTGTAGCCGTAGTCGACCAGCGCCTTGACCTGATACGTCGAGGCACCCGTCGTCGGGTGCTGCCGGGTGCAGGTGATCGTCCGACCATCCGCCGAGACCGCATCCACACCCTCAGCACACGCGGCGGCCGACTCGGTGACGACCCAGGACATGTTCTCCGGCAGCGTCTGGACCAGCGTCACGTCGCCCGCGGTGGCCACGGAGTAGCCCCACTGGTAGGTCACGTAGTCATGCGTCCGCACCCGACCGTTGGACGGCGAGGAGTCGTACCCGGACTCATCGGAACTATCCCACGGGGCGGTGCCGTCCGCAGTGACCTTGATCGTCAGACCGCTCGCCTGACCGGCCGCCTGGGCCGGGAGCGCGCTCAGGCCCACCAGCATCAGGGCAGCGGCCACCACGGCGGCGACTATCGATCGGGCACGCGCGGTCCATGACCGTGGTGCCAGTTCTTGCGTCCTCATGTCCAACCTGCTCTGCTCGACCCGACTCTCGGAGCGCCCCCCGTCCGGACGCAGGGGTCCGGCGCTGAGGGAGAGGCGCGGAGCCGCCTTCTCTGACCCGGTTCCCGTTGTGATCTGCGTCACACCTGCTGTGGGTGCCGGATTCACCCTGAGTCACGGCGTCACCCCCCGGTAAGGACCGTGACGAATACGGCGACTTGGGCGGCAGCACTGAGTAGCGGCCGGCGATCGATTGAGTGCACCCACGCTGAACGGGCAGGACGGTCCCGCCCGCCGTAGGGTCGCTGGTCACACCCCCGACTCACGGAGATGAGCACCTTCATGTGGTGGTCGAGCAGACCCACGGCCGAACAGGCACCCACCGACTCGGCCGCTGGTCGACTGTGGTCGGACGGCTTCGGACGGGTCGGGACCCGCGCGGTGCAGGCGCTAGCCCTGATCGCCCTGGTCGCGGTGGCGGCCTTCGCGCTGACCCGGCTCACGTTGGTGCTGATCCCGGTGCTGATCGCCCTGGTGTTGGCCAGCGCGATCCACCCGCTGGTCTCCTGGCTACGTCGGCATGGCTGGCCGTCGATCCTGGCCACCTGGACCGCACTGCTCGGCATCGTGGCGGTGTTCGGCGGGGTGCTGACCGCGGTCGTCTACGCCGTCGCGAACCAGTGGCAGGAGCTGGCGGACCAGGCGGTGGCCGGACTCGGCGAGTTGCAGGAATCACTCGGCGACCTGCCGATCCAGATCTCCGACCAGCAGATTGAGGACGCGAAGGACGCCGTCACCGGGTTCCTGACCTCCAGCAGCTTCGGCTCCGGGGCCATCGCCGGATTCTCCGCCGGGGCGAACTTCGTCACCGGGATGGTGCTGACCTTCGTGGTGCTGTTCTTCTTCCTCAAGGACGGGCCGCGGATCTGGGAGTTCCTGCTGCGCCCCTTCGACGGGCCCGCCTATGAGCGCGGCCAGCGGGTCGGCGGCCGCACCGTCACCACGATGGGCGGGTACGTGCGCGGCACCGCCATCGTCGCCGCGGTGGACGCCGTCGGCATTGGGGTCGGACTGGTCATCATGGGGGTGCCGCTGGCGATCCCGCTGGCCGTGCTGGTGTTCCTGCTGGCATTCATCCCCCTGGTCGGTGCCACCCTCGCCGGGGTGCTCGCAGCACTGGTCACCCTGGTCGCCAACGGATGGGTGGACGCACTGATCGTGGTCGCCATCGTGATCGCGGTGAACCAGCTGGAGGGCAACCTGCTTCAGCCCATCGTGATGGCCCGTTCCCTGGCGCTACACCCGCTGGTGATCCTGGTCGCGGTCACCGTCGGCACCGTGCTCGCCGGGATCACCGGAGCCGTGCTGGCCGTCCCGGTCGCCGCGTCGATCTGGGGTGCGATCCAGGTGTGGAACGGCCCCGACGAGCCCGCACGACCGATGCGCAAGAAGAGAGTGGAGACCGCCGAGGGGCGATGAGCCTCAGTCCAACGTCAACGGCAGCCGACGCACACTGCGGAACTCGCGCTCGGTCCCGTCCACCGGATCGATGAATCGCAGCTCCCCCGCCAGCAGCTGCAACGGTGCCGAGAAGTCGTCGACGTCCACCTCCCGCACCACCGGGTACAGCGGATCGTTCACGATCGGGATGCCCAGGCCGTTCAGGTGCATCCGCAGCTGGTGCGTCTGCCCGGTCCGCGGCGACAACCGGTACACGCCATGGCCGTCCAGCTCGGACTCCAGCTCGATCAGCGTCTCCGCGTTCACCGGCGCCCCGGGCACCACCTGCACCTGCCACTGCCCCCGCTCCTTGCGCAGGTGGTTGCGCACGGTCATGGGGAAATCCAGCTCCGGGCGGACCGGGGCCAGCGCCCAGTAGGTCTTCTCCATCGCCCGACGCTCGAACGCCGTCTGGTACGGCCCGCGCCAGCGTTGCTCGGTGGCCAGCATCAACAGCCCGGAGGTCACCCGGTCCAACCGGTGCAGCGGCGACAGCTCGGGCAGCCCGAGTTCAGCCCGCAACCGCACCACCACGCTCTGCATCACATGTCGCCCGCGCGGGATCGAGCTCAGGAACGGCGGCTTGTCCACCACCACCAGACGGTCATCGCGGTGCACCACATGGATCGTCCCCGGCACCTCCGGCTCCTCGCGCAGGTCCCGGTGGAAGAACACGAACAGCCGAGGACGGAACGGGTCCTCCGGGCGCACCGGGCTGCCGTCCTCGGCGACGAACCTGCCCTCCGCCAGCATCGCGTCCACGTCCACGTGCTCCGGGAGGCGGTGATGCAGCCACTGGGCCATCGTGCGCCACGGCGTCGCATCCGGGCGGGTGCTGTCCGGGTCCGGGGTGCGCAGCCACGCGGCACTCAGGCCGTGACGGGGTGGGAGCGGGGAGCGGGGCGGCACGGTCAGGAGGGTACGGGGGTCGACATGGCGGCGATCAGCACCTCGGCCACAGCCCGCGCGGTCGCGGTGTCACTGCCCGGCTCCCGCAGACGCATCGCCAGCGATCCGGTCATCAGCAGCAGCATCCGCTCCGCCAGCTCGGCTGCATCCTGCGTCACTGGCTCGGCCAGTGCGGTCAGTCGGGCGCGCAGCGTGGCGGTGTCCCGCTGGACAGCAGCCGCGACCTCCGTCGGCGGGTCGGCATACTCGGCTGCGGACCCGAGGAACGCACACCAGCGCGCCCCGTCCGGTCGACCCCGGAACTCGTCCAGTGCGTCGAAGACCGCCAGCAGCCGGGTCCGTGCCGTGCGTCGACGCCGCACCGCTGCCTCCCAACAGTCGAGCCAGGCACGGTGCCGCCGGTCCAGCGCCGCCGCTACCAGCGCCTCCTTGCTCGGGTAGCCCCGGTACAGCGTCGCCGCGGACACCCCCGCCCGGGCCAGCACCGCATCGACCGGGGTGGCCGCGATCCCCCGAGTGAAGAACAGCTCCTCGGCGGCGTCGAGCAGCCTCGCCTCGGTGCTGATGCGGATCGCCATGACCTGATCCTAGGCTGCCGTGATGAAACGGTCGTTTTCGTTCATCGCCGCCGGGACGCTGCTGATCGCCGCCACCTACGGCCTGGTCCGGCTCGCCTACGGGCTGTACCTGCCGGACATGCAAGCGACCCTCGGATTCGACGACGGCGCGGCCGGACTCATCTCCTCCGGAGGGTCGTTGGTCTACTGCGCGGGTGCGCTGGTCGGCGTCGCCACCGCCACCCGATTCCCCCGCGCACTCGTCGCCGCCGCCGGACTCACCGCCGCCACCGGCAGCCTCGGCATGGCCCTCGCCTCCGGCACCGCACTGCTCGCCGCCGCGGCGGTGCTCAGCTCCGCCGGTGCCGGACTCGCCTCCCCCGCCCTGGTCGAGACCGTGCGCCGCTCGGTCCCCGCCGCGGACCGCGACCGCGCGCAGACCCTGGTCAACTCCGGCACCGGCCCCGGACTGATCGCCGCCGGAATCCTGGCCCTGGCGCTGCTCCCGCACTGGCGGGCCGGATGGTGGGTCGCCGCCGGGGTATCCCTCTGTGGTGCGCTCGCCGTGCTCACCACCAGCCGCAGTCGACGCTCGGCCGGCTCCCGGGTCGACCTGCTCCCGGTCCAATGGCTGCGCACCCACCGCGCACCCATGATCGCCGCCCTGCTGCTCGGTGCCGGGTCCGCCGCCGTCTGGTCCTTCGGTCGGAACCTGCTGGATTCCGCCGGATCGACCTCAACCCTCGCGTGGATAGCCCTCGGCGTCGGAGGCACCCTCGTCCTGCCGACCGCCCCGTTGATCGTCCGACTCCGGGTCGGCCACGCTTGGGCCCTGACCACCGGCAGCGTCGCTGTGTCGACCCTCGTCCTACCGCTACTCGTCGACCACCTGCCGCTCGCACTGCTGGCCTGCACACTCTTCGGTTGGGGCTACACCGCCGCCACCGGAGTCCTGATCACCTGGACCGGACGCCTCGACCCCAACCGAGCCGCCACCGGCACCGCCGTGCTGTTCGTGCTGCTCGTCCTCGGTCAAGCCATCGGTGCCGCCGCCGTCGGCGCCCTCATGACCAGCAGCACCGTGGCCTTCACCGCGGCTGGCCTCACCGCTGCCCTCAGCACCTGCCTCGCGGCGACTGCCCCGCAGCCCTCGCGGCAGGCCACCTGACCGCCTACCGTGCGATCCATGGGGCACGGGGGCGAGCGTCTACTGCGGGCAGCCTGGGCACTGGTCGGCATCGCCGTCCTCGCCCTCGGCTCCGCCGCCCTACTCAGCGCCCACGTCGGCGTCGACCCCTTCACCGCCGCCAACATCGGCGGCAGCTCCCGCCTCGGCATCGACCTCGGCGTCTACCAGCTCGCCGTCAACGCCGTCCTGCTGATCCCCGTCCTGCTCTGGGGCCGTCGCTACCTCGGACTCGGCACCGTCATCAACATGGTGCTTACCGGCTTCTTCGTGCAGTGGTTCACCGCCGCGATCGACCCCCTGGTCCCCGACCCGCCCACCCACCTCATGCAGGCCGGGCTGTTCCTGGTCGGCATCCTGCTGTTCGCCGCCGGAGCCTCCGCGTACATGACCGCCGGGATCGGCACCGCGCCCTACGACGCGGTGGCACCCATCGTCGTGGACCACAGCCGGTTCCCGTACCGGGTGGTGCGGGTGGCGCAGGACCTGGTGTTCGTGGGGTTGGCCGTGGCGCTCGGCGGGCCGGTGGGGGTGGGGACGGTGATGACGGCGTTCTTCGCGGGGCCGCTGATCGACTTCTTCACGCGGCGGGTGAATCGGCCGCTGTTGGGGCGGGTGGTTGGCACCGAGGGTGCGCCCTGACAGCCTGCTCAGCGCCGTCGCCGGTCAGCCCTCCGCGCGACCCTCGCGCCAGTACCCCATGAACGCCACCGCCTTTCGATCCACCCCGCACTCGGCCACCAGGTGTCGCCGCAGCGTCTTGATCGCCCCGGCCTCCCCAGCGAGCCAGGCGTACAGCGCCGCGTTCTGCCGCAGCGGCTGACCCTCGGCGTCGACGGGCAGCTCCCAGAGCAGCCCGTTCTCGATGTCGACGTCCTCCAGTTCGATGCCCTCGGTGCGCGGAGCCTCGCGGGGCATGAGTCGGACGCAGGCGGCCTGGACGGCGGGGACCAGGCGGGAGCCGTGGGCGGCACCGTCGCGGGGCAGCCAGGTGATGGCGATGCCGGCGGGGGCGCGCAGGTCGAGGCGATCGCCGGAGACGGGGACCTCCAGGACGACCTCGCCGCGGGCGTCGGCGGGCAGACGCTCCAGGATGCTGGCGATGGCGGGGACGGCGGTCTCGTCGCCGGCGAGCAGCAGGCGGTCGGTGTGGGCGGGCGGGATGAAGTCGACGCCACCGGCGTTGCCGTCGTGTTCGGCGTTGGGGCCGAGGATGGCGAGCGGGTCGCCGATGCGGGCTTCGGTGGCCCAGCGGGAGGCGGGTCCGGTGGCACCGTGCAGCACCAGGTCGACGTCGATCTCGCCGAGCTGCTGGCGGACGGCGCGGACGGTGTAGGTGCGGATGGGGTGCCGCAGTTCCTCCGGCAGGTCGCGCCACTCGGTGTACCACTCGGGGCCGGTGGGGAGGGTGTCGTAGCCGCAGGGCAGCGGGAGGAAGAGTTTGATCCGCTGGTCAAAGCCGTTGTCGGCGAACAGGTGCAGGTCGTCGCCGGTGAAGGTGATCCGGCGGAAGGACGGGCACATGTCCTGGATGCGCGACACCCGCACGTCGAAGGTCCGGAAGGGCAGGACGGGCGACGGGGTGACCTCGGCGGCGACTGCGGTCATGGCACCACGGTAAGGGCAGCCAAACCTCATCTGACAGCCCTGTGACTCAGATCACCCGATAGTGGTGCCGAAGGCCAGGCCCAACAGGTAGGTCGCGGCGGCGGCACCGAAGCCGATGGCGAGCTGCCGCAGGGCTCGACGGCCCGGTGCGGCACCGGAGAGCACGCCGACGGTGGCACCGGTGCCGAGCAGGGCGATCCCGACCAGTCCGCTGGCGACGGCGACCGCGGCGAGGCCGGTCATGCCGAACAGGTAGGGCAGCACCGGGATCAGGGCACCGGAGGCGAAGAAGCAGAAGCTGGACACCGCGGCGGCGATGGCGCTGCCCACCGTCTCGTGCTCGTCGACCTCGGGCAGGTCGGCGTCGGTGGTGGTGAGTGCCTGGTCGATGGGCAGGTTCTGCGCGATGTCGTTGAGCACGGCGGCGGCACGAGCACTGGCGGCCTCGGGGTCCATGCCGCGAGCGCGGTAGACCAAGGCCAGCTCGTTGGCGTCGATGTCCAACCGGCCGAGGGCGGCGCGGGCCTCCGGGCTGGGGCGGGCGGCGTCCAGGAGTTCACGCTGGGAACGCACGGAGACGTACTCCCCCGCACCCATCGACAGCGCCCCGGCGAGCAGTCCCGCCAGGCCGGTGACCAGCACGGTGGCGGCGCTGACCCCGGATGCGCCGATACCGAGCACCAGAGCCAGGTTGGACACCAGACCGTCGTTGGCACCGAAGACCGCCGCACGGAAGGTGCCGGAGATCCGACTGCGACCGCGGATCGCCAGTGCCCGGACGACCTCACCGTGGATCCGCTCGTCGGCGGCCATCGAGGCGGTGGCGTCGGCGTCCTGCTCGTACTCCGACCGCAGCTCGGCCCGCTGAGCCAGCGCGAGGACGAACACCCCGCCGAACCGGCGCGCCAACCAGCCGAGCATCCGGGAGCGAATATCCCCGGGCAGCGGACGACCCACACGGTCCCCGAGCAGGTCCAGCCAGTGCGCCTCGTGGCGACCCTCCGCGTCGGCGAGCGCCAGCAGGATGTCCCGTTCCTCACCGGTGCGGCGGGAGGCCAGGTCGCGGTAGACCGCAGCCTCGGCGCGCTCGTCAGCCAAGTACCGCCGCCACCGGCGGACCTGACGGGCGGTCGGGGCAGCGCTCGAGGTCATGCGGTCATGATTCCAGAGCCGGAGCGGCGGCCCGGAGCTTGTCGAGCAGCGGACCAGCAGCCTCGTCCAGGAACCGCTGCTGTGCGGCGTCGCCGACCTGGACCAGGGCGATGTCGGTGAACCCAGCCTCCCAGTACGCGGACACCGCCTCGACGATGGCGTCCAGATCCGGTCCGCAGGGGATGGACTGAGCGACATCCTCGGGTCGGACGTACTGGGTCGCCGCGTCGAAGGCCTCGGTGGTGGGCAGGTCCGCGTTGACGTGCCAGCCACCGGCGAACCAGCGGAACTGCTCGTGTGCACGCTGTGTCGCGACCTCCGGGTCGGGGTCCCAGCTGATCGGGATCTGACCGATCGCGCGCGAGGGGCCGTCGTGGGCGTCGTTCCAGCGCTGGATGAGCGAAGACTCCGGGTCGGTGGCGACCAGGTGGTCGGCCAGCGGGGCGAAGCGGGAGATCGACTGCGCGCCGGAGACCGCCACCGCAATCTCGACCGGGTCCTCCGGCAGGTCCCAGAGCTGCGCGGAGTCGGTGCGGAAGTGCACGCCGTCGTAGGTCAGCCGCTCACCCTCCAGCAGGGAACGAATGACCTCGATGGCCTCCTCAAGCATGTCGTGCCGCTCGCCGACCGCGGGCCAGCGCTCTCCCACCACGTGCTCGTTGAGGTTCTCCCCGGCACCGAGTCCGAGCGTGAACCGCCCGCCGGAGAGCACGCCGAGAGTGGCGGCCTTCTGGGCGACGACTGCCGGGTGGTAGCGGACGGTGGGACAGGTCACGTAGGTCATCAGGTCAACCCGGGATGTCACCTGGCTGACCGCGCCCAGCACCGACCAGGCGTAGGGCGCATGGCCCTGCTCCTCGATCCACGGGAAGAAGTGGTCGGAGCTGACCTCAAAGTCGAATCCCACCCGCTCGGCATCGGCGGCGTACCGCACCAGCTCCCGCGGGCCGGACTGCTCGGTCATCAGGGTGTAGCCGAATCGCGTCATAGGACGACCCTCACCCCGGACCTGTCACCGCGCACCCGGAGACGGGCCGAGGGTGCCTGACCCCGGCCCGTCCGCGTGGGCTCAGCCCCGGGCGGCGCGCAGCGCGTCCACCAGCGGCGTGGTCGGACGACCGATCAGCCGGGACAGCTCGCCGGTGACCTCCGCCAGCTCCCCGGTCGCGACCCGCTCGTCCATGGTCAGCAGGAACCCGATGGTCCCGGCGTCCACCCCGGCGGACTCCAGGCCGGCGCGGCGCTCGTCGAGGGTCACCCGCTGGTAGGTCACCGGGCGGCCCAGCACCTCGCTGGCCGCGGTGGCGAGCTGGTCGAAGTCCCAGGCCTGGTCGCCGGTGAGCTCGTAGACCGCACCGTCGTGCCCCTCAGTGCGCAGGACGACCGCAGCAGCAGCCGCGTAGTCGTCCCGGGCGGCGGAGGCGACCCGACCGTCCCCGGCAGCGGCGACGATGGTGCCGGACTCGGCGGCCTGCGCCAGATCGCCCAGGTAGTTCTCCGAGTACCAGCCGTTGCGCAGCAGGGTGATCACCAGGCCGGACTCCCGGAGCATCGCCTCGGTCTCGACGTGCTCGGGTGCGACCGGCAGCGTGGAGCGGTCGGCGCGCAGCACGGAGGTGTAGACGATCCGGCGCACCCCGGCGGTGACGGCGGCGTCGATGGCGTTGCGGTGCTGGGCGGTGCGCTGACCGACCTCGGAACCGGACACCAGCATCAGGGTGTCGGCACCGGTGAAGGCCTCGACCAGGCTGTCCGGTCGGGTGTAGTCGGACTCGACCACCCGGACCCCCTGCTCGGCCAGGTCAGTCAGCCGCTCGACCCGGCGACCGGTGGCGGTGATCTGCTCGGCGGGCATCCCGTCGGCAAGCAGGTGCTGGACGATCAGGCGGCCGAGCTGGCCGGTGGCCCCGGTGACGACGACAGACATGGGAACTCCTTGCGAACGTGGCCGGGCGGTCCGGCGACCAGCGACAACGCGGCATCGGCGCTCAACCCTTCCGGATCACAGGTACCCACTTTCTGGTCAGGTGCTGTCGCCACGGTAAGGATCGAGGTCACAGCGGCGTACTGTGAGCGGCATGACCATCGTCGACTCCCCACGGTCCCTGCTGACCGCGCTCAAGGCGGACGGAGTGCTCCAGCAGGGCTGCCCGAGCCGGACCGTGCTGGATCACATCTCCAGCAAGTGGGGGGTGCTGGTCCTGGTGGCGCTGGCCGAGCGGGGACAGCGCTGGGGTGAGCTGCGCCGCAGCGTGGAGGGGATCAGCGAGAAGATGCTCGCCTCCATCCTGCGCACCCTGGAGCAGGACGGGCTGGTGCACCGGGAAGCCCAGCCGACCATCCCGCCACGGGTCGACTACTCGCTGACCACACTGGGTGAGGAACTGGCCACCGTGCTGCTCCCCCTGGTCGCGTGGGTCGCCCAGAACGCGACCCGAATCGTGTCCGACTGACCTACTCAGTCCAGCCACACACACCACTCAGATCCGCCCAGATCGTCTTGCGTCCACCCCGATCACTACCCAGGTCTGGCCCGATCCACCGAAGCCTGTGATCCCCGGGCGAAGACTGGGCGTCGACACCGCCACCCCGGGCCGTGTCCTCAGCCGCGGAGGTGGACGATGCACGCACGCCAGTCGACAACGACCCGGGTGGACCTGCCCGCCGCACACCGCGGCGTCGTGGCGGTGACCGCCGAGCAGGCAGCCGACCTCTACCGCGCACTGCGCGAACTCGACCAGTGGCAGCGGGCCAGCGCGCTTGACGGTGCCCCGGTGGACATCGAGCAGGAGTGCCGCACCCAGACCGCGCTGCTGATGGTCGAGCTGATCGCCGCACGCGGCGGGGAGATCTCCGCCGAGCTGGCCTCGGTGCTCGCGGCTCTGGGGCTGGCCCGCCTCGGCTGACCCAGGACTGGCCCGGCCTCGCCTCGAGCTGGCCTGGGACTGATCGAGGCACCGATCGGCACAGCTCGCCGGTCTACCATCGACCCCGCCCGGCCTCGGCGTCCTGCGTCGACGGCCCGCCCCTGACGTAAGGATTCTCTGTGCGCCGTACGGCTGCCGTCATCATCGCCGCCACCCTGCTGCTCGCCGGTTGCTCCGGCGGCGGTGAGGACCCCGCGCCGTCCGCCAGTGCGTCGAGCAGCGCGAGCGCCGCCTCCGGTTCACTGGACGACGTCACCGTCACCGGTGAGCCCGGTGAGGAGCCGCAGATCACCGCCGAGTGGCCCTTCGAGCTGAGCAAGGAAGCCGCCAAGGTGGTGGACGCCGGCGACGGTGAGCAGATCGCCGACGGGCAGCTGATCAGCATCCACCTGCGCGCGGTCAGCGGCATCGACGGGGAGGACCAGGGCGGCTCCTACGCGGGTGCCCCGCAGAGCTACTGGCTCAGCGACCAGGCCACCACCGGTCTGCCAGCGGTGCTGTCCGACACCCTGATCGGTCAGCAGGTCGGTGCCCGCGTGCTCTACGCCGGACCGGGCACCGCCGCCTCCGGCGATGACGCCACCCTGATCTGGGTCGTCGATGTCACCGCCGCGCAGAACGTGCTGGACGCCCCCAGCGGCGAGGCAGTCACCCCGCAGGACGGCCTGCCGACGGTCACCCTGGCCGACGACGGTGAGCCCTCGATCACCCCGGTTGACGGCGAGGCCCCGACCGACCTGATCGTGCAGCCGTTGATCGAAGGCACCGGCCCGGAGGTCACCGCCACCGGCACCGTGGTCGCGAACTACAGCGGCTGGCTGTGGGACGGCACCGCCTTCGACTCCTCCTGGTCGCGCGGTGCGCCGACCGCGTTCGGCCTGAACCAGGTCATCGCGGGCTGGACGCAGGGTCTGGCCGGGCAGAAGGTCGGCAGCCAGATGCTCCTGGTCATCCCGCCGGAGTTGGGCTACGGCGACGAGGACACCTCCTCGATCCCGGGTGGGTCGACGCTGATCTTTGTGGTGGACATCCTCGCCGGGAGCTGACGAGCGGGATCGGTGCGATCCCTCTAGCGTCGAGGGGACCCACCCGTCGGCGATCAGGGAGATCCGATGAAGCTCCGCCACCTGCCGCTCCGCCTCGGAGCCGGCGCGTACATCCTCAACTCCGGGCTGGACAAGCTGTCCGCCTCCGACGATGCCGCCTCGGGCTATCACGGCATGGCCGCGGGCGCGTTCCCGGTGTTCAAGGACGTTGACCCCAAGACCTTCACCACCGTGCTCGCGGGGACGGAGGTCGCATTGGGTGCATCCCTGCTGGTGCCGGTGCTGCCCCGGACCGTGGTCGCCGCGGGATTCACCGCGTTCTCCGCGGGGCTGGTCGGGCTGTACCTGCGCACCCCGTCGCTGCACCGCGGCCCCGGCGACTACCGGCCGAACGCGGACGGCATCGGGGTGGCCAAGGACGTGATCATGCTCGGGGCTGCCGCGTCGTACCTGCTGGACGCGCTGGGTTCCAAGGCGAAGAAGTCCGCGAAGAAGGCCTCCAAGAAGGCCAGCAAGGCGCTGCACCACTGAGCGCGGTCGGGCGGGGCTACGCTCGGCCCCGCCCGACCCCGCGATGAAGGAGAACCATGCGCCAGCCGACCCGCTGGGAGCAGATCGGCCAGGCCAACCCGGACCGCTCGGTCTGGTACATCGAGCGATTCCGCACGATGGCCGCACAGGGCGCGGACCTGGCCGGTGAGGCGCGGATGATCGACGCCATGGTGCCGCGCGGGTCACGCATCCTGGACGCCGGGTGCGGACCGGGCCGGGTCGGTGGCGAACTCGCCGCCCGCGGACATGTGGTCACCGGTGTCGACGTGGACCCGCTGCTGATCGAGGCCGCCCGCACCGACCACCCGGAGTCGACCTGGCTGATCGGCGACCTGGCCGAACTGGAGCTGGATGAGCGCTACGACATCGCGGTGATGGCCGGGAACGTACTGACCTTCGTTGCGGAGGACACCGAGGTCGAGGTGCTGCGCCGGCTCGGGAACGTGCTGACCGCCGAGGGTCGCCTGGTGATCGGATTCGGGGCTGGGCGCGGGTACGCCTTCGAGCAGCTGACCGGCGATGCCGAGGCGGCTGGGCTGCGGATCGATCACCGGTTCAGCACCTGGGACCTGCGGCCGTTCGGGCCGGAGTCGGAGTTCCTGGTGGCCGTGCTGTCCCGCGCCTGAGCTGCCCCCAGGCGATCCGCCACGGGCCGTCATCGGCGGTCCGGCCTACGCTCGGAGGCATGGCCCGCTACCTGGACGTCCACCCGCACGACCCGCAGCCCCGCGCGCTGGCGCAGACGGTGGCGGCGCTCCGGGACGACGACGCGCTGATCGCCTACCCCACCGACTCCGGCTACGCGCTGGGCTGCCGGATCGACTCCACCACCGGGCCGGTCCGGATCCGCACCCTGCGCCACCTGAACGACAAGCACCACTTCACCCTGCTGTGCAGCGACTTCGCGCAGCTCGGCCAGCTGGTGCACCTGGACAACGGGCCGTTCCGCGCGATCAAGGCGGCGACCCCCGGGCCGTACACCTTCATCCTGCCCGCCACCAAGGAGGTGCCGCGGCGGTTGGCCCACCCCAAGAAGAAGACCGTCGGCGTGCGTATCCCGGACAGCCGACTGGTCCAAGCACTGCTGCGAGAGCTGGGCGAGCCGCTGCTGTCCTCCACGCTGATCCTGCCCGGCCAGGACGCCCCGATGATCGACGGCTGGACGGTCAAGGAGGAGCTGGACCACCAGGTGGATCTGGTGATTGACACCGGCGAGTGCGGCACCGAGCCCACCACGGTGATCGACTGGTCCGACGGCTTCCCCGAGGTGGTGCGGGTCGGGGCGGGTGACCCCGACCGGTTCGCGTGAGCAGGTCGGCCGTGGGCCTCACTGACGGGCCCGTCCCGCGACGCGACCTGGGTCCCCGCCGTGAGTCCTGAACCGTCACCCCGGGTCCCCGACGACCCGGACTTCCCCGCCGCGACCGCTCCCCGGGCGCTCGACCTGCTGGAACTCGACGGTGCCATCGCCGAGTGCCGGGCCTGCCCACGCCTGGTCGAGTGGCGTGAGCGGGTCGCGGTGGACAAGCGCGCGGCCTTCCGTGACCAGACCTACTGGGGTCGACCGGCACCGGGCTTCGGTGATCCGACCGCAGGCATCCTGATTGTCGGACTCGCCCCGGCCGCCCACGGCGCGAACCGGACCGGGCGGATGTTCACCGGCGACCGCTCCGGGGACTTCCTGTTCGCCGCCCTGCACGCCGCCGGACTAGCCAACCAGCCGACCAGCACCCACCTCGACGACGGGCTACGTCTGACCGGGGTCCGGATCACCGCCCCGGTGCACTGCGCCCCGCCGGAGAACAAGCCCACCCCCGCCGAACGGCAGCGCTGCGGACCCTGGCTGGCGCGGGAGCTGGAACTCGTGCAGCCGCGCGTCGCAGTGGTGCTCGGGGGGTTCGGCTGGGACGCACTGCTGCGCACCCTGGACGAGCAGGGCTGGCAGGTGCCCCGTCCACGGCCCCAGTTCGGGCACGGTGCGGAGGTGACGCTGCGGCGCGACGACGCGGAGCTGACCCTGCTGGGCTGCTTCCACGTGAGCCAGCAGAACACCTTCACCGGGCGGCTGACCCCGGCGATGATCGACGTGGTGCTGCGCCGGGCTCGGGTGATCGCCGGGGTGTGAGCCCCGCGCGAGTTCGGTGCTTCGGCACCGAGGTCGGACGCCCCCGCACCGAACTGGTGACTGGAGCACCGAACTCGGGGCGAGGGCGGCCCCAGGGGCCCAACCCGCGGTCAGGGCAGAGGGCGTCCGCCGGTGACGCCAATCCGGTCCCCGGTGATGTAGCTCGACTCCTGGGAGGCGTAGAACACGTAGGCGGGGGCCAGCTCCGCGGGCTGACCGGCGCGGCCCAGCGGGGTGTCCGCACCGAACTGCTCGACCTTCTCCTCCGGCATGGTCGCCGGGATGAGCGGGGTCCAGATCGGGCCGGGGGCGACCGCGTTGACCCGGATGCCCTGCTCGGCGAGCTGCTGGGCCAGGCCCTTGGTGAAGTTCCAGATCCCGGCCTTGGTGACCGCGTAGTCGAGCAGCTGCGGGCTGGGCTCGAAGGCCTGGATCGAGGTGGTGTTGATGATGCTCGCCCCAGCGGACAGGTGCGGGAGCGCGGACTGGGTGATCCAGAACATCGCGTACAGGTTGGTGCGGAACGTCCGGTCGATCTGCTCGGTGGTCAGGTCGGCCAGCCCGCCGTCCTGCGACATCTGGAACGCGGCGTTGTTGACCAGGATGTCCAGCCCACCGAACTCGGCGACCACGCTGTCCGGCAGTGACCGGGCATGCGCCTCGTCCCGGATGTCACCGGGCAGGGTCAGCACCCGACGACCGGCCTCACGCACCCAACGCGCGGTCTCCTGCGCGTCATCCTCCTCCTCGGGCAGGTAGGCGATGGCGACATCCGCGCCCTCCCGGGCGAAGGCGATGGCCACCGCGCGCCCGATCCCGGAGTCGCCACCGGTGATCAGTGCCCGCTTGCCCTCCAGTCGACCGGACCCGACATAGGTCTGCTCGCCGTGGTCCGGCTGCTGCGCCATGTCCTCGGTGTGGCCCGGGTGCGCGATGGTGTGCGCGGGCTGCTCCGGGGTCGGGTGCTGGGTGCGAGGGTCCTGGGGGGTGGTCTGGTCGCTCATCCCTCCATCCTGCGGACTTCCTGGCTGACCGCCACTGGTGACAGGAATCACCCGGGTCTGCACAGCCCGAACACACCCGTGCCACGGCACATGCCACCCCCGCGACCTAGGGTTATCCGCGGCGCGGGACCTGTGAGCCCGCGATGGACCTCATGGAGGGCACGTGCACGACGGCGACTACGTCGAGATCTGGGGTGACCGGCTCTCCCTGCGGGATCTGCTGATCGCCCTCGCGGCCTGCGCGGTGCCGACGGTGGCCGCGGTGCTGATCGGCACGGCGGTCGGCGGACAGCTGCTGTTCTGGGGGCTGGGTGGTGCCGCCCTCGGCTTCCTGATCGCGTGCCTGGTGATCACGCCCAAGCGTGACGTGCAGATCGTGGACGACTCCGAGTGGAGCTGACCGCGCTCGCGCCGATGGTGCTGGCCGCACTGGCCGCCGTCGTGCTCTACACCCTGATCGGGTTCGTGCCGGGCACCGACGAGACGTCGGTGCTGCTCCCGGTGACGCTGACGTTGGTGCTGGCGGGGGTGGACCCGCAGGTGGTGCTGGCGTTCTTCATCGCCGCCGTGGTCACGCTGAACCTGACCAACTCGATCCCGACCGCGCTGGTCGGGCTACCCGGCGGGGTGCTGTCCGCGCCGATGATCGACCATGCGCTCACCCTCAAACGCGAGGGCTTGGCCGCGCAGACCATCCGGAAGATGGCCGCCGGGTCGGTGATCGGCACGCTGGTGTCGGTGCCGCTGGCGCTACTGATCGCCGGTGCGCTGGCGCCCTTCGCGGAGGATCTGCGCCAGCACGGGTCGCTGCTGTTCGTGATCGGTGCGGTGGTGCTGGCACTGATCGGCAAGAACCGGTTCGTCTCGCTGCTGTCCATCGTGCCGCTGATCCTGCTGTTCCAGGGCGTGCAAGCCCTGTACCGGCAGGTCGGGGTGATCGAGCCGGACGCGACCATCACCGTGTCGTTCTTCCTGTCGATCACCGCCGGGCCGTTGCTGGTGTCGCTGTTCGAGGTGCTGAACCCGACGCTGCGGGCGGCGATGCCCCGCTTCGGCCGGACCCCGGTGCGGATCAGCCGGGAAGAGCTCAAGGGCCAGTCGCTCAGCCCGCGCAAGCTCCTCACCCGCGCCGAGCTGGGCACCAGCGCAGCGGTCTCCGCGGTGTCGACTCCGCTGTTCTTCTTGAGCCCGGTGGCGTTGACCTTGCTGCTGGGTGAGGCAGCGGGTGCGCGGGCAAAGGACCCGGGTCAGCGGTCCAGCCGGGCGATCACGGCGATGGCCGCTCTGGCGCACTCGACCTACCTGGCCGGGTTGATCATCCCGCTGCTGGCGATCGGTCTGCCACTGTCCCCGGTGGCGGTCGGCCCGGCGAATGCGCTGTTCAACGCCCCGCCGGTGTTCACCCCTGACCACAACATCCACCACATCCTGAGCACGCCGCAGTTCATCGTCGCGGTCGTCGTCGGTGGGGCCATCGCCCTGGTGCTGTCCTATGTACTGGCGGTCCGGTACTCGTTCCGGCTCACCGCCATCGTGACCCGGAGAGTCCCACACGAGGCCGTGCTGGCTCTGTTCCTGGTGTTCGTCCTGCTGCTCGCGTACCTGGACGCGGGCTGGATCAATGTCTTCGCCGTGCTGCTGGTCGGCCTGACCTGCGGCACTCTGAACCGGATGGGCGTCAGCTACGGGGTGCAGTTCATGTCGCTGTACGCCGGCCCGTGGCTGATCACCCAGCTGATGTGAGGAACCGATGATCGAGAACCGCACCGGCACGGGGCACACCCGCGCCAAGGTGATCCTGACCGGGGAGCACGCCGTGGTCTACGGCGAGCCCGCCATCGCGCTGCCCCTGGCCAGCCTCCCGATGCGCGCCACCGTGCGGCGCGAGCCTGGTCCGCTGGGCATCGAGTCGGTGCTGTACTCCGGCGAGCTGGCCGACGCCCCGGAGGAACTGTCCGCACCACGCGCCGCCATCGAGGCAACCCTGGACTTTCTCGGACTGCCGCACCGTGACCTGGTGCTGAGCACCGAGTCCAGCATTCCGGCCGCCCGGGGACTGGGATCGTCGGCGGCAACCGCGGGGGCGCTGGCGCTGGCCCTGGCCGATCTGGCCGGGCGAAAGCTGACCGCGCAAGAGCACTTCGATCTGGTGCAGGTCGGCGAGCGGGTCGCACACGGCAGCCCCTCCGGCCTGGACGCCCGGACCACCGCGTCGACGGTCCCGGTCTGGTTCCAGGGCGGGGCGATGCGCCCACTCGATCTGCATTTGAAGGCGCACCTGGTGGTGGCCGACACCGGGGTGCACGGCCGGACCCGGGTCGCGGTGGCGGATGTCCGCTCCTTCCGCGAGCGCCACCCGGCTCGTGGCGCGCAGCTGATCACCGAGCTGGGGCAGATCACCCGCGGCACCGTCGAGGACCTGCGCCTGGACCGGCCGGTCGAACTGGGCGCACGGCTGACCCAGGCGCACCACGCGCTGGCCGAACTCGGGGTGAGCTCTCCGGAGCTGGACCGGTTGCAGCGGGCGGCGTTGGACGCGGGCGCGCTGGGGGCCAAGCTCACCGGCGGTGGCCAGGGCGGATGCCTGCTCGCGCTCGCCGGTGACGCGGCCTCCGCTGGTACGATCGCGGCTGCCCTGCGCCGCTCGGGCGCTCCGCACACGTGGTTGCATCGGATCGACGCGCGGCAGCCCGCCGCCCCCTCTCAGGTGCCCCTCGCATGACTGCTCCCGCGACCGCCGTCGCCCACGCCAACATCGCGCTCGCCAAGTACTGGGGCAAGCGCGATGAGGCCCTCGCCCTGCCGGCCACCTCCTCGCTGTCGCTGACGCTCGACGCGTTCCGCAGCACCACCACCGTGGTGCCGGACGACCCGGAGGCGCAGGCCGCCGGCGCGGATGTCGCCACCCTGGACGGCGCTCCGATGACCGGGAACTCACTGGACCGGGTGCGCCGGTTCTTGGACCTGATTCGCGAGCAGGCGGGTGGCGGCGGGTACGCCCGGGTCACCTCCACCTCCACCGTGCCGATCGGTGCCGGACTGGCCTCCTCCGCCTCCGGCTTCGCGGCGCTGGCCGGTGCCGGGGCACGCGCCTACGGTCTGGACCTGGACGAACGCGGGTTGTCCCGCTTGGCCCGTCGTGGCTCCGGGTCGGCCTGCCGGTCGGTGTTCGGTGGTCTGGTGGTGTGGCATGCGGGAGTGGACGACGCCAGCAGCTACGCCGAGCCCGTCCCCGGCGGTGAACCCGGGGGCGCACTGGACCCGGCGATGGCCGTCGTCGTCCTGAACCCGGGCGTGAAGTCGATCTCCAGCCGGGAGGCGATGCGCCGGACCGTGCAGACCTCCCCGTTCTTCAGCGGGTGGGTGGAGTCCACCGAGCAGGACGTCACGCTCATGCTGGAGCGAGTGGCCGCCGGTGACCTGGCCGGGCTGGGTGAACTGGCCGAGTCCAATGCGCTACGGATGCACGCCACGATGCTTGGTGCCCGCCCCCCGGTGCGGTACTGGACCGGGCAGACGGTCGCGGTGCTGGACGAGGTCGCTGCGCTGCGCGCCGAGGGTCTGCCGTGCTGGGCCACCATGGACGCCGGACCGAACGTCAAGGTGCTGTGCGCCGCCGCCGATCTGGAGCGGGTCGCCACCGCACTGGCCAAGGGCCTCGACGGCGACCAGGACCGCCTGGTGATCACCGCCCGCCCGGGCCCCGGGCTCAGCGTGGCAGGGGTGAGTGCATGATCGAGGCACGGGCGCACGGGAAGCTGTTCGTCGCCGGGGAGTATGCGGTGGTCGAGGCCGGGTATCCGGCGATCCTGATCGCCGTCGACCGGGACATCACCGTCCGGTTGGCCCCTGCTGAGGACGCCGGATCGATCACCTCCGACCAGTACGGGCGGTTGCCCATCGTCTGGCGGCGCAATGGGCACCGGGTGGTACTCGACCACGACTCGCGCCCCTTCGACTACGTGCTGGCCGCCATCGCCGTGGTGGAGCGCTACGCCACCGAGCAGGGCCGGGCGTTGTCCTTCTACGACATCACCATCAGCAGCGAGCTCGACGACGACTCCGGGCGGAAGTTCGGCCTGGGCTCCTCCGCCGCCGTCACCGCCGCCACCGTCCGGGCGCTGGACACCTTCTACCAGCTGCATCTGGAGACCGAGCTCCTGCTCAAGCTCGCCCTGCTCGCCACCATGCGGGTCAACCCGATGGGCTCCGGCGGGGATGTCGCAGCCAGCCTCTACGGCGGGTGGATCCGCTATGCGGCGCTGGATCGCGAATGGGTGCGGCTGCGGTTGGAGACCGGCACCCCGCTGACCGACCTGCTTGCCGCCGACTGGCCGGGCCTGTCCGTGCGTCGCTTGCCGACCCCCCGCACGATGGACCTGGTGGTGGGGTGGACCGGGCAACCCGCCTCCACCACCCGCCTGGTCGAGGCGATGCAGTCCCGCAAGGGAGCCGACGAGTCGCACTACCCGGACTTTCTGGCCGAGTCGCGGGACACCGTGGACGCCCTGGCTGATGCCATCGCCCATGACGACGCCCCCGCCGCCAAGGTCGAGCTGCGCCGGGCCCGTCGGCTGCTCACCGCCCTGGCCAGCGCCGCCGGGGTCGACGTGGAGACCCCCGCCCTGCGTGCACTCTGCGAGGGTGCCGACGCGGTGGGCGCCGCGGCCAAATCCTCCGGTGCCGGTGGCGGCGACTGCGGGATCGTGCTGGTCGACCGGGGCAGCGACCTCACCCCGATGATCCGCGCCTGGGAGTCGACCGGGGTGCGGCACCTGGATCTGCACGTCGCGGAGCCGACCCCGTGAGCGGGCCCGTCGACCCGGTGACACCCGCACCGTCCCCCGTGCCCCACGGACCCACGGCGACCCCCGCCGAGCAGGACGCCGCGCGTAAGGCCGACCACGTGCGCCTCGCCTCCGCCCAGCACGCCGAGCCCGGCCCGCACGACCTCGACCACGTGCGCCCGATGAACCACCCGCTGACCGCCGGGAACCGCGCCGCCGTCGACCTGTCCATCCACGGCCGAGTGCTGCGCTGGGGCGTGCCGCTCTACATCAACGCGATGACCGGCGGCACCGCGCACACCCTCACCATCAACCGCGCCCTGGCCCGCGCCGCGCGGGAGACCGGCGTGCCCATCGCCAGCGGCTCCACCGGCATCCTGCACCGCGAGCCCGCCGCTATCCCGTCCTTCCGGGTGCTGCGCGAGGCCAACCCGGACGGGTTCGTGATGGCCAACATCAACGCGAACCTCAGCCCCGAGCAGGCCCGCCGGTCGGTGGAGATCCTGGAGGCCGACGCGCTCCAGATCCACCTCAACCCGGCGCAGGAGATCGTGATGCCGGAGGGTGACCGCGACTTCACCCGCTGGTCGGACAACCTGGCCGCCATCGTCACCGAGGTCGGCGTCCCCGTGATCGCCAAGGAGGTCGGTGCCGGAATGTCCCGTGGCACCGTCACTGCCCTGCGCGACCTGGGCGTGGCTGCTGTCGACGTCTCCGGACGCGGCGGCACCGACTTCACTGCCATCGAGTCCGATCGGCGCACCGACGGCGGCATGCCCTACCTGGCCAAGTGGGGGCAGTCCGCCGCCGAGGGACTGCTCGACGCCGCCGGGACCGAGGTCGACCTGCTGGCTTCCGGCGGACTGCGCCACCCGCTGGACGCGGTCCGCGCACTCGCGCTGGGGGCTCTGGCGGTCGGAGTCGCCGGCGGGTTCCTGCACACGCTGCTGACCGACGGGGAGGCCGCCCTGGTCGCCCGGATCGAGACCTGGCTGAGTCAGATCGGCGACATCATGACGCTGCTTGGTGCGTCCACTCCCGCCGAGCTGCGTCAGACCGATCTGCTGATCACCGGGCCGCTGCGGGAGTTCTGCGAGCTGCGCGGGATCGACGCGGGGGCCTACGCGCGGCGGTCGGGGCTGTAGAGGCGGTGCACGCACGTCATCCCGCACTCGCACGAGCGCTCATGGCGATGCCCTTGCTGCTGACCGCCTGCGGGTCGGGCCGAGGGGGTCCAGGTCGCTGTGACGGGCATGGCGCGCTGCTCCTGAAGCGCGATCAGCCCTCGGTCAGCCCCGCCCGGTCCACCAGCGTCGCCAGCTGCACCCGGTTCTCCAGCCCGAGTTTGGTCATCGCCCGGGCCAGCTGGGTCTTCACCGTGGCCTCGCTGACGAATGCCCGCGCCGCGATCACCGCATTGGACATCCCCTGCGCCACCGCCACGGCGACCTCGCGTTCCCGGTCGCTCAACACCTCGAGTCGACGCCGGGCCTCGGCCTCACGACGGGCACCGGTGTCCGCACCGACGTGGTCGACCAGCGCGCGGGCCGCCCGGTCGGACAGTCGACTGCCCCCGGCGGCCACGGCTCGGACGGCATCGGCGATCTCGGCCGGAGCAGAATCCTTGGCCAGATAGCCGCGGGCTCCGGCATGGAGTGCGGCGATCACCAGATCCTCCGCATCGAACGAGGTCAGGACCACCACGGCGGGCGGGTCCGACAGTCGGGTGACCGCAGCGGTGGCCTCGACGCCGGACATCCGGGTCATCCGCAGGTCCATCAGGACCACGTCCGGACGGTGCGCCTGCACCGCGGCGACCACCTCGTCACCGTCGGCGGCGTCGCCGACCACGGTCACGCCCTGCTGCTCCAGGATGGTGCGGAGCAGCGAGCGGACCAGCGCGTCGTCGTCCACGACCAGAACCCGGGTCACGCAGCCAGGGTAGTGCGAGCTCAGTCCGCCGCGGGCCAGGGAAGATGCGCGGTGAGCACCCAGTTCTCGCACTGGGGTCCGGCCTCGACTGTGCCGCCGACTGCCGCGACCCGCTCCCGCACCCCGAGCAGTCCGGTGCCCGATCCTGGCGCGCCCACCGGGGACGGTGGCAGCGGGTTCACCACCCGCAGATGCACGCCAAGGCCGGGGCCCGCCCGCAGATCCAGATCGATCCGACCACGCGGCGCGTGCTTGATCGCGTTGGTCAACGACTCCTGCACGATCCGGTACACGGCCCGGGTCAGCGCGGGTGGGGCGTCCTCACTGCCGGTGATGAACACATTTGCTGCCACATCCGCGCCGGACTCCCGGGCAGTGGCGATCAGCTCGGGCAACTCGGTCAGTGTGCGGCCGGGGCCCGGTCCGGCGGTGAGCGACATCTGCCCGGTGCGGAGCACACCGATCAGGTCGCGCATCTCCTCCAGGGCCTGGTGGGTCGATGAGCGCACCGACTCGGCGGCCTCCTGCACGCTGGTGTCCCCGCTGACCTCCAGGGCGGCGGCGCGCAGTGAGACCACGGACAGGTGATGGGCGACGGTGTCGTGCAGTTCCCGGGCGATCAGATCACGCTCGTCCTGTCGACCCAGCTCCGTGGTCAACTCGGCCCGCAGTTGACGCTGAACGCTCTGCGCCTGCTCGACATTGTGCCGGTTGCGCCGCAGCAGTCCGGAGCCGATGGACATGGTGAGCACGAACAACCCGATCGCGAGGAAGGTGGGGGCGGGCCACTCGGTGTGCTCACCGGTGACCTCATCGACCGAGCTGAACAGCGAGTGCGACGGGTCGAGCAGGAAGTCACGGACCAGCGCCACGATCACAGCGACCGTGGCCAGCGCCCCTACCCAGCGCGCGGTGCGGGCCGGGCGGCTGGCGATCACCCAGGGCAGGCAGATC
The DNA here is from genome assembly GCF_040685135.1 of Cellulomonas sp. NPDC089187. Taxonomy (NCBI): domain Bacteria; kingdom Bacillati; phylum Actinomycetota; class Actinomycetes; order Micrococcales; family Cellulomonadaceae; genus Cellulomonas; species Cellulomonas sp. NPDC089187. The sequence goes on along the minus strand of NZ_JBFBHI010000004.1, from coordinate 605,857 downwards.
AGCACGGCCAGGTTGTCCAGCGGGAGCAGCAGCGTGCCGACCGCGGCGGCGACGGTGGCGGCGACCGGTCGCGTGCGTCGGAACAGGATCGTGCTGGCGATGGCCAGCGCCGCCAGGCTGAAGAGCACGAGCCACGCACCGGTGTCGGCAGCCTGGATCAGCGCCGTCCCCAGCGCGAAGAACATGCAGACCAGGAGCAGTGCGACATCGATCAGGACGCGCAGCCAGGCCGGGAGCGGACGACGAGGGCGAGGTCCGACCGCCGGGCGTGGCGTCGGGATCGAGGCGGAGGGATAGCGGCCAGGCCCGGGGCGCGGCGGGGCCGGGTGCGATACCGGACCGCTCGGGTAGAGCACCGGGTGACTCGGGTAGGGGACCGGCCCAGAGGCAGGCGGGGGCGGCACCCTCGCAGAGATCGGGCCGGGGTGCTGCGGGATAGCGCCCCCCGGGTACGGCATGGGGTACGGGGCTGGGCCGCCCGGGTGGGGGGCACCGGCGTAGGGAGACGGCCCGGGGACGCCGGGGTGGGCGGTGTACGGCGCGGGACCGGAAGCCATCGGACCTGGCCGCCTACCCGGGTCGAATGCGGGGACGCCGGGACGAGGGCCAGCTCCACCCGGATACCGCGCGGGCGCTGACGGGGCAGCCGAAGGCCAGCCGGGAACCGACCCCGACCCGTCCCGGATCGGCGCCCGCGGATCCGGTAGCGCGAACCTGTTCCTGGTCGGCCCCTCACCTCGGGTCTCCCCCGCGTCGGACCCGGCAGGCTGCTCGGGCCCGGGCACGGGTGGCGGAGTGGACATGGCCATGAGCGTAGGGGCGCTGTTCACCGGGCACGTCGTCCGTTCGGCGTGACCCGGCTCGGCGCGTGTCATCCGATCGGTCAACCGACTCGATCCGGAGCGGGGACGCGGCACGGATGAGCCGCTCGGGAGGCTGCCACCAGGCGTCACACCGACGCTGCCACCCGTCAAGGAGATCGTCATGTCGCAGCCCACCGCCCCGTACCCCCAGCAGCCCGTCCCGCCCATTCCGCCCACCGCACCCCGCCGGTCCTGGTTCGCCCGGCACAAAGTGCTGACCGGCCTGGGGGCCGTCGTCGTGGTGGCGATCGTGGCAGCGGCCGCCGGCGGCGGCGGGGACGACACCGCGCAGACACCCACGTCCCCCACCGTCGCGAACGACACCACCGCCACCACCGAGGCTCCCGCCGAGCAGGCCCCTGCCGAGCCGAAGGAGCCTACCCAGCCCGGACTGAACGAGCCCGCCGCCGATGGCTCCTTCACCTTCACCGTGACCGGCGTGGAGACCGGGCTGACGCAGGTCGGGAGCCAGTACCTGACCTCGGACGCTCAGGGGCAGTACGTGCTGGTGCACCTGACGGTGCAGAACACCGGGAACGAGGCGCAGTACCTGTTCGCCAGCTCGCAGGAGGCCACCGACACCCAGGGGCGCACCCATGCCGTCGACTCCACCGCGACCCTCTACGCCGGGGAGACTGACACCTGGGCCAGCCAGATCAACCCGGGCAACCAGGTGACCGGCACGCTCGTGTTCGACATTCCGGCCGACGCGACGCTGGACACCGTGACCCTGCACGACTCGCCGTTCTCCAACGGCGTGCAGATCCGGTTGGGCTGACCGCCGTGGCGTGCCGGGTCTGTCCACAGTTGTCAGACCCGGCGGTCGGCCGCTGCGGAACAACTCCGAGGGGCGTCGACGTTGCGCACCGCGTGAGCATCCTCCTGAGCCCCTTGACCCTGCGTGGCACGACGTTCCGGAACCGGATCTGGCTCGCGCCGATGTGCCAGTACTCCGCCGCGGACGACGGCCTGCCCACTGACTGGCATCTGGCCCACCTGGGTGCCCGTGCGGTCGGCGGATTCGGGCTGGTGCTGACCGAGGCGACTGCGGTGGTGCCGGAGGGTCGGATCTCCCCGCAGGACGTCGGGATCTGGAATGACGATCAGGTCGTCGCCTGGCGGCGGATCACCGACTTCATCCGGGCCCGCGGCGCACTCTCCGGGGTCCAGTTGGCCCACGCCGGGCGCAAGGCGTCGACCTTCCGGCCGTTCGGCGAGGGACACGGGTCGGTGCCGGTCGAGGACGGCGGATGGACGGCGGTCGGACCGACCGGTGAGCCCTTCGCCGGGTACGCGGTGCCGCAGGAGCTGCCCGAGGAGGAGATCCTGGCGGTGCCCGGGCAGTTCGCCGCCGCGGCCCGTCGCGCACTGGCCGCGGGCTTCGACCTGGTCGAGGTGCACGCCGCCCACGGGTACCTGCTGCACCAGTTCCTGTCCCCGCTGTCCAACACCCGCACCGACCGCTGGGGCGGCGACCTAGCCGGTCGGGCCCAGCTGCTGCTGGACACGGTGGACGCAGTGCGTGCCGTGCTGCCTGACGATCAGCCGCTGCTGGTCCGGGTGTCGGCCACCGACTGGACCGAGGGTGGGCTCACCGGCGAGGACACCGCGCAGATCGCCGTCTGGCTGCGCGAGCACGGCGTGGACCTGGTGGATGTCTCCACCGGCGGCAATGTGCACGCGAGCATCCCGGTCGGCCCCGGCTACCAGGTGCCCTTCGCCCGGCAGGTCCGCGACACCGGCATCGCGAGCGGCGCGGTCGGGATGATCACCACCCCGCACCAGGCGGAGAAGGTGCTCACCGAGGGTGAGGCGGATGTGGTCTTGATCGGTCGTCCCGCGCTCTACGACCCGTCCTGGCCGTTGCGCGCCGCCCGCGAACTCGGCGATGACACCCCGGTGCTGACTCACCGGCCGGGCAGCCCGGATGCGGCGGTCGTCCCCGGTCAGGTCACCGGGTGGGTGCCGCAGTACGGACGCGGCAGCTGGGACTGATCACCGCTCAGGACCGTCAGGTCGGCGCTCGGAACGCACGGTTCTTGGCCTCAGTGCTAGGTGGCACGGGCCGGAACGCCCTCAAAGCCGCACCGTCAGCACTCAAATCGCCCGACGGCTGATCGAATCCCTCCTGGGGCTCCCTACTGTCTCCCCCATCGCACGAACAGGGGGCAGACATGCAGGCCATCGAGGTACCCGCCGAGGAGATCCGCGCCGCCGCGACGCAGCTTGAGGCTGCGGTGGAGGTCGTCCGAGCCCGTCGGCACGGGGATCAGGTCGGCCAGGTCGCCGCCGCCATGCCCGGCAGTCAATCTGGGCCGCTGGCGGATCGGCTGGCACAGTCCTGGCGGCAGTGGGTCACCGATTGGTGCCGATCCGCGGACAACCAGGCCAGCCGGATGCGATCCAGCGCCACCGCCAGCATCACCACCGACCAGGACGCCCGGACCCGGTTCCAGGGCATCACCATCCCGGTGGCGCGATGACCACCCTCGCCGACGTCCTCGCCTGGCAGCCGGAGACCCTGACCGGGATCGCGGACCAACTGAACGCCGAACGTCGCGCACTGCTCGGTCTGGAACCGGACCTGGACGCGGGACGACCACCGACCGCCTGGGTCGCCCCCGCCCAGCAGCAGGCCACCCGCGCCCACCGCAGCCTCGAACTCACCCTCGCCGACGCGGTGTCCGAACTCGCCGCGGTCTTCCAGGCAGTCGACGACGCCGCCGCTGATCTGACCGCACTACGCCGGGAACTGGACTCCGTCATCGACTGGTGCGGCCCACACGGGTTCGCCGTGAACCGCAGCACCGGAGTCATCACCGACCTACACCCGGTGATCGGCGACGACGACGCCCAAGCCGACCGCGACCTCACCCGCACCGAACTCTCCGAGCGGATCGCCCAGGCCGTTCAGGCCGCCGACCACATCGACACCCAGCTCGCCGACCTGCTGCGCCGCGCACTCTCGGGCAGTCTCCACGTCGCCGGCACCGACCTGTCCGACGCCGACGCCACCGGCAGCGCCGCCGGGCAGCTCGCCGTCACCCCGCCCCCGACCGACGGCAGCGCCTACGAATCCTCCGCCTGGTGGCGCTCACTCAGCCCCGAAGACCAACAGTGGGTGCTGGACAACCACCCCGAATGGCTCGGCAACACCGACGGCATCCCCGCAGGCATCCGCGACCAGGCGAACCGGGTGCTGCTCGACCGGGAGCAGGAGCGGTTGCAATCGGAGATCGACGACCTCCAGGCGCAGATGGACGCCACCCTTGACCCGACCGAACACGAGTACCTGCGGCTCCAGATCGTCGCCGCGCAGGAGAAGCTCGACGGGATGGCGGTGATCGAGCAGATCTTGGCGTCCAGCGAAGACCGGTACCTGCTGGTGCTCGACGCGTCCGGGCCGGTGCTGAAGGCCGCGGTCGCGGTGGGGGACGTCGACGCCGCCGACCACGTGTCGGTGTTCACGCCGGGGATGGGGACGACGGTGGCGGGGAGTTTGGGGAGCTACGACGAGAACATGCAGAACCTCAAGATACTCACCCAGAAAATGCTGAACGACCTTGGGGCAGGCGAAACGGCTGCCTGCATCGCGTGGTTCGGTTACGAAACCCCAGATGTGTCGAACGTTGCGGGGACCGGCCTGGCCAAGCGCGGCGGTGCCGACCTCGCCGACTTCCTGCAGGGAATCAACGCGTCCCGCAGCGACGATCCGCACCTGACCGCACTCGGCCACTCCTATGGCTCGACCACGACCGGCTACGCGCTCCAAGAACCGACCGGCACGGACAGCGCGGTGATCTTCGGGTCGCCCGGCATCGCCACCGACAACCTCGCTGATGTTCAGGTGCCATCTGACTCGATCTACCGCATCGAGGCGCGCAACGACCCGGTCGCCGACTTCGGGCGGTTCGGCGTTGACCCGACGCTCCTGCCGATGACCGGCCTCACGTCCAGCGAGGCGACGCTCCCTGACGGCACCGTGCTGACCGAGTCCACCGGACACAGCGACTACCTCACCAACGGCAGCACGAGTCAGTACAACCTCGCGGCGATCGGCGCGGGCCAACCGGACCTGGCGTTCATGGGCGACAACATCGGCTTCGGGGATTACTTCATGGGTGGGCTCTGGGCAGGCATCGAACTCTGGGGAGGACGATGAGGCGCATCTGCATTGTGGTGATCACTCTCGTCTTCGCCATCTCTGGCTGTGGAGCTGTCCGTGACGCCATCGACCCGAACCCACCCCCCGAGTACTTGGAGCCCCCGTTGGAACAACGGCCGACGATGGAGACCGTCATTGCCGACTTCCGCCAGATGCGGGCGGAGATCATCGAGGCGTTCAACGCCGAGTTCGGCACCACCACCTGGCACGACGACAATCCGGCGTACTCCTCGACGCGTTCGGGTTGTACCGAGGAGGACCGGATCGACGGCATGGGTCAGCTCTCCCTGCCCCTGCTATCCGTCGACCGGTCCTTCCACGGAGCCGAACGCGAGCGCGCGATCGAGCTCGTCCAGCAGATCGGAGCGCGACACGGGTTCGAGACCCCCCGGACCGTCGTCAACCAGTCGCAGAACTTCTCCATCTACGCTCAGGACCAGTACGGCAGCAGCTACAACTTCGGTGGCATCGTCCACAGCAGCATCAGCATGTCCACCGGCTGCTTCTTGTGGGAGACACCCCCGGACGAGACTTGGACCTACACCCCCGACGCCCCCTCACACTGAGGTCAGCTCTCCGTGACCGGCCCCATGGAGCCACCGACGCGCTCGCCCAGGACGAAGCGCACCACGGCGGCGTTGCTCTGTCTCATCCTGAGCTTGGCGGGTTGCGGAGCTGTTTGTGACGCTGTCGATCCGAACCCGCCCCCCGAGTACCTGAAGCCTCCGTTGGAACAACGCCCCACGATGGAGACCGTCATCGCCGACCTCCGCCAGATGCGGGCGGAAATCATCGCCGCGTTCAACGCCGAATTCGGCACCACGAACTGGCATGACGACAACCCGACAGCCCCCTCGAGGCGTTCGGGCTGCACCGAAGTGGATCGGGTCGACGGGATGGGTCAGCTCTCGCTCCCCCTGCTCATCGTCGAACGGTCCTTCCACGGAGCCGAACGTGAGCGGGCGATCGAGATCGTCCAGCAGATCGGAGCGCGGCACGGGTTCAAGACCGCGCACACCATCGTCAATCAAGAGCAGAACTTCTCGATCTACGCCCAGGACCAGTACGGCACCAGCTACGACTTCGGTGGCAACGTCCACAGCAGCATCAGCATGTCCACCGGCTGCTTCCTGTGGGAGACACCCCCGGACGAGACTTGGACCTACGCCCCCGACGCCCCGTCGAGCTGACTCCCCCAGATCGGGCCGCTCACCCCACCGTCGACCCTCGAACCACGACCCGTGGGGCCACCGACTCCACACCGGGGGTGACCTCGCCCCTGACCGCCTCGGCCAACCGCTCGGCGGCGCGTCGGCCCATCTGCTGGAAGTTCATGTCCACGGTGGTCAGTCCGGGGCGGGCGCCAGCGGTCATCGGTTCCCAGTTGTCGAAACCGATCACGGCGATGTCGTCGGGCACCCGCACACCGCGGTCGCAGAGGGCGTCGAGGACACCGCGGACGATCTGGTCCGCGTCGACCATGCGGGTGTGGATGCCGCGCGAGTGACCGTGGACCGGCCGCTCAGCCCGCCGCGTACATCGGCTGGTTCGCATCAACGATCCAGTCCTGGTCCTCGGACCGGTCCGCGGCGGCCTGAGCGTCGGTCTGGAGGAAGAAGCGCTCGGAGCCGACCCAGGGCGAGTCATTCCAGGTGCTGTCCACCACCCGCCAGGCCCCGTCGACCCACACCTTGTTCCAGGCGTGGCCCTCGCCGCCGTCGACCGCGACCCCGGTAACCATCACCGAGTCCAGTCCAGCGGCGTCGGCGAGCGCCTGGAACGCCGAGGCGTAGGAGACGCACACCCCGGTGCCGTGCAGCAGCACACCGGTGGGCAGCCACGCCTGCGGATAGGCGTCAGCGTTGCCCCCGAGCTGGGCGTCATAGGCGTCGTCGTCGTACGCCGCCACCGACAGCAGGTGCGCGTTGATCGCGCGGACCCGCTCGGTCTCGGACATGTCCGGGGTGATGATCCGGGCCACAGTGTCCTGCACCGTGGCGGACAGGGCGGCTTGATCCGCCGCGCGCTGCTCCGGGGAGTCGGCGTAGGTCAGCACCAGCACCTGCTGGTCGGGCAGGTACACCGCATCCACCCGCGCATAGGCCAACGCCATCGGGGTCTGGTACGCCGCCTCGTAGAACGCGTCCCACAGGTCGGTGCCGTCGGTCGCCGACATCCCTCGTCCGGCCATGTAGGCACTGAGGTCGACGTACTGCTTCCCGGCGATCAACTGCGCGGACAGGAAGCGGACGAACTCAGTGGTGCCGTGCACGGGATACGGCACCTCCGGGGCGGTGTCACTGATCTCGACCTCGGACAGCACCACCGCTGCCGGCTGCTGGTAGGCGTACTCGGCGGGCGGGTCGGCGGCGTCGGTGCGGGCCTGATCAGCGCGTTCGCTGGCTGCCTGGATCGCCTGCTGCGCCGAGCCGACATCCGCGCTGGTGATCGGGATGGTCAGTCGGAATCGGGTGCCGTCGACGGTCATCGACGCGCCCCAGCCACCGGCCGCGGACACCGGCTCGGCCAGGTAGCTGACCGGGAACATCCGGGTACGACCGTCCGCCATCGACACCGGAACCTGCGCGGGGAGGGTCCCGGGGTCGATCGGTTGATCCAGACTCAGACCGAGCTCCGCCAGCGCGTGCACCGCCACCGCGTCGGGCAACCGGGCGGGCAGATCCGTGGGCACCGTCGCGACCCCGGAGGCGCGGTTCTCAGTGGTCACCGTCTGCACCAGGTAGGTGACCTGATCGGTGGGGTTGTCCTCGATGAAGTCGTCGCCGCGCAGGGCGTCATCGGAGTAGCGGACCGTGACCAGGTCCTCGTGCTGGTGCTCGCTCTGCGCCGACCAGGAGGAGGCGAGCGAGGTGATCGGTTGCTCCGTGGTCGCCCACCCGGGATCGGTCTCGGAGTGCAGCACCCGCACCCCGTCGGAGCCGAGGCGCAGCACCCGGTAGCCGGTCGCACCGTCCACCGGTTGCCAGCCGACCTGACCCACACCGTCGTCGTCGACAGTGACATCGAGGGTGGGCGCAGCCACCGGCGTCCGCACCGTGAACGCGCTGACCTGCGGTTCCTCGACCGGCTCACCGGTGCCGGGGTCGACCAGCAAGGCCAGGTAGTACACCTGCGCGAAGCCCCAACTGCCGGACTCGACGCCGATCTGCTGCGCACCAGCACCCGCCCACGCGGTCGAGGTCTGCGGCGTCGCGGCATACCCGTCCGCGGTGTCGGCGATCTGGGCGTCCGGGGCACGCACGGTCAGGTCACGGTCCAGGTACACGGCCAGGGCCTGATCGGCGGGCACGCTGCTCGGGTCGAAGTCCACCGGCACCGGCACCGAGTCGGTCAACGGCACATCCTCGATCACCTCGGACAAGCCCTGATCGGCCAGATCCTCAGCGCTCAGCCACGGGCCGCGCTCGGGCCAGAACCGCACCGCCGCCAGCGTGCCAAGGGCGACGGCCACCACCGTGACCAGCGCGGTGAGAACCGAACGGCGGGTGCGACGTGGGCGGGGTGAGGGTGCGGCACCCCCGGGAGGCGGTGGCGTCATACCGAAGGACACCGAGGGTTCGGCAGACGCAGATCCCCCGGCGAATGCCGGAGTGGGTGCCGGGGCTTCGGTGGGCGGGGGTCCCCAGGTGGGTACCGGAGCGGATTCCGGGGCCGCGGGACGCCAGGCGGAGTCGGCGGCAGCGTGCGGCACTGGGGCAGACGGATGCGCGGGGCCGTTGGGCGGCGGGACCGAGGCCGCGCTCGGGGCAGGCGTGGACGCCTGGCCCGAGCCGTAGGTCGGCGCAGGCGGCTGGTCCGTCGGCCCGGTCGGTGCACCCCAGGGCATCGGCGCGACCGGTGCCCCCTCCGGCATGCGAGGGTCGGGATCCCCTTGCTGTCGTGGCTCGCTCACCAGGCAAGAGTGCCGCGTCTCGGCTGCGAGTCGGGAAAAATCCGCGCAACAGCGGACCGGCTGAGTGCATGCGGGGCCACGGTGAGTAGGACGGTTGCGAGGCAGGGGCGTTAGCGTGACCGACAGTCGAGGAGTGAGGTCACCAGATGGCGGGGTCGACGGTGCGCGGAGTGCCGCGCACGCGCTTGATCGTCGCGGTGCTGTTGTTGTTCGCGCCGCTGGTCGCTGTGGCCGCCTCGCCGTGGCATGCCGAGGCGTACCTGGTGTTCCTGGCGCTGCCGCCAACCCTCGGCGGATTCCTGCTGTCGCCCCGGATGGCGTGGGCCGGTGCGGGGCTGACCACGGCGGGCATGGCGGTCGGGGTGGCGCTGAGCCCATGGCCGGTGGCGGGCGCGCTGGTGATGGCGGTGGCCTGCGCCCTGGTGGCCCGGGGATCGCGGCTGGGCGGCATCCTGATGGGCACCACGGCCACGACACCACTCGGGCTGGCGCTGGTGTCGCCTCCGACAATGAGTGCATTGGGCATCGAGGTCGGCGATCCGGTCACCGTGACCCGGGTGCTGGCGGCCGCCGGGTTCGTCGCGTTGGGCGGGCTGTGGACGGCGCTGGTGCTGACCGTGCTGGCGCGCGGGTTGCGCACACCCGAGCCGCGCCGGGAGTCGATGGTGGCAGCGCGCCGGTATGCCGCGGTGTTGGTGCCGCTGATGGCCGTGGCGACATTCGTGTGCATGCAGTGGTTCCCGGATACGCACGCGTGGTGGTTGCTGCTCACCGTGTTGGTGGTGTTGCACCCCCGGTATGAGCGAATTCGCAGTCATGCCCGTGCGCGAGTGCTGGGGACCGTGGCGGGCGGGTTCGTCGCGGCGCTGCTGGTGGCGGTGGTGCCGGAGGGTCGGGTGCTGACCCTGCTCGGTGTGCTGTGTGGCCTGGTCACCGCGTGGGCGAATCTGGCGCGGCCCTACTCGCAGTACTCCGCGCTGCTGACCCTGACAATCATCCTGCTCACCTCCGGCACCGGGGACGCCTTCGTCACCGACCTGGAGCGGGTGGGGTTGACCGTGCTCGGGGCGGTGCTGGTGTTGGCGGTGGTGGTGCCCGGTCGGGCGTTGCTGGCGCGCCGGGAGGACGGTCCAGCGGCGGGCTAGTCGTCAGTACTGGTAGGGCTCGGGCGGGCCGTGCGGGTCGCGCTGGGTGTCCAGCGCGGCGTTCCGCGCGCGCACCGCCTCAGCCGCCTCAGCCTGCGAGTCGGCCACGACGGTCACGTAGCCGGGCTCACTTGGCCGTGCACCGTGCACGATCAGGGGCACCTTCCAGCTCCCGCCATAGTGCGCGGTGAGCCCATCGGGGTCGTAGGAGGTCGGGAGCAGCATCGTCGACCCGTCCACCATCTCGAACGGAACCGCGCCGGGCAGCTGCGGCGCACTCTGCTGTCCGGACAGATCCTCCTGGCTCCACGCGTGTGACGCCGTCTGCAGCGGCACCTGGGCGAGCAGGGCGGAATCCACCGGGACCACCGAGGGGCGACCGTCGCTCAGGACGGCCGTCACCGCGATGCCCCGAATCTCGCGAGGTGTGGTGCTGGACGGACCGAGAATGGCCTCCGATTCCTCACTGCCACTGCTGAGGTACGCCAAGACGGCGTTCTGCCGGTATCCGCCCTCCTCGTCCTCGACATCCGAGGACCAGGAGGTGCCGTCCGTGGCCCCAAACGAGCTGAACCCGTAGGTCGGTTCCAGCACGTCGTAGCGGACAGCACCATCGACCGGCTCCCAGGCGAGCTGCAGCACTCCCTGGTCGTCGACATGCGCGTCCACGACCGGGCGCGGACGGGTGTCCTCCACCTCGAACCGTTGCACCGGGATGCGGTCGAGTGGCTCGCCGGTCTGCAGGTCACAGAGCTGGGCGATGTAGTAGACCGGCGACGCCCCCCAGCGCTCTCCGATGGACACATCGACCTCGTCGTCGTCGCGGCTGGACATGGAGGAGACGCGCAGCGTGGTGTCGTAGCCTGCGCTGACCGTGATCTCGTCCTTGCCCTCGTAGGAGTGCCGAACCTCGGCGTCAGGTGCCGCGACGGTCAGCTCCGGATCGAGGTAGACCCGGACCATCTCGCTCGCGGGCCGCCACCCGTCATGGTGGTAGTCGGTCAGGTCCGGGTTCGCATCGAAGGTGAAGGTGTGGTCGGCGGGCACCACTCCGAGGTCGTCCATGTCGATCGGCAGGCCGTAGGGGGACAGGCGACTGCCGATCGCAGGATCGCTGCTGGTGGAGGTGCCCGAGCCCGTCGTCCCGGTGTTCGCTGTGCTGCTGCCTGCCCGGTCGTCACCGCTGCTGACCACTCCGGCGACCAGGGCGAGCACCACGGCGATGCCCAGGCCGGACCAGGCGGCGGCGCGCTTGGCGCGGGCACGTCGACGGGCAGGGGTGGCGGTGGTGGACCACGGGTGGCCGGGGTACGGCGCTGTGCCGTGACCCGTGGCAGGGCCGTGGCCCGTGGGAGCGACATCGCCCGGGGGTGGCATGTGTCCCGACGGAGCCCCGGGTTGCCCCGCGCCGGAGACCTCCGCGTGGAACGCACCCAGTCGCGCCACGCCCGGGTGCGGCATCCCGGGGTGGGACAGCGACGGCCGGGGACCGGTGGGCACCGGGACGACGGGCGGTTCCTGCCGCCGACGCCGTCGACGCACCCGGGGAGCCGGTGGCGGCGTCGGATGATCGGGGATCTGCCACTCCTGCGGGTAGGCACTGGCCGAGGACGGTGCCACCTCACCCGCCCAGTCCGCCAACAGGTCGTCCGCGTGCTGCTGCCGCGGAGTCTGCTGCCAGGGCACCTCGTCCCAGCTCATGGTGCGGTCACCGTCCATCGACCGGCGGCCAGGTCCATCAGCCGCGGGAGGATCACGTCACCGGCGGCACGCAGCCCGTCATGCAGGTACTCATTGGTCGCCCACACCTGGGCGTTGCCGACCGACGACGCGGTCTGCTGGGCCAGCTCGATGTCGACATAAGGGTCGTCGAGGTACTGCGCAGCGGCCAACGGGACCTCATTGGCGGCGAGGCGGTCGACGTCGTAGAGCAGCGGCCACTCGGTGCGGGCCGCGAGCAACTCTGCCGCGCCCTGAAACGGTCGCAGTGCGGCGATGTCGCGAAACATCCACCTGAAGACGGCCTCACCGGTCAGGGTGAGGGGTCGGGCCGTGGGGTGGAAGGCGGGTCGGCGGTCACGCTCCTGCTCCGCTGCCCAGCCGCCGGTGCGGGCACCCTGGTGATAGATCACTTCTTGCAGGGTCATGTACAGCGGGTTGGCGTCGTACCCGGTCTGGGCCTGCGCCCAGTGCAGGAACGCGGGCGAAGGCACGCCGTCGGTGTCACGGTCGATGGTGTCCAACGCCCAGTGCAGGGCATCGATGCCGGTGCTCATCCCGAAGCCGGCGCCCAGCGTTTGCAGACGTTCCACGTGGAACACGTCCCCGCCCGGCAGGTGCACGTCGCCCGCGGCCAGGCGGTCGGCGAGCTCCGCGATCAGCTGGGCGTCGTGCGGGTAGCGCGCAGCGAACGCCCGGTTGCGCGCCTCCTGCCGGGTGAAGGTCCGGGCGTAGACATCCTCCGCGGTGGCGGTGATGCCGGGCAGTCCCCCGGTGACATAGCAAGCGGTCAATGCCTCGGGGTGCCGGGACAGATAGGTCAGCGTGCAGAACCCGCCGTACGACTGCCCGAGCGTCGACCAGCGCCGCCCGCCGTAGATCTGGTGCCGCAGCAGCTCGGCATCCTCGACGATGGCATCCGCACGGAAGCAGGCCAGATAGTCGGCGGCGGTGGCATCAGTCATTCCCGCGACCGTGCGCCCGTCGATCCGGGACGACCGCCCGGTGCCCCGTTGGTCCAGGAGCACCACGCGGTGGGTGCGCAGCGCGGTCGACCACCATCCGCCGCCGAGCGGACGCGGGCTCGCACCACCTGGGCCGCCCTGGAGGAACAACAGCAGCGGCAGATCGTCACCGTCCCGGGCCGGGTCGACCAGCTCACGGGCGAACACCTGGATGCTGCCGAACCGTGCCGGATCGCGATGATCGACCGGAACAGTGATCTGGTGGTCACGCACCCGGTACGGGGGCAGGTCGTGGCTCATTCAGTCAGGGTAAGCGGCACTGGTGCGTCCACGGTGTTTCCGGACGGTCACCGCGACGAGTTGGGGTAACACCTACGTGAAATCCCATCCGAGCGCCTTGTCGGCATTCTGGGGCATTCCCGAGACTCGTTTGAAGTCGAGGGCGGGGGACGACGATGGACATCACACGACCGCAGCAGCGTCACCCGGGCCCCGTGGCCGGGCTGGTGGCGCTGACCTGCCCGCCGGAGTGGCTGCGGGTATCGATCTGCGCGGCCTGGGGCTGGGATGTGCAGCACACCCGACTGCACCTGATCGCCGCCGACCTGCACGCGAGCTTCCTGGTGGTGGTGGACGACCTCCCGGTGGCGGTCGCCCGGCTCTCGGTGCCGCCCTACATGGAGGACACCGCTGCCGCTGAGTCCGAGGTCGCCTGGATGATGGACCTGGACGCCGCCGGGGTGGTCCGGGTGCCTGCGGTCATCACCCCCGCGGATGGCCGCGACGTCGCGCTGCTGGCCGATGAGGACGACCGGCACTGGATCTGCCTGGCCACCACCCTGGTCCCAACCACACCGCCAGGCGACGACGACAGCCGGCTCCGGATGCTCGGGACCACCGCCGCCCGGATGCACGAGCACGCGTTGAGCTACCACCGGCCACGCGACTTCATTCGGCCGACCTGGGACACCACGGATCTGGTCGGGCCGGATGCCCGCTGGGGGAATTGGCGCACCATCGGGCTGGACCCGACCGACCACACGGTGCTCGCCCGGGCCGAGCAGGCGGCGCTGGACGTGCTGCACCTGGCTTCACGCGCCCCGGACTCCTGGGGGTTGGTGCACGGCGACCTGCGACCGGAGAAGGTGGTGGCCGGTCCGGACGGGGTGACCGTGCTGGACTTCGACAGCTGCGGGTTCAGCTGGTTCATGCTCGACCTGGCGGCCGCGCTGTCCGCCTCGGCCGGGTCGCCGCGCGCACCGGAGCAGGCCCAGGCGTGGATCGAGGGCTATCAGGAGGTTCGACCGTTGACCCTGGAGGACGCTCGGGCAGCCTGTGCGCTGGTGGTGCTGCGCCAGTTGCAGTGGTTGGGGCGGTCCGGTGGTGCGGACGAGGCGCACGAGGCGGTCCGGGTCGGGCGGGCGTACCTGCGGGACGCGGGCTGGCTGGTCCGCTGACTGGTTGCCGTTGCCGCGGTTGGTCTGTCCACAGACGGCGGCCCGCGGCGGTGGTCCCCAGAGGGCCGGTCACACCTTCGATCCGTCGGGCTGCTGCGCGCACCCTGGGCGCAGCCGAGAGGAGGCCACGATGACCCCCGCACACACCAGCGCCCCCACCGTGTACGCCACCAGGTCCGTGGCGACAAAGGTGGTCCCCAGCACCAGGCGCGCCAGCGGCACCGCGTCCACAATCGTCCCCGGGACGCCGGTCAGCTGCGCGAGCTCCACCAGCACACACCAGCCCAGCCCGATCGCGAGCTGCCACCGCCAGGAGCTGCGTGGTGCCAGCACCCGGACCAGCAGCACCGCCATCGCCGCGTACAACCCGTCACCGATCGCATCAGCCCACGGACCGGAGCCCCCTCGGGTCACGGCGAGCCCGACGACGACCACCAGCGCGGCGGCGAACGCGGCCCGAGTCCTGGTCATGCCCGCGAGCCTAGGCACCGCCCTGGGGGTCACCGGTGCGCATCCGGTGTGGGTGTGATGTGCCATCGTTCCGCCGTGCCCCGTCCCACCCCTGCTCGCAGCGCTCCCCGACCCACCCACACCCGTCGACCTGCCCGTGCCCCTCGACCCGCTGGACGCACCGCGGCCCGCCGACCTCGCACCGGCGGGTCAGCCTCCGCACAGGCACCCCGGCACCGGACCCGGTGGCTGTGGCTGCTGCTGGTGCTCGCCGTGGCGGCGGGTGCCGGGGTGCCTGCCTGGCAGCAGCACCAGGACTCCGCGCGGTACCCGATCACCACCGCGGACCTCGACCGGGCACGACAGGAGTTGGCCGGCCTCGACGTCAAAGGCCGCGCACCCACCACGGGCTACAGCCGGGAGGAGTTCGGCCCGGCCTGGGCGGATGTCGACCGGAACGGCTGTGACACCCGCAACGACGTGCTGGCCCGCGACCTGTCCGACCTCACCTTCAAGGACGGCACCCAGAACTGTGTGGTGCTGACCGGTGTGCTGGACGACCCCTACGGCGGAGACACCATCGACTTCGAGCGAGGGGAACGCAGCGCGGACGTGCAGATCGACCACGTCGTCGCCCTGTCCGACGCCTGGCAGAAGGGTGCCCAGCAGTGGGACGCCGCCACCCGGCAGGAGTTCGCCAACGACCCGGCGAATCTGCTCGCGGTGGACGGCTCGATCAACCAAGCCAAGGGCAACGGTGACGCGGCGACCTGGTTGCCGCCCAGCACCGGATTCCGCTGCGCCTATGTGGTGCAGCAGATCCGCGTGAAGGCGGCCTACGGGCTGTGGGTCACCGAGGCGGAGGCCTCCGCGATGGACCGACAGTTGGACGGCTGCATCACGGTCGACTGAGCACGGTCCCATCGAGCAGCCACCAGCCACCCAGCACCAGACCTGCCACACATACCAGCAGCAACGCACCGACCCAGAACCCGCCGGGCAGCGGAGTCAACCGGGCGAGCACATCCGCATCCGACCCGCCCGAGCCGCGACCACCACGCCGACGACCGGCCTGCATCTCCAGCACCGCCCGCGGCGATCCGAGCAACAGGAACCAGGTCACCGCATAGGCCACCGCCACCTGCAACGCCGCACTGCCCCACCAGCTCACCGCCACCAGCAGCACGCCCGCGACCAGCACCGTCCACAGTCCGTACCAGTTCCGGATCTGCACCACCAGCAGCGCCAACGCGAGCAGCAGTGCCCACAGCAGACCTACCGCGTAGCCCCGACCGAGCAACCACGCCGCTGCCAGACCCAACACCGCCGGACCCGGATACCCCGCGAAGGCAGTCGCCACCATCCCCGGTCCGCGCGGTTTGCCCACCGACACCGTCAACCCGGAGGTGTCCGAGTGCAGTCTGACCCCGGACAGTCGCCGCCCGGACAGCACCGCCACCAGCGCATGCGCCGACTCGTGCACGATGGTCAACAGATGCCGGGCCAGGTGCCACGCCCACGGCACGACCAGCACCGCGAGCACCAGGGCCAACGCACCGAGCACCACCAGCGGTTCGGCAGTGGGTTGCGCGGTGGTGGCCCGGTGCCAGATCTCGTTGACCAGCGATCCGATCCGGTCCCACCCGCTCATCGGTCCACCCTCGACCGACCAGGCCGTGTGCACCCGCCGCGAGTCGCCGGACCGGTCACAGGTCGTCCAACAAGACGTCGCGCAGGTTCAGCGTGACCCGCAGACCGCCGTCCACCACCTGCGCCTCAGTGAGGGTGGCCTGTGCCGCGAGCTGGTCGGTGATCCCCGCCAGGTTGCCCAGCTGGTCGTTCAACCCGAGCGGCAACTGCACCGCGTCCACCGTGATCCCGCCGATGGTCGCCTGGGTGATCGTGGCGACCAGCTCACCGTCCGCAGCGGCGACCTGAAGGCTGGCGGTCACCGGCACACCGAGCGCCTGTCCGGAGAGCACCAGCTGCCCGTCCTGCTGTGCGACCTGCACGTCCCACCCGGTGCGCTCGGCCAACTGGCTCTGCAGTGTGGCGGGCGGCAGCGTCGCGGTGACCGTGACGTCCTGCGCCCCCCGGGCGCCTCGGATGCGCACCCCGGTGGCCTCGGCGTCCACATCGACGATGTCCACCCCGCGGATCTGCGCGGTGGCCGCCTGCACCTGGACGGCCCGGAGCTCACCGCGGATCAGCTGCGGAAGCACCGGATGCTCCGGCACCTCGACCCGCAGGTCGGGATCGGTGTTCAACCCGTTGCGCAGCGCGTCGCTGGCCACGCTCTGCACCAGCGAGCGACTGCCGTACTCGGCGAGCAGCGTCCCCGCGCCGAGCAGCAGCACGGCGAGCACGAAGGTGACCAGGCAGCCGCGTCGGCGGCGTCGATCGGCAGGCACGCGCCCGACCCTACGGGCCCATGCCGGCACCGAGCGCGCCGAGTGCCCGATCTGCGCCGGACGTTCACCAGTCGCCTCCGGTGCCACCGCGAGGCACCGGAGGCCCACCGGCCCAGCACCGGTTGCGGACCACCGCCGCCCCGCGTTCACTCGAACCGACGTCGGCGAGCGGTCCGACAAACCCCCGCGAGCGAGGAGCAGATCGATGGGCATCGGCGACTACGTGGACAAGGCAAAGCAGGCGCTGGCCGGGCACGAGGGCAAGGTCACGGACGCGCTGGACAAGGCCGCCGACGCGGTGAAGTCCCGCACCTCGGATGACACCGACCGCAAGATCGACTCCGCGGTCGACAAGGCGAAGGATTTTCTGGCCAAGCAGTCCGACGGACCCGGCTCCGCCGACACCCCGCGCAGCGACAGCGACCGCCCGCGCCCCCAGCACTGATCGGAGCGCCGTGCCGCACCCGCACCCGGACACCTCGACCGACCACCCTGTCCTGCTGGTGCTGCATGGCGCCCGCGGTGACCTGTCCCGCCGTCTGGTGCTCCCGGCCATCGCCGACCTGGCATCCGCCGGACTGCTGCCAGAGCGCTGGTTGGTGCTCGGAACCGGTCGTCGGTCGATCACCGACGACGAATTCGCTGAGCTGGCCCGCGACGCCCTGGACGAGTTCGGCAACGGTGATTCCACCCGACTGGACGGCCACCTGCGCTACGCCACCACCTTCACCGAGGACGAACCCGGCGAGCTGGTGCAGGCCATCGCCGCCACCGCCGAGGAGCTCGGCGCGGACACCACAGTCGTGCATTACTTGGCAGTGCCGCCCAGTGCCTTCGCCCCGACCACCCGGGGCTTGCGCGCCCACGGGCTGACCGAGGGCATTCGAGTCGTCTACGAGAAGCCCTACGGCACCTCGGCCGAGAGCTTCGAGGAGCTGGACACCCTGGTGCACGAGGTCCTGGATGAGCAACAGGTGTTCCGGATCGACCACTTTCTCGGCAAGGAGGCCACCCAGAACCTGCATGTGCTGCGGTTTGGCAACCAGCTGTTCGGCGGGGTCTGGAACCGGGAACACGTCGCACAGGTGCACATCGACCTGCCGGAGACTCTGGACGTCGCCGACCGCGCCGAGTTCTACGACGCCACCGGTGCCGCGCTGGACATGCTGGTCACGCACCTGTTCCAGGTCGC
This sequence comes from Cellulomonas sp. NPDC089187, assembly GCF_040685135.1. Lineage (NCBI taxonomy): Bacteria > Bacillati > Actinomycetota > Actinomycetes > Micrococcales > Cellulomonadaceae > Cellulomonas > Cellulomonas sp. NPDC089187. The sequence continues at coordinate 587,577 of NZ_JBFBHI010000004.1, read as the reverse complement.
CGCCGAGGTGGCGATGGAACCGCCGAGCCGGTTCGACGCCGAGCACCTGGCCGCCGCACGCGAGCGGGTGATCGGGTGCTTCCGTCCGTTGGACCCGCAGCAGGATGTGGTGCTCGGGCAGTTCCGCGGGTACCGGGAGCTGGACGGCGTCGCCGACGACTCACGCACGGACACCTTTGTGGCCGCGCGGTTGTGGGTGGACAACGACCGGTGGCGGGGAGTGCCGTTCCTGTTGCGGACCGGCAAGCGGATGGCCCGCTCCGCCCAGCAAGTGACGCTGGTGCTGCGCACGCCCCATGAGCTGTTCGGCGAGCCCGCCGGCCCCGGACGGATCGCACTGTCCCTGGCCGGGGACGGTGCCATCGACATCACCACCACGGTGAAGCAGCCCGGCCCGGATCTGCGCCTGGCCACCGGCACCGCATCCTTGGCGTTGCAGCAGGTCGACGGCGGCGAGCCGCTGTCGGCCTACGGGTCGCTGCTGCACGACGTGCTGGTCGGCGACCGTTCCCTGTTCACCACGCCGGAGGGGCTGCGCGCCGCGTGGCGGACCTTCGCCCCGTTGCAGGGTCCGACCCGACCGGAGCCGGTGGAGTACGAGCCGGACGGGTGGGGCCCGGGGCAGGCCGACCGGTTGGCCGGACCGGACGGGTGGGTGCTCGGGCCGGAGTCCTGAGCCGCCCCGGCCCCGCTGGCCGACCTGACCCGCGCCGAACCTGCCCGCCCCACTGCCCGACCCCGAGCCACGTGTCGGACCTGCCCGGCGACCCCGAGCCACGCCGGCCCGGGCACACGGCGGGTGCGGAGCCCTCCTTCGACCCCGCACCCGCCGCCCACGCTCACTCGTACGCGATCGAGTCCAGCACCTTCATCCGGGCCGCCCGTGCACCGGGCCACAGCGCGGCCAACACACCGACCACCACCGCGAGCCCGAGCATGCCCACCAGGCTGCCCCAGGGGATGGACAGCTGGTTGAAGCCCATGTCGGCCATCAGATCCGGCAGGGTGGCCGCCAGCCCGACACCGATGCCCAGCCCGATCAGGGTGCCGAACACCGAGGTCAGCACCGACTCGACGATCACCGTCGCGGATAGCTGCAACCGGCCCAGGCCGACCGCCCGCAGCAGCCCGATCTCCCGGGTCCGCTCGATCACCGACAGCGCCAGGGTGTTCACGATGCCGAGCACGGCGATCACCACGGACAGCCCGAGCAGGGCATACATGACCGCCAGGATCATGTCGACCTGACCGGCCAGCTGCGACTTGTAGTCCTCCGCGGTCATCACCGAGACCACCACGTAGGGCTTGGCCACCTCGACCAGCTGATCGTGCACCGCATCCAGGTCAACACCCGGCACCGCATGCACCATCACGGTGTCGTACTGCCGCAACGCGGGGGGCACCAACTCGTCAAAACCGTCCGCCGGCATCATGAACGGGGCGCCGATCGTCTCGGTGGAGATCAGTGCACCGATGGTCGCCGTGAACTGACCGGACTGGCCGGTGATCGTCACCGAGTCGCCCAGCTTCCAGCCCGCCGCCTCGGCGTTCTCCTCCTTGACCACCAGCTGCCCGTCCGCCAATGACGCGAGGTCACCCTCGGTCACCTCAACGTTCAGCGACCGGCCGAAGACCCCCTCGGGCATACCCGCGACGATCTGCGCAGAGGACGGCAGATCCCCGACGGCCACCTGGGCGGTGGTGAAGCCCATCGCGTCGACCGCCTCGACATCCGGCAGCTCACGGACCTGATCGATCAGCTCCGCGGGCACCGCCCCAGTCATCTCGGTCAGCACAAAGTCGCTGTCCATCTGCGAGTCGATGATCTCCGACATCGACGACTTGGCGGAGACCGCGATCACCGAGACCGCACCGACCAGCGCCATGCCGATCATCAGCGCGCCGGCGGTGTTGGCCGTGCGCCGCGGGTGACGGACCACATTGCCGCGGGCCAGTCGACCGATCGGTCGCAGGAGCACGACGAACGGCCAGGCCAACACCCGGATCACCGCGCGGGCCAGCACCGGGGACAGCATGAGCACCCCGACCAGCACCGCAGCCGCACCCAGCCCATCAGCGGTCAACGCCCAGTCGAGCCCAGGGTTGGCGACCGCGGCGATCACCGCGGCCAGGCCCAGACCCACCAGCACCGTGCCGATGATCGAACGCAGGCGCAGCGACTTCTCCCCGGTGACGACCTCTTCACGCATCGCCTCCACCGGCGGGACCAGCGCAGCGCGTCGGGCGGGCACCGCGGCGGCCAACACGCTGACCAACGTGCCCACCAGCAGCGAGACCACGATGGTCGTGACATCGACCGGCACCGAGGTGCCCATGTCCATGCCCATGGAGCCGATCACCACACGAATGACCTCGACCAGCCCGAAACCGGCGGCCACACCGAGCACCGACCCGAGCACACCGACCACAGCGGCCTGCAACACGATCGATCCGAACACCTGCGCCGGCGACGCCCCGACCGCACGCAGCAACGCGAACTCCCGCATCCGCTGGCGGACGGACATCGCGAAGGTGTTGGAGATGATGAACCCGCCGACGAACAACGCGATCCCGGCGAAGATCAGCAGGAACGTGGTGACGAAGCCCAGGATCTCGTCGATGCTCTCCTTGGTGTCCGCACGCAGCGACTCGCCAGTCACCGCCCGCACCGAGCTGCCGGTCAGCGGGGCCAACCTCTCCACCAGGGTCTCGGGGTCGACGCCCTCAGCAGCGGTCACCTCAATGTTGTCGACCATGCCGTCGGGGGACAGCCGGGCCATCCCGCTCTCGGCGTCCACCAGCACGATGGTTGCGCCCATCATGGCGGCGTCGATGTCGAGCTGGCCGACCACGGTGACCTCGGTCAGCTCACCGGCCAGCACGATCGTGGTGGTGTCCCCCACCGACAGTCCGGCGTGCTCCAGGGTGACCTTCTCCAGGGCGATCTCGTCCGCGTTCTGCGGGCCCCGGCCCTCGAGCACAGTCCAGGACGGGTCATCGGCGGCCCACAGCATCGCCATGCTGGGTGCCATCCCGCCGCGGACTGCGGTGCCGTCCGCGCCGACGAGCACCACCGGCACGGAGAGCGTCGGCTCGGCACGCTCCACCCCGTCGATCTGCTCGGCCTCGTCGACCAGTGAGATCGGCACCCCGGTGGCGCCGAAGCCGCCGGACACGGCCGTGTCGGTGTCATTGGTCGGTGCCTGCAGGTACACGTCGCCGCCCGCGGAGCTCTCCACGATCCCGTCGAAGGAGCCGGACATCGCCGACCGCAGGGAAAATGTCCCCGCCACGAAGGCCACGCCCAGCGTCACCGCCAACAGCGACAGGGCGAAGCGACCCAGATGCGCCCGGATCGAGCGCCATCCCACCCGGGACATCAGCCCACCGCCCCGGCCCGCTGCGCGGTGAGGGAGCTCAGCGTGGACAGCACCGTGTCCGGCGTCGGGTCCTTCACGTCGGCGACCAGGCGACCGTCGGCCAGGAACAACACCCGGTGTGCGTAGGACGCGGCGGTCGGGTCGTGGGTGACCATCACCACCGACTGGCCCAGGTCCTCCACCGAGCGGCGCAGGAAGCCCAGCACCTCACCGGAGGAGGTGGAGTCCAGGTTGCCGGTCGGCTCGTCGGCGAACACCACCGCGGGCCGGGTGACCAGCGCGCGGGCACACGCCACCCGCTGCTGCTGACCACCGGAGAGCTGACCGGGCTTGTGCGAGAGCCGATCCCGCAGACCGACCGCCTCCACCACCTGATCCAACAGCTCGCGGTCCACCGGCTTGCGGGCGATGTCCAGCGGCAGGGTGATGTTCTCCAGCGCGGTCAGGGTCGGCACCAGGTTGAACGCCTGGAAGACAAAGCCCAACCGGGTGCGACGCAGCTTGGTCAGCTCGCGCTCGTTCATCCGGGAGACCGGCTCCCCATCAACCTCCACCTGACCGGCATCCACCCGGTCCAGGCCCGCCATGCAGTGCATCAGCGTCGACTTACCGGAGCCGGACGGGCCCATGATCGCGGTCATCCGCCCGCGCTCGAAGTCCACATCCACGCCATCCAACGCACGGACGGCGGCCTCGCCCGAGCCGTAGGTCTTGACCAGCCCGCGCGCCGTGGCGATCGCTGCTGTGGTCGTCATGGGGATTCCCTCTCCTCGTACCGCGTGAGACCCGCACCTCCCTGGCGCGAGCCGTGTCGAACGTACTGAGGAGGGCAGCTCTCGCCCCATCGGGGATTCCCCCGAGTCACCCCCGGATTCCCAGATCAGCGGGCGATTTCGTCTCAGGGTGACCACGGCACTCGCCTCCGGTTCGAATTCGCCCGTGCCGCCCGATCAACCCGGATTTACCCTGGTCCCGGGGTCCTGACGATGACGTGGTCCTGGCTGCTCGTGGTGCTGATTCCGGCGACGGTCACCGGTGCCGTCCTGGTGCTGCGCCAACGCCGACAGCGGGCCCGGACGGCACTGGCCCGGTTCCCCGACCCCTTCGACGCGCTGCTGGTGCAGACCCGGCTCGGCATCGTCGCCCAACACCTGCGACGGCTGGAGGACGACCCGCATGCGTGGGCCCGGGCGGAGCGGATCATCGCCGGTCAGATGGCCTACGACCAGTTGCTGGCGGAGGCCTGTCGGCTGGCCGGGGTGGAGGTGTTGCCCCGGGCGAAGGGCGACCCGTGGGAGCGGCTGCGCGAGGAGGTGGAGCTGACCGCACGTGGCTGGACGTGGTGACCTCGCCGACGCCGGCCACGTGGGCCAGCGCCGAGACGCACGTCCAGGTCGCGACCCCTGCGATCCCCGCCCCGGTGCCCGCGCCAGCGGTCCACGTCCAGGACGTCGCGCCCGTTCACCCCGCGATCACGGTCAGCGAGGACGACCCGTCCGCCCGCCGCCGCACCGCGATCCGCTCTGCGATGGCGGACTTCATCGCCTCGACATGGGACACCAACCCGACCACCCGGCCACCAGCCCGCAGGTGCGCCAACTCGGTCAGCACCGCGTCCAGCATCTCAGGGTCGAGGCTGCCGAAGCCCTCGTCGATGAACAGGGTGCCCAGCTCGATCCCCCCGGCCTCCGCACTGACCACATCCGCGAGTCCGAGCGCGAGGCACAGCGACACGTAGAAGGTCTCGCCCCCGGAGATGGTCCGGGTGCTGCGCACGTCGCCGCTGTGGTGGTCGACCATCCGCAGCCCCAGACCGACCTTGCGGCTGCGGGACTCCTTCTCCTGCGAGGTGACCAGCTCGAACCGCCCGTCGGACATCGGCCGCAGCCGGTCGTTCGCGGCCGCGACCACATCCTCGAACCGGCGCTGCAACACGTAGGTGCCGAGCGAGAGTCCCTGACCCCCGTCCTGCCCGGCCGCCAGCCGCGCCATCCGGCTGATCGGTGCGGACCGGCGCAGCAGTTCGGCCGCGCTATCCGCGGCCGCCCGGACCTGGACCTCCGCGTCGGCGGCGTCCTCGGCCCGGCCACGGTCCACTGCGGCGGCGGCTGCCGCCTGCTCCGCCAGCGCCCGGTGTTCGGCGGCGACGGCTGTGACCCGTTCCTGCTCGGCGCGGGCGGCGTCGAGGTCGGTGGTGGCGTCGATCCCGGCGAGCTCCGGCTCGGCCAGCCCGGCGGTCACCCGGTCCACATCCGCGAGGTGTCCGCGCACGGCGGCGTCGAGTGCCGCGGTGTCAGCCGGGTCCAACACCCCCGCGCGCGCGGCATCGGCGTCCGGTGCGCCGGTGTCGTCGACAAAGTCGTATTGCCGCAGGGCGTCGTCGACCCGCTGCCGCCAGTCCGCCACCGCGGTCCGGGCAGCTGCCAGCGCCCCCCAGGCATCCAGCACCGCATCCGCCGCCTCGGCCCGGGAACGTTCCGCGCTCTGCCGGGCCGCCACCGTGGGGTGCCCGTCCCGTGCCGCGGCCACCTCGGTCCGGTCGGCGTCCAGGTCGCGCTCGGCCTGCTCGGCGGCGTGCTCCGCGCCGGTCTGCTCGGTGACGGCGGACTCCCGGCGGGTGCGCAGCTCCTCGGTGGCCCCGTCGTGCGCGGCGAGCCGGTCGGCGCAGCGTCGGCGGTCGGCCTCAGCGGCACGGGCCTCGTCCAGCGCGGCTGCGGTGGAGCGCACCTCCGATTCGGCGGCGTCCAGGTCGCGACCACCTGTGCGCTCGGCCAGTGCGGACAGTCGACTGCTCAGCGCGCTGACCTCGGACTCGGCGACGCGCAGCCGCTCCTCCGCCTGACGGCGCAGCTCCTCGGCGGCCTCGACCTGCTCCGCGGTGATGTGGTCGGCGGCCAGCGCGGTCGGTGCCGGGTGCTCCACCGCACCGCACACCGGGCACGGCTCGCCGTCGGTCAACGTCCCGGCCAGTTCCCCGGCGATGCCGCGCAGCCGGGCCTGACGCAGGGCGTGCTCGCGCTCAGCGGCCTCAACGGCGGCCGCTGCTGCCTGGCCCCGGGTCTGGGTCGCCCGGGTGTGCTGCGCTGCGACGTCGGCATGCTCGCGGACGGCAGCCAACACCTCGGTGGCGGTACGCCAGGTCTGCTCCCGGGAGGGAATGGTGTGGGCGAGCTCGGTGGCGGCGTCCAGGGCGGCGACCAGCTCCACCCGCTCCTGTGGCCGCTGGGCCAGCGCCAGGTCCAGCTCGGTGACGGCAGTCCGGCAGCGGTCGGCGGCGGCACGGAGCTGGTGCAGCACCTCGGCGCGCCGGTCCAGCGCGGATTCGAGGTCGACCAACCGGGACAGTGTGGCGACGTGGTCCCGAGCCCGGTCGCGCCACGCGGTCAGCTCTGCCACGGCAGCCGGGTCCACGTTCAGGTCGGCCCCCACGCCCAGATCCGAGCCCACGCCCAGGTCCGGCCCGCCGTCGAAGGCACCCGTCAGCGCATCGCGCGCGATCGAACGCCCCTGCCCCCTCCACCCCGGGAAAGCCACCCCGTCGAACCACCCGGCGGGCACCCGGTCCACCGCCGCGTCCAGCTCCTTCGCAGCGGAGGTCACCCGCTCGCGGGACTCGTCCCATCCGCGCAGCAGCGGAGCGACCGCCCCGGCCCGGCGCGCCAGGTCCACCCGTTCACGGTCGCGGTCGTGCTGCGCGGACCGTGCGACCAACTGCGCCTGCTCGGCGGTCAGAGCCGCCCACCGTTCCACCCGCCGAACCCGCTCCACCGCGGCCTGCACCTGCTCCGCGGACTGCGCCGCCCGGGCAGCAGTCGCCTCCGCCGTGGTCGCGCTGGCAGCCGCCGTGGCACGCACCGCGCTCGACAGCTCACCGATCTCCTGCACCACGGCGGGCAGGTCTTCCGCCACCCGCGCGGTCAACGGTTCGGTGAGTTGGGCAGCCCCCGCGAACCGGTCCACTGCGCTCTGCACCGCGGCCCGGCTGCTCTCCACCTCGCGTTCGGCGGCGCGCCGCGCCTCGGCCAGCTGCTGCTCCACCCGGTCGTAGATCTCGGTGCCGAAGATCCGCTGCAACAGCATCCGGCGCTGTTCCGGCTCAGCGGCCAGGAAGCTCGCGAACTCACCCTGCGGCAGCACCATCGTCTGCACGAACTGCCCACGTTCCAGCCCGATGATCCGGGTCAGCTCCGCACCGGCCTCGTCCAGTCGGGTGGAGACGATCTCCCCCACCGGTTCGGCCTGAGGGTCGTCAGGCACGGCGGTCAGTCGCCACAGTTTCACGGTGGCCTGCTGCCGGACGGTGCCGGTGCCGCGCTTCTTGGGCCGGTCATAGGCAGGAGTCCGGCGCACCCGGTAGACGCCGTGCCCGGTCTCGAAGCACAGGTCCACCACGGACTCGACACTCTCGTCGGCGAAGGCGCTGCGCAGCCGGTCCTCACTCGCCGAGGCGGCCGCGACCTTGCCGTAGAGCGCGAACACCACCGCGTCGATGATCGTGGACTTGCCGGCACCGGTCGGACCTTCCAGCAGGAACAACCCGCCGGCGGACAGCGCCGCGAAGTCGACGGTGTACCGCCCGGCGAACGGGCCCACTGCGTGCAGGGTCAGGGTGTGCAGGCGCATCAGGCGCTCCGCTCCGCTGCGATGACCTGCTCATAGGCCGTACGCAGCACAGCCGCCTCCTGCGGTGTGGGCGCGGCACCGCCGACATGGGCGATGAAGTCGCCGACCACCTCCAACGGGTCGCGCCCCGGCGTGATCGTGGCGGTGTTGCGGGTCAACGCGGAGACCGGCGGTTGGTGCTGGATGACCAAGGCGTGCGGGAACCGGGCCTTCACTCGGCGGAACAGGTCTCCCGGTCGGGCAGGGTCGGTGACGGTGACCCGGACCCAGTCGTCGCCATGCCCCTCCGTGGCCAGGATCTGGTCCAGCGTGCCGGTCAGGTCGGTCATGGCGCGGGGCACGGGTGCGGGCAACAGGGTCACGCGCGCGGGCTCGGTGCCGTCCAGCTCCACCAGGGTGGTCGATTTGTGCTGGCGCGCCTCGGAGAAGGAGTAGGCCAGCGGCGATCCGGAGTACCGGATGGTGTCGGTGATCCGCTGCGGGCCGTGCAGGTGGCCGAGCGCCACATAGTCGATCCCGTCGAAGATCCCGGCTGGAGCGTGATCCACTCCGCCGACCCGGATGTCCCGCTCGGAGTCACTGGCCTGGCCGCCCACCACGAAGGCGTGCGCCAGCACCACCGAGCGGACCTGCCCCTGCGCCGCCAAATCCTCCCGCACCCGATCCATCGCGGCACCGAGCACCGCGGCGTGCGAGCGGGGCAACACCTCTCCCTCCGGGGCCAGGGTGTGCCGGGCGACATCCGGGTCGAGGTAGGGCAGGCCGTAGATGAGCACCTCCGGCCCGTCACCACCGGGTAGCCGGACCGGGGTGTCGATCCGACGCTGGTCGGCCAGGATGCGCACCCGATCGGTGAGCAGCTCCGCACCAAAGCCCAGGCGCGCCGCGGAGTCGTGGTTGCCGGGGGTAAGGATCACGGTGGTCCGCTCCGCCAACCGACGCAATGTCGCGGACAGCAGCTGCACGGACTCCACCGGCGGGATGGCCCGGTCGTAGACATCCCCGGCGATCAGCACGGCGTCCACCCGGTGCTCGGTGACAAGCTCCACCAGGTGGTCGCAGAACGCGGACTGGTGCGCCGTCAGGTCGACCCCGTGCAGGGTCCGACCCAGGTGCCAGTCCGAGGTGTGCAACAGCCGCATACCCCGAAACTAGCCGCGCTCACCGACACATCCGTGCACCCGCTGCATCGGCTGGGGACCACCGGCGTGGCGGCCGCGCTGTGGACAGTCGAACGCCCCGTGATTCTCAGACCTGAACCGGGGTGCCCTCCACCTCGAACTCCTGCTCCATCCCGATCAGCGCCAGGCGGTCGATCACCTGACGGTCCGGGTCGCGCAGCGTTACCCGCTGTCCGGTCTCCCCCGCCGCCAAGTGCAGTTGCAGCAGAAAGGCCAGCCCGGAGGAGTCGATGAAGCTCAGACCGGTGGCGTCCACCAGGATTGGCCGGTCAGTGCTCAGTGCCTGGGCCATCGACGTGCTCGCATCAGCGCGCAGCGCCCCGTCCACTTCCCCCCACAAGCGGACCAGCGTGCGACCGTCCGCGGTCGCCACGTCGATCCCACCGACACGGGTGGGGTCGTCATTCGGGTCCATCGGTCCTCGGCTCTATCGAAGGTGCGGCCGGAGGATCATGCCCCCGGTGCGAGCGGTCCGCATCCGCTGGACCCGCCGCCCGGAGACCGAGGCGGCCGCCGTGACACACCCAGAAGAACGCGTCGACACCCCGTGTCGTTCCCGAGGCACGCAACAGTCCCTTGACCTGCACATGAACGTCACGCGACCGGTTCAGGCTCCGTCACATCCGCCACGGTGGCACCCAGCACCCGGATCATGTCGTCCGCGTCCAGCGTCGCACCCACCCCGTGCCCGCCCCCGCCGATCGACACCGTCCGCCCCGGCACCGTCGCATCGGCGATCACCGGCCAGGCCCGCAACGACCCGAAGGGAGTGATGGTGCCGCGCTCGTAACCGGTGACCTCCTTCGCGGTGGCCGCATCCGGCATCGACATCCGCTTCACCCCGAGCAGGTCGCGCAGCTTCGGCCAGGAGATCGACCGCCCGCCCGGCACCAGCACGAACAGGTAGTCGTCCTCACCCCGGCGCACCACCAGGGTCTTCACGATGTCCTCCGGTTGGACGCCCCGGGCCGCCGCGGCCTCGGCCAATGATCCCACCGGACCGTGCCGGGTGATCGTGTGGGCGATGCCGGACTCGGCCAGCGCCTGGGCGGCGCGCTCCTCGGTGCTCATGCGTTCAGGGTAGGCATCAGGGTCAGCTCGTCGCCGTGCCACCCCCGCCGCAACCAGCGGTCGTGCGAGGCCACCACCACCGCCCCCGGTGCGGAGCGCAGCGCGTCGCCGAGCTCATCCGCCAGCGCCAGGGAGATGTGGTTGGTCGGCTCGTCCAGCAGCAGCACATCCGGGGTCTGCGCGACCAGCAGGGCCAACACCACCCGTCGCCGCTGCCCCACCGACAGCTCCCGCAGCGGACGGTCCAGATCCCGCGGCGCGACCAGCCCCAGCTCCTGCAACGGCACCGGGTCGGAGAACCGGGCAGTCACCAGGTCGTACACCGCCCGCGGCGTCCGGTCGTCGTCGGCCAGGCCCACGTCCTGCTCCAACAGCGCCACCGTCGCGCCCTTCGCCCGCCACGCCGTGCCGATGGTCGGCACCAGATCGCCCGCCAGCACATGCAGCAGCGTCGACTTGCCGGAGCCGTTCGGGCCGGTGACCAGCAGCGCGGTGTCGGCGTGCACATCCAGCGCCGGGATACTCACCCGCCCGGGCACCACCACATCCCGCACCGAGATCAGCGTGCCCTCCCGCCGGGTCGCGGCGGTCAACGGGGCGGCGAACCGCAGCTCCCGGGGCGGACGACGCACCTGCTCGCGTTCCAGGTCGTCCAGTCGTCGCTGGGCGTTGCGCACCCGGCGACCCACCTGCTGCTGCACGAAGTCGCCGTGCCGCCCGTAGGACATCTTGTTCCGGTCCTTCATCGCGCGGCCGTGCACCACCTGACGGGCCTTGCCGTCCGGGGCCACCGAGGACCGCAGCGCGGACAGCTCCTCGCGTTCGGCCAGCCAGCGCTGCTGCCACTGCTCCCGAGCGATCCGCTTGGCCTCCCGGAAGTCGGTGTACGTCCCGCCGACCACCCGCGGACCGTCCAACCCGGGGTCCAGGTCGAGGATCTCGGTCACCACCTCATCCAGGAACACCCGATCATGGCTGGCCAGCACCACCGCACCCGGCAGCTCCGCCAACGCGGTCGCCAGGAACTCCGCCGCGTCGTCGTCCAGATGGTTGGTCGGCTCGTCCAGCAGCACCGCCCGGGGACGACGGACCAGCACCGCGGCCAGCGCCAGTCGGGACCGCTGCCCGCCGGACAGCGAACCGGAGACCCGGGTGGGGTCCAACTCCCCGAGCCCGATGCCCGCCAACACCCGCTGGGCCCGGCCGTCGGCGTCCCACACCTCGGCGGCCTCGGCATGGGCGAGCGCCAGGTCGTACCGGGTGGCCGCCTCCTCGGTGCCCTCCGCGAGCGCCAGCGCCGCCGCCTCAAGGTCGGCCGCCACCGCCCGCACCTCGGACAGCGCCGCCCCGATCACGTCGTCAATGCTGGCGTCCGCACCAAAGGGCGGCTCCTGCGCCAGGTAGGCGAGATCGGCGGGCCGCTGCACCTCACCGGTGTCCGGCTCCTCGACCCCGGCGAGCAGGCGCAGCAGCGTCGACTTGCCGATGCCGTTCTCCCCGACCAGGCCGAGCCGGTGCCCGGGGTCGACCGCGAAGGACAGATCCGTGAGCACCCGGCGGTCGCCGTAGGCCCGGGACAGACCCGTGGCGCGCAGGACGGGCGTAGAGGACTGGAGAGACATGAGGGATCACCACCGGCTGCCGACACGCACGAGGGGTCGGCGGGAGTCAGGACGAGGGGACTCGGGGCCGGTCAGATCCACATGAGGACGACCCTAGAACCGCTGGTGACGCACTGTCCAGGGATTTATCGACCGCTACGGTGACGGCCATGCCCACCCGCGCCCGGCTCGCTCTGCTGTGCCAATTCGCGCTCTTCGGCATCCTCAACGTCTCCTGGACCAGCCGGTTGCCGTCGCTGATGACGGCGTTGGACATCGACGCGGCGCGGCTCGGTCAGCTGTTAATCGTCGGTGGCGTCGGGTCGCTGATCGGGGCGCTGTCCAGCGGTGCGGTGGTGACCCGGATCGGCGCGCGGGCGACGTTGGCGGCGGGGGTGCTCGGGCATCTGGTCGGCTTCGGCCTGCTGGCGACTGCGGCCTTCACCGGATCGGTGGCCGTGTTCATTCCCGGTGCACTGATCAACGGGGTGTCCAGTGCGCTGACCAACGTGTCGATCAACGTCAGCGCCGCCGCGGTGGAGCAGCGGATGGGCCGGGCGATCATGCCGCAGTTCCACGCCATGTTCTCCGTCGGGGCCGCGCTCGGTGCGCTGATCGCGGCGGGATTCGCCCGGGCCGGACTGGGCATCGGGGTGCAGGTGGTCGTCGTACTTGCGGGGGCCACGGTGCTGCGAGCGCTGCTGATCCGGCCCGCGACCTCGATCACCCTGGCGGGGAGCCGCGCTGCGACCCGGGGCGGGGCGGCACGTGAGGCACTATCGGCCTGGCGGGAGCGGCGCACCCTGCTGCTCGGGCTGGTGTTGATGGCCGCCTCCCTGACCGAGGGCGCCGCGGGCACCTGGCTGCCACTGGCCGTGGTGGAGGGCTTCGCGGCGAATGAGGATGTCGGGGCATTGGCCTATGGCAGCTTCGTGGCGGCGATGACGCTGGTCCGGATCGGCGGCACCCGGCTCATCGACCGTTTCGGCCGGGTTCTGGTGCTCCGCCTATCCGGGGTGTCGGCGCTGATCGGGTTACTGCTGTTCGTCACCGGGCCGTCACTGGCCCTGGCCTGGGTCGGGGTGATCCTCTGGGGATTCGGTGCGGCACTGGGCAACCCGATCGCCACCACCGCGGCCGCGGACGATCCGCTGCGGGCCAGTGTGCGGGTGTCGGTGGTGACCTCCTTCAGCACGGTGACCTCGCTGGCGGCACCGCCGTTGCTGGGGTTGCTGGCCGCGGCGGTGGGGACGCGGCAGTCGTTGCTGGTGGTGGGCGCGTTCATCGTGCTGAGCCTGGCGCTGGCTGGGAACGCGCGGCGGGAGCAGCCGGACACTATCCGCTGAGCAGTCCGCCCACCGCGAATCCATTCGCGCACACGCTCCGCCAGCGGCGACAATGACGGGTCGTGACTCCCGCCGATCCCACCCCGCCGACCGCCGATCCCGGTGGTCCCGTCGGCGACGGTGCACGCCCGGAGGGTCGGCCGCGTCGACGTCGGGGCGGTCGGGGGCGGCGGCCCGGGAGTCGCGAGGAGTCCACCGGCACCGAACCGCAGGGCACCCGCAGCGGTCATGGTGGCCGTCCGACCACGGATGACCCGCCCCGCCGCAGCCGGCCAACCGGTGATGACCCCACCCGACGCACCCGCCGTCCGACCGGCGACGACCCCGCCCGACGCACCCGTCGCCTGACCGCCCTGGCCGACGCCCGCCGCGCCGTCGTCCTGCCGCCGGTCGCCTACCCCGAGCAGCTGCCGGTCTCCGCGCGCCGGGCCGAGATCGCCGACGCGATCCGGGAGCACCAGGTGGTGATCGTCGCGGGCGAGACCGGCTCCGGCAAGACCACCCAGCTGCCCAAGATCGCGCTCGAACTCGGCCGCGGTCGGGACGGGCAGATCGGGCACACCCAGCCGCGTCGGATCGCCGCGCGCACCGTCGCGGAGCGGATCGCCGAGGAGCTGGGCACCGGCATCGGGGAGCTGGTCGGGTATCAGGTGCGGTTCACCGACGAGTCGTCGGAACGGACGCTGGTCAAGGTGATGACCGACGGCATCCTGCTGGCGCAGATCCAGCGTGATCCGGAGCTGCGCGCCTACGACACCCTGATCATCGACGAGGCGCATGAGCGGTCGTTGAATATCGACTTCATCCTGGGGTACCTGGCCCGGCTGCTGCCGCGTCGTCCGGATCTGAAGCTGATCATCACCTCGGCCACCATCGACTCGGCGCGGTTCGCTGCGCACTTCGCGGATGCCGACGGGGAGCCCGCGCCGGTGGTCGAGGTCACCGGTCGGACGTACCCGGTGGAGATCCGGTACCGGCCGCTGTCACCGGATGCTCCCACGGATGACCCGAATCAGGGACCGACGTCGAAGGCTCCGGCCCGCGAGGACCGCGACCTGATGACAGCGATCTGCGAGGCGGTGGACGAGCTCGCCCACGAGGGGCCGGGCGACGTACTGGTGTTCCTGTCCGGAGAACGGGAGATCCGGGACGCTGAGGAGGCATTGCGCAGCCACCTGGGCTCCCGCGTCACCGATCAGCGACGCCCAGATGCGGTGGAACTGCTGCCGCTCTATGGCCGACTGTCCGCCGCCGAGCAGCACCGGGTGTTCCAGCCGCACGGCACCCGCCGGGTCGTGCTGGCTACCAACGTCGCCGAGACATCGCTGACCGTGCCAGGCATCCGCTACGTCGTCGACCCGGGCACCGCCCGCATCTCGCGCTACTCCAAGGCCACCAAGGTGCAGCGCCTGCCCATCGAGCCGATCTCCCAGGCGTCGGCCAATCAGCGGTCCGGCCGGTGTGGCCGTGTCGCTGACGGCATCGCGATCCGGCTGTACTCCGAGGACGACTTCACCTCCCGACCACGATTCACCGAGCCCGAGATCCTGCGCACCTCGCTGGCGTCGGTGATCTTGCAGATGGTCGCGGTGGGTGTGGCGAACGGGCCGGAGGATGTGGCGCAGTTCCCGTTCGTGGACCCGCCGGATGTGCGGGCGGTGCGGGACGGCGTGCAGTTGCTCACCGAGTTGCACGCGCTGGAGCAGACTCCGCGCGGCACCCGACTGACCGACACCGGGCGAGCGTTAGCGCAGCTGCCGATGGACCCGCGACTGGCCCGGATGATCGTCGAGGGCGGGCGCCGCAATGTCGCCCGTGAGGTGATGATCATCGCCGCCGCGCTGTCCATCCAGGACCCGCGCGAGCGCCCGGTGGAGACCCGCCCCCAGGCCGACGCGATGCACGGGCGGTTCGCGGACAGCACCTCGGACTTCCTGTCCTATCTGAATCTCTGGCAGTACATCCGGGATGCGCAGCGGGAACTGTCCGGCTCGGCATTCCGGCGATTGTGCAAGGCCGAGCACCTGAATTACCTGCGGCTGCGCGAGTGGCAGGACGTGGTGACCCAGCTCAAGGAGTTGGCCAAGCCGCTGGGCATCACCCTGGCCCCACCGCGCCGCTCCGACCGGGACGCCGACGCTCTGACCGCCGCGCGGGCGGACCTGACCAAGGGGTCGCTGCGCCTGGAGTGGGACGGCGACCGGATTCATGTCGCCCTGCTCGCCGGGCTGCTGTCCCAGCTCGGCATGCAGGAGGTCACCGAGGTCCGCGCCTCCGCCCAGAAGACCTCGCGCAAGGACAACCGCCCCCGCAACGAGTACCTGGGCGCACGCGGTGCACGCTTCGCGATCTTCCCGGGATCGGCGCTGGCCAAGAAGCCACCGGCCTGGGTGATGGCCGGCGAGTTGGTCGAGACCTCCCGGCTGTGGGGCCGCGATGTCGCGCGCATCCAGCCGGAGTGGGCCGAGGATCTGGCCGCGCACCTGGTCAAGCGCAGCTATTCCGAGCCCACCTGGTCCACCAAGCAGGGCGCGGCGATGGCCACCGAGCGGGTCACCCTCTACGGCGTGCCCATTGTCACCGGACGTCGGGTGCTGTTCGCCAAGGTCGACCCCGAGCAGGCCCGGGAGCTGTTCATCCGGCACGCGTTGGTCGAGGGCGAGTGGACCACCCACCACGCGTTCTTCGCCGAGAACCGTCGGCTGCTGCGCGAGGCCGAGGACCTGGAGGCGCGCTCCCGTCGTCGTGGCCTGGTGGTCGATGACGACGCGCTCTTCGACTTCTACGAC
This sequence comes from Cellulomonas sp. NPDC089187, assembly GCF_040685135.1. Taxonomy (NCBI): domain Bacteria; kingdom Bacillati; phylum Actinomycetota; class Actinomycetes; order Micrococcales; family Cellulomonadaceae; genus Cellulomonas; species Cellulomonas sp. NPDC089187. The sequence continues at coordinate 571,586 of NZ_JBFBHI010000004.1, read as the reverse complement.
GAGCGCATCCCGGACACCGTGGTCTCCGCGCGGCACTTCGACCAGTGGTGGAAGACCGCCCGCCGTGAGCAGCCCGACCTGCTCAGCTTCACCCGGGAACTGCTGGTCGCCGACGACGCCGCCGTGGACGAGTCCGACTTCCCCTCCGCCTGGCCGCAGGGCGATCTGCGTCTGCCGCTGACCTACCAGTTCCAGCCCGGCGCGGACGCTGACGGAATCACTGTGCACCTGCCGCTGGTCGCACTGGCCCGGGTGCAGCCGGACGGATTCGACTGGTTGGTGCCGGGGCTACGCGAGGAGTTGGCCACCGCCACCATCCGGGCACTGCCCAAGCCGGTCCGCGTCCAGTTGGTGCCCGCCCCGGATGTCGCCCGCGATGTCGTCGCCTGGTTGGACGGTCACACCGCCTCCTGGGAGGACACCGTTCGCGCCGGGGATGCCGCCCCGTCCTTCCCGGAGAGCTTCCGGCAGGCGGTGCGCGCGCTGCGGGATGTCGACGTGCCCGCGGATGCCTTCGACGACGACCGGCTGCCCGCACACCTGCGCGTGACCTTCCGGGTCGAGGACGACCGCGGACGGGTGGTCGACGAGGGCAAGGATCTGGCAGTGCTCCAGCGCCGACTCGCGGCCCGCACCCAGGACGCGGTGTCGACCGCCGTGCGCAGCGCGGTCCGGGACGCGATGGCCGAGGCCGTCGGGACCAGGGAGAAGCACCCCACCCCGCGCCGACCGTCGACCACGTCGATCGCCACCCCGCTGCCGGTGGTCCCCGGTGTCACCGACACCGACCTGACCACCTGGCCCGAACTCCCCGATGGCACGCTGCCCGAGCGGGTCGAGGCGCAGGTGGAGGGCCTGACCGTCCGCGGCTACCCCGCCCTGGTCGAGCAGCCCTCCGGCACCGTGCGCGTCCAGGTGCTCGCCGATGCCGGTGAACAGGCCACCGCGCACCACCGCGGGCTCCGCCGCCTGCTGGTGCTCGACGTCGGACTCGCCCCCGGCCGGATCACCAGCCGCTGGACCGGACCCCAATCACTCGCCCTCGCCGCCAGCCCCTACCCCAGCACCGAGGCGCTGGTCACCGACCTGCAACTGGCCGCCGCCGACCAGCTCCTCACCGCCCACCTGGCCGGACGACCCGCCACCATGGTCCACACCGCCGACAGCTACACCGCCCTGCGCGCCGCCGTTCGCGACCGCCTGGAAGACACCGTCCACCAGCTGGTCGGCACCCTGGTCCAGGTCCTCACCGCTGCCCGCGACCTCGACTCCGCGATCCGCGGCACCCGTTCCCTCGCCCTGCTCGGCACCGTCCAGGACGTCAAGGACCAGCTCGGCTCCCTGGTCTACGACGGATTCATCTCCGCCACCGGCACCGACCGCCTCGCCCAGCTCCCCCGCTACCTGCGCGCCGCCACCCACCGCCTGGACAAGGCCGGGGACAACCCCACCCGCGACGAGCAACTCGCCTGGCAGGTGCACGACCTGGAACAGCTGCTCGGTCAGACCCGGGCACGTGTGACCTCCCGCGCCCCGGTGCCCGCCGAACTGACAGCGGTCGAGGACGTGCGGTGGATGATCCAGGAATTGCGGGTGTCCCTCTTCGCGCAGCAGATCGGGACGCCGGTGCCGGTGAGCGAGAAACGGGTGCGCAAGGCGCTGGCGTCGATCGGGTAGCACCCCCGGACACACCAGAGGCCGGCACCCCCGCAGGGACCACCGGCCTCAGGCGCGCAGGTCAATCCACCCGCGAGTAGTCCTGGTCCTTCGTCTCCCGCGACAGCACCAGCGCGATCAGCGTCAGCACCGCCGCGCCGGTGAGGTACAGCCCGACGATCCAGGTCGACCCGTCCGCGGCCTTCCACAGTTCCAGCGCGATGATCGGGGCCAGCGCCGCACCCAGGATCGAGGACACGTTGTAGGCGATGGCGGAGCCGGTGTAGCGCACGGTGGTGGGGAACAGCTCGGGCAGGATCGCGCCCATCGGTCCGAAGGTGACGCCCATCAGGGTGAAGCCGATGACCAGGAACGCTTGAGCCAGTGCTCCGGTGAAGGCCACGTCCTCACGGACCATGAGGAACACGTCGAAGGTCAGCCCGAAGACCGCGATCAGGCTGGTCACCCAGATCAGCAGCTTGCGGCGACCGATCTGGTCGGCGACCGGGCCGGAGAGCAAGGTGAAGATCCCGAAGAAGACCACGCCGATGACCTGCATCAGCACAAAGTGCACGTAGGGGATGCCCAGACCGTGGGTGCCGGCGTCGGTGGGCTCGACCGCGGTGGTGCCGTAGGTCAGCGTGAACGTGGTCATCAGGTAGAAGAGCACGTAGGTGGCCAGCATGATGAAGGTGCCGAGCAGCACCGCGCGCCAGTGGTGCTTGAGGGTGGTGCCGAGCGGCAGCTTGGTGATCTTGCCGGCCTTCTCGGCGGTCTTGAAGGCGTCGGACTCGACCAGCTTGAGCCGCACCCACAGCCCGACGATGACCATCACGGCGGAGAACAGGAACGGGATCCGCCAGCCCCAGTTGAGGAACTCCGGCGAGTCCTGGCCGAGCACCCCGTTGATGATCAGGAACAGCGTGTTGGCGATGATGAAGCCGATGGGTGCCCCGGCCTGCGGGAAGGTGCCGTACCAGGCGCGCTTGCCGGCGGGGGCGTTCTCGGTGGCGACCAGCGCGGCACCGGACCATTCACCGCCGAGCGCGAAACCCTGGGCCAGCCGCATGATCAGCAGCAGGATCGGCGCGAGCAGCCCGACCCCGTCGTAGGTGGGCAGCAGACCGATGACGAAGGTCGCCACACCCATGGTCAGCAGCGAGGCGACCAGGGTGGATTTGCGGCCGTTGCGGTCGCCGAGGTGCCCGAAGAAGATCGCGCCGACCGGGCGGGCGACCATCGCCGCACCGAAGGTGGCGAAGGACAGCAGCAGCGCCGTACTGGGGTCCGCGGAGGGGAAGAAGAGCTTGGGGAAGACCAGCACCGCCGCCGTGGCGTAGACGTAGAAGTCGTAGAACTCGATGGTGGTACCGACCAGGCTCGCCGCGATGACCCGGCCGGGTGAGTTCACCGGCGTGGTCGGGGCGGGCGGTGTGGCGGTGGCAGTCATGCGGGCAGCTCCCGGGTCGTGGGTGGTGTCGCGCGGCGGCACTGTTGGTCCGGCCGGGCGAGACCGCAGGGGCGGCGTGGATCGGTGTCGTGCGCGGTTGGTGACGGTAGTCCGGCAGCCCGTCCGTCTCAAGTGACAGACTACGAATGTCCACCATGCGGACATGTGGGTGCGGTGCGTCAGACTGCCGGACATGGAGTCCACCCCCGGTGCCCGCTGCTTCGGCGACGGCGATCCGCTGTACGAGCGCTATCACGACGAGGAGTGGGGCGTGCCGGTCCACGGCGACCGCGCGCTGTACGAGCGGATGTCGTTGGAGGCCTTCCAATCCGGACTGGCCTGGATCACGGTGCTGCGCAAGCGCGAGGGCTTCCGGGCCGCGTTCGCCGACTTCGACCCGGCGGTGGTGGCCGAGTACGACGAGTCCGATGTGCACCGCCTGATGTCCGATGCGGGGATCATCCGGAACCGGGCCAAGATCCTGGCCACCATCGCCAATGCCCGTGCTCTGCTGGCGTTGCAGCGGGACGGCAGGAGCCTGGACACGATCTTCTGGTCGCACGCCACCCCGGTGGCCGACCGGGTGCCGCCGGCCACGTATGCGGATGTCCCGGCGGTGACCCCGGCCTCCACCGCCCTGGCCAAGGAGCTGAAGAAGGCGGGCTTCCGATTCGTCGGACCGACCACCGCCTACGCGGCGATGCAGGCCTGCGGACTGGTCGACGACCACCTGGCGACCTGCCCGGTAGTGCTGGCCCGGACCTGAGCGCCGCCAGCCCGGCCGCGCTGGGTTGACGCACGGGCGACCTTCATCGGATCAACCGCCACTGGGTGCCGCGGCTCAGGGCGTACAGTCCCCGGCATGGACCCGATGAGCTTCCTCGGCTGCTCAGCGCGCCGCGGCCCCTCGGCGGTCTGAGGCCGCACCCTCGCCCCTGCGTCCATCGCGCAGGGCCTCCGGTGCTGCCCTCATAACCCGCCGACTCTCATCGTGAGGACATCCCCATGCGCTCCACCCCGCGCCACAGCGCGCTGATCGCCACCGGCTGCGTGCTGATCGGCTCCGCAGGCATCCAACTGTCGGCGGCCCTGGCCGAGGGACTCTTCGGGCGGCTCCCGATCCCCGCGGTCTCCGGCTTCCGGATGACCATCGCCGCCGCCGTCCTGCTCCTACTGACCCGCCCCCGGCTGCGCGGTCGTAGCCGGTCGGCTTGGTTCGGCATCGTGCTCTACGGCGTCGCCATGGCGGCGATGAACGTGCTGTCCTACCACGCGGTCCAGCGCATCCCGCTGGGCGTCGCAGTCACCCTGGAGTTCTGCGGACCGCTGGCCGTCGCGGCGGTGGGTGCCCGCGGTGCCCAACGTCTGCTCCCCGCGCTGACGCTGATCGGGGTCGCACTCGTCGCCGGGCCGCAGGGCGGTCTCGATCCGGTCGGGGTGCTTGCCGGGCTCGGGGCGGCCGCCGCCTTCGGCGGGTACACGGTGCTGGCCGGTCGGGTCGGGGACGACGACGCCGGACTGGGCGGACTGGCGCTATCCGTGACGGTGGGGGCGGTGGTGCTCGCGCCATTCTCGGTGCCCGCGGTACCGCTGGTGCAGTCCGGGGACCTACTGCCGTTGGCCGGCTCCGGGCTGCTCGGGGTGGCGCTGGCGTTCAGCCTGGACTTTCTGGCGGTGCGGCTGACCTCACCGCGGGTGGCCGGGACGCTGTTCGCGGTCGACCCGGTGATGGGCGCGTTGGTCGGTGCGGCGCTGCTCGGCGACCGGCTCACCGGGTGGATGGTGGGCGGGGTCGTGCTGGTGGTGCTGTCCGGGGCGGCGGTGATCTGGTTGTCCGGGCGGGCACCGGGTGAGCCCACCGAACGCCTTCCCGCCGACGAGCTCGGGGCCGTCCTGCGCTGAGGCACCACCGCCCTGACACGTCAAGGATGCTTGCCAGGCGTCTGAGGCCCGACCTACGTTGAGCCAACCCATCCAGAGCGACCGAGAGACCTGGCTCGTCGACGTCGCAGCAACCCCCCGCGCGAGCGGGTGCGGGTGCTTCCGCCAGGACCGATGGAGCGACGAATGAGCGTCAGCAGCACCCCCGGCGACTGTCCGGCACCTGCCGTCACCGACGGGCTCGGCGCGGTCGACCGACCCACGGTGTCCTTCGAGCTGTACCCGCCGCGCAATCCCCACGCCGCACCCAAGCTCTGGGCCACCGTGCAGGCGCTGGCCGAGGTGCGGCCGGACTTCGTGTCGGTGACCTACGGGGCCAGCGGATCGACCCGCACCACCACCCGCACCCTGGTCCGCCGACTACTGCGCGAGACCTCGCTGACCCCGATCGCGCACCTAACCTGCGTCGGCACCTCCACCCAGGAGTTGGCGGACACCGTGGGTGAGTTCCTGGACGAGGGGGTGCGAGCCTTCTTGGCGCTGCGCGGCGACCCGCCGGCGGACGGCTCCTGGCAGGCACACCCCGAGGGGCTGCCCACCGCGAGCGCCCTGGTCGGTCTGCTGCGCCGGATCGAGGCCGAGCGGTGTGCGTCCAGCCCCGCGCAGGCGGTCCGGGCCACAGTGCGACCGCTGTCGGTCGCGGTCGCCGCGTTCCCCCGGGGTAATGCCGGTGCGGGCAGCAGCCGGGAGCAGGACATCGCCGCACTGCTCGCCAAGCAGGCCGCCGGTGCAGACTTCGCCATCACTCAGCTGTTCTACGACGCACCGTCCTACCTGGAGCTGGTGGCGCTGGCCCGCGACGCCGGGGTGACCATCCCGATCGTGCCCGGCATCATCCCGATGACCGACCCGGCCCGGCTGCGCCGCGTCCAGCAGCTCACCGGCGTCGAGGTGCCCGAGCACGTGCTGGCCACCCTGGACGCCTTCGATCCGGAGACCGAGACCGCCGCCCGGCACCGCGCCGGCACCCGCCTGGGTGTCGACCTGGTCAATGCCGTGCTCGACGGCGGCGCCCCCGGCGTCCACCTCTACACCTTCAACAACGCCGGACCGGCCCTCGACCTGATCGACGGCGTCGGACTCGGCGGCTCCGGCGCACCCCGCACCCGGGTGGCCACCCTTCCTGTTCCCGTTCCCACCAGCTGAGGCGAGAGATGACCCACACCCACCCGTTCCCCGCCGGCATCGTCCTGGGCTACCCGCGCATCGGGCCCCGGCGTGAGCTCAAGAAGGCCATCGAGTCCTTCTGGGCCGGCCGTTCCACTGCGGAGGAGGTCGAGGCAACCGCCGCCGACCTGCGCCGCCGCACCCGCACCCGCCTCGCCGAGCTGGGTCTGAGCACCACGCTGCCCGCCATCCCGAGCGCGTTCTCCTTCTACGACCAGGTGCTGGACGCCGCCGTCGTGCTCGGTGCGGTGCCGGAGCGGTTCGCCGATCTGCGTGACGCCGACGGCGGGCTGGACCTGGCCGGGTACTCCACTGTGGCGCGCGGCCGGGGGGATGACCTGCCGCTGGAGATGACCAAGTGGTTCGACTCCAACTACCACTACCTGGTGCCGGAGATCGGCGCGGACACGGTGTTCTCCTACTCCTCCGACCGTCCGGTGCGGGAGTTCGCCGAGGGCCTGGCCGAGGGGGTGCTGACCCGCCCGGTCATCGTCGGCCCGGTGACGTTCCTCGCGCTGGCCAAGAGCACCGACGGCACCGCCCCCATCGACCGCCTGGACGACGTGCTGGCCGTCTACGTCGAGCTGCTGACGGCGTTCCGCGCCGCGGGTGCCACCTGGGTGCAGCTGGATGAGCCCGCACTGGTCTCCGACTCCACCGGTGTCGATGCCGACCGGCTCCTGGCCGCCACCGAGCACGCGTACCAGGTGCTCGGCGAGGCGCAGGACCGTCCGGCCCTGTTGGTCGCCGCCCCGTACGGTGAGCTGCGCGGCGCGCTGGACGTGCTGGCGGCGTCCAGCGTTGACGGCATCGCCCTGGACCTGGTCCGCGGCACCCTGCCGATCGTCTCCGACGCCACTCGCACCGCGCTGGGGGACAAGGTGCTAGTCGGTGGCGTCATCGACGGGCACAACATCTGGCGCGCCGACCTGGACGCCGCACTGACCACCCTGGAGCGGCTGGAGGGTCTGGGTGCCGAGCAGACCGCAGTCGGCACCTCGACCTCGCTGTTCCACGTGCCGCATGACGTGCAGGACGAGCCCGACCTGGACGACACTTTGAAGTCCTGGTTGGCCTTCGCCGATCAGAAGGTCGCCGAGGTCGTCACCCTGGCCACCGGTCTGACCGAGGGCCGCGAGGCCGTACACACCGAGCTGCTCGCCGCCGCCGACGCCCGCCGCTCCCGCGCCGAGGCCGCCGGAGTGGTCCGCCCGGAGGTCCGGCAGCGCGCCGCCGGACTGGACGAGGCCGCCTTCCACCGTGGCGACTACAGCGGTCGTCGGGATGCCCAGCAAGCCCGGCTGAACCTGCCGCCGCTGCCGACCACCACCATCGGGTCCTTCCCGCAGACCCCGGAGATCCGCAAGGCGCGCGCCGCCTTCACCGCCGGGGAGCTGACCGCCGCGCAGTACGACGAGGCGATGAAGGCCGAGATCCGCGGCGTCGTCGAGTTGCAGGAGCAGATCGGACTGGACGTGCTGGTGCACGGCGAGCCGGAGCGCAACGACATGGTGCAGTACTTCGCGGAGAACCTGGACGGCTTCGCGGTCACCCGCAACGGCTGGGTGCAGTCCTACGGTTCGCGCTGCACCCGCCCCTCGATCCTGTGGGGCGACGTGTCCCGTCCGAAGCCGATCACCGTCGACTGGACCAGCTACACCCAGTCGCTGACCAGCAAGCCGGTCAAGGGCATGCTCACCGGCCCGGTCACCATCCTGGCCTGGTCCTTCGTCCGCGACGACCAGCCGTTGGCCGACACCGCCAACCAGGTCGCCCTCGCCCTCCGCGACGAGATCACCGACCTGGAGTCCGCCGGGATCGCCATCGTCCAGGTGGACGAGCCCGCCCTGCGGGAACTGCTCCCGCTGCGCGCCGAGGACCACGCCGCCTACCTCGACTGGTCCGTGCGGTCATTCCGGCTGGCCACCGCCGGGGTCCGCCCCGACACCCAGATCCACACCCACCTCTGCTACTCGGAGTTCGGCGAGATCATGGGCGCCATCGACGGTCTGGACGCGGATGTCACCTCCATCGAGGCGGCCCGCTCCAAGATGGAGATCCTCACCGACATCGCCGCCGCCGGGTACCCGCGCCAGATCGGCCCCGGCGTCTGGGACATCCACTCCCCGCGGGTGCCATCGGAGACCGAGGTCACCGGGCTGCTCAGCACCGCGGTCCGCGACATCGACCCGGCGCAGCTCTGGGTCAACCCGGACTGCGGCCTGAAGACCCGTCGCTACGCGGAGGTCACGCCGTCGCTGGAGCACATGGTCGCTGCCACCGGGACGGTCCGCGCGGGCTTGGCGGTGCCCAGCGCCTGACCGTCCGAGGCCGGGCCGGAGCGCCCTGCTCCGGCCCGGCCTGCTGCCCCACGGGGCCGAGTTCGGTGCTCCGGACCCGAAGTCGACCCCCGGACCTCCGAACTCGGCGCCGAAACACCGAACTCGACAGGCAGGGGCGGGGGACGCACGGAGAGCGCCGAGGCTCGACCTCCCGGGCTGCCCCGTCCGGCGAGCTCAGCGCCCGACCCGCTCCGCATGCGCCGCCAGCGCATCGACGATCCGGACATCCGCGTCCAGCCACGGCACCTGGTGCCAGTCCCCCGCGGGCAGCCAGCGCAGCTCGTCATGCTCGACCAACGGCCGCGGCTCCCCCTCGGCGACCTCCGCCAACCAGAGCCGCATCTGGTACTTCTCCGACAGTCGCCAAGCACCGTCGTCCGGTCCGACCAGCTCATCACCGAGCCGCAGCCCGATGCCCAGCTCTTCGCGCAGCTCCCGGTGCACGCCCTGCTCCGGCGTCTCCCCCGGCTCGATCTTCCCGCCCGGGAACTCCCACCGTCCGGCCAGGGACACCGGCCCGGATCGACGGGCAGCGAGCAGGGACCGCGGGTGATCGAGGTCGTCGACGATGGCGGCGGCAACCACGAGAATCGGGGAATCAGGCACGGTCGCAGTCTGCCAGCCGGGGCCGTCGACATCAGGGCCGGTCAGCGCAGAGCGCAACGGGGAATGCCTCACACCAGCAACAGCCCCGCCAGGCTCACCCCGCCCGCCACCAGCGTCGCGAGTCCACCCAGCGCCAGGGGCCGACCCCCGGTGCGGATCAGTCGCCCCAGGTGGATCTGGCTGCCCAGCCCGACCATCGCCGCGCCGAGCGCCAAGGTGGTCACCGGCTTCACCCAGCCCAGCGCGACGTCCGGCAACACACCGGTCGTACGCAGCAGCACCGCGAGGACGAATCCGATCACGAAGCCCGGGATCAGCGGCGCGGTCCGCTCTGCGACGGTGCTGGACCGGCGGCGACGGACCACGCCCACACCGGTGACCAGGGGCGCGAGCAGCAGCACACGGGCGAGTTTGGCGACGATGGCGATGGTGAGTGCCACGGCGGAGACGGTGCCAGCGGCGGCGACCACCTGGGCCACCTCGTGGACGGACATCCCAGCCCAGAGCCCAGCTGTCCGGTCGTCCAGACCGATGACCCGGCTGAGCACCGGCAGCGCCACGATGGCCACCGAGCCGTAGACGGTGACCAGGGCAACCGCCGTGGCGACATCCTCCTCATCGGCGCCGGCCACCGGGCTCATCCCCGCCACCGCCGCCGCACCGCAAATCGAGAACCCGGTCGCCACCAGCAGTGTCAGCGCTCGACCGACCCGCAGTCGCCGCCCCAGCCACAGAGTGGCACCGAAGGTCGCGCACACCGTGACCGCCAGCACCACGACCTCCGCCCAGCCCAACCGGAGCAGATCACCGACCGACAGTTGCAGCCCGAGCAACACCACCCCGGCCCGCAGCAGGAACCGTGCCGCCCATGCCAGTCCGGGCTCCCAACCGACCGGGATCCACCCGGCGCCCCGGGCGAGAGCGCCGAGCAGGATGGCGATCAGCAGCGCGGGGGCCGCGGGCGCGACGGCGGTCAGGGCGAGGCAGAGCGCGGAGACCCCGACGGCGACCAGCGCGCCGGGGAGGATGCGGGTCACACGGGTGCGGCGGTCCAAATCGACGGGGGCGTTCACGATCACCCAGCGTGGGCGTCCACGCGGGTTGGGCGGAAGACCGGGCTGCCTGGAACCCCCTAGCCGGAGGCTATGGCGGCGTGGATCTACTCCCCCGGCATGACGAGTCCGCAGCGATAGGCCAGGATCACGGCCTGCACCCGGTCGCGCGCGCCAGTTTTGGCGAAGACCCGTTTGACATGGGTCTTCACCGTCTCCGCTGAGACGACGAACTCCGCCGCGATCTCGGCGTTCGACAGTCCTCGCCCTATGGCGGTCAGCACCTCAACCTCGCGTGGCGTCAAGTCCGGCGGCAGCTCAGAGCCCTGACGACTGACCGCTGTGCCCGCCAACGCAGCGATCACCGCCCTGGTCGCCGTGGGACTGAGTACGGCATCCCCACCGGCCACCGAACGCACTGCCCGGATCAGCCCCGCCGGATCGGTCGACTTGCCGATGAACCCACTCGCTCCGGCGCTGACAGCTGACAAGGCGTACTCGTCCAACTCGAACGTAGTCAGCACCAGCACGCGGGTCGTTGCCCCTCCCGCAATGATCCGGCGAGTGGCCTCGATTCCGTCCAGATCCGGCATGCGGATGTCCATCAGGGCAACATCCGGGCTCTCGCTCGCGATCAGATCGATCGCCCCGCAGCCGGTGTCCGCCTCGCCGACGACGGCGATCCCCGGATCCGACTCCAGTGCGAGCCGAATCCCCAACCGCGACAGTTCCTGATCGTCGATCAACACAACACGGATCGGGGCGGAGTCCATTCGACCAGCGTAGGTCGCGGATGCGGTCACCCCGCGGGGGGACCGCCGAATCCCTAACTGGGGTGACGACCACCCGGGTGGCGTTCTTCGACGCTGGTGACCATGACCTCCGCCGAACTGGACCGACCCCACGCCACTGCGAGATGGCAGCGAGCTGCACCATGGGTGTGGATGGCTTACACCGCCGCTGCGATGCTGATCGGCACCGTCATCTCCGATCCCACACAACCCGGCTCCGGCGTGATGGCCATGTACTGGATCATCGCTGTGCCCATGCTCGGAGGGATGCTCTGGCACGCGTTCCATCAGGTGCGACACAGCGCCTTCCACGCCCTGGTCGGCGTGACACTGGGTATCGCGGTCGCGGTCGGGAATCTGAACGCTGCCACCGGATCTGCTCCCGAACGGGCGGTCGGCTTCGGCGTGCTGTCCGGCCTCGGCTGGTATGCGGCTACACGCATCCTGGAGCAGCACCCCGGACTCCTCCCCGGATGGGATGGCGGTCCACGCACCTTGCGGCGATTGATGATGATCGGGCTCGGGTTCGGAGTAGTGCTCGGCGCAGTCAACCTGGTGCTTCCGGTACTGGGCGGATCCACCCTCGTGGTCACCGACGTTCCACGCGCCGTGATCAGCGCGCTCGAACCTGCCATCCACGAGGAGGTGGTGTTCCACTTCTTCCCGCTCGCCTGGTGGGTGGCATGGCGCGGGAGCCTGCCCACCAGCCGCTGGGGGCGACTGGGGCTCTACGCGTTCCTGGTGGTCCCGCACGACCTGCTGCACTTTCCCGACATGATCACCACCGATCCGATGAACGCGATGTTCGGAGCGCTCTACACGTCGCTGCTGTTCGGTGTTCCCCTGGTCTACTTGAACCGACGAAGAGGAGTGCAGGCCGCCATGACGACCCACTGGACGATCGACGCGGTCAGATTCGGCGTCGGCATGTGAGCAGCACCGTGGATCTCACCCGTGCCCCTATCCAGCAGTGGCTGCGTCGACATCCGCGCGCGTTGGACGTCGCGGCGGCCCTGCTGTTCGTCGTGATCAACCCCGCGCTGCTCGATCTGAGCACACCGCGCGAGCTCACGGCGCTCTCCGTCAGATCGACGGTCGCGGTGCTGATCCTGTCCCTCGTGGGTGCGGCGTTGGTGCCCTGGCGTCGGCGCCATCCTCGGGTGGTCGGCGTGCTGTGGGTCGGCTTGGCAGCCGGCATCTGGCCGCTTGCTCAGCAATGGCCGCTCGCGATGCTCGGGGTCGCCGGCTACAGCGTCGGTGTCGCACTCCGCGCTCAGTGGGCGGGGTGGTGGCTCGCGGCCGAGGCAGCACTGACCTTCGGCGTCTCTGTCTGGGTGAATCCAGTTCTGGCCGACGGGTCCAGTGTGGAAATGGCCCCGTGGCTGGTCGGTCAGATCGTCACCATTGCTGCTTGGGCGCTGGGCGTCGTCATCGCACGCAACCGACTCTTCGAGCAGGAAATCCTCCGGCGCACGGAGGAATTCGCCACGCTTCGGGCTGAAGTCGCCGTCGACCGCGAACGGCGACGAATCGCAGCAGAACTCCATGATGTGGTCTCGCACTCCCTCACGGTGATGGTCAACCTCGCAGACGGGGCGTTCGCGGCCCGGGACCGCGCACCGGAACAGGCATGGTCAGCGGTGGGGGCCTCGGCTGAGACCGGCCGCGCTGCCATGGCCGACATGACCTCGTTGCTCGACGTGTTGGGTGCCGACCGCTCACCTGCCACGCCGACACCGGCCCACCCCACCCCCGATGCGGTCGTGGCGCGAGTTGTCGCCACCGGCCTGCCGGTCGACTACCGGCGTGCAGGCCCTGAACCCCGCGATCCGGAGCTCGCACTCGCGGTGCGGCGTGCGGTCCAAGAGGGGCTCACGAATGTGCTGAAGCACGCGCCCGAGGCGCGGCGCACCCGGGTCGAGGTGGAGTCCTCTCCCACCAGCGTTCGGATTCGCGTCACGAATGACCTCCCGACTGGCCCCGCCACGCCCGCGTCGGACAGCGGGTATGGACTCCTTGGTCTGACCGATCGTGTCGAACGGCTCGGCGGCAGCCTGTCCGCTGGCGAGAGCCCAGAGGGTTGGGAGTTGCTGGTGATGATTCCAGCGGACCCGAATCGTGGGTCGCCTGGCACCCCCTAGCCTGAGGCGATGCCGCAGCTCCCACCCCCCGGCCCGTCGTCCCGCGACCGCATCCCGCTGGCCGCACTCGACCTGCTGGACGCGGTGGCCCGGCACGGTTCGTTGACGGCGGCCGCTCAGGCGCTCGGCATCGCGCAGCCGTCGGTGAGTGCGGGGCTGCGCCGACTGGAACGGCGGACCGGGCTGTCCCTGCTCACCCGTTCCGCGTCGGGCACCCGGCTGACGGCGGAGGGTCAGGCGGTGCTTGATCGTGCCCGGCGGGTGCTGGCGGCATCGGACGCGCTGGAGCGTGAGGTGGCGGAGCTGCGTCAGGGGGACCGGGTGCGGGTGGCGGCGAGTCTGAGCATCGCGGAGTACCTGGTGCCGGTGTGGCTGGCCGGGCGAGGGCCGGAAGCTGCGGCGGTGGAGTTGACGGTGGCGAACTCCCGCGAGGTGATGGCGGCGGTGCGAGATGGTCGCGAGGATCTGGGGTTCGTGGAGGGGCCGCGGGTGACGGACGGGCTGCGGGAACGCATCGTGGGCGCGGACGAGTTGCTGGTGGTCGTGACGCCGGATCACGCCTGGGCCGGGCGTCGGACACCGTTGCGTGCGACGGAGTTGGCGGCGGGGCCGTTGGCGGTGCGCGAGTCAGGGTCGGGCACGCGGGAGGTGTTGGAGGAGGCGTTGGCGGCGGCCGGTGCGGCGCTGGACTCCTCGGTGGCGCAGCTGGGGTCAACGTCGGCAGTGAAGACGATGGTCCGCACCGGGCGGGTTGCTGCGGTGCTGTCAGAGCTCACGGTGGTCGAGGAGGTCGCCCGGGGTGAGCTGGTGGTGGTGGCGACGACGGTGGATCTGCGTCGACAGCTGCGGATGGTCTGGTCGGCGGGTCGTCACCCGTCGGCGGCGGTCCGGGCCTTGGCGGCGGACGTGCTGGCGGCGACGGAGGCCTAGACCGGGCGAGGGCTGGGAAACAATGGGCCAGGCAGCCGGCCCGTGGCGCACCCGGCATTCACAGGCCGGGAAAGGGGCCGACCAGGCAGGAACGGGTCACGCAGTCATGGGCCGCGCCGAGTCCGGATCAGCCGACTCACAAGTGAGCCGCACCCCGGGGACGGGCCGCGCACCTCGGCCCATCCCGGTGCGGCGAGTCGTCGTGTCGTCAGGGGGACGACGCGACGGATCAGCGCATGCCCGCGGCGCGCGCCCAGGCGACAGCCTCGGTCCGGGTGGAGACGCCGATCTTGCGGTACACGCTCCGGACCTGGGACTTGACGGTGTTGCGGGTGACGAAGAGTCGACGCGCGATGTCTTCGAGCGTGACGTCCTCGGTCAGTTCGGCGAGCACGACGCGCTCACGGGTGGTGAGTGGTTCGCCGAAGATGTCGCTCCTCGGGCTCGGGGCGATCTCCATGGTGGTCATCTGGTCCTCCGGTGGGTGACGAGGCGCGGCTGCAGGGGGATGTGCGGCCGTCTCCCGGTTGTGATCGGCAAGTCTGCGCGCCGACCTCGGGTTGTCCGCTAGGGCCCCAGCACCCACCTGCGGGACAAAACGCCCAAAACACCCCGGATTGCGAGCCCGAAGTCCCAGGTCATTCGTCGGGAAACGCTTGCCCTGCTGACGAGCGAGAAACACCCATTCGGAGCAGCGGGTGAAGTTCTCCGTCTCAGCCGCTGATCAGCTGTCGGACCCGATACAGTCCTCGCCCACGCGACGCCGGGTCACCCGCTCGGAGGCAGCGGGGACCCGGCGTCGACCGTCAGCCGGCGTCGAGCGCCGCGTACTCCTCCGCGGACAGCAGCGGTCCGGTGGACTCGACCTCGACCTTGAACAGCCAGCCCGCGCCGAAGGGGTCGGAGTTGACCACCGACGGCTCGTCGACGGCGGCCTGGTTGACCTCGGTCACGGTGCCGGTCACTGGCGAGTACAGCTCGGAGACCGACTTGGTGGACTCGACCTCGCCGATCACGGACCCGGCGGTGACGGCGGCACCGACCTCCGGCAGCTCCAGGTAGACGATGTCGCCCAGGGCGTCCGCGGCGGTGGCGGTGATGCCGATGGTGCCCGCGGCGGCGTCGATCCACTCGTGCTCGGCGGTGTACTGCAGGTGGCTGGGGGTCTGGCTCATGTCAGGGGCTCCTCAGTGGGCTCGACGGTAGAAGGGCAGGGTGACGACGCGGACCGGCTCGCGGCGGCCACGGATGTCGACGGCGAGTTCGGTGTCCGGGGCGCTGACCTCGGGGCTGACGTAGGCCATGGCGACCGGCACTCCGAGGGTGGGTGACGGCGCACCGGAGGTGACCTCGCCGATGGTGGGCGCGTCGTCGGCGGTGGACATCACCACCGGGTAGCCGTGCCGGGCGGCGCGACGACCGCTGCCGACCAGGCCGACCAGCACCCGCGACGGGTTCGAGTGTGCCCGGGCGGCCAGCGCCTCCCGCCCGACGAACGGCCCGGGCTTGTCCAGCTTCACCACCCGACCCAGACCGGCGTCGTGCGGGGCGGTGGTCCGGTCCAGCTCGTTGCCGTACAGCGGCATCCCGGCCTCCAACCGCAGGCTGTCCCGGGCCGCCAGACCGGCGGGCACCAGACCGTGCGGCTGACCCGCGGCCAGGATCGTCCGCCACAAACCCGGGGCCTGCGCGGCGGGCACGAACAGCTCGAAGCCGTCCTCGCCGGTGTACCCGGTGCGGGCGACCAGCGCCTCGACGCCGCCGACCACCGCCGGGACCGACGCGTAGTACTTCAGCTCCCGCACCGCGTGGGCGGTCTCCGGGGCGGTCAGCCCCACCACCAGGTCGGCGGCCACCGGGCCCTGCACCGCGATCAGCGCGGTCTCCAGCGAACGGTCGGTCAGCACCGCGTCGAAGCCGTCCAGCCGATCGGCCAGCTCCTGGGCCACCACCGCGACATTCGAGGCGTTGGCGACGACCAGGTAGGACTCCTCGGCCAGCCGGTAGACGATCAGGTCGTCGATGATGCCGCCGTCCTCGGCCACGATCATCGTGTACCGGGCACGGCCCACCGCCAGCGCGGTCAGGTTGCCGACCAGGGCGTAGTCGAGCGCGGCTCCGGCGTCGGGGCCGTCCAGGTGCAGCTCGCCCATGTGCGACAGGTCGAACAGCCCGGCGGCGGTCCGCACCGCCTGGTGCTCGGCCAGATCGGAGCTGTAGCGCAGCGGCATCGACCAGCCCGCGAACGGCACCAGGGCGGCACCGAGCGCGACGTGCTCGTCGTTCAGCGGGGAGAGGACGGGGTCGCTCACAGGGCGGCTCCTTCGGCGTAGGCCTCGATCGGGGGGCAGGCGCAGATCAGGTTGCGGTCTCCGCGAGCGCCGTCGATCCGACGCACCGGCGGCCAGTACTTGCCGGACCGCAGCGCAGCCACCGGGTAGGCAGCCAGCTCACGACCGTAAGGGTGCTCCCAGGTGTCGGCGGTGACCGACGCGGCAGTGTGCGGGGCGTTTCGCAGCGGGGAGTCCTCCAGCGGCCACCGCCCAGCGGCCACTGCGTCGATCTCGCCGCGGATGGCGACCAGTGCGTCGACGAACCGGTCCAGTTCGGCCAGGTCCTCGCTCTCGGTCGGCTCCACCATCAGGGTGCCGGCCACCGGGAAGGACAGGGTCGGGGCATGGAAGCCGTAGTCCATCAGCCGCTTGGCGACATCCTCGGCGGTGACCCCGGTCTCCTTGGTGATCGGGCGCAGATCGAGGATGCACTCGTGCGCCACCAGCCCAGCGGGACCGGTGTAGAGCACCGGGAAGTGGTCGGTCAGTCGGGCGGCCAGGTAGTTCGCCGAGGCCACCGCGGTCTGGGTGGCCCGGCGTAGACCCTCACCGCCCATCAGCGCCACATAGGCCCAGCTGATCGGCAGGATGCCCGCCGAGCCGAAGGGTGCCGCCGACACCGCCGGTGCACCGGTCACGCCCAAATCCAGCGAGGGCAAGTGCGGGATCAGGTGCTCGGCCACGCCGATGGGTCCAGCGCCGGGACCACCGCCGCCGTGCGGGATGCAGAACGTCTTGTGCAGGTTGAGGTGCGAGACGTCGCCACCGAACTCCCCCGGCCGGGCCAGACCGACCAAGGCGTTGAGGTTCGCCCCGTCGATGTAGACCTGCCCACCGGCGGCATGCACCAGATCGCAAACCGTGCGGACGTCCTCCTCGTAGACCCCGTGCGTGGACGGGTACGTGATCATGATCGCCGCAACCTCGGGGCCGTGCTGGTCCAACTTGGCCCGCAGGTCGTCGAGCAGGATCGACCCGTCCGGGGCGGTCGCGACCACCACCACGCGCATCCCGGCCAGGGCGGCGGAGGCCGCGTTGGTGCCGTGCGCGGACGCCGGGATCAGGCAGATGTCCCGCACCGGTGCGCCCTCGGCCCGGTTCGCCTCGTGGAAGCCGCGGATCGCCAACAGCCCGGCGAACTCGCCCTGCGCGCCGGAGTTCGGTTGCACGGAGACCGCGGCGTACCCGGTGATCTCGGCCAGCCAACCGGACAGGTCATCGATCAGCTCCGCATACCCCGTGGCCTGGTCGGCGGGGACAAAGGGGTGCAGCCCGGCGAACTCCGGCCAGCTGATCGCCTCCATCTCCACGGTGGCGTTGAGCTTCATGGTGCAGGAGCCCAGCGGGATCATCGTCCGGTCCAGCGCCAGATCCTTGTCGGAGAGCGCGCGCAGGTAGCGGAGCATCGCGGTCTCGCTGCGGTGGGTGTGGAACACCGGGTGGGTCAGGTAGTCGCTGGTCCGACGCAGTTCCGCGGGGATCACTGACTTCCCGGCACCCGGCTCTCCCGCACCGAAGGCGGCCAGCACGTCAGCGATGTGCGCGGCGGTGGTCACCTCGTCGCAGGCGATCTGCACGTGGTCCGCATCCGGGGCGTACAGGTTGATCCCGCGCTCCAACGCGGCGGCCAGCACCTGCGCGGACCGGCCCGGCACCACGGCCCGCACGGTGTCGAAGAACACCGCGTGCTCCACCTCGATCCCAGCGGAGGTCAGCCCTTCGGCCAGGGACACCGCGTGCCCGTGCACCCGCTCCGCGATCGCCCGCAGCCCGTCCGGACCGTGGTAGACGGCGTACATCGAGGCCACGATGGCCAGCAGGGCCTGGGCGGTGCAGATGTTGCTGGTGGCCTTCTCCCGGCGGATGTGCTGCTCCCGGGTCTGCAACGCCAGGCGGTAGGCCGTCGCCCCGTCCGCGTCGATGGACACCCCGACCAACCGGCCGGGCAGCATCCGCTCCAATCCGTTACGGACCGCCATGTACGCCGCATGCGGACCGCCGTAGAACAGCGGCACGCCGAATCGCTGCGAGGAGCCGACCGCGATGTCCGCGCCCAGCTCACCGGGGGCGGTCAGCAGGGTCAGCGACAGCAGGTCCGCCGCCACGGTCACCAGCGCACCGCGCTCCTTGGCCGCGTCGATCAGCGGACGCAGGTCACGCACCGCCCCGGAGGCACCCGGTGCCTGGATCACCACACCGATCAGGTCCTGGTCCAGCTCGGGTAGACCGTCGGTCAGGTCGGCGACCACCAGTCCCAGCCCGGCGGCACGCGCCCGACCCTCCGTGACCGCACGGGTCTGCGGCAGGCAGTCGGCGTCCAACACCACCACACCGGTGCGGCCCTTCGCGGCCCGGTGCATCAGGGCGACCGCCTCGGCGACCGCGGTGGCCTCGTCCAGCAGCGACGCGTTGGCCACCGGCAGTGCGGTGAGGTCGGCGACCACGGTCTGGAAGTTCAGCAGTGCCTCCAACCGACCCTGGGAGATCTCCGGCTGGTACGGGGTGTACGCGGTGTACCAGGCGGGGGACTCCAGCACATTCCGGCGGATCACCGGCGGGGTCACCGTGTCGGAGTAGCCGAGTCCGATCATCTGGGTGTGCACGGTGTTCTTGGCCGCGATGGCGCGCAGATCCGCCAATACCTCCGCCTCCGACCGGGCATCCGGCAGGTCCAACGGCCGGTCGGTCCGAATCGCCGCGGGCACTGCGGCGTCGGTCAGCGCGTCCAGATCGGCGTAGTCGCCGATCGGGGCGAGCAGGGCGGAGGTGTCGGTGCGGCGCGGACCGATGTGCCGGTCGGCGAACACGTCCAGAGGGTGGGTCACGCGGCTGCTCCAGGGACGACGGGCGAAGGTGGCGTCCTCCCCGCTCTGTCATCCGTGCCGGGGCACGACCTGAGAGTTTTGCCGGTCCGCCGTTGCCGGGGCGCGCCGACTTGCACCGTCGGTGGACCGGCGAACCGGTCGCTTTCCAGAGTTGCCTGGCCACGACGGTACGGGTGCCTGAGAGATTCCCGGGGAGGGTTTGCTCCTTCGGCGCCACCGCGCGGGGTGGACTCTCCCGCCGTGGTTCGAGCAGCGTGTGAAGTTTGGGCTCAGCGTAACCGGCGCCGCGCCGCCCGTCTGCCCCTGTCCCCAGCGGGGATCAGCTGCCCGCGACGACCTCGGAGACCAGCTCCACGAACCGGTCCTGCTCGATCAGGTGCGGGTAGTGCCCGACCTCACCCCAGACCTGGTACTCGTTCTGCGGGATCTGCGCGTCCAGCCAGGCCGGGTAGTCCTCCGGCACCGCCATGCCCTGCACGGACAGGTAGCGGACGTCCTCCGGGATGGTCGAGTAGTCCTCGACCACCGCGGTCAGCTCCTCGGCGTCCAGGTCGAGCAGCACGCCCCAGATACCGAGCACGGCGTCCTGGTTCGGGGAGCGGATCGCGTCCAGCCGGGTGACGTCGTTCTGGTCGAGGTCGCCGTACATCCCGGCGAACATGCCGAGCATGGTGTCGTTGAAGGCGTCCGAGCGCAGGTCGTCCTCCATCGCCAGGACGTTCCCCTGCATCGCGCCCAGCTCCAGCGGCTGGTCGACATTCACGACGGCCTCGGTCGGGAAGTCGGAGGCGTAGGCGGTGGCGACGATCCCGCCCAGCGAGTGCCCGATCACGATGGGTGCCTGGTCGTCCTCCGCGTACTGCTCGACCACGGCGTGCACATCAGCGGCCAGGGTGGTCGGTCGGTAGTCACCGTCGGTCGGGGCGGCGGGCGACTCGCCGTGCCCGCGCAGGTCCACCCGCAGGACGGTGGCGGATTCGGCCAGCTGCGGCGTCACCGGGTCCCAGGAGCGACGGTCCTCCGTGATGCCGTGGATCAGTACCACCAGCGGTCCGGAGCCGGAGACGTCATGCGCCAGCTCAACGGTCTGACCGTCGGTGCTCGCGGCGGTGGTGGCGGTGCTCGACTCCGCGGACGGGGTGGCGGTGCTCTCCGTACCGCCGTCCCGCAGGGCCATGGTGCCCAACGACCCGGCGAGAACGCCGACCGCGGCTGCTGCCACGACGGCGGTGATCATCCGGCTGCGGCGCGGACTTGTGCTGGTGGACATGCAATTCCCCCTTGTTCAGTGAGCGTCGACACGCTCGGGACGAGGGGGATTCTGCGCACGCATCATGGCCGGTCAGGCCCCGAATGAGTGGATTCCGGCGACGATGACGAGGAACCGGAACTCACATCGGGGGGATCGCCGCGACCGGTCGGGTCATGAACACGCTGAGCGGGTCGGGGCGGTACTCGCCGAAGGGCGGGTGAGGTCGTCGACCTCGATCCGGAGCTGGTCGATCACGGTGCCACCGCCCGGACCCGGACCTGTCGCACCGACTGCAACCGCGCCACGGTGCGGATCAACAGCCGCTGTCGACGCTCGCTGGCGGTGAAGGTCACCGTGATGTCCCCGGCACCGTCCCGGGTGTCGCCGGTGTGCAGCGAGTCGAAGGACACCCCGCGGCTGGCGAACACGCTGGCCACCGCCATCAGGGTGCCAGTGCGATCGTCGCCGGTCAGCTCGGCCACCCACCGCTGCTCAGTCCGGGCCCCACCGATGCCGGTGGTCGCCCGGGTCGATCCGGCATCCCAGCGGTCCACCGGCCCACTACCGGGCACTCCACCGTCGCGGCCAAGCCCCCAGGGGGTGAGCAGCGCATCGATCCGGTCGGCGGCGGTGTGCAGGCGACGGGCCTCCTCCTCAGCGGGCTCGTCCAGGATCACCCGGGACCAGCCCTCCGGACCGAGCACGACGGGGACGCCGAGCACCCCGCGCAACGGCTGCCCCGCCACGGTGACCTCCCCGTCCAGGACGACCTGCCCGGCCACCACGATGTCCCGACCGTCCAGCACGGTATCCACCAGATCCACGGTCGCAGCGGCGGTGCCGGAGGCGGTCTTGGCCCCGCTTTGGTGAGTCAGCCAGGGCCGGGCGACCGCACGCAGATCCGGTGGCCAGCTCTCCACCAGCGCGAATGCCCGCTCCGGGTCGTCGGCCATCAAGCCGCCGAGCTCGGCCTGGGCGGCGCTGATCTCTGCCCCGAACTCATCCAGCGACCGCCCGCCACGCAGTCCGGCCACGGCCCGGGCACGCTCCTCGGCGTCCAACCCGCTGATCCGGACCGTCGACCACAGCGGCACCAGATCGTCCCCGTGCTGCCCGGCCACGAACCCACCCACCCGGTGTCGACGCAGGCCCAACGCCACCGCGATCTCCCGCCGAAACCGCAGGGTGTCCAACCAGGCACCCATCCCGATCACCCGGTGGCGGCCCAACTCGGCGGCGACGGTGGCCACGGCCAGCTCCACCGGGTTGGCGACCACGATCACCACCTCGTGCCCGGAGCCGTGCTCGGCGATCGCCCGGGCGTAGGAGGCGAAGACCTGCTGGTTCTCCGCGGCCAGGGCCGCGCGGTCAGTGACGACACCGGCGGTGGCGGGGGCGGTGCGTCCGGCAGCCAGCACGATCACATCCGCGACCACGTCGGCCGGGTCCAGCGCCACGTCGATCAGCGGGGCGTGCTCGTCATAGGCGTCGATCAGGTCCGCACGCAGCCCGTAAGACGCCCGCCCCGACGAGCCGCCCGGACGACCGACCAGTTGCAGCCGGGAGGTCGTCGGCAGCACCCGCCGTTCGATCACCTGGGCGCATACCTGTCGCCCGACATCACCTGTCGCCCCGAGCACCGCCACATCCACGTCCGCTGACGCTAGGGCAGTGATGTGTCCGGCGCATGACGCGACGGGTCACGCTCAGAAGTCGAAGAGGTCCTCCAGCCACGACTCGCGGCGCTTGCGCTTCTTGCCGTAGGGCTGGCGCGGGTCGCCCCGGTAATCGTCGCGGTATCCCTCCCGGTAGCCCGCATCGCGGTAGCCGGGGTCGTAGCCACCGCGCGGATCCGGTGCGTAGCGCGGGTCAGCGGGCGGGTACTGCGGCTCCGGTGCGCCGTAGCGGGGGTCCGCGGTCGGCGGCAGCGGGTCGAGCCCGGGAGTCGGGGTGGCGGTGGCCCGCTCAAGGATCTTGTCGAGCTCACCGCGGTCCAACCAGATGCCACGGCAGGACGGGCAGTAGTCGATCTCGACACCCTGGCGCTCGGACATCACCAGCGCGGCGCCGTCAGTGGGACACCTCATGTCGTACTCCTCGTGGGTCTGGAACCTGCGGGCATTCAACGCGCGGGGGCCACGGGGGGTTCCCGTCAGGATGTGCGCTGCACCGCCCGCGTCATCTGGGAAGTCCCGGTGGACTGCTCCCCAGTGGACAGGCTCAGCACCGACCGCCCTGCGGCACCTGCGAGCGCGAGGAGACCGTCATCGGTCCATCGTGCCGCCGAGCGCGCGGCGCAGCATCCGCCGGCCGTCCTCGGCGAAGTCGTCGAAGCCCCGGTCGCTGGCCCACACCACCGTCGACACCCCCTGGTAGAGACGCTCCGCCCACCAGCCCGCCCCGTCCCACCGTCGGATGCCCAGACCGTCGACCAGCGCGTCCACCCGCGGGTCACCCTCCGGGTACCGGTGCCAGACCCGCACCAGATCGGTGTACGCCGGGCGCAGGGCGTAGCGACCGAAGTCGATCAGCCGCACCGTCGCCAGCAACCGACCCATGGCGGCGAACACCACCGGATCGTCCTCTGCTGGGGCGTCCTGGACCAGTTCCCCGGGTTGGAAGCGCAGCGCCAAGACCCGGTCCGGCTCGGACGCGGCGAGCAGCTCCGGCAGGCCCGGACCATGGAGCTGCCGTCCCGCCGCGATCTCTCGAGGCGCGTGCCCCGCCATCACCTCACCGGCGGCCTTCACCACCACATCCCCGTCGAGTGTCCGCAGCCGCAGAACCCGGGTCAACGCCTCCGGCCAGGACAGATCCGCCACCAGCTCAGCGCCGGGGAACCAGGCGTCGACCTGTGCCTGCTGCGCGAGGGTGAGCATGGGCCGAGCGTAGGACCGACGTCGAGGCCGATGTGGGTGACGGGGCGTACGGTCCGGAACCGTGCCCACCCTGACCCGCACCCGCGCCGACCTCGACTACTCGCTCACCGGCGACGGCCCCGTCGCGATCACCGCGCACGGGTTGACCTCCAGCCGGGAGATGGCCGCCGCGGAGGGACTCTTCGACTGGTCGGCGCTGGCCGGGACGCACACCCTGGTCGAGTACGACGCCCGCGGGCACGGACGCTCCACCGGCGCACCGGTCCCCGCCGACTACACCTGGTCCGCGCTGGCCGGTGACCTCCTGGCGCTGATCGACCAGGTGAGCCCGGACGCCCCGGTGGACGCCGTCGGCGCGTCAATGGGCAGCGCCACGATCCTGTGGGCCGCCGTGCTGCGCCCCGACCGGTTCCGCCGCCTGGTGCTCAGCATCCCGCCCACCGCCTGGGACACCCGCGCCGCCCAGGCCGACAGCTACCAGCGTGACGCCCGCGCCGTGGAGCAGCACGGCATCGACCCCTGGGTGCGCGCCGCCGCAGCCGCCCCCGGACCGGAGGTGCTGGGTGGGCTCGACTTCGACCCGCAGCCCGCCGTACCCGCCACCTTGCTGCCCAGTGTGCTGCGCGGTGCGGGTGCCTCCGACCTACCGGACCCCGCCCTGCTGGCCCGCGTGCCACACCCCACCCTGCTGCTGCCCTGGACCACCGACCCCGGGCACCCGATCACCACCGCCACCGCGCTCGCCCGCACCCTGCCGGAGGCGGACCTGCGGATCGCCGCGGACCTCACCGCGATCCGGGGCTGGGGTGCGGCGGCGGCGGATTTCCTGGCCTGAACGGGCATCACCATCGAGGCGTGGAACGCTGGACGAGGCATCGCCTCCCCATCCGGGATGCGCTCAATGCGTGCTGGGACGAGGTGACCCGGGGTTCAGCCCGCGAGCGCCGCCCGCACGTGCTCCACCACGCCGTCCGCCGCCGCCTCAATCTCATCCAGGCAGTGCTCGAAGTTCTCCGGCCCGCCGTACCAGGGATCGTCCACATCCAGCGCCTGCTCGGAAACACCCTGGGGCGCGGCGGGGTCGAAGGACCGGTACATCACCACGTGCTCGGACTCGTCAGACCCGGCCAACCGGCGCAACGCCCGGGCATGCGAGGCGGTCATCGCCAGCACCAGATCCCGCTCCGCCAGGTCCTCGGGCTGCACCTGCCGCGCCCGCCGCTCCGGCACCGGGTACCCCCGCGCCGCCAACGCTGCCCGCGCCCGTCGGTCGATCGGGTTGCCCCGCTCCTCGTCGCTGACCCCCGTGGAGTCGACCACCACCCGGTCACCCAGACCGGCCCGTTCCAGCCGGTCGCGGAGCACCACCTCCGCCATCGGGGAGCGGCAGATGTTGCCGGTGCAGACGGTCATGATGCGGTAGGGCTCGGTCACGTCTACCACCATGCCACCTCCGCGACCCCCGCACGCGGGTCGCTCACCACGCGCAGCACCGCCCCGGCAGCTACCGTCACCGCATGGATGACCTGATCGTGGTGACCGGTGCCTCTGGCCGGGTGGGACGACGACTGGCGGTGCGCCTGGCCGCTGAGGGTGCGCATCAGCGTCTGGTGGTGCGCTCCGCGGATCGGGCACCGCAGCTGCCGGGCACGGAGACCGAGGTCGCGCTGAGCCCGGGGTATGCCGACGTCGACTCGATGCGGGCGGCCTTCGAGGGTGCGAGCACGGTGTTCCTGGTGTCCGGGCGGGAGGACCCGGACCGGGTGCAGCAGCATCAGGCGGCCGTCGATGCGGCGGTGGATGCCGGGGTGCAGCGGGTGGTGTACCTGTCGTTCATGGGTGCGGCACCGGAGGCGACCTTCACCTTCGCCCGGGATCACTGGGCCACCGAGGAGCACATTCGCGCGTCCGGGCTGCGTTTCACCTTCCTGCGGGACTGCCTCTATCACGATGCGATCGCGCACTTTGTCGGCCAGGACGACGTGCTGCGTGGCCCGGCGGGTGACGGTGTGGTGGCGGCGGTGTCGCATGACGACGTGGCCGATGTCGCCACCGGGGTGCTGTTGGCGGCGGATCAGGGGCCGTTCGACGGGCAGACCTTTGATGTGACCGGGCCGACGGCGTATTCCTTGGCGGAGGCCGCGCAGGTGCTGAGCCGGGCGACCGGGCGGTCGATCCGGTATCAGCCGGAGACGTTGGAGGAGGCCTACGCCTCGCGGGCGGTCTACGGGGCACCGCAGTGGGAGGTCGACGGATGGGTGTCGTCCTACGCGGCGATCGCGACCGGTGAGCTGGCGACCACAGCGCCGACGGTGAAGCGGTTGGCGGGGCGTCCGGCGCAGTCCTTCGCGGAGTGGCTGGACCTGAACCCGGACGATTGGGCGCACCTGCGGCGCTGACGTCCGCCCGCTGCAGCAGATGATTCAGTCCCGTGCGGTCAACACCACCGGTCCGTCCGCAGTGATCGCCACGGTGTGTTCGGCATGCGCGGCCAGTGACCCGTCGGCGGTGCGGATCGTCCACCCGTCCGGGTCGACGGTGTAGCCGTCGCCGCCGGCCATGAACCACGGCTCGATGGCGATCACCAGGCCGGGGCGGAGCTTGAGTCCGGTCCCGCGACGGCCGACGTTGGGCACATGCGGCTCCTCGTGCATGGTGCGCCCGACACCGTGCCCACCGAAGTCCGCGTTGATCCCGAACCCGGCGGCGCGCCCGATCTCCCCGATGGCGGCGGAGATGTCGCCCATCCGGTTGCCGGGGCGGGCCTGCGCAATCCCGGCGGCCAGTGCCTCGTCGGTGAGCGCGATCAAGCGCTGGGCGTCGGGGTCGGGGGTGCCGAGCTGGAAGGTCAACGCGGAGTCGGCCACCCACCCGTCAACCTCCGCGGCGAAGTCGATGCTGAGCACGTCGCCGTCGGCGAGCACCCGGTCCGAGGGCAGCCCGTGCAAGGCGGCATCGTTGACGCTGGTGCACAACACGCCGGGGTAGGGCATCGCCCCGAAGGACGGGTGGTACCCCAGGTAAACCGAGCGGGCACCCGCCTGGTCGATCATCCGGTGGGCGTGCGCGTCGAGGTCGCGCAGGCTGGTCAGCACACCGGCGACGAACCGTCCGGCGGCCCGCATCTGGTCGATCTCGGCAGGGGTCTTGAGTGCAGCCACCGATTCAGCCTGTCACACCGGATCACGGTCAGGGGCAGGCAACAGCCCGTGGGCTGGACCCTTGATCAGGGGGGCCTGCCGCGAGGGACGAGTTCGCGGCTCCCACGGGCTGCGGTGACTGCCTGGGATTCGCCGGTGGCCCGCCCGATGCGGGGACCAGCGGAACGGCAATCCGTCCGAGGTACTCGGGCGACTAGCGGACAGTCACCTCACGCGTCCAAGAAGACTTCATGTCTCGGATCACCTCCTTCCGGTGTGCGACGAACGTACGTCCGCACCAGAGCCCGTGCCAACGGTTTTATCCGACGATCTGGGCGATCTCGCGTTCCAGCAGGTAGCCGCGGGTGCGGACGGTCCGGATCCACGGCGGGTGGTCCTGCGCGTCACCGATCTTGCGGCGCAGATTGGCCAGGTGGACCTCGATGCCGCGCCGGGTGGAGCGGGTGGGGACCTCGGCCCCGAGCAGGCGCGCGAGGTCATCCTTCGCCACCGGGACGCCGGGTCGGCGGGCCAGCGCGAGCAGGATGTCGAATTCGCTCCGGGTCAGGTGCACCTCGCGGCCCTGGACATGCACGCGCCGGGCGGGGGCGTCCACCACCAGCTGCACCATTCCCGCACGGTAGGTCAGTCACCTGGGACGGGCATCTGCGGAGGGTGTGAGCTAGAGGGTCCCCGCGTCGGGCCAGTGCGACCAGTGCGTGTTCGGTTTCTCGGTCGGCCGGTACTGCGCCGGATCCTGGTGGGCCAGCGCCTCGGCGATCAGGCGGAAGCTCTCGGTGTTGGAGGGCAGTTCCCCGGCGGTGACGTCGGGGTGTTGCCAGTCGTCGAGCCGCAGGATCTCCGTCATGGACGACGGCAGCTGGCTCATGCGCTCCTGCGGTGTGGTCAGCACCTGATCCCGATGGGTCTGGGCCAGCGAACGCAGCACCGCGACCACGCGCTGCTCCCGGTCGGCGGCGGCCGGCACCGACACCTTGGTGGGAACTCCGCGCAGATCGACCACGACGACCTCACGACCGTCGAGCCCGATGGACTGCCCGGCATCCGGGATCGGGAAGACCTCGTGCGTCTCCATGTGCGCGTGCACCCGCTGGTACCGCTGGAAGGCCTCGGGGGTGGCGAACCGCTCGGGTGCGCTGGCGAGCCGGACCGTCGACCCCAGCGTGGTGACGATCACCGAGGCCTCGTCGGCCCGGGTGGCATAGCCGAAGACCTCGATGATCACGGCCCAGTCCTGGGCGGAGCGGTACGCGCTGAGCCGCGTCGCCGCCGGGTAGAAGTAGCCGTTGTCCAGGGCCGGGAAGTCGAGGTCGGCGGCCTGCGCGTCGAGGATCTGGAGGATGGACGGCGCGCTGTGGGGCATCGACGGATCGTAGCCGCGTCAGCAGCGATCGACGACGTACTCCGCGCTCCCCGGTGTGGCCAGGTCACGGTCGCGCAGCACGGTGGAGGCGGGCAGCTGTGGGTCCGCGCAGACCTCGGACCAGCTGCCGGACAGGTCGTCGGCGTATTCGATGTCGATCACCGCCGTGCCGTAGACCTCGGTATACGCGGCGCACTCGTCGTAGCGCTGGCACTCCTCGGCCACCGCGAAGTCGAATCCGGCCTGGTCACGGCCGCGGGTGCCCAGATCCGGGGCGTTCTTCTGCCCGACCGCCAGTCCGGCCTCGTGTCCGGCGGCGACCAGCAGCGTGGCCATCGCCACCGCGTCGTCCTCGGTCAGTCGGCCGTCGGAGCGGGTCCAGGTGTCCAGGTTGTCCAGCTCCACGGCGTCGAATCCGCGGGTGGCGCAGGCGGTGATCGTGGGGGCCTGGGCGGCGGCGATGGCGGTCCGCTTGGCGTCGGTGGAGATGTCCAGCAGCAGCTCATCCGGCCAGCCCGGGTCGATCACCGGGTCGCCGTCCTCATCGCGGAGCACCAGGTCCGGGTGCTCGGCCAGCCAACGGTCACGCTCGGCGGGCTGGGTCTGGAACCCGTTGACGTAGCAGCCTGACCACAGGCCCGCGGCGGGCTGGTCGGTGACGTCCCGGACGACGCCGGTGACGCCGTCGGCCGGGTCGTAGCCGCCGCCCAGTTGGTAGTCGACGACGCCGGCGGTGGGCGGCAGACCGGGGGCGGGCTGCTGCGCAGCCTGTGGTGACGCTGTGCTGGACAGCTCAGCGACGGTCGACGACGGGTCCGTGCCGCCGCAGCCCGCGAGAACCGCCGACAACATCAGGACGGGGACGAGGCGGCGGCTGGACACGTGACCAGTGGACCACGGCCGGGCACGGGTGACTGGTCGGGTCAGCAGCTCACCGGTCGGGGTCAGCAGGTGCCCGGTGGAGCGTCAGCGGGTGACGGCCAGCGTCGGGAGGGTGGCGGCTGACGGGTCGGTGACGGTCACGGTGACCTGACCGTCCAGCACCTCCCCCGCCTCGAAGGGTCCGATCCCCGCACAGGTGGTCACATCGCCGTCCTGCTCGCAGTGCCGGTACCGGGCGTCGACCACCACACCGGCACCACCCACGATGGTCAGCGTCGCCGCCCGCTCCGATGCCGACTCCGCGACGATCCGGAAAGTCAAGGTCAGCCGGGTATCGGCGGCAGCCCCGACCAGCGTCGACCCGGGTGTCCACTGCACGTCGATGCCCTCGACCGGCTCCGCCGCGACCTCCGGGTCCGCCACGGTCACCACCGAGGGCACTGCCTGGGGTGCATCGGCAGCCGAGCCCGAAGGAGCCAGCACCGCGCTGCCGCCCAGCACACCGAGGACCGTCACGCCGCTGACGATCATGCCCGCCTTCACGGGGGAAGACAGGGAGCGCAGCCGTCGCGGGTGCCGCTGACCGCGCAGTCGGAACCAGAGCGGCAGCAGGCCCAGCAGCCCCAGGGCACTCGCCCGACGGCCCCGCCAGCGGTGTTCACCGTCAATGGCGGCCACCCGCAGGCTGCACCCGGAGCACCCGTTCAGATGGCGAGTGACCCGGCGTTCCATCTGGCGCCCGGCGGTCCCGGTCAGGTGCCGGGCCAGCTCCAACTCCGAGGGGTGGGTGTCATCGCTGGCCGCCGGGATGTGCTCGGCGATCCACGCGTCGAAGAGCGCCCGACGGGCCTCGTGCAGCAACCGCCCCAGCGACGGACGCTGCACCCCCATCCGTTCGGCCGCCTCGGCATAGGACAGGCCGTCGACGTCGACCAGCTCGATGATCTGCCGTCGCCGGGGCGGCAAGCGCCGCAGCGCCCGGGACGCGGCATCCCGGTCCGCGCGGGCCAAGGTGGATTCCTCCGGCGAGAGGGTGCCAGCCACCCCGACCAGGCGGTCCTCCTCCACCTCCAGGGTGGGGATCACCGCATCGGTCGGGGCCAGCATCCGGGCCACCTGGTGCCGCAGTGCGGTGGCCAGGTAGGGCCGAATCGGGCCCTGCGGACCGTTGCCGCGGACCAGTGCGGCGAGCAACGCGGCGAAGGTCTCGGCCACCACGTCATCGGCCTCGTCGGCACCGACCATCCGGACCGCCACCTGGCGGGCGTAGTGCCGGTGCCGACGGAAGACCTGCTCGAAGGCGCCCGTGTTCCCCGCGCGTACCTGATCGCACAGCGCGGCGTCCATCCGGTCCTCGGTGGGGAGGACCGTGCGAGCGGCGTGGATGGTCACCCCTCCTCGTCAGCCCGACGTCGACGACCGATCACGAGCAGCCACCAACCACCGAGCAGTGCGGCCAGCGCGAGCGCCATCACACCGGTCAGCTGCGCACCGGTGATCGCGAGCACCCCGGACCGCGGGGCACTGGTGGTGCGCTGATCGGCCGGATCGGTCGGCTCGTCACCCGGGGCGGGCGGCGCGGCGACGACCTCGACGCAGACCGTGATGGTGCGGAGCTGTCCGACCTCATCGGTGTAGGTCACCGTGAACGAGTCGTTGCCCGCGAACCCGGTGTCCGGCGTGTAGGTCACCGTGCCGTCAGCGTTCAGCCTCGCGGTGCCGTGCGCCGGGTCACCGGTGGCGAGCACGCTCACCGCGGTGCCGGTCACGGTCTCCATCAGATCGATGGTCACCGGGGTGTCCTGATCCGTCGTGGCCGCGAGGTCCTCGGCGGTCAGAGCCAGCACGGTCACCGTGATCGTCGCGGTGGTCTGCTGCCCGTAGTCATCGGTCACCGTGTAGGTGAAGGACGTCTGGCCGGAGAAGCCCGGGTTCGGCACGAAGGTGATGGTGTTGTCGGGGTTGATCTGCGCGGTGCCATCCGGGCTGGTGCCGACCAGGGTCGGGTGCCACGGTGCCAACAGCGCGCCACCGGTGTCCGGCACCACCGAGCTCGGGTCCAGGATCACACCCATCTCCTGCCCGGTGGTCGCGGTCAGGTCCGGGGCGACGGGTGCGCCGTAGACCAAGATGACCAGGGAGGCCTCGACCACGCCCTCCAGACGGTCGACCGCCCGGTAGGTCACGGTGTCGGTGCCGGAGAACCCGGGGTTCGGCGTGTAGACGATCTGACCGTTGACCATCTGCGCGGTGCCGAACATCGGCGGGTCGATCTCCGTCAGCGTCAGGCCCTCGCCCAGGTCGTTCGCCAGCACATCGGCGGTCACCGGCTGGTCGGTCAGGGTGACCGCCGTGTCGTCATTGGCCGCCGGCGTCTGTGCGACGTCGACCACCAACGTGACCGTGACCGTCTGCCCCACCGAGTCGGTCCAGGTCAGCTCGACCTCATCGGGTCCGACGTATCCCGGGTTCGGGGTGTAGGTCAGGGCACCGGTGACCGGGTCCGTGACGGTCACGGAGCCGTGCGCACCCTGGGTCGTCACGGACAGGGTGATCTGGTCGCCGCTGGCCAACCAGCCTAGCGACGTATCCACCGGGGTATCCGCCCAGGTGCTGACCGAGGCACCGTCGGCGGTCGGCATACCGATCACCGTGACGGTCACCTGCCCGACGGCGACCTGTCCGGCCGCATCGGTGATCCGGTAGGTGAAGGAGTTCAGCCCAGTGAATCCCGCATTCGGGGTGTACGTCAGCGTGCCGTCGGCGTTTACCACAACCGTGCCAGCCGAGGGGTTGCTGCCGATCTCCACGGTGGGTTGGGTGGCGGTGTCGTTGGCGAGCACGTCGATGGTGACCGGCATCTGCTCACCGGTGGTGGCGTGGTCCGGCTCGGCGATGATCGGCTCCACCACGATGACGTTCACCGTGGCCCACTTGCTCTGGCCCCACTCGTCCTTCACCCGGTAGGTGAAGGTGTCCGTGCCGGTCCACCCCGGCTCCGGGGTGTACGTGATCGTGCCATCCGGGTTGACCGTGGCAGTGCCGTTCCCGGGGGCGTTCTCGATCGAGACCACCACATCCTCGGAGTAGATGTCATTGGCCAGCACGTCCACCTCGACAGGGGTGCCGGTGGTGGTCCAGTCGTTGTCACTGATCAGCCGCAGCTCAGGCCAGGTCACGATGTGCAGGTTCGCGGTGGCGGTCTTGCCCATCGAGTCGGTCACCGTGTAGGTGAAGACATCGGTGCCGACGAATCCGGCATTCGGCGTGTAGACGACGTCACCCGCGGCATTCAGCACCGCGGTGCCGTTCTGCGGTGTCCCGATGGCGGTCAGCGTGAGCTGATCGCCGGTGGCGCCGCTGAGGACGTCGGAGCCCGCCATGTCCAACACAGTCTCAAAGAAGTTGCTGCGGGTGACATCGGTGGCCGTGGGCAGCGGGACGACCGTCACCGTCACGGTGGCCGTGGCGGTCTGACGCGCCTTGTCCCGAATCGTGTAGGTGAACTCGATCTGGCCGTTGCCGTCCGCGGGAGCGGTGTACTCCAGCTCACCCTCGCCCGCGTTCCAGCTGACCGATCCCTGCTCCGCGTTCAGGGTGTCGACCTCGTACAGTCCGGCGGAGGCATCCGCGGTGTCGTTGTCCATCACCGGGATGGTCACGGTGTCACCGGCGGAGACCCGCAGGGTGTCGTCCACCGCCACCGGGGCATCCACCGGCTCGATGAAGCCGAAGTTCACCTCGATCTGGTCGGTGGGGGCCAGCACCACGGGCTGCTCGGCCTGCTCGGCGGTGGTCAGACCGGCCGGGGTCGGGACCGCCAAAGTCCAGGATCCCGGGGACAGGCCGTCCAGGACGTAGTGGCCGGAGGCATCGGTGACCGCGGTCAGGCCGTCCGCCGCGGTGACCGGGTGGTCGTCGCCCGCGCCACCGTCGTCGATGCCGTTGGCACCGAAGGTGTACCCGGTGACCGTCACGGTGATCCCGGACAGGTCCACATCACCGGTGTTCCGGTCCCAGGAGTAGTCCTGGTCCTGGTAGACCTGCCCACTGATCTGGGCGGCACCCGACTCCAGGTCCAGGGCCGCCACACCGGACACCGGCTGGTCGAGCCCGGTGACCACACCGGAGACGTCATTGACCACCGAGCCGTTCAGGGAGAGCACACCGGGCACCACCTGGATGGTGGCCTCGCCGGCCTTACCCGCCTCGACCTCCCCGGTGACGAATCGCACCGCCGTCACGCCGGAGACCGCACCGCTGGCGGGCCAGTCGGACCAGGTCACGCCAGTGTTCCCGGAACGGTCCGCCTCGACGGCGGTCATCACGTCGGCGGAGGCGTCGGAGGTGTACTGGATCTGCACCGCCATCTCCGCGGTGACCTGGACGTCCGAGACCTCCAGGCCCATCAGACCGCTGGTGCCACGCCCGTCCCCGTCATAGGGCAGCACGTCCACGATGTTCCCGGTGCCCACCGAGTAGTCCAGGCCATTCACCCAGCCCACCGTGTAGGAGACCGGCACACCCGGGATCGCGTAGGCACCATCGGCGGTCTTGGTCACCGCGAAGGCGGCTGGGGCATTGACCACGATGCTGGCCGAGTCGGCCCGGTACTGCTCCGCACGGGGGTCGGCGCTGCTGGTGATCACGGCGGAGGCGGTCAGGGTGGTCGGCATGGTGAGCACCGACTTCACCGTCACGTCGAAGGTGATCGCCGGGAGGGTCGCATTCACGGTCTGCTCACCCAGCGCGAAGGTGTAGGTGGTGCTGCCATCCGGGTTGACCACCGAGGTCGGTGCCATACCGGCGGGCCAGGAGTTCGCCACCATCGTCACCGTCGACGGCAGGGTGACCGACACTGAGGTGTCCTCCACCGTCAGGTCCACCGGTCCGGTGAGGGTCGGCTGAGCGGAGAGGGTGTGTGTGGTGCCCGGCGTGGCGGTGGCCTGGTCCCAGCTCAGGTCCACATCGGCCTCGGCCCCGGCGACGACGGCCTTGGTGCCCAACGGCGAGTACGCCTCGGTCTCGGGGAGATAGACGGACTTGATCAGGCCAGTGCGGTCGCTACGGCTCTGGAAGAACACCGGCAAGGGGGTTCCTGCAGGCAGCTCCGCGTCGGTGCGGGTGAGCGACACGGCGCTGTATCGACTGACCTTGTCCGGCACTTCATACCAGATGTACCGGACAGCGTTCACCGCATCGGCACCGCCGACCACGCCGACCTGGGTGCCGGACCACCCGGCAGCACCGTCCCCGACCTGCCCACAGTCAACGGCACGGCGCGCGTCGTCGCTGCCCAGGTCGAGGTGCGCGTACTCCACCCCATCCGGTGCGACCGAGGGCACGGTGATCGCGCCGCCGGTCATCAGTGACTCGTCCCAGACCGCGCACACACTCACGTTCGTGTCCGGTGACTCGTCCGCGGTGCGGGGGCTGACGTAACCGCCGAATCGGAGCGTTTGCCCGACCAACATCGGGGCATCGCCGCTCTGGGTGGTCGTGGCACCCGGGGGGATGGGCGCGAGTTCGCTGAGCGTGCCCGTCTCGGCGTAGGTCCGCCGCATGGCGGTGACTATGCGGTCTTCCAGTCGGATGCTGAACCCTCCGCCGTTGACCCCGGACTGGTAGGCCGCGCCCGGCTCGTATCCGGGCGCGCAGCCCTCGCCGTAGTTGGACTGGCCGCTGACCGACACCGGGTCGAAGTCCGTGGTCCGGAGGGTGACGGAGCGGGTGGTCGGGTAGTCCTCCACCGGCACCCAGATCCGCACCACCATCGAGGTCACGTAGGCGCGCTCGGCGTTCAGAGTGGCACCGCTCGGTCGAGTGGTCGGATAGGTGCGGCCGTCGGTGATCGCACCGGTCGAGGTCAGGGTGATCGGCTGACCCGGCGCGGACTGCGCGCAGTCCCACGAGCCGGCGTCCGGCACGGTGTTCTCCGCGGTCCGCCCGGCTGTGCCGTTGAGCGCCGTGTAGTAGTAGTTGCCCGAGTGCATGGTGCACAGCGCGCCGATCTGCGCATTGGGCCCGAAGTCGGAGACGTCGACCTGGAGCGAGAAGGTGTCCGCCAGGGCTTCGCTGCCGAGGTTGCGTCGGGCACCGTCCACCGGCTGGTAGACGAAGACGTACAGGTTGGTGGAGCGACCCATCACACCGTTGAGCGACTCGACGCCGACCACGCTGGGCAGGATCTCGGTGTTGAACCTCGGCGTGGCGGAGACGGTGACCGCCGCGGGTGCGGAGTCAGCAGCGCCGGGCGAGGACAGCACGGAGGACAGCGCCGCACCATTCGCGCCGTAGAGCACCTCGGCCCGCACCTGGTAGGTGGCAGCACCGGTGGTCTGGTTCGCCCGGGTGCAGCTCAGGGTCCGGCCGTCGGCGGAGACCGCACCGGTGCCCTCGACACAAGCGGCTGTGGACTCGGCGGCGACCCAGGCCATCCCCTCGGGCAGGGTCTGGGTCAGCGTGACGTCACCGGCGGTGGCCACCGAGTAGCCCCACTGGTAGGTCACGTAGTCGTGGGTCCGCACCCGACCGTTGGTCGGCGAGGAGTCCTGGCCGGGTTCATCGCTGGCGTCCCAGGGGGCTTCACCGTCGGAGGTGACCTTGAGGGAGAGGCCGGTTGCCGATCCGCTGGCCGCAAAGGCAGGCGGGAGGCCGACCACTACCAGCAGGGCGGAGACGATCGTCGCCAGGACGAGGCGCGTTCGGGCGCGCAGCGTCGTCGTTGCCGTACCTGTGTCCATCACTCACTCCACCCACCTGGCGGCGCGGGCCCAATACCCACACCCGAACTCGGCCGTAGCCCTCGGTACCAGTGGAGGAACCGACTGCCGACGGGATATTCGGCAGGTTGTGATGCGAGTCTTGTGATTCGCATCACGTGGGTGGCGAAGTCCTCTCAGGGTCGGCGATGCGCGGGACGACCGGGGCGGTTTCGGCGATGATGCAGCGCAGTCGGGGCGAATGTCGAGTAGGGCAACCGCGTCAGACAGGTACGAATCGGGGCGTCATTCCCCCAGCACCGGTTTGAGTTGGGCGAGGGCCCACCGCCGACGCCAGGCCGCCGCGGCGATCCCAGCCGCCACGCCGAGCAGCCCGATGCCCCCCACCACCAGGAAGTCCCGCAGCAGTCGATCACCCGGCCCCCCGGTCATCGCGATCCGCAGGCCGTCGACCACGTAGGTCATTGGCAGCAGCGGGTGCACGGCCTGGAATGGCGCGGGCAGGGTCTGCACCGGGTAGATGCCCGCACAGCTGGTCAGCTGCACCATGAGCAGCACCAGCGCTACCGCCGACCCCACCACCCCGAAGGCGGTGCGCAGCGCGTGCGCGATGGCGGTGAAGGCCAACGAGCCCACCGTGACCAGACCGAGCGTCGCGGGCCACGAGCGCGCGTCCAGGCCCAGCCCGACACCGACGATCCCGGTCAGCACCCACCCACCGGCCACACCGATCACCGCCACCGGCAGGAACCCGGCCAGTGCCACCGTGATCGGTCGTGCCCGGGACGCCAGCCCGCGCGGGTTGATTGGCCGCAGCACGGTGAACCCGGCCACCCCGAACACACACAGCGCGATCCCGAAGAAGAACGGGGCGAGACCTTCGCCGTAGAACTCGGCGTCATTCTCAGCCTCGGTGCGGATCGTGGTGGGGTTCGCCACCTGGTCGGCAGTACCTTCCGGGTCGTCCTGCCCGAGGTCGGGGATCTGGTTCACCGCGGAATCCAGACCGTCCGCCAGGGTGGTGGCACCGGTGAGCAACTGGCCGGTGCCGTCGTTGAGCTGTTGCGCACCGGACACGGCGGTGTCCAGTCCGGTGCCGAGCTCGGTCAGCCCATCGGCGACCTGCCGCGAACCGGAGGCCAGCCGGTCGATGTCGCTGCGGCCCTGACGGAGCTGTTGCTGGATCGCCGGGACCTGGGCGTCGACGGCGGCGGCCCGGGAAGCAATGTCCTGAGCGGCGGCATTCACCCCGGTGGTGACCTCAGTGATCTGCCCGGCGCGCTCGTTGGCCAGCGCGGCAGCATCCCGGGCGGCCACCAGGGCCTGATCCCCGGGGTTGGCGGCGACCAACGCGTTCAATTGGTCCAGGACGCTGCCGGTCCGGGTGGCGATCCCGTCCTGGGCGTCGGCCACCACCGAGGTGAGCTGTGCGGTGGCGGAGGTCAGATTCGCCGCGGCGTCGGCCACCGGTGGGATGGCCGGGATCAGCTCATCGGCGATCGGGTCCACCAGGTCGGCGATCTGCCGGTTGCCGTCCGCGACCTGATTCGCGCCGTCGGTCAACTGGGTGACCCCACTGCGCGCGGTGCCCAAGCCGTCCGCAAGCGTGCCCGCGCCGTCGTGGGCGGTGCTCAGCCCGTCCTCCAACTGGTGCGCACCATCGGCGGCGGTGGCCAGTCCGGAACGGAGCTCACCGAGCTGCTGGAAGACCACCGTGAAGTAGGCGGCGGTGGCGGCCGCGTTGATCTTCTCCTGCAACTCGATGGACAGACCACGGGCAGCGACCCCGACGATGAAGCCATTCGCCCCGTCCCGGTGCAGCACGATCTCCGCGGTCTGCGGGTCGTCGTTCTGCACCGAGGCCAGCCGGGCGGTGAAGTCCGCGGGGATCGTGATGCTCATCAGATAGGTGCCGTCGGCCAGCCCGGTCGCGGCATCATCGGCGTCGGTGGGAGTCCAGTCCACGATGGGATCGGCCTCCAGCTCGTCCACCACCTGGTCACCGGCCCGGACCGGAGCGTCCTGACCCTCGACCTGCACCGCCTCGTCCTCATTGACGACCGCCACCTTGATATCGCCAAGGTTGCCGTAGGGGTCCCAGTTCGACCACAGGTACAGCCCGCCATAGAGCGAGGGCAGCAGCACCAGGAACGCCAGCGCGATCCGCTGGACCGGCAGCCGGTAGCGGCGCAGCTCGGACAGGGCGAGGCGGATCACGACTCCTCCACGTGGGTCGGGTGCAGGTCGACGACCAAGCGAGCGAATCGGGGCAACAGCGCACCGGCGGCCCCGGGCCCGCGCGGGTCGGTGGAACGGGTCGGGGTATCCGGCGGCAGTGCACCGGCGGTGCTGGCGATCATGACCGCGCGGTCGGCGTCCGCAGCGGTGTGCAGGGCGGACCACACCCGGGCCTGCTCGGTGGCGGACAGCCCGACATCCAGGTCGTCCAGCAGCACCAGTCTCGGTCGGGACAGCAACGCCAGGGCCACAGCGATCACGGTCTGCTCCACCCGGGGCAGGCCCGCGATCCTCTCGCGGTCGGCGGCGACCAGACCGGTCAGCTCACGCACCTCGTCCCGGCGGTAGCCCAACCCGTCCGAGCCACCCGGGTGCACCCGATCCCATCGGGCGCGCTCCACCATGGCCTGACCCACGGTCTGCTCCGGCTCCGGACCGATCACGTCATGCACCCGCGCCACCGCGGCCACCGGGCGGATCTGTGCCGGGTGGACCTGGCCGAACACCGACAGCGTCCCGGTGGAGGGCCGGGCCCGTCCGGCCAGGGTCAACAACAGCATCGACCGGCCACTGCCGCCCGAGCCCCGCACTTCCACCACGTCACCCGGCGATGCGGTCAGGTCTACATGGCGGTAGACCCAGCCCTCGCCGGTGCGCATGCCCAACCCCTCGGCGGTGACCGTCGCGGTCTCCTCCGTCAGGTCGAGCGGGGGCAGCTCCTGCGTGTTCTCGGCGCTCATCCGCACCACTCCGTTCCCGGGCGGCATCGCGGCTGAGCGCCGCCCGAGGTCAGCGTGGCAGAGGCGGACCGGAGCGGCGAGGCGTCAGCTCAACAGCCCCTCCCCGATGTACCCGCCCTCCTCACACCCCGGCGGAATGGCGAACACCGCGGAGCCGGTGGGCGTCGTCCACTCGTTCAGCAGATCCAGCTCGTCCAACCGGCGCTGCAACGGCACGAACTGCGCGTCGACATCCGCCTGGAAGGAGATGAACAGCAACCCGGACTCGGTGGCGTCGTCGTAGTTGTATCCGCGGCGGAAGATCCGCTGTCGGGTGTCGTCGCTGCGTGCCCGACGAATGTGCGCGTACTCAGCGATCACCGGGAAACCCACCGCCGTAGTCGCCTCGAAGTCCGGCTCATCGTGCTCCCGTGTCCCGGTCAGGGGGGCACCATTCGCCAGGAACCGCCCCGTGGACTGCTCCCGTCCGTCCCGGTCCAGCTGGTCCCAGGTGTCCAGCTCCATCCGGATCCGGCGCAACACCAACGACGTCCAGCCGTTCGCGTCCCACACCACCTGATCGAAGTCCGCCGTCCCCGGCACCGGGTTCACCGTGCCGTCGACCTGGCCGAACAGATTGCGCATCGTGGTACCCGCGGCTTCGCTGCCCCGCGCGCGACGGAACCCGGTCTGCACCCACCGCACGGTGGTGAAGCTGCGCAGATCCTTGCGCAGCATCCGCACCGCGTGCGCCACGGTCAGCGGATCGTCCGCCGCCACCTGGAGCAGCAGATCGCCGTGACTCCACCGCTCCTCCAACCGGTCCACCCCGAACGCGGGCAGCGGGTGCAGCCAGGACGGGGCCGCGTCGGGATCGGCCCGCCGCACCAGCTCCGGCCCGAAGCCGAAGGTCACGGTCAACCGGGCGGGCAGCACAGCGAGTTCGGGTTCGGAGTCCGCGAGCGCCGCCCGTCCCTGGGTCAGCCGCGCCGCATCATCGGTCAGCAACCGCATCATCCGACCGAGCGCTTCCCGGTCGGTCTCCGGCAGCAGGTCCACTGCCAGCAGCGTGGTGTGCGCCTGCGGCGGGGTGTCGATCCCGGACTGGTGCTCGCCGTAGAACGGCAGCGTCTCCTCCCCGGTCAGTTGCTCCGAGGTCGCGACCTGGCCGGGGGTGTGCTGGTCAGCCGCGTCGGACGACCGCCGGGTCCACGCATCCACCCCGACCGCCGCCACCGCACCCGCCCCGGCGACCGCCCCGCCCACCAACAGCTGCCGACGACTGGGGCCGCGCCGCTCGGCGGGCATCAGTGCCCCGCCCCGTAGTTCTCATTCGCGCCGGAGTAGTCCTTGGCCGGAGCCGTCACGGTGAGCTCGGTGCCGTCATCAAAGCTCAGCGTGAACTCCACCTCGTCCCCGGCCCGGACCGGCTCGGTCACGTCCATGAACATCAGGTGGTTGCCGCCTGGTTCCAGGGTCAGGTCCTCACCGGCGGGGATCGTGAACCCGCCATCCTTCTCCTGCATGAGCATCGCGCCGGTGCCGTCGTCCACGGTCTCGTGCAGCTCCACCATCGACGCGGTTGGGCTGGTCGCGGACAGCAGGGTGACCGGCTCCGTGCCCCCGTTGTGCACCACCCCGAAGGCGGCGGTCATCCCGGAGTCGGTGGCCTTCACCCAGGCGTCCTGCACGGTCAATAAAACGGACGGCGACGTGGTGCCGTCGACAGTCGGCGCTGCGGTGCCCCCGGTGGACGGGGACGCGCCGCCCGACGACGTGCCCGTGCAGGCGGACAGGGTCAACGCCAGTGCGGCGGCGGACAGGGACAGGGCGATACGGGCAACGGACATGGGGAACTCGCTCTCGTCAGAAGAAGGTCAGGACGTGGGGTCGGCGCCGGACCGACGGCGGCGGAGCCAGAGCCCAAGCGCATACAGGCCTCCGGCGAGCACGGCACCACCAGCCGCGATCAGCACGGTGCGCAGCGGGCCGTCCGTAGCGGGGCCGGACTCCGAGGCGGGGGTCGTGTCCGAGACGGCCGCGGTCTGCGGGGCGGCACTGACGGCGGGCTGCTCACGTGCCGCACCGTCGCCCTGCTCAGCCGACATCGCCGCCACCGGATCGGCCTCCCCCACCGTGAACGGCACCACCCCGGAGATGGCGTGCCCATCGGAGGACACCACTCGCCACGCGGCGCGGTACGCCCCCTCCGGAAGCTCCGGGTCGAGCGGCACCGTCACCACCGGCCCGTCCAGCACTGGCTCACCGTCCGTCCAGTCCGCGTCGGCGGCATCGATTACCCGGACCGCGGTGCCCACATCCATCACCTCGGCGGAGAAGGTCAACCGGATCTCGGTGGGAGCGGAGTCCAGATGCTGATCGGCAGCTGGTGAGCTGTCGATCAACTGATCGTGGGCGGCGGCGATCCCGGTGGCCGGGAGCAGCAGCGAACCAGCCAGCACGGTGGTAGCCAGTGTGCGCCCGAGGGCGCGCAGAACAGGGCGGGGCATGACGGGGCACCTTGGGGTCGATGGGGGCACGGCAGCAGCGCGGCCGCAACCATGCAGGGGAGCGTCACCCGGGCACGGCCACCACAGCTCCACCGACCCGTGCCACTCAGGCAGTCGGGTCGTGGAAACCGCCAATCAGCAGCTCGCGCCGACCCTCGCCGGTGGGCCCCGCCGCACCACTCCACCGCGGACGACCTCCGTCACCCGCACCACAACGGGCTCCGACCACGACAGTCGCGCCCGGACCACTGCCACCAGCGGCGTCGACACCACGCGGATCAGTCGCACCACCACCCGGCGCAGCACCGCCGCGATCCGGGTCAGCAACTGTTCGCCGTGCCGCAGCATCAGCACCGTCACCAGCGCCGCCACCGCGTGCGCGCCCCACATCCCGGCCGCGGACGACTGCCCCGCCCCGGACACCAGCAGCACCGGGTGGTGCCCATGCGAGGTCGCAGCGACGACCGACGACGACCCCGCCGACCCCAGCACGAACAGCGTGTGGAAGCCGAGTTGGCCCACCGCCACCGACCCGGACAGCCGCAGCCATGGCAGCCGCACCCCGGCCAGCAGCACACCGGCGGAGGTCGCCACCAGCAACGGCACCAGCACACCCAGCGGCCCGGGCATCGCCCCACCGCCGATCAGGTGCGACAGCAATGCGATCAGGGTCGACGCCGCCGCCGCGGTGAACCCGCGCGCGAGTCGTCGATGGCCCTGCATGCCGTTCATCATGCCAATCGAGGTGCGGACACCACTGTCCTGTCCCTGTGACCTGTGCCACCGTGTGCGGCGTGAGCACCACCGACCCGTTGTTCCCCGGCAAACAGTTCATCAGCACCGCCTTGGAGGTGCTGGAGACCAAGACCACCATGTCCGGCGCGCTGGCCCGCCGTTACCTCCAGCGCGCGGCGATGGCCGGGATCATCATCGGTCTGCTCTACGCCACCAACTATGCGATCGTCGCCGCCTTCGACACCATCCCCGCCGGGGACGGCAGCTTCCGTCAGCTCGGACGGTTCGTCGGCTCGGTTACCTTCGGCTGGGCGCTGATCTTCATCTACTACTCCCGCTCCGAGCTGCTGACCAGCAACATGATGATCGTCTGCGTCGGCGCCTATCACCGTCGGACCACCTGGCTGCGCGCCCTGCGCCTGCTCGGCCTGTGCCTGATCGGCAACCTGCTCGGTGGACTGCTGATCGCCGTGCTGCTGCGCTTCTCCACCCTGGCCGAGGGCGGT
Organism: Cellulomonas sp. NPDC089187; assembly: GCF_040685135.1. Taxonomy (NCBI): domain Bacteria; kingdom Bacillati; phylum Actinomycetota; class Actinomycetes; order Micrococcales; family Cellulomonadaceae; genus Cellulomonas; species Cellulomonas sp. NPDC089187. The sequence continues at coordinate 529,385 of NZ_JBFBHI010000004.1, read as the reverse complement.
GCCATGGCCGAGATGTCCGCCGCCGTCGAGCACAAACTCGCCTACCTCGACGGTGGCCCCGCCGGCTGGGTCGACCTGCTCATCCGCGCGATCCTGTGCAACTTCTGCATCAACATCGCCATGCTGCTGGTCTACAACGGGCTGATCGACTCGGACCTGGTCAAGTGCCTGGTCATGATCACCGCCGTGTTCATCTTCGCGTTCCTGGGGCTGGAGCACTCGGTGGCCAACAGTGTGCTGTTCGGCATCGTCGGGCTGCGCGAGGGCCTCGACCTGGCGGCGGCGCTGGGGAATGTCGGCATCGCCCTGGTCGGCAACTTCATCGGGGGCGGGCTGCTGATCGGGCTGTACTACGCGTATGTGAACGACGACTCGCGGTGGTTGCGGAACTGACCCTGTGGATAGACCTTGAGGCCGCCTCGGCGCGGGTGAGAATCGGCTGGAGAGACAGAAGAACCCCGGCCGCGTCATGGCTCAAGTCCAGAGAGGCGGATCCGGGGAATACCCCCACAGTCTACGCCTGACCAGCAATCGAGACCAGCACCGATGGAACAGCACCACGCCGCCGCGCTCGACCACGCGATCTCAGCCGCGCGCTTCGACACCTTCCTGCGCGTGGCCGACGGGGATCGTGAGCGCGCACGGAAGCTGTACGTGTGGGACCGCGACCTGGCCTCGGCGATCCTCGCCGACCTCGCCATCGTCGAGGTCGCGCTGCGGAACGCCGTGAACGAGGCCTTGACCGCGATGTACGGCAGCGAGTGGTACCGCCACGAGATTGGACTGGATGATCGGCTCCGCCGACAACTGGCACAGGCCTGGCGGCGACTCCCTCGAGACCGGCACGACCCTGGCCACGTCGTCGCACAGCTCATGTTCGGCTTCTGGACCGACATCCTGGACGCGGGAGGAACGGTCGGCGCGCTTCCACAGCAGTGGCCCGCGCGACATGAAGAGCTCTGGCGTGGCGGCCTCCGGCGCGCCTTCCCCGGAGGGCGCGCCGAGGCCGAGCGCACAGCGGGACGATTCACGCGGCACTGGGTCCATCAGCAGGTCCAGCTCGTCCATACCTTGCGCAACCGCGCGGCACACCACGAACCGCTGCTTGGCGGTATCCCTCGGCCAGGACAACGGCAAGCTGCCGTCCCGCGATTCTCGGCGCAGGAAGGGCATGACGGGTATCTGCTCGTGCTCCGCCTCATTGACCGCGACCTCGCCGAGTGGGTGGCCCAGCAGTCCGCGGTGCCGGCCGTGATCGCCGCCGCACCCTGACGCGAAACCCTTCGCCCGGACCGCACGCCACACCTACCCTCGCCCCATGCGCACCACCACCCCCCGCCTGACCCTGCGCCCCTTCACCACCGCCGACGCCCCCGCCCTGCACGCCTACCTCGGCGACCCGGAGGTGGTCCGATTCGAGCCCTACGGGCCGTTGAGCGCACAAGAGGCCGAGACGGAGACCCAACGCCGGGTGGACGATCCCCGCTTCATCGCGGTGGAGCGCACCGAGGACCGGGTACTGATCGGGCACGTGTACCGGTCCCTCACGGAACTGGCGGCCTGGCGGACCTGGACGGTGGGCTACGTGTTCAATCCGGAGTTCGGCAGGCGGGGTTACGCGACCGAGGCGGTGCGGGCGGTGATCGACGACTGCTTCCGCGTGCAGGGCGCACATCGGCTGACGGCGCAGTGCGATCCGGTGAACGTGCGGTCGTGGCAGCTGCTGGAGCGACTGGGTCTGCGCCGGGAGGGGCATGAGCTCCGGTCCGCCTCGTTCAGCACGGGACCGGATGGCGAGCCGGTGTGGCACGACGCCTACCGGTACGCGGTGCTGGCCGAGGAGTGGCGCGGCTGAACGCCACGAGGGGCCGCCCCGCACCAGGCGGAACGGCCCCTCGTCGGACGACTGGTCAGGCGACGGTGAACCCCGCCCGCAGCAGGTCCTCGTCCAGCGACGACCGCCCGACCAGCAGCTCGAACGCACCGGCCTCGACCACCCGGTCACCGCGGGCGTCGACGATGGTGCAGTCCGCCACCGGCAGTTCGACCTCGACGGTGACCGACTCCCCGGCGGGGACGTCAACCTGGCGGTAGGTCTTGAGTTCCTTGTCCGCCCAGGACACCGAGGTGACCGTGTCGGAGACGTACACCTGGACGGTCTCCCGGGACGGGCGGGTGCCGGTGTTGGTGAGGGTGATCCGGCCGCGGATGACGTCGTCGCGGCTGAGCTCGGTGGCATCGAGCACCAGGTCCGAGTAGTCGACGGTGGTGTAGCTCAGGCCCTGACCGAAAGCGAAGGCCGGGCGTTGGGTGAGGTCGGCGTAGCGGTCGCCGTGCTGACCGCGCAGCTGGTTGTAGTAGGTCGGCTGCTGTCCGACGTGCCGGGCAAAGCTGATCGGCAGTCGACCGGAGGGCTCGGTGAGACCGAGCAGCACCTCGGCGATGGCCTGACCGCCCTGCATGCCCGGGTTGGCGACCCAGAGCAGCGCGGCGGCGTCGAGGGCGGAGTCCGGCAGCACCAGCGGCTTGGAGGCGAGCAGCACGACGATCATCGGGGTGCCGGTGGCGGCGAGTGCGTCCACCAGCGCCTTCTGTCCGCCGATCAGCTCGAGGGTGGCGGTGGAGCGGCCCTCGCCGACCAGCTCGATCCGGTCACCAACGACGGCGACCACATAGTCGGCGTCCTGAGCTGCGGCCACGGCATGGTCGATCATCGCCTGGTCCGGCTCGACCGGGACGACCACCGGCGGGCGGGGCTGACCGTCGGGGAAGAACGCCCCCTCGGGGTCCGGCTCCAGGGTGAGGATGTCGGCACCGCGGCTGTGGGTGACGGTCCAGTCGCCGGGGACGCTGGCGCGCAGGCCGTCGAGGACGGTGGTGATCATCTCCACCGGCTGGCCGTCCGGCAGCCAGTCGGCCTGACCGGAGTTGCCCGCCCAGTCGCCGAGCTGGGTCTGGGCGTCGTCTGCGAGCGGTCCGACCACGGCGATCCGCTTGGCGGCGCCGGTGGGAGCGGCGCGGAGGGCACCGGCGGGACCGGTCTCGGCGGACGCGGTCAGGCCACCGGCCAGCGGCAGCACCCCGTCGTTGCTCAGCAGCACCAGGGACCGCCGAGCCACCGCGAGGTTGAGCTCGGCGTGCTCGGCGGAACCGACCACAGCAGCCTGCGCGTTCGCGTCCGGGCGGCGCGGGTCCTCGAACAGCCCGAGCCGGAACTTCAGGGTGAGGATGCGGGACACCGCGGCGTCCAGGTCGGACTCGGCGAGCAGCCCGGACTCGATGGCTTCCAACGCCCCCTCGAAGAATCCGGGGGTGGTCATCACCATGTCGTTGCCGGCCTTCACCGCGGCGGCGGCGGCGTGCGCGTAGTCGGGCTGGACCTTCTGCTCCCAGACCATCCGCCCGACGTTGTCCCAGTCGGTGATCAGGGTGCCGGTGTAGCCCCACTCGCCGCGCAGCACGTCGTTCAGCAGCCAGTCGTTGACCGTGATCGGCACGCCGTCGGTGGTCTGGTAGCCGAGCATGAAGGTGCCGCAGCCCTCGCGTGCCACCCGCTCGAACGGGGGCAGGAACCAGGAGCGCAGCTTGCGACGGGAGATGTCCGCCTCGGAGGCGTCCCGGCCACCCTGGGTCTCGGAGTACCCGGCGAAGTGCTTGGCGGTGGCCAGGATCGCGGTGGGGTCGTCCAACCCGGTGCCCTGGTAGCCGCGGACCATCGCGGAGGCCAGCTCACCGATCAGGAACGGGTCCTCGCCGAAGGTCTCGTCCACCCGGCCCCAGCGCAGGTCGCGGGCGATGCAGAGCACCGGGGAGAAGGTCCAGTGCACACCGGTGGCGGCGACCTCGACGGCGGTGGCGCGGGCGACCTGCTCGGTCAGCTCGGCGTCCCAGGTGGCGGCCATGCCGAGCTGGGTCGGGAAGATCGTCGCGCCGACAAAGAACGAGTGCCCGTGGATGCAGTCCTCGCCGACCAGCAGCGGGATGCGCAGCCGGGTCTGCTCGGTCAGCCGGTGCGCATCCATCAAGCGCTCGGGTGAGGTGTGCAGGATCGATCCGACGTGGACGTTCAGGATGTCGTGCGCGTAGTCGCCCCGGGCGTCCAGCTGCATCATCTGCCCGACCTTCTCCGCCGGGGTCATCCGGCCGAGCAGATCGGCGACGCGCTCCTCGATCGGGCGGGTCGGGTCCTGGTAGGGGGCGGTGGTGCTGGTGACAGTCACGATGAGTCCTTCGTCGGCGGCATTGCCACGGTGTCGTTCGGCTGGCTCCGACCCGCGGATCGGCAGTGTGGGAGCGTGACCACTCTAGGTTGTGCGGGTAGGTGGTCGATGGTCGGAAGGGCCCGGGGTGGGCGGCTGACCCACCCCGGACCCGGAGTCACTCGGTGGAGTGTCGGGGCGCGGGAGTCACCGCGTCCGGATCGGGTTCGGCCCGGACCGGCTCGTGGTGCGGTCCCGACGCGAGGCGGTCGTCGGGTTCCGGATCGGCCCGCACCGCCGTCACCCCGCTGCTCGGGCTCAGCCCCTTCTTCCGCATCGCCCGCGCCCGCTCCCCCGCCGACCGCAGCCGCGGGTTCACGTACTCGTCGATGCCGAAGTTGATCAGCGACAGCGCCATGCCGAGCAGCGCGATGCACAGTCCGGCCGGCACGTACCACCACCAGAAGTCGGGGAACGCCCCGTTCTGCTGGGCCCAGTACAGGATGGTGCCCCAGTTCAGGTTGGTGATCGGGATGACGCCGATGAACGCCAGCGTGGTCAGTCCGAGCACCGCCGCGGTGACCGTGCCGACAAAGGACGACGCGATGATCGCGGTCAGGTTCGGCAACATCTCCACCGTGATGATCCGGTGCAGCGGCTCGCCGTTCGCCCGGGCGGCCTGCACGAAGTCCCGGTTCCGCAGCGACATGGTCTGCGCCCGCAACACCCGGGCACCCCAGGCCCAGCCGGTGATCGCCAGCACCGCCGCGATCAGCAGCAGCGAGGGGTTTTCGTACTGGGAGGCCACAATGATCATCAGCGGCAGCGCCGGCAGCACCAGGAACACGTTGGTGATCGCGGACAGCGACTCCGAACGCCACCCGGCGATGTACCCGGCGGTGACACCGACGATCACGGCGATCAGGGTGCCGATGATCCCGGCGGTGAAGCCGACCACCAGCACACCCCGGGTGCCGTAGACGATCTGGCTGAACACGTCCTCACCCATGTGGGTGGTGCCGAGCCAGTGCTCAGCGGACGGCGGCTGACGCAGCGAGTCGAAGTCCTTGTCCAACGGACCGTAGGGCGCGATCAGGTCACCGAACACCGCCAGCAGGACGAAGACGCCCAGGATGCACAGCCCGGTGATCGACTTCCCGTTGCGGAACATGGCGAACCCGCGGCCGAGCTTCGCCAGGCCGGACGCGGGGCGGCCGGTGGGCAGGTCCGGCTCGGCGACGATGCCCTCAACAGTGGGGACGGTCATCTCAGGCCTCCATCTGACGGGTGCGCGGATCGAGCACGGCGTAGGCGACATCGGCCAGGATGTTCGCGACCAGCACGGTGAGCGTGATGATCAGGAACAGCCCCTGCATCAGCGGGTAGTCCTTGGCCGTGGTGGCGTCCAGCAGCAGCTTGCCGACGCCGGGGTAGCTGAACACCAGCTCCATCACCAGCGTCCCGCCGACGATGAACCCCAGGGACAGCGCGAAGCTGGACAGCTGTGGCAGCACCGCGTTGCGGGCGGCGTAGTTCACCAGCACCCGACGCTGGGACAGCCCCTTGGCCTGCGCGACGGTGACGTAGTCCTCGTCCAGGACCGTCACCATCATGTTGCGCATCCCGAGGATCCAGCCGCCCAACGACGACAGCACGATGGTCAGCGCCGGGAGGGTGCCGTGCTGGATCACCTGCCCGATGAACTCGAAGCTGAAGCTCGGCGACGAGCCCTTGTCATAGGCGTGCGAGGCCGGGAACCAGCCCAGAGCGGTGGAGAAGACCGCGATGGCGATCAGCCCCATCCAGAAGTACGGCACGGTGGAGAAGAAGGTCGCCACCGGCACCACCAGGTCCGCCTTGGACCCGCGCCGCCAGCCGATGAACGCCCCGATGGACGTGCCGAGGAAGAAGCTCAGGATGGTGGCGATGCCGACCAGTCCGACCGTCCAGGGCAGCGCGCTGGCGATCACGTCGGTGACCGGCGCGAGTCCCTTGGAGAACGACCGGCCGAGGTCACCGGTGAACAGCAGCCCCCAGTAGTCGATGTACTGCTGGAAGACCGACTTGCCGTCGTCCAGCCCGAACAGTGTGCGCAGCGAGTCCGCCGCCTCCGGGCTGATCCGGCCCTGATTCTTGGCCAGGTACGCCGACACCGGGTCGCCCTTGAGCATCCGCGGCAGGAAGAAGTTGATCGTGATCGCCGCCCAGGCGGTGAACAGGTAGAACGCCGCACGGCGCAGGAAGAACCGCATCGCTCAGCCCTCCGTCGCGGTCGAGAAGTGGCGGTCGGGGTCCGGCGAGGCGTTGCGCAGCGAGCGGGTGTACTCGTGCTGCGGTCGCAGGATCACGTCGTCGGCGGGGCCCTGCTCCACCACGACACCGTGGTGCAGCACCATGATCCGGTCGCTGAAGTGCCGCGCCGTCGCCAGGTCGTGGGTGATGTACAGGACGCCGAGGTTCGACTCGCGTTGGAGCTCGGCCAACAGGTTCAGCACGCCGAGCCGGATCGACACGTCCAGCATCGACACCGGCTCGTCCGCCACCAGCAGCTTCGGCCGGGAGGCCAGCGCGCGGGCGATCGCCACCCGCTGCCGCTGCCCACCGGAGAGCTCGTGCGGACGCCGGTCGATCACCGACGACGGCTCCAGCCGCACGCGTTCGAGCAGACGGTGGGTCTCGGCCTCGACCTCATCGCTGGGCACCACATGGTCCAGCCGCAGCGGACGCTCGATGTGGTGCCGAATGGTGTGGTACGGATTCAGCGAGGCGAACGGGTCCTGGAACACCATCCGCACGGTCTGCCGGTAGCGGCGCAGGCCACGGCCCCGGGTGGGGATCGGGGTGCCGTCCAGCAGCACCCTCCCGGTGGTGGCCTTCTCCAGCTGGGTGATGATCTTGGCGATAGTCGACTTGCCGGAGCCGGACTGGCCGACCAGGGCGACAGTCTCCCCGGAGGTCAGGCTGAAGCTGACGTCATCCAGCGCCAGCATCTCCCCCGCGCCCCGGACCCGGTACTTCTTGGTCACGTGCGTGAACTCGAGGGTGGTCATCAGGCGGCCCCTTCCCGTCCGGTCCGCACAAAGTCGCCCCGCTCACCGGTCAGGCTGGGGAACGAGCCGAGCAGCTTCTGGGTGTACGGATGCTGCGGATGGCGGTAGATGTTCTCGGCGGTGTCCAGCTCGACGATCCGGCCCTCGCGCATCACCGCGATCCGGTCGCTGATCTCCAGCAACAGCGGCAGGTCATGGGTGATGAACACGACCGAGAAGCCGAACTCCCGGCGCAGGTCACTGATCTGCTGCAGGATCTCCCGCTGCACCAGCACGTCCAGCGCGGTGGTCGGCTCGTCCATGATCATCAGCTGCGGCTTGAGCGCGAGGGCCATCGCGATCATCACCCGCTGCCGCATCCCGCCGGACAGCTCATGCGGGAACGACCGCAGCCGGTCCTTGCCCACCCCGACGATCTCCAACAGCTGAGCGCACTCCTCCCGGCGCTGCGCCGCGGACATCTGCGGCCGGTGGGTGAGGAACACGTCGTCCAGCTGCTTGCCGATCGCTGTCACCGGGTTGAGCGCGTTCATCGCCCCCTGGAAGACCATCGACACCTTGTCCCACCGGAAGGCACGCATCTGCTCCGCGTCCAGGCCGAACAGGTCGACATCCTCGCCGGTGTCGGCATCGTGGAAGGTCGCACTCCCAGAACTGATCACCGCCGGGGGCTTGAGCAGTCGTTGGATCCCGTAGGCCAGGGTCGTCTTGCCGCAACCCGACTCGCCCGCCAGGCCCAGGATCTCCCCGCGCCGGATGCTCAGGGACACGTCCTGCACGGCCCGGACCGGCGGTTCCACCTCGTAGACGACGCTGAAGCCGTCCACCGTCACCACATTCTCGCTGGTCACTGCACCATTCCTATCGAGGGGTGCGCGGGTGGCGGCCGGTCGACCGCCACCCGCGCAGGGGTCAGTTCGCCGGCTCCAGCGAGGTGAGGATCAGCGACGCGGTCGGCTGCGTCGGGTCCGGGTTGGTGTACGGGTCGTCCTCGGACGGCCAGCCCACGTAGTTGCGCGTGTTGTACTCGGCGATGAATGGCCGGGTCCCGATCGGCAGCGCCGGCACCTGCTCGACAAAGATCTGCTGCACGGTCTCCAGGGCGGCGGCCCGCTCCTCGTCGCTGGTCGCGGTGGCGTAGGCGTTCAGCGCCTCGGTGGCCTCCGGGGAGTCGAAGCGGCCGAAGTTGTAGTCGGCGGCCTCGCCCTCGGCGACCAACCAGCGGCCGTCCATGATGTCGCTGTACAGGTCGTATGGCGTCACACCCGTGTCGGTCCAGTGCAGGATCGCCTGGAAGTCACCGGTGGTCTTCATCTCCCACCAGGTGTCCGAGTCCGGGGTGTTGATCGTGGTGTCGACACCGAGCTCCGTGGCCGCATCACCGATCAGGCTGATCCCGGTGACGTAGTCGCTCCAGCCCTGCGGCACGCTCAGCTCGAAGGTCACCGTCTCCCCGTCCGGGTCGACCAGCTTGTCCGCGGACCAGGTGTACCCGGCCTCCTCCAGCACGTCCTTGGCGGCGTCGACGTCCACCGCGAACTCCTCGCCCTGGTACTCCTCGCTGATGAACGCGTCACCGGCGGGGGTGGGCAGACCGGTCACCGAGGTCAGCTCCGGCACGCCACCCTCGCGGGCGATCTGCTGGTGCTTGCTCCGGTCGACCACCAGGTTCATCGCCTGACGGAAGGCCGGGTCGTCGAAGGGCTTGGCGGTGGTGTTCATGAACATCGCGTCGATGCCCAGACCGGCGGCCGCCCAGTAGACGTTGGCGTCGTCCTTGGACAGGTACGCCGAGTCGACATTCGGGATGAAGGCCTGCGCCCAGTCCGCGTCACCGTTCGCCAGCGCGGTGGTCAGCGCGGTGTTGTCGTTGTACGACACGTAGTAGAGCGTCGGCACGGCCAGCTCGCCGCCCCAGTAGTCGTCCCGGGCGGACAGCTCCACGCTCTGGTTGGTGAAGCTGGTCAGCGTGTACGGCCCGGTGCCGACCGGGTCGAGGTTCTCGAAGGTGGCGGGGTCCTCCACCGAGGCCCACACGTGCTCCGGGACGATCAGCTTGTGCAGGACCTTGTCCCGCTTGGCGTACATCGAGTTCGCGAAGCTCAAGGTGACGGTGTTGTCCGCCAGGGTCACCTCCTCGATGCCCAGTGCCGCACTGTCCAGCTCCGGGGTGTCCTTGAGCAGCCGGAAGGTGAAAGCGATGTCCTCGGCGGTGAAGTCCTCGCCGTCGCTCCACTGCACGCCGTCCCGGGCGGTGAGCTCCACCTGGGTGTAGTCGTCGTTCCAGGTGATCTCCGAGGCGAGCCACGGCGTGGTCTCCTCGGTCGGGTCGACCAGGTTCACGAATCCGAGCGGCTCCATCAGCGCGTTGACGTAGCCGAGCTTCATCGCCGACGCGTCACCCACGAACGGGTTGTTCGACTCGGTGGCAATGGCGCCGTCCGGCTTCGCGATGGTCAGCGGGGCACCGGCTGCGCCCGTGCTGCCACCACCGTCCGAGCCACTGTCTCCGGTGCCGCAGGCCGCCAGCGTCAGGGCCGCTGCCAGGCCCAGCGCGACGACGGGGATCTTGACCTTCATCGGTTTCTCCTTCGAAACGTCAACGGGGCTGCACGCCCCCGATGTCAGGCCGCAGCACTGCGGTCGGCCCCCGTCCTCGGTGACGTGTTGCGGGGAGGTTACTACACTGTCAGTAAGTTGAGGACGGACCGTCGGGTCACGGCATGATCACGATGACTGCGCCCCTACACTCGCTGCCGGGGCGAACGTCGACCCGATCAGCACAGGCGGAAGGCAGGCAGATGAGCGCCCCCAAGCGCACCCCCAAGGCGCGTCCGGAGACTCTGGAACGCCGCCGGGAGATCCTGCGCGCCGCGATGACCACCTTCGGGTCCAAGGGTTACAAGAACGGTCCGCTGACCGAGATCGCCGAGCAGGTCGACATGACCCACGCCGGAATCCTGCACCACTTCGGCTCCAAGGATCAGCTCCTGCTCGAGGTGCTCAAATACCGCGACAGCTCCGACGTCGAGGACTTCACCAACCAGCGCATCCCGGACGGCATCGACCTGTTCCGGCACCTGATCCGCACCGCCTTCACCAACGAGCAGCGCCCCGGCATCGTCCAGGCCTACGCCGTGCTCTCCGCCGAATCCGTCACCGACGACCACCCCGCCCGGGAGTACTTCCAGGAGCGGTACACCACCCTGCGCCGGGAGATCCGCGAAGCATTCGAGCTGATCTGCCGCCAGCGCGGCATCGACGAGCCGCCCACCATCGACCGCGCCGCCGCCGCGATCCTGGCGGTGATGGACGGGTTGCAGGTGCAGTGGCTGCTGGACCGGGAAAATGTGGAGCTGGCGGAGACGTCGGCGTTTGCGATCGAGGCGCTGGTGAGCGCGGTGATCGGGGACAAAGCCGAGGTCTGAGAGACCTACCGCATCGAGGGTCGGTGAGGTCGCGCGAATACCGTGAAAGGCATAAACCCCCAGATCGCCTAAAAAACCACTCTTCGCCAACGCCGGCAGGTGTGGATAGCGTGCCTGTGAATGTCGAGAATTCGCGGGCAGGGGCGTGGTGATGGTGCGGCCGGTTGATTGGCATCTGGTGGGCTTAGTGGCTGACCCGACCCCGGGTGATGCGTGGGGCACACGGGCGGTGGCGCGGGTGTATGGCGACACTGCCGCAGCTGCGAACCAGATGATGCAGTTGGTACGTGCGGTGCAGTCTGCCAGTGGCACCGGGATCTGGCACGGGTTGGCTGGTGACACATTCCGGACCCAGTTGGAGGATTTTCCATCCCAGATTCAGGCGTGTGAGACGTCGTATCGGGGGGCGCGTGATGCGATGAACTGGTGGGCTGGGCGCATCGAGGATCATCAGGCCAGCGCAGATCGAGGTTTGGAGCAGGCTCGGGCCGCCGATGATGACCTGCGTCGGGCCCGAGCGGCGTTGCGGACCGCGATCGCGAACGCGCAACGTTCGAGCTCAGCGCTGGCCGATATCGAGCGGGATCAGGTCCGATACCGCGCCAGCGAGGCTGCTGGCGCGCCGAGCCCGTCGCAGATAGCTCGTGCCCGGCGTGCCTCGCAGGACGCAATTGCGGCTCAGCGAGCTGCCAGCGGACAGGTTGAGGATGCCTCCGCTCGCCTGGACGCGGCCGCCCGGCTGGTTGCAGAGGCGGCGTCAGCGTATGAGTCCGACGCGCAGAACACGGTCACACGCATGGGCCAGGCCCATGATCAGGCTCTCGCCGAGAACAACATCTGGGAGAAGATCCGCAGGTCGGGTGCCTGGCAAATAATGGTCGCGGTCGCGACAGTCGTGGTGATCGTCGCGGCGATCGCCGCGTTCTTCTTAACCGGACCGATCGCGTTGATCGCTGGGCTGATCGCCACCGTTGCGGGGGCGCTACTGGCCATCAACGACGTCCTGGAGTGGCGAGCGGGGATGCAGTCAGGGTGGCAAGCGGCCCTGTCGGTCCTGTTGACCGTGATCCCGGGCGGGCTGCTCCTCAAGGCTGGCAAGAGCGGGGTCACCGTGGTCAGCCGGGTGGGGATGTCGCTGGCTCCGAAGCTCACCACCGCCATCACCGCGAACATGCGCGCTCTGGGTGCGAGCCTAGGCACGGCTCTGACCCGCCTCCGCCGCCTGGGTGCCTCACCATCGGCAGCGATCAACCAGCACATCCCCGAGGCGATCACCGACGGGCTGAGCGCACTACAACGCTCCAAACTCGACATGTACGACCGCCTGATCGCCCGCCACTCTGATTCGCCCCTCCTGCAACGGTTGTTTGACGGATCACGCTTCAACTGGGAACGCGCCGGACACTTCGACTTCAACGAAGTCTCCCTCGCCCGACCCGGCGGCGGACGACCTACCCGCGTGGACTCCTACAGTCCCGGTGGTGAGGTCGTTTCACGGAAGGCCACCCAGCTCGCGCAAGTCCAAGAAAATACCGCGCTGGGCTACATCGACGAGGCCGTGACCAAATACGGGCCACGAACCGACGGCATCACTATCGCCGACACCCCCGCCAATCGCACCAAACTCGGCGACCAAGCAGGCAAGCTCATCGGCGAACAACTCGAAGGTCAGCTCGTCTTGGAGGTCCCCATCCAAGACGCCCCCATCCCACAAACAATCCTCGACCACGCGGCTATTCGCGGTGTCGAAATTCGTCAGGTTCCGCGCGTTCGATAGGATCACACCCATGACCCTTCCAGTACACCACACCGACCAGGGCTGGATCGTCGCCTACACCGGCCGCTGGGTCGAGAGCACCCTGCGGCCTTTCCCAGGAGAGTCGTGGTTGACGGTCGACGAGGCCCGCCAGCGGTATGAGTCGGAACTCGGGGTGTTCGAGACCGTAGAAGCCTCAACCAGCAACGGCACCGAACTCACCGCGCCACGCTGGGTCTTCGGCGCCACCCGCCGCGAAATGATCCGAACGCAGTTCTTCAACCAAGCACTATCGATCATCGCGTCCATCACCTACACCGGGCATGACGGGCAATTGTTCCTTAATCAGCGCTCGGACTATGAGTATCCTGATGCACAAACGCGGTACACCCGATCCAATGCCACCCAGATCGTGTCCTCGTACTACAAGACCGACGGCACCGGGTATTTCGATGTCCGCGACAACACGACACGCCAGACGCAGTCAACGGCATTCAAGGACGCTGACTTCAGCTCATTGTGGTTCGACTGGCCCGCCTTTGGTGACTGGGATGTATTCGCAAACCCCGAGAACGGGATCCTCCCACGCGACTTCCCGATGACACCGCTGTGACCGGAGCCTGAACCACCAGCACAACCACCACACCCGACCCGGCGGCGGACGACCAGGAATGGTGCACAGCGCCACGAGGGGCGCACCTCACCGCATCCAGCGGAGTGCGCCCCTCGTGGACTCGCGCCGTCAGCGCGCCAGCCATCCCCCATCCACCGGCAGCACACTGCCGTGGACATACGCCGACGCATCCGACGCCAGGAACACCGCAGCCCCCATCAGGTCGTCCGGCGTCCCCCACCGCTCCGCCGGGATCCGGTCGAGGATCGCCTCGGACCGGGCCGCATCGGCGCGCAACGGGGCGGTGTTGTCGGTGGCCATGTAGCCCGGAGCGATCGCGTTGACCCGGATGCCACGCCCAGCCCACTCGTTCGCGAAGGCCTTGGTGAGCCCGGCCACCGCCGACTTGGTGGCGGTGTAGGACGGCACGTTGATGCCGCCCTGGAAGCTCAGCATCGACGCGATGTTGATGATCGAGCCGGTTTCCATCACGCGGGCCGCGGCCTGGGTCAGGTGGAAGACGGCGGTCAGGTTGACCTGGAGCACGTCGTCCCAGTCGGCCTTCGGGAAGTCGATGGCCGGGTGCCGGCGGATGATGCCGGCGTTGTTGACCAGGATGTCCAGGCGGCCGAGCTCGGCGACCACCTGGTCGACGACGGCGTTCAGATCGTCGGGTCCCGCGGCGAGCAGGTCACAGGTGATCGTGGTCGCGCGCCGGCCCATGGCCTGGATGCGCTCAGCGGTCTCGGTGCAGCCGGAGCGGTCGAGCAGGGCGACATCAGCACCGGCCTCCGCGAGCGCCAGTGCCAACCCTTGCCCGAGGCCGCGGCTGCCACCGGTGACCAGGGCGACCTTGCCGTCGAGTCGGAATCTGTCGAGGATGCCCATGTCTCAGTGCCCCAGGTCGCGCAGCATCGGAACGGTCTTCTCCACCCAGCCGTGGTTCGGGTCCGGCACGGCACCCTGGGTGCGACCGACACCGCCGAGGAACCACAGGTAGTAGGTCTGGCTGCCGGGGGCGCTGACCACGGTGTGATAGCCCTCCCACATCATCTGCACAGCGTGGTCGCCGACCGAGTAGTTCTCCGAGTAGCCCTCGTCGGTGTGCACCCGGGAGATGCCGAGCCCGCCGGGGCTGACCCGGAAGTAGTAGCCCTCCTCGTGCTGGGCCTCACGCGGCAGGTCGTCGTTCTGGTGGCGGTGCGGGGGGAAGGTCGACCAGTTGCCGGACGGGGTGTAGGTCTCGCCGACGATCAGGCGCGAGGCGGGCAGGTCCGGCTGGGCGATCTCGGTCAGGATCTGGTGGAAGTTCCGGCCGAAGTTGGCCGCGCCCCACCGTCCGGCGGCGACCCGGTCCGGGCCGATCACGTAGGGGTCGAGGTCCAGGTCGCTGGGCGCGCTGGGCAGGATGATCTCCACCGCGGTGACACCGGTGACGGTGAACTCCTTGCCGCGCGGGATGTAGACCGAGTGCGGCTTGCCACCGAACACGTTCGGCCGTCCGCCCACCGCCTCGAAGGTGGTCCCACCGACGGTGAAGGTGGCCTTCCCGCCGAGGATCACCGCCAGGTACTCCCGGTCACCGGACTGGCCGGTGTAGCTCTGCCCCGGCTCCAGCCGCAGCAGGTTCAGGTCGATCACCGAGCAGCCGTTCTGCGGCAGCGAGTTCCAGCCGGACTCGGCCGGGATGTCGGTGTGGTAGCGGTAGTCCACCATCGTGTTCTCCTTCGTGAAAGGTGGGAGGTCGGTCACCAGGGGCGCTGCCAGTCGGACACCGTGTGCCGGACCAGCGCCTCGAGGTAGAAGTAGTCGCCCCACAGCGAGCCCTCGTCGACGCCGATCCCGCGGGGGGCGTCGTAGACCGAGTGCAGGAGCAGAGCGTCGGAGGCGTCTGGGGCCGGGGTGCAGGTCTCGACCAGGCGGACCAGCAGATCCTCGGCGGCGACGCGGTAGGTCTCGCGGCGCTCCGGGGTCGATCCGAGCCGGGCTAGCTCATGCAGGCCGCAGACGGCGATGGCAGAGGCGGAGCTGTCCCGGGGGGCGTCGCTGCCGTCGGTGTAGACCAGGTCCCAGTAGGGCACCCGGTCCGCGGGCAGATGCGCCAGGAAGTAGTCCGCGCAGGTCTCCGCGGCGGTCAGCAGGCCCGGGTCCCCGGTGGCCTCGTGGTTCAGCGCGAAGCCGTAGATCCCCCACGCCTGACCGCGCGACCAACACGATCCGTCCCCGGCACCCTGCTCGGTGTTCCCGCCCACCGGCTCACCGGTCTCCGGGTCCCAGACGAAGGCATGGAAGGTCGAGCCATCCGCGCGGACGATGTGTCGGCGCAGCTGCTCGGTGTGACGGCGCACGATGTCCGCGAACACCGGGTCACCGGTGATCTCCCCCGCCCAGGTGAGCAGCGGCATGTTCATCAGGCTGTCGATGATGGTGCGACCGCGGTGCGCGGGGTCGGTGAGGTCGCCCCAGGCCTGGACGATGCCCGCAGGCTCCAGCACTCGACCGAGCAGCAGGCGCGCGGCTTCGACCGCGGTGTCCCGGGACTGCTCGTCACCGGTCGCCCGCCAGTCGGCGACACAGCTCAGCGTGTACAGGAACCCCAGGTCGTGGTGGTCCAGCTCCTCACGGGCGACCACCCGACGGCGGAAGTCCGCGGCGTGCCGCTGGGCCGGGTCGATGAGGTCCCGTGCACCGGTCTGCACAGCCAACCACTGCATGCCGGGCCAGAAACCGGTGGTCCAGCCCCGGTTGGCACCCTCGGCGAATCCGGGGGCCGCCGGACGCAGCGGGTAACGGTCGTCGGCGGTGGTGTCGTCCGGGTACAGCATCCCGAACCGGTCGACATTGGCCCGCACGCGGTCGACGGCCGCAGTGGTCGCGGCGGTCAGCAGGGTGCGGCGGTCGTCGGTGCTGGTCGTCATCGTGGGTCCTCGCTGGTGAATCGGGTCGTCATCGGATCGGCTCCCAGGCGATGCCCCCGGGCGGAACGGTGCGGGTGACGGTGCTGCCGTCACCCAGCCGGACGGTGGTGGTGCGCTCCTGGGTGCTGCCGTTGGTCAGGCACCACCACCCGGACTGCGGGTACGCGTGCACCTCGCAGTCCGGGTGCGCGGCGGACCAGATGCCCAGCACGTCCTCCTGCCCGGCGGCCCAGTGCAGGGCGCGCAGCAGCAGTCGGGTGTTCTGGGTGGAGTACGGCAAGCCCGCCAGGTAGACGGACCGCCCCTGCCCGGCCCGATACGCGGCAGCCCGCACGCTGTGGTCCGTGGCGGCGAGCACCTGCACGTCCTCGCTGATCGGCTGCACGCCGGGCACCGGGTCACCGGTGTCCAGCGGGTCGATCAGGTCGGCGATGATCGGGTGCTCGGTGGTCGACTGGGGCCAGTAGCAGTCCGTGGACTGCCCCCAGCCGCGTTCCCGGTCCACGCCCAGGCAGTCGGCCAGCTGGAAGAACCGGCCCTGGTGGGCGGTGGCAGAGGGCTCACCGATGCCGATGATCCCGCCGCCGGAGCGCACCCAGCCGCGCAGCACCGGGGTCAGTTCCCCGCGCCACACGTCCCCGCCGGAGAAGGCGGTGTCCGCGGCCCCGGCCAGCACCAGCACATCGATGCCCTCGGGCACCCCGTGCGCGGTCACCGAGTCGAAGTCCAGGAACTCGACATCGACGCTCATCCCGCTCAACGCCTCCAGCACCCCGTAGTACGACGACGACCGCGGGTACGGCAGTGCGTGCGCGACGGTGAAGGCCTGCCAGGAGCGCAGCCGTCCCCAGGCATTGAGCACCCCGACCCGCAGCCCGCTGTAGGGCCGGGTGCCGGCGATGTGCTCGTGCAGCTCGCGGAACTGGTCGGTGATCCCGGCGACCTCGTCGACGAAGTCCGGGAAGTCGGCGGCCAGGCTCAGGTACCCGCCGTAGCCCATCCGGTCGATGGGTCGGCGCAGGATCGCACGCCGGGCCTGGAGCCAGTTCTGCCGGGCCTCGCCTGCCGGGTCCCCGCCCGGGCGGAAAGTGTCCGGGAAGAAGTACGGCAGGAACCTGCCCTCGGTGTACCAGACACCGGGGATGTCGGCGATCATCCGCAGCGTGGTGCCGTCGCCGACACTGCCGACCACCGCGTCCATCCCGAGCCCGGCGAACCGCTCCCCGTAGGGCTCCGTGCCGATCCACTGGTCGCCGAGGAACATCATCGCCTGCTTGCCCGCGGCCTGGGTGGCCCGGACCAGCGGCTCGGCTGCCTCGGTGACGACGGCACCGACCACGTCGATGTAGTCCCGGTAGGCCTGGCTCGGCGGCCGGAAGGTGGAGTTCGCGTACCCCTGGTCGACAAAGTCCTCGGCGCGCAGCCGATAGCCCTTGCGCCGCTCGAACTCGTCCAGCATCGCCGGGGAGACCGACGCGCCGTAGCCGAACCAGTCGACGAACTTCTCCCGGTCCCGGTCATCGAACACCAGGCTGAACTGGTAAAAGAACGTGGTGAACCGGACCACGTCGACCTCGGGATGCTCGGCCAGCCAGGCGGTGTAGGCCTCGACGGTGAACGCCCGACACTCGGGGTGCACGATGTCCAGCGGGATGTCCCGCTCCCGGTCGCCCCAGTTGTTGGTCAGGTGGTTGTACATCTCCACCGGGTCCCAGGCGACATATGCCAGGAACGACACCGTGTACTCGTGCCACCGGACCGGCTCCGGGATCACCACCGCATCGCCGTCCACCGACCACTCGGCCACCAGCTCACCGGTGGTGCGGTCGACGACCTCCCAGAACCGGCGCGGGTCGTCGTCCAGGTTGAGCTCCAACTGGTCGGTGGAGTACCCGGCCAGCGGGCGGATCCGCAGCGGACCACCCTCGGCAACCGCTCGGTCGGACAACAGGAACATCTGCGGACGCAGCCGTGGCCGCGGGCCGATGAACTCGTTGTGCCCCCGGGCCGGGAAGTACGTGTGGTAGATCGACGCCTCCAAACCGTCGATCCGCTCCAACTCCGTACCGTCCGAGTTCCGGACCGCGTCGGCCCCCCAGAGCCGGGCGATCCGCAGGGTCTCCTCGGCGAAGCCCTGCTGGGTGGGGATGGTGACCCGGCCGGTGCGGCTGTTCTCGGGCATGCGGGCGCACTCCTCCTCGGGAGAGACGTGAAGAAAGAAGAAAGGGGAAGGGGATCAGGCCTTGACGGAGCCGGCGGTCAGACCGGCACGCCAGAAGCGCTGCAAGAAGATGAACGCGACCAAGAGCGGGATGATCGACAGCAGCGACCCGGCGAGCACCATCGGGTAGTACTCCGGGAAGGACGTCGTCTGGGCGTTCCAGTTGTAGAGGCCCAGCGACACCGGGTAGAGCCGGGAGTTGCTGAACATCATCAGCGGGAGCATGAAGTTGTTCCAGATCCCGACAAACTGGAAGAGCACGATCGTCACGTAGCCCGGCGCCATCATCGGCAGGGCCACCCGCCGGAAGATCTGCAGCTCACCGGCACCGTCGATCCGCGCCGCCTCGACCACCGAGTCCGGCACGTACCCCTGGGAGAACGTGCGGGCCAGGTACACGCCGAACGGGTTGGTCAGGAACGGGATCATCACCGCCCACATCGTGTTGGTGAGGTTCACCGCCGATGCCAACAGGTAGAGCGGGATCGCGGTGGCGGTGGCCGGGATCAACACACCGGCCAGCACCGTGGAGTACCACAGGCTCTTGCCGCGGAACTGGAACTTGTCGAAGGCGTAGCCGGCCAGCAAGGCGATCAGTCCACCGACCACCGCACCGACCCCGGCGTACAGGATCGAGTTGCCCAGCCAGCGCAGGTAGATCCCGTCGTTGGCTTGAATGACGGTCTGGATGTTCTCCCAGAGCCGGATGTCACTCCACGGGATGCCGTCGGCGCGGTACAGCGCACCGAGCGACTTCATCGAGGAGGTCACCAGCCACAGCAGCGGGAAGACCATGTAGCAGGTGGTCAGGACCAGCAGCCCGTTCACGCCGAACAGCGAGCCGATGTAGCCCTTGCTGCGACGGGTCTTGCGCTGCGGGAGCGGGGTGTCGACGACGGCGGCGCTCATTTCTCGCTACTCCTGTTGCTCCAACGGGTGACCACCAGCGACAGTCCGGCCGCCAGTAGCGCGAGGATCAGCGCGGCAGCGGTGGCCTCACCGAGGTTGTCCCGACTGAAGGCCGCGTTGTAGGCCCACATGTTGGGGACGAAGGTCGAGTTGACCGCCGTGCTCATCTGCCGGAGCACCAGCGGTTCGGAGAACAGCTGCAGACTGCCGATCACCGTGAACAGCAGGATCACGGCGTAGGCCGGACGCACGATCGGGGCCTTCACCGACCAGGCGATCCGCCAACCGGAAGCGCCGTCGATCCGGGCTGCCTCGATCAACTCGCGGTTCACGGCCTGCAAGGCGGTGAACAGGATGATCATGTTGTAACCGGTCCACTCCCACACCGCGATGTTGATGATCGACGGCAGGACCCATTCGGTGGACAGGAAGTTGATGGAGATGCCACCGTCGGCCAGTGTCCGCACCAGCGGCGACACCGACGGGGTGTACAGGTAGCCCCAGATCAGCGCCGCGATGATGCCGGGCACCGCGTGCGGCAGGAAGATCAGCAGCTGGAACATCCGACGCAGCTTGGCGGTGGCCGCGTCCAACAGGAGGGCGGCGCACAGGGCCGCGATCGTCATCAGCGGCACGTAGACGATGAAGTACATCGCCAGGGTGCGGAAGCTGCTGAGGAACGCGGGGTCGGTCAGGACAGTGGAGTAGTTGCCCAGTCCCACGAAGATCGTCTCGCCACCGCCGAATCCGAGCCCGGAGCGCTGCTCGGAGTGCAGCGACAGCCAGGCCGCGTAGATCAGCGGCGCCAGGTAGGACAGCGCGAACAGCACGATGAACGGCGAGATCAGCATCGCCGCCAGTCGACCCTGCCCCCGAACGCGTCGGGAGCCCCCCGGGCTGCGCCGACGAGATGCCCTCGTCGGCGCAGCCACGGTGGTGGTCGACTCGCGCGTGGCCTTCGCCTCGCGGGAGGTGACCATGTGAATGCCCTGCCGTTACTTCGAGACCGACAGGCCGAGCGACTCGGCCTCGCTGACGGCCTTGCTCTGCGCGGAGGCGAAGGCGTCGTTGACGGTCGATCCGCTGGTGACCTTGCCCAGGTCGTCCTGCATCTGGGTGACCAGGCCGGTCATGGTCGGGCCCCAGGTCCAGCCCGGGACGATCGACTCGGAGGCGGCGTCGAAGACCTCGTAGACGTCCTGTCCACCGAAGTGGCTGGCGTCGAAGGCCTCAGCAGCGACCTTGGTCAGCTCCGGGTCGGCCAGCACAGCGGCACCCACCGAACCACGGGCGGCGACTGCCTCCTCGCTGGTGGTCAGCCACTGCGCGAAGGTCGCGGCGGCCTCGGCGTTCTCGGCGTCCTTGGTCACCGCGAAGGTCGAGCCACCCCACATGCCGGAGGCAGGCTCGCCGTCCGGGGTCGGGATCGGGGCCACGGCCCAGCTGCCCTCCTGGCCCTCGGTGCGGGAGATGACCGACGTGGCCAGCCAGTTCGCGCCGAGCGTGCCGGAGACGGTGCCGGTGGACAGCGAGTTCGCCCACTCGTCGGAGTAGGCCTGCTCGACCTTGATCAGGTCCTCGTCGATCAGACGCTGCCAGTAGTCACCGACCTCGGTGGTGGCGTCGTCGTCGATGGAGATGGTCCAGCTGTCGTCAGCGGTGTCGAACCAGCTCGCACCGTTCTGCCAGGCCATCGCGGACATCAGCAGCGGCTCGTTCGGGAAGAATGAGGCGATGTACCCGTCCGGGAAGGTCTCCTTGTAGGTCCGGGCCGCGGCCTCGAACTCGTCCCAGGTGGTCGGAGCCTCGATGCCGGCCTGCTCGAACAGGTCGGTCCGGTAGTAGTACACCTGGATCGGCGCGTCGTAGGGCAGTGCCCACACGCTGTCGCCGAGGGTGACCAGCGACTCGAGTCCGTCGGAGTACGGCTCCAGGACGTCGCCGTCCAGCACGGAGTCGATCGCGGTCAGGTCGCCCGCAGCGGCGTAGCCCGGCAGGGACGGGTACTCGATGGTCGCCACGTCCGGGGCATTGCCCGCCTCGAGCGCCGCGGACAGCTGGGCGTATCCGCCCGCGCCGCCGGATGCGGTCTCCTCAAAGGTGACCTCGATGTCGTCCTGGGACTCGTTGAACGCGGTGACCACGTCCGCGAATCCGGGCAACCAGGACCAGAAGGTGATCTCCACCGGTTCGCCGCTGCCGCCCGTGGAGGCCGCAGTGGTGCTGTCGTCAGTGCTCGAGTCGCTCGAGCAGCCGACCAGGCCGAGTCCGACCGCGAACACCGTTGCTGCCGCAGCCACCCGCCGATTGCGCTTCATGCCACTCCCTCGTGTCATGGCCCGGGACGTCCGGGCGTTTGCGCACACCGAAGCACGGACAGCCCTCATAAAGAAAGTTTTCCGTGCACAAACGATCCGAATCGATCTGATCGGTCACAGGTCGGCCACAACGGACCGAAATCATCCCACCGGCGATATGGTCGATTTACGCACTGTGAGAGTCGGCAGCAACGCCACACGACGAGTGGTCGAGGGCTCCATCAGTGGGGCGGACAGCCTGGTCATCGCCAACATCACCGCAGTACGACCGAGCTCCGCCTTGGCCGGTGCCACCGCGGTCAACTCCGGCTGCGCCAACCCCGCCTGCTCATCGTCGTAGGCGATCACGGACAGCTGCTCCGGGATCGACAGCCCCAGGCGCGGGGCCAGCTCGGTCAACGTGATCGCGTAGTGATCCGGGTGCACCAGCACCGCGGTGGCCTCCGCCTCCCGACACACCCGCACCAGCTCGTGCACGGCCTGATGCACCGCCTCGGAGTCCGCCGCCGCCCGGGGCAGCCCGACCCGCGGCAGGCCGGTCACCAACCCGAGCGACTCAGCCACCTGGTCGAACGCCTCGCCGATGCGCAGACTCGGTGCGGTGTGGGTGTCCAATGCCAGCACCACCCGGCGGTGTCCCAGCTCCGCCAGATGCGCGAGGGCCAACTGCACCCCGTGCCGGTGATCGCTGAACACCGCGTCATGCGCCAGAGTCTCCGGCACCAGCCAGGACTCGCGTTCAACCACCACCACCGGCACCGGCAGCTCCCCCAGCCGGTGCCAGGTCGCCGCCCCCTCCGGCGCACCCGCGGGCGCGGCAGGAGCCACCAGCAGCGCATCCACCCCGATGTCGACGAACCGCTCAATCAACGCCGGCTCGGACTCCGGGTCGTTACGGGAGACCGCCAACACCAGACGAACCCCCTGGCGGGCGGCCACCTCCTGCGCACCTCGGACCGTCTTGGCGTAGTAGTAGTCCGCCGAGGGCAGCAGCACGCCGAGCACCGCGGAGGGGTCATCCCGGCGGGTCGGATGATGCGGGGAGTGTGGGGCCGGTGCCGCGGTCGCACCGCCGTGCACCTTGATCACCGCGCCCTCGTCGGCGAGTTCGCGCAGATCGCGGCGCACCGTCACCGGTGAGACACCCAATCGCTGGGCCACATCCTGGGTGCGCACCGCCCCCCGGAGTCGGATCTCCCGCAGCAGGGCCGACTTGCGCTCACTTTCCAGCATGACCCCGAGGCTACGACGCGAACCGTGATCAGGTGATCCGAATCGATCATCTGAATCGTCCGGAACGCCGGTTCTCGACTCGAGGCCACTTGCCTCCACCTGGCCCACCCCCGCACGATCAACCCATGCCGGTCACCCTCGACGTCGCCCTCCGCTCCGAGACCGGACCGCATCGCAGCGGCAACCAGGACTCCGTCGGGGCCAGCGTCGACTACGCCCTGGTCGCGGACGGGGTCGGCGGCAACGTCGGGGGCGACATCGCCTCCTGGACCTTCACCCACCGCGTGATGTCCACCCTGGCGACCCGCCCGGCACGCACCTTCACCGCGGAGAACATCGCCGAGCTGATCGCCACCGCCAATGCGGAGATCGGCCACCGCATCCGCCGCGAACCGGAGCTGGAGGGGATGGCCACCACCGTCACCGCCCTGTTCTGCGGCGAGGACTCCGTCCGAGTCGGACACCTCGGCGACTCCCGCGCCTACCTGGTCCGCGACGGCGTCGGATACCGGGTCACCCGGGACGACTCCTACGTCCAGATGCTCGTCGACTCCGGCGCGGTCGATCCTGCCGACGCCCGGACTCACCCGCTGCGCAACGTCATCCTGCGCTCCCTGTCCGGTCGCAGCGAGGACACCACCGACCTGCCGGTGATGGAGGTGCCCGTCCAGTCCGGCGACCGCTGGCTGGTCACCTCCGACGGCCTCACCGACTACGTCGAGGAGGAGCGCATCATCGGCATCCTGACCGCCACCCCCGACCGCGAGGACGCCGCCGACGCACTGCTCGCCGCCGCGCTGGCCGCCGATTCGCGGGACAACATCAGTCTGGTGGTGGCCGATGTGGCACTCGACACCGGGGAGACGCAGGGGGCGCGGCCGTACCGGTTCTTGGGGGCGGCGGCGGGGGACGACTTGGGAGCTGTGGTCGATCTGTCGCGGTGATATCATCCTTGATATCACGGAGGTGATCCATGGCTCAGCTACTGGTCCGGAACCTGTCGGACGACACCAAAGAGGCGCTCCGACGACGCGCCGAACGCCATCAGCGCTCACTCGAGGCGGAGGCGCGGGAGATCCTGTCCTCCGCCGTCCGCGTCGACCCTGTCCTCACCTGGCTGGAGGACAGCGCCGAACTGCGGGAGACCGAGGGCGGGATCGAGCTCCCGGAGGTCGATCGCTCCGCGGCACGTCCGGTCGACTTCCCATGATCGTCGTCGACACCAACGTCTGGTCCGAACCGCTGCGACCGACCCCCGACCCCGGCGTGATCGCCTGGATCCAGCAGCACGCCACCGACCTCGTGATGCCGGCCCTGGTCGCACACGAGCTCCAGTTCGGTGCCGCACTGCTGGCAGCCGGACGACGTCAGGAACGACTCATCGCGCAGGTCGACGCGATCATCTCCGGTCTCGGCGACCGACTCCTGAGCTACGACGGCGCGGTGGCGGCCGCCCACGCCCGACTGCGCGCCGCAGCACGACATGCCGGACATGAACCCTCCGCTCAGGACGGTCAGATCGCGGCCCACGCCGCCCAGCTCGGAGCCCCGCTGGCTACCCGGAACACCCGCGACTTCGCGGGCCTCGGCGTGACACTGATCGACCCGTGGAGCGTCGGGGACTAGCGCATCAGCGCCCGAGGGCTCACCACACCGGTGCCCGCCGCTCCCCCCACCGCAGCACGTCCTCCAGCTCCGCCGACAACCTGAGCAGCGTCCGCTCTCCCCCGGGCTGACCCACCAGCTGCACTCCCATCGGCAGCCCACCCGGTGCGTCCGCAGTCGGTGACGTCCAATACACCGGAGCCGCCAGGGCGGGCAGTCCGGCGACGTTGATCATCGAGGTGTACGGCGTGTACTCGCACTGCTGCGCGAAGTTCCGCTCGGGGTCCTCGGCGTCGTACCAGCCGATCGGACGCGGAGTCATTGCCATCCCGGGCAGCAGCACCGCGTCGTACGCCGACACCCGCTCGACCATGGTCCGCTCGAAGCCCGCGAGCGCCGTCACCGCCTCCACCACCTGCCGGGCGGGCACCTGTCGTCCGACGCCGATCAGCCAGCGGGTCAACGGTTCCAGCAGGTCCAGCGCCGCCGGGTCGTCCAGCGGCACCGCTGACGCGCCAGCCATCCACAGGGTCCGGAACGCGGGTGCGTAGGCCGGGTCCGGTTCCCAGTGTCCGACGTCGACCACCTGGTGCCCCAGGTCGGTGAGGGTGTCCGCCGCCAGGTCCAGAGCGGCGCGGGCCTCGTCACCCAGGCGGATGTCGTAGGCACCCTCCCACGCACTGAAGGTGCTGACCCCGATCCGCAGTCGTGGACCCTCCGGGTGCTGCGTCGCCGCGAGGTACGAGCCCGCCGGACCCGCCGCCGTCCGCAGGGTGCGCGGGTGCGGCACCGCGCCGCCCGGGTCGCGGGGCAGCATCCCCTCCAGCAGCAGGGCGGCGTCCGCGGTGGTCCGGGCGATCGGGCCGTGCGTGACCAGGCCACCCAGTGACTCCACCCCGCCACCCGCGGGCAGCAGCCCCCGGGTGGTCTTCAGTCCGACCAGTCCGCATGCCGCGGCGGGGATCCGGATCGACCCGCCACCGTCCGAGCCGGGCGCGACGGGCAGCATCCCGCTGGCCACTGCCGCGGCCGCACCTCCGCTCGATCCCCCAGCGCCCCGGGTCAGATCCCACGGATTGCGCGCGGGCGGTCCGACCAGGGTCTCGGTGTAGGACGGGAAGCCGAGCTCCGGTGCCGCGGTCTTGCCCAGCGACACGATCCCCGACGCGTCCAGCACCCGCACGATGTCGTCCGAGGTCTCCGGCACGAATCCAGTGAAGGCCCGTGACCCGTACCCGGTGGGCACCCCGGCCCGGTTGGACAGGTCCTTGTCCGCGGTGGGCAGGCCCCACAGCACCCCCTCCGGCGCACCGAGGGAGGCGGCACGCTCCCGGGCCAGATCCGGGGTGACCGTCGCCATCGCCCCGACCCGGTCGTTCAGCGCATCGATCCGGGCCAGAAAGTGCTCCGTCAGCTCGGTCGGGTCCAGGTCGCCCGCCCGCAGCTCGGCGACGAGGTGGACGGCGGTGTGCTCATGCAAGGCGGCCATGTCCTCCACGGTAGGCCGGCGGGTCAGGCCGCTGGGAACTGCCTGCCCGCACCACGCGTTGTAGCCGCCGACCGAAGTACCTCGATCAGGAGAGAGATGGACGGCGACAGTAGTCACCCCCCGAGTAGCCACCCCCCGCGCTGGGGCGAGCCGGTGACGGGGGGTGAGATCTGATGTGGGTGCTGTCCTTGCTGCTCGGCCTCCTGGTCGTGCTGGCGATCACTGGTGTCACGGGGTACTTCGTGGCGCAGGAGTTCGCGTACATGGCGGTCGACCGGTCACGGTTGAACGCCCGCGCCGCCGACGGTGACGCCGGGGCACGTCGGGCACTGTCGGTGACCCGACGGACCTCGTTCATGCTCTCCGGCGCCCAGCTGGGCATCACAGTCACCGGTCTGCTGGTCGGCTACGTCGCCGAGCCGATGATCGGCGGCGCGCTCGGTGAGGCGCTGGGCGGGGTCGGTGTGCCCACCGGGGTCGGCATCGCAGTCGGCACCGTGCTTGCGCTGCTGCTGTCCACCCTGATCCAGATGCTGTTCGGGGAGCTGTTCCCCAAGAACCTGGCGATCGCCCGCCCGGAGCCGGTCGCCGTCAAGCTGGCCAGGTCGACCACCGCCTACCTGACCGTCTTCGGCTGGCTGATCACGGTCTTCGATTCCGCGTCCAACGCCCTGCTGCGCCTGCTGCGGATCGAGCCGGTGCACGACGTCGAACACTCCGCCACCGCCCGCGACCTGGAGCACATCGTGGAGGAGTCCGCGCGCAGCGGTGACCTGCCCCGCGAGCTGTCCGTGCTGCTGGACCGCATCCTCGACTTCCCGGAGCAGGACGTGGAGCACGCGATGATCCCCCGCAGTCGGGTCGGCACCGTCCGGGTGGGCACCCCGCTGTCGCAGATCCGTGCGGAGATGAGCGACGGGCACTCCCGCTACCCGGTGCTGACCGAGCAGGACGAGGTGATCGGCGTGGTCCACCTCCAGGACGTGCTGGTCGCCACCGATCCCAACGAGCCGGTGGAACGGATCATGCGCCGACCGGAGCTGATCCCGACCTCGATGTCCCTGCCCGACGCGCTGCGCACCCTGGCCGCCGGTCGCAACCAGCTGGCGTGCGTGCTGGACGAGTACGGCGGACTGGCCGGGGTGCTCACCTTTGAGGATCTGGCCGAGGAGTTGGTCGGGGAGATCACCGACGAGCACGACCCGGAGACCCTCGCGCCCCCGGTGGATGACGACGGGTCCTGGATCATGTCCGGCGACATCCACGTGGACGAGGTGGAGCGTGCCATCGGCCGTGACCTGCCGTCCGGCGACCACGAGACCATCGGCGGTCTGCTGATCGCCGAACACGGGTCGCTGCCCGAGGTCGGCACCAGCGTCGTCGTCCTGCTGCCCGGTGATCCCGGTGACCTGGCCCTGGCCGAGGAGCCCGACCCGGTGTGGATGCGGGTGGAGGTGCTGGAGATCGAGCGGCATGTGCCCGCCCGGGTCCGGGTCACCGTGCCCGCCGATCCACCGCCGTCCGATGCTGAGCGCACCCAGTGGGAGGCGACCCGATGAGCGCCCTGACCGTCGTCATCCTGACCGTGGCGCTGATCGCGCTGTCGGCGTTCTTTGTCGCGGTGGAGTTCGCCGCGCTGGCCGCCAAGCGTTACCGCCTGGAGGAGGCCGCCCCGAGCAGCCGTTCCGCCCGGGCCGCACTGCGCTCATCCACCGAGCTGACCGTCCTGCTGGCCGGGTCCCAGCTCGGGATCACCGCCTGCACCCTGGCCCTGGGTGCGATCACCAAACCCGCCGTGCATCACTGGCTGACCCCGGTGTTCGAGAGCTGGGGTGTGGCGCTCTGGCTAGCGGATGTCGTCGGATTCGTGCTGGCGCTGATCATCGTCACCTTCCTGCACCTGGTGGTCGGAGAGATGGCGCCCAAGTCCTGGGCGATCGCGCACCCGGAGACCTCGGCGATCATGCTGGCCACCCCGATGCGGGCGTTCATGTGGCTGACCCGGCCGCTGCTGCGGGCGCTGAACGAGGCAGCGAACTGGTGTCTGCGCCGGGTGGGTGTCCAACCAGCCGATCAGGTCGCCACCGGCCAGAACCCGGATGACCTAAGGCACCTGGTGGAGCACTCGGCGAATGTCGGGGCCCTGGACACGGTCTACTCGGCACAGATCACCGGTGCGCTGGA
Source organism: Cellulomonas sp. NPDC089187 (assembly GCF_040685135.1). NCBI lineage: Bacteria > Bacillati > Actinomycetota > Actinomycetes > Micrococcales > Cellulomonadaceae > Cellulomonas > Cellulomonas sp. NPDC089187. The sequence goes on along the minus strand of NZ_JBFBHI010000004.1, from coordinate 501,462 downwards.
GCTCCAGCACCTCACCGTCGGCGACCTGGTGCGTGGCGGCACCCCCACCGCGGTCGACCCGGCCGCCACGATGGCGGATGTCCGCAGTGCCACCCGCACCTCCGGGCATCTGCGGGTCCTGGTCGGTGACCAGGGGGTGGTGCATGTCCGCGACACCCTCGCGCACCCGGACGACGCACCGGTGGCCCCGCTGGTCCGTCCGGTGCTGCGGCTGCCCGCCGACACCCCGGTGGCGGATGCCCTGACCCGGATGCGGGAGGGCCGTCAGCACCTGGCGTTGGTGGAGGGCCGGGGCGTGGTGACGCTGGCGGATGTGCTCGCCCGGTTGTTCCCCGTGGCCCCCACGGCGGAGCAGGCACCCGCGAGCGCCTGAGACAGGGCGGCGGCCCGACCTCTCCGGTCGGGCCGCCGACAGCAGAAGGCCCCGTCCGGATCTGATCCGGACGGGGCCTTCTGTCGGGGTGCGCGAGGGGGGATTTGAACCCCCACGCCCTTTCGGACACTGGCACCTGAAGCCAGCGCGTCTGCCGTTCCGCCACTCGCGCGCTGGAGAACAGTAACACGATCCGCCGGTCTGCCTGCACATCCGCTCGTACACCGCATATGACCCGACTCACCACAGACCGGAACGGCACGGTCTGCACACAGTCGGACACAGCACCGCCGCGATCCCCGCCCGCGCGCCGTCGCGTCTGTGACGCGAACCGCAGCCCCGCGTCGCTACCATCTACCGAGACTGTCGCCGCTGATCCGGCGTGCGACCTGACCGGACGACCAGCCGTGCTCGGCGAGAGAGGTGGTGGACATGGGCATCCTCGACCGGTTCGAACACGGGGTCGAGCGCGTCGTGAACACGGCCTTCGCCAAGGCGTTCCGCAGCGAGGTGAAGCCGGTGGAGCTGGCCAGTGCGCTGCGCCGCGAGGTCGACGACCGCGCCGCCGTCGTGGGCCGGGACCGCACGGTGGTGCCGAACGAGTTCATCATCGAGCTGTCCCCCGGCGACTACGACCAGGTCGAGGCGTGGGGCGCGGAGGCGCTGGCGGACGAGCTGGCGGCGAATGTCACCGACCATGCCACCGGTCAGCGCTACGCCTTCGTCGGGCCGGTGACCGTGGCCTTCCACGAGTACGAGGACCTGGAGACCGGGCGGTTCCGGGTGAAGTCGGCCACCGTGCGCGGTGCGGCCGCTCCGGCCACTGCCGCCGCACCCAGCCCGCGACACCCGCTGATCGACATCGATGGCCAGCGCTACCTACTCACCGGTCCGGTCACGGTGATCGGTCGTGGCTCGGAGGCGGACATCGTCGTCGACGACCCCGGGGTCTCCCGCCGGCACCTGGAGATCCGGGTGACTCCGCAGGGCGTGGTCGCCGCCGACCTGGGATCGACCAACGGGCTGTATGTGGAGGGCCACCAGGTTCCGGCCGCGACCCTGCTCGACGGCAACACGCTGACCATCGGCCGGACCCGGATCATGTTCTGGACCGGAGACGGCGACGGCGAAGGCGACGAGTGAACGGCAGTCATGAGTGAGCTGACGGTCACCCTGCTGCGGCTGGGGTACCTGGTCCTGTTGTGGGCACTGGTGCTCTCCGCGATCGGTGTGCTGCGCCGTGACCTCTACGGCACACGGATCACCAACCGTCGACGCGGAGCCGCCGCCCAGGCCGCCGCCGCGCCGACGCATCCGGCTCCGGCCGCACCGGCTGCCAAACCCCGCGCCCGCCGCTCCGATCCCACCCGTCTGGTGGTGACCGAGGGCCCGCTGCGCGGCACCACACTCCCGCTGGGCAACTCGGCGGTGCTGATCGGCCGGGCACCCTCGTGCACGCTGGTGTTGGACGACGACTACTCCTCCTCCCAGCACGCGCGGATCTTCCAACAGGACCAGCGCTGGTACGTCGAGGACATGGGCTCCACCAACGGCACGTTCGTCGACGACCGCAAGGTCTCCGGCACCGTCGAGGTCCGCCCAGGCACGCCGATCCGGATCGGCCAGAGCGTGATCGAGCTGCAGGGGTAACGCCGGTGACCATCGCATTGCGGTACGCCGCCCGGTCCGACGTGGGCCTGGTCCGGTCCAACAACCAGGACTCCGCCTACGCCGGTCCGCATCTGTTGGTGGTGGCCGACGGGATGGGCGGGCACGCCGGTGGCGATGTGGCCTCGTCGGTGGCGATCGCCGCGCTGGCACCGCTGGACGGCGAGTCGCACGGGCCGGATGACGCCCTGGACGAGCTGGAGCGGGCACTCGACGGTGCCCGGGACGAGATCATCTCGCTGTCTCAGGAGCACCCGGAGCTGGCCGGGATGGGCACCACGGTGACCGCCATCCTGCGCTCCGGCAACAAGCTGGCGATGGTGCACCTGGGCGACTCGCGCGGCTACCTGCTGCGCGACGGGGTGCTGACCCAGGTCACCAGCGACCACACCTTCGTCCAACACCTGGTGAACACCGGCAAGATCACCGCGGAGGAGGCCGAACACCACCCGCAGCGCTCGGTGGTGATGCGGGTGCTCGGCGACTTCGACTCGGACATCGCCCCGGACCTGTCGGTGCGGGAGGCACGCGCCGGTGACCGGTGGCTGCTCTGCTCGGACGGGCTGTCCGGATTCGTCAGCGGCGACACCATCGCCCGCACTCTGCACGAGATCGAGGACGTCGACACCTGCGCCGAGCGCCTGGTGCAGCTGGCCCTGCGCGCCGGCGGCGGCGACAACGTGACCGTGGTGGTCGCCGACGTGCTGGAGCTGGACGAGCTGCCCGACGGTGCCGGCCCCACCACCAACGCCGTGGTCGTCGGATCGGCAGCGACCACCCGGAACACCCCCACCGCCGCCTCGGACGGTCCGGCCGCCCGCGCCGCTGAGCTGTCCCGGCAGGCCAACACCCCGGCCGCTGGTGTGCCGGTGGTCGAGGACGAGGACACCGACGACGAGCACGAGGCGCAGGAGCGTCGGCTGCGTCGTCGCCGCCGGGTGCGCGCCTGGGTGCTCAGCCTGCTGGCCGTGATCGTCCTGGTCGTCGCCGGGTTCGGCTTCTACCGGTGGACGCAGACCCAGTACTACGTCGGCGAGTCCGAGGGCCACGTCGCGATCTACCAGGGCATCCCGCAGAGCATCGGGCCGCTCACGTTCTCCGATGTGGTCGAGGTGTCCGACCTCGCGCTCGACGACCTGCCGCCCTACGTGCAGCAGCGGGTGGAGCAGACCATCCACACCGGGTCCATCGCCCAGGCTCGGGAGCGGGTGCTCGCTCTGGCCGAGGACGCCGAACCGGAGCCGACTCCGACACCCACCCCGTCGCCGAGCATCAGCCGCAGCGCCACCGATAGCACCGACGGCACCAGCACAGGCGGTGCGTGATGGCCACCGTCCAGGCGCACCCGGTGCGCGCCGGGCGGGGCACCGAACTCGGACTCCTGCTGCTGGCCCTGCTCATCGCCATCGCGTCCTACGCCCTGGTCGGACTCGGTGCCACGGATGAGTTGCCCGCCGATGTGATCGGCTACGGCGCGGGCATGACCGGCCTGGCACTGCTGGTGCATGTGGTGGTCCGCTGGCGCGCGCCCTACGCCGACCCGGTGATCGTGCCGGTGGTGGTCGCGCTGAACGGCATCGGTCTGGCGATGATCTACCGGATCGACCTGGCCCGGGAGTCGCGTGGGCTGACCACCATGTTCGCCTCCAAGCAGCTGGCCTGGTCGGCAATCTCGGTGGTGCTGGCCTGCGTGGTGCTGGTGCTGCTGCGTGACCACCGCACCCTGCGCCGCTACACCTACACCGCGATGATCGCCGGCCTGGTGCTGGTGGCGCTGCCCCTGGTACCCGGCCTGGGCGTGACGATCAACGGCGCGAAGATCTGGGTCCGGGCGCTGGGCTTCTCCCTCCAGCCTGCCGAACTGGCCAAGATCGCGCTGGCCATCTTCTTCGCCGGGTACCTGGTGACGCACCGGGACACCCTGGCCCTGGCCGGTCCTAAGATCCTGGGCCTGCAACTGCCGCGGTTGCGCGATCTCGGTCCGATCCTGGTGGTCTGGGGGGCGTCCATCGCGGTGCTGGTCTTCGAGCGGGATCTGGGCACCTCGCTGCTGCTGTTCGGTCTGTTCGTCGCGATGCTCTACGTCGCCACCGAGCGCCTGAGCTGGATCATCATCGGCCTGCTGCTGTTCGGCGGTGGGGTGGTGCTCGCCGCCTCGACCTTCGGGCACGTGGCGGCACGCTTCGACGTGTGGCTGCATGCGCTGGACTCCGACGTGTTCAACCGCTCCCCCGGTGGCTCCGGCCAACTGGTCCGCGGGCTGTTCGGCCTGGCCAGCGGTGGACTCTTCGGCACGGGGTGGGGTCAGGGTCGCCCGGATCTGGTGCCCTTCGCTGAGTCCGACTTCATCGTGGCGTCGCTGGGTGAGGAGCTCGGTCTGACCGGGCTGATGGCGATCCTGGCGCTGTACCTGGTGCTCTGCCAGCGCGGCATGCGCACCGCCATCGGCGTCCGGGACGGCTTCGGCAAGCTGCTGGCCGCCGGTCTGGCCTTCGTGATCGCGTTCCAGTGCTTTGTGGTGGTCGGTGGCATCACCCGGATCATCCCGCTGACCGGTCTGACCACCCCCTTCCTGGCCTACGGCGGATCGTCGTTGCTGGCCAACTGGATCGTGGTGGCCCTGCTGCTGCGGATCTCCGACGACGCCCGCCGTCCGGCTCCAGCGCTGACCGGTGAGCTGGTGGCGACCCCCGCTGGTGGCCTGTCCCTCGGCATGGCACCCGCCCGCGCACTGCTGGCGGCGCAGCAGCAGGTCGAGCCCACCGATGACCAGCCCACTCAGGCCCTGCGCCGCTCGGACGGAGGTGACCGGTGAATACCGCGCTGCGTCGACTCGCCAGCATCACGATGGTGATGTTCCTGGTCCTGCTGGTTGGGACCACCTACGTCCAGTACGTCAGCGCGTCCTCGCTGAACAACGACCCGCGCAACGTGCGCACCCTGTACCGCGAGTACGGCAAGCCGCGTGGCCCGATCATCGTCGGTGGTGAGGTGGTGGCCCAGTCCACCCCGGTCGACGACCCCTACGGCTACCAGCGCAGCTACCTGCAACCGGAGCTGTACTCCTCGGTGACCGGCTTCTACTCCGTGGTCAACGGCGGCTGGGGCCTGGAACGTTCCGCGAATGACCTGCTCACCGGCTCGGCCGACTCGCTGTTCTGGCAGCGAGTACAGGATCTGATCACCGGTGCACAGCCGCAGGGTTCCTCGGTGGAGCTGACCATCGACCCGGCGGCCCAGCAGGCGGCACTCGATGCCCTCGGCGGGCAGCAGGGCGCGGTGGTAGCCATCGAGCCGTCCACCGGTCGGATCCTGGCGATGGTCTCGACTCCGGGCTACGACCCGAACACGCTGTCCACCCACGACACCGCCGCGGCCAACGCCGCCTACCAGGAGCTGCTCGGGGCGGAGGGCAACCCGCTGTCGAATAAGGCCGTCCAGGAGAACTACCCGCCGGGGTCGACGTTCAAGCTGGTCACAGCGGCGGCCGCACTGGAGTCCGGAAAGTACACACCGGAGTCGATGCTCGCTGCACCCCGGCTCTACACCCTGCCGGGCACCAGCACCACACTGCCGAACTTCGGTGGTAGCTCCTGTGGTACCAACGATCAGACGACACTGGCCGACGCGATCCGGATCAGCTGCAACACCGCGCTGGCCGGATTGGGCGCCGACCTCGGCGACGACGCGATCCGGGAGCAGGCGGAGAAGTTCGGCTTCGACGATGCCTCACTGGCCATCCCGACCACCGTGGCGCGGTCCACCTATCCGACCGACCCGAATGTGGCACAGACCGCCCTGTCCGCCATCGGCCAGGAGTCCGTGCGGTCCAGCCCGCTGCAGATGGCGATGGTGGCCTCCGCGATCGCTAACGACGGCGAGCTCATGACGCCGTACCTGATCGACACCGTGCGCACCGCGGACCTGGATGTGATCAGCCAGACCGACCCGAGCAGCTACTCCCAGGCTGTCTCCCCCGACACCGCCCAGCAGCTCACGGACATGATGCTGAGCGTGGTGCAATCCGGGTCGGGCACCGCCGCACAGATCGGTGGGGTGCAGGTCGCTGGCAAGACCGGCACCGCGCAGACCGGTGTGGACGGGGAGTCCCCGCACGCGTGGTTCACCGGATTCGCCCCGGCCGACAACCCGCAGGTCGCCGTTGCCGCCATCGTGCTGAACGGTGGCGACACCGGCTCGGAGGCCACCGGTGGCCGGGTGGCCGCACCGATCGCCCGCGCGGTGATGGAGGCGGTGATCAACCAGTGAAACCCGAGACCGGGATCGTGCTGGGCGGCCGCTACCGCTTGGTCAGCCGAATTGCCGTCGGTGGCATGGGCGAGGTCTGGGTGGCTCATGACGAGTCCCTGGCCCGCGATGTCGCGGTCAAGGTGCTGCGCGAGGAGTTCGCCGGGGACCCCGGGTTCCTGGCCCGGTTCCGCACCGAGGCTCGCAATGCCGGGTCGCTGTCCCACCCTGGCATCGCCGCGCTCTACGACTATGGCGAGCAACAGGGGTCGGCCTTTCTGGCGATGGAGCTGATCGTCGGCGACCCGATGAGTGACCTGCTCGAACGCGAACCGGTGATCCCGCCCCGGCGCCTGCTGCCGATCCTGTCCCAGGCCGCCCGTGCCCTGCATGCCGCCCATCAGGCGGGTGTGGTGCACCGGGATGTGAAGCCAGGCAACATCATGATCACGCCCACCGGTCGGGTGAAGCTGACCGACTTCGGCGTCTCGATGGCCAACAACCAGGTGCCGATGACCGCTACCGGCATGGTGATGGGCACCGCGCAGTACCTGTCCCCCGAGCAGGCGGTGGGTGGCCCGGCCAGCGCCGCCTCCGACATGTACGCGCTCGGGATCATCGCCTACGAGGCCACCGCCGGGAAGCGCCCGTTCACCGGGTCGACCGCGGTCGACATCGCCGTGGCGCACGTCAACCAGGCTGTCCCGCCGCTGCCCGCCTCGGTGCACCCGGAACTGGCCCGATTGATCATGCGGTTGCTGGCCAAGGACCCGGTGGAGCGACCGGCCACTGCCGAGGAGCTCGCCGACCTGCTGGACGACCTGGTGCCCCGCACTCCCGCCGGTGGCACCCCGTCGGTCAGCACCCCGCTGCCCCCGGCCTCGATCCCGGTCGGTGGCAGGCCGCGCAACACCGGCACCCCGCAACGCCCCTCCGCCGCCGGCGCGACCCGGGTCCGCGGTCAGGTCGGGGGGCCCGATCCGCTGCCGGACGACGAGCCACCGCCGCCCGCCTTCGACCCGCGCACCGGTCGACCGCTCGGTCAGCAGGTGCCGGACCGGGCCGGGACGCCGACCACCACCCGAGCGCACGCCCGAATCGATCCTCGACGCCGGTCACTGCAACGGATGCAGGTCCGCTGGCCGCTGCTGGCCCTCGCGGTGCTGGTGGTGGCGTTGCTGGGCGCGGCGGTCGCGGACCGGATCATCAGTTCGGCAGGACCTTTCCCGCACGATCACGATCTGAGCACGACCAGCGTGGGCCTCCAACTGGCTGCAGGGGACAATGACATGATGCGCGAGCGCGTGACCGGGCTCGACCCGATCACCGAGACGACGACAGTGAAGGACGCCTAGTGGTGGACGACGGATCCCGGATCCTCGCCGGACGGTACGAGGTCGGCGAGCTCATCGGCCGCGGTGGCATGGCCGAGGTGCACATCGGGCACGACACTCGGCTCGGCCGCACCGTGGCCATCAAGATCCTGCGCTCCGACCTGGCCCGCGACCCGTCGTTCCTGGCGCGGTTCCGTCGGGAGGCCCAGGCAGCCGCAGCGCTGAATCACCCCGCCATCGTCGCGGTCTATGACACCGGCGAGGACACCTTCACCGAGCCCAGCGGCGCACTCTCCCATGTGCCGTTCATCGTGATGGAGTACGTCGAGGGCCACACCGTTCGCGACATCCTGCGCGACGGCCAGGCGGTGCCCATCGAGGAGGCCATCGAGATCACCTCCGGTGTGCTGTCCGCACTGGAGTACTCGCACCACGCCGGGATCGTGCACCGGGACATCAAGCCCGCGAACGTGATGCTGACCCCGACCGGTGCGGTCAAGGTGATGGACTTCGGCATCGCCCGCGCGGTGGCCGACTCCGCCGCCACCATGACCCAGACCCAGGCCGTGATCGGCACCGCGCAGTATCTGTCCCCCGAACAGGCCCGCGGCGAGACCGTGGACGCCCGCTCCGACCTGTACTCCGCCGGGTGCCTGCTGTTTGAGCTGCTCACCGGGCGACCGCCGTTCATCGGTGACTCCCCGGTGGCGGTGGCCTACCAGCACGTGCGGGAGACTGCCCCGGCACCCAGCTCCATCGCCTCCGATGTGCCCGAGGTGCTCGACCGGATCTGCGCGAAGGCCCTGGCCAAGGAGCGGGAGAACCGCTACGCCTCCGCTGCGGAGTTCCGCGCCGACCTGGAGGCCGCTGCCCGCGGTGGACAGGTGTCCGCACCCACGCTGGCCGCCGCCGGTCTGGCCGCCGGTGCCGCGACGCAGGTGATGTCGCCGCAGCAGGCCGACGCCACCCAGGTCATGCCCGGCTCCGCCGCCCCCGCCTGGGCCCCCACCGCCCTCGAGCCCACCGGTGCGCCGGAGGAGGACGAGGAGGAGGAGACCACGTCCAAGAAGTGGCTCTGGATCACCCTGAGCATCGTGGGCGTCCTCGCGGTCGCAGGCATCATCTGGGTGCTCCTACAAGGCAACCAGACCGAGGAAACCCCGCAGGTCACCATCCCCACCGTTACCGGTCAGGCTGAGGCGGAAGCCACCACTGCGCTCACCGACCTCGGGTTCGAGGTCAAGCGGGTGGAAGAGACCTCCGCTACCGTCGCCGCGGGCATGGTCACCAAGACCGATCCCGCTGAGGGCACCTCCGTCGACGAGGGCTCCACCGTCTCGCTGTACGTCTCGACTGGGCCGGACACCGCCTCGGTGCCCGACGTCACGGGCATGACCCAGGACCAGGCCCGCGACCAGCTGGAACAGGCTGGCTTCACCGTCGGGAACGTGACCCCGGAGGACAGCCCGGACCAGAGCGCGGGGCGCGTGCTGCGTACCGACCCGGCCCCCGGCCAGGCGGTCGAGGCCGGCAGTGAGATCGCCCTGGTGGTCGCCTCCGGCAACGTGCAACTGCCCGACCTCACCGGTCAGGCGGAGGCCGACGCCTCGGCCACCCTGAACGGACTGAAGCTCACCGCGGTCATCCGGAACGAGGAGAGCAGCGACGCCGCACCGGGCACCGTGCTCCGGCAGGACCGTCAGGCCGGGCCGGTGCCGCAGGGCACCACGGTCACGCTGACCATCGCCAGCGCGCCCACCACGGTGACCATCCCGGACAGCATCGTCGGGATGAACTCCGAGCAGGCCACGTCGGCACTCCAGGATCTGGGCCTGACCGTCCGCACCGAGGGCGCCCAGTCCGAGACGGTGCCGGAGGGCAACGTCATGTCCGTGAACCCGCCGGCCGGGAGCTCGGTCAAGATCGGCAGCACAGTCACGATCACGGTCTCCGAGGGCGCGCCGAACAGTGGCGACAACGGCAACGGCGGCGGTCAGGGCGGCAACGGCTGATCGACCGCAGAGCATGACGAGGGCCCCGTCACCGGGTGGTGGCGGGGCCTTCGTGTTTGTCCGGAATCGCCGCAGGCCACCGGGATCTGGACCGAACGGCCGCGACGTGCCCGCGTGGCCTCAGCCGATGCGCGATGTCAGCCTCGGACCAGCGGTCGCAGATCCACCGACCGCGCCACCGCCTCCGGGTCACCGGTGACCGCCAGCCAGTTGGCCAGCAACCGGTGACCACCCTCGGTCAGCACCGACTCCGGGTGGAACTGCACCCCGTGCAACGGCAGGTCGCGGTGCTGAAGCCCCATGATGATCCCGTTGGCCCGGGCGGTGACCACCAGCTCGTCGCCAACCGTCCCGTCCACCACCGCCAGCGAGTGGTACCTGGTCGCGGTGAACGGGGTCGGCAGTCCGGCGAACACACCCTGCCCGTCGTGCTCGACCTGGCTGGTCTTGCCGTGCATCAGCTCCGGCGCGTGCGTCACGGTGCCGCCGTAGACCTCGCCGAGAGCCTGGTGCCCGAGGCAGACCCCCAACATCGGCAGCCCGCTGGCCGCACAGTCCCGGATCACCTGGATCGACGCGCCGGCCTCCGCGGGTGTGCCGGGCCCGGGCGAGATCAGCACCCCGTCGAATCCGCCGCGCTCGGCGACCGGGGGCACAGCGTCGTTGCGGACCACCACCGTCTCGGCCCCGAGCTGATCGAGGTAGCCGACGATGGTGTAAACGAAGGAGTCGTAGTTGTCCACGACCAGGATGCGGCTGCTCACGGTGCTACTCCTCGCCGACGGTGGCGTCGTTGAACGGCATGTACGGGGCGATCTCGGGGAACACCCACAGGAAGCAGGCGGCCAGCACCCCGGCCGCGAGGATCAGCATGATCAGGGTACGGACCACCGCAGGTCCGGGCAGGTGTCGCCACAGCCAGCCGTACATCAGAGCTCAACGCCTTCCAGCTCGGCGGGGATGCCCTCGGAGGTGGGCGCCCAGTAGTCCAACTCCCCCCAGACGATGTACCGCTCGCGCGCGGAGTACATCGGGTGGCAGGAGGTCAGGGTGATCAACCGCTGGGTGGCGGTCTCATTGGTGACCGACGGGTCCTGCGGGTCCGGGGCTATCGTCCACACGTCCTTCGGGTAGACGATGTCCGACCCGGTGACCCGGTAGACGTACCAGGTGTCCTGGGTCCACACCACGATCGGGTCGCCAGGCTGCAACTCCGCGATCCGGTTGAACGGCTTGCCGTAGGTGGTCCGGTGCGCGGCCAGTGCGAAGTTGCCGAGGCCACCGGGCATCGCCACCCCGTCGTAGTGCCCCACACCCAGCGGGTTGAGCACATTGGGCCGGTCAGTGCCCTGGGTGATGGTCCGAGTGGGCTCCCCCTCCCAGCGCGGCACCCGCATCGAGGCGAAGGTGGTCAGGTACTCGGGCTGCTCCAGCACCGGCGGGTCGTCGTAGCGGGGCGTGACGATCTGGGTGGCGTTCTCCAGCGGGTCGTTCCACCCACCGGCCTCAACCACCGCTGCCTGTTCACGGTTTCCCTCGATGTCCGTCCACCACAGCTGCCAGCCCAGGAACGCCAGCAGCAGCACACCGGCGGTGATCAGCAGCTCGCCGACCACACCGATCAGGCCGAGCACGGCACCGGCGAACCCTCCACGGCGACGACGCTGGGCACGACCGTGCCGGCCCTCCTGCACCCGGCGGGCGCGTCGACTGTCCGTCCCAGCACCGACGATCGCGTCGTCGAAGCCGGGCACCTGAGAGTAGGTGCCGCTCATCCTGCGGAATCCTCCTGGTCGGGACCAGCCGATCCGCCCGCGGCGGCGACCAGTCCCGGCAGGATCTCGGTCCCCTCCGGCACGCTGGCATAGGTCAGATCGGCGGGGCCATCGTAAGCGGGCAGGCTGAGATCGTCGCTCTCCTCCACGGACCAGCCCAGTCCCACCGCCGCCACCCAGCTGCGATACGCCCGCACCGCCGGGTCCGCGTCGAGTGCGGCACGCAGCTTGTCGGGGTCGCCGACCGCCGTCACCACGTAGGCCGGCGAGTACCGACGACCCTGGAGCGAGAGCACGTTGCCGATGCACTGGAACGCGCTGGTGGAGATGACGCGCTGGTCCATCAGCATCATCGCCTCCGCTCCCCCGGCCCACAGCGCGTTGATCACCGCCTGGAGGTCCTGCTGGTGCACCACTAGGTCGTCCGCGCTGACCCCGGCGGGGCGAGGACCGTTCGGGTCGGCGTCATCCAGTTTCACCACCAGGCCGCCGCCGGTCACCGGCACCTGCCCGGCAGCGACATCCGCAGCGATCCCCGCCGTCGACCAGTCGACCCCGGAGTGCGCGTTCTGTTCCGCGGTCAGAGCGTCGACTTCGGTGCGCAGCTGCTCGACCTGGGTGGCCAGCCGTTCCCGGCGCGTGTCCTCGTTGGCTTGCAACCCGGGCAGGTCGACTGCCTGCCGTTCATTGGTGCCGCGGGCCAGCCGCGCGTTCGCAGTGAAGAGCGATCCGGACAGCGCCATCACCAACGCCACACTCACCGTGCCGCGCAGGGCACGTCGCCGCCCGGCTCGATGCTGATGGTGCTCGGGGCGGCGCCGCGCACCCCCGGGTTCGGGTGCGGCGGACACCTGGTCCGACCGCCCCGTACCACCGGTCTGCTCGGTCACGCACCCTCCCCGGGTCGACCCCACTACGCTAGGGCACGTTCTCCGGCCGACACGGCATCTGCCCGGCTGGATCTGGTCGACGTATCGAAGTCAGGAGCATCCCCGTGCCGAAGTCGAGGACGCGGAAGAAGGCGCACTACACCGCCCCGCAGGAGAAGGCCGTCGCCAAGATCGGCAACCCCTCCTGGTTCATCCCGGTGATGGTGGGCCTGCTGGTGTTCGGTCTGGCCTGGATCGTGGTGACCTACTTGACCGGGTTTAATTACCCCATCCCCAGCATCGGTGCCTGGAACCTGGCCGTCGGCTTCGCGTTCCCGCTGGTCAGCCTGGGTATGGCAACCCGCTGGCGCTGAGCTCTCCACTGGCGCCGTTCGCGCCGGGTCGGCATTGTTCGCCTGGGCAGGCGCTGGATCCCCTGCACCACCCGATGCGATATCGACGCGCAGACGGGCACCGAGGGCCGGACTCCCATGACTCCTTGAACCGGAGCGATCGGGGGTGCCGGCCCTCAGTCGTCTCCGCAGCGTTGTCCCCAGCCGACGCCGGTGCCGTCCCCAACCCTTCGACCCGATGGTTCCGGCCCGCGAGGCACGGTGACCGTGATCTGTCCCCAGCAGTGCACAACCCTGTGGATAACTACACCGGTGTAATTCCACAGCTGTGAGTAACGCTGGGGATGACCACTCAGCCGATGAAGCCGAAGTGCGCGTACAGCGCCACCGGTACCGCGATCAGGACCAGCGCCATCGCCACGCTGCTGATCACGGCAGTCAGCTGCTGCTTCTCCCGTGGGGCGTAGGCGAAGATCGCGCCCAACACCGCACCGACCACCAGGCCACCCAGGTGCGCCTGCCAAGCCACTCCGGGCAGCACAAAGCCGAGCACCGCGTTGATCACGATGACACCGACGATCGTCCCGGCGGACCGCCCCACCCGACGCAGCACCACCAGCACCGCACCGAAGAGCCCGAAGACCGCTCCGGAAGCGCCATAGAGCCCGGTCACCCAGTCGTTCGGGAAGTGCAGCGCACCGAGCGCCATGAACATCACCGAGCCGCCCAGCGCACTGAGCAGGTACAGCACAGCGAACCGCCACCGACCGAGCGCCTGCTCCAAGAACGGCCCCACCGACCACAGCGCCACCATGTTGAACAGCAGGTGGAACGGCTGGCTGGGGGCGTGCAGGAACGCGCTGGTCAGGAACCGCCAGGGCTCGTTCCACCCGATCACCGGCGCGAACAACCAGTCCCGGGTCCAGGTGTCGGTCACCTGCTGCAACACGTAGCTGACCACGCACAGCCCGATCAGGGTCAGCGTGACCACCGGCCGCCCCTGACGGGCCACCCCACCAAAGATCGTCCGGTTGCTCGGCGTGCGAGCAGCGGACTCCCGCACGCAGTCGACGCATTGGATACCGACCGCGGCCGGGCGCTGGCACTCCGGGCAGGTCGGCCTGCCGCACCGCTGACACCGCACATAGGAGATGCGGTCCGGGTGCCGCGGGCAGACCGGCGGCGGGGGAGTGGGCGCAGCGCCCGGCTGCGGGTAGCTCATCGGTGTCTCAGGCCTCGATGTCGACCGACTCGATCACCACGTCCTGTGCCGGACGGTCACCAGGGCCAGTCCGGGTGGTGGCGATCTCGTCCACAACCTTCTTGGACGCCTCGTCGGCAACCTTGCCGAAGATGGTGTGCTTGCCGTTCAGGTGCGGGGTCTCGGTCACCGTGATGAAGAACTGCGAGCCGTTGGTGCCACCGACCTTGCCGCTGATCGGGTCCCGGCGCAGACCCGCGTTGGCCATCGCCAGCAGGTAGGGCTCGGAGAAGCGCAGCTCGGGGTGGATCTCGTCGTCGAAGGTGTAACCGGGGCCGCCGGTGCCACGGCCGAGCGGGTCGCCGCCCTGGATCATGAAGCCGTCGATCACCCGGTGGAAGACCACGCCGTCGTACAGCGGGGTGTTCTTCTGCTCCCCGGTGGCCGGATCGGTCCAGGTCTTCTCACCGGTGGCCAGGCCGCGGAAGTTCTCCACGGTGACGGGCGCGTGGTTCGGGAACAGCTCCAGGCGGATGTCGCCACGGTTGGTGTGCAGAGTCGCGTACATGGCGGTCATCCTCGCACGGGGGTCTGACCGTCGGCTGGGTGAACGGAATGTGCCGGTGTGTCCATCTCGGCGCGTCTGCCACCTGCGCGAAAGCCGACACAGTGGCAGAGTGGGAGGTCATTCGACCAGCGTGGAGCGGGAGTGAGTGGACATGCCCTTTCTGACCCGACGGAGCAAGCTCGATCGCGTCGCCGACAAGTTGCAGGCCGAGCGCCTCAAGGACCAGGCCGCTGACGTGGGTGCCGCCCTCGCCGAGGCCCGGTCCAAGGCCGCTGACCAGGCCGGCAAGCTCGCCGTCGTCGCCAAGGAGCAGGCCATCGTCAAGGCCGGCACTGCCAAGGAGGCTGCCGGACATGCCGTGGAGTGGAGCCAGCCCCGGGTGGAGGCCGCCATCGAGTGGCTGGCACCCCGGATCGACCACCTGTACAAGGAGGGCGTGAAGGCCGCCGCTCCCCGGGTGGAGAAGGCTGCCGAGAAGGCCAGCCCGGTGATCGACACCGCGCACGACAAGCTCGTCGACGAGCTGCTGCCCAAGCTGGTCGCCGCGGTGAACGACGCCGCCGACCGCGCCGGATCGGCCGTCGCTGCTGTTGCCGACAAGGCGCAGGACGCCCCCGCCGTCGTGTCCAAGGCCACCAAGAAGGCCGCAGCCGCGATCGAGAAGGCAGAGAAGCCGAAGGGCAAGGCCGGCAAGCGGTTCCTGATCGTCGCCGCCGTCGTCGGTGCCGGTGCCGCTGTCTTCGCCTGGACCCGCAGCCGCAGCCAGAACGACCCGTGGGCTGAGCCCTGGGAGCCCGAGGCCCCCACCGGTGACCAGGTCCGCGCCCGTGCGCAGACCGTCCGCGAGGACCTGGGCGACCAGCTCGGTGACGCGGCGGAGGCCGTGGGCGAGGCCGCCGGTGAGGCGGTCGCCAAGGGTCGCGAGGCCGGTAAGAAGGTCGCGGAGAAGGCTGCCGAGGTCCGCGAGGCCGCCGCTGACAAGGCGCAGGATGTGCAGGAGAAGGTCTCCGAGGCCACCGAGAAGGTGCAGGGCGCTGCCAAGAAGGCAGCCCCGCGTCGCAGCCCGGCCAAGAAGCCGGAGGGCGAGGCCGACCAGGCCTGACCCCACCAGACACGACGGCCCGGTCCCCGCACGGGGGCTGGGCCGTCGTCATGTCCAGGCGGTCGTCATCCCTGGGCGGCGATCAACTCCCGCGTCCCGACCACCGTGGCGAACTCCCCGTGCAGATTCGCCGCCGTGATCGCCGACAGCGTGGCCGCGGGGATCGTCGTCCCCTCGAGCCCCTCGCGGTCGAAGGTGTGCGTCGCGTCGATCGCGAAGTACGTCTCGTACCCGAGGTTGCCGGCCAGTCGAGCGGTGGTCTCACAGCAGTGGTTGGTGGTGATCCCGCAGATCACCACCTCGTCGATGCCCGCCCCGCGCAACCAGGCGTCCAGATCCGGCGTGCCGTGGAAGCTCGAGTTCACCGACTTCCGCACCAGCAGATCGGGCTCGCCGGTGATCACGTCCTTGAACGCGTGGCCCGCCGCACCCGGCGCCAGCACCGACCCCGGCGTGGTCGAGTCGTGCCGCACGAACACCACCGGCCACGACCGCGACCGCCAGAACGCGAGCAGCTCCGCCACATGCGCCTCGCACTCCGGGTTGTCCCGCGGACCCCAGTAGCCCGCGTCGTCGAACCCGCGCTGCACGTCCACCACGATCAACGCCGGGTTCCGCAGCGGTGTCATGCCCGGATCACCTTCGCCATCGGCTTGCCCTTGGCGAGCTCGTCGACCAGCTTGTCCAGCCACCGGATCTGCTGCATCAACGGGTCCTCGACGTCCTCGACCCGCACCCCGCAGACGACCCCGGTGATCAGGTCGGTGTGCGGGGTCATCGGCGCCGCAGCGAAGAAGTCCGCGAATGTCGTGCCGGCGTCGAGGTGCGCACGGAACTCCTCGTCGGTGAAGCCGGTCAGCCAGAGGATGACCTCGTCCACCTCGGCGGCGGTCCGGCCCTTGCGCTCGGCCTTGGCGATGTACGCGGGGTAGACCGCGGCGACGGGCTGGCTGAAGATCCGGCTCATCCGGCGAGGGTAGTCCGCGGGCGGTGTCGGAGGTGGCCCCAAGGGTGACGGCTCAGCCGCCCGAGCCCATCTCTGGAGGTCGCCCCATGCCCACATCCCCGATCCACGTCGTCTCCCGCCGCCGGTCCGCCGACCGGATCCGCGCGGACTTCCCGGACGCCACCATCGTCGACGTCACCTCGCGGGGTGCCGAGCCCTGGGTGCAGCTGAGCCCGTTCTACCCGGTCGGCGGACTGCCGGTACCCGGCATGCCCGACCACACGTCGGCGTCCGTGGAGGGTGTCTGGCAGGGGTTGAAGGTCTTCGAGCACGCGGATGTCGACCCCAGCCGGTTCGACGTCGACACCATGCGCGGACTCAAGCGCACCGTGCGGCGCTTCGGACCCGTCCGCGGCCACCGGCTCGGTGATCGTCTGCTCGGGTACGTGGAGGCTCGGCAGCAGATCTACCTGCCCACCTACCGGGTCGTCCTGGCAGAGCGGGAACGCGACCTGGTCGAGCGGATCCGTGGGGTGGGGGAGTTGGTCCTGCTGGACTACACCACGAACGGCGACCTCACCGATCCGCGCGCCCCGCTCTCCCATGCCGCTCTCATCGCTCGCTGGCTTCGGGACGACTGGCCCCACTGAGCCGATCCATCAGTTCCAGGCTCGCCGCGACGATCTGCCGCTGCGCCTCCGACCGGGACACCGTCGGGGAGCCGTCACCAGGCTGCGCACCGTAGTCCGCGAAGAACGCGTGCACCGCGCCGGCCACCTCCACGTACTCGGTGTCGAGCGGCAAGTCCGCGCGGGAGGCGGCGATCTTCGCCGGGGTGCTGAGCCCGTCCTCGGACCCGGAGATCGAGGTCACGGCCAGCGCCGCGTCGCTCATGTCGTCCAATGGGTAGGACGCGTGCAGCAGCAGACCGTCCAACAGCTCCGGGTGCTGCTCGGCGAACCGTGCCGCGGCCACCCCACCCAGCGAGTGTCCACCGACCGCCCCGTGCTCGATGGAGTCGAAGGTGTCGATCGCCCCACCGGACTGGTTCAGGTCGGTCAACGCGATCCCCAGCGGTTCCTCGAGCACCACCACCAGGTACCCCACCTCGGCCAGTGGTCGCAGCACCGCCGTGGTCGCCCGGACGTCGACCCGGGTGCCGGGGGAGTAGACCAGCCCGATGGTCGCCGGGCCGTCCTGCGGCGTGAAGGTGTACCAGTCATTCTCCTCCTGGACCGTCACCGCGTCGTCAGAGACCAGCGCCGCACGTGCCGCGTCGGTGGCGGGGAACGGCCGGAGCCAGTCGGAAGCGCCCGCGAGCGCTACCAGCACGAGCAGCCCCGCCACTGCCCCGACCGCACGGAGCATCCCGCGCGTCTCCCGGGGTCGTCGCCAGGCCCGGACCGTGGTCGCGAGCAGCAGCACCCCGGCGAGCAGGGACACGATCAGCAGCGCCGCGAGCGTCCAGTGCTGGTGCGGAACCGTGTCACCGGTCGATGCCCAGGTCCATACCGGGGCGACGACCAGGGCCAGCCCGACCACGGCACGGAGAACCAGGAACTGCCAGGAGGTGCTCATCCGGTCACAGCAGGGCGACCGGGATCAGCCGCGCACCAGCGTGGTGCCGTCCACCGCGCGGAGGTCGATGTCGGCGAGATCGATCAGCTCCTCCGCGGTGACCCGGGCGGCGTCGGAGCCGGCACCGGTGGCCTCGACCCCGCCGGCGATCTGGACCTCCCACACCGGACCGTCGACCTCCAGCGTGGTGACACCGGCACCCGCGGTGCGCAGTCGACCGCCGATCCGCAGCGACTCCACCGATCCGCCGGACTCCACGCTGAACGCGATGGCCCGGAGCGACACCTGGACGCCCTTGACCAGGCTCATCCCCTCGCCCCCGGTGGTGCTGACATCGCCGTCGACCGTGAGTGATCCCATCGGCTTGCTGATCTGGATGCCCACCGACCCGTCCCCGGTCGTGGTGATGCTGTCGAATCGGGCCGCCCGGAGACCGCCGTCGTAGAGATTGAATCCCCGTGCGCCCCGCCCGGTGGTGACGATCGGGGCCTGGATGTCGAGCCGGTCGATGTCGCCGAAGTTCACGAACCCGATCCCGCTCGGTCCGTGCGACGTCACCGGCGCGGTGACGGTCCAGGTGCCCACGGTGCCCCAGTTGTCGAGCACCATGTCGTTCGGGCCGCGGGTGGTGACCGGTCCGGCGGTGATCACCTCGTCGACGTCGGCGCCGCTGATCACGAACACCCCACCGGAGATCAGGTCCGGGGTGCCCTCGGGGACGCCGCCATCGGTGTGGATCGCACCGGTGTGCAGGCGACTCACCACCAGTCGGCCGCCGTGCGCGCTGCCGTCCCGGTCGCCGTGTCCGCCGACGAACACCCCGGAGCCGCGCACGGGCTCTTTGGCGCTGCCGACCGAGACATCCACGAGTTCGGCGGTCACTCGCACCGCAGGATCGGGCTGCCGGTTCCACAGCGTGACGGCACCCTGGAGTGCGTCGACGCCGAATCCGTGCGGCCGGTGCAAGCGTCCCCGCAGGTCGGCGGCGATCACATGAACGTCCTCGACCTGGACATGTCCGGCCCGGACCCGGTTCTCGGCCAGGATCACGATCTGCCCCCGGGTGGTCACTCCTCGCAGGGTGAAGGTGCCGAGGTCGTCCACCTCGGTGTCATTGAGGATCGCAGCCTCGTGATCGGGCACCAGAATGGTCAGGTCCTCGAGGGTGTTGTCGGTGGTCAACCGCACACCCTGCGCAGAGAGGCGCAGGGTCCCGCCGCGGAGTGTCGTGCCGGGCGGCAGGGTGACCATCGGGGATCCGGTGATCTCGCCGTCGATCGTGATGTCCCGCGCTCCCGCGCTCAGGGCGTCGGCGAGCTCGGTCGCCGTGGTCACAGTGGTCGTCGTGCCGGTCATGGCATCTCCTTCGGACCTGGGCCACGGGGGTGCCCACCCTCCAGGGTGAGCAGGATCGCGCGGAGCTCGGCCGTGACCTCGGGGTCGAGCGGGGCGAGAAGCTCGTCACGGACCGACCGGACGAGTGGTGTGGCGTCACGGAGCGTCCGTGCACCTGTGGTCGTGAGGCTGAGGCGCTGTCGACGGCGGTCCTCCGGGTCAGGTTCCCGGGTGACCAGTCCGGACGCCTGCAACCGACCGATCAGATTCGCCGTCGTGGTGGGCTCCACCGCCGAGGCCTCGCCGATCGACCGCTGATCCGCACCGGGCAGCCGGTCGATGCTCAGCAGCACGCTGTACTGCACCGGCGTCAAGTCGGGGAGCCGTTCCCGCCACAGCGCGTTGTGCCGCTGCATCACCCGCCGCAGCAGGTGGAAGGTGCTGTCGTTCCGCCACATCAGCCGATCCGTCACTAGTTGGTATACCAACTGTCGGGTCGTCGACGGCATCTGTCAATAGCGAAGGCCGCCCCCCGAAGGAGACGGCCTCGACGTGGTGGAGCCAAGGGGACTCGAACCCCTAACCCCCTGCTTGCAAAGCAGGTGCGCTACCAATTGCGCCATGGCCCCGGACGGGCCGTGTGGCCCAGGGTGGTCAGTCGACCGAGTCGGTGACCTCGGCCCACAGGTCCCGGTCGTCCCGCTCGGCGGCGTACCGCGTGTAGGCGACGTAGCCGACTGCGGCGACCGCCGCGAGCAGCAGGAGCTTCTTCATGGGATCCCCCAGTGGGCTCGGGAGTGGGCCTAAGAGGACTTGAACCTCTGACCTCTTCCTTATCAGGGAAGCGCTCTAACCGTCTGAGCTATAGGCCCGTGTGTCGCGCGGTGCGGACCGGATGAGGTTACCCGATCAACACCCCTGCTCCCAAACCGTGGCCGGTCGACGCTCCGACCGGCCACGGTGGGATGAGGTCAGTCGTCCGTCATGGTCAGGTGCACGCCACCGACCAGGGCGGCCGAGATGTTGTAGATGAACGCGCCCACGGTGCTCAGCGCGGTGATCAGGAAGACGTTGACGATCGAAATCAGCGCGGTGCCGGCGAGGACCCGCTCATAGGCCACGTAGTCCAGCAGGTCGAAGTTTGAGTCCGCGAGGATCTCGGTGACCAGGTCATTGATGCTGCTGAACACGTGCATGCCGTTGAGGGCCAGCCAGATCGCGCTGACCGCCACGACCAGCATGATGCCGATCGCGAAGGACACCAGGAACGACAGCTTCATCACCGACCACGGGTCGACCCGTGACACGGTGAGCCGGACCCGGCGCGGCCCACTGCCCGCGTCGGCGGCGGCCTTGGCCGGACGGTCCTTGGCCGGGCGCTCCTTGGCGGGGCTGAGCGAGATGGCCGAGGTCTCCGCCGGGCTGGTTGCCGCGGGGGCCGGTGCCGGCGCAGTGGCCGGCTTGGCGGTGGAGGTCTCGGTCGTCTTGGGCTCCGCGGTGGTGGTGCCGGACTTCGCGGCGGAGCCGGAGCCACCGGACTTCACCGCGGCACCCCGGGCGGCAGCTCCGGTGCGGGGCTTGCTGCTGGGGGTGGACGTGGTGTCGTCGCTGCCCGACTTCTTGCGCGGCGGGATCGACGGCGGCTTCTGACTGCTGCTCACTCGTCGGCCTCCTCGGTGGTGTGGTCAGCCTCCGGGGAGTCCGGCGCTGTGCTGGCAGGTGCGGTCTCGTCCGTGGTGTCCGCGCCCAGGTCGTCGTCAACGGTACCGGCATCGTCCTCGTCCTGGCGCTCCGCGTTGCGGGCGACGGCGATGATCCGGTCGTTCTTGTCCGGCTTGGCGAAGATGACGCCCTGCGTGGTCCGCCCGGTGGCGTTGACCTCGTCGACGGCGGAGCGCACGATCTTGCCGCGCTCCATGATGACCATGACCTCGTCGTCGGCGTCGACCACCAGGGCACCGACCAGGTCACCGTTGGACTCGGGCAGGTTGGCCACCTTGATGCCGAGACCACCACGGCCCTGCTGCCGGTAGTTCTCCACCGTGAGGGCAGTGCGCTTGGCGATGCCGCCCTCGGTGACGGTGAACAGGAACGCGTCCTCGCGGACGACCTCCATCGCCAGCAGGTCGTCGTCGCCACGGAACTTCATGCCGGTGACGCCGGAGGTGGCGCGGCCCATCGGGCGCAGCGTGTCGTCGGAGGCGGTGAAGCGCACCGACTGGCCCTTGCGGGAGACCAGGATCAGGTCCTGCCCGGAGTCGACGATCCGAGCGGAGACCAACTCGTCGGAGTTGCCGTCGGCGTCCTCGCGCAAGTTGATCGCGATCACACCACCGGTGCGGTTGGTGTCGTACTCGGTCAGGCGGGTCTTCTTCACCAGACCGGAACGGGTGGCGAGCACCAGGTACTCGGCGGCGTCGTAGGTCCGGATGTCGAGCACCTGTGCGATCTTCTCGCCCGGCTGGAAGGCCAGCAGGTTCGCCACGTGCTGACCCTTGGCATCGCGGCCGCCCTCGGGCAGCTCGTACGCCTTGGCCCGGTACACCCGACCGAAGTTGGTGAAGAACAGCAGCCAGTTGTGCGTGGTGGTCACCGAGAAGTGGTCGACGATGTCGTCCTCACGCAGGGTGGCACCGCGCACGCCCTTGCCCCCGCGCTTCTGCGCCCGATAGGCGTCGGTGCGGGTGCGCTTGGCGTAGCCGCTGCGGGTGATGGTGACGACGATGTCCTCCTCGGCGATGAGGTCCTCGACGGACACCTCACCGTCGTAGGGCAGGATCGTGGTCCGCCGCTCGTCGCCGTAGCGCGCGACGATCTCGTCCAGCTCCTCGCGGACGATGCCGCGCTGCCGCTCGCCGGAGCCCAGGATCGCCCGGTACTCGGTGATCTCGGCCTCGAGCTTGGCGTAGTCGTCGAGGATCTTCTGCCGCTCCAGCGCCGCCAGTCGGCGCAGCTGCAGAGTGAGGATCGCGTTGGCCTGGACCTCGTCGATCTCCAGCAGCGCCATCAGGCCGGTGCGGGCCTCGTCGGCGTCGGGGGAGCGGCGGATCAGCGCGATCACCTCGTCCAGCGCGTCCAGCGCCTTGAGGTAGCCACGGAAGATGTGGATCGCTTCCTCAGCCTTGCGCAGCCGGAAGTTGGTGCGGCGCTGGATGACGTCGATCTGGTGGGAGGTCCAGTGCCGGATGAAGGCGTCGATGCTCAGCGTGCGCGGCACCCCGTCGACCAGGGCGAGCATGTTCGCGCCGAAGGTCTCCTGCAGCTGGGTGTGCTTGTACAGGTTGTTCAGCACGACTTTGGCGACCGCGTCGCGCTTGAGCACGATGACCAGGCGCTGACCGGTACGCCCGGAGGTCTCGTCCCGGATGTCCGCGATGCCCTGCACCCGGTTGTCGCGCACCAGGTCGGCGATCTTCTTGGCCAGGGTGTCCGGGTTGACCTGGTACGGCAGCTCGGTGACGACCAGGCAGATCCGGCCCTGGATCTCCTCGACCTCGACCACCGCGCGCATCGTGATCGAGCCACGTCCGGTGCGGTAGGCCTCTTCGATGCCCTTGTGCCCGAGGATCGTCGCGCCGGTGGGGAAGTCCGGACCCTTGATTCGGGTGAGCAGTGCGGCGAGCAGCTCCTCGTGGCTGGCCTCCGGGTTGTCCAGGTGCCAGCGGACTCCCTCGGCCACCTCGCGCAGGTTGTGCGGCGGGATGTTGGTAGCCATGCCGACCGCAATACCAGCCGAACCGTTGACCAGCAGGTTCGGGAAGCGCGACGGCAGGACCGCCGGCTCCTGGGTGCGACCGTCGTAGTTGTCCTGGAAGTCGACGGTGTCCTCGTCGATGTCCCGAACCATCTCCATGGCGAGCGGGGCCATCTTGCACTCGGTGTACCGGGGTGCCGCGGCCGGGTCGTCACCGGGGGAGCCGAAGTTCCCCTGACCGGCGACCAGCGGGTAGCGCAGCGACCAGTCCTGCACCAGGCGGACCAGCGCGTCGTAGATCGCGGTGTCACCGTGCGGGTGGTACTTGCCCATCACGTCGCCGACGACGCGCGAGCACTTGGAGAACTGACGGTCGGGGCGGTACCCGCCGTCGTACATGGCGTAGAGCACGCGGCGGTGCACGGGCTTGAGGCCGTCGCGGACCTCGGGCAGCGCACGGCCCACGATGACGGCCATCGCGTAGTCCAGGTACGACTGCTGCATCTCCAGCTGGAGGTCGACCTGCTCGATGTTGCCGTGCTGGATGTTGTCGCCGGTCAGTTCGGTCACGAACTCAGTCCTTCGTCAGGTGCTGCGGGAGGCTCAGATGTCCAGGAAGCGCACGTCGCGCGCGTTCTGCTGGATGAAGCTGCGGCGGGATTCGACGTCCTCACCCATCAGGACGGCGAACACACTGTCCACCGCGGCGGCCTCCTCGAGGGTGACCTGGAGCAGCGTGCGGTGCTCCGGGTCCATCGTGGTGTCCCACAGTTCGGAGTAGTCCATCTCACCCAGACCCTTGTAGCGCTGGATGCCGTTCTCCTTGGGGATCCGCTTGCCGTTCGCCTGACCGTCGGCCAGCACGGCGTCCCGCTCCCGGTCGGAGTAGACGTAGTCGTGCGGGGAGTTCGACCACTTGATCCGGTACAGCGGCGGCTGGGCCATGTACACGTGACCCTGCAGGATCAGCTCCGGCATGTACCGGTAGAGCAGGGTGAGCAGCAGGGTGCGGATGTGCTGGCCGTCGACGTCCGCGTCTGCCATCAGCACGATCTTGTGATAGCGCAGCTTGGTGATGTCGAAGTCCTCGCCGATCCCGGTGCCGAAGGCGGTGATCAGCGCCTGCACCTCGGCGTTGCCCAGCGCCTTGTCCAGGCGGGCGCGCTCGACATTCAGGATTTTGCCGCGCAGGGGGAGGATCGCCTGGGTGCGCGGGTTCCGGCCACGGACCGCCGACCCACCGGCGGAGTCACCCTCGACGATGAAGATCTCGCACTCGGCAGCGTTGTTGGACTGGCAGTCCTTCAACTTGCCGGGCATCGAGTTCGACTCCAGCAGGCCCTTGCGCCGGGTGGCCTCGCGGGCCTTGCGGGCCGCCATCCGGGCCTGCGACGCCTGGATCGCCTTGCGGATGACGTCCTTGGCCTCGTTCGGATGCGAGTCCAGCCAGTCGCCGAGCTGCTCGTTCACCACGCGCTGGACGAAGGTCTTCGCCTCGGTGTTGCCCAGCTTGGTCTTGGTCTGGCCCTCGAACTGCGGCTCGCCGAGCTTCACTGAGATGACCGCGGTCAGGCCCTCGCGGATGTCGTCGCCGGTGAGGTTGTCGTCCTTCTCTTTGAGGATGGACTTGTCCCGGGCGTACCGGTTGATCAGCGAGGTCATCGCCGCCCGGAAGCCCTCCTCGTGGGTGCCACCCTCGGTGGTGGCGATGGTGTTGGCGTAGGTGAACACCGACTCCGAATAGGCGCTGGTCCACTGCAACGCGATCTCCAAGGAGATCTTGCGCTCGGTGTCCTCGGCCTCGAAGTCGATGACCTCCGGGTGCACCAGGTCGACCTTCTTGGTCGAGTTCAGGTGCTTGACGTAGTCGACCAGACCACCGTCGTACTTGTAGCTGACCGTGCGGGGACCGGTGGGTGCCTCGGTGCCGGTCACCTCGTCGTCGACGTCCTGGCCCTGCGGGCGCTCGTCAGTCAGCGTGATCCGCAGGCCCTTGTTGAGGAACGCCATCTGCTGGAACCGCGAGCGCAGCGTCTCGAAGTCGTAGTCGGTGGTCTCGAAGATCTCCGGATCGGCCCAGAACGTCTGGGTGGTACCGGTCTCCTCGGTGGCCTCGCCCTGCACGATGGTGCCCTGCGGGTGTCCACCGTTGGCGAAGTCCATCGACCAGGCGTAACCGTCGCGCTTGACCTCACTGTGCACCCGGGTGGACAACGCGTTCACCACGGAGATGCCCACCCCGTGCAGCCCGCCGGAGACCGCGTAGCCGCCGCCCCCGAATTTGCCGCCCGCGTGCAGGATGGTCATGACGACCTCAAGGGTCGGCTTGCCCTCGGTGGGGTGCATCTCGACCGGGATGCCACGGCCGTTGTCGGAGACCCGGACGCCGCCGTCAGCCAGCAGCGTCACACCGATGGTGTCGCAGTAGCCGGCCAGCGCCTCGTCGACCGAGTTGTCGACCACCTCGTAGACCAGGTGGTGCAGACCGCGGGCACCGGTGGAGCCGATGTACATACCCGGACGCTTCCGGACCGCCTCCAGTCCCTCGAGGACGGTGATCGCGGAGGCGCCGTAGTCGCCGCCGTTCGGCTTGGGTGTCTGATCGGCCACTGTCGGTGGTGCTCCTCAGTCCTGCGCAGCCCGGGCTCTGCTGCCACGGGCATGACCCACCGATTCTACCCTGTGCACGTGTCGAATCGGTGGTCGACCCGCGCGAAATCGGCACCAGACGGGCCGCTGACGGCTTGAAGGGTCGGCTCGCGTACCCCTCCCCGAGTCCGGGGGTCGAGCCGTCTCAGCCCCAGGTGTCCCGCGGCCCGCGGCCCTTGACTGACCGCTTGCCCCGTCCGAAGCCCGGTCCTGCCGGTCCCAGCACCCGGACCTCCTTCACCACGCCCTCGCCGATGTCCT
Organism: Cellulomonas sp. NPDC089187; assembly: GCF_040685135.1. Lineage (NCBI taxonomy): Bacteria > Bacillati > Actinomycetota > Actinomycetes > Micrococcales > Cellulomonadaceae > Cellulomonas > Cellulomonas sp. NPDC089187. The sequence goes on along the minus strand of NZ_JBFBHI010000004.1, from coordinate 475,496 downwards.
CCGCCATCCGCCCGACCAGCTGTGGCGCGAGGAGCTTCAACTGCTGCGCCCAGGCGGTGGAATCGGTCCTGACGACCAGCACACCGTCGGTGAAGGTCTCCGGAGTGCAGTGGTCGGCGACCTGGTCACCGACCACATCCCGCCACCGACCGATCACGCCGCCCACCGAGATCTCCGGCACCCAGCCGCGATCCCGGAACAGCGCGGACATCGTGCTGGCCACCATCTGCGGGTCCCGGGGGTGGGCACCGGCACCGCCGCGCTCGGCCGGACTCAACGGGGAACGACGGGTGGCGGTCTGGCCGGGTCGGTAACCCTTGGAACGGGCAACGGCCTTGAACCGGCCGAGTGCCAGGCGGGCCATCTGCGGTGCCGGGGTCATGCCCTCGATCTGCTCGCAGACCGGCACGGTGGGGTCGATGGGCCGCTTACTCGACACGGGTGACCTCCGCGGCGAGGACGTCGAATCTGGTCCCGGTCAGTTGCTCCGGTACGTCCCCCGGCACCGCGGCGGTGACGAAGACTTGCCGGGCATCCGCCACCATCGAGGCCAGCCGACGACGACGCTTCACATCCAACTCGGCGAAGACGTCGTCCAACATCAGCACCGGTTCACCGTCCGGGCCGGAGTCCGCCACCCACAGGTCGGCCTCGCCGTTGATCGTGCCGGCGACCGGACCGTGGCTGAGCAGCTGGTACGAGGCCAGGCGCAGTGCCAACGCGAAGGACCAGGATTCCCCGTGACTGGCGTAGCCCTTGGCGGGAAGACCGCCGAGAGTCAGCACCAGGTCGTCGCGGTGCGGGCCGACCAAGCACAGCCCGCGTTCGAGCTCCTTGCGCCGGACCCGCTCCAGGGCGGCGAGCACATCGGCGTGCACCGCCTCCACCGGCCGAGGTCCGGGATCGGGCATCGCCTCGTCGTCGATGGTGCTGCGGTACGTCAGCTGGGCAGCGCCCTGATCGTCGGAGACCTCGCGGTACGACTCCGCGACATAGGGGGTCAGAGCGGCGACGACCGCGTGCCGGGCGACGATCACCCGCGCGGCGAGCTCGGCCAGCTTCGCATCCCACACGTCCAGGGTGCCCAGGTCGAGCTTGGCACCACGGAACCCCGCTGCCGATTTCAACAGGGCCGTGCGCTGTTTGACCACCCGGTCGTACTCGGAGAAGACGCTGGCCAACCGGGGGGTGATCTGCACGCACAAAGCGTCGATGAACCGGCGTCGACCATCCGGATCGCCCTTGACCAAGGACAGGTCCTCCGGCGCGAACAGCACCGACCGCAGCGCACCGATCACCTCCCGGGAGCGCGAGGGACTGCCGTTCAGTTTGACCCGGTTGTGCCGCCCGGAGCCGAGCTGGATGTCCAGCACCAGGGCCCGCTGCGACCCGTCGGGTTGCTCGCGCACGATCCGGGACCGCACCACCGCCGCCGACGCCCCGGCACGCACCAGCGGGGCATCGGACGGCACACGGTGACTGGCGAAGGTCGACACATACCCGATCGCCTCGACCAGATTGGTCTTGCCCTGCCCGTTCGGCCCGACGAAGGCGGTGATCCCCGGCTCGAAGGTCAGGTCGACCTGGTGGTACGAGCGGAAGTCCGTCAGGGACAGGTGAGAGACGTACATGCCGGTGCGGCGTCAGCCCTCCGAACGCACGCCGGAAGGAGTGCCACCGGCGACCTCGCCACCAGCGGACTTCACGGCGTGGCCACCGAACTGCTGACGCAGAGCGGCGACGGCCTTCATGGCGGGGGAGGCGTCCTGGCGGGACTGGAACCGGGCGAAGAGCGCAGCGGTGATCACCGGCAGCGGCACGGCGGCGTCGATCGCCTCGTCCACGGTCCAGCGGCCCTCGCCGGAGTCAGCGACCCAGCCCTCGATCTCGTGGAAGTCCTGGTCCTCTTCCAGTGCCTTGACCAGCAGCTCCAGCAGCCAGGAGCGGACGACGGTGCCACGCTGCCAGGCCTTCACGGTGCCGGCGACGTCCTCGACGATGTCCTTGGCCTCGAGCAGCTCATAACCCTCGGCGTAGGCCTGCATCAGGCCGTACTCGATGCCGTTGTGCACCATCTTCGCGTAGTGCCCGGCACCGACCTTGCCCGCGTGCACGAATCCCTCGGCCCGCGGGCCCTCCGGACGCAGCGCGTCGAAGATCGGCATCGCACGCTCGACATCCGCCGCGTCACCGCCGACCATCAGGCCGTAGCCGTTCTCCAGACCCCAGACACCGCCGGAGACACCGACATCCAGGTAGTGCACGTCCTTGGTGGCCAGCGAGTCGGCGTGGGTGCGGTCGTCGCCGTAGTAGGAGTTCCCGCCATCGATGACCAGGTCGCCGGGGGAGAGCAGCCCGGAGAGCTCCTCGATCACCGCGTGGGTCACCGCACCGGCCGGGACCATCACCCAGACGATCCGCTCACCGGCGGGCAGCGACTCGACCAGCTCGGCCAGGGACGCGACGTCCGAGACCTCCGGGTTGCGGTCGTAACCGGTGACCTCGATGTCCGCCCGACGCATGCGCTCCCGCATGTTCGCGCCCATCCTGCCCAGACCCACCAGGCCGATCCGCATGTCTCCACCTCTCTACGCCCGACAGCACACGGGCCGACCCCGTGGCGGCACTGTCACCGGCCATTCTCGTGCCGGTGGACCCGTGCTGACGACCGGAACGACCGTCTGCCCGGTCACACCGCCGTCGGTCGGCTCAGGAGGCGAAGCGGATCGGGACCAGCAGGTAGCGGTACTCCTTGAGGTCCTCGCCCTCCAACGACTCCTGACCGGTGAACTCCACCGGCTTGTTGGGGTGGGTGAAGGCCAGTCGGACGAAGGGCGTGTTCAGCGCGCTCAGACCGTCCAACAGGAACTGCGGATTGAAGGCCACCGCGATGTCGTCACCGACCAGGCTGGCCTCCAACGCCTCGGAAGCCTGCGCGTCATCGCCCTGACCGGCGTCCAACACGACCTGCCCCTCGGAGAAGGTCAGTCGGATCGGGGTGTTGCGTTCGGCGACCAGGGCGACACGCTTGGCTGCGTCGGTCAGCAGTTGGGTGTTGACCACCGCGTGGATCGGGGACTCGTCCGCGAAGAGTCGACGCACCGGCGGGTAGTCGCCGTCGACCAGCAACGAGGTGGTGTGCCGGCCGCCGGCCTCGAAGCCGATCAGGTCGACACCCTGCCCGGTGGCGAGTCCGATGTTGACCGAGCCGGACGCACCCAGGGACTTCGCGACGTCGTTCAGAGTGCGCGCGCGGACCAGCGCCACATCGGAGATCGACGGGTCCGACGGCTTCCACACCAGCTCGCGCAGGGCGAGGCGGTAGCGGTCGGTGGCGAGCAGGGTGACCTTCTCGCCCTCGATCTCGACCCGGACGCCGGTGAGCAGCGGCAGGGTGTCATCACGGCTGGCGGCCACGGAGACCTGAGCGACAGCCTTGGTCAGCTCGTCTCCGTCGACGGTCCCGGACAGGCCGGGCATGGTTGGCAGCTGCGGGTAATCCTCGACCGGCATGGTCAGCAGGGTGAAGCGGCTGGCGCCACAGGTCACGGAGACCTTGGTGCCATCGAGCACCACATCGACCGGCTTGGCGGGCAGGGCACGGGAGATCTCGGCGAGCAGTCGTCCGGAGACCAGGACGGTGCCCGGCTCGGTGACCTCAGCGGGGATCTCGGACCGTGCGGAGACCTCGTAGTCGAAGGAGGCCAGACGCAGCACCCCATCGGCCTCGGCCTCGATGCGCACACCGGCCAGGACCGGCACGGGCGGACGGGTGGGCAGGCTGCGAGCGATCCACGTGACGGCTTCAGCGAGGACGTCACGTTCGACGCGGAACTTCATGCCCCACCCTCTCAGTCGTGGGACCGTGCGATCCCAGGCGTGTGATTCCAGCCGAAGACTACAGGTCGGGGTACCTGTGGACAGTGTCGACGGGCCTGGATCGTTGTCCTGGATCGATCCTCAGCGGTCGGAGGTGGGTCGGATCGGCCCGGCAGGGCTTGGACGGTCTGTGGATCTTCTTCTAGAGAAATCTGTCGTCGTTGTCATCGCGTCTGTGGATCCTGTGGAGAACCGATGTTCGCGCTGGTCAGCGAGGATTTCCGGTTGTGCGTCCAGCCTGGGGACGTCCCGGTGGACAACGTGTCGGCCCGTGCACATCGTGGAGACGCCGTTCGGCTGTCCACTGTCACCCCAGGATCCGTCCACACGAACGCTGGGGGTCATCCACCGGTGTCCACAGCTCTGTCCACAGGTGTGCGTAGTCGTCCCATCGCTCCTTGAACCGTGGGATGAACCGACGGTCAGGAGCGGGATTCCTGCTTGATCCGGTTGGTCAGCTCGGTCACCTGGTTGAAGATCGACCGGCGCTCGGCCATCAGCTCACGGATCTTGCGGTTCGCGTGCATGACGGTGGTGTGATCACGCCCGCCGAAGGCCTGGCCGATCTTCGGCAACGACAGGTCGGTCAGCTCACGGCACAGGTACATCGCGATCTGCCGCGCAGTGACCAACACCCGCGACCGGGAGGACCCGCACAGGTCCTCGATGCTCAGCCCGAAGTACGCAGCAGTCTGGCCGATCACGGCGGTGGCGGTGATGTCCGCCTGGTCGTCGTCGGTGATCAGATCCTTCAGCACGATCTCGGCCAGCGACATATCGACCTGCTGGCGGTTGAGGTTCGCGAAGGCGGTCACCCGGATCAGGGCACCCTCCAGCTCACGGATGTTGGTGGAGATCTTCGAGGCGATGTACTCCAGCACGTCATCCGGCGCAGACAGATTGTCGTTCGCGGACTTCTTGCGCAGGATCGCGATCCGGGTCTCCAGGTCCGGCGGCTGGACGTCGGTGATCAGCCCCCACTCGAACCGGGACCGCATCCGGTCCTCGAACCCGTTCAGCTGCTTGGGCGGCAGATCGGAGGTCAGCACGATCTGCTTGTTTGCGTTGTGCAGCGTGTTGAAGGTGTGGAAGAACTCCTCCATCGTCTGTTCCTTGCCCTGCAGGAACTGGATGTCGTCGATGAGGAGCACGTCAACCTCGCGGTAGCGGCGCTGGAACGCGCCGGCCTTGCCCTCGGAGATCGAGTTGATGAAGTCGTTGGTGAACTCCTCGGAGTTCACGTACCGCACGCGGATCGACGGATAGAGGTTGCGGGCGTAGTGCCCGATGGCGTGCAGCAGGTGGGTCTTGCCCAGGCCGGAGTCGCCGTAGATGAACAGCGGGTTGTATGCCTTGGCCGGAGCCTCCGCCACCGCCACCGCTGCGGCATGCGCGAACCGGTTGGACGAGCCGATGACGAAGGTCTCGAACAGGTACTTGGGGTTCAGCCGGGCGGGCTCAGCACTCGGTGTCGGGCCCGCGGGCTGACGACGATAGGGCTGCACCGTCTCGACCGGCTCGGAGTCGACAACCGGGGCGGCCTCGACGGTCTCGGTCTCAGACTCGGCGGCGGTGGATGTACTGCCGGTCGACGAGGTCAGGTGATCGCCCTGACCGGTCTCCAACGCAGGATCGACGGTGATCGCGAACCGGGCCTCACGGCCAAGCGCCGAACTCAGCGCCTCGGTGACCTCGGCACGGACCCGGGTCTCCAGGTAGTCCTTGGTGAGGTCATTCCCCACGGCCAGCAGCATGGTGCCGTCCAACAGACCCAGGGGAGCGGCCAATCGCACGAAGGCCAGCTGGCGCGGGGTGATGTCCGGGCTGACCTCGAGTTGGGCGACGGCGGTGGCCCACACGTGGTTGAGCTGGTCGTCCTGGGATGGCACCTGTGTCCTCGCTGCTGTCGTGATTCCTTGGCGGATCCTGGGTGGCACCGCGGTGGTCGAGTGTCGCACGACCCTACGCTGTCCACAGAGTTGTCCACACCTGTGTGCGACGACTCTGAGCGCTCGATCGGGGGCACGGGCATTGGTTGTCCACAGGGACGCAATGCGCTGTCCACGGGGTGGGGAGAGAGCGTCCAGGCGACGCTAGTCCCGCTGCTGTCGGTGTGGGAAGAGCCTCTGGTCCCGCGTGATCACGCGACCTGCGCGGATACCACGGTTTGACCCATGCGGGCGAAGCACGTAGCGTTGAGCAGCCTTCTGATGGCTCCTGCTGGCGCGCCCATACGCCGGTGCATTCGCAAGATGCGGGATCGGAGCAGTCGAGCACAGGCACCCCGAACTTTGGCCGCGATCGCGGCCGATGCAGCGAAGTAACTGGAGACCATCGTGAGCAAGCGCACCTTCCAGCCGAACAACCGGCGCCGGGCGAAGACCCACGGCTTCCGTCTGCGGATGCGTACCCGTGCGGGTCGCGCGATCCTCCAGGCGCGTCGCCGTAAGGGCCGCTCCGAGCTGTCGGCCTGACACCAGCGCTGCGGTGCTGCCTGCCGAGCACCGGATGCGCGAGTCCGCGCAGTTCGAGCGGACCGTCCGCTCCGGTGCGCGCGCCGGGCGGAACACGCTCGTGGTGCACCTGATGACGCGAACCGACCCCGGACCTGGTCCGGCGGTCGGTTTCGTCGTGTCCAAGGCCGTCGGCAACGCCGTGGTGCGCAACCGGGTGAAGCGTCGGCTGCGCGCACTGATGGCCGGACGGCTCGACACGGTCGGTGACCGCAGCGACCTGGTCATCCGGGCGCTCGGTCCCGCTGCGGATGCCGACTACGCCGGGCTCGGCCGTGATCTGGACGGGGCACTGCGCTCTGCCGGTCGACGGTTGGCCGAGCGGGGTGCCGCATGAACACCGTCCTGCGAGCCCCGCGCCGGCTGCTGATCTGGCTGGTCCGCGGCTATCAGCGGTTCATCTCCCCGATGACACCGCCGACCTGCCGGTTCTACCCGTCCTGTTCGTCCTACGCCGTGACCGCGATCGAGCGGCATGGTGTGATCCGGGGTGGCGCGATGGCCGTCTGGCGGCTGTTGCGGTGCAACCCCTGGAACCCCGGCGGCGTCGACGACGTTCCTCCTGTCGGTCACCGACACCCGCACGACGCGGCCCCCGCCGCGCACTGATCCCTGGAGAGACCCTGTCATGAGCTGGTTTGACGGCTTGCTTTACCCGATCATGTGGGTGGTCGCCTGGATCATGTACGCCTTCCACTGGGTGCTGGACCTCGTGGGGCTCGACCCCGCAGGCGGCGCCGCGTGGGGGCTGTCGATCGTCGGCCTGGTGATCGTCATGCGGATCATCCTGATCCCGCTGTTCTTCCGGCAGATCAAGGCGCAGCGCGGACTGCAACTGGTCCAGCCGGAGATGCAGAAGATCCAGAAGAAGTACAAGGGGAAGACCGACCCCGCGTCCCGTGAGGCGATGAGCCGCGAGACGATGGAGCTGTACCGCAAGCACGGCACCAACCCCTTCGCTTCCTGTCTGCCGATCCTGGCGCAGTCGCCGATCTTCTTCGCCCTGTTCCGGGTGCTGAACTCGCTGCCGCAGATCGCCAACGGCAGCTACGGCCGTGACTCGGTCGGCCCCATCACGCAGACCGTGGCCAGCCAGGCCGAGTCCGCTTCGATCTTCGGTGCGCCGCTGTCCGGCACGTTCATGAACGCGGCCGCGTTCGGGGACGGGTCGCAGGCCGTGCACATCCGCGTGGTCACCGTGGTCCTCATCATCGCGATGTCGCTGACGACCTTCACCACGCAGCGTCAGCTGACCATGAAGAACATGCCGCCCGCCGCCCTCGAGGGCCCGATGGCGCAGCAGCAGAAGATGCTGATGTACGTCTTCCCGCTGATCTTCGCTTTCTCCGGCGTGAACTTCCCGATCGGTGTCCTCATTTACTGGACCACCACCAACCTGTGGACGATGGGCCAGCAGTTCTACACGATCCGCCGCATGCCGGCGCCCGGCTCGCAGGCCGAGATCGCGCTCAAGGCCCGGAAGGCGAAGAAGGCCGCTGCCCGCGGAGAACTGCTCACCGACGAGGGTGACGTTCCCGGTATTGAAGAGGCCCGCCCGGTCGGCGGTCAGCGCCAGCAGCCGGTGGGTAAGGCACGAGCCAAGAAGAAGGGCCCGGCGGGTGGCACCACTGCCCAACCGTCCGGTGCATCGTCCGCCGCCGCTGATTCCCCGACTGCCGCCCCGTCGTCTGTGGGTGGTTCGTCTTCCGTCGGTGCGGCGTCGTCCGTGGAGGCCTCGTCCGCCGAGAGTTCGGACGACGAGTTCGACCCCAAGGCTGGACCGACGAGTTCCCACGGTGGCTCGTCCGGCGGCAAGGCTAAGAAGCGTAAGGGTTCCTGACCCAGCCGCGGGCCCGCTACCCGCATCGACCTCCGCGCCGGTCGGGCGCGACACGACACAGGAGTTGAGATGACCACACCGAGTGAGGCCCCCGATATCAGCCCGACCACCTCCCGACTGGAGGAGGAGGGCGAGATCGCAGCGGACTACCTCGAGGAGCTGCTCGACATCGCGGACCTGGACGGTGACATCGACATCGACGTCGACAACGGCCGGGCTTCGGTGGAGATCGTCGCCGAGGAAGGAACCGAGCGTGCGCTGCGTCGACTGGTCGGCAAGGACGGCGAAGTGCTCGACGCTCTCCAGGAGCTGACCCGACTCACCGTGCAGGCGAAGACCGGCGACCGCTCACGACTCATGTTGGACGTCGCAGGATTCCGGGCCGCGCGGAAGACGGAGCTGATCGGTCTCGCCGAGGCAGCGATCGCTCGGGTGAAGGAGTCCGGCAGCGACCAGTCGATGGAGCCGATGAACCCGTTCGAGCGGAAGGTCGTGCACGACGCGGTTGCCGCCGCTGGGTTGTCGTCCGACTCCGAGGGTGTGGAGCCGTCGAGGTACGTGGTGATCCGCGCGAAGTGAGTGTGTGTGGCGCGGCAGGGCGTTTTCGGGCGTTCTGCTGACGTGATCGAGAGGCCGTCTCCGGATTCGGGGGCGGCCTCTTGTGTGGGGCATGGCGCTGTCGATGGCTTCTGAAGAACTCATCTCACGTGCGATGATCGGCAGAATGTCTTGGTACGTAGAAGACGTGCCACTGAGCTTTGACACGCTGTCGCCAGGTGTTCCGTGCACACCAGAGTGCGTTCGGTTCCTCGCGGGTGCTCCGCGGTGGCTCACGAGGATGTGACCGGTGGCTTATGAGGGTGTGGCTGGTGGCTGGACCGGGTTGCTGGTGATCCAGATCTGGCCGCTTGTGTCGGGACGTGCGTGTGCGAAGAGATCGGCAACTCTTGTGTGCGGCGGCGGTGATGCCGGACTGTCGGTAGCGGGTGGTCAAAGTCTGACTCCGGGGAGCGATTGAGGGCATCGCGTTTCACGTGGAACCAGGACGCGAAGCGGCTCCTGGTCCGCGAGGGCGTGGACGTGTCGACGTGGTCCGTGTGAAGCCCGCCGCTCTTGACGGCCGAGTGGCGACGCCACGGCGTCGGTCAAGCTGGTGTTTGGATGGGTTCGGGTTCACGGGTTTGTAGGTTTACGGACCCGTGGATTCATAGGAGGCCTTGTCACTTGCGACTCGGACCGCTGGTCGCGAATGCCGGGGTCCGGAGAGATGCAGCCAAACGTCAGCCGGAGTCTCTGAGTAGCGGTGCCGGGGGTCGCCCGCCGCGCCCGGCGCTGCCTACGGTGGCTGACCTCGGACCTCGGACCTCGGACCTCGGAGCTCTGAGGGGGCCATTGCGCGAACTCTGGCCATGATGCGGCTCAAATCGATGTTTCACGTGGAACGCCGCGAGCAGTCGCACCTCGAGGCGGCGGGTATGGGGCGTGCGGGCGTGCGGGCGTGCGAGCGGCCCTGGGTGGCACCCGAGACTCCGCGCCGATAAGCAGGCAACATCACCCTCACGCTGGACCATCCCGAGGCAGACCTGCACTATCGAGCGATCAAGCCGCAGTCCCAGTCGCCATTGGTCGAGGTGCCGCACCGAGTGGATTGAGGTTCACTCGCTCCCGCCGAGCAGTAGATGCGGAGGATGCATCAGCACGGTGCGTAGCTGAATCAGGCGGGCTTGTTGAGCGGGATACTCGGGAGACCCGAGGAATCGGGCTGTCGATACTTCATCACGGCGTTCGGCAGCGAGCACCCCTCATGTTCCACGTGAAACGGCCCGGTCCGGATCGGCCCGAAGCCCGTCCTTGGGAACGAACAAGCTCAGAGCCCGAGGGTCGGCCGCAACGCTCAATCGACCGTCGACGCCGCAGGACCCGCAGCGCTCCCAGCTCGTGATCCGCCGTCGGGCCTAGGACAGTTCGGCTGGTCACTGTGAGGTTGTCTCTCTGCTGCGGACCCGTGAATCCGGCGTTCAGTGCTCTGCCGTGAGCCGGGGCGTTGAGCGCACCGACTTGTGCCCGCCACTGCGCGTCACCATGGACAGTCCTCACCCTGGATGCCGTCAGGTCGCGTCACCGTCTTGCACTCGGAGCCCATTGCGACCCGTCAGAACGTCGATCTATCGCGTGCGGCCATCATCTGAGCCCGCGTGGTACCACCTCGGGATCGTGGTGAAGTGACGTCCCGCCGGGCGCCCATACACATTGGCGGCTGATCTCGCGTGCACGGGCCAGATCCGCGCTCTGTACGGTGCGTTCGGGGAGAGATCCATTGTGATGTGGCGGTCCTGGGTCGAGGAGCCACCATAGACCGACTGCACAGGGTGGCCGGTGGCGCGAGCACCTGGTCACTCTCGAGACTCCAGTGTGCGCCGTGATATCCGCGGGAGAGGGCGGCCCTGCTGCGTGACGGCGACGCATCGCCGTCCCGTTTCACGTGGAACATCGGATCTGCAGCTCGTGCGCGGCGGAGCAGATGGCGACGCCGGGCAAGCGGCTGCCCGTGACCGGCGACACGTGCGCCGTCGTGCGGCCCGTTGCGTCCCCAGGCTGGTCGTCGACACCCCAGTCGGGCAGCTGCGCGAGGTACCGTTGTCCTCAGCCGCGTGGAATCGAACCCGCCTGGGCCGATTCGCCGAAAGAGCCAGCCCCGACCAGCCAGGATCAGGAGTCTCCGTGTGCCCAGCCCACGCGCCCGAGCATGAGGGGTCGAGTTCCGATGTCGCGCCGGACGGGCAGGTAGAGCGAGACCCGCTGGACGGAGACACGCGTCTGCCAGACCTCTTCGGCGAGGCGTGGCCGGCGGTGCTCGGGTTCCACGATCTGCTCGCTGACCAGGGGGTTCTCCGCGGACTAGTCGGCCCGCGTGAACTGAGTCGCCTGTGGGAGCGGCATCTGGTGAACTCGGCTGCGGTCGTACCGTTCCTGCCGGAGTCCGGACAGATCGTCGATGTCGGCTCAGGAGCTGGACTGCCCGGCGTGGTGATCGCAGCGATGCGCCCAGCAGTGGATGTCGTCCTGTTGGAGCCGATGGAACGTCGCACGGACTGGCTGTCCGAGGTCGTGGAGCGGCTGGAACTGTCCAACGTCACGGTTGTTAGGGGTCGGGCAGAGGAGCAGGTGGGTCTCTTGCAGGCCGATGCGGTGACCGCCCGTGCGGTGGCGGCGTTGGCCAAGCTCTACCCGTGGACCATGCCGCTGCTGCGGGTGGGTGGCGAGCTGGTGGCACTCAAGGGTGGGCGCGCGGCGGATGAGGTCACCGCCGGTGCCGACGTACTCATGCGGCACGGCGGGGGAGAGGTACGGATCGAGGCCGCGCCGACCTTGGATGGGCTGGAGGCGACCACGGTTGTCATCGTCAAGAAGGAGTCGGAGGGCGAGGCGCCGACGCGCTCGCGCTCGGTTCCACGTGAAACAACGGGCCGCCGTGGGCGCCGTTCTGCAAAGAAGGGATCTCGGCGGTGACGACTGAGCCGAACCGGAACCCGGGGCCGACATCGGACGATGACCAGCGCCGTCGCGCCGCGCTCGTCGCGTCGCTCCCGTCCGCGGATGACGACACACCCCTGATGGCGGCATTGCGGGTGGACGCCGGTCGGCGCATCACGTTGTCCGGTCGGGTGTTCCCCAAGCCACCGCACACTCGGGTGATGACGGTGGCGAATCAGAAGGGCGGCGTCGGCAAGACCACGACCACCGTCAACATGGCCGCAGCACTGGCGAAGTCGGGCCTGAATGTGCTGGTCATCGACAACGACCCGCAAGGCAACGCTTCGACAGCGCTGGGTGTCGAGCACCGAGCGGGAACCCCGTCGGTCTACGACGTTCTGGTCGACGGCGCACCGATGGCGGGCACGGTCGCTCCCGCGGCAGGTGTACCGAATCTCTGGTGTGTGCCCGCGACGATCGACCTGTCCGGTGCGGAGATCGAGCTGGTCTCGATGGTGGCTCGGGAGACCCGGCTGCGGAACGCTCTGCATGCGTACCTCCAGCAGCGGGTCGACAACGGGGAGCCCCGGATCGACTACGTGCTGGTGGACTGCCCGCCCAGCCTCGGGCTCTTGACCGTCAACGCCTTCGTGGTCGCGGACGAGGTGATGATCCCGATCCAGTGCGAGTACTACGCATTGGAGGGCCTGAGCCAGCTGCTGAAGTCCGTCGAGTTGATCCAGGCGCACCTCAACCCGGGGCTGCACGTGTCAACCATCCTGTTGACGATGTTCGACGGGCGCACCAATCTGGCGCAGCAGGTGGCGCACGAGGTGCGAGAGCACTTCCCGGCGCAGACGTTGAAGACGACGATTCCCCGGTCGGTGCGCGTGTCAGAGGCACCGTCCTATGGGCAGACGGTGCTCACCTACGACCCGTCATCGAGCGGTGCGCTGGCCTATCTGGAGGCAGCGAGTGAACTGGCCGAGCGCGGAGCGTCCGCGTCGACCCAGGAGGAGGGCGAGTGAGCGAGAAGCGTCGCGGACTGGGTCGTGGCTTGGGTGCCCTGATCCCGACCGCGGATACCCGACCGGATGGTTCGGCCAGGCCGGTGGATGTCTTCTTCCCCGACCGGTCCGAGGGTTCCGCAGCCGAGCCGCAGAGCACGCCCTCCGATCGGCAGGACACGAAGCAGGACACGAGCACTCGGGGTGGATCGGCAGCACCGTCCAGAGCTGCGACGGCGTCTACCGCGACCGGTGATGTCGTCCCGGCGACCGCCGAGAAGCGCGCAGCCTCCAATCCCGGACGTGCCGGTGCCGCAGCACCGAGTGAGGCCGATCTGGTGCCGGTGCCAGGTGCCAGTTTTGCCACGCTGCCGGTGACCTCGATCCGCCCGAACCCCCGTCAGCCGCGCACGGTCTTCGACGAGGACGCGCTGGCCGAGCTGGTCGGATCGATCCAGGAGGTCGGTGTCCTCCAGCCTGTGGTGGTGCGCCCCGCGGAGGGGGGCTACGAGCTGATCATGGGTGAGCGCCGGTGGCGTGCGACCCAGGAGGCAGGCCTGGACACGATCCCGGCGATCATCCGGGAGACCGAGGAGGGTGACCTGCTGCGCGACGCGCTGTTGGAGAACCTGCACCGGTCGCAGCTGAACCCATTGGAGGAGGCGGCTGCCTACCAGCAGCTGTTGGACGATTTCGGGTGCACCCACGAGGAGCTGGCCACCCGGATCCACCGCTCCCGCCCGCAGATCTCGAACACGCTGCGACTGCTCCGGTTGCCCCCGCTGGTACAGCGTCGCGTGGCGGCGGGTGTGCTCTCGGCCGGTCACGCCCGGGCGCTGCTGGGGCTGACGGACGGTGCGGCGATCGAGCGGCTGGCGCAGCGGATCGTGGCCGAAGGCTTGTCCGTGCGTGCGGTGGAGGAGATCGTTGCGCTGGGTGGGCAGGACGGTGCGACAGCCAAGCAGCGTGCACCGCGGGCGGGGGTGCGCAATGAGGCGCTTGATGACCTCGCCAGTCGGCTCTCCGACCGGTTCGAAACTCGGGTGAAGGTCGACCTCGGCAAGAAGCGCGGCAAGCTGACGGTCGAGTTCGCCTCCGTGGAGGATCTGAACCGGATTCTCGGCAGCCTGGCTCCGGACGACCCGGGCATCTTCAAGCCGTGACAGCCGAACGCCCCAGGACCCGCACAGGTCCTGGGGCGTTCGCGGTCATGGGATGACCCACGATCAGTCGTCAGTGAGCGCACCCTCGACCACGCGGCGGTACAGCGCGGGCAACTCGTACCCTCCGGCCTCCGCGGCCTGGGGGAAGAGCGAGGTTTCGGTCATCCCCGGTGCGACGTTGACCTCCAGGAACCAGGGCGTGCCGTCCGCATCGATGATCAGGTCGGTGCGGGACAGGTGGTTCAGGCCGAGCGTCTGGTGTGCGACGAGGGCGGCCTGGGTCGCGCGCTCGGTGACCTCGGGGCTCAGTCGAGCCGGGGCGAAGTACTCGGTGCGCCCGGGGTTGTAGCGCGCGTCGTAGTCGTAGGGACCATCCGTGACGATCTCGACCGGTGGCAGGGCGACAGGTTCGCCGTCGAGCTCGACCACGCTGACCGCCAGCTCCGTCCCCTCGACGGCGCGCTCGATCAGGGCGGTGTCGGAGTAGGCGAAGCACGCGACCATCGCCCGGGGGAGGTCCTCGGCGGTGCGCACCAGCGTGACCCCGAGCGCCGACCCACCTTGCGCGGGCTTCACCACCAGCGGCAGACCGAGCTTGTCGACCACGGCGTCCAGGATGCGCCCGGCACCGAGCTCGCGGAACAGCGACTGCGGCAGGGTCACGAACTCCGGGGTGGCGAGTCCGGCCCGGGTGACGCTGGTCTTGGCGATCGGCTTGGACCACGCGATCCGGCTCGCGCGGGGACCGGTGCCGACGCTGCGCAGCCCGAGTAGCTCCAGCACGTCCCGCACCGCGCCGTCCTCACCGGAGGCACCGTGCAGCAGCGGCCAGACCAGATCAGGGCGGGCCTCAGTCAGCACGGGGACCAAATCGGCGTCGACATCGTGGACGCTGACGTCGACGCCGGCGGTGCGCAGGGCGTCGGCGACCCGTCGACCGGAACGGATCGACACGTCACGCTCGTGGGAGAGCCCACCGGCGAGGACGACGACGCGCGGGCTGGCGGGGAGTGCGGGGGGCACGGAGTTCCTCCGAGGACGGTGGGCCGAGGTCGGTGTTCAGCCTAGTGAGAGGCGATGACGGGTGCGCACACCGGTCATCGCCGATCAGGCCAGGTTGGGGCCGGGGGACTGCACGCTGTCGCCGGGTGCGCTGGCACCGGTGCCGAACAGGGACACCAACTCGGTCTCACCCTGCACGACGCCGGCCAACCGTCGGACACCCTCACGGATCCGCTCCGGGGTGGGGTAGCAGAACGACAGTCGGACGTGGTCGGTGCCCTGACCGTCAAAGTAGAACGCCGTGCCGGGCACGTAGGCGACCCGGGCCGTGACGGCGCGGGGCAGCATCGCCTTGGCGTCCAGGCCGTCGGGCAGCTTGACCCAGGTGTAGAAGCCGCCATCCGGGACGGTCCAACTGGCATCGGGTAGGTGCTCGGCCAGCGCGCCGATCATCGCGTCCCGGCGTTCGCGGTACAGCTCGCGGAACTGCTTGATCTGCCCGCGCCAGTCGCAGGTCGACAGGTAGGCGCTGATCGCCAGCTGCGAGGCATTGGACGGGCACAGGATCGCGGACTCACTGGCCAGCACCAGCTTCTCCCGGACGGCGTGCGGCGCGACGGCCCAACCGACCCGATAGCCTGGTGCGAAGGTCTTGGAGAACGACCCGAGGTAGATGACCCCGTCCTCGTCCATCGAGCGCATGGCAGGCAGCGGATCGCCCTCGAATCCGAGCAGACCGTACGGGTTGTCCTCCAGCACGAGGACGTTGTAGCGGGCGCAGATCTCCAGAATCCGCGGTCGGCGCTCCAGCGAGAGGGTGACACCGGCCGGGTTGTGGAAGTTCGGCACCGTGTACAGGAACTTGACCCGTCGCCCCTGCCTGGCCAGGTCGGCCAGCGTGGTCTCCAGCGCCTCGGGGATCAGCCCGTCGGCGTCGAGCGGGACGTGTACGACATCCGCCTGGTAGGCCCGGAAGACGCCGAGCGCGCCCACGTAGGACGGTGCCTCGGCGACCACCACATCGCCGGGGTCGATGAACAGCCGGGTGACCAGGTCGAGCGCCTGCTGCGAGCCGGTGGTGACCACCACATCATCCGGGTGCGCCTGAATGCCCTCCAGACGCATCACGTCCAGGATCTGCTCGCGCAGGCCCTCGTCGCCCTGTCCGGAGCCGTATTGCAGAGCGACGGCGCCACGGGTGGCCACCACGCGCTGGGTCAGGTCCGACAGCACGTCCATCGGCAGCACGTCCAGGCAGGGCATGCCCCCGGCGAGGGAGACCACTTCGGGACGGTTGGCGACGGCGAACAGGGCGCGGATCTCGGAGGCGCGCATCCCGTGCGTGCGGTCGGCGTAGGAGCCGATCCACCGGTCGAGTCGCGTGCCGTTGGCGGCTGAGGTCGGGAGGGGGCCCGACGTCTGCTCGCCGGGCCGCGATTCTGCGGTCATTCCCCGAGTGTGGCACGCCATGTCCAGTGGCAGCGGTGGCGTCCACGATCGGCGCGCCGGACATTCACCGGTTCACTGCGTGCTGCGGGCGGGTCGGATCAGAGCGTGGCGGCCTCGGCGAGTGCCGCGTCGAACTCGGCGGCGTACTCGAGTTTGGTGCGGGCACCCGGGATGGCACGCAGCAGCTCGCCGGAGTGGAAGACGTAGAGGGTCGGGATGGAGACGATGCCGTAGCGACCGGTCAGTTCGTGCTCCGCCTCGGTGTCGACGGTGACGATCCGCAGTCGACCCTGGTACCGGTCCGCCAGTTCCGCCAACACCGGACGCACGGCGCGGCAGGGCGCACACCAGTCCGCGCCGAAGTCGACCGCCACCGGCAGCTCGGAGCCGAGCACCTCCGCATCGAAGGTGGACCCCGAGACTGCCGGCAGGGTCATGTCGGTCAGCCCTCGGCGATGGCCGCAGCCACCTCAGCGCGCTCGGCGTCGGCCTCGGTGACGTCGTCGCCCAGCTGCTCGACCGCGGCCGGGATCTGGTCCGGGGAGGCCGGGTCGGCGTCGGCCAGAGCGGCCAGATAGTGCTGGGCGTCCAGCGCGGCGGAGCAGCCCGACCCCGCCGCGGTGATCGCCTGGCGGTAGGTGTGGTCGACCGCGTCACCGCAGGCGAACACACCGGGCAGGTTGGTCCGGGTGGAGCGGCCCTCGACCAGGATGTAGCCGTTCTCGTCCAGGTCGACCTGACCGTGCAGCAGCTCGGTGCGCGGCACGTGCCCGATCGCCACGAACACACCGGTGGCCCCGTGCTCACGGGTCTCGCCGGTGACGGTGTCGCGCAGGGTGACGCTGGTGACCTTGTCCTCGCCGTGGATGCCCACGACCTCGGAGTTCCACGCGAAGCGGATCTTCGGGTCGTTCTTGGCGCGGTCGGCCATGATCTTGGACGCCCGCAGCTCGTCACGGCGGTGCACGATGGTGACCGTCTTGCCGAACCGGGTCAGGAAGGTGGCCTCCTCGACTGCGGAGTCGCCACCACCGATCACGATGATGTCCTGGTCACGGAAGAAGAAGCCGTCGCAGGTCGCACACCAGGAGACGCCCCGGCCGGACAGTCGCTGCTCGTCGTCCAGGCCGAGCTGACGGTAGGCGGACCCCGTGGCCAGGATGACCGCCCGGGCCTGCACCACGTCGCCGCCGGCGGTGGTCACGGTCTTCACCGGGCCCTCCAGCTCAACCTTGGTGGCGTCGTCCCAGACGACCTCGGCGCCGAACTTCTCGGCCTGCTGCTGCATGGCCTCCATCAGGTCCGGACCCATGATGCCGGTCGGGAAGCCCGGGAAGTTCTCCACCTCGGTGGTGTTCATCAGCGCACCACCGGCGGTCACCGACCCGGCGATGACCAGCGGGGCCAGACCCGCACGGGCCGCGTACACCGCAGCGGTGTACCCGGCAGGGCCGGAGCCGACGATGACGATGTCGCGGATGGGGGTCTCGGTCACGGGACTGCCTCTCGAGGGTGGAACAGGAAAGTCGTGCAGAAGAACAGTGCGCGGGTGGCTGGTGTTCCCGGCCGCTCAGCCGACGCTGAGCTCGGAGATCTCGATCCGGTTCTTGCCGTCCGGGGTCTGGGCCAGCGCGGTGAACCAGAGCACGATGTTCTGGGTCTCGGTGGGCTGGCTCAGGGTGAGGACGGTGGTGCCGTTCAACGGTCCGGATGCCAGAACCTCACCGGCGGTGGGGTTGGCGGCGTCGGTGGCGCGCACCTCGACATTGCCGCCTGCACCGTTGACCTGGAGTGTGACCTCGTTGACCGTGGCGGGTTCGGTCAGGGTGATGGCGATGCCCACCGCGTCCTTGAACCCGGCGAAGTCCGGCCGGTTGTAGGTGTGGGTGTACCAGGCGGTGTTCGGGTCGCCGTCCCAGATCCGGGCGATCAACTCCTCCTTCTCCCCGTCATTGTCGGACGGGTCGATGGTGGTGATGCCGGCGATCACCGGGGCGACGGCAACGGGGGGAGCGGGCTCCTCCTCCGCGGGGGCCTCGGCCTCCTCCGTGGGTGCCTCTGCGGGCTGGGTGGTCGCGGCCGTGGCGGCCTCGTCATCGCGGCCCGATCCCCAGGGCCGGGTGACAGTGGAGATGGCCAGGACCAGGACGACCACGATGCCGACGCCGACCAGACCGAGCACCCAGCGGGTGGGGTCGAACTGGTGGCGGGGCTGGCGGGTGGTGCGCTGGGCATCCGGGTCGAAGGGCAGACCCCAGTCCGGAGTCGAACCGCCTGACCCGGTACCGCCCGTCCTGCCACCGCCCGAGCCGGAGCTAGTCACATCAGAGCCAGCGGCACCGGAGGCACCCGCACCGGAGGCACTCGGACCAGGGGCCCCAACACCAGAAGCCGCGGCACCGCTGGCACCGGAGCGCGCACCACCCGTGGGCGTGGTCGCGGCGGAGGTGGGCTGAGCCGGGAACGCAGCGCTACTGCGAGCAGCCGCTGCGCTGGGGGTGCGGGTCGGACCCGAGGCCGACGGGAGCGGCCGCGGGGACAGTGTGGCCGGGGTGGACGAGCCGCCACCAGCAGCAACTCCCGCCGCCGCAGCTCCCGCGCCCGTTGCCGCAGCACCGCCAGCGGACCGGGCTGCACTGGAAGACCCGGCGGGGGACTGACGTGTCGAGCTGCGGGGTGGGATCGCCGGAGGCGGGGTGCCGGGTCGACGTGCCCCCGCTCCCTCACCGCTGGCGAAGGAGGCGCGCACCGACTGCCGGGCCGGAGTGCTGCCGCCCGGGGCCGCGGGGG
Organism: Cellulomonas sp. NPDC089187; assembly: GCF_040685135.1. Lineage (NCBI taxonomy): Bacteria > Bacillati > Actinomycetota > Actinomycetes > Micrococcales > Cellulomonadaceae > Cellulomonas > Cellulomonas sp. NPDC089187. The sequence goes on along the minus strand of NZ_JBFBHI010000004.1, from coordinate 456,379 downwards.
CGTCGGTGCCCTCGGTCGGCTCGTCCGGGGTCGGCTTCTGCTGGTCGGTCATGGTGGAGCTTCCCGTCGGAGGGGTAGAGGGCGCGGCGGTCGGGGCCTGCACGGAAACTGAGGCGGTGGTGTCCGAGGCGGCGGTGTCCGAGGCGGCGGCGTCTGAGGTGGGCGCGTCACCGCGGGGATCGTCCAGGGCAGGCCAGGCGGGGGCGTCCGCGACGGAGGCAGGTGCGCTCGCGGATTCCTCGGGTGCCGCTGCGGTGACGGGCCACTGCCAGCCGGTGGGGGCGGCGAGTTCGGGGGCGGTCGCGTCGGGGGCACTTGCCGGCACTGCGGCAGCGGCGACGGCAGCTCCGGTGCCACCAGCCGCCGCCCCGGCAGCAGCATCGCCTAGCGAGGGCTCTCTCGTCTGCGCGCCGGCGGCAGGTCCGGCATCGGCGGCACGGAACAGCTCCTGCGCATGCACCGCACGCCAGGGCTCCAGCTCGCGCACCACCTCGCCCGGACTGTGCGGTCCGTCGTCATGCGGCCCGAGGGTGACGGCACAGAGGGTGTCGAGGTCGGCGGGGATGCCAGGGACCAGATCCACCGGAGCCACGGAGCCGGTGTCGGCGGTGGGCGCGGCGGGTAGACCGGGATCGGGTTCGGTGGTGGCGGCCTCACCCTCGGCCCCGACCCATTCGGCGAAGGTCGGGACCGCGCCGGTGGTGGTCGGCGGTGCGGGCCAGTGTCCAGTGAGCGCGGCGTAGAGCAGGCGGATCAGGTCGATGGCATCACGCCGGGAGGCGGCGTGTGCGCTGATGTCCGCCGCGCCGATCAGGGTGCCGTCGACGGCCAGTCCACGCAGGGCGACCCGTCCAGCCGGCGTGATCAGCACTGAGCGGGGACGCAGCGCCAGGTGGTGCAGTCCGCGGCGGCGGGCCTCCTCCAGGGCGGCGGCGACCTCTCCGACGATCGCGCGGGCCTGGTCGTGTGGCAACGGCCCGGCAGCGGCGAGCTCGGCCAGGGTGCGGCCGTCGATCTCGCTGCTGACCACGATGCCCAGGTCACCCTCCTGGTCGACCTGGAGGATGCGGGCCAGTCGGGGCTCGGAGACCAGTGCGGCACGTCGGGCGGCGTCGAGGGCGGCGGGGGTGCGCGAGCCGGTGACCAGGTCGACGCGCACCGGGCGGTCGAGGATGGTGTCGGTGGCGGACCAGGGTTCGACACCGGGCAGATCGGGGGCCAGGGGCTGGTCGAGCCGGTAGCGTCCGCCGATCATCCGACCGGTGGCGCCGGTGCGGCTGCCGCCGGAAGGGGTGCCGGGGCGCTGCTCTGCCACGCTGGTCCTCCTCGGGGTCCTCGGGTCGTGGTCGTGCGGGCCATGCTAGTCAGCGAGTGTGCGCCTGCCCGGGTGATCGGCCGTGAGTCAGCGCGCCGTCAGCGGCGCAGTCGACGCAGCACCGGGGTCAGGACGGTGCGCAGCTCGGAGGTCCGCATCACCAGCAGGGCCGCCAGGTACACGCCGGACATCAGCGCCCCGCCGAGCACGCAGGCGAGCAGCGCGTCACCGAAGCTCTGCACCGGCCCGAGGACAGCGAGCAGCACCAGACCGGCTGCGGCGGCGAGGATCGCGGCGACGACGGCCTTGACGTGGGTCTGCAATACCCGGCGACCGTCCACCCCGCGCAGTCGACGCCGGATCGCGAGCAGGCCGAGGGCGGCACCGACCCAGTACGACAGCGCCATCGAGCCGGTGGCAGCGGCGACCCAGTACGCCTGGTCGAGGATGAGTCGACCGAGCAGGGTCCCGCCGACCACGATCGCGGCCATGACGACCTGGATCGGGAACATCGACTTGGCATCCTGATAGGCGTAGTAGATCCGCTGACACAGCGACCAGATGCCGAATCCGGTGAGCCCGAACACGATGGTGACGACCACCTGGGCGAGGGCGTGTACGGCGGCATCCGGCTCGTTGGTGACCAGCAGTCGGCTCAGCGGGTAGGCCAGCACGGCCAGACCGGTGGTGCCGAGCACGGTGAACAGTCCGACGGTGCGCAGGCCGAGGGAGAAGTCAGCGCGGACGGCGGCGGTGTCCTCTGCGGCGGCCTTGGCGGACAACCGGGTGAAGAGGGCGGTGGCCAGGGACACGGTCACCAGCGAGTGCGGCAGCATGAAGATGAGGAACGCGCGGTCGTAGACGGCGTTCCCGGCCAGGTTCTCCCCGTCAACGGCGGAGGCGACGACACTGACGGCCCATACCCCCACCTGTCCGACCAACAGCCCGGCAAAGGTCCAACTCGCCACCCGGCCCGCGGAACCGAGCCCGGAACCCCGCAGACCCCAGCGCGGGCGGTAGCGGAACCCGCTGCGGTAGAGCGGGACCAGCAGGATCAGCGCCTGCGCGACGATGCCGAGGGTGGCGGACCCGCCCAGGACGACGGTCTGCGCGGTGGACCAGGCATCGAGGTCGGTGGCCTGGTCGACGCTGCCGAACATCCGGGAGAACACCAGGATGCCGCTGATGAACACCAGGTTGTTGACCACGGGTGCCCACATGTACGGCCCGAAGGACCCGCGGGCGTTCAGCACCTGCCCGAGCAGGGAGTACAAGCCGTAGAAGAACACCTGGGGGATTGACCAGAAGGCCAACGCGGTGGCGATAGCGGTGGTGCGCGGGTCGGCGTAGTCGGAGTAGATCCGGACCCAGATCGGCGCGGTGGCGGTCAACAGCAGAGTCAGTCCGGCCAGGAACGCGATGCCGACGGTCAACAGGCGGTCGACGTAGACCTGACCGTCCTTCTCCCGGTAGGCGCGGACCACCTGCGGGACCAGCACCGCGTTGAGCACGCCCCCCGCGATCAGCAGGTAGAGCGTGTTCGGCAGCTTATTGGCCACCGAGAACGCGTCGGCGATGTTGGTGGTGGTGCCGATCGCCCAGCCGAGCAGGGTGATGTTGATGACGCCGAAGATGCGCGACACCGCCGTGCCCGAGGCCATGATCGCCGAGGCGCGACCCACCCGGACGGAGGCGGCGGCCTGCTGCGTGGACTCGCTGTCCGGATCGGGGGCGGTGTCGGTCATGCCTGGTCCTCGGTGGTCTCCGCCGGCCCCTCGGCCAGCACCCGTGCCCCCCGACGCTTGCTCTGCCCCCGCCGCACCGTGCGCCAGATCCCGAAGGCCAGCGCGGCCGCCAACAACACCCCGACCACAATGGTGCCGACGCTCTCGACGGTGGGGGCGACCCGCGCGTCGAACTGCTGCGGCATCGCCAGCTCACGGCCGTTCTCCGCGATCAGCGAGACATCGACGGTGACATCGCAGTTCGCGGTGGCGCGCAGGGTCAGGACCACCGGGGTCTCGGATTCGGCGCGGACCGGCACCAGCGCGGAGCGGGTGGTCTCCAGACAGCCCTTCTGCGGGCGCAACTCGACCCGGACCGTCGCGTCCTGCGGCAGCTCATTGCGCACGTTGACGGTGATCTGTGCGGAGGAGGAGATCACGGTGAACTGCTCGTTCAGCAGCACCGACAGTCCGCTCTGCCGTGCACTGGCCAGGTCGAGTGCGGCCTCAACCGCGGCGGCCCGACCGTCGGGATCGCTGCGCCAGGCCACGGACAGTGGCGCCAGGACGTCGGTCTCCAACCCGGCCAGCAGTGCCGCCGGGTCGTCGACCACACTGGCGAAGTCCTCGGCCGCTTCCCATCCGCTGGCCAGCGCGTTCACCCACGCCGGTGTCAGCTCGGTGCTGTCCCGGTCGGCTTCCACTGGTGTGGCGCGGGAAGCGTCGGTGACCTGTCCGGCCTGTTCCGCGGCGAGCAGATCCGCGACCGAGGTGCTCTGCACCCACGGGGCCGACTCCAGCGCGGACAGCTGTGCGTTGGCCGTCTCACCGTGAGGGCTCCAGTCCCGGGGTGTGGCGATGAGCACGTAGGAGCCGCCGGAGTCATCGGCCCGCGCAATCACCGCGGTCTCGGCCAGCATCCGCTGCGCGGCGACCGCGGCGCTGCTGCCCTCCTGCACGGCGGTGGGCTCCGCGAGCAGATCGGAGAGCCCGGCATCCGGGACCAGTGCGGTGAGTGCGCCGTCGGTGGTCTCCAGCGTGGTCGGGGCGGAGGCGGTGTCCGAGTCCTCGGCGGGCAGGGCGTCGGTGCCGGTGATCAGGGGTGCCCCTGCCGCCTGACCCGCAGCCAACGCGGCCGTGGTGTCGTCAAGGACGTCGTTCGATGCCAGGACCAGCGGCTCGGCGTCGCTCAGCAAGTCGTCATCGGCTGCTGCGGAGGAGCGCATCGCCAGGCTGAGCAAGTCGGCGCTGCTGGATCGCCCGGAGTGCGCCAGTGCGGCGATGTCCGGGTCGGCCCAGGGCAGACGGAACACCTCGCGGTCGGCACCCGCCTCGGTCAACGCAGACGACCAGGAACGGTCGGCGCGCGATCCGGTGGACACCTGCTCCAGCAGGGCGGGGTCGACAGCCCAGGACACCGAGTCGTGGCCGGCCGTGGCCTGCAACACGCGATTGAGTCGTCCGCCCGCGGCGGTGAGGGCATCCAATCCGGGGGTGGAGCGCGGTGTCGACGTCGGCTCGGGTGTTGCGGTGGCGTCGGCAGCGGCCTCGGGGGCGGTCGTCTGCTCGGGGTCGGCGGTCTGTTCGGGGCTGGTGGTCGACTCGGCAGTGGGCGCGGCGCTCGGTGGTGTGGTCGGCTCCGCGGTCGGCGTGGACGTCGGCTCCGTGTCCTCGTCCTGGGGCGCGGACGGGGTCACCGCGGGGCCGGTGATCGGGGCCAGCACGCTGACATGGGTCGGCTCGACGTCCTGATCGGAGTTCCACAGCAGGAAGCTCCGCTCGATCCCGACCCGGGTGCCACCGTCACCGACGTCCACGGTCAGGCCGCGCGGTCCCCAGGCGTCCGAGGTGCGGCTCAACCCGATGGACCGGGCGGGCACCGTGACCGTCATCGCGACGCTGCCACCGGGCGGGATCGGGCTGTCCAGCGTCTCGGTCGCCGCGACATCCCCGAACGGGCCCTCGTCCAGGCTGGTGGACCACTGGTCCAGCTGCTCGCGGGTCGACATCCGATACCGGTAGATCCGGACCGAAGCCCGCGGGGAGGTGATCTCCTCATCGCCGTTGTTCCGCAGTGACACCGTCACAGTGAGGTCCTGCCCGGGGTCGAGGATCTGCGGGGTGATGGCGGTCAGGCTCACCGCCACCGGCAGGTCCTCAGCTGAGGGTGCGGCGCTCGCGGGCGTGGCGACCAGGCCGGTCATCGCCGCGAGGGCGACCACCGACAGCAGCAGCGCCCACCCACGGCGCACGGACTGCGGCAGCCTCATGCCCCGTCGGCCAGCACCACGGACGCGGCCTCCGCCAGGCGCCGCTCGTTCGGGTACGCCAACCGGGTCGGCAGCTCGGAGACCGGCACCCAGGCCACATCCTCCGCCTCGCCGTCCGGGTCCCCCTCCACGGTGAGCTCGCCGCCGACCGCTCCGAGCAAGTAGTGGTGCACCATCTTGTGCACGCGCCGGTCGTCCCCGGTGAACCAGTAGTCGATGACGCCCAGGCTGCGGACGATCGAGCCGATGATCCCGGTCTCCTCCGCGATCTCCCGCACCGCCGCCTGCTCCGGGGTCTCCTCGCCCTCCAGGTGGCCCTTGGGTAGACACCATTCCAGGCGACCGGCCCGATTGCGCCGCGCGATCACCGCCGCCACGTGCACACCGTCCGCGATCCGCACCACCAGGCCACCTGCGGAGGTCTCCTCCACCACCGGTAACGACGTCCGAGGCCGTGATCCGCGTGGATCGATCCGCAGCGCGTGACCGCCCGGGGGCGCGGGGACGCCGGCCGGGGGCATGGCGCGGGTCGGCTCGGACATGCGGCCACTGTAGCCAAGGCACCTCGGCGGGCGGGGTGGGCGGCGTGATCTGGCAGGCTTGGTCACCGTGTCGGAGTCCACTGCTCGCCTTGCCGCCCTCCGTCAGCGTGCCCTGACGGTCATCGCCGACCTCGCTCCGGCCGCGTTGGAATTGGGTGAACTCTTCCGGGCGCAGGGGCACGAGCTGGCCCTGGTCGGCGGTCCGGTGCGGGACGCGTTCCTGGGCCGAGCGAGCGCTGACCTGGACTTCACCACCTCCGCCACACCGGACGAGTCCGAGCGGATTCTCGCGGGCTGGGGTGACGCGCACTGGGACATTGGCCGGGAGTTCGGCACCATCGGCGCACAGAAGCGGGCCCGCGGCGACCAGCCCGAGGTGGTGGTCGAGGTCACGACCTACCGCACCGACGCCTACGACCCGACCTCCCGCAAACCCGAGGTGGTGTTCGGCGACACACTCGACGGCGACCTCTCCCGCCGTGACTTCACCGTCAACGCGATGGCCATCCGACTGCCGGACCTGACCTTCGTCGACCCCTTCGACGGGCTCAGCGACCTGGCGCGCGGTGTGCTGCGCACCCCGGTCAACCCCCGGCAGTCCTTTGACGACGACCCGCTGCGGATGATGCGGGCCGCCCGATTCGCCGCACAGCTCGGGTTCACGGTGGACGACGCCGCCGTCGCCGCGGCCACCGATATGGCCGAGCGACTGACCATCGTCTCCGCCGAACGGGTGCGCGACGAGCTGGTCAAGCTGCTGATGTCGAGCAACCCGCGCGCCGGGCTGACCGTCCTGGTCGACACCGGCCTGGCGCAGCACGTGCTGCCCGAGCTGCCCGCGCTGCGGCTGGAGATCGACGAGCACCACCGACACAAGGACGTCTACGAGCACTCGCTCACCGTGCTGGACAAGGCCATCGCCCTGGAGACCGGCCCGGATGGTGCGGTCCCCGGCCCCGACCTGGTGCTCCGGCTGGCCGCGCTGCTGCACGACATCGGCAAGCCCGCCACCCGCCGGTTCGAGGACGGTGGCGGCGTCAGCTTCCACCACCACGAGCTGGTCGGCGCGAAGATGACCGCCAAGCGGCTGCGCGCGCTGCACTTCGACAAGAACACCGTGAAGCAGGTGGCTCGGCTGGTGGAGCTGCACCTGCGGTTCCACGGCTACGGCGACGGCGCATGGACCGACTCCGCGGTGCGCCGGTACGTCACCGACGCCGGTCCACTGCTGGAGCGCCTGCACCGCCTGACCCGCTCCGACTGCACCACCCGCAACCAGCGCAAGGCCCGCCGACTGTCCGAGGCCTACGACGACCTGGAGCGCCGGATCGCCGTGCTGCGCGAGCAGGAGGAGCTGGCCGCGATCCGCCCGGACCTGGACGGTGAGCAGATCATGGCGATCCTCGGCATCCCGCCGGGGCGTGAGGTGGGTGCGGCGTACCGCTACCTGCTGGAGCTGCGGATGGAGAACGGGCCGATGTCCGAGGAGGACGCGCGGGCGGCGTTGCTGGAGTGGTGGGCGGCCCGAGGCTGAGGCTGGCGCGGGGCCTCCCGACACCCCGGCAGAGCACCCTCACCTGCCGCCCTGGTCGCCGAGGTCGGGCCCGGCACCCTCGCTGACACCCGTCGTGCTGCCGAGTTCGGTGGTCCGGCCTCGAATTCGGATGCGCCGCATACGACCTCGAGGCGGAAAGTCCGAACTCGGGTTGTGGGTGGCGTGGGAGGTCGGAAATCGGCTCTCGGGTGGCGTGGAAGGTCCGAACTCGGGCCGGGCGGGGTGCGGCCGGGCCGGGCGGAGTGCCCGCGGGTCGGGCGGGTGTCAGACCGCCGCCGGCTCCGTCGCCCGGGTGCGGTAGACCAGCCCCGCCGCGAGGTACACCGCCGCCAGCGCCGCGAACGTCACCGGTGACCACCCGGTGTCCGGCAGGGTGAACGCCGCCAGCGCCGCCGCGCCCACGAAGGCCGCGTTGTACAGCACGTCGTAGAGCGAGAACGCTCGGCCGCGGAACTCGTCGGCGGTGTCGCGTTGCACGATGGTGTCCACGGCGATCTTGGCACCCTGCGCGGCGAGCCCGAGCAGCAGCGACCCGGCGAGCACGGCGGGCCAGGCGACGGTGAAGACCAGCAGCAGTTGGGTGGCGGCGGCCAGCAGCATGCAGACGGTGATCCACCGGTGCGGGCCGATCAGGGGGGAGACCACCGGGGTGACGACGATGGCCAGTCCGAAGCCGATGCCGGTCATCGCGCCGATCAGCCCGAAGTTGACCAGGCCCTGGTTGGCGTTGGACGGGTCGGCGAGCAGGTTGCGGGCGATCAGGATGCTGGCGATGAACACCACGCCGTAGAGAAACCGGTGCACGGTCATCACGGCCAGCGCGCGTCCGGGGGTGCCGCGGCGGACCAGGTAGCGGGCACCGTCGGCCAGTCCACGGGCCAGGGTGCTCAGCTGCTGTCGGATCTGCCGGGCGTCGACCAGGGCGTCCGGGCCCAGACGGTCGGGGGCGATGCGCCCGGCCAACAGTGAGGCACCGATCATCACGATGGCGGCGGCCAGCAGGATGACGAAGTCACGGGTGGTGGTCTGCGGCAGGAGCAGTCCCAGGCCGAGCCCGATGCCGGTGCCCAGCCCGTTGCACAGGGTGCCGAGGGTGGGGGTGATCGAGTTGGCGGTCAGCAACAGCTCACCGGCGACCACGCGGGGCTGGGATGCAGACATCGCGGACAGCAGGAACCGGTTCACGGACAGGGTGACCAGCGCCAGCACGTAGACCACCGGGTTCACACCGACGGTGAGGATGATCGTGCCGATCACCACGGCGAGCACTGCCCGGATCAGGTTGCCGATCAGCAGCACGCGTTGGCGTCGCCAGCGGTCGAGGAACACTCCGGCCCAGGGCCCGACGATGGTGAAGGGCAGCAGCAGCACCGCGAACGCGGCGGCGACCCCGGTGGCGGTGGTGGCGTTCTCCGGGGAGAAGAAGAACAAGGTCGCCAGTCCGGCCTGGAACAGGCCGTCGGAGCACTGACTCGTCAGGCGGACCACCAGCAGCTTCCGGAAGTCCACCAGGGGCCAGAGCTGCTTCAGATCGGAGACCACCTGCACGGCGGTCAGGGTAACGGGTCGCGATCCCGATTCCCCGTTCAGCGCATCGAGGCCACGTGCACGCACCCGGATCGGTGAGGTGAGCCACCCACGGTCTGCGTGCGCTCACTCAGTGGGGGCGTTCGGGTTACGTGACAGCGGGCAGGGATTCCCCTGGGCGGTACACGGTCCCTACGAGATCGAGGGTGAGCGGTCAACGCTCGAAATCCATCAGCTCAGGCGACTTCACAGGAGGCTCTCGTGGCGCCCAACGCCGATTCGGCAGGCCCCCGGTACAGCCAGCGACGTGCGTGCGCGCGCCCTGCCGCTGGGTGGAGCCGCGCTGCCGTGGTGATGCTCGCCGCCATCGCCTTGGTGGTCACGGGGTTGACCGCTGCGCAGAGCGCCACCCCGCAGATCGAGTTTCTGGTGAACTCGCTGAACACGTCCGCCGACGCCGCTCCCGGTGATGGGGTCTGCGCCGACGCGTCCGGTGAGTGCACACTGCGCGCGGCGATCGAGGAGTCGAACGCGTTGAATCGCGCCGCCGGGGAGATTCGGATCGGCGTGGAGCCGGCCTTCGCCGGGGGTCGGATCGACCTGACCGCCGCCACCTCGACGTGGATGCGCACGACGACAGTGGCGACCGGGGGGTCGATCACCGGGGACAACGGAGCGGTCTTCGAGGTTACGGCTCCGGTGATCATCGACTTGGAGCACAAGGTCACGGCGGCACCCGTCCCGACCCTGGATGCTCCCGCCGCTGCGGCGTTCTACCTCAACGGACCTGACATCGAGTTGATCGGGGTCGATGACACCTACACCGGCGAGACCTCGTTCTACGTCGGCCCGGCCGCGGCACGGGTCACCATTCGGGACGGATCGATCACCACCCCCAACGCCAATGCCGAGCGCTTCCTGGTGGTGCGAGGCGGCGCCTCGGCGATCACGGTGCGCAACTACGACGTGACCGGGTACGCCACCTCGGAGAGCGGCAACGGCTGGGGCTTTGTGGATGGGACCAGCACTGGTCAGCCACTGCAGAATCTGACGATCGACAACGTGCGCTACTACGCGGGTGCATCCGGGGCCTGCAACAGCTCGACTGCGGTCGGGTGCTCGTCGACCCCGCTGCACATGCGTAACCAGTTCGTCCTCGACCTGACCTTCACCAACAACACGGTCACCGACTTCAACCAGGCCGGTGACAACAACAATCGTCTGCTCGACGCGCGGGGATCGACGCTGCTGTCCCTGAACTGGTCCGGCAACACCATCACTAACCCGCGGGTCTATAGCGGTGAGTCGCTGATCGACTTCGGTGTGGCCGGATCGGGTGCCACCCTCGGCAACGTCACCATCGCGGACAACGTGTTCACGAATGTGACCGCCGCCAGCGAAGAGATGAACGGCATGATCCGGCTGCCTGCGAATAGATCGCTGGGGGGCTCGGGGTTGATCACCGGCAACACCTTCCTGGCCGGTGACGCGCAGACGCACGCGATCTACTGGGACGGCCCGTACTCCGATGCAGTGAACGTGACCTCCTCCGGCTTGGTGATCGAGAAGAACCACTTCGACGGGTGGGGCGACAACTCGTCCCGGTCGACGATCCGGATGTACCAGACCGGCTCGGTCACCATCCGGCAGAACACCTTCGGCACCGACACGGGCACTCAGACCAACACGGTCACGGAGGAGGGCACGGCCTCCGGCTCCTACGCCACCACGATGGTGAATAACTGGTCGTACGGTGCCAACGGCAAGATGAACACCTGGTACCCCACCGCCCGAACCAGTGCGAACGTCCAGGCCAGCGCACTGACCGCGCATCGCTGCACCATCGACATGGAGGTGGCACCGCCCAGCGACCCCACCAACAGCGCCGACATCACCGCCGCCCGCTACCCGGCGATGCCCGCGACGCTCGACCTGTACTGGACCGCCTCCCGCACCGCCGAGGTGTACCTGGAGTCGGTCACGGTCGAGGCGAATGAGCGCACCATGCTGAGCATCGATCTGCCGCTGCCCGGCGATCCGCGTCTCGCGCACCTGGCCGACGGGGCGGTGCAGCCGGTCGATCCGGTCACCGGTGTGGTCTCCGGTGGGATCCGGCTCCAGACGCAGGACCCGAACACGGGTGCGACTGTCGCGTCCTCGCAGTTCTCCCGGGTGGCGCTGATCGACGGCACCTGCCAGCCGACGCTGACCATTGACCAGTCGGATAACCAGAACGACCCGACCGTGGCTCGCGACCTGCACTACACCGTGCGTTCGACCATGCCGCTGGACCCGGGCAGTTTGACAGCCGATGACGTTGGTCTGACCGCCGTGCCGACTGCGGACACGATCGACGCGGGTCGTCTGAACCCGCGCGTGGTGTCGGTGACGCCGGTGCCCGGGACGGAGCACACGGAGTTCGTGGTGATCGTCCGGGTGGATGACTCGGCGGTGGTGACTGCCTCTCTGGGTGCGCAGACCGTGGTCTCAGAGCTGGGGCTGAGCAACTCGCTCGCCGCGACCAGCACGGACAACGAGATCACCTTCACCAACCCGCTGGTGGTCTCTCCGGAGAGGTTCACCCTGGTCACGGGTGAGCCCGCGGGCAAGGACTACTCGATCAGCGTGCGCCCCGGCGCACCGCTGCCCGCCGCAGAGCTGACCTTCGCCAGCACGATCGATCAGGTCGGCGTCGACCACGGGGTGGCTCTGTCCACTGCAACTCCGACCATGGCGGTGGGGGCGGAGTCCACCGACATGATCACCGTCACCGCTGCGGCGGGTGATGTCACCGCGAACACCCAGGTGGTCATCGCACATACCGTCAGCTCCGCGGACTCGAACTTTGACGGACTTGTGGTGCCGTCGGTGACCCCGCACCTCTTCAGCACCGATCCGACGATCGAGATCACCAAGCGGGCGTTCGTGAACGTCCGGGACCAGAGCAGCCCCGCCTCGATCGAGTCCACCGGGACGCCGGCGCTCACCGGTGAACGCTTGATGGACGGTCAGGCCGTCTGCTGGGTGTACACCGTCACGAATATCTCGGGCGATGACTGGGCGACCGAACTGACCGACGTTCGGGTGACGGACTCGGACACCCGCTTGGGCTCGGGGGGCGTGATCGGCACCGTGCCCAAGCTCGGTATCGGAGAGTCGCACCAGCTCTCGGCCTGTGCGGTGCTGATCCCCACGGACACCACGGCTGGCGGCTCCTGATGACCGTGAGCTCCACGTGGACTCCACGGCATGGGCACCTGGTCCCTCCCACCATGAGGCTCAAACCCCCACGGCCCCTGCTCGATCGCCCCCCTAGCAGGGAGCAGATCACCCCTAGATGACTGCGTAGCGATACCTAGTCCTGTCCTAGGTGCACTTGTCTACGAGCTTCCAGTGACCCAGCAAGCAGCCGAATCGCCGAAATCTCCGAATTAGGCGAAAGCATGGTTGCAGGTCAGGAGTCCGAGAACAGCTACCAGGAGGCGGTCATGACGGAACGCAACGAGCTCGCTGCGCCACGACACCGCCGTCGGCGTCCGTCTCGGCGGGTACACCGCGGGTGGGGCCGCTCCGCAACTGCCGCGCTGGCGGCTGTCGCCCTGGCCGCCACCGGGATCACCGCCGCACAGAGCGCGACTCCGCAGATCGAGTTCCTGGTCAACTCTCTGGCGAGCGACGCGGACGCCACCCCCGGTGACGGGACATGCGCCACCGCTGCGGGTGAGTGCACGCTCCGGGCGGCGATCCAGGAGTCCAACACCCTCAACCGCGCCGCGGGGGAGGTCCGGATCGGCGTCGACCCGACCTTCGCCGGTGGGCGAATCGACCTCACGGCGGTGAACTCGACCTGGATGCGAACCGCGTCGGTCACCACCGGCGGCACGATCGCTGGTGACAGCGGCGCTGTCTTCGAGGTGACAGCTCCGGTGATCATCGACCTCGAGCACAAGGTCACCGCTGCGCCTGTGACCACTCTCGACGGGCCAGGGGCTGCGGCGTTCTACCTGAACGGGCCGGACATCGAGTTGATCGGTGTCGACCAGACCTACACCGGGGAGACCACGTTCTACGTCGGCCCGAGTGCCGAGCGCGTGACCATCCGGGACGGTGCGATCGCCACACCCAACGCCAACCCGGAGCGATTCCTGGTGGTCCGGGGCGGCGCGAAGGAGATCGTCGTGCGCGATTACGAGGTCTCCGGCTACGCGACCTCGGAGTCCTACGACGGCTGGGGCTTCGTGGACGGCACCAGCGCGGCCCAGCCGCTCCAGCACTTGACCATCGACAACGTGCGCTACACCGCCGGTGCCTCCGGCGCGTGCAATGCGACGACCGCGGCCGGGTGCTCGTCATCGCCGCTGTCGATGCGTAACCAGTACGTCCTCGACCTGACCTTCACCAACAACACCGTGACCGACTTCAACCGGGCGGGTGACCGGAACAACCGACTGCTCGACGCGCGTGGATCGACGCTGCTCTCGATGAACTGGTCGGGCAACACCATCACCAACCCGCTCGTTTACACCGCTGACTCGTTGATCGACTTCGGTGCGGCCGGATCGGGTGCCACCGTCGGCTCGTTCACCATCGCGGACAACCTCTTCACCAGTGTCGAAGCCGGCAATGAAGAGATGAACGGCATGATCCGGCTGCCGGGAAACCGATCGCTGACCGGCGCGGGGCTCATCACAGGCAACACCTTCCTCGCCTCCGCCGTGCAGATGCAGGCGATCTACTGGGACGGCCCGTACTCGGACGCCGTGAACGTCACCTCCTCTGGTCTGGTGATCGAGAAGAACCACTTCGACGGGTGGAGTGATCACAGCGATCGATCGACGGTCCGGATGTACCAGACCGGCTCGGTCACCATGCGGCAGAACACCTTCGGCACCGATACCGGAACCCCGGCCAACACGGTCATCGAGGAGGGTCTGACCAGCGGTGCGTACACGACTGCCATGGTGAACAACTGGTCGTACGGTGCCAACGGCAAGATGAACACCTGGTTTCCCACCGCTCGCACCAGCATGAACGTGCAGTCGGCGCCGCTCACCGCGCAGCGCTGCACCATCGACATGGAGGTCGCCCCGCCCAGCGACCCCGCCAACGTCACCGACATCGGTGCGGCCCGGTATCCCGTGGTCCCGGCGACGCTCGACGTCTACTGGACTGCCGGCAAGAGCGCGGAGGTGTTCCTGGAGGCGGTCCCGGTGACAGCCAATGAGCGGACGACTCTGTCCGTGAAGCTGCCGCTGCCCGGCGACCCACGCTTGGCGCATCTGCCTGCTGGCGCGACGCTGCCGGTCGACCCGGTGACGGGTGCGGTCTCTGGTGGGCTTCGGTTGCAGACGCAGGACCCCAACGCGAGCGCGACCACTGCGTCCTCGCAGTACTCCCGGGTGGCGCTGATCGACGGCACCTGCCAGCCGACGCTGACCATCGATCAGTCGGACAACCAAAACGACCCGACCGTGGCCCGCGACCTGTCCTTCACGGTGCGCTCGTCCATGCCGTTGGACCCGACCAGCCTCACCGTGGACGACCTCACCCTGACCGCCGTCGCCACCGCCGACACCATCGACGCCGCTCGCCTCAACCCGCGGGCCATCTCGGTGACCCCGGTGCCCGGCACGGAGAACACCGAATTCGTGGTGATCGTCCGGGTTGATGACTCGGCGACGGTGACTGCGTCCCTCGGGGCCGACACCGTGCTGTCCGACTTCGGGTTGAGCAACACGCTCCCCGCGACCAGCACCGACAACCAGATCACCTTCACCAACCCGCTGGTCGCGAGCCCGCCGAAGTTCACGCTCGTCACCGGTGAGCCGAACGGGAAGGACTACGTGCTCAGTGTCCGCCCCGGTGCCCCGGCTCCCTCGGCCGAGCTGACCTTCACCAGCACGCTGGACCAGTCCGGGGTTGACCACGGGGTCGTCCTGTCCACCACCGCCCCGGTGATTGGGGTGGGAGGCGAATCCACCGCGCCGATCACGGTGACCGCGGCAGCCGGTGAGGTGGCCGCCAACACTCCGGTGCTGATCAGTCACACCGTCAGTTCCGCGGACGAAGCTTATGACGGTCTGGTGGTGCCGTCGGTGCGGCCATACCTGTTCAGCACGGACCCGACGATCGAGATCACCAAGCGGGCGTACGTCGGCGTCACCGACACCTCCTCGCCGCAGTCGATCGAGTCCACCGGCACCCCCGCGTTGACCGGTGAGCGCCTGATGGACGCTCAAGCGGTGTGCTGGGTCTACACCGTCACCAACATTTCCGCTGATGACTGGGCCACCACGCTGTCCGACATCGCGGTGACCGACTCTGACACCCGCCTGGGCACCGACGGTCTGATCGGCGCTGTCAGCAATCTGGCCATCGGCGCATCGCAGAAGTTCTCTGCGTGCGCGGTGCTGACGCCCACCGACACCACGGCAGGCGGCTCCTCATGACCGCCACTGCGCACCGGTGGGTGCCGCCGCTGGCCGCCACCCTCATCATTGCCGCCTTGCTGCTCGGCGGAACGCTGGCGCTCTGGGCGTCGGACGCGGGCTTCCGAGGTGGCCAGGTCACGGCGGGTGACCTGGTGCTGGACAGCGGGACGACCACGTGGCGACAGGTCACCCCGGGTGTCGATTCCCCGAGGACCGGAGTCGTCAGCAGCACCGCCCCCGATGACATGTTCACGATGCCGGGCGACGTGATCGAGTTCGTGCAGCCGGTGTCCACGACCCTGTACGGGGACAACATCGTCGGCGGCATGAGCGTCCGGTTCGCCGATCCTGACAACCTCGCGGCGGATGTCGAGGCCGGGCGGGTCGAGGTCGGATTCGTGGTGCTGGATGCCGAGGGCACCCAGGTCGCACCCCGCACCGGTGAGGCACCACTGGGCAGCACCGTCGTCGTCCCCGGCCTGACCGGGAGCAGCCCTGGAACCACCGAGGACTGGACCGTCGTGATCCGGGTCGACGTGCTCGGCGACTACGCCTGGGCGCAGGGCGAGCCGGTCACCGCCGCCGGGCTGTGGAACACCGGTGAGGTGCTGGTCGAGCTCCAGCAGGTCCGCGAAGGCGACGGGTTCGGAGGCGGCGCATGAGCAGGACAGGACGTCGCTCGAGCCGCTCGGTGATCGCCGCGGCAGCCCTCGTCCTGGCCGGCGGTCTGATCGCCAACGCCCTGTGGTCGGACAATCTGCAGCCGTTGCAGCCGTCGATGCGGACCGGTGGCGTGAGCTTCGCCGCGCAGGCGGGCTATGACACCAGCACCCGGGTGGACTCCATCGCCGGGGAGGCGGTCACGCTGACGCTGCCGGGCTCGCAGATCGTCCGCGTGCTCGACCAGCCGGGGCCCGACCCGGAACCGGTGTTCTGGCGGTTCCGGATGACCGGTGCCGCGATGGGTATCACCGGTCTTGTCGCGCACATCTCGGTCACGTCCCAGATTCACGACGACGGGTCCACCCACGACCTGTCCGGTGGCTTCGCCGAGCACAACACGGTGCTGGGCGGGTCGGTGGTCAAGCTCTACCCGGCGGCCGCCGGTGGCGACTGCTCGGTGGTGCCAGCCACCCCAGAGGGCCAGGAAGACCGCAACATCCTGGTCTACGACGGGGCCGAGTACACCGTTCAGGCCGCCGGAGTGAACCCCTCCGGTGACCTGATCACCCGTGAGTGGTGCGTGGCGATGGACTGGATCGACGACCCCGACGGGCTCTACGTCAACGAGGTCCAGGTCCGCGCCACCGCCGAGGACGGGACCTCCAGTAACGGAATCGACGAGTGGCGGTCCGCGGTCGCTTTCCCGCGGACCCTCGACCCGATCGGCAGCTACGCCAACCGAGCGTGGGTGGAAGCACTTGCCATGGATGGCACCACGTCCCGGGACAGCGACGACTGGAACGCCGTCCTCTATCCCGATCCCGCGGCGGAGCCGGATGTGCTCCTGACGATCGACCCCGCCGTCACCAATCTCAACCCCCACGTGGCGACCGGCGACCAGCCGGTCTTCACCACCCCCTGATGTCCCCCTTCCCTCGGGGGCACACCGAAAGGAACCGACATGAACACCACCTCTCCGACCCCGGTCGTCGTCGTCACCGAGGAGAAGAAGCGTCGCAAGGGCCTGCTCTGGGTCGCCGGCGGTGCGGCTCTGCTGCTCGGTGGCTCGACTTTCGCCCTGTGGTCCGCCTCGAGCTCCTTCACCGGCGGCACTGTCACGGCGGGTGACCTGAACATCGTCCAGGCCGCCGACACCTCGTTCTGGGATGTCTCCGCCGACCGCGTGGACGCCACCGGCACCGTGACCGGCACCGACGGCTCGCAGAAGGGTCACGCGATCACCAGCGTCGCCGACTGGCGGATCGTCCCGGGTGACAAGGTCGCCGCGTCCTTCAGCGCCGACGTCACCCTCGAGGGCGACAACCTGGTCGGCAAGCTGACCCTGGACGGTGCCGAGGCCAACACCCTGGCGAACACCGGGATGACCTACACCTACGAGATCTACAAGGAGGACACCCTGGTGGTGGCGGAGAAGGCGCTGCCCACCACTGCTGGTGCCAGCCTGCTGTACCTGTCCGCCCCGGCCACCGGCCAGGCCGCCGGTGCCGAGGACGCCAACGGTACGACCGTGTACTCGATGGCCAACACCACCGAGGACTTCACCGTCGTGGTCTACGGCACCTTCGACGCCGCCACCGCCACGCGGGACCAGGTCACCGTCGCCGACACCCTGGCGAACCTGACCGTGAAGCTGGAGCAGGTGCGCGACACCGGCGCCCAGTTCGTGGTGCCGACGCCGGCTCCGTGATCCGGCGCTGAACCGCGGGGGCGGTGGATCGACTCCACCGCCCCCGCACCCCACCCCGTCGTCCAGAAAGGAGTACCCGTGTCCCGTCGCACTGCCGTCACCGGCCGCCGCCCCGCGGTCCGGGTGCGCCGCGCCTGGTACGACTCGCCGTGGCGAATCGCCGGTCAGGCGGTCAGCTCCGCGATCGCCGTGTTGCTGGTCGCCCTGATCGCCGCATTGGTCGTGGTCCCCAAGGTCACCGGCGGGACCTCGTTGACCGTGCTCAGCGGCTCGATGGAGCCGACCTTCGCCCCCGGGGACGTCCTCGTGGTGCGCGGGGTCGACAGTGCGGACGTGTGCGCTGAGATCGCGATCAACGACGTCATCACCTACTTCCCCAAGCCCGACGACCCGACGCTGATCAGCCACCGGGTGGTCGGCAAGACCATCGGCACCTTCGACGACGGCACCCGCTGCCGTCTCGTGACTCAGGGAGACGCCAACAGCGCCGTGGACGACCCGATCTCTCCCGAGCAGGTCCGCGGAGTACTGCTCTATGGCATCCCCAAGCTCGGCTGGCTCCGGCAGTGGGCCGGGGACCACATCCAGCCCTTGATGATCGCCGCCGCGGTCGCCCTGATCGGCTGGGGACTGTGGTCCACGATCCGTCGACCGCAGACCCGCGTGCTCGCCGTGCCGACCACGGGTGGCACGCCGGACGTCGACATCCCCGCCGCATCGCACCCGACCACCGAGCCCGCCCTTCCGGTCCACCGTGATCTGCTGGCCCGTGAGCTCGATCTTCGCGAGCGCGAACTTGCCCTCCGTGAGCGGGAGCTGGCCTTCGCTCAGCGCACCGCCGGACTTCCCGAGCAGGAGAACGTCTGATGGCCGCTCGCACTCTCGTGATCCCCACCGGCGACGGTTCCGCGCCCCAGGTCCTGCGCTACGACGATGGCGCGCTGTCCAGTCGCGGCCGCACCGTGGCCTGGGTCATCGCGGCGATGCTCCTGTTCCTCGGCACCGGCGTGCTCAGCGCCGTCGGACTCACCCCGATCACTGGGGCGACCACGGGCAGCGGTGGCGTCGACGCCACCGGTGATGACGCTGCCCGAGTGTCCGCGCCCTCGGGCGGCGCGGGGGCCCCGGCGGTCGCTGATCGTGCGACTCAGGCAGGGCAGGCAGCCCCGGTCGGCACTGCTGGCGACCCGAACGAGCTTCCCGACGTGATCGGAGCGCAGTGGGACGGCCCGACGGTGCACGTCGACTGGACCGGGAATCACTACACCACCGTCGAGGCGGACTTTGTCGGTGACCGCGTCGCGTCTCCCGGTGACCGGGTGGAGCGCACCCTCACCCTGGTCAACGAGGGCCCCGCTGACGCGGTGATGACCGTCAACCTCCTGCTGTCCCAGACCGTCCCCGAGGGCACGACCAACCCCGATTTCAGCGAGGCCATCGATCTGTTCTGGAATGTGGCCGGAGTCGCTGGCACGGACACCTTCGCGACCCTCCTGGCTCAGGGCAGCCCCACCATCGCCGAGGTCGTGGTCCCCCGGCACGCGACCGCCCGGATCACGGTGGGCTTCCTGATGCCGGTCGACGTCGACGGTCACCGGTCCGACATCACCGTGGACTCCACCGCCCTGCACTTCCAGCTGCAAGCTCGGATGAGGGGGGACACGCCCAGTGCGCCCCCGGCCCTGGTCGCCCTGCCCGACCTCGCGATCACCGGTGCACAGGTCGCGGGTGCCGCCCTGCTCGTGGTCGGGCTCCTGCTGGTCGGCTGGCTGCTCGTAGCCGTTGCCCGGCGCCGACGCTGCGACGACTGTGGCCGCCGCATTGGGCGCGGTGAGGAGTGGACCGTGCGCCGCGGCGGGGATGCGCCCCGACGGGTGCAGTGCGCGGACTGTCAGCCAGCCCCCGGGAGTGACTGACCCGCTGCACCACGCAAAGGCCCCGCCACCGGTCACCGGTGGCGGGGCCTTTCACTGCGGGTGGGGTCAGACTGTGCTCACGCCGAAGCGCTCTTGTGGTTGCTGCTCGCGCTGACCGGGGTTCCGCCCCAGGCGGGACCCCGCTGACGCTCGGCCTCACCTGGGGCTGCGCTTCGGTCAGCGCTCAGTGCTTGCCACTCGTGCTGACCTGCGCTCCGCCCCAGGCGGGACCTCGCTGACGCTCGGCCTCACCTGGGGCTGCGCTTCGGTCAGCGCTCGATGTCACCCCGGATGAAGGCCTCGACCATGCCGCGGCCCTCGGTGTCCTCGTGCTGCACCGGCGGGGACTTCATGAAGTAGGTCGACGCCGACAGGATCGGGCCACCGACACCGCGGTCCTTGGCGATCTTCGCGGCGCGGACGGCGTCGATGATGATGCCGGCCGAGTTGGGGGAGTCCCAGACCTCGAGCTTGTACTCCAGGTTCAGCGGCACCTCACCGAAGGCACGACCCTCAAGGCGGACGTAGGCCCACTTGCGGTCGTCGAGCCAGGCGACGTAGTCCGACGGGCCGATGTGGACGTTGCGGTCGTCCTTCTTGCCGGCCAGCGGGCCGTCGTGCAGGTTGGAGGTGACGGCCTGCGTCTTGGAGATCTTCTTTGACTCCAGGCGCTCGCGCTCGAGCATGTTCTTGAAGTCCATGTTGCCGCCGACGTTCAGCTGGTACGTGCGGTCCAGGATGACGCCGCGGTCCTCGAACAGGCGGGCCAGCACCCGGTGGGTGATGGTCGCGCCGACCTGGGACTTGATGTCGTCACCGACGATCGGGACACCGGCGTCCTCGAACTTCTTGGCCCAGACCGGGTCGGAGGCGATGAACACCGGAAGGGCG
The DNA here is from genome assembly GCF_040685135.1 of Cellulomonas sp. NPDC089187. Classification (NCBI taxonomy): domain Bacteria; kingdom Bacillati; phylum Actinomycetota; class Actinomycetes; order Micrococcales; family Cellulomonadaceae; genus Cellulomonas; species Cellulomonas sp. NPDC089187. The sequence continues at coordinate 435,837 of NZ_JBFBHI010000004.1, read as the reverse complement.
TTCACAAAGGCCACGCCCGCGTCGATGGCGGCCTGCGCGTAGAACTTGTCGGCCTCCTCGGAGCCCACCGGCAGGTAGGACACCAGCACGTCGACCTTCGCGTCCTTGAGCGCCTGGACCACGTCGACCGGCTCGGCGTCGGACTCGGTGATGGTCTGCGCGTAGTACTTGCCCACACCGTCCAGGGTCGGGCCACGCTGCACGGTGACGCCCAGCGGCGGCACGTCGGTGATCTTGATGGTGTTGTTCTCCGAGGCCAGGATCGCCTCGGACAGGTCGAAGCCGACCTTCTTCGCGTCCACATCGAACGCCGCGACGAACTCCAGGTCGGAGACGTGGTAGTCGCCGAACTGCACGTGCATCAGACCCGGGACCTTGCCCGCCGGGTCGGCGTCGGCGTAGTAGTGCACGCCCTGGACAAGCGACGAGGCGCAGTTGCCCACACCGGCGATCGCAACGCGGATGGCAGTCATCCTCGCTCCTTCTGAGGTTGAGCCGCTGGGTCAGCACCCGCGGCGGTCGTGCGGGAGTCGACCTGCTGGTCGCCTCCACGGGGACGGGCACCGCGGTTGCGGCGCTCGTGGTCAATGAGGTCATCGAGCCAGCGGACCTCGCGCTCGACCTGGTCGAGCCCGTGGCGTTGCAGCTCGAGGGTGTACTCGTCCATCCGCACTCGGGTGCGGCTGAGCGAGTCCCGGATCATCTCCAGCCGCTCGGTGAGCCGGGTCCGCCGGCCCTCCAGGATGCGCAGCCGGGTCTCGGCGTCGGTCTGCCCGAAGAAGGCGAACCGGAAGCCGAAGGTCTCGTCCTCCCAGGCGGCAGGGCCGGAGGAGGCCAGCACGGTCTGGAACTGTTCCTTGCCCTCGGCGGTGAGCTGGTACACGATCCGTGCCCGCTTACCGGACAGGGCGTGCGCCGGGGCCTCGGTCGCATCGGAGCCGGAGATCCAGCCCCGGGCGGCCAACGACTTCAGGCACGGGTACAGCGACCCGTAGCTGAGGGCGCGGAAGGAACCGAGCAGCAGGTTCAGACGCTTGCGCAGCTCATAGCCGTGCATCGGGGTGTCGTGCAGCAGACCGAGGATCGCCGACTCGAGCACATCGGAGCGTGCGCGCATCTGCCCTCCTCGGCGGTGCCTGTCGACTAGATGTATCGAGTTGATACATCGCAGGAGAGTAAGGGACCGGGATGATCCGGGCAAGGACTCCCCGTCGCCGCGCGTCGACCCGTGGTGATCGGGTGAAGGTCATCGTGGGAATCGGGCAGCCCGCTCGGTCGGCAGAAGGCGCTCGCGCATACTGATTCGGGCCCGGCGTCCCCTCACGGCGGTCCAGGCAGACAGGAAGGCAACACCGTGGCAAGCACGAACCGACGGTCGACCGGCTCGACGGGCTCCTCCGGCGCGCGCCGGACCACGTCGTCCTCGACCTCCGGCAAGGGCAACAGCGGCAAGGGCTCGACCGCCGCCCGCGAGGGCGGTCGTCGTCGCCTGATCGACTACCCCCGGCGCGGGTACACCGGCCTGCACCGGTGGCTGCCGTCCTGGCGGTTCGTGGTCGGGACGATCACCGGCTTCATCTTCCTGTGCCTGGGCATCGGGGTGGCGGCCTACGCGCTGGTCGACGTGCCGGACCCAGACGAGTTCGTCGAGGCGCAGACCAGCACCGTCTACTACTCCGACGGCACCACGGAGATGGGCTCGTTCCCCGGTCCGAACCGCAACCTGGTCGACTATGGGGCGTTGCCCGAGTATGTCGGGCAGGCCGTGGTCGCCGCGGAGGACCGGACGTTCTTTGAGAACCAGGGTGTGTCGATCACCGGCATGGGCCGCGCGCTGATCAACAACCTGACCGGTGGCAAGACGCAGGGCGGGTCGACGCTGACCCAGCAGTACGTCGAGCGCTACTACGTCGGATCGACCACCACCTCCTACCTGGGCAAGGCCAAGGAGACGCTGCTAGCGATCAAGATCGCGCAGAGCGAGACCAAGGAGCAGATCCTCGGTCGCTACCTCAATACCATCTACTTCGGCCGGGACTCTTACGGCATCGACGCCGCCGCGCAGGCCTACTTCGGGCACTCCGCCGCGGAGCTGACCGTCGCCGAGGCCGCCATGCTGGCGGGGATCATCCCCTCGCCGAACAACTGGGACCCGGCAGTTAGCCCGGAGAAGGCGCAGCAGCGTTGGGAGTACGTGCTCGGCCACATGGTGGAGGACGGGTATCTCACCCAGGCCGACCGGGACGCGCTGGAGTTCCCGGCGGTGGTCCCCTTCGAGCGGTCGGACACCTACGGCGGCACCAACGGCTACCTGTTGCAGTACGTGAAGGCCGAGCTCACCGCCGCCGGCATCACCGATGAGCAGATCAGCTCCGGTGGCCTGACCATCACCACCACCATCGACCCGAGCGTGCAGCAGATGGCCGTCGACGCGGTGGCCCGGCTGCGCAGCGGTGAGCTCTCCGACGGTGAGGCCCCGGATGCCGCGCTCAAGATCGGTGTGGTCACCACCGACCCGGCCACCGGCGCGATTGTGTCCATGTACGGCGGCGAGGACTTCTTGGCCGACCAGTACAACCGCGCGACCTACCCGGTGCAGGCCGGATCGACGTTCAAGCCGTTCACGTTGATCGCCGCCCTGGAGGAGGGCATCCCCCTCACCAGTCGGTACAACGGGAACAGCCCGCAGACCATCGACGGGTGGGACGGCAACGCGGTCAACAACTTCGGCGGGAGCAGCTACGGGAACGTCGACCTGGTCAAGGCGACCGCGCAGTCGGTGAACACCGTGTACGCCCAGCTCAACCTGGAGGTCGGTCCGGAGAAGACCGCCCAGGTGGCGACCGACTCCGGCATCACCACCCCGGTGACCTCGGTGGCCTCCAACGTGCTGGGTGTCGACGACGTGCGCCCGGTCGACATGGCCAACGCCTACGGCACGCTGGCCGCCCAGGGGCAGCACCACGCGTCCTACATGGTGCGCGAGGCGGTCTACCCGGACGGTGACATCGCCTACAGCGGCCAGGGACCGGCGACCACGGTCTACGACGCCTCCGTGGCCGCCGACGCCACCTATGCGATGACCCAGGTGGTCGAGCAGGGTTCCGGGCGGACCTGGGTCAAGCCGCTGGGCCGGGAGATCGCCGGGAAGACCGGTACCTCCAATGACAACCGCTCGGCGTGGTTCATGGGCTTCACCCCGAATGTGGTCACCGCTGTGGCGATGAGCCAGGTGGGCGAGAACGGCTCCGACCGGGCGACGATCACCCCGTGGGGTGGGGTCCGCGAGGTCACCGGATCGACCTGGCCGGCCGCGCTGTGGGCGTCCTACATGGAGCAGGTGTTCACGTTGCCGCAGTACGCCGAGGAGCTGAGCTTCCCGCCCGCGGCCAATGTCGGACCCACCCAGGCCCCGACGGCGACCGAGGCCCCGACGCAGGAGCCGACCCAGGCCCCCGAGGAGCCGGTCGAGCCCACCACCGTCGCCGTGCCCTCCGGCCTGGAAGGCGCGCTCGTCGGGGACGCGCAGGCTGCGGTGACGAACGCCGGGCTGGTGCCGCAGGTGACCCAGCAGTCCTCCTCGACGGTGGCCGCCGGTCGGGTCATCTCCACCAACCCGGGACCCGGTGCCCAGGTCGCTCCGGGCTCCGCCGTGACCATCGTGGTGTCCACCGGCCCCGAGGTCGTCCAGGAACCGCAGCCAATGCCGACCCCGACCTCGGTGCCGGGTGCCCCGAACGACTGAGACCGGGTAGACTCGTGCGCTGCTGTGTCTTCCCGCCGTCGCCATCGATGGTCCGGGAGCACACGGCTACGCAGCTCGCACGTCACGTGCGAACCCTCCTGCCACGGAACGACCGTGGCCGCGAAGACCAGAGGAGGTGGGTATGAGCCTGCGTCACTACGAGATGATGATCATCCTCGACCCCGAGATCGAGGAGCGCACCGTCGCCCCGTCGCTGGACAAGTACCTGTCGGTCATCAAGACCGACGGTGGCTCCGTCGACAACGTGGACATCTGGGGCCGTCGTCGCCTGGCGTACGACATCCAGAAGAAGTCCGAGGGCATCTACGCGGTGGTCGACTTCTCCTCCACCCCGGCGACTGCCAAGGAGCTGGACCGTCAGCTCGGCCTGAACGAGGTCGTCCTGCGCACCAAGGTGCTCCGCAAGGACGCCTGAGCGTCGGAGCACGCGGATAGCGTGCAACGGAACTCACCCACTCACGACCCGAGGAGCACCCATGGCCGGTGACACTGTCATCACGGTGGTCGGAAACCTCACCGCCGATCCGGAGCTGCGGTTCACGCCGTCCGGAGCAGCGGTGGCCAACTTCACCGTGGCGTCCACCCCGCGCACCTTTGACCGTCAGAGCAACGAGTGGAAGGACGGCGACACGCTGTTCCTGCGCTGCTCGATCTGGCGTGAGGCCGCGGAGAACGTCGCCGAGTCCCTGACCAAGGGCACCCGGGTCATCGTGCAGGGCCGGCTGGTGCAGCGGTCCTACGAGACCCGTGAGGGCGAGAAGCGCACCGTCTACGAGATGCAGGTCGACGAGGTCGGCCCGTCGCTCCGTTACGCCTCGGCCAAGCTCACCCGGACCCAGCGGTCCGGTGGTGGCGGCGGCTTCGGTGGCAACGGTGGTGGCGGCGGCTACGGCGGCCAGCAGGGTGGCGGCTTTAACGGTGGCGGCGGCGGTCAGCCCGCCGACGACCCGTGGGCCACCCCCCAGGGCGGCGGTGGCGGTTACTCGGACGAGCCTCCGTTCTGATCCGCACCGGGTGACGACTGACGTCACCCACCCCTTTCACCTCCCATCCCGGGGCATGGCAACGCCCCGGGCTCCAAGAGAAGGAGCACCACGATGGCCAAGGCCGTTGTCCGGAAGCCCAAGAAGAAGCAGAACCCGCTCAAGGCGGCGAAGATCGAGTCGGTCGACTACAAGGACACCGCTCTGCTGCGGAAGTTCATCTCCGACCGCGGGAAGATCCGCGCCCGCCGCGTCACCGGCGTCTCCGTCCAGGAGCAGCGCGCGATCGCCCGGGCCGTGAAGAACGCCCGCGAGATGGCTCTGCTGCCCTACTCGTCGTCGGCTCGCTGAGAAGGAGCACCATCATGGCCAAGCTGATCCTGACCCACGAGGTCACCGGTCTGGGTGCCCCCGGCGACGTCGTCGACGTCAAGGACGGGTACGCCCGCAACTACCTCATCCCGCGCCGCCTGGCGACCCCGTGGTCGAAGGGTGCCGAGAAGGAGGTCACCGCGATCCGCCGTGCTCGCAAGAGCCGTGAGATCGCGACCCTGGACGACGCCCGCGCCGTCCGCGACTCCCTGCAGTCCTCCGGCGTCACCGTGTCTGCAAAGACCGGCAACGGCGGGCGTCTGTTCGGTGCCGTCACCACCGCGGAGATCGCCGACGCGGTGAAGGCCGCCGGTGGCCCGTCGGTCGACCGTCGCAAGATCGAGGTCGCCCAGCCGATCAAGGCTCTGGGTGAGTACGAGGTCCAGGTCCGCCTGCACCCCGAGGTCTCCGCCAAGCTGAAGGTCACGGTCGTCGCGGCCTGATTCTTCGCACTGCGGCAGCGCCCCGTCCCGGGATTCCGGGGCGGGGCGCTGTGCTGTGTGGGGTGAGGTTCCACCTCAGGGCGGAGATGGTCTGGGCGGTATGTGGCGGATCGTCGTCGGTAGTTCGTTCGCTGGGATGATCCGTGCTGATCTCCGGATCCTTAGCGTGGAGCCATGAGCACTGAGGACAAGAAGCGGACCGCCCTCAAGCCGGGTGCCTTCCTCGGGGTGGGGTGCATGTGGCTCCTGATCGGCATGGCTCAGGACGGGCCCCTTCAGGTGGTGATGCCCGTGGTGGGCACCCTGTTGATCCTGGTCGCGCTGATCGCGCAGATCCGGGTCCTTCGCGACCGGAAGCAGCGGGAAGTACCCCGGGAGGAATCGTCCCTCCCGGTCATGCCCCGGTGACCATCCACGCCTCGCCGCGCGCCCGCAGGCCAGTGGTGACCGCCCGGGCCAGCATGAACACGCCGGCGAACGCTCCCCACAGCCAGGCAAGTCCGGCCCATCCCTGCGGAGCCCAGGCGTGCACCGCCAGCGCGCACGGGATGTACGCCACCAACGTCAGCATCCCGACCCAGGCCAGGTAGCGGCCGTCACCCGCGCCGATCAGCACGCCATCCAGCACGAACACCCAGCCGGCCATCGGCATCAGCACCGCGACGACGACCAGTGAGACCGTAATCGCATGCCGCACGTCCAGGTCCGTGCTGAACAGCGCCGACAGCCACCAGCCGCCGGTGCCGAGCACCACGCCCAACACAACACCAGCACCCACCCCCCAGGTCAGTGAGCGGCGCAGCATGGCACGCACCCGCTCCACATCCCCGGCACCGAGTCCGTGCCCGATCAACGCCTGCGCGGCGATGGCGAGCGCGTCCAGGGCGAAGGCGGCGAAGCCCCACAGCGAGTTCACCACCTGGTGCGCCGCCAGCGCGATCGGGCCCAGACCGGTGGCCACCCACACCGTCACCAGGATCGCGACCCGCAGGGACAGCGCGCGTACCAGCAGCGGGATGCCAGTGCGGATGCCCGCGGTGATCCCGCCCGGCGCCGGTCGCAGAGACGCGCCCGCCGCCCGCGCGCCCCGGACCACGACGGCGACCAACACCGCACCCATCCCGAGTTGGGTGAGCGCCGTGCCGAATCCGGAGCCCGCGATGCCCATCCCTACGCCGTAGACCAGCAGCACGTTCAGGAGTGCGTTCACGCCTGCGCCGACCCCGGCCACGATCAGCGGCGTGCGGGTGTCCTGCAATCCGCGCAGCGCACCGGTGGCGGCGAGCACCAGGAGCATGCCGGGCAGTCCGGGCGCGGAGGCCCGCAGATAGTGCTCGGCTTGTGTGGCGACATCCCCGGTGGCACCGAGTGCAGCGACCGCCCAGGGTGCCCCGATCACCGCCACCACTGCTAGGACCACGCCGATCCCGGCAGCGAGCCAGAGCCCGTCCACCCCGGTCTGCATCGCTCCGGCTCGGTCGCCAGCGCCGAGCTTGCGGGCCACCACCGCGGTGGTGGCATAGGCCAGGAAGATGCACAGACCCACCACCGTCACCAGCAGCGTGGAGGCCAGGGACAACCCGGCCAACTCGGTGGTGCCCAGCCGCCCGACGATGGCTGAGTCGACCAGGACGAACAGGGGTTCGGCGATCAGTGCGCCCAGTGCGGGGACGGCGAGGCCGAGGATCTGGCGGTCAACGGTGGACGTGGGGCGTCCGGAACGTGAAATCGGAGTCAACTTTCTGGTGTCCACAGCGGTGCACGGCGTTTGGGCCGGTGAGACGGGGCAGGTCGGACCCGCTGTCCACAGTTCTCCACAGCTGTGTCCACGGACTGTGGACAACGTGGGCGGGTCGTCCACAGCCTTCCACATCGTTGTCCCCAGGCGCTGTGGACGACTCGCTTGCCCGGGCCCCGGCGAGGCACCTAACCTCGCGAGGGCGCTCGGCACAGCAGTGTGGGTGGCCCCGGGTACACCTGGTACCCAGGCAGCGCGTGCGGAGCGGGGAGAGAACCACAGTGTCCATCGAGGAACTCGACTACGCGGCCCCCTCCGACCCCGGTCGTGGCGGGGCCTACGACCGGACACCCCCGCAGGATCTGAACGCCGAACAGTCCGTGCTCGGCGGCATGATGATCTCCAAGGACGCCATCGCCGACGTGGTCGAGCAGGTGCGCGGCGCCGACTTCTACAAGCCCGCGCACGAGGCGATCTACGACGCCATCATCGACCTCTATGGGCGCGGTGAGCCCGCCGATGCCGTCACCATCGCCGACGAGCTGACCAAGCGAGGTGAGATCGGCCGGATCGGCGGCGTCTCCTACCTGCACACTCTGATCAGCATGGTGCCCACCGCCGCCAACGCCGGGTACTACGCCCGGATCGTGCGCGAGCGTGCCGTGCTGCGTCGTCTGGTCGAGGCCGGCACCAAGATCGTCCAGATCGGTTACGCCACCGACGGCGGCGACGTCGACGAGCTGGTCAACAATGCCCAGGCCGAGATCTACGCCGTCTCCGAGCGCCGCACCACCGAGGACTACCACCGGCTCGGCGAGGTGCTCGGCGGCACCGTGGACGAGATCGAGGCCGCGGGCCATCGCGGTGACGGGATGACCGGCGTCCCCACTGGATTCGCGGACTTCGACCGGTTGACCAATGGGTTGCACCCGGGGCAGATGATCATCATCGCGGCGCGGCCGGCCATCGGGAAGGCGCTCGCGCTGGACACCCCCCTCCCGACGCCGACCGGGTGGACGACCATGGGGGAGGTCCAGGTCGGTGACCAGTTGATCGCCGCCGACGGCACCCCCACCACCGTCGTCGCCACCACTGACGTGATGACCGACCGGCCCTGCTACCTGGTCCGGTTCGACGACGGCACGCAGATCGTCGCCGACGCCTGGCACGAGTGGGAGACCGCGACCCGTGCCGAACGGCGTGCCCTGACCGGGAAGACCGGCATCCGGACCACGGAGGAGATCGCCGCCACGCTGCGCTGCCCCACCGCCGACCGCCGCTCCAACCACGCCGTGCGGACCGCCGCGCCGCTGCTGCTGCCGGATGCGGACCTGCCGATCGATCCGTACGTGCTCGGTGTCTGGTTGGGGGACGGCCACAGCACGTCGGCGCGATTCACCTCGGTGGACCCGGAGATCGCGATGATGATCGAGGGGCTGGGGTACGTCACCGAGTCCCAGCTCAGTCACCGTGACGGCTCGGCCCGGCTCTATTCGATCAAGCTGCCCGAGGAGCCGACGGTCGAGGCGCGCGAGTGCGCGGTCTGCGGCGCGCCCTTCGTTCCGCAGCGCAGCCAGGTGCGGACCTGTGGACGATCCTGCGGGGGCAAGCTCACCGGCCCCGCCGACCTGACCGTCGTGCCCCAGTGCCAGGACTGTGGCGCCCCGTCCAGTGGTGGCCGCCGCTGCCAGGAATGCCACCGGGCCAACGGGTCGGTGGCGGGCCGCCTGCGTTCGCTGGGCGTATTCGGGAACAAGCACATTCCGGTCGCGTACCTCCGAGCGTCTGAGCAGCAGCGCCGTGCCCTGCTCGCGGGACTGTTGGACACCGACGGGACCGTCAACCCCACGGGCAGCCCGCAGATCGCGGTGACCAACCGACGTCTCGCAGAGGACATCCGGGAGCTTGTGCACTCCCTGGGTTACCGCACCGGGTGGTCGACCCGCGTCGTGCGGGGTCGCACGCCGGAGAGTTCGATCTGCTACACGCTCACCTTCACCACTGATGACGACGTCTTCGCCCTGGAACGTAAGCGCCTCGTCCACAAGGACCGTCGTCGCCCGAGCACCGCGCGGCTGCGCCAGCGGATGATCGAGTCGGTGACCCCCATCGACTCGGTGCCGGTCCGCTGCGTGGAGATCGACCACGCCTCGCACCTGTACCTGGCGTCGGAGAGCTTCGTCCCCACGCACAACTCCACCCTCGGCATCGACATGATCCGAGCCGCGAGCATCCACCACAACATGGCGTCGGTCGTTTTCTCCCTGGAGATGAGCCGCAACGAGATCACCATGCGACTGCTCGCCGCCGAGGCCCGGATCGCGCTGCAGAAGATGCGCACCGGTCAGATGGGCGACGAGGACTGGCAGAAGCTGGCCAGCACGATGGGCCGGATCTCCGAGGCACCGCTGTTCATCGACGACTCGCCCAACATGTCGCTGATGGAGATCCGCGCCAAGTGCCGACGGCTCAAGCAGAAGCACGACCTCAAACTGGTGATGATCGACTACCTCCAGCTGATGAGCTCCGGCAAGCGCGTCGAATCCCGCCAGCAGGAGGTCTCCGAGTTCTCCCGTGCGCTCAAGCTGCTCGCCAAGGAGCTGGAGGTGCCGGTGATCGCCCTCTCCCAGCTGAACCGTGGCCCCGAGCAGCGTGGTGACAAGAAGCCGCAGATGAGCGACCTGCGTGAATCTGGGTCCATCGAGCAGGACGCCGACATGGTGATCCTGCTGCACCGCGAGGACGCCTACGAGCGGGAGTCGCCGCGTGCGGGGGAGGCGGACCTGATCGTGGCGAAGCACCGTAACGGTCCGACGGACACGATCACGGTGGCGTTCCAGGGGCACTACTCGCGGTTCGTGGATATGCAGGCGTAGGGCATTCTTGCGGATCTGCCTCCTCGACGCCGACGCGGAGTGGGAGCCATTGACCGACCTGGGCAGGAAGGCGGCCGAGCGTGTCTTCCGGGACGTTAAGTTCATCGCGAGCAGACAGGAGGCCGCGAGTGAGTGAGCCGAGGTGCCAAGCTTCCAATGTGTCGAGCAGTGGCGGCTGCGCAGTCGGTCGAGGAGGTTCGCGATGACTGACGCCAAGGAGGGTGCGACCACCGGTGCGGCCCGAGGGGAGGTCGTGCTCTACCGGACGGGTGACGGCGGGTCGGTCGTGCAGCTCCGTGCGGTTGACGGAACTGTCTGGTTGACCCAGGCGCAGATGGCCGAGCTCTATGACACCTCGGTGCAGAACGTTCAGCAGACGATACGGCGGGTTCTGGCCGATGGAGAGGTGTCCGAGGCAACGATCAACTCTGAGTTGATGGTTCGAGTCGAGGGGACGCGCCAGGTCCGGCGTGAGGTGAAGGTCTACAACCTCGACATGGTCCTCGCCGTCGGCTACCGCGTGACCACGCCGCGTGCTGTGCAGTTCCGACAGTGGGCGACCACGGTGCTTCGGGAGTATCTCGTCAAGGGCTTCGCCCTGGCTGATGAGCGGCTCAAGGACGCGGAGGCCGCCGACTACTTTGACGAACTGCTGGAGCGCATCCGTGCCATCCGCGCCTCGGAGAAGCGGTTCTACCAGAAGCTGCGGGACTTGTTTGCCGCAACCTCCGCCGACTACGACGGTACGAGCGAAACGGCTCGAACCTTCTTCGCGACGATCCAGAACAAGCTGCTGTACGCCGTCACGGGTCACACCGCGGCGGAGATCGTTCACGATCGCCTCGACGCCTCCGCTCCGAACCTCGGCCTGACGACGTGGAAGGGTGACCGGATCCGGAAGGCTGATGCGGAGGTGGCGAAGAACTACCTCACGCCGGAGGAGCTCAGCGACCTCAATCTTCTGACCACGATGTTCCTCGATTTCGCGGAGGCACGTGCGCGTCGCCGTCAGCAGACTCTGATGGCCGAGTGGTGTGCGCAGACTGATCGGTTTCTGGAGTTCAACGAGCATGGAATCCTCGTGGGCCCCGGCCGAGTCTCGCGCGCGGCGATTGACGCCTACGTCGCTGACCAGTACACCGCTTGGGATACCGCACGCGCTGCACGTGAGGCGGAGGCGGCTGCGACCGAGGACCTCTCCGACCTTCGAGCGGCCGCGGAATCCCTAGATATGGCGCGGGAACGGGGGCAGTCAGAGGAGATCAGCGGAAGCCCGTCACCGACCTGACTGCCGCCGTTCAGCTCTCCGGGTCGTCCTGGAACGCCCGCACCTCCTGCGCGCATCGACACGCCTGCGCGATCCGCGCCGCCCAATGCAGGGCCTCGTCGCGGGTGTCCACCTTCACCACCGTGTATCCACCCTCGATCCGGGCGGTCTGTGGGTAGGTGCCCTCGGTGACGGAGCCGTCACCCTCGACCAGCACCGGCGGGACGCTCTCATCGATGCCACCGCCGAATACCCAGACGCCCGCGGCCTTCGCCTCGCGCACGACGGCGTGCGAGTCGTCGACGACCTGCTGGAATTCGCCCTCGGGGATCTGCATTGCCCCGCTGGGGAAGGAGATCAGATAGTTCGTCATTGTCCGATGGTGCGCGCGGCCGGTGCGGGCAACAACTTGAGCCGACCTTACGCTCCGACCAGGGCCCCCACTCGACCGGCCACCGCCGCCTCGAACCACACGGTCTTACCCACCGCGGGGTGCAGGTCCACGCCCCAGTTCGACGCGAGCGCATCGACGATTCGCATGCCGTTCCCACCGGGCCGCCCGGGGCTGGTGGGTCGAACCACCGGCAGGGTGGTGTCGGTGTCGGTGACCGAGACGCGCACGGCGTCGGCGCGCAGGTCGGCGATCAGGGTGACAGGGGCATGCGCGCCGGTGTGCACGATGGCGTTGGTGAGCAGCTCGCTGGTGAGCAGTTCCAGGGTGCGCTCGGCGGCGGGGCCGGTGTGGGCACGGCGGGCCAGAGTGATGACCCAGTGGCGGGCGCGGGCGACGGAGGACGGGACGGCGGGGAGCAGCAGGCGTTCGGTCATGGGCGCTCCCTTCTGGTCGGTTCCCAGGGTGACGCCATCGGGGCGCGGGCGCATCCGGTCAGGGGGTGACGACCCGAATCCGCGCGATCCGACGGTTGCTGACCTGGACGATCTCCAGCTGGTGGTCGGCGACGGTGACGGTGTCCCCGACGCGGCCGAGTCGACCGAGCTGGGCCATCAGGAACCCGGCGACGGTCTCGTAGGGTCCGTCGTCCAGGGCAAGGCCGGTGAGGTCGGCGAACTCCTCGATCGTCAGTCCGGCGTCGTAGGTGCCGGGGGCTGCGGGGCGGTGTTCGGGCCCGGAGGAGCCGGTGATGTCGTACTCGTCGCGGATCTCCCCGACCAGCTCCTCGACCAGATCCTCCAGGGTGACGATGCCGTCGGTGCCGCCGTACTCGTCGACGACGACGGCGATGTGCACACCCTCACCGCGCATCCGGGACAGGGAGGGCAGGATCTTGTTGGTGCCGGGCAGAGCGACGATCTCCCGCATGACGTGCCGGACGGATCGGCTGGTGTCGCGGGCGTCGATCAGGTCGCGGATGTGCAGGAAGCCCAGCACGTCGTCCACGTCGTCGCCAGTGACGGGGTAGCGGGACCAGGGTTGGTCGCGGACCTCGGCCAGGGCGTCGGCGAGGCTGAGGTCGACGGACAGGAACCGGACCTCGCCGCGGGGGCGCATGACCTCGGCGACGGAGCGGTCGGTGGCGCGGAAGACATCGGCGAGGATGCGGCGCTCGTCCTCGGGTAGGCCCTGGTGGGCGATGACCAGGTCGCGCAGTTCGGCCTCGGACATCTCCTCGCTGGTGGCGGTGGGGTCGCCGCCGAACAGTCGGACCAGCAGGTTGGTGGAGCGGGAGAGCAGCCAGATCACCGGGCGCATCAGGGTGGCGAATCGGTCCAGCGGTGGGGCGACGGCCAGGGCGACCTTGGCGGACGATTGCAGGGCGATCCGCTTGGGCACCAGCTCGCCGAGCACCAGGGACAGGTAGGCGATCGCCAGGGTGAGCAGGACGAGGGCGACGGTGTCGGCGGGTCCGGCGGGTACACCCAGGGACTCGATCACGGGGGCGAAGTCCGGTGCGATGGTGGACGCGCCGTAGGCGGCGGAGAAGAAGCCGGCGACGGTGACTCCGATCTGCACCGCGGCCAGGAACCGGTTGGGGTCACGGGCGACGGAGGCGACCCGGGCCCCGCGGGCGCTCTGCCGTTCCAGGCGGTTGATCTGGCTCTCCCGGAGCGAGACCAGCGCGATCTCCGTCCCGGCGAAGACGCCGCCGATCAAGATGAACAGCAGCACCAGGGCGATGTTGGCCCACGTCTCGGAGTCCATCAGGCGGTACGGCGAGGCGAGTCGTTCGACATGTCCTGATCCAAGACAACGGGCGCAGGACCGTCAACCGCTGTGCACGGGACCTGCACGCCTTCGGGTGTGGGTGGACACAGCCGGTCCCTAGGCTGCGACGGTCGGTGCCGCCATCGAGGACGGTGCCCGGACCTTGGGGGTGGCGATGCGCGCGGTGGCGGTACTGATAGCGAGCGGGTTGGTGTTCGCGCTGGCGGGATGCGGCGGCGGCGGCGACCAGCGTCAGGAGGTTGCGCAGGCACTGGCTGAGGCGCTGACCGACGGGGACTTCGCACAGGTGCCGCTGGCGGGCGCGACCGCGCAGGAGGCGGGCGACCGACGGCACGAGGTGGTGGCCGGACTTGAGCCCTGGCAGCCGACCGTGCAGGCCGGGACGGTGGTGGACGGGCAGAGCGACGATGCGGCCACGGTGACGCTGAGCTACAGCTGGGATCTCGACGGGACCCCCTGGACCTATGACACCCACGCGAATCTGAGCCGGGTGGACGACCAGTGGCAGGCGGAGTGGTCCTCGCTGCTGCTGGCCCCGGATCTGACCGATGCCGAGGTGCTGACCGTGCGGCGTACCAGCGCGGACCGGGCGCAGGTGCTCGGTGCGGGGGATGCCGTGCTGGTCGAGGACCGGATGGTGAACCGGGTCGGGATCGACAAGACCTACCTGCCTGCGGAGCAGTGGGACGGTGCGGCCCGGCAGCTGGCGACCGCACTGGAGCTCGACCCGGAGGCCTACGCCGCACAGGTGGCCGCCGCGGGCGAGAAGGCCTTTGTCGAGGCGATCGTGATCCGGGACGATGACCCGGCGTACTCGCTCGGTGCCCTGGCGGAGCTGCCGGGGGTCAACATCATGGCCGACACCCTGCCGCTGGCTCCGACCCGGACCTTCGCCCGCCCACTGCTGGGCAGTGTGGGCCAGGCGACGGCGGAGATCGTCGAGGAGTCCGAGGGTGCGGTCGCGGCCGGTGACATGACCGGGCTGAGCGGGTTGCAGCGCCAGTACGACGAGCAGCTGCGCGGCACCCCGGGCCTGGAGGTCACGGCCGGGGACCGGGTGCTGGTCACCAGCGAACCGGTGGCCGGGCAGCCGTTGCGACTGACGTTGGACGCGGGGGTGCAGTCCATCGCGGAGAACGTGCTGTCCTCGCAGACCACGGGTGCCTCCGCGCTGGTGGCGATCCGGCCGTCCACCGGAGAGGTGTTGGCGGCGGCCAGTGGTCCGGGTGGGGACGGGTCGTCCACGGCGACGCTGGGGATGTACGCGCCGGGGTCGACGTTCAAGGTGGCCAGTGCGTTGGCGATGCTGCGGACCGGTGCGACGCCGGACACCCCGGTCGAATGCCCGGCGACGCTGAATGTGGACGGTCGGGAGTTCCAGAACGTGCCGGGGTACCCGACTGACCGCCTGGGGACGATCACGCTGCGCACCGCAGTGGCGAACTCTTGCAACACGGCATTCCTGGGGGCCCGGGACACGGTGCCGCAGGCGGCGCTCGCGGATGCGGCACAGTCGCTGGGGCTGACCGAGGCGTCGTTGGGCTTCGCGGGAGTGTTGGGGTCGGTGCCGACCGATTCCACCGGCACTGACCACGCGGCGTCGTTGATCGGTCAGGGTCGGGTGCAGGCCACGCCGCTGGGCATGGCCACCGTGGCGGCGTCGGTGGTTGCTGGTGAGCGGGTGGTGCCGCAGCTGGTGGTGGGCGCGGAGCAGTCCACGGAGCCCGCGGAGGTGGCGCACCCGTTGAGCAGTGCCGAGGCGGAGGCGCTGCGGTCGATGATGCGAGCGGTGGTCACCGAGGGCGGCTCGACGTTCTTGCAGGATGTGCCGGGCGCCGAGGTGATCGCCAAGTCCGGCACCGCACAGTACGGCGACGGGTCGCAGGCGCATGCGTGGATGATCGCGGGACAGGGTGATCTGGCCGTCGCGGTATTCGTGGAGACCGGCAGCTCGGGGACGGACACTGCTGGCCCGCTGTTGGGATCGTTCCTGCGCAGCCTGTAATGGCGGCCCACTCGGGTGGGGCGCTTCCACCACCTGATGACCGGGTGAAATCCACCCTTTCGGACATCCCGCTCCCACCACCGCCTTCCGGACAGGTCGTCGCGAACTTAGAGTCTGACTCGTCAGCGACAGGGCAAACCCTCCGCGAGGAGGGGACGCAAAGCCACGGGACCCTTGAGGTCAGCCGGGCTGCCGAACGAAGGATGGGCAATGGACCAGCGCGGGTACTCCGAGCCGACCGAGAACGACCTGGCCGATCGGCTGGCGTCCCGGGTGAGCGCGTGGAGCCGGATCGCCGCCGCCCGTCTCGCGCAGGTTCCGGCGCAGACCACCAGCACCGCGCTGAGCTGACCGGCACCGACCTTGGGCGGTTACAGCTCGCCGACCTTGCGCAGGTAGCGCATCGACGCCCAGCCCACCGGGATGCGCAGCCAGTAGGTCAGCACCCGGAACAGCACCGCCACCGACGTCGCCACACCGGGGTTCACGCCGACCACGGCCAGCGCACCACCGAGGGCCAGCTCGGTGGTGCCGACGCCACCCGGGGTCGGGGCGACCGATCCGGCGGTGTTGCCGAGCAGGAACACGATGGCGACCTGCACCAGCGACAGATCCTGACCGAAGGCCCGCAGACACACCTCGAAGGCCAGCACGTAGCCCAGCGTGGTGAGCGCGTTGCCGCCGATGCCGAGCAGCAGACGGCTCGGCTGTCCGACCACCTCGATCAGCCGCGGCCAGGTCTGCTGCAGCGTGGGCAGAGTCTTGGCGGCCACCCACTGCCGGACCTTCGGTACCAGCATCAGCGCGGCGATCAGCCCGACCAGGATGCCCACCGCCAGCATGACAGTGGGGGAGATGGTGAACCGTTCCAGCTGGTTGGTGCCGGAGACGACCGACAGCACCAGCAGCATCAGGACCGTCACCACGAACTGTGACACCTGCACCAGCGCCACGGTGGCGGTGGCCAGCGGACCGGAGACGCCACGGCGGGTGAGCAGGCGCAGATTCAACGCCGCAGGACCGATGCCCGCCGGTGCGGCCAGTGCCACGAAGGTCGCCGCCGACTGGGTGACGGTGGCCCGCCAGAGCGAGATCTTCTCCGGGGAGAACGCCACCAGGGTCAGGGCCGCACCGAACAGGGTGCTCATGCCGAAGGCGAAGGCCAGCAGGCTCAGCCGCCAGTCCGTCTCTTGCAGGGCGTCCAGGATGGTCTGCAAGTTGATCGTGGTCAGCAGCACGATCACGGCGGCCACGGTCAGCAGCACGGTGATCAGGGTGCGGGCACCGAAGCGGTTCAGCGCCACCGGCTCCACATCCGCCTGCGGCAGGGTGTCGACCAGGGCGGAACGCAGCTGGGCGAGCACCTGCTTGTGCGCGCGCAGCTCCTCACGGGTGCGGCGGGGCAGAGCCACCGTCTGCAACAGCGGGCCGATGGCGGCGATGTCACCCTCGTCCAGCACGGCGACCGCCGACTGCAACGCGCGGGTCGGGCCCACCCGCAGCGCGAGCAGCGCCACCATCTGGGTCCGGTCCATCCGCTGCGCCAGCTCGGAGGAGGCGACATCGCCCTGCTCCCAGCCGATCAACCACACCTGCGGGGCACCGTCCCCGTCGCGGCCGAGCAGCACCACGTCGCTGGTCAGCGCGCGGTGCGCCAGTCCAGCCTCATGGGCCTTGCCGAGCTGCGCCCAGATCGCGCGCAGGGCGTCGTCGTCGATGGCCTCCGGGTTGAGGTCGGCCAAGGGCACCGCGTCGTCGATCCGGTCCTGGACCAGGATCATCGAGGACTCTGCCTCGGACAGTGCGTGCAGCTGCGGGGAGCACACTCCGGCGGCGGTGGCGGTGTAGCTGAGCAGCGCAGAGCGCTCGGCGGCCTGACGCAGGGACACCGTGGACCGGCCGTCCAGTCCGCGCAGTCGGATCGAGCGCCACAGTCGGGACAGGAAGCCGATCACCTGGCGGTCGCCGTCGTAGATCAGCACGTCGTAGAGCGACCCGTCGGCGGTGGTCATCTCGTACACGCGGTGGTCGGAGTACCGGGCCATGCCGCGCGCGGCGGGGGTGCCGGGCTCATCCGCGGGCACCGGCAGGTCGTCGGTCGGTACATCGTCCGGGATTCGGATCAGTAACGCGGGATCGAATCCGGCTCGGCGAATCCCGTCGACCAGGCTCGTGCCGTACGCCCGCTCGGAGCGCGCGCCGGAGACGTAGCGGGTGGCCAGACCACCGGCCCGACCGATCAGCAGGGCGACGCCGACCCCGGTGATCGACACCGACCCGGTGATGACCATGATCCCGATCGCGACCCAGACCAGATTCCAGGACCAGGCCACCGTGCGGCGGCGGGTACGCGGACCGGTGACGGTCAACAGACCGGCGATCAGGGCGATGTAGCCCGGGATCGTCACCGTCCACACCCCGCCCAGCCGGACCGACAACCCGGACACCAGCTGATCGGAGCCGATGTGCTCGACCAACCACAGCACTGTCGACGACGCGAACACCGACACCACGGATGCGCCGACACCCTCGAGGATCTG
The DNA here is from genome assembly GCF_040685135.1 of Cellulomonas sp. NPDC089187. Taxonomy (NCBI): domain Bacteria; kingdom Bacillati; phylum Actinomycetota; class Actinomycetes; order Micrococcales; family Cellulomonadaceae; genus Cellulomonas; species Cellulomonas sp. NPDC089187. The sequence goes on along the minus strand of NZ_JBFBHI010000004.1, from coordinate 417,662 downwards.
CCGTCCCAGCCGCCGGATCGCCAGCTCCGCCAACACCGCCGCCGGCACAAAGAACGTGACGATGCTCTCCAGCAGTGCGGTCGGCACCACTAGGAGGTCCTGCAGCAGGGAGGCGACGCCCTCGACGTCCTCGGCGACACCGGAGGTGGTGTTGTGCGCGTAGGTGGCGAGCACCATCACCAGCACCGCGCCGACCAGGCACAGCACCACACCCAGCAGGTCGCTGGGGTGGTGGACCCGGGTCTCGGGGGTGTCGACGATGCGGGGCGGGGTGGGCGTCGCGGCGTCGTCACCGGACCTGTCCGGCACCGCCGGCGCGCTGGTCGGTGCGTCGGACATGTCTCGGAGTGTAGGCAGCGTGGGCCCAGACTGAGCGGCAGAACAGCCCGCATCGGGAGATTCCGTCCCTGCGATGGAGTGCATCGGGCGCGGAGTCATCCCCGAGGCTGATGCGGCCTTCCCGTGGTGTGACGCCCGGGCCGGGGCTAGCGTGACCAGCGCGGGGGTGGTCGACTCCCGGACAGGAGGCCTCGGATGGACGTCAACGGACGGATCTCGGCACTGCTCGGTCGGGTCTGGTGGATGCCGGTGCTACGCGGTGTGCTGCTGGTGGTGCTCGGCCTGCTCATGTTGGTGGAGCCGCTGCGCACCCTGGACGCGCTGGGCTGGATCTACGGTCTGTTCGCCGTCGCTGACGGGTTGGTCGTGCTGGCGCAGGCATTCCTGGTCCGCGGACGTCCCGGACTGGGTTGGTGGGTGGCCGAGGCTGTCGTGTCGATCGCCTTCGGGGTGCTGATCATGCTGTGGCCCGGGCTGACCGCGCTGGTGCTGTTCTACCTGCTCGCGCTGTGGGCGCTGGTGGTCGGCATCGTGGCGCTGATCGTCGCGGCGACCCAGTTCCGGGCCCGTGACCTGGGCTGGGTGGGCACGCTGATGTTCGGGCTGGTGGCGTTCCTGTTCGGGGCGATGTTGGCGATCCAGCCGCAGGAGTCGTTGACCGTGGTGGTGGCGATGTTCGGGCTGTTCGCGCTGATCAGCGGGATGGTGATGATCGTGGCCGGATTCGTGACCCGGTCCTTCGGGCGGCAGTTGAAGTCGTTCACGGAGAGCGCGGCGTCCTCGGGGTCGATCAGCTGATCCCCAGCGCCGCCAACCATGCTGCCGGGAGCAGCGCGTAGCCGACAAAAGCCACCACATCCAGCAGGGTGTGTGCGACCACCAGCGGCATCACGCGCCGTCGTCGTCGGTAGTACTCGGCGAAGACGATGCCCATCACCACGTTCCCGAGGAACGGTCCGATGCCCTGGTACAGGTGATACGAGCCGCGCAGCAGGGCACTGGCCGCGATGATCGCCACCGGTCCCCAGCGCAGCTCGCGCAGGCGTTCCATCAGGTAGCCGACGACGATCACCTCCTCCAGCAGGGCGTTCTGCAGGGCGGAGAGCAGCAGCACCGGGATGGTCCACCAGGCGCTGTTCAGGGCCGCGGCCTGCACCTCCACCGTGATGCCGATGGCCCGCCCGACTACGTACAGGCCGAGCCCGGGCAGACCGATCAGCGCGGCGAGTCCGACACCGATGCCCAGGTCGCGCAGGGGCCGGGCACGGTCCAGACCGATCCGGCGTAGGGAGCTGCGCCCGTTCTGGGACAGCAGGTACAGCGCGAGGGCGACCGGGACCAGCGCGAAGCCGATGGACAGCAGCTGGTAGGTCAGATCCAGGTACGGGCGGGACGACTGGCTGGTGTTGAGGGCGGTGGACTGCTCGCGCAGGGAGGTGTCGGCGGTGAGGCGGGCGACGATGTTGACCAGGGCGTAGACGCCGGATTTGCCGAGGGACAGGCCGAGGACGATCCAGATCTCGACGCCGAGGCGGCGGCGACGGGCCCGCTCGGAGGGTGGCGGGGCCTGGCCGTCGGTGCGCGGGTCGGGTGTGGCCACGAGGGAGTCGTCGCCGGGTCGCGACCGACCGCCCGGACGGGAAGGGCCGCTCGGGTCGGAGGCGTCGGACCGGGATGCCGGGGCGTCACGCTGGGACACCTGGGCAGAGTACGGCTGGTGCCCGGGAGCCCGCTGGGGGAGGGCTGGGGATTCCGGTGATGGAGGCCGTGCTGGGTGCTCGCTGAGCCGGGAACGCCCCAACCTGGGCCACAGGTTGGGGCCGACTCAGCCCCGGATCGCCTGGGCCGCCGCCGCGACCAGCTCCGGGTCGGTCACCGTGTACCCCGCGTCCCCGCCCCCGCCGGGACCACCGTCCGCGGAGACCGCGCGGCTGGCCGACAGGTGCACCGCGTCCACGCCGAGCTCGGTCAGCGCGGGGATGTCCTGGGGTCGCACCCCACCCCCCGCCATGACCTGCACTCGACCGGCACTGTGCGCGACCAGTGCGGCCAGTCGGTCCACGCCGTCGATGGCGCGGGGTGCACCTCCGGAGGTCAGCACGCGGGTGACCCCGGCGTCGGCCAGCTGGTCGAGGGCGGCCAGCGGGTCGGCGACAGTGTCGATGGCCCGGTGGAAGGTGACGGCGATGTCCTCCGCTGCCTCGACTAGGCGGGTCAGCAGCGGCCGGTCGACCTCGCCGGAGGCGGTGAGCCCGCCGACCACCACGCCGTCCGCACCGGAATCGCGGGCCATCCGGACATCGCGGATCAGCACGTCGGCCTCGTGCTCGCGGTAGTGGAAGTCGCCGGGGCGGGTGCGGATCAGCACGTGCACCTCCGGTGCGGTGTGACCGGTGCCGCGGACGTACGCGCGAGCACCGAGCACGGTGCCGAGCAGTCCGGCGCTGGGGGTGAGCCCACCGGTGGCGGCCAATCCGGCGCAGAGCTCGACGCGGGCGGCACCGGCGTCGGCGGCGATCCGGTAGCCCTCGGTGTCCTGAATGGCGATCTCCAGGGCAGCGGTCACGGCGGTTCCTCCAGCACGGGTCGGCATCGACGGGTCGCCATCATGCCGCACGACGCCCGGGACCTGGTGTGAGATCCCGGGCGTCGTGTGCAGGGCGGTCAGACGCCGGTGCGGTCAGCTGAACCGGCGCAGGCGCAGCGAGTTGGTCACCACCAGCACGGAGGAGAACGCCATCGCGGCCCCGGCGATCATCGGGTTGAGCAGCCCCAGTGCGGCCAGCGGGATCGCGGCCACGTTGTAGGCGAAGGCCCAGAACAGGTTCTGCTTGATGATCCGCAGGGTGCGGCGGGACAGCCGGATCGACTGGGCGGCGGAGCGCAGATCGCCCCGGACCAGGGTCACGTCGGCGGCCTCGATCGCGACATCGGTGCCGGTGCCCATCGCCAGGCCGAGGTCCGCGGTGGCCAGGGCGGCGGCGTCATTCACCCCGTCACCGACCATCGCGACCCGCGCGCCCTGCTTTTGCAGCGCGGCGACCCGATCGACCTTGTCGGCGGGCAGCACCTGGGCGATGACATCGGCGTCGGCGATGCCCACCTCGGCGGCGACCCGGCGGGCGGCACCGGCGTTGTCCCCGGTCAGCAACACCGGTCGCAGCCCGAGCGCCCGTAGCTCGTCCACCGCCTGCGCGGAGGTCGGCTTGAGCGGGTCGCGCAGCACCAGGGCACCCCGGGCAGACCCGTCCCAGGCGACCATGACGGCGGTCGCCCCGTCCTGCTCCGCGGCGGCGAACCGTGCCGCCAGGTCGTCGTCGACGTCGAGGCCTTGTTCGCTCAGCCACTGCGGTCGTCCGACCAGCACGCGGCGGCCGAGGGTGACACCGGTGTGCGGTGCCCGGACCACACCCTCAACGCCGCGGCCCGGGATGTTCCGGAACTCGTGCACATCCAGGTCGCCGGTCTGGGCCGCGCGGGCGATGGCTTGGGCGATCGGGTGCTCGGAGCGGGATTCGACGGCAGCGGCCAACCGCAGCAGTTCCTCGCGATCCTGAGCGGTCAGCACATCGACCAGTTCCATCCGGCCCTGAGTGAGGGTGCCGGTCTTGTCCAGAACCACGGTGTCGACCGTGCGGGTCTGCTCCAAGGTTTCCGGGCCCTTGATCAGGATGCCGAGCTGCGCGCCGCGTCCGGTGCCCACCAACAGTGCGGTCGGGGTGGCCAGGCCCAGGGCGCAGGGGCAGGCGATGATCAGCACCGCCACCGCGGCGGTGAAGGCCGACTGCACCGAGCCGCCGGACAGCAGCCAGACCGCCAGGGTGCCGACTGCCAGTACCAACACGACCGGCACGAAGACCGCGGAGATCCGGTCGGCCAGCCGCTGCACTGGTGCCTTGCCGGTCTGCGCGCGGGTGACCAGGCGACCGATCTGGGCCAGTCGGGTGTCCTCGCCGACCTGGGTCGCGCGGACCACGAGGTGCCCGGAGGTGTTGATGGTCGCACCGGTCACCTCATCGCCGGGAGAGACGTCCACTGGCACCGGCTCACCGGTGAGCAGGCTGGTGTCCACCGCGCTGGTGCCCTCGACCACGGTGCCGTCGGTGGCGATCTTCTCGCCCGGGCGGACCGCGAACTCGTCTCCGACGGACAGCTGCCCGATCGGCACCCGGCGCTCGCTGCGGCGACCGTCCGGACCGGTCACCAGCAGGGCGACATCCTTCGCGCCCAGATCCAGCAGGGCGCGCAGCGCATCACCGGCCCGACGACGGGAACGGTGCTCCGCATAGCGCCCGGCCAGCAGGAAGGTGGTGACCACCGCCGCCACCTCAAAGTACAGCTCCGGCATCCCGGTGTGCTGGTCGGCGGCGGGCCACAGGGTCGGGGTCATCGTCATCCCGAGCTCACCCGCGCCACCGAGCAGCAGCGCCCACAGCGACCAGCCCACCGCGGCGATGATCCCGATGGAGACCAGAGTGTCCATCGTCGACGAGCCGTGCCGCGCGGCGCGGAAGGCGGCCCGGTGGAACGGCCACGCCGCCCAGGTCGCCACCGGCAGGGCGAGCACCGTGACCAGCCACTGCCAGCCGGTGAACTGCAACGCCGGGATCATGCTGAGCAGCACCACCGGGACGGTCAGGACGGTCGCCACCCGCAGGCGTCGGCGCAGATCGGTGCCGCGCTGGTCGGTGGGGGCGGAGGTGTCCTCGTCCGGGTCCATGTCGTGCCCGGGGGCCATGGTGTGACCGGAGAGCGCGTGCTCCACCGGGTCCATGCCGGGCATGTCGTGGTCCATCGCGGTCATGCCGTGACTGCCCGCATGACCACCGTGCTCATGCCCCGCGTGCTGCTGGGTTGTGGCTGTCGGTGTGGGTGCGCCGCTGCCGGTGCCGCCGGTGACCGTCGCCTCGTAGCCCGCCTTGCGGACCGCCTCGACCAGCGCCTCGGTGTCTGGCGTGACGCCGTCGACGGGACGCAGCTCGACGTGGGCCGACTCCAGGGCCAGGTTCACGGTGGCCTGCGCGCCGGGCACCCGGTTCAGGCGCTTCTCCACCCGGGCGACGCAGGAGGCGCAGGTCATCCCCTCGACGGCCAGGTCGACGGTGCCGAGCGGCTTGTCCTCGGTCACACCAACGATCCCTTCGGTGTCACGGCGTAGCCCGCCTCGTCGACGGCCTCGGCGATGGCGGCGTCGTCCAGCGGGGCGGTGGAGGTGACGGTCACCGGCGAGGAACCGCCCGCGACCAGGTCGATCCGGACGTCCTGCACGCCGGGGAGCGCGGTGAGCTCCTCGGTCACGTGCTTCACGCAGTTGCCGCAGGTCATGCCGTCGACGGAGAAGGTGGTGGTGGTCATGGTGGGTTCCTCTCGGGGGTTCAACTGCGGACCAGCCGGGCGATGGCCTCGGCGGCTTCCTTGACCTTGGCGTCGCCCTCCTCGGGGGACTGCCGCGCGGCGTCGACCACGCAGTGCCCGAGGTGGTCCTCGACCAGGTTGATGCTCACCGACTGCAAGGCCTTGGTCACTGCGGCGATCTGGGTCAGGACGTCGATGCAGTACACGTCCTCATCGATCATGCGGGCGATGCCGCGGACCTGCCCCTCGATGCGACGCATGCGGTTGGCGTAGTCGTCCTTGGCGGGGGTGTAGCCGTGCACGGGGGCCTCCTGGGTGTCGGTGCGACGTGGTCAACGCTATACCCCCCGGGGGTATTCCATTGCTCCGTTCGGGCGACCGAAAACCCCGAAATGGGACAGAAGGCAGTGAACCGGCATCCACGGTGTTCCCGCTGGTCAAGACTGTGCGGACTCATCCACGCACGTCAGCAGGGGGAAACTGTGTCCGCGCCCACCACCGCCAGTCCGTATCTGACACCCGGACCGCCGCCGCAGCAGTCCGCACCGTCACCGTCGCCGCGCCGATCGCTGTGGACGCGGCTGTTTGGCGAGCCCGGGGAGCGCCGTCGCCCGGTCATCCTGCTGATCGTCGGACTGGTGGTGGGCCTGGTGATCGGCACGGCGGGAGACAACTCCGCTGCTCAGGCCGAGGACCAGCGGCTCGCCGAGTGGGAGAGCACGCTCACCGCCCGGGAGGCCGACGTCTCCGAGCGCGAAGAGGCGCTGGAAGAGCAGGAGACCGGTCTGGACACCCGCACCGAGGACGTGGCGTCACGGGAGACGGCGGTGCAGGCCCGGGAGACTGCTGTGGCCGAGTCGGAGACCGCCATCGCTGCTCGGGAGGCCGATGTCGCCGCCCGTGAGGCCGCAGCCAGTACGACCACCGTCGACACCCCCGCCGCCCCGGCTGCCCCAGACACCAGCGCGAACACTGGCGGGGGCAGCACGTACTACGCCAACTGCGCCGCGGCCCGGGCCGCCGGTGCTGCGCCGGTTCTCCGGGGTGAGCCGGGGTACCGCTCCGCGCTGGACCGGGATGGGGACGGCGTCGGCTGCGAGTGACACCGGTCGATGCCACGACGGCCCGACCCCTCGGTGGAGGGATCGGGCCGTCGTCGTCCGGGGCGAGCGGTCAGCGCAGCGCCCGCCACTCCTCCCGCCGCCGCTCCTGCTCCACCGGGTCCGGCACCGGCAATGAGGCCAGCAGCCGCCGGGTGTAGTCCTGCTGCGGGTCACCGAGCACCTGCGCCCCGGTGCCCTCCTCCACCAGTCGCCCCCGGTGCAGCACGGCGATCCGGTCGGCGAGCAGGTCGACCACGGCCAGGTCGTGGCTGATGAACAGGCAGGCGAAGCCCAACTGCTCCTGCAACTGTGCGAAGAGTTCCAGCACCCGGGCCTGCACGGACACGTCCAGGGCGCTGGTGGGCTCGTCGGCGATCAGCAGCTCCGGGTCCAGGGCGATGGCCCGGGCCAGGGAGGCACGCTGCCGCTGACCGCCGGAGAGTTCGTGCGGGAATCGGTCGCCGTAGGCCGGGGGCAGCTGGACGGATTCGAGCAGCTCGTCCACCCGGGCGCGGGCCTCCTCGGCGGAGCGGGCCTTGCCGTGCACCACCAGCGGTTCGGCCACGCACTGGGCGATGGTGAGCAGCGGGTTGAAGCTGGTGGCCGGGTCCTGGAACACGAAGCCGATCCGGCGGCGCACCGGGCGGAAGTCGCGCTCGCGGACGCCGTTCATCTCGGTGCCGAGCACGCTGAGCGAGCCCCCGGTGACGGTGGTCAGTCCGGCGATGGCCCGACCGATGGTGGTCTTGCCAGAACCGGACTCACCGACCAGGCCCAGCACCTCACCGGGTCGGATCGCCAGATCGACCCCGTCGACGGCGCGGAACCCGGGGCGGCGGAACCGTCCGGGGTAGGTGATCTCCAGGCCGCGCGCCTCGACCACGGGCGGGGCGGACTCCCAGCCCTCCGGACGGGCGGCGGCGCGGGCCCGGGCGTGCGCGGTGCCGGTGCCGATCCGGGGGACCGCATCGAGTAGTCGACGGGTGTACTCGTGCGCCGGGGCGGAGAACAGCTGCCGCACCGGGGCCTGCTCGACGATCTGCCCGGCATACATCACCGCCACCCGGTCGGCCAGATCCGCGACGACGCCCATGTTGTGGGTGATCAGCACGATGGCGGTGCCGAACTCGTCCCGGCAGCGGCGCAGCAGGTCGAGGATCTCGGCCTGCACGGTGACATCCAGGGCGGTGGTGGGCTCATCGGCGACGATCACGCCGGGGTCGAGCACCAGGGCCTGGGCGATCACGATCCGCTGCTTCTGACCGCCGGAGAACTCGTGCGGGTACTGGTCGATCCGGTGTTCCGGGTCGGGGATGCCCACTCGGCGCAGGATGTCGATGGCGGCGGCGCGAGCGGCCTTGCGGCTGAGCTTCCGGTGCGCGCGCAGGCCCTCGATGATCTGCCAGCCGACGGTGTACACCGGGTTGAGTGCGGTGGACGGTTCCTGGAAGACCATCGCGACATCCCGGCCCCGGACCTGGCGCAGCGCATTGCCGCGCAGGCTGACCACGTTATGTGCGGTGCTGCCGTCCTTGCTGGTCAGCACCACGGCACCGCGGACGGTAGCGGTGCCGCTCAGCAGGCCGAGGATCGACTTGGAGGTGACGGTCTTGCCGGAGCCGGACTCACCGACCACGGCCACCACCTCCCCGGCGGCGACGTTCAGGCTGACGTCGTCCACGGCGGTGACTGTGCCGGCGTCGGTGGCGAAGGAGACGGAGAGGTTCTCGATCCGGACAACCGGGGCGCTCATCGGGCGCCTCCTTCCAGGTCGCGGGCCTCGTCGACGCCATCCGGGTCGGCGAGGTGGGCGGTCAGGGCTCCGCCGGGGACCGCAGCGGTCGGTGCGGTGTCGTCCTGTGCGGTGAGCACCGCCCGGCGACGGGTGCGCAGTCGGGGATCGGCCAGGTCATTGAGTGACTCACCCACCAGGGTCATGCCGAGCACCACCAGCACGATGGCCACTCCCGGGAAGGTCGCGGTCCACCACACGCCGGAGCTGACATCGGAGATCGCCTTGTTGAGGTCGTAGCCCCACTCGGCGGCGGCGGTGGCCTCGATGCCGAAGCCGAGGAAGCCGAGGCCGGCCAGGGTGAGGATCGCCTCGGAGGCGTTCAGGGTGATGATCAACGGCAGGGTGCGGGTGGCGTTGCGCAGCACGTGCCGGAACATGATCCGGCGGTGTCCGGCGCCGATCACCCGCGCCGACTCGACAAAGGCCTCGGCCTTGATCCGCACCGTCTCGGCCCGGACCACCCGGAAGTACTGCGGGGTGAAGACCACAGTGATGGACAGCGCCGCCGCGAGGACACCGCCGATCATCGACGACTGCCCCCCGCTGATCACGATGGCCAGCACGATGGCCAACAGCAGGGAGGGGAAGGCGTAGACCGCGTCGGCGATCACCACCAGCACCCGGTCCAGCCAACCGCCGAAGTAGCCGGAGATCAGGCCGAGCAGCACCCCGATGAACAGCGAGGCGACGATGGCGATCACGATCACCAGCAGCGCGGTGCGTGAGCCCCAGATCACCCGGGACAGCACGTCGTAGCCGCCGACTGTGGTGCCGAGCAGGTGCTCCGACGACGGGGGCTGGGTGGCACCGAACAGTCCGGTGTCCGGGCTGCGGAGCTGGCCGTAGCCGTAGGGGGCCAGCAGCGGGGCGAACAGCGCGGTGAGCAGGAACAGGCCGGTCAGGATCAGACCGGTGATGAGCATGCCGCGTTGCAGGCCGACGCTCTGCCGCAGTTGGTGGAGAACGGGAATGTGGCGCATCAGTACCTCACTCGCGGGTCGATCAACGCGGCGATCACATCGACCACGAAGTTGGTGAAGGCCACGATCACGGCCAGCATCACGACGATCCCCTGCACCGCCACGAAGTCGCGCGCTTGCAGGTACTGGGAGAGCTGGAACCCGAGTCCGCGCCACTCGAAGGTGGTCTCGGTCAGCACCGCGCCGACCAGCAGCATCGCCACCTGCATCCCGACCACGGTGATGATCGGGATCAGCGCCGGACGGTAGGCGTGCTTGCGCAGCAGCCGGGACTCCGAGACTCCGCGGGACCGGGCGGCCTCCACGTAGCCGGAGCCGAGCGTGCCGATCACATTGGTGCGGACCAGGCGCAGGAACACCCCGGCGGTCAGCAGGCCGAGGGCGATGGCGGGCAGGATCGCGTGCTGCAACACATCGGCGATGACGTCACCGTTGCCGGTCCGGATCGCGTCGATCAGGAAGATGCCGGTCGGGTTGTCCAGTCGTCGCATGGCGAGCTCGGAGCGGTTGGACGCACGCCCGGCGACCGGCAGCCAGTCCAGCTGCACGGAGAAGATCAGCTTGAGCAGCAGTCCGGCAAAGAACACCGGCGTGGCGTAGCAGGCGATGGCGAAGACCCGCAGCACCGCATCGGGCACCCGGTCGCGGAAGTACGCGGCGACCAGGCCGAGCGGGATGCCGACGATGAAGGCCACGATCAGCGCGTAGAACGCCAGCTCCAGGGTGGCGGCGCCGAAGGTGGTCAGCACCTCGGTGACCGGTCGGCTGTCGGACAGTGTGGTACCGAAGTCCCCGCGCAGCAGGTCGCCGAGGTACTCGATGTACTGGGTGAGGATCGGCCGGTCGTAACCCGCGGCGTGGATCCGCTCGGCGAGCTGGTCGGCGGGCAGTCGGCCGCCCTGGGCCGCGGTGATCGGGTCACCGGTGGCCCGCATCAGGATGAACACCGTCGTCACCAGGATGAAGACGGTAGGGATGATCAACAGGAACCGGATCAGGATGTAGCGACCCAGTCCGCCGCCGGAACGCTTCTTCACGCCCGGGGTGGGGGAATCGACCGTCGTGGGGTCGAGGGTGGTGGACGTCATGGCACTCCTGACAGACGCCCGGGGCGGACCGCATCAGGTGCGGTCCGCCCCGGAACCAGTGGATCAGCTGCGGCTCAGTGCGCCGTAGCGGAACTTGAAGGAGGCGTCGAGGGTGTCCTCCGCGCCGGCGATGTCGGTGCCGGTCACGGCCACCTGCGCCCCCTGCAGGTAGGGCACGGTCGACAGGTCCTCAGCGACCAGCCCCTGGATCTGCTCGATCAGGGCAGTGCGCTCGTCGGCGTCTGCGGTGACGGCCTGCTGCAGGATCAGGTCGTTGACCTCCTGGTTGTCGTAGTGGTTGCCCAGGAAGTTCTCGGTCAGGAAGAACGGCGTCAGGTAGTTGTCCGCGTCCGAGTAGTCCGGGAACCAGCCGAGCTGGTACGACGGGTAGACGTCGGAGGTGCGGTCCTTGGCGTACTGCACCCACTCGGTGGTCTGCAGGTTGACCGTGAACAGGCCGCTGGACTCCAACTGGTCCTTGATCAGCGCGTACTCCTCACCGGAGGACGGGCCGTAGTGGTCGTTGGAGTACTGGAGGTTCAGCGCCACGGGGGTCTCGACCCCGGCGTCGGCCAGCGCTGCGGTGGCCTTATCGACATCGGGACCGCCCTCGCCGTCGCCGTACAGCTCCTTCAGCGGCTCGGCGGCGCCGGTCAGGCCCTCCGGGACGTAGGAGTACAGCGGGGTGTAGGTGTCCTTGTAGACCTGCGAGGCGATCTCCTCACGGTCGATCAGGTCGGCCACCGCCTGCCGGACCGCCAGCGCCTTGGCCGGGTCGGCCTCCGGGGTGGTGCCACCGAAGGGCTGGGTGTCGAAGTTGAAGACGATGTACCGGATCTCACCGCCGGGACCGTCGACCACCTGCACGTCGTCATTGCCCCGCAGGTCCTCGATGTCGGTGGCGGACAGCGAGCGGAACGCCACGTCGACGTTGCCCTCCTGGATGTCCAGCTTCAGGTTCGAGGCGTCGGTGAAGTACTGCACGTCCACCGCGTCGTTCTTGGGGGCACCGAGCAGGCCCTGGTAGTCGGGGTTGGCCGCGTAGCTGATCAGGTCGTTCTGGCTGTAGTCGGTGATCGTGTACGGCCCGGCGAAGGCCTCACCGTCCACGATCTCCTGGTCGGGGGTCAGCGCGTCGGCGGCGAAGACGTCCTCGTCGACAATCGGACCGGCCGGGCTGGACAGGATCTGCGGGAAGACCTGGTCGTTCTCGGTCTTGAGGTGGAAGACGACGGTGGTGTCGTCCGGGGCATCCACGCTGTCCAGGTTGTAGAGCAACGAGCCGGGGCCGTTGCCGCCGTCCGCGCCGGAGGCGAAGATCGCCAGCTGCCGGTCGAAGGTGAACTTCACGTCCGAGCTGGTCAGGTCGTTCCCGTTGGCGAAGGTCAGACCGTCCTTCAGGGTCACCGTGTACTCGGTGGGGCTGGTGAACTCGGCCGACTCGGCGATGTCCGGCTCGACGTCCGGGCTGCCGTAGGGGGTGTTCATCAGGAAGGGGTAGACCTGGTTCATCACCGCGAAGGACCCGTTGTCGTAGGAGCCCGCCGGATCGATGGTGGTGATCTTGTCGGTGGTGCCGATCAGGATCGAGTCACCACCGCCCCCACCGCCGCCGGTGGAGTCGCCGCCGCTGTCGTCCGACGAGCCGCAGGCGGCCAGGAGCAGGCCGGTCGCAACCAGTCCCGCAGTCGGCACGAGCAACCGTCGGCGTGTGTGAACCGCTGTCATGGTGTTCCTCTTCCGTGTCGAATCCCCTGAACCGTCGCCTCCGCAGCCTGACGACGTGTGGTGCGCGCCACCGGCGAAGGCCTGTGACGTGGGGCACAGGAAAGCACAGCAATCGCCCGATGGGTACATCCCACTGTTAACGGGATGTTTCGTGACAATCTTCGTGCAGGTCAGCTCGGTGACACCGTGTCTGCATGGCGGGCGATCACGGCGCCAGCAGGTACGCGTTCGGTCCCGCCGCCGAGGTGCCGAAGGCCAACCACGCGGTCCGCCCCGCAGGTACCGACCCGATACGCAGTGCCGTCACACCCAGCTCCCCGGCATCCAGCGTCACCACCGGCCTGGGTGCGGGGCTGGTGACATCCGCCTGGACGTTCACCTGTGCGGAGACGGCATTCGGCAGGTTCGCCAGCAGGGTTTGGAGCGTCGTCTGTGCGGTGTTCACGGCGGCGACGATCTGCCCCTGCGGCGGCACCGGTGCGGTGGTGGAGGTGCCGTAGATCGTGCTGGTCAACGCATTCGCCACCGCTGCCTTGAGATCGGCCTGCCCACCGGCGGAGTTCAGCGAGTTCCTGACCGAGGTGCAGGCGCTGGCGGTCAGGATGCCGCACGAGTTGTTGACGCCCACCGACACCCCGACCGTGCCCGCGGCCTGGGCGCGCAACTGGTTCAGGGTGCCGGTGTAGGTGATCACGGTGGGTTCGGAGAGCAGCAGCCCGAGCAGCGAGATGGTGGTGTTGACCGTGATCGTGGCGACGCTGGTGTTCAGTGCGGTAGAGATCGCGTTCAACACGGAGGTCTGATACGCCGGGAGCAGGCTGCCCACCGCGGTCGAGGCAGCGGACATGACGGCCGCGGTCAGCGCCTCGGTATTCGGCGGCAGGCCGTTCACCCCGGTGGTGGCATTGGTCAGTGCGGCCAGATCGACGGTCATCCGCCCGGTGGCCAAATTGAGCTGCACCGCACCGGAGGTCAGGGTCTGCGTGGTCAGCGCGGCGACGGCGGCGGGCACATTCACCGCCACACTGAGCGACATCGATCCGGTGGAGGCACCGGGGGTGAGCAGATTGAGCAGCTCCTGCCGGGTCCGGAACACGGTGTTGACATTGGTCGCCGTGGTGGATGCCACCGCCCCGGTGCTGGTCAACGAATTCTGGATCGCCGTCGCCGCCGCGGTGGTCTGGGTCGACGCCGCGCGCAGACTGGTGCTCTCCGCCTCCAGCCGCAGCCCGGAGACCCCGTAGGCGCGGGCGGTGGTGTTGCGGGAGATGCAGGCGTCCCGGGTGGTGGTGGACGCCACGGTGCCGGGGATCAGGCGCAGCCCGCCGGTGACGTCGGTCGCGGCGGCCGACCCCAGGGCGGTGGTCAGCAGGGTCGGGGTCACCAGTGCCCGCACGTCCACGGTGGCCAGATCGGGCAGCCCGGACCCGGCGGCCTGGGTGGCGGCGTTCAGCACCCCGGCGTTCGACACCGCGCCGGAGCCACCCACCACCAGGCCGGTGCTGGCCGCGCTGCCGTACTGGTTGTTCTGCGCGGCGGTCACGCTGCCGAAGCTGACGCTGGACTCCAGCGTGCTGGTGGTCGATTGCAGAGCGCTCGCCGCCACCGGGGCCACATAGGTGTTCGCGCCGGACGAGGTGGCCGACGCGGGGGTGGCGGAGACCGACGTTCCGGTCTGGGTGACCCGCAGCGGTGTCACGGCGGACACCGACCCGGTCGACCCCGCACCGACCGTCCCCGCGAACAGCTGCCCGCGCGCGGTCGTGCGGTACAGCCCGGTGTCGCACCAGGTGGCGCGGGTGCCCAGCGTGCTGGACACGTACTCGCGGTCGGTCCACGCGGCGTCGGTGAGCTGGGCGCGCAGCGGGCCGGTGTGCAGGGCGAGTCCGGCGACCAGCACGGTGAGGAGGCTGAGGGCGGTGATCCGGCGTCGACGGCGAGTGGGGTCGAGTCGGGCGTGACGGGGCCGGGCCCGGGTGGGCTCCGGGCGGGTCACGAGTCCACCGCCCGGTGTAGGCGACGGTCGCGGCGCTCGCGGACCGAGCTGAGCAGGAGCGAGCCGATCAGCAGGGCCAGCGCCGCCCAGGTCGCCGGGCGCAGATCCGCGCCGGTGATCGCCAACCCACCCGGTTCGGCGGTGTCGGTCCCGCCCGGCTCCGCTCCGACCACCGGACCGGCCCCGCCGTGGTCAGGGTCGTCCGGCCCGGGGTCCTCGCCACCCTGCGGCGGCACCTCGCCACCCTCATCGATGATCACCGAGTCCCCGAAGGCGTCGAACCGCAGCCCGAGGTACATGTCCTGCCCCTGCGCACTGTCCGGCAGATCGTCGGCGACTTGCAGGCGCACCGCGACCTGTTGCGGCCGCTCGGTGGTCAGCGCGCCCACCGACGCGCGGTCCACCAACACGACGCCCTGATCCGCCGGGGCCGGGATGTCCCGCGCGCCATCGGGGCAGTCGCCATCGGCCGCCCAGCCTCCGTCGCACAGCCGCAGCGTCAACCGGATCGCGTCGTCCAACTCCACCAGCGGTCCACCGGCGACCAGGCTCACCCATAGCCAACCCCGGGCCGCATCCGCATCCTCCGGCGGTCGCGCGCTGGAGGTCACCCGCCAGAGCAGGTCCGTGCCCGGCTCCAGCGTCCAGTCCTCTCCGGTGGGCAGCGAGGAGGACAACGCCAGCACCCCGTCGTCCTCGAGGTAGCCACCAGGTGGCGGGGTGGTGGTCACCGGTTCGGGCACCTCGACCGCCTGAGCCACCGGGGTCGACGGGCCCCACAGCAGACCACCCGCGACGATCAGCACCCCGGCCACCGGCGCCGGGCTCCGCCGCGACCGACCCCGGTCCCCGCTGCTCGACGGCCACAGCGCCCACAGGATCAGCCCGGCCACCAGCACGGTCACCCCACCCAACACCAGGGGATCGTCCAGGCGGACCAGCGCGAAGCCGATCCCGGGCGCATGGGCCACCACGCGGCGCACCTCACTCACGTCATAGGGAAAGGGGTCCTCGGCGTCGTTGGCGTCACCGCGCAGGTGCAGCCGGACCTGGCCGTCGGACAGCGGCTCGGTGGAGATCACCCGGTGGGTCACCGGCAATGGCCCGAGCGGGGAGGGCACCGTCACCACATCCCCGACCCGAACCTCCTGGGCCGGAACCTCGCGCACCAGCGCCGCCGACCCGGTGGGGATGGTCGGGCTCATCGACCCGGTCCGGAACACGATCACCCCGAGGTCCAGGGTGACCACCAGCACGATGACCACGCCGCAGACCGCACCGAAGACCGCCGCGACGGTCAGCAGCACCTCGCGGGTCAGATCGGCGACGCGGCGCCAGCCCCGGCCCGGTGTCGCGGGTGCGCTGTGCGAACCGGACACCGGTCGATCAGGAGCTGGTCGCCACGAAGTTCCACACCGGCGTCACGGTCTGACCCTGCAACGCGGTGGCGGTGGCCGTCGACGGCATCGTGATCTGGAAGCAGACATCCACCGGCGTGCCTCCGGTGGTGGTGTTCGGTGCCGCGCCGATCGGGAACGACGCCGTGCCGTTGGCGGTCAGCGGCTGCCCGGCAGCGACGATGGTCGTCCCCGCCCCGATGCCCGCCGCGTTGCAGTTGGCCTGCGTGACGCCGGTGCGGACCTGGTACGTCAGCGCGGCGAACAGCGCGGCGTTGGTGTTCGGCCCGGCGACCGCGCCGTTCAGCACCGCGGTGCCACCGATGGACCCCGGCGCGGCGCGCAGCTGCATCGGCGCGTAGACCACCGCACCCGGGGTCAAGGAGGCGGCGGCCACGGTGAAGTTCAGCTTCCCGGCGGTGGCGTCGGTGGGCCAGTTCTCCCGGTTCTGCCAGCTCTGCCCGTCGTAGACGTTCTGCTCGATCTCAAAGACCGAGGTCCCGATCGGGGTCTCGTTGTTGGTCCCACCGAAGATCCACTCGGTGTCGGTCCAGGCCGCCAGCGTGACGGCGGCACCGATGCCCAGCACGCCCACGGCGGCCAGGATCGCGCGGAGCCGACCCGGCGAGCGACGACGACGGTCGCGGGTATCGACGGTGGACGAATCGTGTGCGGTCATGCCAAGCCCCCTGGTCATCCAGACGGATGCCCCCTGCGCCCGTCCGATACCCGAGGCGGCCGCACCGCCGCCCCGGGCCAACGCCACAGAGCCCCCTGCTCGCTGTGACGCGCAGTCAGCATCGGTCATGACGTCTCGTTGTGCAAATGCACAAAGCGGGGCGATCGGTTTGGACGGCGTGTCCAGGCGTGTCGTCGGGAAGCGCTTTCATCACGTGAGACGAAGGGCCACCCCGCGGATCGGCGGGGTGGCCCTCAGTCGGACATCGGAAGGCGGTGCTTCAGACCGGCGCGCTCGCCCCCGCCGCCGCCCGCGCCGCCCGCGGCAGGGCGTCCAGCACCCGGTCCAGCGCCACGTCGTCATGCGCCGCAGACAGGAACCACGCCTCGAATGCGGACGGTGCCGCGTACACCCCGTCGGCGAGCAGGCTGTGGAAGAACGCCGGGTACCGCCAGGACTCCGACGCCAGCATCCCGGCGTAGTCCCGCACGCCGTCGGTGACGCCGAACACGGTGGAGAACAGGTTCCCGGCGTCCTGCACGGTGTGCGCGACCCCGGCGGCGTCCAGTGCCTCATGCAGCGCGTTCTGGACGGTGGCGGAGGCGGCGTTGACCCGGGCGTAGACCTCGGCGTCGGCGGCGCGCAGAGTCGCCAGTCCGGCGGCGGTGGCCACCGGGTTCCCGGAGAGCGTGCCCGCCTGGTAGACGGGGCCGACCGGTGCCAGGTGATCCATGATCGCGGCCGATCCGCCGAGCCCGGCCACCGGGAGTCCGCCACCGATCACCTTGCCGAAGGTGAGGATGTCCGGGCTCCAGCCCTCGGGCTGCGCCTCCAAGCCCCACCAGCCCGCGGGGCCGACCCGGAACCCGGTCAGCACCTCGTCCTGGATCAGCAGGGCGCCGTGCGCGTGCGCGATCCGGGCCAGTCCGGCATTGAAGCCCGCATCCGGGGGGACGACACCCATGTTGGCGGGGGCGGCCTCGGTGATGATCGCGGCGATGGTCGGACCGTGTTCGGCGAAGGCGGCCTCGACAGCGGCCAGGTCGTTGTATGGCAGCACGATGGTCTCGGCGGCGACCGCGGCGGTCACCCCCGCGGAGCCGGGCAGGGCGAGGGTGGCGACGCCGGAGCCCGCAGCGGCGAGCAGCGAGTCGACGTGCCCGTGGTAGCACCCGGCGAATTTGATGATCCGCTCCCGACCGGTGACACCACGGGCCAGTCGGATGGCGGTCATGGTGGCCTCGGTGCCGGTGGAGACCAGGCGCAGCCGCTCGACAGCGGGCACCCGGCGACGGACCTCCTCGGCCAGCTCGATCTCGGTGCGGGTCGGAGCACCGAAGCTCAGACCACGGTCGGCGGCGGCGTGCACGGCGTCCAGCACCGCCGGGTGGGCGTGGCCGAGCAGCGCTGGACCCCAGGACCCGACCAGGTCGACGTACTCGCGGCCGTCCTCGTCGGTGACATAGGCACCCTTCGCGGAGGTCAGGAACCGGGGTGCGCCGCCGACCGAACCGTAGGCGCGCACCGGGGAGTTCACCCCACCGGGCACGACCCCCTGCGCCCGTGCGAACAGCTCCTCGTTCATGCCGGTCATCGCCACTCCTCCCGCAGCCAGTGGGCGAGCTCGACCGCCCAGTAGGTGAGCACCTGGTCCGCACCGGCCCGGCGGATGCCGAGCACCGACTCGGTGATCGCCCGTCGCCGGTCGATCCAGCCATTGGCCGCGGCGGCTTCGATCATCGCGTACTCGCCGGACACCTGGTACGCCGCCACCGGCACCGTCGAGACCGCGGCGACCTCGGCCAGCACATCCAGGTACGGGCCGGCGGGCTTGACCATCACGACATCCGCGCCCTCGGCGATGTCCAGCTCGACCTCGCGCAGTGCCTCACGCCGGTTCGCCGGGTCCATCTGGTAGGTCCGGCGGTCGCCCTCCAGCGTCGACTCCACCGCGTCCCGGAACGGTCCGTAGAACGCGGAGGCGAACTTGGCGGAGTAGGCCAGGATGCCGACGTCGGTACGTCCAGCGGTGTCCAGGGTGTCCCGGATGACCGCGACCTGGCCGTCCATCATGCCGCTGGGTGCCACCATGTGGGCCCCCGCCTCGGCCTGGACCAGCGCCATGTCGGCGTAGCGGATCAGGCTGGCGTCGTTGTCCACTGTGCCGTCCGCGGCCAGCACACCGCAGTGTCCGTGGTCGGTGAACTCGTCCAAGCAGAGGTCCGCCTGGATCACCAGCGCGTCACCGACCTCGGCGCGGGCGTCGGCGATGGCCTGGTTCAGGATGCCGTTCGGGTCGGTGGCACCGGTGCCCACCGCATCCCGCACCGCTGGGACACCGAACAGGTTGATCGCGCTGATCCCGGCTGCGGCCGCCTCCACCACCGCCTGCTTCAGCGAGTCGCGGGTGTGCTGCATGACGCCGGGCATGGAGGCGATGGGGGCGGGCTCGGACAGCCCTTCCTTCACGAACAGCGGCAGGATCAGGTCCGCCGGGTGCAGCCGGGTCTCGGCGACCGAGCGGCGCATCGCCGGGGTGGCGCGAATCCGACGGGGCCGGACCCGGCCGGGGCGTTCGATGGTCATGGTGTTCCTCCCTCAGAGGGCGTCGATCAGTGCGGTGACCAGGCCACTGGGTGACTGTTCCGTGGCGATGGCGGTCACCGGCAGGCCGACCCGGGTGGCCTCGGCAGCGGTGGAGTCGCCGATGCAGACGATCCGGGTGTCGGCCGCGGGTGCGCCGAGCAGGTCGACCAGGTTGCGGGCGGTGCTGCCCGAGGTGAGCAGCACGGCGTCGAATCCACCGTCCGCCCAGGTGGTGCGGGTCTCCGGCTCGGGCATCGGACCCGGCACGGTGCGGTAGGTCGTCACCACGTCCACCGCCCAGCCGTGCCCGCGCAGTCCCTCAGCCAGGGTGTCCGCCGCCAGGTCGCCCAGCGGCAGCAGCACCCGGCGCGGCTCGGGCTGGGAGTCGACCGGGGGCCACACCCGCAGCAGGGTCCGCGCCGACGACTGCCCGGTGGGCACGACGTCCACGCGCACCCCGGCGGAGCGCAGTGCCCGGGCGGTGGTGCCTCCGACCGCGGCGACCCGCACCGCGGACAGCAGCTCGGGCAGATCCAGTCCGGTCTCCTCCGCGCGGTCGGCCAGCACCGGCACGGCGGCGGCGCTGGTGATCCCGACCCAGCCGTAGTACCCGGCCTGGACAGCCAGCAGGGTGTCGTCCAGCTCGGTCGGGTCCTCCGGCGGCACGGTCTGGATCAGCGGCACCACCTGCGGGGTGGCACCCGCAGCGAGCAGGGCGATCAGCAACGGGTCCGGGCCTTCGGTGGCGCGGGGCACCAGCACGCGCAGCCCGGTGAGCGGTCCCTGCGGGGCGGGGACCAGGCCGGTGTCGAGGGTCATGCGCCCAACTCCGCGAGCTCGGCGGCCCCGTCGGCCAGCAGCCGGTCTGCCAGGCGCTCGCCCAGGGCGGTGGCCTCGGCGGTGTCAGTGACGACGTCGCCGGTGAGTCGGACGCGGCCCGACTCCCGCAGCTGCGCGGTGCCGTCGGTGCGCAGGACGACGGTGTCCAGCTCCAACTGGCGCGCAGTTCCGTCGTCGACCGAGGCCGTGC
The DNA here is from genome assembly GCF_040685135.1 of Cellulomonas sp. NPDC089187. NCBI lineage: Bacteria > Bacillati > Actinomycetota > Actinomycetes > Micrococcales > Cellulomonadaceae > Cellulomonas > Cellulomonas sp. NPDC089187. The sequence goes on along the minus strand of NZ_JBFBHI010000004.1, from coordinate 397,586 downwards.
CCGGTCCGCCGTCGACCACCTGAGCGTGCGCACCCACCGGCGCGGCACACCCGGCCTCCAACCGGGCCAACAGCGCCCGCTCCGCCAGCGCCGCCAGCCGCGCAGCCGGGTCGTCCAGTGCTGCCAGCGCCCGGGCCAGCGGGGTGTCCGAGCCGAGCACCTCGGCCCGCACCTCCACCGCCAGTGCGCCCTGCGCCGGGGCGGGGACCATCACATCCATCGGCAGCGCCTCGCTGATCGCGTCCAGTCGTCCCAGTCGGGACAGTCCGGCGCGGGCCAGCACCACGGCGTCCAGATCGGCGGCCTCGCCCAGCGCCCTGGCCAACCGGGTGTCGACATTCCCGCGGATGTCGACCACCCGCAGGTCCGGTCGGGCGGCGAGCAGCTGCGCGGCGCGACGCGGGGAGCCGGTGCCGACGCTCGCCCCCTCCGGCAGGGTGGCCAGGGTCAGACCGTCCCGGGCACACAGCGCATCGCGCGGGTCCTCGCGCGGCGGCACGGCGGCGATCACCAGGCCGTCAGCGGCGGCGGTGGGCAGGTCCTTGAAGGAGTGCACCGCGACATCGCAGCGGTCGCCCAGCAGGGCGTCACGCAGCGCGGTGACGAACACTCCGGTGCCGCCCAGGCTGGTCAGCGACCCGGTGAGGCGATCTCCGTCGGTGCGGATGCGCACCAGCTCATGCGGCCCGGCACCCAACCGGGTCAGGGCGTCCGCCACATGGCCGGTCTGGGTGAGGGCGAGCTGGGACGCACGGGTTCCGACCCGGAGCGAGGGGGGCATGACGCCAGTCTCGGTCACCGGCTGCTCCTTGTCGAAGCCGCTGCCGGGCCCGGGTCGGGCAGCTCGGTGAGGTCCGCGGCGGCCTGTCGGGCATCCGGGATCACCGACGCCAGACCGTTCCCGGCCACCCAGGCACCGGCCACTGCCAGACCCGGCACCTGCACCACGGCGGCCCGGACTCGGCGCACGGTCTCCCGGTGTGCGGCGCTGGGCACCGGCAGCCCTTGACGCCAGGTCACCCGGGCCGAGGCGCGCAGCGCGGAGCGGTCCAGCGGCACGCCGAGGATCGCGCTCGCGTCGCGCAGCGCCAGATCGGTCAGGCCGTCCAGGTCGGCAGGGACCGCGGGGGCACCCTCACCGGCGCGGCCGTAGGACAGTCGCACCACATGCCGTCCCGGCCCGGCGGCGCGCGCCAGCCAGCCCCACTTGGCGGTGGCATGGGTCAGGGCCTTGGCCTGGATACCGGGCACGTCCTTGGCGACCAGCACGCCGGTTCCGCGCGGGTGATCGTCCAGCTCCGGGGCGTTCAGCACCAGGGTGGCCAGCACGATGTCCGCCCCGGGGTCGGTGTGCAGCCCGGCCAGCTCCGGTGCCACGTCGGTCAGCAGGTCGGTGGCAGCGGGGGTGGCCACCACCAGACGCGGTGCGGTCAACGTGCCCGCGGCGGTCTGCACCCGGAACCGTGCGGCACCGGCGGCCCGCCGCACCCCGGTCACTGTGGACTCGCAGCGCAGCTCGCCGCCGTTGAGGCGCAGATCCTCGGCCAGGGCGTCGACCAGCACATGCAGCCCACCCGCCAGGCTGTTCACCGCGGACCCGGCGGGGGCATTCGCCCGCAGTGCGCGGACAGCCGCACTCAGCGCGCCCTCGGTGCGGACGGCGGCGACCAGTCCGGGGGCGACCGCATCGGCGGCGATCGAGTCCGGCTCGGCGGCATGCACCCCGGCGACCACCGGCCGCACCAGACGGTCCAGCACCCGACGCCCCATCCGGGCGCGCACCAGGTCGCCCAGCGTGGTCACCTCACCCGCGGGCCGCAGACCGTGACGTGCGGGCAGCACCCGGTCCATCGCGGCGCGCAGCGACCCGGCCCAGCCTAGAGTGCGGCGTACGTCGGCGGCGAAGGGATGTGCCGGGATGCCCAACAGCCCGGTGCGGGGCAGCGGACCGGCGCCCCGGGGCAGTCGCACCCAGGCCCCGTAGGGCTCCGGGTGGACGACGCGGCCGGTCAGCCCGAGTTCACCGGCCAGATCCGCCACCACACCGCCGCGGGTGGCGAAGGACTCCGCCCCGGCGTCCAGCATCAGCCCGTCGACCTCATGGCGACCCACCAGCCCGCCCGGGCTCCGCCAGCCCTCCAGCACCACGGTGCGCAGTCCGCTCTGCGCCAGATCACGGGCGGCGACCAGTCCGGCCACCCCGCCCCCGACCACGATCGCGTCCCAGTCATCGGCGGTCTGCGTCATCTGCGTGCTCCCTCTCGTGCCATGCACCCCGCGTCGTCATCGTCGAGGAGCCCGGGCCACTCTCCCGCGTCGGTGCGCCGGTCGGGAGGGACCCAGGGCCTGTCAGTCCTCGATGCTGTGGATCAGCGAGACGACCCGGGTGAGGACATCCGGATCGGTGGTGGGCGGCACCCCGTGGCCCAGGTTCACCACGTGACCCGGGGCGACCGCGCCGCGGGCGACGACATCGCGGACGTGCGCCTCCAGCACCGGCCACGGTGCGGCCAGCAGCGCGGGGTCGATGTTGCCCTGCACCGGCACCCGACCATCCAGCCGGCGGACCGCCTCGTCCAGCGCGATCCGGTCGTCCACCCCGACCACGTCGGCACCGACATCGCGCATCGCGGCCAGCAGCTCACCGGTCCCGGTGCCGAAGTGCACCCGCGGCACCCCCAGGTCGGCGACGTGGCTCAGTGTCCGGTGCGAGGCCGGAGCCACCGAGCGCAGGTAGTTGTCCAGCGACAGCGACCCGGCCCAGGAGTCGAAGAGCTGCACCGCACTCGCCCCGGCCAGCACCTGTGCCCGCAGGAACCGGCCCGCGACATCCGCCGCCCACGCGGTCAGCCGGGCCCAGGTCTGCGGGTCACCGTGCATCAGCGCGCGCGCCGCCAGGTGATCGCGGGAGGGTCGGCCCTCGACCAGGTACGCCGCCAACGTGAACGGTGCCCCAGCGAACCCGATCAGCGGGGTCGACCCCAGCTCGGCGACCGTGAGTCGCACCGCCTCGGTGATTGGTGCCAGGGCGTCCTCGTCCAGGGACTCCGCGGGGTGTTCGGTCACCAGCCGGTCCACCTCGGCGGCGGTGCGGTGGGCGGTGCCGAACACCGGGCCGACCCCGGGTTCGATCCGCACGTCCACCCCGGCCAGCTTCAACGGCACCACGATGTCGGAGAAGAAGATCCCGGCGTCGACGTCGTGTCGGCGCACCGGTTGCAGGGTGATCTCCGCGGCCAGCGGCGGGGTCAGGCAGGCCTCCAGCATCGCGGTGCCAGCGCGGGACTCCCGGTACTCCGGCAGTGAGCGCCCGGCCTGACGCATGAACCAGACCGGACGACGACGCGGCGTGCGCGCGCGGTAGGCGTCGATCAGGGGGGAGGTGGCGGTCCGGCCGTCAACCAGCGGATGGGTCGAGGGCAGCCCGGTCCCGTCGGGGAGGCTGGGCAGGGGACGTGACGGAGTCGACAGCGCGGAGATTGGTCCGGTCCTTTCCTGGAGTGATTCAATCGTAGCCGTGGTGCTGCTCTCCCTGGCGGCGAGCCATCACGACCTCGATCTGTCCGTGCTGGAGCGGCTGTCCGCTGACGCGCATGCGGTGGGTCGGGACGTCGTGAGTGGACTCGCGCCCATCTCCGGTGCAGTGGTCCTGGCGACCTGCAACCGGTTCGAGCTGTACCTGGATGTCGACGACACCGCCGATCCGGAGGTGGTCGACGGGGCTGCTGCCGCTGCCACCCGGGTGGTCGCCGAGCGCTCCGGATATCCCACCGAGCGGGTCGCCGAGGTGCTCAGCCCGGTCGCCGGGACCGCAGTGGCCGAGCACCTGTTCTCCGTCGCCTCCGGGCTGGAGTCCATGGTGGTGGGGGAGCGGGAGATCGCCGGGCAGGTGCGTCGCGCGCTGACCTCCGCCCGCCGGGACGGCACCACCACCTCCGCACTGGAAGGGCTGTTCCAGGCCGCGTCGCGCACCTCCCGCACGGTGGGCTCGCAGACCGGACTCGGTGCGGCGGGACGCTCCGTGGTCGGGGTGGCGCTCGATCTGGTCGAGCCCACGCTGCCGGACTGGTCCACGGTGCGCTGCCTGCTGATCGGCACCGGCTCCTACGCTGGGGCCAGCCTCGCGGCGGTCAAGGCCCGGGGCTGCACCGACATCACCGTCTACTCCGCCAGCGGCCGGGCCGGGCAGTTCGCCGCCGACCGCGGGGTGGATGCCGCCACCAGTGACCTGGCCGGGGCGCTGGCCGGGATTGATCTGGTGGTCGCCTGTTCCGGTGCGGCTGGGTCGCTGCTGGACGCCGACACCGTGCGCCGGGCCACCGCCGGTCCGCTAGCCGTGGTCGACCTGGCGTTGCAGCACGATGTCGACCCGGAGGTCGGCACCCTGCCCGGTGTGACCCTGGTCGGTCTGGCCACCGTTGCGGAGCACGCCCCGGAGGGCACCTCGGACACCGTGGTGGCCGCCCGTCGGATCGTCGCCCAGGAGGTCCGGACCTTCGAGGCGGATCTGCGCACCCGGGACTGGGACCCGCCGGTGGTGGCCGAGCGTCGCCGGGTGATGGGCGAGTTGGCCACGGTCAGCGCCGCCCTGTCCCCAGGGTCCGCCCGGGCGCTGCGTCGCCGGGTCCGCACTGCCCTGCACAAGCCCACCGTCCGGGCCCGCACCGCCGCCCGGGTCGGGGACACCGCGACCTACGCCGCCGGGTTGGCGGAGTTGGCGGCGATCGACGTGCCGTCCCTGGTCAGCGGGGCGGGCGCGGGGGCAGCGGTTCTGGGCTGAGCCCGACCGCGTTCAGCGCTCCAGTCGACCGACCAGCTCCGCCGCCAGCCCGGTGTAGCTCCCCGGGGTCAGCTCGGCCAGCCGGGCTGCGACCTCCTCCGGCAACCCCAGTCCGGCGATGAACTCCCGCATGTCCGCCGCGGTGAGTCGACGACCCCGGGTCAGCTCCTTGAGCCGCTCGTAGGGGTTCTCCATCCCGGTCACCCCGGCCACCGCGGCGGCGCGCATGGCGGACTGCACCGGCTCGCCGAGCACCTCCCAGTTCTGGTCCAGCTCGGCGGCCAGCAGCTCGTGGTTCACCGACAGCGCCGCCAGTCCGCGCCGCACGTTGTCCACCGCGAGCAGTGAGTGCCCGAAGGCCGGGCCGATGTTCCGCTGGGTGGTGGAGTCGGTGAGGTCACGCTGCAACCGGCTGGTGACCAGCGTCGCGGACAGGGTGTCCAACAGCGCGCAGGACAGCTCCAGGTTGGCCTCGGCGTTCTCGAACCGGATCGGGTTCACCTTGTGCGGCATGGTCGACGATCCGGTCGCACCGGCCACCGGGATCTGCACGAACACCCCGCGGGAGATGTAGGTCCACACGTCAGTGGCCAGGTTGTGCAGCACTCGGTTGAACCGGGCGATGTCTGCGTAGAGCTCGGCCTGCCAGTCGTGCGACTCGATCTGGGTGGTCAGCGGGTTCCAGGTCAGGCCCAGGTGCTCCACGAACGTCCGGGACACCTCCGGCCAGTCCGCGCCCGGCACCGCGACCACATGCGCGCCGTAGGTGCCGGTCGCCCCGTTGAGCTTGCCCAGGTATTCGGCGTGCTCGATCCGGCGCAGCTGCCGACCCAGCCGGTGGGCCAGCACCGCCAGCTCCTTGCCGAGGGTGGTCGGGGTGGCGGGCTGGCCGTGGGTGAGCGCCAGCATCGGCACCTCAGCGTGCTCGCGGGCCAGCTCGGCCACCTGGTCGACCAGGGCGCTGGCGGCAGGCAGCCACACCTGACGGACCGCGCCCTGCACCATCAGCGCGTAGGACAGGTTGTTGATGTCCTCGCTGGTGCAGCAGAAGTGCACCAGCTCGCCGAGGGCGGGCAGTGCGGTGCCCTCCGCTGCGACCAGTCGCCGCTTGAGGAAGTACTCCACTGCCTTCACGTCGTGCACGGTGGTGCGCTCGATCTCGGCCAGCTCGGCGATCTCCGCTGCCCCGAAGTCCGTGACCACCGCGCGTAGGTAGGCCCGCTCGTCGTCGCTGAGCACGGGGGCACCGGGCACCACCTGGTGCGTGGTCAGGTGGATCAGCCACTCGACCTCGACGTGGATCCGCTCCCGGTTCAGCGCCCCCTCGGACAGGTGGTCGACCAGCGGGGCGACGGTGGGGCGGTACCGGCCGTCCAGCGGGCCGAGGGCAAGGGCCGGGGTGACCGACGCGAGGCTGACGCGGGGCGCGGGGGACTCCTGTGGCATGCCCGCATCCTTCCACGACCGGACGAACGGACGATTTCCCCCAGATTCCTCAGACTGCCTCTCCGAGAGTCGATCAGCACGACACAGCACACCTGGGGGGATGTCGAGATGGTGGGTCTTCTGACCCGGCGGGCGGATGCCGGGAAAGCGCTTGACCAGGGCACGGATGTGGGCCGGGAATTGCGCGCCCTCGACGAGGTGGTGCGCACCCTGGAACGTCAGGCGTCGACCAGCGGCACCCGCGCACTGTTGGACGTGATCCGGATTGGTCTGGGCTTTGACTACGCGTCGCTGTGGCGGCGGGATGCCGCGCGCGGGGTGCTGGTGTTCGGTGAGCAGTGCGGGGAGCTGTCCGCCGAGCTGACCCGAATGTCGCCCTCGTTCTCGATGCCCCAGGGGGTGGGGCTGTGCGGCCTGGCCTGGCAGCAGGACAGTGTGCTGCCGGTGGCCGATCTGCAGGAGCACCCGCCGAACTGCGCCCGGGGCGAGGTCTTCCTGTCCGCCGGTGCGCGCGGGGCGATGACGATGCCGCTGTGGCGGGACGGGCAGGTGATCGCGGTGATCGAGTTGCTGTCCCGGGACCGGCGCGGTGAGGGCCCGGAACAGGTGGCGGTGCTGGACATCCTGGCGCGCACCGTGTCGCAGGCGTTGACTGCCCGGCATGCCGCCCGGGAGATCGAGCAGGTCGCTTTGGACCAGCGCGCCGTGACCACCTCGGTGACCAAGGTCGGCGCGTGCCACGACGAGGAGACTGCGCTGCGCACCGCCCTGGACACCGTCCGGGAGGAGTTCGGCTGGGAGTACGGGTCGTACTGGGCGGTGGACCGGCAGGCGCGGGTGCTGCGGTTCGTGGTGGAGTCCGGCAGTGCGGGGGAGGAGTTCCGTGCGGTCACCCTGGCGGCGAGCTTCGCGGAGGGGGTCGGGCTGGCCGGTCGTGCCTGGCGCAGCCGTGATCTGGTGTTCGTCAAGGACCTCGGAGAGCTCAGCGACTGTGTGCGGGCACCCGCTGCTCAGCGTGCCGGGGTGCGCTCCGGGGTGTGCCTGCCGGTGATCGTCGGGGACGAGGTGGTGGGCACGATGGACTTCTTCACCACCGAGACCATCGAGCTGAGTGAGAGCCGACGTGGGTCGCTGCGCAATGTGGTGCGGCTGGTCTCGCAGCGGCTGGACATCCTGCGGGCCGCCAGTCGGGACCGGGTGGCCGCCGAGGCGCTGCTGAGCAGTGTGGCGAGGCTGTCCGAGAGCGCGGGGGAGGCGTTGGCGGTGGCGGAGGAGGCGGTGACCCAGACCGCGGCGATGGCCGACCAGGTTCGGGTGCTGGAGGCGTCCTCGGCGGCGGTGGGTGACGTGATCCGGGTGATCTCCACCATCGCGGACCAGACCAACCTGCTGGCCCTGAACGCCACCATCGAGGCGGCGCGGGCCGGTCAGGCCGGTCGTGGATTCGCCGTGGTGGCCACCGAGGTGAAGGAGCTGGCCGGGGGCACCTCCGCCGCGACCAGCCGGGTGGAGCAGCAGGTGGCCGACATCCAGGCGAACACCACCGCGGTGGCCGCCGGGATCGAGTCGGTCAGCAGCACGATCCGGCGGATGGACGAGGTCCAGGCCCGGATCGGCGAGGTGCTGGACGAGCAGCGCGAGATGGCGCGGGCGTTCCAGACCTCATGACGACTCCCGGTGGGCGGGTGTTCAGGGGGAACCCGCCCACCGGGAGTCGGTCAGTCCTTGCGGGACTCCGGGATCAGCACCGACAGCACAAAGCTGACGACGGACACGATCAGCGCGCCGATCACGGCAGTGCCGAAGGAGTCGATCCGCAGACCCCAGTCGGTCTGCTCGGTGATCCACGCGGTGAGCATCAGCATCAGGGCGTTCACCACCAGGGTGAACAGCCCCAGGGTGAGGATGTAGAGCGGGATGCTGATCACCTGCACGATCGGCTTGACGATGGCGTTCACGATCCCGAACACCAGCGCCACCAACAAGATGATCCCGATCCGCCCACCGGTGGTGGTGGCGCCGATGATCTCCATCCCGGACAGCAGGATCTCGGCCAGCCAGAGAGCCACACCGCTGATCAGCACGCGCACGACGAATCTCATGACCCGATGGTGCCATTCTGTGGGGTGTGAAGCACGTGCGATTGCGTCCCGCCCTGTCCACTCTGCCGCCTTACGTGCCCGGCGCTCGGGTGCCGGTCGGGGCGGCCGCCTTCAAGCTCTCCTCCAATGAGAACCCGTACCCGCCGCTGCCCTCGGTGGTGGCGGCGATCGCGGATGGGGCGGTGGATGTGAACCGTTACCCGGATATGTACGCCACCGAGCTGACCGAGGCAGTGGCCGCGCATCTGGGTGTCCAGCCGGATCAGGTGGTGGCGGGCACCGGGTCGGTGGCGGTGCTGAGCCACATCCTGTCCGCGTTCTGCGATGCCGGGGACCAGGTGGTGTACCCGTGGCGGTCCTTCGAGGCGTATCCCATCGCGGTGACCCTGGCCGGTGCGCAGTCGGTGCAGGTGCCGGTGCAGGCCGACGGTCGGCTCGATCTGCCGGCGATGGCTGCGGCGGTGACCGACCGGACCCGGGTGGTGCTGGTCTGCACCCCGAACAACCCGACCGGACCTGCGGTGCGCGCCGATGAGCTGGAGACGTTCCTGGCCGCCGTCCCGTCGGATGTGCTGGTGGTGCTGGACGAGGCCTATGTGGAGTTCGTGCGTGACCCGCAGGCCCCCGACGGTCCGACCGTGCTGGCCGCACACCCGAATGTGGTGCTGCTGCGCACCTTCTCCAAGGCGTACGGCCTGGCCGGGTTGCGGGTGGGCTTCGCGGTGGCCGATGCCCGACTGGCCGCGGGGATCCGGTCCGCGTCGACGCCCTTCGGGGTGTCGCATCTGGCGCAGTTGGCCGGGGTGGCCTCGCTGCGGGCGACCGACGAGCTGCTGGACCGGGTGGACCGGATCGTCGCCGAGCGCACCCGCCTGCTGACCGGGCTGCGGGAGCAGGGGTGGCAGGTGCCGGACTCGCAGGCGAACTTTGTTTGGTTGCCGCTGGGTGACGACGCGATGCGCTTCGCGCAGCAGGCGACGGCCGCCGGTGTGCTGGTGCGGCCGTTCGCCGGTGACGGGGTGCGGGTGAGTGTCGGCGAGCCGGAGGCCACCGATGTCGTTCTGCGGGTCACGGGCGACTTCGGTCGTTAACATCGCCTGCGTAACCGTTACGCTGCGCAGCACCGGGACGAATCGTCGGTTATGCCGATTTGCCGCTGATCGCCCCACCCTGGCTCCGTAGCAGGGGGACGGCGATGAAGGGTGATCTGGTGTCCGACGTAGTGGAGTGGCCTGCGCCACCGGACGATTTCGGCGATCCGTCCGATGCTGATCTGATCAGGCTGCTGCTGGTCGAGGATGACGACGGTGACGCGATGCTGGTCGCCGAGCATCTGGAGGACGCCGGGCTGTCCGTGCAGACCGCCCGCGCCCGTACCCTGACCGACGCGGTCGACCGGTTAGACGTTGACTGTGTGTTGCTCGACCTCGGCCTGCCGGACGCTCACGGCATGGACGCGCTACGCACGCTGTTGGAGGCCGGTGCCCCCGCCGTGGTGGTGCTGACCGGCCGCACCGACACCGACTCCGGGTTGCAGGCGGTGGCCGCCGGTGCGCAGGACTACCTGGTCAAGGGCGAGGTCGACGGTGCGCTGCTCGGCCGTTCGATCCGGTATGCCGTGCAGCGTCGACAGCTCCAGGCCGCCGACCGGGAACTCGACCGCTCCCGAATCCAGGCCGAGGAGACGGTCCGGTTTGAGCGGGCCTTGCTGCCGCGCCCGGCCATCGATGACACCCGGCTAGAGGTCCTGGTCGGCTATCGCGCGGGCCGGGCCGGAGTGCTCGGCGGTGACTTCTACGACGTGGTGCAGCTGGCGGACGGCAGTGTGCTGGCCCTGGTTGGTGATGTCTGCGGGCACGGCCCGGACGAGGCGGCGCTCGGGGCGGTGCTGCGGACCGCTTGGCGGACCCTGGTGCTGGCCGAGACCCCGGTGGACGAGCTTTTCCCCCTGCTGGAACGCGTGTTGATCTCCGAACGCGGCCGGCCGGAGATCTTCACCACCGCCTCGATGATCCGGGTCGCCCCGGACCGTCGCAGTGTGGACCTCTACCTGGCCGGACACCCGGTGCCGCTGCTGCTCGGTGAGGCCGGTGCACCGTCGACCCTGCTGCCCACCGAGCAGCGCGGACGGGCGCTCGGTATCCCGCTGACCGGAGACTGGGACGCGGCGCATCTGGACCTCGGCGACCGGTGGCGGCTGATGATGTACACCGACGGCGTGTTGGAGGCCACCATCGCCGGGCGGGGATCGCAGCGGATCGGCAAAGAGGGGCTGCTCACGGTGGTGGACGAGGCGTTGGCCGCGGCACCGACCGATCTGGTCGAGGTGGTGCTGCGCGAGGTGCGGGCACTCCACGGTGGGGAACTCGTCGATGACACCGCCGTTGTCGTGCTCGGCTGGGACGGAGCGGTCGCGCAGTGAGAGACATCACCACCCTGCGCAGTCGCCTGCTGCGGGCGTTGACCACCGGCGGCGTCGTCCTGGCCCTGATCGTCGTCGGGTCCGGCTTCGCGGTGTACCAGATGATCGACCGTCAGGCGCAGGTCGCCGACCGGTTCTTCACCATCATCACCGAGGCGGAGAGCGCCTATACCCGGCTGGTGGACGCCGAGACCGCGGTGCGCGGCTATGCGATCACCGGGTCGGAGGTGACCTTGGAGCCGTACCAGCGCGTGGACGACGCCCTGGACACCTTCGCCGGGGTGGCGGAGAACCGCTCCGGTCGGATCACACCGATGGTGCAGGAGGCCGCGCAGCGCGCCTGGGACGTGGCGACCACCTGGGACCAGGACTTCGCGCAGCCGATCATCACGCAGGTCGAGGCGGAGGGTCCGGCGTCGGTCAGCGCGGTTCAGATCACCGTCGGCCAGGTGGGATTCGACCGCACCCGGGTCGCGGTGCAGGACTATCTGGACCTGCTGCGCGAGCGCCGTGCTGTCGCCGATGCGGAGCTGGAGCGCTGGACCCAACTGGTGGTGCTCGCGCTCTCCCTGCTTGCCATCGCCGCGGTGATCGCCGCGATCCTGCTCTGGCAGACCCTGCGCCGCTGGATCACTGAGCCGCTGAACGCCCTGGCCGAGGACACGCGTGCCGTGTCCTCCGGGGATCTGCACCACCGGGTGGAGACCACCGGACCGGGGGAGATCGCCGCGCTGGCCGAGGACGTCGAGCGCATGCGGCTCGGGCTGGTCGAGCAGCTGCAGTCGATCGAGGCCTCCCGTGCGGAGGTCGCCGCCGCGCACGAGCAGCTGTCCGAGCAGGCTGAGGAGCTGCGCCGGTCCAACCGTGACCTGGAGCAGTTCGCCTACGTCGCCTCGCACGACCTGCAGGAGCCGCTGCGCAAGGTCGCGAGCTTCACCCAGCTCTTGCAGAAGCGCTATGGCGGGCAGCTCGACGAGCGCGCGGACCAGTACATCGGCTTCGCGGTGGACGGTGCCAAGCGGATGCAGGCGCTGATCCAGGACCTGCTCGGCTTCTCCCGGGTGGGCCGAATCGGTGGTGAGGTCACCGAGGTGGCGATGTCCGGTGCCCTGGACGACGCGCTGGACAACCTGGGCAGTCTGATCGAGGACGCCGGTGCCACCGTCGAGGCGGAGGACCTGCCCACGGTGAGCGGCGAGCGCGGGCTACTGGTCCAGCTGTTGCAGAACCTGGTCGGCAACGCGGTGAAGTTCCGCGACCCGGACCGCGCCCCGGTGGTGCGCGTAAGCGCCCGGCGGGTCGGCGCGGAATGGGAGTTCGAGTGCCGGGACAACGGCATCGGCATCGACCCCCAGTACGCCGAGCGGGTGTTCGTCATCTTCCAGCGACTGCACCCCAAGGACGTGTACGGCGGCACCGGCATCGGGCTGGCGCTGTGCAAGAAGATCGTCGAGTACCACGGCGGTCGGATCTGGCTCGGGGACACCGACGGCGTGGGCACCAGCATCCGCTGGACCCTGCCCGCCGCGGACCCCGTGAACGACGTGCCGGCAGTGCCCGGCCAGGAGGAGTGAGCATGGCGGGCAAGGTCATTGACGTACTGCTGGTGGAGGACGACCCGGGCGACGTCCTGATGACCCAGGAGGCCTTCGAGCACAACAAGGTCGCCAACCGGCTGTCCGTGGTGGCCGACGGGGTCAGCGCGATGGAGTTCCTGCGCAAGGAGGGTGAGCACGCCGACGCCCCCACCCCGGACCTGGTGCTCCTCGACCTCAACCTGCCCAAGATGGACGGGCGCGAGGTGCTTGAGGCGCTCAAGAGCGATGAGGCGCTGCGCCGGATCCCGGTGGTGGTGCTGACCACCTCCGAGGCCGAGGAGGACGTGGTCCGTTCCTACTCTCTGCACGCCAACGCTTACGTCACCAAGCCGGTGGACTTCGACCGATTCATCGAGGTGGTCCGGCAGATCGACGAGTTCTTTGTCGAGGTGGTCCGACTCCCGTCCCGCTGACCTCCACACGGCCATCGAGGGCCGGGTTCGTGTCGCCCGGGCGACCACCATGGACCCGGCCCTCGGGCTTTCCCCCGCGGACCTGGGGGATGCCCGGCTCGTCGCATGAGGGGGCGCGCGCCACCCTGGTGGAACGCGGTTGTGGGAACTCCACAAGCGGTCGGAGTGAGTCTTGACGGCCCCCCGGACCACGGACCTACGGTTGCGTAGCCTACGGTGGCGTAGGTTGGACGACGTCCCGGACCCGGGACGCCGACGCAGGCGAAGGAGAACCGCGTGCACGACAGCGGACCGCTGACCGACGACGGGCTCGTCCAGTTGCTCACCCCCACCGGGGAGCGGGTGGACAACCCCGACTACAGCCCGCGGGTGGCCCACCTGGACGCCGACGCGCTGCGCGGCATGTGGCGGGACATGGTGCTGGTGCGGCGCTTCGACACCGAGGCCACCTCCCTCCAGCGGCAGGGTGAGCTCGGACTGTGGGTGCAGAGCCTCGGCCAGGAGGCCGCGCAGATCGGCTCCGGTCGCGCGCTGGCCCCGCAGGACTACGTCTTCCCGTCCTACCGCGAGCACGGCGTCGCCCACACCCGCGGCCTGGACCTGACTGAACTGCTCCGGCTGTTCCGCGGTGTCGACCATGGCGGCTGGAACCCGGCCGACCACAACTTCCACCTGTACACGCTGGTGATCGGCTCGCACACCCTGCACGCCACCGGCTACGCGATGGGTGTCCAGCGCGACGGCGCGGTCGGCACCGGGGACCCTGCGCGCGACACCGCCGTGGTCACCTACTTCGGCGACGGGGCCACCAGCCAGGGCGACGTCAACGAGGCGCTGGTGTTCTCCGCGGTGAACAACGCGCCGCTGGTGCTGTTCTGCCAGAACAACCAGTGGGCGATCTCCGAGTCGACCACCCGCCAGACCCGGGTGCCGCTGTCGCACCGTGGGCTCGGCTTCGGCGTGCCCAGCGTCCGGGTCGACGGCAACGACGTCCTGGCCTGCTACGCGGTGACGGCTGAGGCGCTGGAGCGGGCCCGGTCCGGCGGTGGCCCGACCTTCATCGAGGCCTTCACCTACCGGATGGGCGCGCACACCACCTCCGACGACCCGACGCGCTACCGGTCGGCCGCCGAGGAGGACTACTGGCGTCAGCGCGACCCGATCGACCGGCTGACCGCCTACCTCACCGGCATCGGCGAGCTGCCCGAGGACTTCCGCGCCGCCGTCGCCGCCGAGGCGGACGCCCTGGGCGAGCGCACCCGGACGTTCACCCGCGGGCTCGGTCGGCCCAGCACCGGCTCGATGTTCGAGCACGTCTACGCCACCCCGCACGCCATCGTCGACGCCGAGCGTCAGTGGTTCGAACGCTACGAGTCGTCCTTCTCCGGAGGTGCCCAGTGACCGCCCAGAAGCTCACCTTCGCCAAGGCGATCAACACCGGCCTGCGCCGGGCGATGGAGCGCGACCCGAAGGTCATGCTGATGGGCGAGGACATCGGCGCCCTCGGCGGTGTGTTCCGGGTGACCGACGGTCTGGCCAAGGACTTCGGCGACGACCGGGTGGTCGACACCCCGCTCGCCGAGTCCGGCATCATCGGCACCGCCATCGGCCTGGCCTTGCGCGGCTACCGCCCGGTGTGCGAGATCCAGTTCGACGGCTTCATCTTCCCGGGCTTCGACCAGATCACCACCCAGCTGGCCAAGATGCACTACCGCTCCCGCGGGCGGCTGAACCTGCCCGTGGTGATCCGGGTGCCCTTCGGCGGCGGCATCGGCGCGGTGGAGCATCACAGCGAGTCCCCGGAGGTGCTGTTCGCGCATACCGCCGGGCTGCGCGTGGTCAGCCCGGCCACCCCGGCCGACGCGCACGTGATGATCCAGCAGGCCATCGCCAGCCCGGACCCGGTGATGTTCTTCGAGCCGAAGGGCCGCTACTGGGAAAAGGGCGAGGTCGACACCGAGTCCGACCCGCTGGCCGCCGACTCCGTGCTGGACTCCGCCCGGATTCTGCGCCCCGGCACCGATGTCACCCTGGTCGCGCACGGCCCGACCGTGACCACCGCGCTCAAGGTCGCCGACGCCGCTGCCGCAGAAGGCCGTAGCGTCGAGGTGGTCGACCTGCGGGCCATCTCCCCGCTGGACGTCACCACGGTGGCCGAGTCCGTCCGTCGCACCGGCCGCTGCGTGGTCGTGCACGAGGCCCCGGTGCTCTACGGCACCGGCGCTGAGGTCGCCGCCCGCATCACCGAGGAGTGCTTCTACCACCTGGAGGCGCCGGTGCTCCGCGTCGGTGGCTTCCACACCCCCTACCCGGTGGCCAAACTGGAGCACGAGTACCTGCCCGGCCTCGACCGGGTGCTGGACGCCGTCGACCGCGTCCTCGCCCACTGAACTGCCCGCACCACAAGGAGAACCTGTGCCGTCCTACCAGCAGTTCAACCTCCCCGACGCCGGTGAGGGCCTGACCGAGGCCGAGATCGCTGCCTGGCACGTCGCCGTCGGTGACACCGTCACGGTCAACCAGACCATCGTCGAGGTGGAGACCGCCAAGTCGCTGGTGGACCTGCCCAGCCCGTACAGCGGTGTGGTCGTCGACCTGCTGGTCAGCGAGGGTGAGACCGTCGAGGTCGGCGTGCCGATCATCGTGGTGGACACCGATCCGCAGGGTGCCGGTGCGCCTTACGTGCGCGGCGGCGCTGCGGAGTCGGCGTCGGGCCCCGCGTCTGCCGCCGACGCCGGTGCTGGGGCTGCAGTGGCGGCCGGCGCGAATGCTGACTCGGGTGTCGCCGCTGGCTCTGGTGGCGATGCCGGTGGTGCGGTGCTGGTCGGCTACGGCACAGCCGAGGCTCCGAGCCGCCGCCGGGCGCGCTTCACCTCCGCCGAGGGCGACCCCGCGGTGGGTGCGCCATCGGCTGCTGACGGGACCGCTGCGGTGACCGCCGGCTCCGCCGCAGGCGCGTCGCCCGCTGGCGTGCACACCGGTCAGGGTGCTGCCGTGGCCTCGCCCGCTGGCAGCACGGGAACGACCGCCGGGCCGGGTGCCGTCGGGTTGGGTACCGCAGGACCGGGTGCCACGCTCGCGGCCAGCACCGGTGCCATCCCCACGTCGCCGCAGCCCACCCTGCACCGCGCCCTGGCCAAGCCCCCGGTCCGCAAGCTCGCCCGCGACCTCGGCGTCGACCTGGAGTCCGTGCAGCCCACCGGCCCCGGTGGCATCGTCACCCGCGAGGACGTGCTCGCGTACTCAGCGCAGGCTGAACCCCGCGGTCTGGCCACCTACCCCGGCGACGACCAGCCCTGGCTCGCCTCCGGCACCGTGTCCGCTGATGGCCGCCAGACCCGGGTCCCGGTGAAGTCCGTCCGCAAGCGCACCGCCGAGGCGATGGTGGCCAGCGCCTTCACCGCCCCGCACGTCACCGTCTTCCACACCGTCGACGTCACCCGCACCATGAAGCTGGTCGCCCGGCTGCGTGAAGAGCGCGAGTTCGCCGACGTGCGCGTCACCCCGCTGCTGATCACCGCCAAGGCCCTGCTGCTCGCTGTCCGCCGCCACCCGGAGATCAACGCCTCCTGGGACGAGGCCGCGCAGGAGATCGTCTACAAGCACTACGTGAACCTCGGCATCGCCGCCGCCACCCCGCGCGGCCTGGTCGTCCCCAACATCAAGGACGCTCACCGAATGGGCCTGCACGAGCTGGCCGAGGGCATCGCCGGGCTCACCTCCACCGCCCGCGCCGGCAAGACCTCACCCACCGACATGTCCGACGGCACCATCACCATCACCAACGTCGGCGTCTTCGGCATCGACACCGGCACCCCGATCCTCAACCCCGGCGAGGCCGCCATCCTGGCCTTCGGTGCGATCCGGCAGCAGCCGTGGGTGCACAAGGGCAAGATCAAGCCCCGCTACGTCACCCAGCTCGCACTGAGCTTCGATCACCGGTTGGTGGACGGGGAACTCGGGTCGCGGGTGCTGGCGGATGTGGCGGCGGTGCTGGGCGACCCGGCGCAGGGGCTGGTCTGGGGCTGACCCGGGGACAGCTGGTAGACGCACAGCATCATGATCAGCCCGTCACCCTGCGTGGTGGCGGGCTGGTTTGTGTTCAGCCGTCCAATCGCGCCGCGACATCCGCCGGGAACCCGCCGGTGGCGATCGGTCCCCACCGGGTCGGCGTGACGCGGATCAGCGACTTGCCTTGCACCCGCATCGCGGCGCGGTATTCGTCCCAGTCCGGGTGCTCACCGGCGATGCAGCGGTAGTAGTCGACCAGCGCGTCCTCGGCCTCGGGCATGTGCAGCACCTCAGCGTCGCCGTCGACCTGCACCCAGGCATCGCCGAAGTCGTCGGAGAGCACGCACACCGACACCTGGGGACGGCGCTCGGCGTTCACGGCCTTGGCGCGGCCGGGGTAGGTGGAGATGACGATCCGGCCCTGGTCGTCGACGCCGCCGGACACCGGGGAGATCTGCGGGCGACCGTCCGCGCGGGCGGTGACCAGCAGCAGGTGGTGCCGAGGCCGGACGAAGTCCAGCAGGGTCGGCAGGTCGACAGGCGTGGTGGAGGCGATGCTTCGG
Source organism: Cellulomonas sp. NPDC089187 (assembly GCF_040685135.1). Classification (NCBI taxonomy): domain Bacteria; kingdom Bacillati; phylum Actinomycetota; class Actinomycetes; order Micrococcales; family Cellulomonadaceae; genus Cellulomonas; species Cellulomonas sp. NPDC089187. Next base: position 380,251 of record NZ_JBFBHI010000004.1, on the reverse strand, counting down.
GCCATGTTCCGACAGTAGGTGAGGGCGGCGTATGCGGCTCAGGCGACCGGCCGGGCGATCCCGAGCAGGTCGGCGGTCAACGGGGCCAGCTCCAACGCGGCGGCCTGGTCGTGGTCGACCCAGACCGCCTCCTCGATCTCCGCGGTGGCGACCGCGCCGGTGACCCCGTCCAGGGCGTACACATGCGCGGTCACGCGGTAGCCGGGCTCATTCGCCGCCGGGGCGTCCCGCACGCCGAGCGGTCGCAGGTCGGTCACGGAGACGCGCAGCGACAGTTCCTCGCCGATCTCCCGCACCAGCGCGACATCGGGGGCCTCACCGGGCTCGATCTTGCCGCCCGCCTGCATGAACGCCGTGGTGCCGCGCTTGCGGACCAGCAGGTAGCGGCCCTGCTCGTCGGTGATCAGGGCGGCGGCGATGTGCAGAACAGGGGCATCGGTCACCGGACCATTGTCGTCCCCGCGCAGCACCACGTGGTCGAGCAGACGCAGGCCGCACAGCGCCGCACCGTCGACCAGATCGGCGATGAACGGCCCGTCGCGGCAGGGGTCGTCGTCGGCATGGCGATGGGCCAACGCGAAGGTCACCGCACCGCGGCGCAGCACCTCGGCCAACACCTCCCGCACCGGCGGACGGGCGGCATGTGCATGTGCGTCGGGCAGGACGCCGGAGCCCAGCACCCGGTTGGCGCGGTCCGCGGCGATCACCACCACCCGGTCGTCCGGCACTCCGGCGAGGAGCGGACCGGCGAGTCGGCGCACATCCGCGGGGCCGCGCACCGTGCGGCGGCGGTCGGTGGACGTGCCGAACCGGCGGGCCAGTGCCAGCGCTGCCGCGACCCGGGTGGCCTTGGCCGGGCCGACGCCGGGCACCGCGGCCAGGGTGGTGCTCTGCTGTGCGGCGAGTCCGGCGAGCCCGCCGTGCCGGTCCAGCAGTTCCCGGGCGCACTCCATCACCCCCGCTCCGGGTCGGCCGGAACCGAGCAGCAACGCCACCAGCTCCACATCGGAGAGTGCATCCGGCCCCAGGCGCAGCAGGCGTTCCCGTGGCCGGTCCCACGGGTCGATATCCGCCACCAACGAGGTCATGATCCGACGCTAGGCCGCGCCCCCGCCGGTCGAGGGGTTATCCACAGAGGCTTCTGCCGAGGGTGACTTGAGCCACCTCGGCCGCCCTCGACGGCCCGCCCGGGTCATGATGGGCAGGTGAGCATCGTCAGCCGTTCTGTGGCCGCCCCGTCCCGCCCTGCCCTCCCACGTCTCGCCGCCGCGCTCGCGGTGGCCCTCTGCGGCCTTGTGCTGATGGTGTGGGGTGCCCCCCACGCCACCGCGCACAACAGCCTGATCTCCAGCGATCCAGTCGATGGGTCGACCGTCGCCACCGCGCCGGAGCAGATCACCCTGGTGTTCAACGAGGCCGCCCAGGCGCTCGGCTCGGAGATTGTCGTCACCGATCCGAACGGGGTCACGGTCAGCGAGGGCGCACCGCAGCTGGCCGACGCCACCGTGAGTCAGCCGCTGGCCGGTGACCTGCCCGCGGGGGTGTACACCGTCACCTGGCGGGTGACCTCTGCGGACGGCCATCCCATCGACGGCAGCCTCACCTTCACCGCGCAGGCCGCCACCGCCGTGGGTGTTGACCCGGGTGCGGAGGCCAGCCCCGAGGTGACCACGCAGGCCACCCAGGTGCCCGAGCCCATCTCCGAGGCGACGGTGGACGTCACCCCTGCGCCGGACGCGATGGCCCAGGATGAGGATGCCGGTCTGGCCGCCGGGGTGATCCTCGCCATTGTGGTGGGTGCGCTGGCGGTGGTCGCCGCAGTGGTCGTCATCGTGATCGAACGCCGCAAGTCGAAGGCCGCCCAGGACAAGTGAGCACCACCGCGGGGACCGCGACGCGCCCCACCTCCACCTTCGGCGTCACCCGGATCGCCGCACTGGCCGTCGCCGGCGTCGCCGCAGTGCTGATCGGCATCGCCTTCAGCGGAGCCGCCGACCCGGTGCTGCTGCGCGACCCCGGGGCGCTGGTGCGGTGGGGTCTGCCGGTGGCGAGCACGCTCAGCGAGCTGGCCGCGTCGCTCACCCTCGGTGGACTGGTCCTGCTGGCCACCGTCCTGCCTCGCCGGGCGGACACCACGGTGGTGCGCGCCGCCTCCGGGGTGACGGCCGCCGCGGCCGCCGCGTGGACGCTGATCGCGGTGGTCGAGCTGGTGCTCACCTACGCGAATGTCGCCGGACTGTCACCCACCGACCCGGCCTTCGGCGCGGAGCTCGGGCAATTCGTGACGAACTTCGAGCTGGGACGGGTGCTGCTGACCGCGGTGATCGCCGCCGGGATCGTCACCGCGCTGTCCCTGCTGGTGACCTCCCCGGTGGGGGCCGCCTGGACCGCGCTGTTGGTGCTGGTCGCCCTGTGGCAGACCGCGCAGACCGGGCACGCCGCCGGAGCCGCCTCGCATGACCTGGCGACCTCGTCGATGTTCCTGCACCTGGTGGGTGCGGCCCTGTGGATCGGGGTGCTGGCCGCGATGGCCCCGCTGGCACACCGCCTCGGCCGTGACCTGGCCCCCACGGTCGCGCGATTCAGCGTGATCGCCGGGTGGTGCTTTGCGCTGGTCGCCGTCTCCGGCATCGTCAACTCGCTGATCCGCCTGGGCAGCTGGTCGGACCTCGGCACCCGCTACGGCCTGCTGCTGCTCGCCAAGATCGGACTGTTCGGAGTGCTCGGGCTGCTCGGGTTGATGCACCGCCGCGCCGTCGTGGCCAAGCTCTCCGGCAATGACGGGCCGGTCGCCGGACTGTTCTGGCGGCTGGTGCTGGTCGAGCTCGCGGTGATGGGCGCGGTCTCCGGTGTCGCGGTGGCGCTGAGTTCTACCGCCCCGCCGGTGCCGGACGACCCGATCGCCGACCCGACCCCCGCGGAGATCGTCACCGGTCACGCCCTGCCACCCGAACCGACCACGCTGTCCTGGGTCACCCAGTGGCGCTGGGACGTGCTGCTGGCCAGCGCCGCCGTCGCCGGGATCATCACCTACCTGCGCTGGGTGATCCGGCTGCGCAGGCGCGGCGACGACTGGCCCTGGCCCCGCACGCTCAGCTGGGTCGCCGGGATGCTGGTCTTCTTCTGGACCACCTCCGGTGGACCGGCGATGTACGGGCACATCCTGTTCAGCGCCCACATGGTCCAGCACATGCTGCTGGCGATGGTGATCCCGGTGCTGCTCGCGCTGTCCGCACCGGTCACCCTCGCCCTGCGCGCCCTGCCCTCGCGCGGGTCGGCCCGGCCCGGACAGGCCCGCGGCACCGACACCTCCCGCGGGCCACGTGAGTGGCTGCTCGGACTGGTGCACAGCCGATGGGGCAGCTTCTTCGCCAACCCGCTGGTCGCCGCGGTGAACTTTGCCGGGTCGATGATCGTCTTCTACTACACCGGCATCTTCGAGTGGGCGCTGACCTCCAGCATCGGCCACTACGCGATGGTGCTGCACTTCTCCCTGGCCGGGTACCTGTTCGCCAACGCCCTAGTCGGCATCGACCCCGGCCCCAAGCGACCCGGCTACCCGCAGCGTCTGCTGCTGCTGTTCGCCACCATGGCCTTCCACGCGTTCTTCGGCGTCGCCCTGGTCACCGGCGAGGTGCTGCTGGTCCCCGACTGGTTCGGCAACCTCGGCCGTCCCTGGGGACCGAGCGCCCTGGACGACCAGCAGCGCGGTGGCGGCGTCGCCTGGGGCATCGGCGAGCTGCCCACCCTGGCGCTGGCCATCGGCGTCGCCCTGGCCTGGTCCCGCGACGACGAGCGCACCGCGCGCCGCCGGGACCGGAAGGTGGACCGAGACGGGGATGCAGAGCTGGACGCGTACAACGCGATGCTGGCGGGACTGGCGGAGCGGGACGAGCAGCCGCGCCCGTGATACACCGGTGCGCATGCCGACCCCCTTCCACGACCTCGATGCCTACATCGCCCTGCCCCGGCTCTCCGGCCTCCAGCTCTCCCCGGATGGCACCCGCCTGGTCACGACGGTGTCCACCCTCGACCCCCAGCGCACTAAGCACGTCAGCGCGCTGTGGGAGGTCGACCCATCCGGTGCCGCGCCTGCCCGCCGCCTGACCCGTTCAGCCAAGGGCGAGTCCGCCGCGCGGTTCACCGCCGACGGCGACCTGCTGTTCACCTCCGCCCGTCCGGACCCGGAGTCGACGGATGACGATGCCCCGTCGGCGCTGTGGCTGCTGCCCGCCGCCGGTGGCGAAGCCCGGGTGCTGGCGACTCGGCACGCCGGGATCGACGGGGTGCTGACCGCCGATGCCGCGCCGGTTGCCGCGATCCTGTCCGAGGTGCTGCCCTCCGCCGTTGACGAGGCGGATGACGACCGGCTGCGCAGGCTGCGCAAGGACCACAAGGTCGCGGCGATCCTGCACGACTCGTACCCGGTGCGGTACTGGGATCACGACCTCGGCCCGTCGGTGCCGCACCTGTTCACCCTCGACAGCTCGACCGAGGACCGTGCGGAGTTGCGCGACGTTACCCCGGACCCGGGGATCGGCCTGCGGCACCAGGACGCCGTGCTCAGCGCGGACGGTCGCACCGCAGTCACCAGCTGGACCGTCCCTGGCCCGAAGGGCGCGCTGCGGCAGATCCTGGTCCGGATCGACCTGAGCACCGGTGAGCGGAACACCCTGGTCGACGACCCGGCTGCGGACCTGTCCTCCGCGGCGATCTCCCCGGACGGCGCACTGGTCGCCTACCTGCGCGAGACGGTGTCCACCCCGCACCAGGCCCCACGGGTCGAGCTGTGGCTGACCGACCTGGACGCCACCGGTGAGCCGCGCCGGCTGGCCGCCGACTGGGATCGCTGGCCGGGGCACCTGACCTGGACGCGGGACGGTGCCGGGCTGTTGATCGAGGCGGATGACCTCGGTCGGGGACCGGTCTTCCACCTGGATCTGGCCACCGAGGCGATCACCCGGGTCACCGCCGACGACGCCGTGTTCACCGACCTGCAGCTCAGCCCGGACGGTCGGACGCTGTACGCGCTGCGGTCGTCCTACCTGGCCCCGGCGCACCCGGTGCGGATCGACCTGGCGGGCGCGCTGGCCTCCGGGCCGGTCGAGGCGGTGGCCCTGCCCGCCCCGGCGCCGCTGCCCGAGCTGCCCGGCACGCTCACCGAGGTCACCGCCACCGCTGAGGACGGGTCGGCGCTGCGCTCCTGGCTGGTGCTGCCGGAGGGGGCGGACGCGACCACTCCTGCACCGCTGCTGCTGTGGATCCACGGCGGTCCGCTCGGCTCCTGGAACACCTGGTCCTGGCGGTGGAACCCGTGGATCCTCGCCGCCCGAGGCTATGCGGTGCTGCTGCCCGACCCGGCGCTGTCCACCGGGTACGGCCAGGACTTCATCCAGCGTGGCTGGGGTGCCTGGGGTGCGGCACCGTTCACCGACCTGATGGCGCTGACCGACGTGGCGGTCGCCCGGTCCGACATCGACGAGACCCGCACCGCGGCGATGGGCGGGTCCTTCGGTGGGTACATGGCCAACTGGGTGGCGGGGCACACCGACCGGTTCCGCGGGATCGTCACGCATGCCAGCCTGTGGGCGCTCGACCAGTTCGGGCCGACCACGGATGACTCGTTCTACTGGGCGCGGGAGATGACCCCGCAGATGGCGCTGGACAACTCCCCCCACCTGTCGGTGGAGCAGATCGTCACCCCGATGCTGGTCATCCACGGCGACAAGGACTACCGGGTGCCGATCGGTGAAGGGCTGCGCCTGTGGTACGAGCTGCTGTCCCGCTCCGGGCTGCCTGCGGACGACCAGGGCCGGACCCCGCACCGGTTCCTGTACTTCCCGGACGAGAACCACTGGATTCTCACCCCGCAGCACGCGAAGGTCTGGTACCAGGTGGTCGAGCGCTTCCTGGCCGAGCACGTGCTGGGGCTGACCGGTGAGGAGCTGCCGACCCTGCCGGAGGAGCTGGGCTGAGGCGACCGGGGGTGCGCGGTATTCCGCCGCGCACCCCCGAGCCGTCAGTACCCGTAGCTGAAGACCAGCTCGTCGCCCGTGATCTCGATGGTCCCGCTGAAGCTCAGGTTGGAGGTCTCCGAGAACGGGTCGCCGACCGCGGTGCTGTAGGTCTCCTCCGCGTAGGTGCCCGAGGCGGTGGCCTTCCCGCCCCGTGCGGACACGGTGAAGCTGGTGTCGCTGCGCCAGCTCGGCTCGAAGCTGTAGGTGGGTGCCTCGTCCATCGTCCAGGTCAGGTCGTTGACGGTGCGCCACTCCCACGCCTGGTTCGGGCAGTTCCTCGGGGCCAGGTCGGCCTGGGCCAGGCAGCCGTTGAGGTACTCGTCCACGACCCGCTTGGCCTCGGTCTCGAACTCGGCGTTCGGGCTCAGCGCCACCTCGTCCAGCGTGGTCCAGGCATCCCCGTAGACCACGGCGGTGGCGGTGGACGACTCCATCCAGGTGCTCTCCGGCAGGGACACCGTGTACTCGCCGGGCAACACCGTCACGGTGGAGGCCTCCAACGTCACGGTTTGGCCGTTCACCACGACCTCCTCGGTGTCGTAGAGGCTGGTGCTCAGCGAGCCCAGGGGCGCGTCGATGATCCGCCACTGGTCGAAGAACACCCCGGTGCGTCCAGTCTTCTCCAGCAGCACGCTGCCGGTGACCGACCGGTCGCCCTGGGTGAACTCCACCGACACTGAGGCGGTCGAGCCGTAGGTGGTGGTGCTGCGCACGCGCATGTCCTGCGGGCGGGACTCGGCGGCCCCGTAGATCTCGTCGGTGAGCAGCGCCTGGTCCGCCGGGCTCAGATCCAGGTCCGCCATCGCGAGGGCGTCACTGGCCGAGCCCTGCTCCAGCGCATCGAAGAACTCCTGCGCCTGGGCACCGGGGCCGTACACCCGGGAGTTGATCTGCGCGATGGTGATCACACCGGCCACCAGCAGGACGACGACCGCGCCCACACTGCTGACCGCCCAGATCACCCGGCGGCGGATCTTCCGCTGACGTTCGGGGTCCATCGGCACCGCGGGCTGACCGTAGGGCGCCTGCGGGGCGAAGGTCGGCGCGGCCCCGTCGACCGGCATCGTCGGCATCGGCGCGCTGGCACCGGGCTGCTCTGCGGTGACGCCAAGCTGCTCTGCGGTGACGCCTGGCTGCCCTGCGGCGACACCGCTGTGCGCGGTGGTGACACCGGGGTGCCCGGGCGCGCTGCCGGGGAACGCGCTCTGCGGAGCCGGGCTCATGTCGGCGATCGGGCTGGCCTGCGCTGCCGGGTCCCCGCCGACGAAGGCCTCTTGGGGCGCCGAGACCGGACCAGTGAACGCGGTCGGCACCACCAGCCGCCCGAGCGAGGCCTGGGCGCGCGGTGACAGCATCCGCAGCACCGGCAGCGCCACGTACCGAGCGCCGAGCTCGACCACCATCGCCCACGCTGCCATCGCGAGGAACCACCACGGTCCGATCAGCACCAGCACGTTGACCGAACCGCCGATGCCGAACACGCCCAGGTTGCCCCCGACGCTGGCCACGCTCAGCACGGTGAGCAGCACGGCAGCCCCGGCGTACACCGCCGGAGTGACCCACACCCGCGACCAGGTCGTCACCGGTCGCCGCACCGCCAGGGTGAAGGCCGCGGCCAGCACCGACACCAGGGCGAGCAGGACGATCAGCAGCACGACCCACCAGGACAGGTTCGCGTTGAACAGCGTGCCGACCGTGGTCATGGAGCTGTTCATGCCCATGCCCCCGCCGGTTCCGCTGAGCAGCAGACCGCCGCCGAACAGCACACCGACCGCCCACAGCCACCCGTTCAGCCCGATCAACGGCAGTGCGGCCAGGCTGCGGGCATCCTGAATCCCGGCCATGACCACGGTCACGACGAACAGCACGATCGCGGGGATGAGGAGCTGCACACTGAGGGCGCTGAGCCCGGCGCGCACACCGAACCCGTGCCGGGGGCGCAGGCCGATCCGGTCCAGGTGTAGGCGACCGCGGCGACCGAGCACGTCCCCGATCGCGGAGGCGAGCGCACCGACGATCAGGGCACCGAGGAACAGGTCGACGCCGAGCCCGCTGAGGGTCATGCCCTCCAGGGACACCCGGGCGACCAGGGCGATCACGGTGGCGATCACCGCGAGGAATCCTCCGGTAAACCCGGCAGTGATCCAACGCTGGGCCGGGGTGGCGGGCATCCGCGCGAATCGACGCTGGAGCAGTGCCATCGCGGCGACGGCGGCAAGAATCACCAGCAGCATGGACAGCGACAGCATCCGGCCCGAGCCGGACGCCTCAGCACTGAAGCCCAGTGCCGACGTCGACGCCGACAGGTGCACTCCGCCGAACAGTCCCATCCCGGCCAGGATCGGCGGCCCGGCGATCACGGAGGTCCAGGGCATCCCGTCCACCACGAGCAGGCAGAGCAGGACTTGGACCAGACCGAACACCAGCGCGATCAGGTACCCAGCACCGGCCCGCGCCGCAGCGACGCCGATCAAGGAGCCCCATGCGGTCGCCGGGCGGGCGGGCAGCGCCGCGGCCGGACCGGGTGCACCGGGTGCTGCCTGCCCCGTCGAGTCACCAGACAGCGCGGCCGGGCCGCTCATGCCGGGCTGGGCGGGGTCCGGGTAGGCCGGGACGAATCCTGGCAGCGTCGGTTCACCCCATTCGGGGGAACGAGGGCCGGTGGGCGGCAATGGTGAGGACATCGACTCTCCTGATCAGGACGAACGGGAGTCGGGCACAGTCCACCCTCCCCCTTGGTGCCAGGCCGGACCTTACTGACCGAGAGGTGCCGTGAGCCGCTGACCGGGGGCTCCGGCGGCCCGACCGGGTGCCCGGCGCGCGCGATTGAGGGCATCAGAGGTGTGTCGAGGGGGTTCTCCAGGAGCGCGGAGGTTGGACAACCTGACGGTTGCGCACGTCGATGGTTGCGTGTGCCCGGTGGATGACCGGTCGGGAACGCTAGGGGACCGGATGCGGTTGACTTCTCCCGTGACCCAGTCGACCAGCCGCCTGCCCCGCGTCCGCGCCTCTGCACTCCTGGGCCGGGGGTGGCTCAACACCGGCGGTGCCCAGATCACGCTGGCCGATCTGCGCGGCAAGATCGTGTTGCTCGACTTCTGGACCTTCTGCTGCATCAACTGCCTGCACGTGCTGGACGAGCTGCGGGAGTTGGAGGAGCAGCACCGTGACGTGCTGACGATCATCGGCGTGCACTCGCCCAAGTTCGCGCACGAGGCCGACCCGGATGCGCTGGCCGCCGCCGTGGAGCGCTATGAGGTGCACCACCCGGTGCTGGACGACCCGGAGCTGGTCACCTGGTCGGCATACACCGCCCGGGCCTGGCCCACGCTGGTGGTCATCGACCCGGAGGGCTACATCGTCGCGCAGATGGCCGGTGAGGGGCATCTGAGCAACCTGACCGTGCTGGTTGAGGAGCTGATCGCCGAGCACGAGGCGAAGGGCACCCTGCACCGCGGGGGCGGCGTGTACGTGCCGCCGGAGCCGGCGGCGGGCACACTGCGGTTCCCGGCCAAGGCGGTGCAGCTGCCGTCGGGGAACTTGCTGGTCGCCGACGCCGGTCACCACTCCCTGGCGGAGCTGGCCGCTGACGGGGAGACCCTGGTGCGGCGGATCGGCACCGGTGAGCGTGGCCTAGTCGACGGTGACGCGGGCACCGCCCGGTTCTCCGAGCCCAACGGGCTGACCCTGCTGCCGCCGTCGGTGGCCGAGCAGGCGGGCTACGACGTGCTGGTCGCGGACACCGTCAACCATGCGCTGCGCGGGGTTCGCCTCGCCGACGGCACGGTGACCACGGTGGCCGGCACCGGCACGCAGTACCTGGTCGGTGAGCCCACCGTGCCCGCCCCATTGCCCGGGCAGCCGGAGCTGTGGCGGGTGGACGGTGCGCCGCGCGATCCACGCACCGTGCCGCTGTCCTCGCCGTGGGACGTGGTGTGGGTTCCGGCGACCGGCACCGCGCTGGTGGCGATGGCGGGCAATCACCAGCTGTGGGCCTTCGACCCGGTGCGCCCGGCGATCGAGCCGGTGGCGGGGACGATGAACGAGGGGTTGGAGGACGGCGACCCGGCCGGTGCGTGGTTCGCGCAGCCCTCGGGTCTGAGCCTCGGCCCGGACGGTCAGGTGTGGCTCGCCGACGCGGAGACCTCGGCACTGCGTCACCTGGACCTGCACGATGCTGACGATTCCTTCGGTGGCCCGGCTGATGCCTGGACTCCGATCACGGTCGGCACGGCGGTGGGTTCCGGCCTCTACGACTTCGGCCACCGCGACGGTGCCGCCGACCAGGCACTGCTCCAACACCCGCTCGGCGTCGCCGCGCTGCCGGACGGCTCGGTGCTGATCGCGGACACCTACAACGGGGCACTGCGCCGCTGGGCCCCGGACGGGCAGGTGTCGACGCTGGCCACCGGCCTGGCTGAGCCGAGCGGCATCGTCGTGTTGCCGGCACAGGACGGTGACCTGACCGTGCTGGTGGTCGAGTCGGCGGCGCATCGCCTGACCCGGATCGCCCTGCCGTCGACGTTGGCGGGGGAGATCCTGGACGCGGGCGCGCACCGCACCGCACGACCCGCCACCGACATTGCCCCGGGCACCCTGTCCCTGGATGTGGTGTTCACCCCGGCCGCGGGGCAGAAGTACGACGACCGCTACGGCCCGTCCACCCAACTGACGGTGTCCAGTTCCCCGCCGGAGTTGCTGCTGGATGGCGAGGGCCGGGACATTCCGCTCACCCGGACGCTGCGGATCAACCCAGAGATCACCGAAGGGGTGCTGCACATCACCGCCCGGGCCGCGTCCTGCGACGCCGACCCTGCCATCGAGTTCCCCGCCTGCCACCTGAACTCCCAGGAGTGGGGTGTACCGGTGCGGGTGGTGGCCGGTGCGGTGACACAGTTGAGCCTGCCGCTGCACGGCTGAGTCAGGCGCCGCCCAGCACCGCCAGCGATATCAGGGTGTGCAGGGTGGCATCCACCGTGCGGTCGTATTTGGGCAGGGTGCTCTCCACGGTGATCACCCACTCGCCCTCGTGCAGCTCGATCCGGCGCACATCGGGCAGGTGCGCCCCGCTGGACCCGCCCCGGGCCACCGCCGCCCACTGTTCGCCCTCCGGATTGCCGGTCAGCTCCCGGTGCACCGCCCAGGCCGATCCGCCCATCGCCTCGCTGATCGCCGGTGCCAGTGCGCACAGCCGGCCGAGCCGGTGCGACCCGGAGCGGGACAGGGCAGTGACCGCGGCGGAGACGGTACGGCCCAGCACGGTGGCCGGGTCGTCGGAGCGGTACTGCCGTGAGCGTTGCGCCGCATGCGCCCGCTTGGCGTGGTACTGCGCCGCATCGGCCCGGCGGAACAGCGACCGGGTGGTTGGACGGCTGCCCAGTGATCCCCGCACCGAGGACGCGATCCCGTAGGACAGGGACGCGCCGTGCGGCAACGGCACCTCCGCCACGGCCGACTCCATCACCCGGGCCACCGTCGCCCGCGGAGTGTCCTGGGTGACCAGGCAGAACTCGTCGCCGCCGATCCTAGCCACCGTCGACCCGGGCAGCCCCGCTCCGGCCCGCCGTAGCACCCCGGCCACCGCGCGCAGCAGATCGTCGCCCGCGTCGTGACCCAGGTCGTCGTTCACCCGCTTCAACCCGTCCACATCGCACATCACCACGCAGGTCTCCTGCCCGGAGGCCAGCGCCTGGTGGGCGGCCTCGTCGGCGACGCGCCGGGTGCTCAACCCGGTGAGGGCGTCATCGGAGACCAGGTGCCGGACCTGCTCGGCCAGATCGGTGCGGGCGATGGCGGCCCCGGCCAGCGCACCGACCAGCTCAGCGCGGGCGGCGTCATCCGGGGTGAACGGGGTGGGCCGGCGCAGCAGCACTGCGCCCCAGAGCTCGTCGTTGACCCGCACCGGTGCGACCAGCCGCGGTGGGGTGCGACCGGAGGCGGGCAGTAGCAGGGTCTCCCCGGTGCGGCGCAGCTCGCGCAGCACGTCCCCATCGAGCGCGGTGAAGTCGTCCACCGGGTCACCCGCGATCACGGCCTGGACGTCGTGTTCCCACCGCAGCACGGTGCGGGAACCGTCGACCAGGGTGCCGATCGTGTCGAGTGCGATCTGGTGGACCTCCTCCGGCACGGCGACGCCGGCCAGCCGGTGGGCCAGCAGGGCGAGCGCGCGCACGGGGTCGGTCATCGCCCCATCATCGTGGCTGAACAGGACGCGCACACCTGCGCGTCCTGCAGATCGAGGGTGCCTTAGACGAGCGCGGGTTCGCGGGTGGGCGTGCTGACCTGGTTCGGGTCTGCGCCGACCGCTCGGAGCACGAAGGCCACCGTCGACTCGATGGCCTGCTCCCGGGCGGGCTCGTCGGTGGGCAGGGTGCGGGTCAGGCAGGCGTTGACCAGCGCGACGGAGGTGCCGAGGTCCTGGGCGGGGAAGGCACCGGAGTCGATGCCGGCGGCCAGAATCCGGCGCAGCACCTGCTCCAGCATGATGACGTGCTCGCGCATGCGCTGCTGAGTACCCCGGGACAGCACCGAACGCAGGTCGGTGCCACTGACCAGGTGGTAGTCACGCTTCAGCCGGGACTGCGCGCGGATGTAGCTGCGCAGCTTCTGGGTCGGGTCGTCGATCCCGGCCAGCTCCTCCTCCAGCGCGACCACGTACTGCTCGGTCTCATGCATGATGAAGCCGAGCAGCATCGCCTCCTTGTCGGCGAAGTGGTTGTAGACCGCCGTGCGGCCGATTCCCGCCGCCGCAGCGATGTCCGCCAGCGTGATCGCATCGAACCCCCGCTCGCCCATCAGCTCGGAGAGCGCAGCGAAGAGTTTCAACCGGGTCTGCTCCCGGTGCTCGTGCAGGGATCCGCCGATGATCTTGGGCATGCTGACATTCTCGCACGAAGTGTCAGCACCCGCGTCATCCGAGGTGGCGCGCCCCGAGTGCGGCGAAGAGCTCGCGGTTGGCGCGGAACGCTTCCCGGGATTCGGCGACCACGGCGGCGCGCTGCTCGGCGGTGAGGGGGAGAGCGTCCATGCGTTCGCGGTAGACATCCTTGAACGGCTTGATCCGGTCGATCTGCGCGAAGCGGTAGAAGGAGAGAGCCTCCTCCGGGACGCCGTAGTGCCGCTGCACCATCCGCGCGATCACCTGACCGCCGGACAGGTCCCCGAGGTAGCGGGTGTACGCGTGGGCCACGTAGCCGGGCAGGCCGCCGGAGCGGATGCGTGCGACATAGGTGGTGGTGGCCGGGTGCGCGGCCATGTCCGGGCGGTCGGCCCACTCCGGTCCGACCAGTGCGGCCAGGTCGGCGGCCAGTGAGGGAGTGCGGCGCAGCTCCTCGAACACGATGCTGGCACCGATCGGGTCGGTGCTCAGCTGATCGCCAACCTCTTCCAGCGCCTGGTACACCGGCACCAGCTGGGCGGCCAGATCGGCGTAGGCCGCGGCGCTCAGCTCACCGGCGAGGAGTCGGTCGATGAAGGGCATCGACTCGGCGGCCTGGTGGTCGTCCCGGGTGCTCGCGCGCAGCAGCGCGGACAGCGGTGCACCGTCACAGGTGGGGTCGACGGTGGGTCGGGGGGCGGTGGTGGTCATCGGTGCTCCTCGGGCGGGTGGGAAGTGACGCGACGTCAGCATCGCAGAAGAACTTAGGTTTGCCTACCCTTCGGTGCGCCCTCTCTTGCGCGGCGAATCGGCCGATTCGACCGGGTGGTCCACGGCAGCCTCCCTCGTGGGACCGAGCCGGGGTGACCCGAGTGGTCGCTGCCATCGGTTCGACGCGAAAAGCTCACGGCAGGGCACCGTTTTGCCCCCAGGCCTCGTGCTCGGAGTACTCACGTACTGCGGTCGCTACCCGTGCACACCCCACCAATTCGCCCCGATTCGCCGTCCAGAGCCGGAAACGGATGATTCGCTGCGCAAACGAACCCGACCCCTGTCCGGACGTGAGCCATGACGTTTTGTCACTCCACCTTGCTCGATCACTCTCTCGACGCCATCGCGTCGCGCGAGAGCGTGGTCATCCTGGGCCGACCCCTCTCCGGCCGCACGACACTGCTGCACGCGATCGCCCAGCACCTGCGCGAGGCTGGTCACGAGCCGGTGTTCGTCCGAGGCGTGCCCGGCCTGGAATCCGCACTGTCCGCCTTGGACTTGGCGCAGGTGTCGGGCGCGCCGCCCAAGGGCCAGGAATCCCTCCTAGGGGCGGCCTACAACGCCCTGGTCGACCGACTGCGTCAGCACGACCAAGCCCTGCTGGTCGATGACCTCGATGACCTCGACGCGGCCTCGCTGGCCCTGTTGCAGCACGCCGCTGCACGCACCCGTGTGCCGGTGGTCGCCACCGGGCAGAGCCGGGGCCGGGTACGGGCGGATCTGCCGTTCCCGACCGCGCTGCGGTTGGACATGCGGCCGTTGACCTTCGAGGACTGCGCCGAGCTGATGGCCGATGTCCTCGGCGGTGCCGTCGAGTCCGCCACCGTCGCACGGTTGATGACCAAGACCGCCGGGCTGCCCGGGCTGATGGTGCGCTTCGCCTCCGCAGCCCGCCGGGCCGGCAAGCTGATCGAGCGCGGCGGCGTCTGGCAGGGCACCTCGGATCTGTGGAGCCCGGGCATCTCCCGAGTGGTCTCCGCCTTTGTGGCCGGACTCCCGGAGCCGCTGGTCACCGCAGCGACCCGACTGGCCCAGGCCGGTGCGGTCGACATCGAGAATGCCCGAACCCTGGTGGGTGAAGACGCCCTGCTGGAGCTGGAGGACCGGCGGCTGATCGAGGTCGCCGCGCCCGTGGAGGGCCACAGCTCGGTGGCGTTGAGCCCGCCGCTGCTGGCCCAATACCTCCAGCGCGAGGTCTCACCCCTGGCCCGCGCGCTGTCCACCCCGGATGAGGGCTGGGCGACCGATCTGCGTGGCCAGCTGACCGGCACCCCGTCGGTGACCCCGCTGCCCGCCAGCGAAGCCGCGCTGATCCAGGAGCGGCAGCGCGCCGAACACGCCGCCGCCCAGGCCGCGTGGGAGATCGATCGCAGCCCCGACCACGCCCGCGAGCTGCTGGACGTGATGATCAGCCGCGGCGTGGACCGCCGGGAGATCGTCGACGTGCTCGAGCGCACGGACCTGTCCGGCGCGGACGACAGCACCATCCTGCGCTACCTGGACACGGTGGCCCGGTGGCGCGCCTGGGTGGACAACGACCTGCCCGCCGCCATCGAGGCGTTGCAGGACGCTGCCGGGGACGGTGCCTCCGAGCAGGTGCGCACCGCACTGCTCACGCTGGGTCGGCATCTGGAGTCGGTCGGTGCGCAGCCGCCCACCGACGACGCGCCGCACCGTGGCGAGCGTGTGGTGCCCGATCCACTGGTCACCTCCACGCCCGACGACTCGGTCGCCCCAGCGCTCGCCGCGGTGATCGAAGGTGATGGGCCGCGTGCCTTGGCCGCGCTGGCCGACCTGCCGGAGACCACCGACGGGCACACGCTGGCGGTGCGCCGGACCCTCGAGGTGCAGGCCATCGCGCTCGGCGGCGACCTCGACGCAGTGGTGGCCAAGGCCAGCGCCTACCGCGACGCCGCGGTCACGGCTCTGGAGCCCTTCGGCATCGCGATGCACTCGCACGAGGCCGCCAAGGGGCTGTTCTTCCAGGGGCGCTACGGCGAGGCCGAGGCCGTGCTGGACGAGGCGCTGACCATCGGTGTGCCGCCGTTCCCGCACATGCCGTTGCACGTGGCCAACCTGACCATGTTCGCCGTGCTTCAGGCGCGGCGCGGTCGCTTCGACCTGGCCGAGGCCACGCAGCGGCAGGCCGAACGGTTCGGGGTGGTGCACTCCTATTCGCTGCTCGGGTCGACGGCCTGGTCGCGGGCGTACATCGATGCGCTGCGGGACGGCGACGAGACCTTGGACGCGCTGTGGGAGTCCGGTCTGGAACTGGAACGTCGCGGGTTCTTGCCCGCCGCGCTCGCGGTATGGACGCTTGCGGTGGCACCGTGGAATGCCGAGCGGCTGGTGCACATCCGCGAGGTCGCCGGTCGGGTCTCGGGTGATCTGTTCACCCCGATGATCAGCTACCACCAGGCCCTCACCGAGAACCGCTCCGAGGCGCTGGAGAAGGCCTACCAGGAGCTGCGCGCGCACGGCCGGCCGTTCTTCGCCGGGGTCGCTGCCCGGGCGATGGCCGCGGTGCATCGGCACGACGAGGTACTCGCCGAGTTCTGGCGGGCCCGTGCCAACGACTTGGCCGAGGAGGTCGGGTGCGCCGCACTTGACCTCGCACCCGGCCGCTCGCTCCGGGCGGCGGTCACGCCCCGGGAGCAGGACATCCTCCGGCTCGTGGTTGCCGGACGCAGTAATGCGGAGATCGCGGCGAGTTGCTTCCTGAGCGTTCGCACGGTCGAGAACCACGTCCATCGGATCATTCGCAAGCTCGGCGTATCCAGCCGAGCTGAACTCGGGGAGGTGTGGAAGTGAGCAGCATGGTCAAGTCGACCGAGGAGCTCATGACTCCGGCTGAGGTCGCCGCTGTTTTCGGCGTCCAGGCCAAGACGGTGGCGGCCTGGGCGCGTGCCGGACGGTTGGACGCTGTCCGGACGTTGGGCGGTCACCGTCGGTACCGGCGCTCGGATGTGGAGCAGCTGTTGGGTCCGCGTGCCCAGCAGAGCGACACCACACCGCGGGTGCCGACGCAGCGCCAGTCGCCACTGCGCTGAGCACACGGCGTGTGACGCCACCAGCATGACCGGGTACCGCAGACCCACCTCTAGCCGACGCGCAAGGCCGGACCGAGCCCCTGACGGTCCGGCCTTTCGCGTGTCCGGGGCGCGCGGCGACTACCGTGCGGCCCATGACATCAGCCGAAGAATCGAACCGTCCCTACCTGCCTGCCGAGCCGGACGAGAAGGACTGGACGTGGGTGCTGCGGGATCGATGCCCGGACTGTGGCTTCGGTGCCGCCGATGTGCGCTTCGACCAGCTCGCCGGCACCGTCCGTGACCTGATCCCGCGCTACCGGGCGGCTCTGGGGCGCCCTGCCGCCACCGTGCGACCGAGCCCCCAGGTGTGGTCGGTGCTCGAGTACGGCGCCCACGTGCGCGATGTGCACCGGGTCTTCGCCGAGCGGCTCGCGCTGATGCTGTCCCTCGACGACCCGCTATTCGCGAACTGGGACCAGGACGCGACCGCCCGCGAGGACCGGTACGACCTGCAGGACCCGGGCCAGGTTGCCGAGGAGCTCACGGACGCGGCGGAGGCCTGGGCCGCTGCGCTGGATCGGGTGCGGGCCGATCAGTGGGAGCGCACCGGGCGCCGATCGAACGGGTCGGTGTTCACGGTCGAGACGTTGGGCCAGTACTACCTGCACGATGTGGTTCACCACCTGCGCGACATCGCGGCGTGACCCCCCAGACACGCCGTCGACCGGCGTGTCTTATGCGTGTTGTCCACAGATTTTGTCCACAGGGATGTGGACGGGTTGGTGTCGAAGCCAGTCGAGCTGTGGACAGCGTGTGGATAACGAGGTGGTGGTCCCCAGATGACAAAGTGGGACTTGCCAGGGGACGGGTCATGGGGTGTAAGTTCCGCGGCCGCATCGCACTCGGTGGCCTCACGCGCATCTACGCAGGTCACCGCGGGTTTCCGGCGGGCAGCACCGCTGTGAACGGGCTGTGTGGTGCAGCAGAGGACCCCAGTTGACGCCGCCCTGGCATCGGGAGTATGGGCAGCCTCCAGCGGCATGCCAAACTGTGCACAACTCGCGTGACGCCCGAGTCGCCGAGGCGTCACCAATGGGACTGATCGCCCGGAAATGGACGACCGGGGCGAGAGTTATCCACAGCGATATGCACAGTGTGGGTAATGCCAGGGGATGACGGCGCGAGTGTGCAGGTCACGGACCTGTGACCGGTGTGGATCTCGCGCGCAGGTAGCCTCGCTCGGAATCGTGATCGCTGGCGGGAGGGTCGGATGCAGCGCAGGCGGGTGGTCGTCCGCGGCCGAGTGCAGGGGGTCGGCTTCCGCTGGTCCGCGCATGCCGAGGCCGAGCGCCTCGGTCTGAGCGGATGGGTCGCCAACCGAGACGACGGCAGTGTCGAGGCCGTCATCGAGGAGCCTGCCGACGCTGTTGCCCGCATGGTCGAGTGGCTGGGCACGGGGCCGCGTGCGGCTCGGGTGGACACGGTCGACATCCAGCATGAAGAGCCGGAGGGCGTCACGGGCTTCGGTGTCCGGGCGTGACGGCACCGACCGGGGTCAGCGTCCCCGATCCCACCGCGCCTGCGACCGCTGAACCGACCCCCCAGCCCAGCGTCGGACCCACGAGCTCACCGGCCCCGACCGACGGGCCTGCCCCCACCTCCACCGCGCAACCAACCACCCAGCCCGCACCCGACCCGACAGCAGTCGTGCCCACCGAGCAGCCGACCGTCGGTCCCTCGTCATCCCCCGAGTCCACCCCCACCCAGCCCAGCCCGGAGCCGACCACGACCAGCGTCGTCCCCAGCACTCCCGGGTGGCTGAGTCGCCCGGCGGCCGCAGATTCCGCGTTGCCCTGGGGGATGGTGCTAGTGGCGGTCCTGATCCTGGCCGCCGCAGCGGTGGGGGTGGTGTGGCTGTGGCGCAATACCGGCGTGGTCGAACGGTTGCGGGCGCGTGCTGCACACGATGGCCCGTCCGACGACGTCGAGCCCGCATCGCGGACCGCCGAGATCGCGGTGGTGCCCGCGGACGCGGCGACCGCGGTGCTGCCCGCGGTGGTGCCCACCGGTGGATCCCCCACTCCGCAGGGCCCGGCCACGCCTCCCGCCCGAGCGGGCACCGCCACCGAGCGTGCCGCCGCGGATGAGACCGTGCGCTTCCTGATCCAACTGGGCGAGGCGATGGTGGACACCAGCTCCCCGATCGCCCAGGTCAACGGCACCCTGCAACGGATCGCCGCGGTCAACGGGCTGCCCGGCACCGCCGTGGTGACCTTCCCGACGGCGTTGATGGTGTCGGTTCCGGACGGGCAGACCGTGCGCACGGCGGTCGCCACCGCAGGGGGCCGCGCGCTGCGTCTGGACCAGGTCGCCGATGTCCTGGACCTGGCACAGGCGGCGGTGCGAGGCGCGGTGCGACCCGCCGAGGGTCTCGACACGCTGCGGTCGATCCTGGATTCCCCAGCACCGTCCACCGGGCGACGGCGTGCCCTCGGATACGTCGTGGTCGCGGCCGGGCTGTCCCTGGTGCTCGGCGGCGGGTGGCTGGATGTGCTGCTGTCGGCGGTGCTCGGTGGGGTGGTGTCCGTGGTGACCCGCCTGACCCGTCGCATGCCGCCGGTGTACCAGGGCCTGCTCACCGGCGCGTGCGCGTTCCTGGTGGCGGTGCCGGTGTTCCTGCTGGTGCGGACCGGGCTGCCGGTGGGGCTGCTCGCACCGCTGGTCGGGCCGCTGGTGACCTTCCTGCCCGGTGCGCTCCTGACCACCGGCGTCATCGATTTGGCCACCCGGCAGATGATCGCGGGGTCGGCCCGGCTGGCCGCGGGCGTCATGCAGTTGGTGCTCCTGGCCCTCGGGATCACCGCGGCGGCCGGTCTGGTCGGTGTGCCGGCCACGGAGCTGAGCTCGGGCGGGGGTCATCCGTTGGGCTGGGCGGCACCCTGGATCGGTGTGCTGGTCTACGCCGTGGGTGTGGTGCTGAACAACGACGCCCGCACCGAGACGCTGCCGTGGATCACGCTGGTGCTGGTGGTCGCCTACGCCGGGCAGGTGCTCGGTGGCCTGCTGCTGGGCGCGTCAGTGTCGTCGTTCGTGGGGGCGCTGGCGATGACCCCGGTGGCGATGGTCGCGGCCACCCGGCGCAGCGGACCGCCGTTCCTGGTGACCTTCCTGCCCGGATTCTGGGTCCTGGTGCCCGGTGCGTTGGGACTGGTTGGCGTCACCTCCGCGCTGGGGGCGGTCACCGATCAGGCGATCACCACCATCGTCACCACCGGGGTGTCCATGGTCGCGATCTGCCTGGGTGTGTTGGCCGGACTGGCGTTGGGGTCGGGGCTGCAACGGCGGCTGGCCCCGGATGTGCCGCCGCTGATCTGAACGGTCGGTCAGGGCCGCAGGTCAGCCAACTCGCCCCGTAGGTTGGCCCCCGCGCGCTCGGCCCACAGCCGTCGCCCTCGCTCGGTGCGGTACAGCGTCGGCAGCGCGAGCAGCTGCTCCAGCACCGCCGCCCGTCCAACCCGGAACTGCTCCTCGGGCACGGTCGCGTACTCCGCACGGATCTGACGGCGGTACTCGTCGTAGCGCTTGGGTTCGGCACCGAGGATCGCCAGATCGGCGTCGCTCACCAGGGCGGCCACCGGATCGGCTGGGTCAGGATCGTGGTGGGCGGTCATCAGGATCAGCTCCGCCACCCGGGGATCGTCCAGCACCTCCACGGCCAGGGCAGCCGAGGCCTGCTCGTCACCGGGGGTGCTGCCGTCGTGCACGGCGTCGTGGAACCACAGGGCCAGCTCGGCGGTCCGCGTGAGCTCGGGGCGGTCCGCCAGCAGGTCCAGGGCCGTCAGGCACTCCGCCAGATGCCGGGCATCGTGATAGGTCCGGTGCGGCTCACGCCAGCGCACCAGCAGATCGTCCACCGGCGTGAAATCCTCCGGGCGTCGATCCAGCCAGCGACGGCGCAGACCCTTCAACAGCGGCCGATCCCGTCCGCGCACCCGCAGCCCGGAACCGATCAAGCGCCGGGTGAGCTCCCCGCCGCTGAGGGGTGTGGCCCCGGCCTCGACCACCTCCCGATGCCGCGCAGCCGGGATGTCGTAATGATCAAGGTCGAAGGCGCGCCGACCGATCCCGAGCGCTCCGGCGAAGGCGTGCAACTCGGCCACCGACGTGTCGGAGACCAGATGCGACCACAGGGTGTCGTGGGCGGGCCAGACCGGCGGGTCGACAAGGATCACCGGGCGATCCTAGGGACTCAGGACGCGCGGTTGCGTGCCACCAGGGTGGACCAGTCGAAGGTCACCCGGGTCGGGTCGTCGGGCTGGAACAGGATCGGCACACTCATCCCGATCTGGAACTGCGGGGTGTAGATCGCGCTCGGTGCCTCGCGGGACACACTGGTGTGCTCGATGCCGGTGGCGAGGTCGGTGAACCGGACGGTGAAGTCGATCACCGGCCGATCGCCCGAGGTGCCACCCGTGGGCCGGAACCCCTGGATGACCGCGGTGGTCGGGCGTCCGTTGCGGACTCGGCGGCCACTGGTCGCGCGGATGATCAGGAAGCACAGTCCGAGTCCGGCCGCGACGGCGAGGAGGGTCCACATGGCGTTCAGGGTAGTGGGCTGAGCATCCGGGTCCGGAAAACCCCTCGACCGCGCCCCCGCACCGATCTACCGTGGGCTCGGCTCACCCGGAGCCCCGCCCACCCGGGCGGACACAGAGAGTGCGATGCCTGATGCCGGTCCTCGTCCCGACGAGCGCTGCCCGCTTGTCCGACGACCCCACACTGGACCTCAGCAAGGAGCATCACCGTGTTCGATCTTCGCCTCTTCTCCATCCGTGAGTCCGGCCACCGGATTCACAACCCGCTGACCGAACGGCAGCTCGCCGACTTCGGTCGTTCCCTCCAGCTGCGACCGGGCAGCCGGGTGCTCGACCTGGCGTCCGGGTCGGGTGAGCTGCTTGCCACCTGGGCGCGCGACCACGACATCTCCGGCGTGGGCGTGGAGCTCAACCCGGACTTTGTGGCCTCCGCCCGGGCGCGGGCCCACGAGCTCGGCGTGGGCGACCGCGTGTGGTTCGTGGAGTCCGACGCCGCCGGGTATGTCAGCGACGAGCCGGTCGACCTCGCGGCATGCGTGGGCGCGACCTGGATCGGTGGCGGCGTGCCCGGCACCGTGGAGCTGCTGCGACGCAGCCTCACGCCCGGCGGGATGCTGCTGATCGGCGAGCCGTACTGGCGCACGGTGCCGACCGACGCGGCGGCGTTGCAGGCCTGCGGCGTCGAGTCGGCGGCGGACTACCTGACACTGCCCGGCCTGCTCGGCTCCTTCGGGGAGCTGGGCTACGACGTGGTCCAGATGGTCTGCGCGACCGAGTCCACCTGGGACGGCTACATGGCACCGCAGTGGTTGGCGATGCGCCGGTGGGCGGATGCGAACCCGGGCCACGAGCTGCACGACCAGGTGCGTGAGCTGCTGGCCACTGAGCCGGCCGACTACGTGCTGGGTGCCCGGGCGCACTTCGGCTGGGGGGTGTTCGCGCTGATCGCGCGCTGACCTGGGAATGACGAAGGCCCGGACCATCTGGTCCGGGCCTTCGATCTGAGCGGATGACGGGAATCGAACCCGCGCTATCAGCTTGGGAAGCTGAAGTTCTACCATTGAACTACATCCGCGTGGCGTGCATCCCCAGTGTAACGGGTTCGCGCGGCGGGTGGGAGCACCCCCGACACCGAAGGCCCCGGAGCACGCAGCTCCGGGGCCTTCGACCGTGGTGGATCAGAGGGTGACGGCGACCTTCACCGTGCTGCCGGCCGCGGCGTAGGGCACCGTCCGGCCCTCGATCGGCTCACCGTCCACGGACACCGAGGCGCGGGCGCCGGGGGTGCCGGAGTTGGTGACGGCGATCTCGTACCGGGCGCCGCGGATGGTGCGGGTGACGGTGAACGAGGGCACATCCGGGCCGATCTGCGGGTCGACGGTCAGGCCGTCGTAGTCCGGGCGGACGCCGAGCAG
The DNA here is from genome assembly GCF_040685135.1 of Cellulomonas sp. NPDC089187. Classification (NCBI taxonomy): domain Bacteria; kingdom Bacillati; phylum Actinomycetota; class Actinomycetes; order Micrococcales; family Cellulomonadaceae; genus Cellulomonas; species Cellulomonas sp. NPDC089187. The sequence goes on along the minus strand of NZ_JBFBHI010000004.1, from coordinate 357,544 downwards.
GTACTGGCTGACCGCGACGAAGTTCCACGCGGCGGTGCCGGTGAGCCAGGAGTTCTTGGCCTCACCGTGCCGGACCGCCTCCTTACCGGCGATCATCTGGGCGTAGACGTAGGGCTCCAGGCGGTGCACCTCGGAGATGTCCTCGCGGTAGGCCGGAGTGATCCGCTGGTAGTAGTCGAATGCCCGGGCCCCGTTGCCGACGATGGTCTCGCCGATGATCACCCACGGGTTGTTGTGGCAGAAGATGCCACCGTTCTCCTTGTAGCCCGGCGGGTAGGTGGAGACCTCGCCCAACTCGATCTGGTAGCTGGTGTACGCCGGGTGCTGGAGCACCATGCCGTGGTCGGTGGCCAGATGCCGATTGACCGACTCCAGGGCGCGGACGGCCTCGGACTCCGGGTTGGCCGGGTTCTGCGGGTCGATGCCGATGCCGCCCATCACGGCGAAGCCCTGCGGCTCGATCCAGATCTTGCCCTCGGGCTTGGCGTCGGTGCCGATCGGGTTGCCGAAGAAGTCGTACGCCCGCAGGAACCACTCGCCGTCCCAGCCGTGGGCCAGCACCGCGGCGCGCATCTGGCCGACAGCATCCCGCGCAGCGGCGGCGACCTCGGGCAGGCCACGGCGCTCGGCCAGCTCGGCGTACTCCGGGCCGATGGCGGCGAACATCGCGGCGATGAACACCGACTCCGCGACACCACCGGACTGGTTCTCCGTGGTCTGGAAGGACTCACCCGGCTCGGTGCTGAAGCAGTTGAGGTTCAGGCAGTCGTTCCAGTCGGCGCGGCCGATCAGCGGCAGACCGTGCGGCCCCCGGTTGTTCACGGTGAAGTCGAAAGACCGGGTCAGATGCTCGAACAGCGGCACCTCGGAGCCGGGCTGGTTGTCGAAGGGCACCGGCTCGTCGAGGATCGCCCAGTCGCCGGTCTCCTTGATGTACGCCGCCACGCCGAGGATCAGCCACAGCGGGTCGTCGTTGAAGCCGGAGCCGATGTCGTTGTTCCCGCGCTTGGTCAGCGGCTGGTACTGGTGGTACGCCGACCCGTCCGGGAACTGGGTGGAGGCGATGTCGATGATCCGCTCACGTGCCCGCTCCGGGACCAGGTGCACGAACCCGAGCAGGTCCTGGTTGGAGTCGCGGAAGCCCATGCCGCGGCCGATCCCGGTCTCGAAGTACGACGCCGACCGGGACATGTTGAAGGTCACCATGCACTGGTACTGGTTCCAGATGTTGACCATCCGGTCCAGCTTCTCGTCGCCGGAGCTGACGGTGTAGCTGCCGAGCATGTCGGCCCAGTAGCTGCGCAGCCGGTCGAAGGCGGCCTCGGTCTGTTCGGTGGTGGCGTAGCGGGAGAGCAGGCCGTGGGCGCGCTCGCGGTTGATCAGCTGCTTGTCGCTGCCGGGGGCCCACTTGGTGTCGTGCTCGTTCTCGATGTAGCCGAGCACGTAGGTCAGCGACCGGGACTCGCCCGGGGCCAGGGTGACCTCGACCTGGTGCGAGCCGATCGGGTACCAGCCGGAGGCGACCGAGTCGGTGGACTTCCCGGCGCGGGGCACGGCGGCCTCGCCCAGGCCGTTCCACGGTCCGACGAAGCTGTCCCGGTCGGTGTCGAAGCCGGTGGCGCGGGTGTTCACGGCGTACACCGCGTAGTGGTCGCGGCGCTCGCGGTACTCGGTCTTGTGGAAGATCGCGGAGCCGTGCGGGCCGTCCAGCTCGACCTCGACCTCGGCCAGCGACAGGTTGCGCTGGTAGTTGGTCTGGTCGTCCTGGGCGTTCCAGAGGCAGAACTCCACGAAGGAGAACAGCTGCACGGTCTTGGGTGCGTCGGAGTCGTTGGTCAGGGTGACCTGCTGGATCTCCGCGTTCTCGTCGACGGGGACGAAGAACAGGGTGTCGACGGTCAGACCGCCACGGGAGCCGGTGATCCGGGAGTAGCCCAGTCCGTGCCGTGCCTCGAAGTGATCCAGCTCGGCCTTGACCGGCAGCCAGCCCGGGGTCCACACGTCGCCGCCGTCGTTGACGTAGAAGTACCGGCCGCCGTCGTCGGTGGGGATGTTGTTGTAGCGGTACCGGGTCAGGCGGCGCATCTTCGCGTCGCGGTAGAAGGAGTAGCCGCCCGCGGTGTGCGAGATCAGCGAGAAGAACTCCTGCGAGCCCAGGTAGTTGATCCAGGGGTACGGGGTGTGCGGCGTCGTGATGACGTACTCGCGTGCCTCGTCGTCGAAGTGGCCGAACCGCATCGTTGCGCCTTCCAGGTCTGGGTGCTGACTGCCGGTGCGGGAGCGCTCCCACGCACCCACAGCGGCCAGCGTAACGCACCGTCGAATCGCTTCCCTGGGTCCCGCCCCTCGCGATCCCCTCTGCGCTTGCCCGCCCACCGAGGAGTCAGTTTCTGAGGCGACTCGGGCGATATGCGGCTCAGAAACTGACTCCTCGGCGGGGCCCGGGCGCTCAGGAGGAGAGCGCGGGGGGAGGGCTCGGGGTCCGGCCGGTACCGTGGACCCGTGCTGCTCTCTGATCGCGATATCCGTGCCGAACTCGACGCCGGGCGGGTGGTCCTGGACCCCACCACGCCGGAGATGGTGCAGCCGTCCAGTGTGGACGTGCGACTCGACCGGTTCTTCCGGCTGTTCGACAACCACCGCTACGCGATGATCGACCCCTCCGTGGAGCAGCCCGATCTGACCCGGCTAGTCGAGGTCGACCCGAAGGAGCCCTTCGTCCTGCACCCGGGGGAGTTCGTCCTCGGGTCGACCTTTGAGGAGGTGACCCTGCCGGAGGACATCGCCGCCCGGTTGGAGGGCAAGTCCTCGCTGGGTCGGCTCGGGCTGCTCACCCACTCCACCGCCGGGTTCATCGACCCGGGCTTCAGCGGGCACGTGACCCTGGAACTGTCGAATGTCGCGACGCTGCCGATCACGCTGTGGCCCGGGATGAAGATCGGCCAGATGTGCTTCTTCCGGCTGAGCTCCCCGGCGGAGCGACCCTACGGCTCCGGTGCCACGGGGTCGCGGTACCAGGGTCAGCGTGGACCGACCGCCTCCCGGTCCTGGCAGAACTTCCACCGCACGCAGGTCTGAGATGACCCCCTGGCCGCAGCTGACTGGGTGGCCGGAGGGCTCGCCGGTGCCGGGTCGTCATCTGTTGCTGCTCCCGGACGGGGTGGCACCTGACGAGGTCGAGGTGCTGGCGATCAGCCGGTTCTCCGCGGCCCGGTGGGAGCGCCCGCCCCGGGTGCCGAGCACTCGCCGGGAGACCGGTGCGCAGGCCACCCCGGGGGTGCTCCGACTCGGACGGCTGTCCACGGTGACCGGGCCCTTCGCCGCCAATCCCGCGCTGGTCAGTCGACTCGGTGCGTCGGCGGATCTGGTCACGGCGTGGCCGGTCGACGTCCCACGGGAACGGGTGGACACCCCCGCGCTCGGCGGTGACCGGGACGGACTGCGTCGGGCGTTCGGCGGGCAGCAGCCGGTCCGTGAGGAGGGGCGGGTGCTGCGCTGGCTGGTCGATGTCGCACGACGGCTCGGCGGTGCCATCCGCACCGACACCGGCGTGGTGTTGGCGCCGGAGATGGATGCCGCCCTGGACCTGACCGTGTTCAGCGACCGATGGGTGGAGCCGGACACTGTGCTGGCCGCTGCCCGCCGGATCGCGCCGCAGGCCCAGGCCGACACCCCGGAGGTCTCACCCGAGCGTCTGGGCACTGTCGCGCACACCGGGCGGGTGCTGGTCGAGCGCCCGGACGGCGGCATCGGCATCGACGACCCGGACGAGCGCCGTCGGTTGCATGCCGAGGCGGATGCCTTCGACGCGTGGATGGTGCAGAACCCGCCAGTGGCCGAGGGATTCGGGGTGCTGATCGACCTGGGCGCTGACGGTGCGGTGTCAGTGCGCGCCGAATCCGAGGGTGACCTGCCCCTGGTGCTGCACGGCCTGAGCTGGACCGCCGGTGAGGTGGTTGCCTACCGGGTGACCTGGGAACCTCCGGAGCTGGAGGAGCTGGAGGCGGAACACCCGTCGCTGGTGCACCGGGTGGCCCGTGGTCGGGCGGCGCAGGTGGTCCGGTCCATCGCCCGCGAGGTGCAGGCGGATGTCGGCGGCGAGGTCGCGGATATGGCCGGGTTCCTGGTCGATCCCGCGGAGCTCTGATCCGGGCCTGCTCGTCGTGGTTCTCACGCTCGGCGGCCCGGACGCGCGGGGTCGACCAGCGCGAGTACGCGCTCAGCGGTGGCGGCTGGGCCCTCGTCCCCGGTGATCACCAGGTCCGTCGCCCACCGACGCGGGTGCGGGTCCGCCCACCACTGCGCGAGGAAGTCGTGCCCGTCACGGACCCACTCGGTGCCCTTGTCCGCACGGCAGCGCTCCCGGAGGACCGGCAGGCCCAGATCGGCATCCTTATGCGGGAGGAGCATCACGACATGCGGCGCGGTGGCCAGTGCTGCCTGGACGGTAGCTCGATGGGCGGCCTGCGTGTAGGTGGTGTGACCCGCGCCGAGGGCCAGCACTCCGCCGTCGGCGGCGTCGACCAGAGCGGTGACGGCATGGGCGCGAGCCGGTTCCCACTCGTACTCGGCTGCGAGTCGTCCGACAGTCGTGATCCGGTCCCGCAGCCGGTCGAGGGTCCAGCCCTGCTCGGCGTAGAACTGCTCGCCGTGCTCGTCCGCGTCCCAGAACGGCACGTCGAGCGCGGCGGCGACCGCTGCGCCCACGGTCGACTTCCCGGTCCCCGCCGGGCCGATCAGCACCAGGGCGGGCGGCATAGCGGCGACCCTACCGCCGTCGTCCCCGCGCCCGGTCCACCGCCTTCATGAGCTCGACCAGCAGGAACACCACGATGGCCAGCCCCGCCGTGAGCGCCCACTGCCGCGGACCGATGGGCGCGGAGTCGAACCAGCTGTGCATGAAGGGCGCGTAGGTGAACACCAGCTGGAACACGACCAGTGCACCAGTGGCCAGCCAGACCACCGGGTTCCCGCGCAGCACCCGCGCGGTCAGGCTGCTGTTGTTCAGGAACCGGCACGAGAACAGGTAGGCCAGCTGGCCGAGGGCGAGCATGGTGACCGCGGTGGTCTGGGCGACGGCGTTCGGGGAGCCGGAGTTCCGCTCGACGAAGTAGACGGCCAGGGTGGCCCCACCGATCAGCACGGAGGCGGTGATCACCTCGGTGAGCGAATCCCGGGAGAGGACGGAGCCGCCCGGTGTGCGCGGGGGACGGCTCATCACATCCGGCTCGGCGGGCTCGTAGGCGAGCGCCAGGGACAGGGTGATGGCGGTGACCAGGTTGACCCAGAGGATCTGCACCGGGGCCAGCGGCAGGGACAGCCCGAAGAGCACCGCCACCAGGATCACCAGCGACTGCGCGCCGTTGGTGGGCAGCAGGAAGACCACGGATTTGCGGATGTTGTCGTAGATCCGACGCCCCTCCTCCACCGCGCGCTCGATGGTGGCGAAGTTGTCATCGGCGAGGACGATCTCGGCGGCCTCCTTGGTGGCCTCGGTGCCCTTGATGCCCATCGCGATGCCGACGTCGGCCCGGGTGAGGGCGGGGGCGTCGTTCACGCCGTCACCGGTCATGGCGACGACCTCGCCGTGGCCCTGGAGGGCGCGGACGATGCGCAGCTTGTGCTCGGGGCTGGTGCGGGCGTAGACGTCGACCTCGCGGACCCGGGCGGAGAGCTGGTCGCCGGTCATCTCCTCCAGCTCGGCGCCGGTGAGCGCGTTCACCTCGCCCTCGGCGGAGGCGATGCCCAGTTCCCGGGCGATGGCGGTGGCGGTGCCGACGTGGTCGCCGGTGATCATCTTGACCCGGATGCCCGCGCGGTGGCAGTCGGCGATCGCCTGCACGGCCTCCGGTCGCGGCGGGTCCACGATGCCGAGTACGCCGAGGAACACCAGGTCGTCGGCGACATCCTGCGGGTCGAGGTCGGTGGCGTCATCCGCGGCGGGACGCTCGGCGGCGGCGAGGGTGCGCAGGCCCTGCCCGGCCAGGTCGTCGATCACGGCGTCCCAGTGCGCCAGGTCGAGCGGTTCGGGGGTGCCGTCTGCGCCGAGCTGGTGGGTGCAGCGGTCCAGCAGTCGGTCGGGGGCGCCCACCACCCGGTAGACCCTTCCGTCGTCGTCGGCGTCCAGGGTGGCCATGTACTTGGTGGCGGACTCGAAGGGCAGCACCGCCAGCCGTTCGATGCCGGAGAGGTCGACGCCGGATTTGCGGGTCAGTGTGGCGACCGCGCCCTCGGTGGGCTGGCCCACTACCCGCCACTGATCGCCGTCCTGGACCACGCGGGCGTCATTGCAGGAACCGGCGGCGCGGATCAGACGGCGCAGGTCGACCAGCGCCGAGGGCTCGACCGTGGTGTCGTCCCGGGTGAGGTGGCCCTGCGGGGCATAGCCCAGGCCGTGCACCGCGTACAGCCCGCCGCGGGTGACCACTGAGCGGACGGTCATCTCATTGGTGGTCAGGGTGCCGGTCTTGTCCGAGCAGATCGTGGTGACCGACCCCAGCGCCTCCACCGAGGTCAGCTTGCGGGTGATCGCGTGGCGTCGGGCCATCTGCTGGACGCCGAGCGCCAGGGTCACGGTGACCAGAGCTGGCAATCCCTCGGGCACGGCAGCCACCGCGAAGCCGATCGCAGCGGAGACCAGATCCGGCAGCGCGAAGTCGTGCACCACCCGGCCGATCACCAGCATCACCGCGGCCATCACCAGGATGCCGATCGACAGGGCCCGGCCGAAGGCACCGAGCTGGCGGGTCAACGGGGTGTCGAGGTGGTCCACCCCGGCGACCAGCGCCTGGATCCGACCGATCTCGGTATCGCCGCCGGTGGCGACCACCACGCCGATCCCGGTGCCGGTGGCGACCAGGGTGCCGGAGTAGAGCATCGAGGAGCGGTCGCCGATCCCGGCGCGGGCATCCACGGCGCGCGGGTCCTTGGCGGCCGGCACGGACTCACCGGTGAGCGCGGCCTCGTCCACCTGCAGGCCGGTGGCGGACAGCAGGCGCAGGTCGGCGGGCACCCGGTCGCCGGAGCGGACCCGGACCACATCGCCGGGGACCAGTGTCTCGGCGTCGATCACCTGCCACTGCCCGTCCCGGCGGGCCTGCGCGTCGAGGGACAGCATGGTGCGGATGCCGTCCAGAGCCTTCTCCGCTTGACCCTCCTGGATGAAGCCGACCAGCCCGTTGATGACGGCCACCGCCAGGATCACCGTGAAGTCGATCCAATCGCCGAGGATCGCCTTCAGCACCGCTGACGCCAGCAGGATGTAGATCAGGATGTCGTCGAAGTGCCCGGCCAGGCGGCGGATCACGCTCGGGCGCGGGGGTGCGGGCAACCGGTTCGGGCCGGACGCGGCCAGTCGCGCGATGGCATCGGTGTCGGTCAGGCCGCCTTCGTGGGCGTGCAGTCGGGCCAGGACCGCAGTGGGCGACTCGGCGTAGGGGGTCTGTGGGGCGGCGGTGTCGACGGACATATGACCTTCTGCTGTCGGCTGCGTGCGCGGGTCTGGTGTCGATCGTCGCAGCCGCCGACGGGCGCGGACTGGGACGTGGGATGGGAAATTCACCCGCTCCGGATGCGAAGACACCGGGGCACTGCCCAGACTGGTCGCCCACTCCGGGCTCGGCAAGCCTGGATTCCGCGGATCGAGGGGGCGCAGATGGGTCAGCTGGACGAGGCAGTGGACCAGCAGGACGGGTACCAGGGCGACGAGGACGCACGGTGGACCTCGGTGAGCAACCCCCGCAGAGTACGAATCTGACCGGTTAGGGGTGGTTTCGCTCACGTTGTGCGGGCGATTCGATGCGGTCTGAGTGGGATCTGGGTCCCTGTGTAGTCGCCTACCTCGCGCTATATGAGTAGTTTCGCCGTATGGCAGACGAGGTGGCGCTGCACGCGGAGACTGTGAAGACCGTGGTGGAGTACCTACGGTCCGGGATCAGCGTGAACGTGGTGGGGATGCGGACGTCCGGGCGCAGCGGGGTGCTGCGTCGGGTCGTGGAGCTGTTGGCGGACGATGGCGTCTCCGCCGTGACGGTCAGTGGCGTGGCCGCGCTGGCCGATCGACCGCTGGCGGCGTTGGGTGTCGGCGGTGTCGAGGTGCCGAACTCGCCCACGGGTGGCTCGCTCTCCGCGGCGGTGACCGCGCTGGAACGCCGGATCACTGCGCGCCCGTCCGTGCTGGTGATCGACGATGTCGAGGCGGTCGACCAGGTCAGTGCCGGGGTGGTCGCCGCGGTGCGTCGCCGGGTGCCGGTGCCGGTGCTGGCCGCCAGTCGCCCTGCTGGTCGCCGACAGCTGGAGACCACGCTGATCACCGCGGATCTGGCCCCTGCGGCGCGGGTGGTGCTGCCGCCGATGCGCTACGACGCGGTGCATCGCCTGGTGCACGAGATGCTGCCCGGTGCGGTCGAGCCCTCCGCGCTGGCGCGGATCGCCACCAAGTCCGGTGGGCTGCCCGGTCTGGTTGCGGCGCTGGTGGACACCGGTCGCCGCACCGGCCGGCTGGTCCGTCGGGACAACCTCTGGGTGGTGCGTGGCGGGCTGTGGGACCCGTCGCTGGCGCAGGCGGTGGAGCCGCTGCTGGCCGAGCTGGATGAGTCCGGTCTGGACGCCCTGACCCTGCTGTCTTACGCCGGGACATTGGACTTCGATCTGGCGCGGACCGTGGTCCCCTGGCCGGTGCTGACCGGTCTGGATGACGCCGGTCTGATCCAGGTGCTTGAGGGTGGCCCGCAGCCGGCCATCGGGGTGTTCCCTCCGCTGGTCGCCGAGTACTTGCGCAACGAGTCCAGCTCGATCCGCCGGGTGCAGGCCACTGAGGAGCTGTCGCGGCTGCTCGGCGAGCAGACCTCCTGGCGTCCGGTGCCGTCGACGGTCTCCCGGGTGGCTGCCCTGAGCGGCACCGAGACCGTGATGGGCCGACGCTTCGCCGAGTACTGGCAGGTCGAGGTCGAGCTGCGACGGACCGCGTGGCGCGCCGACCCCTCCGCGGTGAATGCGGTGCCGCTGATGATCGCGCTGCTCAGTTTGCAGGCCAGCCCGGAGGAGACCGACGCGGTGGTGGCGGGCACCCGTCCCACGCCGGAGAACCCGCGCGCCGAGGCGCTGCTGGTGGTCTGGCACGCCGTCGATCTGGGGTTGCGGCGCGGCGTCCCGGCGGAGGCGGATCGACTGCTGACCGAGGCGCTGCCGGACTTCCCGGAGTTCACCGGTGTGCTCCAGGCCACCCGGGCGCACCTGCACCTGGTGACCGCGGGGCTGCCCGATACCGACTTGCTGCATCCGGACGTGGTGGGGGAGGACCCACTCAACCTGGAGGCGCTGCGGGCGGCTCGGGCGGAGGCCCTGGTGGCCGGCGGGCGGATCACCGAGGCGATGGCGGAGATCGCGGGCTCCGACCCGGTGGATGAGCGCTTCCGGCTCAGCAACCAGTTGAGCACCACGCTGGCGACGATGCTGGACGGTCGTCCGGAAGAGGCGATCAGTCAGGCACTGTCCGATGCCCAGGAGGCTCGGGCGGCGCTGGACCCCGGTTCGTACCAGGCTCACGCCTATGTCGCCGTGCTCGGTCTGACCATGGTCGGCCGCCTGGATGAGGTCGACACGCTGCTGTCCTCAGTGCTGAGCCTGCCGAACAACCAGACATTGCAGGCGCACTTCCGCAACGGGGTGCTGACCCTGGCCGCGGTGGTGGCGTCGTTCCAGGGCCGGGTGAATTACGCCCAAGGGTTGGCGCAGCAGGCCGAGGCGCTGGGCGCACCGCGGGGGCCGTACCCAGCGATGGCACCGGATATGGCGACGCTGTTGATCCGCGGGCCGGGGGCGGAGTCCGCGGATGCGCTGTGGACGATGGTCGAGGAGCGGATGGCGGCCGGAATGGCGGTCGCGGCGGTGACCATCGCGGTGGCGTCGCTGGAGCGTCAGCCGGATGTGGCCCGTGCGCACTGGTTGGCGGAGCAGGTCAAGGACGTCGAGGCGGTGTTCGTGCAGCGGCTCGCGGCCTACTGTCAGGCGGTCGGCTCCCAGGACCCGGATGCGCTGGCGGCATGCGCCAAGGCGTTGAACGAGGCGGATCTGCGGCTGTACTCGACCCGCGCCGGGGTGACTCGTGCGCTGGCCTTGCGCCAGAACGGGGAGTTCGATGCGGCGGCCGCACAGGCTGAGCAGTCCTGGAATGAGGCCGCGTTGTACGCGGCGGATATGCGCGGCCTGTTCGCCCCGCTGTCCAAGGCGGTGGATCTGACCTCGCGCGAGCGGGAGATCGCGGTGATGGTCTCTGAGGGGATGCAGACCGCGGAGATCGCCACCTCGCTGGTGCTGAGCGTGCGCACGGTGGAGAACCACCTGCTGAACGCCTTCCGCAAGGTCGGCGTGGACAACCGCGAGGCGCTGGCCCGGGCGGTCGACACCTGGGCGTCCTCCGGGGCGGCCTGAGTCTCAGCCGCGCAGCCGGGACAGGATCTCCCGGGCGTGTTCCAGTGCGCCCTCGTCCCGGCTGCCGGCCACCGCGTTGTAGTACATGCCGTCGCCGACGAGTTGGATGACGTGCGCCAGCGCCGGGTCACCGAGTTCGGTCAGCAGCGCGTGGTACCAGGCGGCCCGCAGGTCGTCGAGCACGGAGTCGTGCTCACCGGCCTCTTCGGACAGGCGGGCGGCGGCGATCAGCGCCCGGTCCAGTGCGCCACCGGATGAGGTGGACTCCACCAGGTAGTAGTCCGCTGCGCCCTCGGGTGCGGCGGTCATCGCGGCCAGGTCGGCCTCGCCCAGGGCCCGGAGTCGTTCCCGCTGTCCGGCCTCCAGCGCCGCCTTGTTGGGGAAGTGGTAGAGCAGTCCGCCCTTGGAGACGCCCGCGGCCGCTGCCACCGCGTCGAGGGTGGCGGCGCGGCTGCCGTGGTCGATCAGCACCTGCTCGAAGGCGTCCAGCAGGCGGTCACGGGTGCTCGCGGCGTCGGGCATGGGATGACCGTACCGGGGTCGTGGACTGTACCGTCCAGACGGTACAGTTGATACCCGGTCGAGAGCCGCCGGGACGAGGCAGAGCGCGACCGATCCCGATGACGACTCCACTGGAAAGGCCGTGCCCTGATGTCCGCGCTCCTCGCCCCGCCGCAGGCGACCCGCACCACCCGCCCCTGGGCAGCACTGGCGGTGCTGATGCTCCCGGTGCTGCTGATCTCGGTGGACAACACCGTGCTGAGCTTCGCGCTCCCGGCGATCACCACCGCGCTCGGTGCCTCGGGCGGGCAACTGCTGTGGATCGTGGACGCCTACCCGCTGATGCTGGCCGGTCTGCTGGTACCCATGGGCTCGCTGGGCGACCGGATCGGCCGACGCCGACTGCTGCTGGTCGGGGCGACCGGCTTTGCTCTGGTGTCGCTGCTGGCCGCCTGGGCACCCACCCCCCCGCTGCTGATCGCGGCCCGGGCGCTGCTCGGCGTGTTCGGCGCGACCCTGATGCCCTCCACGCTGTCCCTGTTGCGCAATGTCTTCACCGACCGTGCCCAGCGCCGATTGGCCATCGCCATCTGGGCGGCGGGCTTCGCGGCCGGTGGAGCGCTGGGGCCGATCGTCGGCGGGTTCCTGCTCACGCACTTCTGGTGGGGGTCGGTGTTCTTGCTGAACACCCCGCTGCTGCTGGTGCTGATCCCGCTGGCGCTCTGGCTGGTGCCGGAGTCTCGCGACCCGCACCCTGGCCCGGTGGATGTGCCGAGCATCCTGCTGTCCCTGGTCACGATGCTGCCGCTGGTGCACGCGATCATCGAGGTCGGCGAGCACGGGGTCAGTGCCCGGACGTTCCTGGGGGTGGCGGTCGGACTGGTCGCCGGGTGGGCCTTCGTGCGGCGGCAGCGCCGGTTGACCACACCGATGCTGGACGTGTCGCTGTTCACGCGGGCGACCTTCAGCGGGGCGGTGTGCGCGAATCTGCTGTCGATCATGGGCTTCAGCGGGCTGCTGGTGGTGGTCTCGCAGTTCCTCCAGCTGGTGCTCGGGATGTCCCCGATGGACGCCGGTCTGGTGCTGCTGCCCGGACTGGTCGCCTCAGTGATCGCCGGACTGGTGGCGGTCACGCTGGTGCGCTACATCCGGCCGGGCATGCTGATCGGCGGATCGTTCCTGCTGGCGGCGCTCGGGTACCTGCTGGCCAGTCGGGTCGGCACCGATCCCACGGCGGGCACCATCGCGGTGGCCTTTGTGGTGATGGCCCTGGGTGTCGGACTGGCGGAGACCTTGACCAATGACGAGATCGTCGCGTCGGTCCCAGCGGAGAAGGCCGGTGCCGCCTCGGCGGTGTCCGAGACCGCCTACGAGCTGGGCACCACGCTGGGTGTGGCGGTGCTCGGCTCGGTGCTGAACGCCACCTACCGGGCGCGAGTCGTGGTGCCTGACTCGATGACCGTCGACCAGGGCCACGCCGCGGGGGAGACCCTGGCCGGTGCGGTCCGGGTCGCCGGGGAGGTCGACGCCAGCACCGGACAGACCCTGCTCGACTCGGCCCGTGCGGCCTTCGATCTGGGTATGCAGCGATCCGCGCTGGTCGGGATCGGGGTGGCGGTCGCGGCGGCGGCGGTGTCCTTCGTGACGCTGCGCAAGGCGACCGGGCAGGACCCGCAGGAGTAGGGGCAGCGGGCTCGGTCGGGAACCCCGGGCGGCGGCGCGGGCTCGGCGGGACAGCCGCTGGCGCGGGGGCTCGACCCGGCGCGTCGGCGTCCCGGAGGTCTAGGCCCCGCGCACCCGCCCGGCCAGCAGCACCGCGATATCCGCCACCTCCGGCACCCCCACGTCGGCCCGGTCCACCGGCTCGGCCGCGGCCACCCCGTCCTGCAGCATCACCGTGCAGAACGGGCAGGCCGTGGCGACGGTGCCCGCGCCGGTGCCGATCGCCTCCTGCGCCCGGGCGGTGCCGATCCGGGTGCCGATCGACTCCTCGATCCACATCCGCGCCCCGCCCGCTCCGCAGCAGAACGAGCGCTCGCGGTTGCGGGGCATCTCGGTCAGCTGGGCACCGGCGGCGGCCAGCAGCTCGCGTGGCGGGGCGTAGATCTGGTTGTGCCGGCCCAGGTAGCAGGGGTCGTGGTACGTGACCTCGCCCAGTTCCGGAGCATCGTCCACCGGCACCAGTCGACCCTCACCCACCAAGCGGTTGAGGAGCTCGGTGTGGTGCACCACGTCGTAGTGCCCGCCCAGCTGCGGGTACTCCCGGGCCAGGGTGTTGAAGCAGTGCGCGCAGCTGACCACCACGGCCCGCGCCCCGGCCTGGTTCAGCGTCTCGACATTGGCCGAGGCGAGCATCTGGAACAGCACCTCGTTGCCCGCCCGGCGTGCCGGGTCGCCGGTGCAGCCCTCGCCGTCGCCGAGCACCGCGAAGGACACCCCGGCGGTGTGCAGCAACTCGGCCACCGCGCGGGTGGTGCGCATGGCCTTCTCCTCGAAGGAGCCCGCACAGCCGACCCAGAACAGGTAGTCGACGTCAGCCGCCGACTCCACATCAGCGCCGACTACCGGCACGTCGAAGGGCAGCCCCTTGGCCCAGTTCAACCGCTGCCGAGCGGGCAGACCCCACGGGTTGCCGCGCCGCTCCAGCTTGGTGAACATCCCGGCCAGCTCCGCGGGGAAGGCCGACTCCATCAGGGTCTGGTAGCGGCGGATGTCGACGATGGTGTCCACGTGCTCGATGTCCACCGGGCACTGCTGCACACAGGCACCGCAGGTGGTGCAGGCCCACAGAGCATCGGCGTCGATCACCCCGGAGGCGACCAGGTCCACGTCGACGTGTCCGGAGTCGGTCCCGGCGGTCAGGTAGGGGGCGGTGGCGGCGGCCTGATCGCGTAGGCCCATCACCACCCGCTTGGGGGACAGCGGCTTCCCGGTCGCCCAGGCCGGGCACTGGTCCTGACAGCGCCCGCATTCGGTGCAGGTGGCCACATCCAGCAGCTGCTTCCAGCTCAGGTCCTCCACCGCCTTGGCACCCAGCCGGGCGTCCTCCGGCAGCGACTCCAGCGCCGCGACGTCCAGCGGTGCGCCCTCGACTCGGATCGGCTCCACGGGACCGAGCGCGACGCGGCCGTCGGCGTCTTTGCGGGCATAGACGTTCACCACGGCGAGGAACCGGTGCCAGGCGATGCCCATCGTCGGGCGGCTACCCACCACGACGAACCAGACCATCGACACCAGGATCTTCACCGTGGCGCACAGCACCACGGCGGTCTCCAGCGTGGTGGTGGACGCCCCGGACAGCAGTGAGCCGATCCACGCGGTGGTCGGGAAGTGCAGAGCCGACCCACCGTCGAGCGCGTACTCCAGTCCGCGCAGCGCCAGCACGGCCAGCACCACCAGCAGCACCGTCGCCTCGACCACCGCCGCCTGACCGGTGCGCGACCCGAAGAATCGGGACCGTCGTGCCTCGGGCTCGGGGGTGCCCCGGCGCGGTGTGATCCGCAGCCGCAGCCCGATCAGCGCCAGGATTCCGGCGAATGAGAGCCAGGCGATGGCCTCGGTCAGCCACTCCCAGGGCAGCAGGTGACCGAGCACCGGCAGGGTCCAGCGCGGATAGACGACCTGGCCGTACCCGGTGACCAGCGTGAAGAACAGGATGGGGAAGCTGACCATCACGGTCCAGTGCGCGATCCGCACCACCGGTGTGTGCTGGAACCGGCCGTGTCCGAGCATCTCCCGCAGGACCAGCCCGGTCCGCCGCGCCACCGGCCCGGAACGTCCGGGGGCGGGTCGACCCATCGTGATCGCGCGGGTCAGGCGGATCGCCCCGCGAATGAAGACCACGATCCCGACCACGGTGGCGAGCACCACCAGGGTCAGGCAGATCAGGCGCAGGGCGGTCACCGCATGAGGCTAGCCCGCACTCGGCGGCGATGACGGGACGGCCGACCCAGAACTCGGCCCGGCGTGAGAGCGCAGTGCCCACGCCTGACATCGTTCGACTACTCAACCACGTGCAACCCGTGACTTTTTCGGCGAATGAGATTACTCAATCACGTCGCGAGCGAGGTGTTCCGCACCAAGCTGTTCACGATCTGCCATCCCTCTGCCACACCGTCCATCACCGACGGCGGCCGGATGGCGCAACGCCGCGGGGCACGGCTCGAGGGGACCCTGCGATGACGAGTCGGGTAGGGAACGATGAGCACTTCGCGCTGGTTCGAGGGCCGGTGGGCACGGAGCCCCCGACGGTCCGCGGCGCTGGTCACCGTGGCCGCGCTCGCCCTGACCGGTCTGGGCGTCTCTCCGGCCTCGGCCGAGGGTGAGATCGGCTCTGCGACCGGTCTGACCCTCAAAGTCACCGCCGACGGCACCGCGAATAAGGACGGCTCCTGGGACAGCTCCGATCAGCCGGGCTACGACTCCTCGCCGACCAACGGCATCGTCCGCACCCACGACTACGTGACCTATCAGTGGGGCTACTCCGTCGCCACCGCCGGTGACGTCACCCTGGTGCAGACCCTGCCCGACGGAATGGGCTGGGTCACCGCCGCGTCGACCGGTCTGTGCGCGGAGGGTGCCGGTGCGGTCTCCGCCGACCGCCGCACCCTCAGCTGTACCCGTGCGGGTCAGGCCACCGGTGCCAGCACGATGTCCGTGCAGGCCGAGGTGCTGTACGCGGCCCACGGCCAGCAGCTCAGCTCCGTGCTGTCCTCCGCCGGTGCACCGGACAGCGCCCCGGCCACGGTCACCGCCTCGGCCACCCCCAAGGTCAGCCTGGGCGTGCGCGGCGGTTCGAACGGCTACTACGAGCGGGGCGGCGTTGCTGGGTACACCTTCTGGTACCAGATCCACCTCTACCAGGAGGTCGACCCGATCCGTGGCGTCCGGGGCAGCGAAGCCCTCGCCGACGGTTTCACCATGACCCTGGACCCGTCGACGATCAGCCCGAGCGCGATCCTGCACTCCTGCCCCTCCGGCAACGCGCAGAACATCGGCGGCTATCAGGTCTACGACCGGATCAACGGCAGCAACCAGACCGCCGCCAACTCGGTCCCGCAGCGTGGCGACTGGAGCTGCGCACAGGACACCCCGGGTGGTCCGATCACGGTCACCGTGCACAATGCGATCACCGACCTGCGCAGCTACCCCACGCACTACTCCAACGGGTCCGCTCTCAGCTCCACGATGGCCCTGATCTCCGGCAACGAGCTGTTCACCTGGCTGCCCGCCACGGAGTACACCGAGGCCCGCGCGCTGAACATGCAGACCAGCGGCTTTGACCCCGAGTCGGTCTCCGGCCAGTCAAACTTCGGCACCGGCTACGCGAAGGGCCAGGAGCCCGGGGCCGCACCGATCACCAATGTCAACAACGTCACGGTGACCATCCCGCTCACCGAGGGTGTGGTGCCCCGGCTCAGCTACACCTGGGACCCGGTCGGCAACCCGTGGAACATGAACAACCCGATCCCGGCAGGGGCGAGCAGCACCTCCGCGGGCGACGCGCCGTTGGCCCCCGGCGACAGCATCCGGTACGGCGGGTACATCACCAACCAGTCCACCTCCGGCATCCCGGGGACGAACATCGGCACCTGCGTGGTGTGGGACGAGTCGATCCTCAGCATCGGCGACAGCCCACAGTTCTACTCCCAGCGCGGTCACGTGGCCATGGAGTACGCCCACCTCGACGTGAGCACCGACGCCGCACGCAAGAGCTACGACTGCGGCCAGGCCGCGGACGGTGCCGTCGGGTGGTCGACGACCGTCGCCGGTGCCGGAGGGGCCGACCAGGTCAACGCGATGCGGGTCTCCTACAGCAACCTCGCCGCCGGTGTTTCCAACTACCTGGGCGTGGTCCTCACCCGGACCGACAAGACGCTGCCCGACAGCACTCCGCTGCCGGTGTTCTGGCAGCTGCGGTCGACCCAGTCCGGTCTGGCCCAGTCGACCTTCAACCCGGACACCCTGGCGGGGAACCTCCTCGGTGCTCGGGCCAAGAGCATCGCCACCACCGTCGCCGCCGACCTGAGCTGGGACACCGCCTCCGGCGCGCCCGGAACCCCCCGCACGCTCACGGTGCAGCCCGGGCTGTCCCACCCGGACGCCACCGCCAGCGACGTGTCGGTCACCGTCACCCTGCCCGCCGGAGTGACCCCGGTGGAGGGTTCCTGGAATGACGACCTGACGCCCACCGCGGTGACGAACGCTGACGGCAGCACCACGCTGACCTTCGCGCTCGGCGACCTGACCGGCGAGGACATCGCCCCGGTGACCTTTGACGTCAACATCTCGGCTCGGCTGGCCATGCCGACCTCGGTGACCGCCACCGCCGTGATCGCGTCGGTCAGCGACTTCCGCCCGGTCAGCTATCGCACCAGCACCGCCACCCTCGGGGTGAATGCGGCCAAGGTGTTCGCGGTCGCCAAGACCGGTTCGACCGTGACCGCCACCCCCGGTGTCCCGGTCACCTACACCGTCTCCTGGCTGAACGGTCTGGAGGCGGGGGTCGGCACCGGTGCCCTGGTGGACGTGCTGCCCTTCGACGGGGACGGTCGTGGCACCGACGCGCTGACCGGCATCGCGCTGACCGATCTGGACGTCGACGCCGATATGGCGGTGCGGGTGCAGTTCACCACTGCCGACCCGGCCGACACCCTGGATGCGGTCAAGGCCGACCCCTCGGGTGAGACGGTCATCGGCTGGGCCGAGTGGCCCACCGACGGCAGCGTGCCTGCCGGGGTGACCGCCCTGCGGTTCCTCACCGGCGACATCGAGCCCGGCATGGGTGGTGAGGTCACGCTCACTGCTGTGCCCGGACTACTCGGGGTGGACGGTGCCACCGTGAACAACCTCTACGGCACCGTGACCGGACTGGACGCCGCGATCACTGCGGTCTCCCCGGTGACGATGAGCTCCGGTGGTGTCCAGCTATCCGGCACCGTCTACGCCGATGACGACTACTCCTGGACCCGGGAGGCCGGGGAGTCCGGGCTGGCCGAGGTGCAGATCACGGTCACTGGCCACTCGTTCGGGGCGAACGGCGTGGACGAGGGCGGCGCGGGCGATGACATCCCGGTCACCGCCGAGCAGGGCCTCACCGCCACCTCCACCTCCGACGGCTCCTACACCGTCGACGGGCTGCCGCCGGGCCGGTGGACGCTGACCGCCACTACCCCGAGCGGGATGCTGCCGGGCCAGACGCCCTCCACCGAGCTAGTGCTGGAGTCCACCGAGCGGATGGCCGACCTGGACTTCGGATTCGTGGACGAGCTGGTGGCCCCGGTCGCCGCACCGGACAACGTCCGAGTGTCCGCGGGGGACAGCGTGAACGTCCCGGTGCTGGCGAACGACACCCTGGACGACTCCGCCGTCATCACCGGTCTGAGCACGCCGACCGCGGGCACCGCCACCCACACCGATGACACGGTGACCTACACCGCGCCCGCCGACGGTTCCGGCACGGTCACCGTCGACTACACGGTGCGGGACAAGGCACGGCAGACCGCGACCGGCACCCTCAGCATCGAGGTGGTTCCGCTGCCCACCGCCAGCCCGGCGCTGTACCGGGTTGGCCAGGTGGCCACTGCGCTGCCGGACATCGCCGGTCTGTTCACCGGGGATGACGCCTCGATCAGCGCGGTGAGCACCCCGGCTCACGGCGCCGTCGAGCTGGTGGACGGCGTGGTGGTCTACACCCCCGAGGCCGGCTACGCCGGTGCCGACCAGTTCTCCTACACGGTGACCGACTCGATGGGGAAGTCCGCCGGAGCGGTGATCACCCTGACCGTGGTCGCCGCCCCGACCACCACGGATCTGGCCATCGCCACCCGGCAGGACACCCCGGTGACCGCCGACCTGGGTGCACTGGCCAGCGGTGACGGCCTCACGCTCGCGGTGACCACCGCCGCCGAGCACGGCACCCTGCTGATCACCGACCCCGCCGCCGGGCTGGTCGAGTACACCCCGGATGCGGGATACATCGGGACGGACCAGATCGTGCTGACCTGGACCGACTCCGTGGGCCAGACGGTCACGACCACCCTGTCCGTCGAGGTGCGGCAGACCCCGGCAGCCAATCCCGACACCGCCGCCACCGTCATCGACGCCCCGGTCACCGTGGACGTCCTGGCCAACGACTCCGGCGTCGACCTGACGCTGACCGCCGTGATCCAGCCGGAGCACGGCACCGTCGCCATTGCCGAGGGTGCGCTGGTCTACACCCCGCAGGACGGCTGGTCCGGGGTGGACACGCTGACCTACGACGCCACCGATCGTTGGGGCGGCGAGGTCTCCGCCACGGTGACCGTCACGGTCTACTCCGCCCCGGTCGCGCCGGAGGTGACCGGTCGCACCGGTGTGCAGATGCCCCTGGTCCTGGACCCGGCCGCCGTGCAGAGTACGCAGACCGACGGGCTGCCGCGCGCACCGTGGACAGTGACCGCCATCGGCGAGCCTTCCGAGGGAACCGCGGTGCTGAACCCGGACGGCAGCATCACCGTGACCTCCGCGGCACCGACCAGCGGTGAGATCACGCTGGAATACACGGTCACCGACGCCATGGGGCAGACCGCCACCGGCACCCTGACGGTCACGGTGCTCACCCTGACCGTGGAGGACATCCGGACCCGGACTCCGTTCCAGACCCCGGTGACGGTGGATGTGCTGGCCGGGGCGCAGGGCACCGGTGTGACGCTCGCCAGCCTGGCCCAGCCGGGCATCGGCAGCGCGCGGATCGACGAGTCCGGCACGATCACCTACCTGCCCGCCGATGGGTTCGCCGGTGCTGATTCCTTCACCGTCACCGTCACCGACGAGGTCGGCCAGACCGCCGTCGCCCGGGTGGATGTCACCGTGGAGCCGGCCTCGCAGGTGCTCGCTGAGGAGCCGCCGGTGCGGGACATCGCGGCGCGGTTCCTCGCGGTGACCGGTCTGCGACTGAGCGACACGCTGTGGGCGGCGCTGGCCGTGCTGCTGATCGGCTGGCGTGTGGTCGTGGTGAGTCGGCGGCGGCAGGACGACCAGCTCTCCTGAGCCCGGGCGGAGGTCCCCGCGCTGAGCCGAGGGCGAACACGCCCCCGGTGGCCAGGGGATCGCTTGATACGATGCAAGCGATCCCTTGACCACGACGACGCCCTGCGTTGCCGTGCGTCGTCGTACCCGGTGTCTGACAACTGAAGTCGTCGTTCTGAGTCGTGCTGCGCAGCTGAAACCTGCGGGGGCGCCGCTGATCCGGCGATGCGACCCTTGACCTCTGCCGCCCACCGACAGGACGGAGCGAGCGTTTGCTGCAACTGCTCACGGTGCACCTCGTCGCTGCCCTGGCCGCCCCTGCCCTGGTGTCCTGGCTTGGCCGTAAAGCGTTCTGGGTGTTGGCCCTGGCCCCCGCCTCCGTGGCGGTGTGGGCGCTCAGCCTGACCGGAGCGGTGATGGAGGGCCGGGGCCCGACGCAGACCATCGCGTGGATTCCGGCGCTCGGCCTCGATCTGACCTTCCGGGTCGACACCCTCAGCTGGCTGATGAGCCTGCTGGTCGGCGGCGTCGGCGCGGTGGTGCTGATCTACTGCTCGGCCTACTTCAAGGAGTCCGCCACCGGGCTGGGCCGGTTCAGCGGGGTGCTGACCGCCTTCGCCGGGGCGATGTTCGGCCTGGTCACCGCGGACAACACACTGCTGCTGTTCGTGTTCTGGGAGCTGACCACGGTCTTCTCCTACCTGCTGATCGGCCACTATCACGAGCGCAAGGCCTCCCGACGGGCCGCGATGCAGGCGATCGTGGTCACCACCGCCGGTGGTCTGGCGATGCTGGTCGGGGTCATCTTCATCGGAGAGGCCGCAGGCACCTACAGCCTGTCCGCGATCCTGGCGGACCCGCCGCACTCCTCGCTGGTCACCGCCGGGGTGGTCTGCCTGCTGATCGGTGCGGCCACCAAGTCGGCGCTGATCCCCACTCACTTCTGGCTGCCCGCCGCGATGGCCGCGCCCACGCCGACCAGTGCCTACCTGCACGCCGCGGCGATGGTGAAGGCCGGGGTCTACCTGGTCGCCCGCTTCGCACCTGCGTACTCCGAGCTCAGCGTGTGGCGCTGGATGATCGTGATCCTCGGGCTCGGCACCCTGCTGCTCGGTGGCTACCGCGCGCTGCGGCAGCATGACCTCAAGCTGGTGCTGGCCTTTGGCACGGTGAGCCAGCTCGGGTTGATCGTGCTGCTGGTCGGCTACGGCACCAAGGCCACCGCGCTGGCCGGAATGGCGATGCTGGGCGCGCACGCGATGTTCAAGGCCGCGCTGTTCCTGGTGGTCGGCGTGGTCGACGTCGCCACCGGCACCCGGGACCTGCGCCGCCTGTCCGGGGTGGGTCGCACGCTGCCGCTCACCGCGCTGGCCGGGGGCCTGGCCACCGCGTCGATGATCGGTCTGCCGCCCTTCGCCGGGTATGTCGCCAAGGAGGCCGCGCTGGAGGCCTTCGCGCACGAGGGCGACACCATGGGCCTGGTGGTGCTGATCGGCGTCGCGGTGGGATCGGCGCTGACCGTGGCCTACGGGCTGCGGTTCTGGTGGGGGGCCTTCGCCAGTAAGCCGGTGATGTCCGTCGCCAAGGTCCGGATGATCACCGCCACCGAGGCCGGGCTGCCGGTGCCCGCCACCGAGGACCCGCAGGAGCGGGTGGCCGAGCCCGCGCCGGTGGGTCGACCCTCCCTGATCCTGGTCTGGCCCGCCCTGTTGCTTGCGGTGCTCGGCATCGCGGTGGCGCTGGTGCCGCACTTCGGCGAGGACCTGCTGGCCCCGCACGCCGACGCCTACCCGGTGGGCGAGCCCGGGCACCTGGTGCTCTGGGGCGGGTTCAGCCTGCCGCTGTTCATCACGCTGGCGGTGCTCGGCTCCGGTGCGCTGTTGTTCTGGGGTCGGCGGGTGGTGGAGCAGTTCCAGGCCGCGATGCCCCGTCTGCCCGAGGCCGACCGGGTGTACCGCCGCCTGATGCGGCGACTGGACGACGTGGCCGCCGATGTCACCGCCCAGACCCAGCGCGGTTCGCTGCCGCTCTACCTGGGCACGATCCTGGTGGTCTTCGTGCTGAGCATCGGCATCCCGATGCTCACCCTGACCTCGCTGCCCGACTCGACCCGCACGTGGGACGAGCCCGCGCAGCTGGTGTTCGGTCTGTTCATCGCCCTGGCTGCGATCCTGGTCGCCCGGGCCCGGCGTCGACTCAAGGCCGTGATCCTGCTCGGGGTCTGCGGCTACGGCATCGCCGCGCTCTTCCTGTTGCAGGGGGCGCCGGATCTGGCGCTGACCCAGGTGCTGACCGAGACGCTGACCCTGGTGGTCTTCGTGCTGGTGATGCGCCGCCTGCCGCCCTATTTCTCGGACCGGCCGCGGACCAGCTCGCGCTGGGTGCGTCTGGTGATCGGCTTGGCGGTGGGTCTGACCGTCGGCGGTCTGGCACTGGTGGTGCCGGGTGCCCGCATCCACACGCCGGTGTCGGTGGACTTCGCGGCGGAGGCCTACGAGTTCGGCGGCGGCAAGAACATCGTCAACGTCACTCTGGTGGACATTCGCGCCTGGGACACCATGGGCGAGATCTCGGTGCTGCTGGTTGCCGCCACCGGTGTGGCCTCGCTGGTGTTCCTGCGTCGCCGGTCCGGGGCGATCTACCGCGCCGGTGACGCCCCCGAGCACCGTCAGGTGTGGACCGGCACCGGATCGGCCGACCCGCAGGGTGCGGTGCGCCGGTTGCCGGTGTCCGAGGCGCGCCGGGCGGCGTACCAGCCGCGCGAGTGGCTGCGTTCAGCCCGCACCCTGGCGCCGCAGCGACGCTCGGTGGTCTTCGAGGTCGTGGTGCGGCTGCTGTTCCACACCATGATCGTGTACTCGCTATTCCTGCTGTTCTCCGGGCACAACAACCCCGGCGGTGGCTTCGCTGCGGGTCTGGTCACCGGCATCGCACTGATCGTGCGGTACCTGGCGGGCGGACGCTACGAGCTGGGCGAGGCGGCCCCGGTGCAGCCCGGTCTGCTGCTCGGCTCCGGGCTGTTCCTGTCCGCCGGGGTGGGTCTGGTCGCGCTGTTGGCCGGGGGGTCGGTGCTCCAGTCCTGGATCATCGACCTGAGCCTGCCGCTGATCGGCGACATCCACCTGGTGACCTCCCTGTTCTTCGACATCGGGGTGTATCTGGTGGTGGTCGGGCTGGTGCTGGACATCCTGCGCAGCCTCGGTGCGGAGCTGGACCGGCAGGCTGAGGCAGCCGGTGAGGGCTACGACCTCCCGGTGGGCGGCGACGCCGAGCCGGGTGAACGCCTGACCGATCCCTTCGCTCGGATTCGCGCCGCTATGCAGCGTGGTGCCGGTCGACCCGAGGGCCCGGACGATCCCGGCACGACGACCCCAGGAGGTGCGACATGATCGACATGAGCCCGAACCTGGTGCTGGTCGGCGTGATCGTCGTTCTGGTCACCGCCGGGGTGTACCTGCTGCTTGAGCGCTCGCTGACCCGGGTACTGATCGGCGTGGTCCTGCTGGGTAACGCCGCGAACCTGCTGTTCCTGATCGCCGGTGGCCGCGCCGGACGGCCGCCCATCGTCGGGGACGCCCCGGTGGAACAACAGGCTGACCCGCTGCCGCAGGCGATGGTCCTGACCGCCATCGTGATCACGCTGGCCACCACCGCCTTCGTGCTGGCGATGGCCTACCGCTCCTGGCAGCTGCACCGCCATGACGAGGTGCAGGACGACATTGAGGATCGGCGTATCGCCCGTTTGGCGGCCCGCGATGAGCGCGCCACCGAGGACGAGGACACCGAGGACACCAACGACACCCTGGACGAGCAGGCCGCCGAGACCCGGGACGAGACCGACGACGGGGAGGACGATCTGCCCTCGACCCCCAGCCCGCTGCACGGTGAGACCGATCCGCGCTCCGCATCCCACGACGACCAGGAGGGACGCCGATGAGCGACGTCTCCTGGCTGGTCCCGCTGCCGGTGGTGGTGCCGCTGTTCGGGGCCGGACTGGCATTGGCCCTGTACCGCCGGCCCCGGTTGCAGCGGATCATCTCCGTGCTGGCGCTCAGCATCATGCTGGTGGTCGCCGCGGTGCTGCTGGTGGCCGCCGACTCCGGTCCGGTAGTGGTCGATGTCGGCAACTGGGCCGCCCCGGTGGGCATCGACCTGGTCGCCGACCGGCTCAGTGCGCTGATGCTGACCGTCTCCGCCGCAGTGACCCTGTGCGTGCAGCTGTACTCGCTGGCCCAGGGTGAGGCCGACGGGGACGAGGCCGCCCCGGTGTCGATCTACCACCCGACGTACCTGATCCTGACCGCCGGGGTGGCGAACGCGTTCCTGTCCGGTGACCTGTTCAACATCTACGTCGGCTTCGAGATCCTGCTGTTCGCCTCCTACGTGCTGTTGACCATGGGCGGCACCGGGGAACGCATCCGGGCGGGCAGTGTCTACGTGGTCGTGGCGCTGCTGTCCTCGGTGCTGTTCCTGATCGCCATCGCGATGATCTACGCCGCCACCGGCACGGTGAACCTGGCGCAGTTGGCCGAGCGGCTGCCGGAGATCGACCCGAATGTGCAGCTGCTGTTGCAGATCCTGTTGCTGCTGGCCTTCGGGATCAAGGCGGCCATCTTCCCGCTGTCCGCGTGGCTCCCGGACTCCTACCCGACCGCCCCCGCCCCGGTCACCGCGGTGTTCGCCGGGTTGCTGACCAAGGTCGGTGTCTACGCGATCATCCGGGTGCAGACGCTGCTGTTCCCGGACGGTCGGCTCAACGGCGTGCTGATGTGGGCCGCGCTGGCCACCATGCTGGTCGGCATCCTCGGTGCGGTGGCGCAGGACGACATCAAACGTCTGCTGTCCTTCACCCTGGTCAGCCACATCGGGTACATGATCTTCGGCATCGCACTGGGCACCCAGACCGGGTGGACCGCCGCGATCTACTACGTCGCCCACCACATCACCGTGCAGACCACGCTGTTCCTGGTGTCCGGCCTGATCGAGCGCCGGGGTGGCACGACCTCACTGGACGAACTCGGTGGGCTGGCCAAGGCGGCACCGCTGTTGGCGGTGCTGTTCTTCATCCCGGCGATGAACCTGGCGGGCATCCCGCCGCTGTCCGGATTCCTGGGCAAGGTCGGGCTGATGCAGGCCGGTACCGAGGTGGGAACGCCGCTGGCCATCGCCCTGGTCGTCGGTGGGGTGGTCACCTCGCTGCTCACGCTGTACGCGCTGATTAAGGCGTGGAATAAGGCGTTCTGGCAGGACCCGCCCGCACCACTGCCGGACACCACCCTGCCCAAGGGCATGGTCGGGTCGGCGGCGGCGCTGGTGGTCTTCGGTCTGGCCCTGACCGTGTTCGCCGGGCCGCTGTACGGGTACGCCGAGCGTGCCGCCGCGTCGTTGACCGATGGGGCGTATGTCGAGGCGGTGCTGCCCGAGGGCGGGCGGGGTGAGGGCGATTCCGCCGAGGTCGCACGCGAGGCCGAGGGGTCCAATGAGGACCTGCTGACCGGATCACCCACCGCGGTCCCGTCCGGCACGACCGATCCAGCCGCTTCGGGCGAGCCCGCTGACGCGGACGGCTCCGCCACGCCCAGCCCGGAGGTGACGCCATGAGCCGCCGACCCAAACCGAGCCTGATCCGCCAGTGGCCGACCATCGTCTGGCTCACCGTGGTGTGGGTGCTGCTGTGGGGCTCGCTGAGCTGGGGCAATGTGATCGCTGGACTGATTATCGCGATCGCGGTGACCGGTCTGCTGCGAATGACCCCGGTGGACTTCCACGGGCGGGTGCGCCCCTGGGGTGTGGTCGTCCTGGTCAGCCGGTTCGTCTGGGACCTGTTCAAGGCGTCGATTGAGGTGTCCTGGGTGGCGCTGCGACCCCGGCACACCCCGCACGGCGCGGTGATCGGGGTGCAGCTGCGCTCGCACTCGGACCTGTACCTGACCATCACCGCCGAGCTGTGTTCGCTGGTGCCGGGCTCGCTGGTGGTGGAGGCGCACCGCCTGACCGGCAAGCTGTTCCTGCACGTGTTGGACGTCGACCAGGCCGGGGGGATCGAGGCCGCCCGCCAGGTGGTGCTCGACCAGGAGGAGCGGGTGCTGCGGGCGCTGGCATCCGATGCCGAACTGCGTGAGGCCGGACTGGACCCGCACCCGCACCGCAGCCGTCGCCAGGGGGTGACCGCATGACCGTCGTCGTGATCGTCAGTGCCGTGTTGCTGGCCGCGGCCGCCGCCATGGCCCTGATCCGCGCGGAGAAGGGCCCGTCCATGCTGGACCGGACCATCGCGTTGGACATCGTGGTCAGCGTGCTGGTCGCCGCCATCGCGCTCTATGCCGCCGTCGATCGCCGGGCCGATGTGGTGCCGATCCTGGTGGTGCTGTCCCTGGTGGGCTTCATCGGCTCGGTCACGATCAGCCGCTTCGCCTCGGTGGAGCCGGAGGGTGAGGGCCGGGTCCGCACCCGGGAGGAGATCGCCGCCGAGGAGGCCGAGCGGATCCGCGCCGAGGAGGAGGCCGAGCAGGAGCGCCGTGCCCGCCGGGCCAAGGACGCCGAGCGCGCCGCCAAGGACCACGGGGAGGGGCACTGATGAACTGGGACGCCGTCGCGGATGTCGCCTCCGCCATCTTCCTGCTCGGCGGTGCCGCCCTGGCCTTCGCCGCCGGGGTGGGCGTGCTGCGCTTCCCGGACCTGCTGTCGCGGATGCACGCGGGCACCAAGCCGCAGGTGCTCGGTCTGGTGCTGGTGCTGATCGGCCTGTCGCTCCGGTTGCGGGACGGCTCCGCGGTGTGGGCGCTGGTCCTGGTCGCTCTGTTCCAGATGCTCACCGCGCCCGTGGCCGCTCACCTGGTCGGCCGCGCGGGTTACCGGACTGGCAAGGTGCGCGACGACCTGCTGGTGGTGGATGAGCTCACCGAAGCCCAGGACCGCGCGGTGCAGGCCGCCGAGCAAGCCGCCGTGCCCCAGCCGCAACCCGACGACAAGTAGCCGCTTGTCCCCTCGGCCCTCCGGCACCGAGTTCGGACCATCCGCGCCGAGGTCGTCTGCCCCGCATTCGAACTCGATGCGGAACCTCCGAACTCGCGCGGGATCGGCCGCGCGACGGGTCGCTCAGGCGTTCTTGCCCGGCAGGTGTCGACCGTCGTTGACGCGCTTGCTGAACCGGGCGGTGCCGCGGGCGGCGAGCACCCGGGCCAGTGCGACCACGCCGCTGGTGATGGCGGCGGCGGCGATCACCTCGCCCAGGCGGCTGTCGCCCGGGTCCTCCGGCTTCGGCGGCTCGTGACCGGAGGCCTTCTTCCAGATCGCGCCCAGTGCCTTCTGTGCGGCCCAGGCCACGGCACCGGCGACCACCAGGCCGGTGATCTTGGCCAGGGTGGACTCGTTCTCTTCCTGGTCGGACACGGCGGGACCTCCTGGATTGACGGTGGGTGCTGCGGGTGCCCACGCTAGCCCGGACCGGGTGCCGGTGCAGGTCGCACACGGTGTACTGTCGGCGGCGAACGACAGGGGAGCGCCTATTGGCGCTGAGAGTGCGGACTGACCGCAGACCCTCACACCTGATCCGGTTAGCACCGGCGTAGGGAGTCGAGACACCTCTCCCCGTCCGGGCATATCCGTGCCCGGAC
Organism: Cellulomonas sp. NPDC089187; assembly: GCF_040685135.1. Classification (NCBI taxonomy): domain Bacteria; kingdom Bacillati; phylum Actinomycetota; class Actinomycetes; order Micrococcales; family Cellulomonadaceae; genus Cellulomonas; species Cellulomonas sp. NPDC089187. Next base: position 329,987 of record NZ_JBFBHI010000004.1, on the reverse strand, counting down.
GGCCCCCTCGGTAACCATCGAGGAGGACACATGCGCATCACACTGGGAGCCGGGCTGCTGGTGGTGGCCCTGGCCGGATGTTCGGTCACCGGCGGTTCCGCCCCGGCGGCGAGCGAGTCGGCGGGCACCGTCACCCTGGTCACCCACGACTCCTTCCACCTGTCCGACGGGTTGCTGGCGCAGTTCGAGCAGGAGACCGGGCTGACCGTGAAGCAGGTGGCACCCGGTGACGGCGGGGCGCTGGTGAATCAGCTGATCCTCACCAAGGACAGCCCGCTGGGCGATGTGGTCTACGGGATCGACAACAGCTTCGCCACCCGGGCCATCGACGCCGGGGTGCTCGCGCCGTACACCTCGCAGGTGCCGGCGGCCGAGGATGCCGAGCAGTACGCCCCGGACGACTCCGGATCGCTGACCGCCATCGACATGGGCGATGTCTGCCTGAACATCGACACCACCTGGTTCGCCGACCACGGCATCGCCGAGCCGACCACCCTGGACGATCTGACCGCGCCGCAGTACCGGGACCTGACCGTGGTGACCAACGCTGCGACCAGCTCGCCCGGGCTGTCCTTCCTGCTGGCGACCATCGGCGCGAAGGGCGAGGACGGCTGGCAGGAGTACTGGACCGCGCTGCGTGACAACGGCCTGAAGGTCTCCGAGAGTTGGTCGGACGCGTACTACTCGGACTTCTCCGGCGGGGGTGGCGGGGGCGCGCGGCCAATCGCGCTGTCCTACGCCTCCTCGCCGCCGGAGACCGTGAACGACGAGGCCGCGGGCCCGACCACCGCCGCGATGCTCGGCACCTGCTTCCGCCAGGTCGAGTACGCCGGGGTGATCGAGGGCGCTGCCAACCCGGAGGGTGCGCAGCGGTTGATCGACTTCCTGCTGTCCGACCAGGTCCAGGCGGACATCCCGGGGTCGATGTACATGTACCCCGTGTCTTCCACTGCGGCACTGCCAGAGGCCTGGGAGCAGTGGGCGCCCCTGTCCGAGGACCCGTGGACCGTCGACCCTGCGGAGATCTCCGCGCACCGCGACGAGTGGGTCCGCGAGTGGACGGATCTGGTGGTCGGCTGAGGCGATGACCCTCGCACCCTCTCGACGAGCGGGGCGGACCGACGACGGCTCCGCCCGGCAGGTGGTGCCCGTGCGCGGGCGCGCAGCCGTACCGCTGTGGTGGACGCTGGCGGCGCTGGTGCCGCTGGTGTTCCTCGGGGTGTTCTTCGCCTGGCCGGTGCTGTCGCTGGTTGGGCGCGGGTTCTGGGACGGCGGGCTGGACCTGTCCGGCTTCGCGGAGGTCTTCGGGCGGCCCCGGACCTGGCGGATCATCGGACTGACCCTGGCGCAGGGCGCGGTGGGCACCGTCATCTCGGTGCTGCTGGGTGTGCCGGGGGCGTATCTGCTGTACCGCTGCCGGTTCCGGGGGCAGGGAGTGTTGCGGGCGTTCGTGACGGTGCCCTTCGTGCTGCCGACCGTGGTGGTCGGGGTGGCGTTCCGGGCATTGCTGCGGGAGAACGGTCCGCTCGGGTTCCTCGGGCTGGACGGCAGCTTCGCCGCGATCATCGCCGCGCTGGTGTTCTTCAACTATGCGGTGGTGGTCCGCACGGTGGGCGGGCTGTGGTCGCGGCTCGATCCCCGTCCGGAGCAGGCGGCGCGGGCGTTGGGGGCGTCCCCGGCGCGGGCGTTCTGGACGGTGACCCTGCCCGCACTCACCCCGGCCATCGTGTCGGCGGCGTCGCTGGTGTTCCTGTTCTGTGCGACCGCCTTCGGGACGGTGCTGGTGCTGGGTGGTCTGCGGTTCGGCACCGTGGAGACCGAGATCTGGTACCTGACCACGCAGTTCCTCGACCTGCGGGCGGCGGCGGTGCTGTCGGTGGTGCAGGTGGTGGTGGTCGTGGCGGCGTTGGCGGTGGCGGCACGGGCCCGTCGTCGCCGGGAGCGGGCGCTGGCGCTGGTCGACGCACCGCTGCCCGCCGGCAGACCACACCCAGTGCCGACGCTGATCACCGCGGTCACCCTGGTGCTGTTGGCGCTGCCGCTGCTCGCGCTGGTGACCGGTTCGCTGCGGGTGGGCGAGGGGTGGGGCCTCGACCACTATCGGGCGCTGGCCACCGACGGCGGGGACTCGGCGCTGTCGGTGACGGTGTGGCAGGCGCTGGCCAACTCGCTGCGGGTGGCGGTGGACGCGACGCTGCTGGCGGTGCTGGTCGGTGGACTGGTCGCGCTGGTGGTCTCCCGCCGGCCCCGGCACCCGGTGCTGCGTCGGGCAGTGGCGGTGCTGGACGGGGTGTTCATGCTGCCGCTCGGGGTGTCCGCAGTGACCGTCGGCTTCGGGTTCCTGCTGGTGATGGGGCACCCGTTCGGGATCACGACCGACCTGCGGACCAGCGGGGTCCTGGTGCCGATCGCGCAGGCCGTGGTGGCGGTGCCGCTGGTGGTGCGCACCGTGCTGCCGGTGTTGCGGGCCATCGACCCCCGACTGCGCGAGGCGGCCACCACCCTCGGGGCCGGACCCGGGCGGGTGCTGGCCAGCATCGACCTGCCGGTGGTCGCCCGGTCGCTCGGACTGGCGGTGGGCTTCGCCTTCGCGGTGTCACTGGGCGAGTTCGGTGCGACCAGCTTCCTGGCCCGGCCGGACCGCCCGACGCTGCCGGTGGTGATCTTCCGGCTGATCGGACTGCCCGGCGCGGACCGGTACGGAATGGCCCTGGCGGCCAGTGTGGTGCTCGCGGTACTGACCGCGGGTGTGATGGCGCTCGCGGAACGGCTGCGCGGATTCGGAGGGGAACTGTGAGCCACGGTCTGTTGGTGACCGGTCTGGTGGTCCGCTATCCGGGGGTGACCGCCGTCGACGGTGTGGACCTGGCGGTCCAGGACGGTCAGGTGCTGGCGCTGCTCGGGCCTTCCGGCTGCGGCAAATCGTCCCTGTTGCGCGCGGTGGCAGGACTGGAGCCGGTTGCCGCCGGGTCGATCAGATGGCAGGGCGCGGACCTGTCCGGGGTGCCGACCCATCGGCGCGGATTCGGGCTGGTGTTTCAGGACGGGCAGCTGTTCGGGCATCGCACCGTGGCCGGGAACGTCGCCTACGGTCTGCCGCGCGGACCGCAGCGCGCGCCGCGGGTGGCCGAGTTGCTGGAGCTGGTCGGACTGCCCGGGTATCAGGACCGGCCGGTGGGCACCCTGTCCGGTGGTGAGCGGCAGCGGGTGGCGCTCGCCCGGTCGCTGGCCCCCCGGCCCCGCTTGCTGCTGCTGGACGAGCCGCTGTCCGCACTGGACCGCAGTCTGCGCGAGCGGTTGGCCGACGACCTGCGCGCGGCCCTGGTCGCCACCGGGACGACGGCGCTGTTCGTGACCCACGATCAGGACGAGGCGGCGGTGGTGGCCGACCGGGTGGCGGTGATGTCTGCCGGGCGGCTGGTGCAGGAGGGGGTGCCGGAGCAGTTGTGGTCCGCTCCGGCGGATCAGCGGGTGGCCCGGTTCCTCGGGTACCGGACCGCCCTGCCTGAGCCCGGTACGGCTGACGGCGTGCTGGTGGTGGCCGACGGGGGGTGGACGGTGGTGGACTCAGCCGCCCCGTCCCCGGAGGAGGTCCGCTCTGTGCACGAGGTCGCCGCCACCATCGTCGGTCGGCGCACCCGGCAAGGCCGTCCGGAGGTGATCGCCGAGTTGGACCCGCGGGTCGGCGCGAGCGGTCTGGACGGTGACCCGGTGGCACCGGTGGCTGCCCGACCCGGCGCGGATCGAGTGCCGGGCGTCGGGGAGCGGGTCTGGCTGCGGGTCGACCCGCATGCGTCGGCCACGGTGGCGGGCCGGTCGGGCGAGAGCTGACCCGGCGGGGTGGTGTGCACCCCGCCGGGACATCCCTCTACAGCGTCGGGTCCAGCTCCGGGTCCACCGGCGGCAGCGTCCCGCCCTGCGCCCGGAACTCGTCGACGTACTGCAACGCCACCGCCCGGGTCGACTTGCCGATCTGCTCGTACTGGTCGTCGTCCAGGTTGGCCAGGGAGAACCGGATCGACCACGGCGGCCCGTCGAACCCGCCGCCGTTCAGCGCGATGATCCCGGTCTGCTCGGCCAGCCGGAACAGGATGTCGGTGGGCTCGTAGTTCTGGTCGAGGAACGCCACCAGCTCGTCGCCGAACTCCCGCTGCGCGAAGGACCGGAAGTCGATCTCGATGTAGTACGCCACCCGGTTGGCGTCCGCGGGCAGTCGGTAGCCCAGTCCGGTCTCCAACCGGTCGAGTCGATGCTGGATCAACGCCTGGGCCTGCTGCTTGTAGTGCTGGTCGGTGTCCAGCAGGCAGTAGGCGGAGAACAGCAGCATCTGGAGCTGTTGCGGTAGGGACAGCCCGGCGGTGTGGTTCAGCGCCACATCACGGGAGTCAGCCACCAGTCGGTCGGTGAACTTCAGCGACCGAGGGTCCAGGCTCAGCGACTCGTAACGGGTGTCCAGCGCCACCTTGTCCGCCTCGGGCAGGGCGGCGATCTGCTCGTCCAGGATCGTCTTGCGGTGGGTGGCGATCACCCCGAGTCGCCAGCCGGTCGCGCCGAAGTACTTGGAGAAGGAGTACACGGTGATGGTGTTGCGCGGGCAGACCGCCGCCAGTGACCGGAATCCGGGCGCGAAGGTGGAGTACACGTCGTCGGTGATGATCACCAGGTTCGGGTTGTCGGTGGCGACGATGTCGGCGATCCGCTCCAGGGTCCGGTCGTCCATCCGCACCGACGGCGGGTTGGTGGGGTTCACGCAGAACAGCGCCTTCACGGACGGGTCGCGCAGCTTGTCCAGCTCCTCGTCCGGGTACTGCCAGGTGTGCCCGCCGTCCGGTCCGACCGCCGACGCCTGGATGTGGATCTGCTCGAACCCGAAGTCCGCGAGCTCGGTGATCTCCAGGTAGGGCGTGAAGATCGGGGTCATGATCGCCACGGTGTCCCCGGCGTGCATCAGCCGGTTCTCCTTCAGCGAACCGAAGATGTAGCACATGGCCGCAGTACCGCCCTCGACGGCGAACAGGTCGACCCCGCCGCCGGAGCCCATGCCCTCACCGAGCTCCTGGTATAGGTAGCGGCGCACGACGTCCTCGGTGTGCTTCAGCATCCGGTCCGGCTCGGGGTAGTGGTCACCGATCGCCGCGTCCGCCAGCTCCCACACGAAGGGGTCCGGGTCGTAGCCGGCCTCGCCGGTGCCCCAGTCGAGCAGTCGGGTCAGCAGGTCGACGCCGGACTCGCCCTGGTGGGCGTCCAACCAGGCGCGGAATCGGTCGGCGATGCCCTTCTCCTGCGGGACGCCGACCAGCTCCGGGTCCCAACTGGCCTGGGCGCGGGACTCCTCGACGGCGAACATGCCGAGCCGGAAGAACGCCTCCCGCGGGGTGGGGGCGGTGAAGTTCGGGTTACCGCGCCCGGCGTTGAGCATCTGGAACGCGGTGCGGCGCTCGTGCTCACCGGCCAGGGAACTGAGCGTGTTCTTCAGCTCGAAGGGCGAGAGCTGCTGGAGGCGGCGGATCTCGTCGCGGGAGATGTGCTGGACAGTCACGATTGCTCCTCTGGTGATTCTCAGCCCATGAGGGCGACGATGACCGCGCCGCCCACGGTGAGCACGATGTTGGCGATGGCATAGGGGACGGAGTAGCCGAGCAGCGGCACGGCTGATTTGGCGGCCTCCCGGGTGGCACCGACCGCGGCGGTGGCCGACCGCGATCCGCACAGCACGCCGAGGGTGATCACGGGGTCGAACTTGAACACCCACTTGGCCAGGAAGGTCATCACCAGCAGCGGCAGCAGCGTCACCACCGCACCCGCCAGCAGCAGGCTGAGCCCGTACTGCCGCAGCCCGTCGACGAACCCGGGTCCGCTGGTCAGGCCGACGATGCCGATGAACACGTTCAGGCCCACGGTCTCCAGGAACCACTGGGTGGAGCCGGGCAGCTTGGCGACCTTGGGGGAGCGGGTCCGGTACCAGCCGACCAGCAGACCGGCCAGCAGTGCACCGACGCTGGTGGATAGTCCGAGCGGGATGCCGGAGACCAGCACGGTGGGCACGCCGATCAGCGCGCCGATGGCGATGGCCAGACCGACGGTGACCATGTTGGTGTCGGTGGTGTTCCGCACCGGGTACCCGGCGTGCTTGATCCCGGCCTCCAACAGTGGCAGCGGACCCTGCACGTGGATCTCGTCCCCGGAGTCGATCCGGGTCTGGTGCGACCAGGGGATGTCCCGGCCAGAACGCTTGAGCCCTCGGACGAAGATCCGGCGCGAGCGCGGGTCGGTGGCCAGCTCGCCGATGGTGTGCCCGACGACCTCCTTGGAGGAGGCCACCACCCACAGGTCCTCGATGGGGAAGTCCAGGAGCTCGCGGTCGTCCGCCTCCTCGGTGAAGGGCTCGACATGAGCGGCGAACAGATCGTGGCGACGGGCGGTGAGCACCACGGTGTCTCCCACCGCGAGGAACGCGTCCAGATTCGGATCCTCCACCTGCCCGCTGCCACGTCGGATGCGGGCGACGAACACGTGCTCGGCGGTGCCGTTCCGGTCGTCCAGGTACTGCTCCAACTCAGCGACATTCCGTACGCCCTCGGGCAACGCGGTCAGGCGGTAGGCCCGGCGCACCACATCCAGGTAGGCGGAGCTGACGTCCGGATTGGGGTCGGAGAACCCGAGCTTGCGTTCCAGTGCGGCGGCCGCGGCGGGCAGATCCTTGATGCCGAGGATGCGCGGGGCGACATTCGCGATGAACAGCGCGGTGCCGACGGTGCCGAAGATGTAGGTCACCGCGTAGGCCACCGGCACCAGCCCCTGCCACTGGGTGATGGTGTCCGCGCTCTCCGGCAGTCCGGCGATGGACCCCTGGGAGACACCGATGATCGCCGACTGGGTCAGACCACCGGAGGCCAGTCCAGCGGCCAGGCCAGGGTTGAAGCCGAGGACCTTGGACAGCACGACCACCGTGGCGATGGCGACGACGGCGAGGATCACCGCGAACAGCGCCTGCGCCAGCCCTGCACCCTTCAACCCGCTGAAGAACTGCGGTCCGAGCCGGAACCCGAGGGCGAACAGGAAGAGCAGGAAGAAGATCGACTTAGCCGGACCATCGACGGCGATGTGGGTGATGGTGCCGTCGCTGGCGGTCACATGGACCAGTGCACCGATCACCACACCGACCAACAGGGTGCCGGTGACCGCACCCAGCCCGATCGACTTGTAGTGGATCCGACCTACCCAGAAGCCGAGACCGACTGTGAGCAGCACGGCGATCTCCGGATGGTCGATCAAGGTCTGTGCGAACCACGTCATTGCCCGAGTCCTCCGCGATGAGACATGACCTTCCGAGGTCACCGTGACACCACCCGATCCTGTGCGCGACTTATGCGAAATGTCAGCCTTTTCAGGTCACGACAGGGAAAGCGGTTGCCCTCGATGGCAGGCCGGGAGCCTCGCTGGGACTCGGAGCACCGGAGTCGCGCACGGGTCGCCGTTGGGTTAAGTTCGGACACCCGAACTAGGAGGTGCGGTGACACGCAAGACTGCGGCCATGGCCGTGCGGGACACCCCGGCAGCAGCGCCGACCCGTCCCCGCTTGCTGGCGCTGTTCGGACCCGCCTTCGTCGCCGCCATCGCCTATGTCGACCCGGGGAACGTCGCCGCCAACCTCACCGCCGGTGCCCGCTACGGCTACCTGCTCCTGTGGGTGCTGGTCGCGGCCAATGCGATGGCGGTGCTGGTGCAGTACCAGTCCGCCAAACTTGGCATCGTCACCGGAGACTCACTGCCGGGGGTGCTCGGCAGTCGGATGCGTCGGGGTCCGCGGCTGGCGTTCTGGGCGCAGGCCGAGGTAGTCGCCGCCGCCACCGATCTGGCCGAGGTGGTGGGCGGTGCGATCGCGTTGCACTTACTCTTCGGGCTGCCCCTGGTGTGGGGCGGGGCCATCATCGGCGTGGTTTCGATGCTGCTGCTGGCCACCCAGGACCGGTACGGGCAGCGCCGGTTCGAGGCGGTGATCACGGCGCTGCTGCTGGTGATCGTGATCGGCTTCCTGTGCGGGCTCGTCGTCGGACCCCCGGACCCGTCGCAAATGCTCTCCGGGCTTGCCCCCCGCTTTGCTGGGACGGATTCGGTGGTGCTGGCCGCGTCGATGCTCGGCGCTACCGTCATGCCGCATGCGATCTACGTGCACTCGGCGCTGAGTCGCGACCGCTTCGGTCGGACCGACGACGCCGACACTCGGCACCGCCTGCTCCGCGCCACCCGATGGGATGTGGTCACCGCGCTGGTCGTCGCCGGTGCGGTGAACATCGGGCTGTTGCTGCTCGCTGCGGCCAACCTGCGCGGCGTCGAGGGCACCGACACCATCGAGGGCGCGCATGCGGCCATCTCCGGTGCGCTCGGTGGCGGGGTGGGGCTGGTGTTCGCCATCGGGTTGCTCGCCTCCGGCCTGGCCTCTACCTCGGTCGGCTGCTATGCCGGGGCCGCGGTGATGGAAGGGTTGATCCATCGCCGCATCCCGTTGCTGCTGCGCCGGGCGATCACCCTGATCCCGGCGCTGCTGCTGCTCGGTCTGGGTGCCGATCCGACCTGGACCCTGGTGATCAGCCAGGTGGTGCTGAGCTTCGGTATCCCCTTCGCCGCGATCCCGCTGGTGGCGCTGAACGCGAACCGCGGTCTGATGGGCGAGCACGTCAACCGACGCGGACTGCAGGCGGTGCTGATTCTGGTGGTCGGCCTCGTGGTAGTGCTCAACGTGGTGCTGGTGGTGCTGCTCGCCACCGGGCACTGACCCGGCGCAGCGTGGCTCTGGTCCTGCTCAGGGCGTTCCCGAGCTCCATCGACACCGCCGAGATCACCGACGGCCCGCAGCGGCGGGCATCCCCACAGTCGCCGAAGGTCGCGCGGTGGCCATCGGCGGGCTCAACGACGCACGGGTATGTGCGTGTCGAGCTGGCGTGTCGGCGTCCGCACGGAATGTCGTTGTGGGCACATTCCGGGTAGCTGTAGTGCGACAACAGAAATCCGGGTGCGCGGTGCGCCAGCACGTGTGGCAGTGGGGCCTCTTGCACGGACGCATCATGTTGTAGCGCGGCTCCATAAACTCGGAGTCTGGCCCATGCGACATCCCGCGCTCCCGCCGACACGCCGCCGGGTGACACGCCGGTGCCGGTGGTCCGAGCCTTCGCGGCCGCCTGACATGCGCCCCGTCCGATATGCACCCCGCGCGATATCCACCCCGCGCGATGCGCACCCCTCCCGATATGCGCCCTGCGCGGACCTGCGCCCACGCCCAGACGCGGGCCGCGCTCGGGGTGTTACTGGACGGAGACCGTCGAGCGTCGTCGCACCACGTCACTCGGGAGGAAGCCACACTGCACAGGTATCTGTAGTCGGACTACGATGATCCGGTGACAGAGATCGACATCTGGGCGGTCGACCCCGGCGACATCACCATCGACAACCTGCCTGATGGTCGCTCCCGGCGAGCCGCGCAGACCCGGAAGGCGATCGCGCTGGCAGCCGCTCCGCTATTCCTGACGTACGGGTTCGACGGAACCAGCATGACGGCGATCGCCGGACAAGCCCGGGTCGGGGTGCAGACGGTGTACTACCACTTCCCGACCAAGGCGGCGGCGCTGGTCGGGGCGCTCGATCAGGCGGTGGACGGTGCGGACCGTCGGACCCGGCATCGACCACCTGCGCATCTGGCCTGGGCGGTCCGGACCCGCGCCGAGCCGGATCTGAAGCGTCGGCTGTTCCTGCACGTGCGCGGATGCGCTGATCGACTGGCCGCCGGTGCCGAGCTGATCGAGATGCTCCGTGCACAAGCTCGCTCCGACGCGGCGTTGGACCAACTGCGCGCGCAGGAGGAGGACGAACGGCGGGAGCTGCATCGGGCACTGATCGACTCGCTCGGCCGTGCGCTGTCGCCGCTGACCACACCAGAGCAGGCCACTGATGTGCTGGCGATGGTGCTCGGCCCGGACTCGTGGATCTCGCTGGTGGTCCGGGCCCGGTGGAGCAGGCTCGCCTGGGCCAGATGGGCGCACCGCACGCTGGTCGCGGAACTGCTGTCGGACGCTGTCCCAAGGACCGAGTAACCTGACCGACCCGTCGCCGCGTCCGTACCCAGCCCCCGCCGAGGAGCAGTCGTGACCGAATCCATCGTCATCCGTGGTGCCCGAGAGAACAACCTTCAGGATGTCGATCTGGAGGTCGCCAAGCGCCGGTTGACCGTCTTCACCGGGGTATCCGGGTCGGGCAAATCATCGCTGGCCTTCGACACCATCGCCGCCGAGTCGCAGCGGTTGTTGAACGAGACCCACAGCGCCTTCGTGCAGAACTTCCTGCCGCAGTCCGCGCAACCGGATGCCGACTCGATCACCGGACTCACCGCATCGATCGTGGTGGACCAGGAGCCGATGGGCGGCAACATCCGGTCCACGGTCGGCACCGCCACCGATGCGTACACGATGCTGCGCCGGATCTGGGCGCGTGCCGCTGAGCCCGTCCTCGGCACGCCCACCGCGTTCAGCTTCAACGACCCGCGGGGCTGGTGTCCGACCTGTGAGGGCGCCGGCACTGTCGCCGCCATCGACGAGGATGCGCTGCTGCACCCCGAGCTCAGCCTCAACGACGGGGCCATCGACTTCCCGAACTACCAGGTCGGCGGCTGGTACTGGAAGGGATTCGCCGACACCGGGTGGTTCCCGGTGGACGTGCCGACCCGGGAGTTCACCCCGGAACAGCGCAAGCTCCTGCTGTACGGCCCGGACCAGCCCGAGGGCAAGAAGGCCAAGCCGATCAAGGTCGACGTGGGCGGCATGTCCCTGTCCTACGAGGGGCTGATCCCCAAGCTGCGCCGCTCCGCGCTGAGTAAGAACCTCGACCAGCTCCAGGGTCACGTTCGCGCCGCCGTCGAGCGGATCTCCACCCGGGGTGCCTGCCCAGAGTGCGGCGGTGCTCGGATCAACGCCGCCGCCCGGTCCAGCCTGCTCGGCGGCCGCAGCATCCACGACTGCACCACCATGCAGGTCAGCGAGCTCGCCGCCTGGAGCCGCGGCCTCGACGCCCCGCAGGTCCAACCCCTGCTCGACGGCTTGGCTGATCGGCTTGATGACCTGGTCCGGATCGGACTGGGCTACCTGAGCCTCGCCCGGGAGAGCACCAGCCTGTCCGGTGGCGAGTCCCAGCGCGTGCGAATGGTGCGCCATCTCGGCTCCGCGCTCACCGACGTCACCTATGTCTTCGATGAGCCGAGCACCGGCCTGCACCCGCACGACGTGCACCGGATGAACGAGTTGCTGCGCGCGCTGTGCGACAAGGGCAACACCGTCCTGGTCGTCGAGCACAAGCCCGAGGTCATCGCGATCGCCGACCAGGTCATCGATGTCGGCCCCGGTGCGGGTGGTGCCGGCGGTCGCATCGTCTACCAGGGGGATGTGGCCGGGCTGCGTACCTCCGGCACCCTGACCGGCGAGCACCTGAGCCGGCACCAACCGCTCAAGACCGACCCGCGCACCCCCACCGGCACCCTGCCGATCCGGCACGCCACCCGGCACAACCTCCGTGATGTCGACGTCGACATCCCGACCGGTGTGCTGGTCGCGGTCACGGGTGTCGCGGGCTCCGGCAAGAGCTCACTGATCCGCGGTGTCCTGCCCGCCCAACACCCTGATGCCGTCGTCGTGGACCAGGCCACCACCCGTGGTTCCCGCCGGTCCAACGCCGCCACCTACACCGGCATGCTCGACCACATCCGCAAGGCTTTCGCCAAAGCCAACGGCGTCAAGCCCGCCCTGTTCAGCGCCAATTCTGAGGGTGCTTGCCCGGCCTGCGGCGGACTCGGCGTCATCTACACCGAACTCGGCAGCTTCGAGTCGGTGAAAACCCCCTGCGAGACCTGCGGTGGACGCCGATTCACCCAGGAGGTGCTCGACCTGACCCTGCGTGGCCGGTCCATCGCCGACGTGCTGGAGATGCCCGTGGTCGAGGCCCGCGACTTCTTCACTGAGAAGCCGATTGCCGCCATGCTCACCGCCCTGGACGACGTCGGCATCGGCTACCTCACCCTCGGTCAGCCGCTGTCCACCCTGTCCGGTGGCGAACGCCAGCGCCTCAAACTCGCCATCGAACTCGGCTCACCCGCCGACCTCTACATCCTCGACGAGCCGACCTCCGGCCTGCACATGGCCGATGTCGACCGCCTGATCGGCCTGCTCGACCGGTTCGTCGACGCTGGGTCGACCGTGATCGTGATCGAGCACAACCTGGACGTCATCTCCCGCGCGGACCACGTGATCGACCTCGGACCGGGCGCTGGGGTGGAGGGCGGGCAGGTCGTGTTCACCGGCTCGCCCGCGGAGCTGGTGCGCGCGGAAGGCTCGCTGACCGGCGCGGCGCTGGCGGAGCGGTTCGCCCGCTGACCGGCGCTCCAGTGGCGACGGGCACGTTGTACTCCGAGCAGTCCGAACGGGGGACACTGGACCACAGCAATCGTCACCACCACGAGGAGCAACACCGTGCCCCAGGGAACCGTCCGTTGGTTCGACACCGAGCGAGGCTTCGGCTTCATCGCGCCCGCCGACAGCACAGATGACGTGTTCGTCCATGCCTCGGAGGTCATCGGTCAGGACGGCCCGGTGGTGCTGCGCGAGGGGCAGGCCGTCGAGTTCGAGATCGGCGAGGGCGACCGCGGCCCCCAGGCTCGCCGGGTGCGCGTCACCGGTGACGTGGCCGCGGATGCCACCCTCGGGGTCCTCGGCACGGTGAACTGGTACGAGCCGGCCAAGGGCTACGGCTTCCTGACCCGCGATGACGGTCAGGGTGAGATCTTCGCGCACAGCTCGGCCATCGTCGGCGGCGGTGTGCTCACCGAGGGTCAACCGGTTGCGTTCCTGGTGATCGACGGGGAGAAGGGTCCCCAGGCGGACCACGTGCTCCCGCTCGCCGCCGGTTCCGGCTCTGCGGGGTCCGGGCCGGTCGCCCGCAATGACGGCGCGGACGGCACGGTGAACTGGTACGACGCGGGTAAGGGTTTCGGCTTCATTACCCCGGACTCCGGGGATCAGGACGTCTTTGTGCACGCTCGGGCGCTGTCCGGTGGCCTTGACGATCTCGCCGAGGGCGACCGGGTGAGTTACCGGACCTCCGAGGGTGAGAGGGGCGCGCAGGCCCAGGGGGTGCGGTTGGTCGGCGGCCCGGCGCGTCGTGAGCGCGGACGGTCGGAGCGCGGCCCGGTCCGCGGTGGCCGGGGTGTGGTGGCGCGATTTGATGCGGATCGCGGCTTCGGGTTCATCACGCCCGACGACGGCGGGCAGGACCTGTTCGTGCACGTGTCGGTCGTCCGCGACGGGGAGCCGCTGTACGAGGGCGACCGGGTCCGGTACCAGGTGCGTCAGAGCGACCGGGGCCCGCAGGCGGACCGGGTCGAACTGGCCTGAGTGCCTGCGCGTCCTGAGCGTGTGCCACGCGCAGGAACATTTTCGCCTTCCCCGGAGTTGAGCCAGGCAGACTCAAGTTCACCCCGTCGGAGTTGCCACCCGCGCCAACCCGACGCAGACTTGAGCCCAGACGACTCAAGGCGTCACCCCGACGCCGTACAGACGCTCAGACCTGACACAGCAGGACGAAGGAAGGCATCAGACATGGCACGTGCAGTCGGCATCGACCTCGGTACCACCAACTCCGTCGTCGCAGTCCTCGAGGGTGGCGAGCCCACCGTCATCGCCAACGCCGAGGGCTCGCGGACCACCCCGTCCGTCGTGGCGTTCTCCAAGACCGGCGAGGTGCTGGTCGGTGAGGTCGCCAAGCGGCAGGCCGTCACCAATGTGGACCGCACCATCAGCTCGGTGAAGCGCCACATGGGCACCGACTGGGCCACGGACGAGATCGACGGCAAGAAGTACACCCCGCAGGAGATCAGCGCCCGCGTGCTGGGCAAGCTGAAGCGCGACGCCGAGGAGTACCTGGGCGAGCCGGTCACCGACGCGGTGATCACCGTCCCGGCCTACTTCAACGACGCCGAGCGCCAGGCCACCAAGGACGCCGGTCAGATCGCCGGTCTGAACGTGCTGCGGATCGTGAACGAGCCGACCGCCGCCGCCCTCGCCTACGGTCTGGAGAAGGGCAAGGAGGACGAGCTCATCCTGGTCTTCGACCTGGGTGGTGGCACCTTCGACGTCTCCCTGCTCGAGGTGGGCAAGGATGACGACTTCTCCACCATCGAGGTCCGCGCGACCTCCGGTGACAACCGCCTCGGTGGCGACGACTGGGACAACCGGATCGTCGACTGGCTGGTCTCCCAGGTGAAGAACTCCAGCGGCGTGGACCTGTCCAAGGACAAGATCGCCGTGCAGCGTCTGCGTGAGGCTGCTGAGCAGGCCAAGAAGGAGCTGTCGTCTGCGACCAGCACCAACATCAGCCTGCAGTACCTCTCGATGAGCGAGAACGGCCCGATCCACCTGGACGAGAAGCTCACCCGGGCGCAGTTCCAGGAGATGACCAAGGACCTGATCGAGCGCACCAAGGCGCCGTTCAACGCCGTGATCCGTGACGCCGGCATCAAGCTGGCCGACATCGACCACGTTGTGCTGGTCGGTGGCTCCACCCGGATGCCCGCGGTGACCGAGGTCGTGCGTGAGCTGACCGGTGGCCGCGAGCCGAACAAGGGCGTGAACCCGGACGAGGTCGTGGCCGTCGGTGCCGCGCTCCAGGCCGGTGTCATCAAGGGCGACCGCAAGGACGTGCTCCTGATCGACGTCACCCCGCTGTCCCTGGGCATTGAGACCAAGGGTGGTGTGATGACCAAGCTGATCGAGCGCAACACCGCGATCCCGACCAAGCGCAGCGAGATCTTCTCGACCGCGGAGGACAACCAGCCGTCGGTGCTGATCCAGGTGTTCCAGGGTGAGCGCGAGTTCGCCCGGGACAACAAGCCGCTGGGCACCTTCGAGCTGACCGGCATCGCCCCGGCACCCCGTGGCATGCCGCAGATCGAGGTCACCTTCGACATCGACGCCAACGGCATCGTGCACGTCTCCGCCAAGGACCGGGGCACCGGCAAGGAGCAGTCGATGACCATCTCCGGCGGCTCCGGTCTGCCGAAGGAGGAGATCGACCGCATGGTCAAGGAGGCCGAGGCGCACGCGTCGGAGGACAAGAAGCGTCGTGAGGAGGCGGAGACCCGCAACTCCGCCGAGCAGCTGGTCTACTCCACGGAGAAGCTGCTCACCGACAACGACGACAAGCTCGGCGACGACGTCAAGACTGAGGTTCGCTCCGCGCTCGACGACCTGAAGAAGGCGCTCGAGGGGGAGGACCTGGCCGAGGTCACCGCCAAGCAGTCCGCCCTGGTCACCGCCAGCCAGAAGATCGGTGAGGCGCTGTACGCCCAGAACCAGGACGCCGAGCAGGCTGCCCCCGCCGGTGAGCCGGAGTCGCAGAGCTCCGACGACGACGTGGTGGACGCCGAGATCGTCGACGACGAGGGTGACAAGAAGTGACCGAGGACCACGGCGAGGACACCCCTCGCTTCACCGACAAGCGCCGCGTCGACCCGGAGACGGGTGAGCTGCGTGAGCCGACGCCGGAGGAGCAGGTGCTGGCGGAGGCCGAGGCCGCGGTCAACGGTGGCGGCGAGTCGACGTCGGAGGCGCTGTCCGAGGCGGAGCAGCTGGCGGCCGAGCGACTGGACGAGCTCCAGCGCCGGAACGCCGACTACTACAACCTCGAGCAGCAGTACTCGGCCTACGTGAAGCGGTCCAAGTCCGAGGCGCTGGTCGCCCGCGATCAGGGGGTGGCATCGGTCGCGGAGGCGCTGATCAGCGTGCTGGACGACATCGAGCTCGCCCGGCAGCACGGCGACCTCACCGGCCCCTTCGCGTCCATCGCGGAGAAGCTGGAGTCGACCCTCGGCCGGTTCGGCATCGAGCGTTACGGCGCGGCGGGCGAGATCTTCGACCCGACGGTGCACGAGGCGCTCATGCACGGGCACTCCGCCGAGGTCACCGAGCCGACCGTGCAGCAGGTGCTGCAGCCCGGTTACCGGATGGGCGAGCGAATCATCCGCGCCGCCCGGGTGGCCGTGGTCGACCCGGAGTGACCGCGAGCATCAGCAGCACCCGGCCGTCGCGGCCCCGCATGGGGACCCCGACGGCCGGGTCACCGACTCATCGAGGGGAGGCGTCATGAGCGGTCAGGACTGGCTGGAGAAGGATTTCTACGGCGTGCTCGGCGTCCCCAAGGACGCGGATGCGGCCACCATCAAGAAGGCCTACCGCAAGCTCGCGCGGACCATGCACCCGGATCACAACCCGGGCGATGCGCAGGCCGAGGCGAAGTTCAAGGAGGTCGGCGAGGCCTACGCGGTGCTCTCCGACCCCGAGCAGCGTCAGCAGTACGACCAGCTGCGGGCGATGGCCGGGGGCGCGCGCTTCCAGGCCGGTGGCGCGGGCGGGTCGGCCGGTGGTGCCGGGTTCGAGGACCTGTTCGGCGGCATGTTCGGTGGCGCGGGTGCGCCCGGGGGCTCCCGGGTCCGCTTCGGCACCGGCGGAGGCGGCGGCGGGTTCGAGGACATCCTTGGCGGGATGTTCGGCGGTGGCGGGGGTGGCTTCGGTCAGTCGCGCAGCCGTCGGGGCACCGACCTGTCCGCGGTGACCACCCTGCCCTTCCGCCAGGCGGTCGAGGGCTCCACCGTCACGCTGGGCGTCGAGGGTCGGACCGTCAAGGCCCGGATACCCGCCGGAGTGCGTGACGGTCAGAAGATCCGACTGCGGGGCAAGGGTCGACCCGGCGAGGGCGGTGGACCCGCCGGTGATCTGGAGGTCACGGTCAAGGTCACCCCGCACCCGGTGTTCGCCCTGGACGGCACGAACCTGCGGGTGACCCTGCCGGTGACCTTCGACGAGGCCGCACTCGGTGCCCAGGTCCAGGTGCCCACCCTGGACGGCAGCACCGTCACCATGAAGATCCCCGCCGGCACCCCGTCCGGTCGCACCCTGCGACTCAAGGGTCGGGGCATCACCACCAGCTCCGGCACCGGCGATCTGCTGGCCACCGTGCAGGTCGTCGTGCCTCAACGGCTCGACGGTGCCGCCAAGGAGGCGGTGGAGGCCTTCCGCGCCGCCACCGCCGGTCAGGACCCCCGTGCCGAGCTGATCGCCGAGGCCGGGAAGTGACATCCGCCGCGGGGCATCCCACCCGGTGCCCCGCGGCTCAGTCGTGAAGGAGGGGAGTCGGATGCCCGCGGAGAACGCCCAGGTCTACGTGATCTCGGTCGCCGCCGAACTCGCCGGCATGCACCCCCAGACCCTGCGCCAGTACGACCGGCTCGGTCTGGTGTCCCCGGCCCGTACCCGTGGGCGGGGCCGCCGGTACTCACTGCGGGACATCGCCACCCTGCGCGAGGTGCAGCGCCTGTCTCAGGAGGAGGGCATCAACCTCGCCGGGATCAAGCGCATCCTCGATCTGGAGGCGGAGGTCGAGCGGCTGTCCGCCCAGGTCGACTACCTGCGCGGGCTGGCCGAACCCGGTCGTCGGGTGTTCACCGCCCACCCCTCCGGGGATGTGGTCGCCATCGGGCGCAGCCGCCGTCGTCGTGCGATGGCCGACCGGACCGGTGAGCTGGACCGGACTGACCGGGACGCCCGCGCCATCGTGCTCTGGCGGCCCTGACCGGCCACAGGATCGACTGACCGGAAACCTCACTCGACTCCGCGGTCTGTCGTCACGCTCCGGACGGCAACCCGGCGATCTCCCGCAGCGCGCGCATGTGCCCGTCGAAGGCGCGCTGCCCCGCCGGGGTCAACGACAGCCACATCACCCGCCGCGCGTCGTCGCGATCCGCGGAGGCCGCCTTGGTCGCGGATACATACCCGGCCGCCGTCAGCACCTTGAGGTGTTTGGACAACGACGCATTCGAGACGTCGAGCGCATCGCGCACCCGCCCGAAGTCCACCGCGTCGACCGGTCGCAGTAGCCCGCAGATCCGCAGTCGCAGCGGCGGGTGCACGATCTCATCGAATCGCGCGTCGAGCGGCTCAGCCACGACGCAGCTCGGCGACGGCGGAGCGCAGCGCCACCCCAGACAGCCAGGTGGTCAGCCCGAAGGCGCACAGGCTGGTCAGTGCCACCGCCCACGCCGCGCCCAGGGATACCAGCCCGAGCGACACGCTGAACAGCACCAGGCAGCCGATCACCAGCGCCGTCACCGCCCCACCCGCGCGGGTACCCATCGAGCGGAACCGGATGCCCAGTTCGCGTCGGACCAGATGTGCGATCACCAGCACCCCGAGCAGGGCCAACCAACTGGACGCCGGTGCCCGATAGCCCGCACCCGGCTCGGTCCCGGCAGCACTGCCGACCCACCAGGCCGCAGCAGCGCCGAACCCGGCCATCAGGGTCCACGGCACCCGCGCCCGGTCAACCAGCTGCGCGCGGTCCGCGGCCAGTGCGTCCAGCGCCCGCGCCGCCTCGTCCGGGTCGAAGTCTCTTTCCATGCGGGAAACATAAAAGAGAGTTGCCCGATGGGCAAGTGACCGCCGCGCGGCGCATGTCCGAATCCGCCACTCCAGACCCTTCGGGCCGACACGCCCGTGTTGCCCGACACGCCGACGTTCGAGTGACCTGCGCGGCACTCCGGGGCTGTGCAGAGGTCGTCCCCAGATCCACCTCACCCTGTGGATGAACGACGTCCTGCCTGGTGTTTCAGAGGGAGTCCGTGTCAGTGCCCGGGGATAGCCTGTGGATGACGTGGGGATGACGGAACGACATCCGTGTAACACCAGTCCTTGTGTTCGGTAGCGGCGTGCACCACTAGGTGTAGTGTTCCCACTCGTCGCCCGGCACCAGGCCCGAGAGACCGGCACAGACCCCACGAGGGCCGCCGGAGGACCGAGGAAGACCAGCGCAGGCGACACGAGAGACCACAGCAGTGCCGACCCACCCACGGGTGCGGAGCACACCGATCAAGCAGCGCAGACATTCGGGGAGAACGCGATGACCATCACCGTCTACAGCAAGCCGTCGTGCGTCCAGTGCAACGCGACCTACCGCGCCCTGGACAAGGCCGGTCTGCCGTACGAGGTCGTGGACATCACCGAGGACGCGGACGCCCGCGACTACGTCATGTCGCTCGGCCACCTGCAGGCCCCGGTTGTCGTGGCCGACGGCCAGCACTGGTCCGGCTACCGCCCCGACCAGATCAAGGCCCTCGCCGAGCAGTCGGCCGCCGTCGTCGCCTGACGACTCCCTGAGACCTCGGGTCGCCCGTCCCTCCAACGGGCGGCCCGACTCTCTTTTCCCAGCCGTACACGATCCACCGGGGCGAAGGGGGATCGAGCGATGAGCTCACTGGTCTACTTCTCCAGCGTCTCGGAGAACACCCGCCGGTTCGTGGACAAGCTGGACATCGAGGCGGAGCGGATCCCGCTGCGCCCCTCAGAGCCCTTCCTGCACGTCCAGGACCCCTATGTGCTGGTGGTCCCGACCTACGGCGGCGGCAACGAGGGCGGGGCGGTCCCGAGGCAGGTAGTGAAGTTCCTCAACGACGAGGCGAACCGTTCCCTCATCCGCGGCGTGATCGCGGCCGGGAACACCAACTTCGGCAGTGCGTACTGCATCGCCGGGGACATCATCGCGGCGAAGTGCCAGGTCCCGTACCTGTATGCCTTCGAGCTCATGGGAACGACCGAGGACGTCCAGCGCGTCCGAAAGGGATGGGGACGATTTTGGCAGCGACAGTCACAGATGGTCTGACCGACGCCACGGGCGTGGTCGGCAGCATCTCTCTGGACCAGGACTACCACTCGCTCAACGCCATGCTGAACCTGTATGGCAAGGACGGCGAGATCCAGTTCGACAAGGACCGGGAGGCGGCGCGGC
This sequence comes from Cellulomonas sp. NPDC089187, assembly GCF_040685135.1. NCBI lineage: Bacteria > Bacillati > Actinomycetota > Actinomycetes > Micrococcales > Cellulomonadaceae > Cellulomonas > Cellulomonas sp. NPDC089187. The sequence goes on along the minus strand of NZ_JBFBHI010000004.1, from coordinate 310,118 downwards.
AGTACTTCCTGCAGCACGTCAACCAGAACACCGTCTTCTTCCACTCGCTGGAGGAGAAGCTGGACTACCTGGTCGAGAACAAGTACTACGACCCTGCGGTCCTCGCGCAGTACAGCCCGGAGTTCATCAAGGCGCTCTCCAAGCAGGCGTACGCGCACAAGTTCCGGTTCCAGACCTTCCTCGGCGCGTTCAAGTACTACACGTCGTACACACTGAAGACCTTCGACGGGAAGCGCTACCTGGAGCGGTTCGAGGACCGGGTCTGCATGGTCGCCCTGACCCTGGCCGCCGGTGACGAGAAGTTCGCCTCCCAGCTGGTGGACGAGATCATCTCCGGACGGTTCCAGCCGGCCACCCCGACCTTCCTCAACCTCGGCAAGGCGCAGCGCGGCGAGCCCGTGTCCTGCTTCCTGCTGCGGATCGAGGACAACATGGAGTCGATCGCCCGCGGCATCAACTCCGCCCTGCAGCTGTCCAAGCGCGGCGGTGGCGTGGCCCTGCTGCTGTCGAACATCCGTGAGCACGGCGCCCCGATCAAGCACATCGAGAACCAGTCCTCCGGTGTCATCCCGGTGATGAAGCTGCTCGAGGACTCCTTCTCCTACGCCAACCAGCTCGGCGCGCGCCAGGGTGCCGGTGCGGTGTACCTGCACGCCCACCACCCGGACATCATGCGGTTCCTCGACACCAAGCGGGAGAACGCGGACGAGAAGATCCGGATCAAGACCCTCTCGCTGGGTGTCGTGATCCCGGACATCACCTTCGAGCTGGCCAAGAAGAACGAGGACATGTACCTGTTCTCGCCGTACGACGTCGAGCGCGTCTACGGCAAGCCCTTCGCCGACATCAACGTGTCGGAGGAGTACCACGCGATGGTGGACAACGGGCAGATCCGCAAGAAGAAGATCAAGGCCCGCGACTTCTTCCAGACCCTGGCGGAGATCCAGTTCGAGTCCGGCTACCCGTACATCCTGTTCGAGGACACCGCGAACAAGGCGAACCCGATCAAGGGCAAGATCACCCACTCGAACCTGTGCTCGGAGATCCTCCAGGTCTCGACCCCGTCGACGTTCAACGAGGACCTGTCCTACGACCACATCGGTCGGGACATCTCCTGCAACCTGGGCTCGATGAACATCGCGCTGTCGATGGACTCCCCGGACTTCGGCCGCAGTGTCGAGGTCGCGATCCGCGCCCTGACCGCCGTCTCCGACCAGACCTCCATCGAGTCGGTGCCGTCGATCAAGCGGGCCAACAACGGTGGGCACGCCATCGGCCTGGGCCAGATGAACCTGCACGGGTACCTCGCCCGGGAGCGCGTGTTCTACGGCTCCGAGGAGGGCATCGACTTCACCAACATGTACTTCTACACGGTGGCCTTCCACGCGATCCGGGCCTCCAACAAGCTCGCCATCGAGCGTGGCCAGTCGTTCCTCGGCTTCGAGGACTCGACCTACGCCAGCGGCGAGTACTTCGAGAAGTACACCTCTCAGGTGTGGGAGCCGGCCACCGACCGGGTGCGCCAGCTGTTCGCCGACGCGAATGTGCACATCCCCACCCAGGACGAGTGGCGTGAGCTGGCCGAGTCGGTCAAGGCGCACGGTCTGTACAACCAGAACCTGCAGGCCGTCCCGCCGACCGGTTCCATCTCGTACATCAACAACTCGACCTCCTCGATCCACCCGATCGTGTCCAAGGTCGAGATCCGCAAGGAGGGCAAGATCGGCCGGGTGTACTACCCCGCGCCGTTTATGACCAACGACAACCTGGAGTACTACCAGGACGCGTACGAGATCGGCTACGAGAAGATCATCGACACCTACGCGGCGGCCACCCAGCACGTCGACCAGGGCCTGTCGCTGACGCTGTTCTTCAAGGACACCGCCACCACCCGTGACATCAACCGCGCCCAGATCTACGCCTGGCGCAAGGGCATCAAGACGCTCTACTACATCCGCCTGCGGCAGCTGGCGCTGGAGGGCACCGAGGTCGAGGGCTGCGTGTCCTGCATGCTCTGACACGCGCCACAATGACCAGCAGTACGGGGGATGAGACGAGAATGAGGAAGCACTGATGGCGGAGAAGCTCAAGCTGATCGACCGGGTCCAGGCGATCAACTGGAACCGGCTCGAGGACGACAAGGACCTCGAGGTCTGGGACCGGCTCACCGGGAACTTCTGGCTCCCGGAGAAGGTGCCGCTGTCCAATGACATCCAGTCCTGGGCGACCCTGACCGATGTCGAGAAGGAGATGACGACCCGGGTCTTCACCGGTCTGACGCTGCTCGACACCATCCAGGGCACCGTCGGCGCCGTCAGCCTGATCCCGGACGCCCTCACCCCGCACGAGGAGGCGGTGTACACCAACATCGCGTTCATGGAGTCGGTGCACGCCCGCTCCTACTCCTCGATCTTCTCCACCCTGATCTCCACCCGGGAGATCGACGAGGCGTTCCGCTGGTCCGAGGAGAACCCCGCCCTGCAGAAGAAGGCGGAGATCGTCCTCAACTACTACCGCGGTGACGACCCGCTCAAGCGGAAGGTCGCCAGCACCATGCTGGAGTCCTTCCTGTTCTACAGCGGCTTCTACGCCCCGATGTACTGGTCCTCCCGGGCCAAGCTCACCAACACGGCCGACCTGATCCGTCTGATCATCCGCGACGAGGCCGTGCACGGGTACTACATCGGCTACAAGTTCCAGAAGGGGCTCGAGTCGGCGTCGCCGGAGCGCAAGCAGGAGCTGAAGGACTACACCTTCGAGCTGCTGTTCGAGCTCTACGACAACGAGGTCGAGTACACCCAGGACCTCTACGACCCCCTGGGCCTGACCGAGGACGTCAAGAAGTTCCTGCGCTACAACGCCAACAAGGCCCTGATGAACCTGGGCTACGAGGCGCTGTTCCCCCGGGACGAGACCGACGTCAACCCGGCAATCCTGTCCGCCCTGTCCCCGAACGCGGACGAGAACCACGACTTCTTCTCCGGGTCGGGCTCCTCCTACGTGATCGGCAAGGCCGTGAACACCGAGGACGAGGACTGGGACTTCTAAAGTCGCTGAATCACGCATGACGATGCCCCCGCCGGTCGCCGCCGACGGGGGCATCGTCATGTCCGCCACAATGGTCCGCAGCCACCCGCACCGCCCGAAGGGACCCCATGCCCGCAGCCGTGATCGCCACCGGGCTGCTGCTGTCCGTCCTGGCCCGGCGCTCGGCGTGGGTGCGTGACCGGCTGCCCACCGCCGCCACCACCATCCTCACCTGGACCATCGCCGGACTGACCGCGCTGGCGTTGGCGGGCCGGAGCGCGGGGTGGGGCCGCACTGTGGTGGGTGTGGTGGTGGCGACCGTCGGGGGAGTGCTCGCGGTGCTGGCCACCGGCTGGTTGGTCGGGCGGGTGCGCGGTCCGCTGGCGCGGCGACGGGAACGCCATGCGGACGATCCGCCGTTCAGCCGCCGGGTGATCGCCTGGGCGGACCGGCACCCGGTGCAAGTGCGGGGTCGGAACGTGCTGGCGTTGGCGGTGCGCTCGGTGGTCCGGGCCGGGGAGGTCCGGGTGACTGGGCTGGCGGCGGAGATGACGTACTACGCGCTGATCTCGCTGGTGCCCATCGCCACCGCACTGGGTGCCAGCCTTGGGTACCTGCGGCCACTGATCGGCGACGCCCAGGTCGATGAGCTGCGGGCGCAGGTGGTCGATGGACTGACCACGATCTTCGCCCAGCAGCTCGCCACCGACGTGCTGGCCCCGCTGGTCGACAGCCTGTTGGACGAGCAGCGCGGCGGGTTCGCCATCGGGGCGTTGGTCGTGACGCTGTACCTGGCCAGTCGGGTGTTCCGGGCGGCGGTGCGGGCGCTGGACGACGCCTACCGGGTGGAGTCCCGCCGGAACTGGATCGCGCAGTACCTGTTGGGCTTCGCGTTCACCATCGGGGCGCTGATCACGGTGGTGACGGTGCTGCTGCTGGTGGTCGTCGGACCGTTGTTCGGGAGCGGGACCGAGCTGGCGAACCGGTGGGGCCTGGGCGGGTTCTTCCGGACCGCGTGGGACGCGCTGCGCTGGCCGACCGTGGCGGTGGTGACCGTCGCGTTCCTCACCCTGCTGTACCGCTATGCGCCGCGGGTGCGTGTGACCTGGCGGCGCTGTCTGCCAGGGGCGGTGGTCGGGGCGCTGGGCGTGTTGCTGGTGTCGAGCGGGTACACGCTCTACATCCGGCTCGCGGTGCCGAACACCCCGGAGGTCGAGGCCGGCAGCGGAGTGATGGTGCAGGCGGCGGCGCAGATGTTGGGGTTGGTGCTGGCCGGGGCGCTGTGGATCTGGCTGTGCAGCATGGCAGTGCTGCTCGGTGGCGTCGTCAACGCTGAGGTCGACGTGGCGCGGCGAACCAATTCTGCGGATGACACCGCAGGTCAGGCGGCAGAAACCGTCGAGTGAGCCAGGCCTTCCTTGCTATACAGCACCCGACCGCGCGCCTACCGTCGGGAAGGTCAGCCGCAACGCCCCCACGTCCCCCGGGAGAAGCCATGAGCACCCTCGCCGATCTTCCGGCCATCACCGAGTGTTCGGTGGCCGGCTGCTCCTACAACCACGACCACGCCTGCGGTGCCGCCGCGATCACCGTGGGCGCCGGTGGCTCCGACGCCCAGTGCGCCACCTTCATCCCGTTGAACATCAAGGGCGGGTTGGACCGGGTCGTCTCGCATGTGGGTGCCTGCCAGCGCGTGGACTGCACGCACAACACCTCGCTGGAGTGCGGCGCGGACTCGGTGCGGATCGGTGCCGGGCACGACACCGCCGACTGCCTCACTTACGCGAAGGCCTGAGCCCCCCGCTCGATCCGGCCCGCGACGGCCGCCACCCCTCGCCGGGTGGCGGCCGTTCCTCTGTCCGTGGCCGGTGCGAGGGCGTGGTTCATGACGCCTTGACCGCGCCTCGTGTCGCCATGAACCCGGCGCTTGGCTACCGCCCGGCCGGGTGCGGGGCTGTTCGTGCGTGCCGGTCAGTCCTCGGTCTCGAGCAGTGCCGCAACCGCGGCGGCGATGGGCGTCGGCCCTTCGGACAGCTCGACGGTCAGCCCGGCGGTGCGCGGCTCATCCGCCAGCGCGACGAGCACCGCCGCCACGTCGTCCCGGGTGACCTGCCCGCGCGGGATATCCGGCCCGAGCCGCACATGTCCGGTGCCGGTGTCGTCGGTGAGCGCGCCCGGTCGCAGGATCGTCCAGTCCAGCGTCGACCGTCCGCGCAGGTCCTCCTCTGCGGCGGTCTTGGCCCGCAGGTACGCGGCGAACACCTCATCGGTGCCCTCCGGCGGTTCCGCACCAGCGCCCACCGAGGACACCAGCAGGTAACGCCGAACTCCGGCCTGCTCGGCGGCGTCGGCCAGCAGCCCGGCGGCGGCGCGGTCGACGGTGTCCTTGCGGTCGGCACCGCTGCCCGGACCGGCCCCGGCGGCGAAGACCACCGCATCCACTCCGTCCAGGTACTCGGCCAGGGTGGCGGCGTCCGACTGCTCCAGGTCGATCACCACCGCGGTGGCCCCGTCGGCCTCGACATCGGGCACGTGGTCGGGATTGCGGACCAGGGCGACGGGGGAGTCCCCGCGATCCGCGAGCAGGCGGCTGAGTCGCCGCGCGATCTGTCCGTGTCCTCCGGCGATGGCGATGCGCATCCCGCCACCGTAGGCCGCGCACCGGTGGGCCGCGCGCCAAGCCTCTGTCCATCGTGCCTGGGAGTGGATGCAGAACGGCCGCCCGCTGCCGGGGGCGTGGCTGCGGGCGGCCGTAGGACTCTCACGCTAGGCCGGTCCAGAGGTGACTAGGGCGTTCTGGGCGGCACCTAAGTGGTGACCGCGAGGGCTGTGCGGTGCAGCCGGGGGTCCTCTAAGTGCCGATCGGGCACTAGGCAGGGGTCACGCGGGCTCCGCCACGGGGGAGTCCGGACCGGACTCCAGTGGTCGCAGCCGGGCCAACCGGTCCCGCAGATCCCGCACATCGTCGCTGCCGGTGCCGGGCACCAGGGACAGCGCGGTGTACGTCTCTGCGGTGGGCAGCAGGTCTCGCGCCAGATCACGCAACGCCTCCGCCACCTCGGCCAGCTCCGCGGCGCGCCCGTCGCCATCGGTGCCGTTGAGGCCCACGTACAGCACGAATCCCGCCCGGGCGGTCGGACCAGCGCTGACCGCGCCAGACCGCGGCAGGGCGGCCTCCTCACGCACCGTCATGGTGCGTTCGGCACGGGACGGGGACGTTCCATGCCCGGCCGAGCGCCGCTGAGCAGATGCGACCGGAGGGTGACGATGTGCCATGAAAGGCTCCGAGGGTGAGGGTGGCCGCAGCCTCACGGGTGGGGCGGCCGGATGCGGTGGTCAGGTGGCGTCGGTGCGGGTGTTCAGCGGGGAGCTGTTCAGCGCCAACAACGCGGAGTTCGCCGAGAAAATCGGCATACCGACCCCGGATACGCGCGCATGACGAGGGACGCCGGATGGGCGTCGGTCATGCGGAACGGGGTGGTGACCACGGACCGATGCTCTCAGGCGATCGGCCGCGCACCAAGGGATATCCACCGATCATCTCGGCGGATGAGACGAGCGAGGTCGGCTCAGACCACGCCGTAGAGGCGGTCGCCGGCGTCGCCGAGGCCCGGGACGATGTACGCCTTCTCGTTCAGGTGATCGTCCACCGCGGCCACCACGATCTTCACGTCCACCCGGTCGCCCACGGCCTCCTCGACCACCTTCAGGCCCTCCGGGGCGGCCAGCAGGCACACCGCGGTGACATCCCGCGCGCCGCGCTCGAACAGGTAGTCGATGGCCGCGACCAGGGTGCCGCCGGTGGCGAGCATCGGGTCGATCAAGAAGCACTGACGTCCGGTCAGATCGTCCGGCAGGCGGTTGGCGTAAGTGACGACGTCCAGCGTCTCCTCGTCGCGCTGCATCCCCAGGAACCCGACCTCCGCGGTCGGCATCAGGCGGGTCATCCCGTCGAGCATGCCCAGCCCGGCGCGCAGGATCGGCACCACCAACGGCAACGGCTCAGCGATCTTCACACCGGTGAACGGGGCCACCGGGGTCTGGATGTCGACCGGGGCGGTCCGCACCTCACGGGTCGCCTCATAGGCGAGTAGCGTGACCAGCTCGTCGACCAGCTTGCGGAACGTCGGGGACGAGGTGTCCTTATTCCGCAGGACGGTCAGCTTGTGAGCGACCAGGGGGTGGTCGGCGACGTGCAGGCGCATGGCCCACAACCTACAGGGCGACCGCCACGGGCCGAACGTCCCAACGTCCCGGGCTACTCATGAGTAACCATGGATTCAGGCGATGACGGTGCCGACCGCCCCCCTGCCGGTACCGTCATCGCCCTTCCAGGTCCGCGGATGCGTCACGATGGCGTGGTGCGTCTGCCCCTCTTCGCCCGACCTGACGATCTCACCGCGATGGGCCTCGCCCTGACCGAGGCTGCTGCCTGCCTGAGCACGGGGGATGTGCCGGTCGGTGCCGTCGTGCTCGGACCGGACGGTGACGTGGTCGGTGCCGGCCGCAATCGTCGCGAGGCCGAGGGTGATCCCACCGCCCACGCCGAGGTGCTGGCCTTGCGCGCCGCCGCGCACACCCTGGGACGCTGGCGGCTGGACGACTGCACCCTGGTCGTCACCCTCGAACCCTGCGTGATGTGCGCCGGGGCGACCGTGCTCGCCCGGATACCGCGTCTGGTGCTCGGTGCCTGGGACCCGAAGGCCGGGGCGTGCGGGTCGCAGTGGGATGTGGTGCGCGACTCGCGGCAGAACCACCGGGTCGAGGTGGTCGGAGGGGTGCGGGAGGACGAGTGCGCAGCGATCCTGCGGGAGTTCTTCGCGGCACACCGCGACGGGTGACGCCCGCGGGTACGCGCGGCACCCTGGACCCCGACCGCGGCGAGCGACGGTCTAGAGCCGGTCGGCCAGCAGCACCAGACTCTCCGACGCCCCCGCGTCCCAGGTCAGCGTTGCCAACGGGTCCCCCCGGGTCGCGCCGCGGTTGAGGATCACGATCGGCTTGCCCGCCTCGGACGCGCGCCGCACGAACCGCAGCCCGGACTGCACGGTCAACGACGATCCCGCGACCAGCAGCGCATCCGCCTCGTCCACCAGCGCGTACGCCTCTGCCACCCGCGGCGCGGGCACCGTCTCCCCGAAGTACACGATCTCCGGCTTCAACATCCCGCCACACAGGCCCGGGCCACCGTCCGGGTCCGGCTGCCAGCAGTCCGCCACCACAAAGTGCTGGGTCTTCTCGATCACCGCGTCGGCGTCCGGTGCGATCTCGACGTCCTCCACCGCACCGATCGACTCCACGAAGCCGGGGTTCAACGCCTCCAGGCGGTCGGCCATCTCCTGCCGGGACACCACCCGATGACAGCGCAGGCAGATCACTCGGTCATAGCGCCCGTGCAGGTCGATCACCCGCCGCGACCCGGCCTCCTCATGCAGCAGGTCGACGTTCTGCGTGATGACACCCAGCACCGTGCCGTGCGCCTCCATCGTGGCCAGCGCCCGGTGCCCGGCATTCGGCTCGCTGCGGTGCAGGAACCGCCAGCCGACGTGGTTGCGCGCCCAGTAGTGCCGCCGGAACGACTCGTCCCCGACGAACTGCTGGTACGTCATCGGAGTGCGCGGAGGCGAGTCCGGTCCGCGGTAGTCCGGGATGCCTGAGTCGGTGGACACGCCCGCGCCGGTCAGCACTGCCAGCGGGTGCCCGCGCAGCAGCTGCACCACCTGATCCGCGTCGGCGGGGTGCGGGCGGGTGGTGGGGGCGGTCCAGATCACGACTCACGGTACGTCCGGGGTGTCGCCTGAACAGTGCGGGTTTGCTCAGGGCTGAGCGAGTGGGAGCAGGGTCACAGCCGGTGCTCGCCGGGGCCGGTTCGGAGCGGAGGCGATCCATCGGCTAGACTCCCCGACCGAGGTAGCGTGTCCGAGCGGCCTAAGGAGCACGCCTCGAAAGCGTGTGTGGGTGAAAGTCCACCGTGGGTTCAAATCCCACCGCTACCGCCACAACGAAAGCCCCCGCCCGGTGTGAACCGGACGGGGGCTTCGTCGTGCGGGGGTCGGTGATCCCGAGTTCCCCCGTCGGGATCCTCTCTGGTGCGCCTTTGGCACCATGTGCCCATGGACGCGCACTTCTCGCAACGCGAGGACGGACAGGTCGACATTGATCTCGGTCCGGAGTGGGTGCTCGTCACTGAGGCGCTGAACGACTGCGTCTCGTCCTTGCCGCCCCGAGGTGCCGAAGAAGCCGCGCCGTCGCCCTACTGGGTCGACGTCACGCTGGACGCCCTGGACTCAGCCGTCGCCTCGGAGAGCAGTCGGCCATTCATCTGGGGGAACTCCACGCTGATGCGCCTGAAGGGTGGTCGAGTCGAAGCGCGCGATGAGTACGACGACGAGGACATCGACGGGCAGTTCCTCGATGTGGAGACCCTCCGAAGCCTCCTGGTCCGGTGGCGTCGCCACATCGTCCGGTCTGCTGCGGTGGGCAACCGCTGCTCTTCCCGAGACCTATCGACGCAATCCGATGCCCGACCACCAGGCGTGACGCCGTGTCCGCCGCCGCAGTCGGCGGGGCCGCCCACGCGTTCAGCGCCCCGCACCCCGCCATCGCGCACCTTGTAACCTCGCCGCGTGACCACCGCACAGGAGCGCTTCCGGGCCGTTGTTCGGGATCGACTCGCCCCCGGATTGCGCGCGATGGGGCTGCGTGGGTCCGGGCAGATCTACACACTCCCCAGCGAATCGTGCTGGGCTCAGCTCGGTATCCAGCGCAGCACCTGGAGTGACCAGGACGCGGTCGATTTCACGGTCAACCTGAGTGTGATCAGCACAGCTGCGTGGGCAAGGGCCGTCGAGGAGAACCCGAGCCTGGGCGCGAAGCCGTCGCCGAACACGTACTCGCTGTCCCGCGAGCGGTTCCAGCAGCGGATCGGTCGAGCGGCCGGCGGCGGGGATTACTGGTGGCGGCTCACGGCGGACGGGCGCGATGAGGCCGCGACGTGCGACGACTTCTTGACGATGGTCGAGGCCCACGGTCTGCCCGTGCTGCGACGCGAGGTCGAAGCTCGACGCTGAACGGTTCTCCCCGCATGACCGAACCCCCGCCAGGCATGACCTGGCGGGGGTTCAGTCGTCAGTGGTCGGTCGCCTATCGCGCCCCGACGGCCTCCAACTCCGACTCCACCTCATCCGTGAACAGGTCGCTCGCCTCGGCGCGGTCGTACTGCGCTTGATCGAGGATCCCCTCCCGCTTGGCGACGATGGTCGGTACCAGCACCTGCCCGGCGACGTTCACCGCGGTGCGTCCCATGTCGAGGATCGGGTCGATGGCCAGCAGCAGCCCGACCCCGGCCAGCGGAAGCCCGAGGGTGGACAGAGTCAGGGTCAGCATGACGATGGAACCGGTGAGTCCGGCGGTGGCCGCGGACCCGACGACGGAGACGAAGGCGATCAGCACGTAGTCGAGCAGCGACAGGTCGATGCCGAAGATCTGCGCGACGAAGATCGCGGAGATGGCCGGGTAGATCGAGGCGCAACCGTCCATCTTGGTGGTAGCGGCCAGCGGCACCGCGAAGGAGGCGTACTCGGCGGGGACGCCGAGGTTGCGCTCGGTGACTCGCTGGGTGACCGGGAGGGTGCCGATGGAGGAGCGGGAGACGAAGGCCAGCTGGATGGCGGGCCAGGCACCGCGGAACCAACGCCCGATGGCCAGGCCGTTGCTGCGCAGGATCACCGGGTAGACGACAAAGAGCACCAGCGCCAGGCCGACGTAGATCGCGATGGCGAACCGGCCGAGGGAGGCGAGGGAGTCCCAGCCGTAGGACGCGACGGCGTTGCCGACCAGGCCGAGGGTGCCGAGCGGGGCCAGGCGGATGACCCACCAGAGCACCTTCTGGATGACGACCAGCGCGGAGCGGACGAACCCGAGGAACGGGTCCGCCTTGGGTCCGACGCGCAGCACGGCGATGCCGATCACGATGGCAACGACGATGATCTGGAGCACGTTGAAGCTGACCGAGGTGGAGGCGGTGCCGTCCTCGGCCAGGGAGGTGCTGGCGCCGAGGCCGAGCACATTGCCCGGGATCAGACCGTCCAGAAAGTCCAGCCAGGACCCGGTGCGCCCGGGCTCAGCGCCATCGGCGATGGTCAGCGAGGTGTGCCGTCCGGGCTGGAGCAGCAGACCCAGGCCGATGCCGATCAGCACGGAGACCAGTGCGGTGATCGCGAACCAGAGCAGGGTCTGGACGGCCAGGCGCGCACCGTTGGCGACGTTTCGCAGGTTGGCGACCGAGGCGACGATGGCGGCGAAGATCAGCGGCGGGACGATGGCCCGCAGCAGGGTGACGAAGGACGACCCGAGGGTGTCGAGGGTGGTGGTCAGCCAGTTCGGCGACTCCGCGTCGGTGCCGGCATTCACCGGGCCGAGGGCCAGCGCGAGCCAGCCGAGGGCGACACCGAGGACGAGGGCGGCGACGATCTGGACGCCGAAGTTGCCCAGTGTCGAGCGGACACGGGAGCGTGGGGCGGTCGAGGACATGCGTGGGTCCCTCCTGGGCGCACGAGGGCGCGCCCGGATGGTCGTGAAGGTGGAGGCCGCGCGCGTGGGCGCGACGAAGGGCCGGAGGTGACCGTCAGGCGGTCACGGGGCGGCGACACAGGGCGCTGGCGACGCGCCGGAGATCGACGGCGCGGCGGGTGCTGAACAGCCAGCTGCGCATGCGTGATCTCCCCTCGTGGCGTGTGTGCGTGCACACCATAGGGCACTTCGGGCGATTCTTCAGCCGGTGACCAGCTTCTCCAGGGTGTCGAAGAACGCCTGGTAGCCCGCGTTGACCTGGGCGTACTCCTCGGTGGACAGCCCCGCACCGGTCTGGAACATGGTCATCGTCGTGGTGCCGTGCGACTCGGTGAAGTGCACGGTGACCAGTGCCCGGGCGGGGTGCTCCGGCTCATCGGTGAGGGTGAGCACCAGTCGCGCGGGCGGATCGAGCTCCAGGAACTCGCCTACCCAGTGCTTCACGCTGCCGTCCGGCAGGTGCATGGTGGCTGACCAGCGACCTCCGGTGCGCACATCCTGCTTGAGGTCGGCGACCGGCACGGATTCGGTGCCGAACCACAGGGCGAACTCCGGCCCGGTCCAGGCCCGCCAGAGGCGCTCGCGGGGGACGGGGAAGGTGCGGACGACGGTGGTACCGGACATCGTTGTCTCCGATCCGTTGCGGCTGCTCACCCGCACGGTAGCGAGCACGGACGGCGACTGCGCGTCCGTGCTACTCAATCCGCCCGCGAGAGCCCCCAGTGGGCCCGGATTGGCACGGTGCTGCTGGCAGCGTGGGCGCATGCGAGTGCTGGTGGTCGAGGACGAGGAGCGCTTGGCTGCGGGGCTGCGCACCGGGTTGGAGGCCGAGGGCTTCGCGGTGGATGTGGCGGACAACGGCACCGACGGGCTGTGGCTCGCGCAGGAGAACCAGTACGACGCGGTGCTGCTGGACCTGATGCTGCCCGGGCTGGACGGCTACCAGGTGTGTCGACGGCTGCGCGAGGCGGGCTGTTGGGTGCCGGTGGTGATGCTGACCGCGATGGGGGAGATCGAGGATCAGGTCGAGGGGCTGGAGTCCGGTGCCGACGACTATGTGACCAAACCCTTCGCCTTCCCGGTGCTGGTGGCGCGGCTGCGGGCGCTGATCCGCCGGGGCGCTCCGGAACGACCGGTGGTGCTGACCGCGGGCGATCTGAGCTTTGACCCCGCGTCCCGCCGGGCGATGCGGGGGGATGTCGATCTGCGACTGACCGCCCGGGAGGCCGCGGTGCTGGAGCACCTGATTCGCCGACCGGACACCGTGCACACCAAACGGGACATCGTGGCCGGGGTCTGGGACGACGACTTTGACGGGGACCCGAACATCGTGGAGGTATACATCCGCCGACTGCGGGCCAAGGTCGACGAGCCGATGGGCCGCAATGCGATCCGCACAGTGCGGGGCGCCGGGTACGTGTTGGACGGTCGCGGTGGCTGAGCGCGGCGGGATGTCGGTGCGGGCCCGGACGACGCTGGCGGCGGCTGCGGTGGTCGGTGTGGTGCTGGTGCTCGCGGTGGCGCTGGGGCTGCGCTACCTGAGCGCGTCGCTGACCGGCGAGGCACAGGCGATGGCCGAGGCCCGGGCACTCGCGGTGGCCGATCAGCTGGAACGTGGCGGACACCTGTTGACCGTGGTCGACCTGGACGACCCGGAGGAACTGGTCCAGGTGGTTGACGCGCAGGACACCGAGGTCGGCGCAAGTGCCAGCGGACGTGGGCTGCCGGTGCTGACCTCGCTGGGCGCAGACCGGATCAGCGTGCGCGAGGCGGACGGCAGCGCACGCTCCTACGTGCTGGCCACAGCCACGATGGCCGACGACGCGGAGGCCGCTGATCTGCGCGGGGGCACCGTCGTGGTCGGTCGGGCACTGGACAGCACTCAGCAGGTGCAGGTCGGTGCGACCATCGCTCTGGTGGCGGGGGCTGCCGCGCTGCTCGCACTGGTGACCGGCACGACCTGGTGGCTGGTCGGTCGTGCGCTGCGCCCGGTGGAGCGGATGCGGGAGCAGGCGGATGCGATCTCGCACCGGCAGCTCGACCTGCGCCTGCCCACCCCTGCCGGTGACGACGAGGTCGCCCGACTGGCCCGCACCCTGAACGCGATGCTCGACCGGTTGGACAGCTCTGCCCGGGCCCAGCGCCGATTCGTCTCCGATGCCTCGCATGAGCTGCGCACGCCCTTGAGCGTGATCCGGCAGAACGCCGAGCTGGTGCTGGCCTACCCCGACCGGGTGGACACCGCGGAACTCTCCCGTGGCACGGTGGCCGAGGTCGAGCGGATGCGGGAACTCGTCGACGGTCTGCTGGTGCTGGCCCGCTCCGACGAGCAACGTCTGCGACCGGGCCGCACCCCGGTGGATCTGGACGACCTGCTGCTGGCCGAGGCGAGCCGACTGCGCGCCGCAGGCCGGGTGCGGGTCGACATCTCCGGCGTGGGCGCGGTGCAGGTGCCCGGCGACCCCGCACTGCTGGCTCGCGCGGTCCGCAACCTGGCCGACAACGCCGCCCGGCATGCCACCGGCCTCGTCACCCTGCGGTGCGCGGAGGTCGACGGCTGGGGGGTGCTGGACGTCGACGATGACGGGGCGGGGGTGCCGGAGCCGGAGCGGGCCCGGATCTTCGACCGGTTCGTGCGACTGGACGAGGCACGGGCGCGGGACACCGGCGGGTCCGGGCTGGGGCTGGCGATCGTGCGCGAGGTGGCGCAGGCGCACGGCGGGGACGTCCGGGTATGCGAGTCCCTGACCGGTGGCGCGCGGTTCCGGCTGCGGCTGCCGCTGGGCTGACGCCGGACACGGCAGAGCCCCGCGGAGTCGTCCGCGGGGCTCTGCCGAAGGGGCGGTGCTCAGTGGTGCCACTGCTTGACGGCGACCACCTGGAAGTCGGCGTCCAGGTAGACCTCCATCTCCATCCGATCGGCGCGGGTGACCTCGATCTCGTACTGGTGGGTGGGGTCGTCGCTGTACTCGGCGGCGGTGATGGTGCCCTCGCCGCCGGCGGCCTGCATCGCTGCGGCGGCGGCCTTGGTCAGGGTGTCGCCGAACAGCTCGATGTCGTCGTTCTGGGCGATGGCGACATCGACGGTGCCGGGGTCGGCGGGGGCGGCACCCGAGCCCTGGCTGGTGTCGGTGCCACCGCTCTGGTCCGCGGTGCCGGTGCCGGTATCGGTGCCGCCGGTCGTCCCGCTGCTGTCGGTGCCCCCGGTGGTGCCGGAGCCGTTCTGCGCCGTGCCGTTCTGGCCGGTGGTGTCCGCTGCGGTGACGCGCTGGACCACCACGTCCTCGCCGCCCCGGCCGATCAGCACACCTGCGCCGACCGCGCCGCCGAGCAGCAGCACACCGGCCACTGCGCCACCGATCAGCCACGGGGTGCGATTGCGGCGGACCGGAGCAGCGGGGGCGGCGGCCATCGCGGTGGGCTGCGGGGCCGGGCCGGCGGCGAAGGTCTGCTGCGGTGCGGCCTGTCCGGTCGGGGCCGCGGCGGGGGCGGCCTGTCCGGCTGGGGTCGCGGCAGGGGTTGCCTGTGCGGCGGAGGTGGCGCCCTGGGTGGCCGGGGTAGCGGACGAGGCCGGTGCCTCGGTGCCGTGTGCGCTGTCCGCGGCGACGGGCATCGCCTCGGTGGGGGTCGGGGTGATCGCCTGGGTGGCGTCGTCGGAAGGCTGGGGGGTCGTCTGGTCGTTGCTCATGACCGGAACCATGCCGGGCGTTGGCTGAACGTCACCTGACAGCACCTGAACGCCCGCTGACAGGCGCGTGCGACCCGTGCGCGTGGGCGGTGCGGCCTAGCCTGAGCTCATGCCCGAGGGTCACACCGTCCACCGCATCGCCCGTCAGTTCGCCCGCGACTTCGTGGGTCACCGCCCAGCGGTCAGCTCGCCACAGGGCCGGTTCGCCGCCGGGGCCGCGCTGCTGGATGGGCGGGAGCTGCTCAGCTCGGCGGCGGTCGGCAAGCAGCTGTTCCTGACCTTCGACGGCGGTCAGGTGCTGCGGGTGCATCTGGGGCTGTACGGGGCGTGGGACTTTCTCGGGGCGGTGTCGCCGCTGGGCGACGGGTCGAGTGCGGTGGCGAGTCTGGGCGCGCCACGGGTGCGTCGGCGGATGGGTGAGAGCGAACGCGCGGCGGAGCTGGCGGCGGAGGACTTTCCGCCGGAGCCGGTCGGGCAGGTGCGGGTGCGGTTGGCCACCGAGTCCACGGTGGCGGACCTGCGCGGGCCCACCGCCTGCGAGGTGCTGGACCCGACGGCGGCGGCTGCGGTGCTGGACCGGCTCGGGCCGGACCCGGCGGTGGAGGCCGATGTGCTGGGTGCCTTCGGTCGCGAGTCGAGCACGGACCCGGGCCGTCAGGTGGTCGAGGCGGTGACCAAGCGCCGGACGCCGGTGGGGCAGCTGCTGATGGATCAGGCGGTGGTGGCTGGGATCGGGAACATCTACCGGGCGGAGCTGCTGTTCCGTGCCCGACTGGACCCGCACACCCCCGGGCGGGCGGTGCCGGCGGAGACGGTGCGGGCGCTCTGGGACGACTGGGCGGTACTGCTCGAGGACGGCATTCGCACCGGGGTGATGCTGACCCGGGAGGATCTGGACGCCGAGGGCCGGGCCGCCGCGCTGGCGGACCAGTCGATCCGGCACTGGGTGTACGGCCGGGCCGGGGAACCGTGCCGGGTGTGCGGCACGCATGTCGTCGTGGAGGAGATGGCCGGGCGCAAGCTTTACTACTGCCCGGCCTGCCAGTCCTGACCGGTCAGGGCGTCCGGATCATCGGCACGTGCGGGATGCCGTCCTCGTCATAGGTGGCACCGTCCCGGACGAACCCGTATCGGCCGTACCAGTGCTCCAGGTGCTCCTGGGCGTGCAAGTGGATGGTGCTGTCGGGGCCGCACAGCTCGATGCCACGTTCCAGCAACCCGCCGGCCACCCGTCGACCCCGGGCCGCCGGTGCGGTCGCCACTCGTCCGATCGCCGGGCTATCCGAACCGTGCCGTAGCACCCGGATGCAGCCCAGCACCTCGCCGTCCTCCTCGGTCCACACGTGCAGGGTGTCCGGGAGCATGTCCTGACCGTCCAACTCCGGGTACGGGCAGGTCTGCTCGACCACGAACACGTCCACTCGGAGCCGGAGCAGGGCGTACAGCTCGGCGGCGGTGATCTGGTCCGAGCGGCGGACGACGGTGCGGAGAGTCACCCGCGCAGCCTAGGTGGCGCTCACTCCAGCTCGTAGTCCGCGACCAGATGCGGGTCCACCTGCTGCTCACCGACCGGGACCGGCACGGACAGCACATTGCCCCGGCTGGGCAGCGGGCACGCCCACGCCGGGTCGTAGGCGCAGGATGGGTTGTACGCGAAGTTGAAGTCGAGGATCAGCCCGCCGTCGATGGCCCGACCCAGGTCCGCGCCCTTGACCGTATCCAGCAGATAGCGACCGCCGCCGTAGGTGCTGCGGTTGCTGGTGGCGTCCTTCACCGGCAGGAACAGTCCGCCGCCGTAGGTGCGCAGCGCCCAGACCGCGAGGGTGCCCAGATCGCCGACCTCGACCTTGGCTACCCGGTCGAAGGGGACCACGCCGTCGGTGCCGGTGGCCACCTCCATCCGCTGGGGGAGCGTGGCCCGCACCCGCACCTCAAAACGGTACGCCGGGTCATAGGGCGCGACGTCGAGCCCGGTGAACACGGCTTTGGCGGCCGGGCGCAGCGGAGAGGCGGCGTGCTCGGCGAACAGCTCGTTGCGCCCGTCGATCCAGATCCGGTGCGCGGCGGCGGGGTCCTCGGCGGCGATCTCCCGCACCCGGCCGTACAGCTGGGCGACCTGACGACGCCAATCCGCCACGGCGAGGGCGTCGAGTGCCTGGCCGAGGGGAGTCATGCACCCAGCCTGTCACGCCCGCGGGTCGGAATCATCCACGTCGGTCCAAGCGGCGCAGCGCCCGCCACTCCCGGACGGCTACGGCGGCGCAGATCAGCGCGGGCAGCCACGCCCACACCCGACCGCGCAGTCCAGCGGTCACGCACACCAGGGCGAGCAACCCCGCGCCGATCACCACGGCGAGGCTGGACCAGCGGATGCGGCTGTGCACGGGGCGACCGTACCGCCCCGGCGTGAAAGGCTCGGTGCATGGACCTGAGGATCTTCACCGAACCGCAGCAGGGCGCGACCTACGACGACCTGCTCACTGTCGCCAAAGCCACCGAGGACCTGGGCTTCGACGCGTTCTTTCGCTCGGACCACTACCTGGCGATGGGTGGCGACGGCCTGCCCGGCCCCACCGATGCGTGGACCACCCTGGCGGGTCTGGCGCGGGAAACCAGCCGGATCAAGCTCGGCACGCTGGTGACCTCCGCCACCTTCCGGCACCCCGGTGTGCTGGCGATCCAGGTCGCCCAGGTCGACCAGATGTCCGGTGGGCGGGTGGAGCTGGGCCTGGGCGCAGGCTGGTACGCCGAGGAGCACAGCGCCTACGGCATCCCGTTCCCGGCCAAGCGATTCGGCCCGCTGACCGAGCAGCTGGAGATCATCACCGGGCTGTGGGGCACCCCGGTGGGGGAGACCTTCAGCTACGACGGTGAGCACTACACCCTGGCGAACAGCCCCGCGCTGCCCAAGCCGGTGCAGGCCTCCCCGCTGGACCCGAGCAAGGCCGGGGTGCCGGTGATCGTCGGTGGGCTCGGCCCCAAGAAGACCCCGGCGTTGGCCGCCCGGTTCGCCGCGGAGTTCAACCTGTCCTTCCCACCGCTGGACCAGATCGGGGAGAAGCTGGACGGCGTGCGCGCCGCCTGCCGGGAGATCGGCCGGGCGGAGGACTCGATCACCATGTCGACCGCGCTGGTGCTGGTCGCCGGACGCGACGACGCGGAGGTCGACCGTCGTGCCGCCGCCATCGGTCGCGACCCGCAGGAGGTCCGGGGAGTGGGCATCGCCGGGACGCCGACGGCCATCGTCGACCGCCTGGGCAGTCTGGCGGAGCTGGGCATCAGTCGGGTCTACCTGCAGGTGCTCGACCTGCATGACCTGGACCACCTGGAACTGGTGGCGTCCGAGGTCATGCCGCAGCTGGGCTGAGCGCGTCGACCCGGTCGCTGCGGCCCATCCGCCACAGTGACCGGGTCACCAGCACCAGCGTCACCACCAGCAGCAGATTGCGCGCCACCAGCAGCAACGACGCCCCAAACGCCCCGGCCGTGATCGCGTCGTAGGCGAGCGGGAACACCCCCTGGGTCAGCGCGGCGATCACCAGCACCAGCACCGCAATGACCCGCCAGGAGCGCAGCGACTCCCGACCGGGCCGCGCGAGCCCGACCACCACCGGTCCGGCCAACCACCCGATGAACTGCGGCGACCCGACCTTATTGGCGACGATCAGCACCAGGGCGATCAGCAGCGCACTCCGGGCCAGGAACGCCGCGTGGTCGAGCTGGTCACCGGCCCGTCGTCGCACCCAGAACAGCAACCCGGTCGCTGCCGCCAGCGCCACCGGCAGGGCGTAACCCAGTAGACCGGACATCGTGGCGGTGCCCGGCCCGGCGATTTCCCAGGTGATGATGTCGTCGTTCATCCAGATCCGGACGCCGTCGTCCACCAGCCCGCGCAGCACCCAGGCGGTGGCGGCCACCGATTCCAGCTGCAACCCGCGCTCGCCCTGTTCGCCCAGGAAGCTGAACAGGTGCGACAGGCCACCTCCGGCGGCGACGATCCCGGCGATCACCACGCACACCGACGCGGCGGGTAGCACCAGGGTCCGCCACGGTCGCCGCACGATCATCACCAGCGGCAGCAGCAGCGCACCCGGGGCCACCTTCACCCACGCGCCGAAGGTCAACAGCGCCGACGCCACCGCCGGATGCCGGAGGGCCAGCGCCAACGCGGTGACCACCAGCGGCGCGACCACCGCGTCCAGCCGTCCCACCGCCACCGGCCCGAGCAGCACGATGAAGCCCAGCCACCACCACACCCCGGTCACCGCGCGATGACCGGCCACCCGCAGCAGCGTCCAGGCCGCGAGCGCGTTCAACGCCGTGATCAGCACCGTCCATGCCACCGCATAGGTCCGGGTGTCCCAGGTATCCACCAGCCCTGGCAGCAGCATCGGCACCACCGCACCAGCCGGGTACACCCAGTCACCGTCCAGCACCGGCCAGATGCCCTGGTGCAGGCCCTGCCACATCCACCAGCGGTACAGATCCAGATCCCAAAACGCCTTGGTCGGGATCAGCACGGTGCCGACCAGCCCAATCCACAGGTGCACGGCCAGGAACGCGACCCCCAGCGCGGCGCGGGAGCGGAGCAAGCGGTGGATGGGACACCTCCGGGATGGGGACGGCGGGCCACACCCTACGCGCAGGTCCCAGACCCAGGCCGCTACGCTTGCCTTCCGGGCCTGGCACGGCCTCGACGGCGAACCCCCTCGTCGTCTCCCCGCACATCAGGGCCCGGTGAGTTCCCGGGCCGCCTAGGAGGCAGATCCGGTGAGCAGATTCGGCTGGCAGTTGCACGGCGACGGACGGCACATCGGGGCCGGTGAGGTTGTCGCACCGGCCGAGCGGATGTCCTGGCCGCGCACCATCGGCATCGGGATGCAGCACGTGGTGGCGATGTTCGGCGCGACGTTCCTGGTGCCGCTGCTGACCGGGTTCTCCCCGGCGACCACGCTGTTGTTCAGCGCGATCGGCACGGCGCTGTTCCTGATCATCACCGGCAACAAGCTGCCGTCGTACCTCGGGTCGAGCTTCGCGTTCATCGCCCCGATCGGTGCCGCCACGGCCAGCTCCGGGCAGTCCGGTGCGGTGGGCGGCATCCTGGTCACTGGTCTGCTGCTCGCCATCATCGGCGCGGTGGTGCACTTTGCCGGGGCGCGCTGGATCGACCTGGTGATGCCGCCCATCGTCACCGGCACCATCGTCGCGCTGATCGGCTTCAACTTGGCCCCGGCCGCCTGGAACAACTTCCAGCAGGCACCGGTCACCGCTGTGGTCACCCTGGCCGGGATCATCCTGGTCGGGGTGCTGTTCCGTGGGCTGCTCGGTCGACTGTCGATCCTGGTCGGTGTGCTGATCGGCTACGCCGTCGCGGTGATCCGCGGCGAGGTCGACTTCACCGCGGTCAGTGAAGCGGCGTGGTTCGGGCTACCGGACTTTGTGACGCCGACCTTCGAGCCCAAGCTGCTGGGGCTGTTCCTGCCGGTGGTGTTCGTGCTGATCGCGGAGAACGTCGGCCACGTGAAGTCGGTCGGCCTGATGACCGGGCAGAACCTGGACCATCTGACCGGTCGTGCGCTGTTCGCCGACGGTCTGGCCACCACTGTCGCCGGTATCGGTGGCGGATCGGGTACCACGACCTACGCCGAGAACATCGGCGTGATGGCGGCGACCCGGGTGTACTCCACCGCCGCCTACTGGGTGGCCGCGGCCACCGCGCTGGTGCTCAGCCTGGTGCCGAAGTTCGGTGCGCTGATCAACACCATTCCGGTCGGGGTGCTCGGCGGTGCGACCGTCATGCTCTACGGGATGATCGGCATCCTTGGTGCCCGGATCTGGGTGCAGAACAAGGTGGACTTCTCCGACCCGGTGAACCTCACCACCGCTGCGGTGGCGCTGGTGGTCGGCATCGCCAACTTCACCTGGGTGATCGGTGACGCGAGCTTCGAGGGCATCGCGCTGGGCTCGGCCTCGGCCATCGTCGTGTATCACGTGATGCGCGGGGTGGCCCGGTGGCGCGGCACCAGCCAGGAGCCGGCATCCCCGGCATCGGTGCCCGGCGGTGTCGAGCTGGAGCACTGAGAGACGACGAGACCCCCGGAACCTGGTGAGGTTCCGGGGGTCTCGTGCTGTGCGGGTTGTTCAGCCCTCGGCGGCAGCGGGGTCCTCCGCGGCTGGCTCCTCGGTGGCCTGCGGCGGGACCGGCTGGGCCACGGGGTCGACCTGATCCATCGGGATGCACCCCTCCGGGGAGGCGAAGGGCTCACCCGGGGCGAGCACCACATCACCGGCGGCGACCAGCGCGTTGTAGGCGGTGCCGACCACCACGTCCACGCTCGCGTCCTGCCGGTCGTCCAACACCAGCCGCGGGGAGTCGAACTGCGCCGCCACCGTGTACGCCTGCGCCGCACCCTGCGCGCCGAACTGGATCAGCGCCGTGCCCTCCTGGCTGCCGGAGTACCCGCGGGACGACGCATTCGCCTCGACCCCGATCAGGAACCCGCGCCCGGACAGCGACCGTGCGGTCTCACCCGCCAGCCCCGGACGGCTGGTGCCGTTGAAGACGTTGACCGTGATCTCGCCGTAGCCGATCGGCACCGCGCCCTCCGGCGGGCAGGGCGAGTTCGCTGCGGCCAGACCGGTCGGCGCCGGGGAGGAGATCGGCTGCGACAGGAATGGCAGGCTCAGGTTGCCCGAGTACACCGCCGCGGCACCGACGGCGCTGACCGCCATCGCCCCGAGCATGACGCCGAAGATCACCGCCTGGCGCTCGCGGACACGACAACGACGGCGCTGGCGCGCGGAATCAGGGCTGCGGTCAGTGCTCATCACTCTTCGATCACCAGGACGCGGGCGTGTAGGACAGGGCGCTGTTGTAGAGCTGCTCGGACCGCCCGGTGCAGGCCGTCCTCCAGGTACAGGGTCCCGCGGAACTGCACCACATGGGCGAACAGGTCGCCGTAGAACGTCGAGTCCTCGGACAGCAGGTTGTCCAGATTCAACGTGCGCTTGGTGGTGACCAGTTCATCCAGGCGGACCTGGCGCGGCGGGACCTCCGCCCACTGTTTGGGCGTGACAAGGCCGTGGTCCGGGTACGGGCGCCCCTCGCCCACGGCCTTGAAGATCACGACGGCGAGTGTAGGGGAGGTCGATGCGCCGCCGGGGGAGGGGCTCGCGGTCCGCAGGTGGCGGAACGGTAACGACTCGGCGGTCGGGGACGGTGCCGGACAGCACCGAGGCCCCGCACCGGAACGGTGACGGGGCCTCGGGTCGGCGGAGGATGGGGGATTCGAACCCCCGAGGGCTTGCACCCAACACGCTTTCCAAGCGTGCGCCATAGGCCACTAGGCGAATCCTCCTGGCAGTACGCGGGTACCAGGGTACAGGACTCGGGCGGGTGGTCGGTGCCATCGGCGAATGTACATGATGTACGTTTGGTACATGGACATCGAGACCGTGGGGTGCACAGTGACGACGGCGCAGTTCCGCAGTCATCTCGGGGAGTACCTGGACGTCGCCCAGCGGGAGCCGGTGACCATCACCAACCGTGGTCGTGGACGGGCGGTCCTGGTGTCCTCCGAGTGGTTTGATCGGGCGTACGCCGCACTGGAGGACATAGAGGACATCGCCGCAGCGCAGCAGGCCCGCCAGGACCCGACGCCCCGGGTCACCATGGACGAGCTCCTCGCCGACCTCGGCCTGACCCGTGACGATCTGCACCGGTGACGCCGAACCGATCGTCCGGGCGCTACGAGGTCACGTTCACGACGCCCGCCCGCAAGCAGCTGCTCAAGCTCGAGCTCCATGCCCGGGTGCGGATCCTGCGCACCCTCGACCTTCTGGCTGACAACCCTCGCCCGCCCGGGTCGACCCAGCTGGTCGGTGGAGCCGGTGAGCGGCGGGTGCGTGCCGGTGACTACCGGATCGTCTACGAGGTGAACGGTGGCGAGTTGATCGTGCTGGTGCTGCGGGTCGCGCACCGACGCGAGGTCTACCGGTAGTTGTCCAGACAGGGGTCGGCCTGGTGCCACCCCCGCGGGCTGTCTGGCACTCGAACGGAGCGGATGTCCTACCTAGACAGAGCGTCCTGACCCGCAGACCGGGCGTGCTTGACCCCGCACTTCGGGTCGCAGGGGCCGGTGTGGGGGTGCACCGGTGGGAGCCTGGCGCCAGCCCAGCCGGACGACCAAGGACGTTGTGATGCCCTCTCAGACCCCCGCCCAGCGCCGCGCCGCCGCCACCGAGGCAGCCAAGCGGATGCGCCAAGAGCAGCAGGCCGCTGCCCGTCGTCGCCGGATGATCGGCTTCGGTGTCCTGGGGGTGGCGGTGTTGGCGCTGATCGGCGTCGCGGCTGTGGTCATCGGGCAGAACTGGAAGCAGACCAGCTACGAGGACATCGCGCTGGCGGATGTGGCGACGGTGCCGTCGGTGGCGCTGGAGGACGGGGGCATCCCGGTGTCCGCGCAGGGCGTCGGTGTGCTGGACGAGTCGGTGCCGCGCGTCGACATCTATCAGGACTTCATCTGCCCGGGCTGCGGCACCTTCGAGCAGCTGAACGGCGCGATGCTGGATGAGCTGGTCACCGCCGGGGAGGCGACGGTGGTCTACCACCCGTTGGCCACGCTGGACAGCATGTCCCTCGGCAAGCAGTTCTCCACCCGTGCGGCAGCCTCGGCGGCCCTGGTCGCGCAGGAGGATTCCGAGCACTACCTGGCGTACACCGAGGCGCTGTTCGCGAACCAGCCTGCGGAGAACACCGCCGGCCTGACCGATGAGGAGATGGCGGAGCTGGCGCGTGGCGCCGGAGTCTCCGACACGGTGGCGGACAAGATCGCCGCCGGCACCGCGCAGGAGACCTACGGGCAGTGGGTGTACTCCGCAACCCAGCTGGCGGTCTCGGACAGCTCGCTGGTCTCGGAGAGCAACGGTGGCTTCGTCACCCCGACCGTGACCATCGACGGCGCGATGTGGGAGGGCGGCTACGACACCGAGACCCTGCGCGCCGGGATTCTCGGCGAGGGCTGATTGGCCCCTGCCGTCCAGGGTGCGGATCTGCGTTACCCTTGATTCAGACCCCTCGTGCGGCGTCATCTCGCTGAACCCCCCCAGGGCCGGAAGGCAGCAAGGGCAGGTGAGCTCTGGCGGGTGTGCGGGGGGTCCTGTCATGCCCGGGACGCACCGGCCACGGCGAAACCTGCGCCGCCGCTGCTGCGGTCAGTGCTCGCGCAGACGCAGGTGCGCCCGGACTGAGGCCCTCGACGCGCGTGGTGGCGCTGATCCGGGGATGCTGGTCCGGTCCAGAAGGAGGCACCGGTGCCCGCAGCGCAACCACCCGATCCCGTGACCGCCCTGTCCGACCCGTTGACCGCCACAGTCGATGCTGGTCTGCGGCTGATCCCCGGGGGCCTGAGTGACCCGCAGCCGCTGCCGGAGGGTGGGCTGCTCGGTGGTCGGTACCGGGTCGGCCCGCTGCTCGGCAGCGGTGGCATGGCGGATGTCCATCGCGGGCACGACAGCCTGCTCGGCCGCGAGGTGGCGCTCAAGGTGTTCCGCGGTCCGGGGGAGACCCATGCTGGTCGGCAACGGGAGATGCGGCTGCTGGCCCGGTTCAGCCACCCGGGTCTGGTCGCGGTGTACGACGCCGGGGTGGTGGCGGACGGGCCGGGCGCGGGCCGGCACTACCTGGTGCTGGAGTTGGTGCCGGGGTCGACGCTGGCGCAGGCGATCCGTGCCGGCGCGCTCTGCCCGCCGATGGTCGCGCGGATCGGTGCGGACATTGCCGAGGCGTTGGCCTTCGTGCACGAGGCCGGGGTGGTGCATCGGGATGTGAAGCCGGCCAACATCCTGCTGCCGCCCGGTGTGCTGGACGAGGAGGGCACCCCTGGTGACCCGTTGACCGCGCCCCGTGCCCGGCTGGCGGACTTCGGCATCGCCCGTTCGACCCGGGACCATCCGGCCAGCGTGGTGGATCGTCGCGGGACGCCGGGCTATCTCAGTCCGGAGCAGGCCAGGGGCGCCCCGTTGTCGCCGACCTCCGACGTCTACGCCCTGGGTTTGGTGCTGTTGGAGTCGGTGACCGGGCAGCGCGCGTTCACCGGCACGCCCACCGAGCAGGCCTACGCCCGCACCCGGCACGCACCGCCGATGCCGGACACCCTGCCTGAGGCCTGGCGTCGTCTGCTGTCTGCGATGACGGCCCTAGACCCGGCCGCCCGTCCCACCGCCGCGCAGGCGGAGCAGGAGCTGCGCGCGATCTGAGACGTCCCGGTTCACGGGCCGATACGGACGCTACGGTGCTGGCATCCCCATCGACCTGCGGAGGTGTCCTGGTGTCGCGTCGGTTGCAGACCTGGTCGGAGCTCAAACCGCTGTTGCGGATGCGGCCTGTCGAGCTGGACCCGGTGGCCCGACGGTTGTCCCGGGCGTACACCATCGGTGACCTGCGCCGGATCGGTCGGGCGCGCACCCCGCGGTCGATCTTCGACTATGTGGACGGTGCCGCCGAGGCCGAGGTGTCGATCCGCAAAGCCCGTCGGGTGCTGCGCGAGGTGGAGTTCCAGCCCAGCGTGCTGCGCGACGTCGGCAGCGTGGACATCGGCACCGAGCTGCTCGGTCGCCGGGCCGAGGCCCCGTTCATCTACGCCCCGACCGGCTTCACCCGGATGATGCAGCACGAGGGCGAACCCGCCGTGGCCCGCTCCGCCGCCCGCACCGGGGTGCCGTACACGCTGTCCACGATGGGCACGACCTCCATCGAGGAGCTGACCGACGCCGCACCGGAGGGCCGCAACTGGTTCGGCCTGTACGTGTGGAAGGACCGGGCCGCCGCCGAGGAGCTGATGGACCGGGCTCGGACCGCCGGGTACGAGGCACTGGTGATCACCGTGGATGTGCCGGTGGGTGGAGCACGGCTGCGGGACAACCGCAACGGCTTCTCCATTCCACCGACCCTCACCGCCAAGACGATCCTGGACGGGGCGCTGCACCCGAGCTGGTGGATCAACTTTCTGACCACCGAGCCACTGCGCTTCGCCACCCTGGACTCCTGGCAGGGCACCATCGAGGAGTTGGCCGCGCACATGTTCGACCCCACCGTCGAGCTGGACGACCTGGCCTGGGTGCGCGAGCACTGGGATGGCCCCCTGGTGGTCAAGGGTGTGCAGACGGTCGCCGATGCCGAGCGGGTGGTCGGGGCCGGCGCGGACGCCGTGGTGCTGTCCAACCACGGCGGTCGGCAGTTGGACCGCGCGCCGGTACCGCTGACTCTGGTGCCCCAGACGGTGGCGGCGGTGGGCGACCGGGCCGAGGTCTACGTCGACACGGGGTTCAGCTCCGGGGCGGACATCGTCGCCGCGCTGGCCCTCGGTGCCAAGGCCGTCATGCTCGGCCGGGCCTACCTCTACGGCTTGATGGCCGGTGGTGAACGCGGCGTGGACCGGGTGGGGCAGATCCTCACCACCGAGATCGCCCGCACGCTGCGCCTGTTGGGTGTGCAGTCCGTCGACCAGCTGACCCCCGAGCACGTGAAGTTGCCCTGATGAGCCCGGACCCGCTGACCACCGCCCCGACCCCTGCCGACCGGGCAGCGACCCGTGACCTTGCTGGGCCCGCCGACTCGACCCGGGTGCTGGACGACCTGCGTGCCGCCTTGCCCGCGGACGCCCTGGTCACCGACTCCGAGCGCCTCACCGCCCGGGCGCAGGACGGCTCCGCCACCGCCCCCACCGGCCAGCCGCTCGCGCTGGTGCTGCCCGCGGACACTGCCCAGGTCTCCGCCGTGCTCCGGATCGCGCACACCCACCGCACACCGGTCGTCCCGCAGGGGCTGCGCTCCGGCCTGGCCGGGGGAGCGAATGCCGTGCCTGGCGCGATCCTGCTGTCCACGGAGCGGATGACCGCCGTCCACCGGATCGACCATGTTGACCAGGTCGCGGTGGTCCAGCCCGGTGTCGTCACCAAGGACCTGGTGGACGCGGTGGCAGCCGAGGGCCTGTTCTACCCGCCGGACCCCGCGTCCTTCGCGATCAGCACCATCGGCGGGAACATCGCCACCAACGCCGGAGGGATGCGCTGCGTGAAGTACGGGGTGACCCGGGACTTCGTGCGGGCGCTGGAGGTGGTGCTCGCCGACGGCACGGTCATCCGCACCGCGCCGGGCACCGTCAAGGCGGTGGCCGGTCTTGACCTGACTGGGCTGATGGTCGGCTCCGAGGGCACGCTGGGCGTGGTCACCGAGGCCACCCTCGGACTCCTGCCCGCACCGGGCCCGGACCGTGGCGTGGCGGCGACCTTCGACTCGATCACCGCTGCCCTTGAGGCCGCGAACGCGGTCATCGCCGGACCGCACCGGCCGTCGACGTTGGAGTTCGTCGACGGGGTGGTGCTGGACGCGCTGGCCGCCCACGACCCGGAGGCCGGACTGCCGGTCGGTGCGCAGGCGATGTTGATTGCGATCACCGATGTACCCGGTGACGCCGGTCTGGTCGATGTCGAGGCCTACCGGCAGATCGCCGAGCAGCACGGGGCGCTCGCGGTGGACGTCGCCCACGACCCGGAGCGGCTGCACCAGCTGATGCGGGCCCGTCGTGCCCTGAACCCGGCCATGCGTGCCATGCGTGGTGGTTCGATCAACGAGGACGTTGCCGTGCCCCGCACCCGGCTCCCCGAGCTGCTGGACCGGATCGCGGACATCGCGGCTCAGACCGGACTGCCCATCGGCACCGGCGGGCACGTCGGCGACGGCAACCTGCACCCGGTGATCGCCTTCGACCCGGCCGACCCGGCACAGGTCGACGCTGCCCATGACGCGCACACCCGCATCCTCGGCCTGGCGGTGGAGCTCGGCGGCACCGTCACCGGCGAGCACGGGATCGGGGTGGAAAAGCGCGGGGCGCTGCCCGGTGAGCTGAGCGCGCGGGTGCTGGACATCCAGCGCGGGATCAAGGATGTGCTGGACCCGCGGGGGATCCTGAACCCGGGCAAGAAGCTGTGAGCCGGTCCCGGCGCGTGGCTGCACGCGCCGGGACCTCGACTCACCGCCGCAGCACGCGCCGGGCCAGCCAGTTGCCGAGGAACTGCGCCAGCTGCACCAGGATCACGATCACCGCCACGGCGGTCCAGGTCACCGCGGGCTCGTACCGCTGGTAGCCGTACACCAGCGCGAAGTCACCCAGACCACCGGCGCCGATCGCCCCGGCCATCGCGGTCATGTCGATGATCGCGACAAAGAGGAAGGTGTAGCCCAGGATCAGCGGGCCGAGGGTCTCCGGGACGATCACGGTGGCGATGATCCGCAGCGGACCCGCACCCATCGCCCGGGCCGCCTCGATCACACCCGGGTCCATCGCGACCAGGTTCTGCTCCACGATCCGGCTGGTGCCGAAGGTGGTCATGATCGCCAGCGCCGGGATCGCCGCCCCGATCCCGATGGACACCCCCGTGATCGCGAGGGTCAGCGGCTGGATCGCGGTGATGAAGATGATGAACGGGATCGGCCGGACGATGTTGACCAGCACGTTCAACACGTAGAACACCGGGCGGTTGGACAGCAGGTTGCCCGGGCGAGTGACGTACAGCGCGATGCCGAGTAGCAGACCGGCGATGCCGCCAATCACCAGCGCGGCCACCGCCATCTGCAAGGTCTCGCCGATGGCGGTCCACAGCACCGGCCACAGTTCGGGGGTCATGCCGTCACCTCCGTGTGCTCGATGACCTCGGTGTGGGCCCGCAGGTCGGCGATCAGCGCATCGATCCGGGTGTCGTCGCCGGTGAGGGCGAACGTCAGCGACCCGAGCGGGCGGGAGCCGACCTCGGTGATGCCGCCGTAGACCACCGCACCGTCCACGTCATGGGCGCGCAGCCGCTCGGTGATGGAGATGCCAGGCTGGTCGGACTCGCGGATCGCCACGGTCACGATCCTGCCGGGGTGTCGCTGCCGGAGCCGTTCGACGATGTCCGGCCGTGGCCGGTCGTGCAGGGCCGCGCCGATGAACCGGCGGGTGACCGGCTGCACGGGGCGGGCGAAGACGTCGTAGACCGAGCCCTGCTCCACCACCTTCCCGGCCTCCATCACCGCGACCCGGTTGCACAGGTAGGAGACCACCGACATCTCGTGCGTGATCACCACGATGGTGACGCCCAGCTCCTGGTTCACCCGCCGCAGCAGATCGAGCACGTCCTTGGTGGTCTCCGGGTCCAGCGCGCTGGTCGCCTCATCGGCCAGCAGCAGCGCCGGGTTGGTGGCCAGCGCCCGCGCGATGCCGACCCGCTGCTTCTGCCCACCGGACAGCTGGTCCGGGTACTGCCGGGCCTTATCCGCCAGGCCGACGAACTCCAACAGCTCGGCCACCCGGGCGGCGCGCTTCTCCCGCGGCCACCCGGCGACCTTCAACGGGTAGGCGATGTTCCCGGCCACCGTGCGGGACCGCAGCAGGTTGAACTGCTGGAAGATGAAGCCGATCCCGGCGCGGGCAGGCCGCAGTCCACGCTCGGACAGCCCGGTCAGGTCCACACCGTCGACCACCACCCGCCCGGAGGTCGGCCGCTCCAGGGCGTTGATCAATCGGACCAGCGTGCTCTTGCCGGCACCGGAGTAGCCGATCACGCCGAAGACGTCACCGCGCTCGATCTCGAGGGAGACGCCGTCCACCGCGTGCACGGCGGCGGCTTTCGATGAGGTGGCGTCGAAGGTCTTCGACACCTCGTGCAGGGAGACCATGGCGGTCATCGGGGGTTCACCATCCAGGTGGTCGCAGGGTCGCGGACCAGAGTGCGGGGATCGGGGGCCACTGCGCGAGTCGGCGGCAGTGAGATCCTCGTGACCGGGCGGCTGCGGCTCCGCCCGGTCACGGTGCGGATCAGCTGCGGATCAGCTGGCGTCGCCGACCAGGTCCTGCAGCTCGCCCAGGCTGGTGGACAGCTCATCGGCGGTCAGGTCCTGCTCCACCGCGGTGCCCTTGTTGGACTCCAGCACCTGGTCGATCACCTCGGGCCGGTGGTAGATCTCGATCAGCGTGGCGAACAGCGGGTTGTCAGCGTCCTCGGCGCGGGCGGCGAAGACATTCACATACGGGCGTGCGGTATCGGTGTCCTCCAGGTCGGAGTAGATCGCCGTGGTCGGGTCGATCTGGGCGTCCGCCGCGAAGTTGTTGTTGATCACCGCGCCGTCCAGGCTGCGCAGCTGCACCGCGGTCTGGTTCGCGTCGACCGGCACGACCTGCACCCGGGAGTCCTCGGCGACGACCTCGGCCGGGGTGGACAGCGCATTGCCGCCGTCCTTGAGACTGATCAGGCCAGCGGACTGGAGCACCAGCAGCGCGCGGGCCTGGTTGGTCGGGTCGTTCGGGATGGCGATCTGCGCGCCGTCCGGGATGTCGTCCGGGGTGGCGTAGCCCTTCTCCGTGTAGAGGCCGAGCTGGTAGATCACCGTGCTACCGATGGCGACCAGGTCATCGTTGGAGTTCTCGTTGTAGTTGGCCAGGAACAGCAGGTGCTGGAACTGGTTCAGGTCGAGCTGCCCGTTGCTGAGCGCCGGGTTGGGCTGCTGGTAGTCGGTGAAGTTCTTCAGCTCGACGGTGATGCCCTCCTCCGCGGCCAACTCGGTGAAGGTGTCCCAGTAGTCCTTGTCGATGTCCGTCACGCCGATGGTCACGGTGACCGGGTCCTCGGTGCTCGCCTCGGTGGGGACGGCCTGCGGTGAGCCGGAGGAGCAGGCCGCGAGCACCGCGAGGGTGACGGCGGACAGAGCTGCGGTCAGAGTGCGCTTCATGGTGGAGCCTTCCAGGTGGAACCGGCGGCTGAGGGCACGGGCCGACGC
Source organism: Cellulomonas sp. NPDC089187 (assembly GCF_040685135.1). Lineage (NCBI taxonomy): Bacteria > Bacillati > Actinomycetota > Actinomycetes > Micrococcales > Cellulomonadaceae > Cellulomonas > Cellulomonas sp. NPDC089187. The sequence goes on along the minus strand of NZ_JBFBHI010000004.1, from coordinate 279,018 downwards.
CGGTGAGGTGCGGGGGATGCCGGGCGGCAACGGACAGCGGCCCGGGGGTGGCCCGCGACCGGAGTGCTCCACGTCCCGTTCAGGTCAGGACGAGTGCCGGGCGGCACAGAACGTGCGCCGGGCGGGAACCACCGGAGGAGGGCCCGAGTGCTGCGTGAGCAGCGTCAGCACATTCGCTGACAAGCGCCCATCTGGCACATGCAGGCACACATGGTCCCGGCCATGGCGCACATCGAGTGCGCGCGGCGCTGGGAAGCGGTGTGGCTGATCACGAGCCGGACTCCTGTCCCGTTCGGGGGCGGTCGGAAAAGGACGATAGCAGCGGTCTCGCCAGTCGGTCACCACGATCTCACCGGTTGGCTGGTTACCGTCTCGTATCGTTCGGCGTCCTGCCACCGGGTGTGGGTCCGGCCAACTAGAGTTCACGGGGTGACGACCGCCCTGTACCGCCGCTATCGGCCCGAGACCTTCGCCGAGGTCGTCGGGCAGGACCACGTCACCGGGCCGCTGCGCCAGGCACTGCGCAGTGGGCAGATCAACCACGCGTACCTGTTCTCCGGCCCGCGCGGCTGCGGCAAGACGACCAGCGCGCGCATCCTCGCCCGCTGCCTGAACTGCGCGGAGGGCCCCACCGACACCCCGTGCGGCGTGTGCGAATCCTGCGTCGAGCTGGCCCGCGGCGGCCCCGGCAGCCTGGACGTGGTGGAGATCGACGCCGCCAGCCACGGTGGGGTCGACGACGCCCGTGACCTGCGTGAACGCGCCACCTTCGCCCCCGCCCGGGACCGATACAAGGTGTTCATCCTGGACGAGGCGCACATGGTCTCGCCCCAGGGGTTCAACGCGCTGCTCAAGATCGTCGAGGAGCCGCCGGAGCACGTGAAGTTCATCTTCGCGACCACCGAGCCGGACAAGGTGATCGGCACCATCCGCTCCCGCACCCACCACTACCCGTTCCGCCTGGTGCCGCCGGAGATCATGACCGATTACCTCGGGCAGATCTGCGGCACCGAGGGAATCACGGTCGGATCGGGTGTGCTGCCGCTGGTCGTCCGCGCCGGTGGCGGGTCGGTGCGTGACTCGTTGTCCGTTCTCGACCAGCTGATCGCGGGCTCCGGTCCGCAGGGCCTGGTCTACGAGGACGCGGTGGCGCTGCTCGGCTATACCCACGCCTCCCTGCTGGATGACCTGATCGAGGCGATCGCCGCCCGCGACGGGGCCAGCGCGTTCCGAGTGGTCGAACGAGTCATCTCCACCGGGCATGAGCCCCGGCGCTTTGTCGAGGACCTGCTGGAGCGACTGCGCGACCTGATCGTCCTCCAGGCCTCCGGCGATGCAGCCGAGGCCGTGCTGCGCGACATTCCCGGGGATCAGCTCGCCCGGATGCGCACCCAGGCCCAACACCTCGGTGCCTCCGAACTGTCCCGCTCCGCCGACCTGGCCAATGCCGCCCTCACCGAGATGTCCGGCGCCACCTCCCCGCGGCTGCACCTCGAGCTGCTGATGGCCCGCCTGTTGCTGCCCGCGATGGACGACTCCTCCGCCGGGCTCGGTGCCCGAGTCGACCGGCTGGAACGCATCGGGGTGTCGGCCGCGCCCGCAAATGCTGTCAGCCCCGCGACCCCGGTGGAGCGGGTCACCGTGGTGACCGGGCCGGCCGAGTCAGCGGCGCCTGCCCGCCCGGAGACCGCGACCAGTGGAGCCGCGCTGGCTCGGGCGGCAATGACGGCGGGGAAGGCCGGGGGAGCATCCGACGGGTCGAGTGCCCCGGGCACCCGCGAAGCCTCGGCTGGACGGCCCGATTCCGCCGCTGCGCAGGACGCTGGCACCTCTGGCACCTCTGGCACTGCCGCACACGCCACCGCAACCCCAGGTGCCGGAGGGGCTGTCGAGGCTCCTGACGCCGCCCAGGCCGTCATGAGCCCGGGTGCCGGGCAAACCGCGATGACTCCGGCTGCCAAGCAGGCCGTCGAGACCCCGGTCGGTACCACGGGAGTCGCGGGCGCTGCTCCCGGCCTGAGCCCGCAGGACGCCACCGATGTGCCGTCTGGAGCTCGCCAGGAGCCCGCCGGGTGGGAGGACGTTCCGACTGCCACCTCCGCTGGCGCGTCGACCTCCACCGTTGCCCAGCCGGTCGAGTCGCTTTCCGCCCGGGCCGCTGCGCCGCAGGTCTCGTCGGCCGACACCCCGACCGAAGACCCGGACACGGCGAGCAGTTCGGTGCCCGCTGGCGGCGCACCCGCAGACCCCGGCACGGCGACCTCCGCGCAGACCGGCGCGGGCCAGGACACCGAGATGCTGCGCCGCCGCTGGCCCGAGGTGTTGGAGACGCTGGCCCGGTTGAAGAAGACCACCTGGGTGCTGATCAGCCAGAACGCGCAGGTCGTCACCCTGGATGCCACCACCCTCACGCTCGGCTTCACCGCGCCCGGCCTGGCGACGGCGTTCCGCGCGGGCCAGCACGCGGAGCTGGTGCACCAAGCGGTGCGCGAGACCCTGGGCTTCGACGTCCGGGTCGAGGGTGTGCTCGCCGGCGACACCCCCGCTGGGAACCGCCCCGCCCCGGCCGCCGAGTCGCGTCCGATCGAGTCGGACCGCACGGCGCAGCCGCGCCCGGTCGCCGCCTCGCGGGAACACGACTCCGCAGACTCTCCCGATGTCCTGCCCGCCGCTGACCACGACGCTCCGGCGGATCCCTGGGCGCAGGCCGTCCCGACCGCGACACCGGCTCCGACCGACGCGCCCGCATCGACCGATGCACCGGCAGAGCCAGCGGCACCGACCACCGAGCAGGCTGACCCGCCGAACCCGGTCAGCGGTCCTGCCCGCGGGAACGAGAAGGCAACTGCTCCGCAGGGCTCGACGGCTCCGGCTGCCGCCTCGACCGACTGGCCTGACGTCGCCCCCATCCCCGGCACCGCGACGGGGTCCGACGGGACCAGCGCCGCCCCGGCGGCGACGAGTGAGACTCCCGCTGACGCGGAGGGCACCGCCGACGTCGAGTGGCCCGCCGTCGCGGTGATCCCCGGGCCCGCGTCCGGGGAACGCCCCGCAGCCGAGCCCAGCGCGGCGACGACGCCGACATCCGACGCGCGCAGCGTTGACGGACCCGCCGATGCCGCGAGCCACGTTCGCTCGACGCCGGGTGCTCCGAGTGACGGGGGCTCGGCGACAGGAGACGCGACCTCGACTCCCGCACCGACCGCGCCAGTCCGCTCGACGACAACCGACGCTCGGCTCGGCACCACGCCCGCCGACGCGCATTCCCCTGCGGCGCGTCAGGCCGAACCACAACCGCCCGTGGCGGACGAGCCGCCACCGCCGTGGGACGAGCACCCGGACGACCCGGGTGCGGGGGAACCGCCCGAGGACCCCTGGGCGTCGCCCACGTCTCCCCGGACCGGTGCTTCCCAGTCGGCCAGCGCAGGCAGTTCCCGGAGCACCGCCACCCACTCGACGGCGCCCTCGTCGACCCCGGCCACCACGCTGTCCGGTGCTGACCGAGTGCGCGCCGCGATGGTCCGCGAGCCCGCACAGCGCGCCACCGCCACCCCCTCCGGGCCGAACTGGGCCGACGACGAGCCGTCGATGGACGACCCGGACATCGGATCCTCCGGCATGGCCGGCATTCCGCTGGTCGCGCAGGCGCTCGGCGGCGTGATCATCGAGGAGCAGATCGACGACCCGATGTGAGCGCGGACTGGCAGGCCCTACCAGGGATGAGCGTGAACGAGGAAGGCCTCGTCGGCTGGGGACGTGCGCCCTATGGAAGCTCCCGCACCCGGTGGTCCCCAAGCCGCACACTCGACCTTCCATCGAAGGATGCTGGTCGGCCTAGGGCAGCAATCTGGCGGAGTCAGCTCCTGGTACCTCTGCAACCCACGGCAGGTTTTAGTGGACAAAACCCAAGGGTTGTGTGCGACAATTCCGTGATGGCTGTGACATGGGCTGAGAGTGCGGAGAAGCGCGGGATCCCACGCGATGAAGTGCTCTACGCGATCGCGCACGCCCATGCCATGTACGAGGACTTCGGTGAGCCCAGGCCCCCTCATCAGCGGTCGCCACGGCTCTACATCGGACCGAGCAGGTACGGGACGTTGGAGATCCTGGTGGAGATCACTCCGCCCGCGGAGGTCCTGATCTTCCACGTCATGCCACTACGAGTCAGCACCAGCCAAGCCGTCGGATACCAGGAGGAACGATGAGCACTGATCAGCGCCAGGCCCTCACCGACTGGGCCGAGGCCGGAGACTTCCAGCCGCGCCGCGCCGTCACCGGCGACCACGCTGCCGCAGACGGCAGCGCACTACTCGCGGCTGCCGGCATCGACCTGAACGAGCTGGAACGCCGCGTAGGCGGCCGACCGCGCCTGGGCGGACACCCTGGGGTCAAAGGTGAGCGCTCACCGCGGGTGAACGTCGCCGTCGACGACCAGACGGACCTCGACATCGAGCGGGTCCGAGCTGCACGCGGCATGACTCGCAGTGCCTTGGTCCGTGCGGCCCTGCGCGACTACCTCGGCAAGGCGGGTTGACCTGCCCGGGTTCGGTCATGAACGGCGCGAGGCCATCCTCGAAGTGCCGCGACTCTTGTTCGTCCATGTGACGCAGCGCCGCGTGCTTGTCGGCTTCCGCGCCGGAGGCGTCCCGCAGGATCCAGCTGTGCAGCTTCCCGTTGCGGATCACCCGATGGCTGGTCGTGGGCGGCGGGCCGTAGGCTGTGCGGGTGTATGAAGGCGCGGTCCAGGACCTGATCGACGAGCTCGGCCGGTTGCCCGGTGTCGGGCCGAAGAGCGCGCAGCGGATCGCGTTCCACATCCTCGCCTTGGACGGTGAGGACGTGAAGCGGCTGGTCGATGCGCTCACCGAGGTGAAGGCCCGGGTCAAGTTCTGCACGGTCTGCGGCAATGTCGCCGAGGCGGACCTGTGCCGGATCTGCCAGGACCCGCGCCGGTCGCCCGCGGTGATCTGCGTGGTCGAGGAGCCCAAGGACGTGGTCGCCATCGAGCGGACCCGGGAGTTCCGGGGCAAGTACCACGTGCTCGGTGGGGCGATCAATCCGATCGCGGGTATCGGGCCGGACGACCTGCGGATCAAGGAGCTGATGACCCGCCTTGCCGATGGCACGGTCACCGAGGTCATCCTGGCCACCGACCCCAATGTCGAGGGTGAGGCCACCGCGACCTACCTGGCCCGGCTGCTGGTGCCGATGGGGCTGACGATCAGCCGCCTGGCCTCCGGGCTGCCAGTGGGCGGTGACCTGGAGTACGCCGATGAGGTCACGCTCGGCCGCGCATTCGAGGGGCGCCGCCGGATCTCGGCGTAGAGCGGTCACCGACTCGACGCAGGGCCTCACCACCGGATCTGCGGAGGGAAGGGCCTCACGGTCCGGCGCTGCCGCTGCGGTGCACAGGGACACGGTGCACCATGTCTCCATGGCCGGACCCGGTGACCCGCAACGCCCCGTCGACGAGCCCGACGTGGTGACCGCCGACGATGCCGCCGACCTGGTCGAGTTGGCCGACGCGGCGCAGTCCGAGGTGCGTCGATTCCTCAGCACGGTGACCGAGGTCGGTGCTGGGTCGAATCCGGAGGCGGCGATCCCGCTGCTGCTGCTCGCCGTCTCTGATCTGCTCGCGGTCGGTGCCCGGTTGGGGGCCATCGTGGACGTGGTGCCCGCGGAGCGCTTCGAGCCGGATGTCGGCCCGGACCCGGATGTCGAGCCGCTGCGCGCCGCGTTGGCGAATGCGTTGGAGGGCATCGACGAATACGCCGAGGTGGTCGACCCGCTGATGGGTCCGGAGTTGACCACCTCCACCATCTCCGGCGATCTGGTCGCCGTGGCGCAGGCGGTGGTGCAGGGCCTGCGGCACGCGGAGGCAGGTGCTGTGTTGGAGGCGCTGTGGTGGTGGCAGTTCTCCTACCTGTCGGTGTGGGGTGAGCGGGCCTCGAGCACCCTGCGCGCGTTGCAGAGCCTGCTCGGGCACTTGCGGTTGGACGTCGAGGACGATGTGGCCGCTGAGGCGGAGTACGACGCGCTGCAACCCTGAGGGTCAGCCGTCCTGACTCATCCGCACGGCCAGGACGTGGGCGCAGGGCCCGCGGCCGTTGCCGTGCCTGAGCCACCACGGGCAGGTGCAGCGTGAGTCCGGTTCCAGCTGCACGCGGTGTTCGACGGCTCCCCGGGAGCTGCCGACCAGCCACACTCCGTCGGCTGTGGAGTGGACCTTCCCGGCCTCGGCCAGTCGTCGGGCGGTGACCAGACGGGGGTTGTCCTTCTCCACCCGGTCCGGCTCATCCGGCAGCTCGCGGTGGAACCAGGCCCGGTCGTGTGCGTCCCAGCCGACCCGCCCGGAGACGGCCAGCACCGCCAACGCTTGGTGCACCGCGTCCTCATCCAGCGCGGCTTCCCGCGCCAGTCGGGGCACCTCGATCACGGGCTCGAAGGCCAGCAGCGCGCTGATCAGGTCAGCGTCAGCCAGCACCTCGGCACCCGCCAGGGCGGTCAGGAGGGCGCCCTCCCCGGAGTGCCCGCGCCAGGACTCCTCAGTCAGTCCGAGGGTCAGCCGGGCCTCGGGAAGGCCGAACTCGACCAGTACGGGGCCGGGCTCGTCGGTGCCGTAGACCCGGACGTCGCGCAGCTGGCTGAGCATCCGCTTGACCGCGCTGAGCCGGTGCAGCCCGGCGATATGCACCGCGCCGGGTGTCCGACGCGGTGTCAGCCGCACCCCGGTGCGGGTAGGGGCGAGCCAGCCGTCCCGTCCGGTGCCGGTCGCGGCGGGCAGTGCGGCGACGAACTGGCGGGCCGCCATCCCGGTCAGCGTGAAGGCCTCCGGCAGCCCGTGGTGCAGTTCGGCGGCGTTGCCCAGCGCGCGCACCCAGCGGTCGGGCATCTGCACCGGGCGTTCCACGGCGGTGTGCTCCGGGCTGGACACCGCGAGTCCGTCTGAGCCGACATCGAGGTGCAGCAACTGGTCACGCGCGACCTCGGTGAGCGCGGACCGCATCGTGGCCCCGATGTCGACGTTGGTGGTGCCACGGGCGATGTCGCCCCCGTCGAATCCGGTGCCGAGCAGGTCGAGCCGGGCGTAGACACCGTTGCAGGCGGAGAAGCACTCGGCGCGCAGCCGGTCGCCCTGGGCGGTGAGCACCGGATCGCGCTGGGCCGTGGGCGTGTACTGGAAGTACCGGGTGGCGGTGATGTCCGCCAGCGTGACCAGGCCACGGGCCACCACCTGCGGTCGGGTGGCGAAGCCGTGGAAGAAGCTCGGGCGGGCGACGATCCCGTCGGGGGTGAGCCCAGGGGCGAGGGCCAGGTCCAGACCGTCAACGGTGAGGGTCGAGGACTCGGCGAAGCTGCGCATGTCCCTGACGGTAGGGCCACGAGTGCCCGGGGGAGTGCGTCGCGGGGCCGTGATGAGTGCCGACCCCGCGACGACGAGTGTCAGGCGACCGTGGTCTCCAGCGTGACCTCGATGTTGCCCCGGGTGGCATTGGAGTACGGGCAGACCTGGTGGGCCTTGGCGACGAGCGCCTCCGCGGCAGCCTGATCGAGGCCACCGATCTCCACGTGCAGCGCGGCGGAGATAGTGAAGCCCTGCTCGCCGTGGGGCAGCAGGGTGATGTCGGCGACGACGGCGGAGTCCTGGAGCTGGATCTTCTCCGCCGCGGCCACGGACTTCATCGCGGAGTGGAAGCAGGCCGACCATCCGGCGGCGAACAGCTGCTCCGGGTTGGTGCCGCCACCCGCGCCGCCCATCTCGGTGGGGACCGCGAGGGTCAGGTCGAGCGCGCCGTCGCTGCTGACGACCTGCCCGCCGCGACGGCCCTCGCCGGTGGAGGTGGCGGTGGCGGTGTAGATGGCGCTCATAGCGACTCCTCAGGTAGACGAACTAGTACGTCTACTAGACCATGGGGTGGAACACCGTGCAAGACTTCCGGACCCGGCAACCGCATGGAGGAGCGTGGCGATGACCACCAGCGTCGACATCGACCCGTGGGCACCTCTGGCCACGCCGCCCGAGTCCGTGTTGCCTGCCTCGCCGGTCGGTGTGCGCATCCTGGCGGCGGCCAGCAGGCTGTTCTACGCCGAGGGCATCCGCGCGGTGTCGGCGGACCGGGTGATCGCCGCGGCGGGGGTCAGCAAAGTGACCTTCTACCGGCACTTCGGCACCAAGGACGACCTGGTGGTCGCCTACCTGCGTGCGCTCGCGGCCACTGAGCGCGCCGCCGTCGAGCAGAGCCGGACCGAGCACCCGGACGACCCGGTCGGTGTCCTGCGGCTGTACGCCGACTCCCTCGGTGACCAATCCTGCCGACCGGGGTTCCGCGGCTGCCCGTTCATCAACGCCGCCGCTGAGTACGCGGACCCGGAGCACCCGGTGCGCGCCGTGGTGGCCGAGCACCGGGAGTGGCTGACGCGGACCGCTGCGTCCTTGCTGGTCCAGGCTGGATCAACTGATCCGGAGCAGGCGGCGCTGGAGCTGGTGCTGGCCCGCGACGGGGCGATGGTCGCCGGGTATGCGGGTGCCGCCGATGCCGGTGCGGCGCTGCGACGACTCGGTCTGGCGGTGTTGAGCGCACACGGGGTGGACTCGCGCGCCTGAGCCGCCGATCAGTCCAGCAGACCCAGCACGGTTACCGTCCGGCGCCCGCGGGTGTGACCTGGTGTCGCTCGTCGAGCCCTAGCTCCTCCCGCAGATCCCGCGCCTTCCGCACCGCCGCTGTCGACCCGCCCCGCCCCGCGATCTCTGCCAGTCCGGGCCAGGTGGCGTCCTCCGCTGGGATTCGGCCTTCCGCTGCGGCCCAGCGCAGCAGCGGGGCGTGGTGCAGTGCGACGTCGAGCACGGTGTTGAGCCAACGCGGTGCGGTGCCGTCGAGGGTGGCGGCGTGCCGGATCGACTCGGTCAACACCGGCCACAGGGTCGGCAGCGCTGCCGCGTCGTCGGTGAGCGGACGGGTCAAGCGCGCCGGGATGATCGCCGGCTGATCGAGCAGCACCGGCAGCACTGCCCGGACCGAGGCCCAGCCGATCTGCCCGTTCGTGAACATGCGATGGATCGCGTACGCGGTGTCAGTGCCGTCGTGGCAGAGCCCGCACAGCACCACCGCGACCATCGAGGTGGTGAGCGGCCCCATGCGACCGGCTGTGTGCGGGGCATCGGTTCCTTTGGCCGGGTGACGGTGCTCACCGACCTCCAGTCGACCGTCGATCCACCGCAGCCAGACTGTCTTGCCCCGCCCCATCATCGGTGGGGTGTCCGCGGTCCAGGGATAGGCCTGGCACTGACCCTCGGACTCCAGGTCGTAGTACCAGCCCTTGGACACCCGAAAGCGTTCGCCCTCCGGCGATGTGAGATCGACGACGACCCGCTTGGACCGCTCCTCGGGGTCGTCCCACCCGGCAACGAGGCGGAGGTCGTCCACGACGGCGGGCGCGCTGCCCGCTGATTCAGGCCAAAGCGCGATCTGGTCCGGCGCCACCGTGGTCGGGGCCTCGGGGACCACCACAGTCGCCTCCGGCAGCTGGGCCACGACCGTCCGGGCCAGAGCGACCGCGCGGGATGATCCGCCCTTCCCCGCCAGTGCCCGCACACCGGGCAGTGCCAGCGCCGCGGGGTCGGTGACCTCGGGCAGGAAATCGTGCAGGACGGTGACCAGCTCGACGGTCCCGGCGGGCATGCGGGTCCGGGTCAGACCGTCCGCGATCAGGTCGTCCAGCACTGGCCAGACCACCGGCAGCAGACCGACCTCGGCCAGGTCGCGGCAGGTGGCGGCGAAACTCGCCAGATTCGACGGTGGAGAGGTGCGCCAATCCAAGTAGCGAATGTCGGCGACCCCGGGGCGCAGGAGCCCGCGTTCCCAGGCGAGCTGCGCGGCATCGGCGGTCTCGGCGGCCCGGTCCGGGTCGGCGTCCCGAACCGCGGTGAGGACCTGCAGCGTGCTGCCCGGACCGAAGGGTGCGCGGCGTCGAACCTGATGCCAGAGCGGGACGTGCCCGGCCCCGACTCCACGGTCCGGATCGATCCGGCAGGGCACGGTCAGGGAGTCCAGGCGTGCCCGGAACCGATCAGGGAACGCGGCGAGTGACGCCGGGACGGTCTCAGATTCGACGTGCCACCAGGGGCGACCGACGCTGGCCGTCAGCTGCGGTTCGATCAGCGGATCGTCCAGGTACGCCAGGACCGCCGGGCCCGCCGTGAGCTCCATCCGGCTGCCGTCCTGGCGCTGGATCGGCACGGTGAGGTCGGCCAAGGCGGCGCGCAGGTCCGGGGTCAGCAGGTCGCCGTCGGTCCGCAGCATCGCCAGCAACAGGTCGGCCTCCACCACCGGCACCCGGCGCAGGCGCTGGTACTGCCGCAGCCGGTCAACCAGGTCGGCGGGGTCGATCCGCAGGTCCACCCAGCTCGGAGCGGACAGCAGCACCGGGATCGCGCCCAGCCGATCGGCGACGCCGATGTTCCGGGCGGGCTCCGGGTCGGAAACGATCTTCCGCCCCTCAATCTCCAGGAACTCCGCGGTCCGTCGGTTCACCCAGGACGACAGGCCATGCAGCCACGGATCGATCCGGTGCCCGATCCCGGACAGCGCCTGTCGGGCTGCCTCCGGGTCCCGATGGGCCAGCTGGACGGTGAGGGTCAGCAGCTGCTCGAAGTCGACCGGGTCCGCGGTGCCGTGCGGTCCACCGACCCGCCCAAGGGTGTCGGTCACCCGCTCCGGCGTCGCCTCGCCCGCGTCGAATCGTGGCACCGTCCACAGTGGCGGAGTGGACTGCCAGAGCCCGCGGACCAGGGTCGGCTCGGGCTCCGGAGCCGTCACCGGCACGGACCAGGCGGCGGCCAGTGTGGTGGCTGCCTGTGCCAGAGCTGGTCTGGGGTCGGTGGTCAGCTCCGCCAGCGTCTCGACCAGCGGATCGTCCGGGGTGATCGCAGGGGCGGGTCGACGGGCGGCGGTGGTCAGCAGCAGTCGACGGGCCTTGGTGCTGGAGATCAAGAGCGTGGTGCCGAGCAGTTCCACCACCTGCTCATCCGTTCCGAACTGGATCAGCGCGGGGGCCAGCGCCTCGATCACCGGAGCATCGCCCTGCGCCAGGACCGGCAGCAGTGCGGTGGCTCGGGCGGCGATCTCCTCACCGGTGGCAGCGAGTGCCCCGGCGATCAACTGCGCCCAGGCCTTGCGGTCGCCGGGACGCTGCGCGGTGTCGAGCCCGGTGAACGCGAGGTCCAGCGCCTCCGCCCGGTCGATCCACCCACGCTCGGCGGCCGGGCCGAGGGTGGCGGCGAACGGTCCAGTGGCGGGCACTCCAGCGGCGACGGCGGCCCGGGCGTGCTCGGCGTACCGAGGTGCCAGGTCCTCCGCCGGGATCCACCCGCGGTCCTTCGGCACCAGTTCCCCGGCGGCACCGTCGGTGAGCGCGCCCGCCGCGTAGGTCGCCCAGTCCTTGAGGTAGTCCAGGTTCTCCGGCACCGACAGCCCGTGCCGGATCACCAATCGGACCGCCGATCCCGCGAAGGCCGTGGTGTCGTGGGTCCAGATCCGCCGGGTCGGGACACAGGCCTGGGCGATGAACTGCTCGGCGAAGACCGGCCCGCGCTGGGCCAGGACCTCGGTGGCCAGCTCGTCGTCCACCGCGTGCGCGCTCGGCATCACGGCGGCGGCCCGACGGGCATCCACACCAACCCGCACCGCGAACAGCCCGAGCATCGGGCGGTCCACATCGACGGACCAGACCACGCCCCAGCTGTTCTTCCCGGTCTGACCGGTCTCGACCCAGTCGCCGGACTTCAGCCCCCGCTTCGCCACGGCCTGCTGGTCCGGAGTACCCAGCGGGAGGTGGGGGGCGTCGGCGGGTGTGGCGGTGTCCCACCCCAGCTCACGGAACACCTCGATGGCGGCGAGCAACGACGTAGAGGCAGTCATGCGCTCGACCCTAGAAGGCGGTGAGTAGGCCAGAGTGGACTTCTGTGGTCGATTGAGTGGGCACCCGGTTGGATAGGCGCCATGACCGTCTCCGGCCTCGACCTCTCGGTCACCGCCGTGCTCCTGCTGGTGCTGGCCGGTTTCACCGCCGGGTGGGTGGATGCGGTGGTCGGCGGTGGCGGACTGATTCAGCTGCCCGCACTGCTGCTTATCCCCGGGATCAGTCCGGTCCAAGCGCTGGCCACCAACAAGCTGGCCGGGATCATGGGCACCTCGGTGAGCGCGGCGACGTTCTACCGCCGGGTGCACCCCGATCTGCACACGGCTGGGCCGATGGCATTATCCGCGTTGATCGGTGCCGGAGGTGGGGCTGCGTTGGCGTCCTCGTTGCCGGAGGACGTGTTCATCCCGGTGATCCTGATCGCGTTGGTGGCGGTGGCGGCATACACGGTGGCGCGGCCGACAGTGGGCCGTGCGACCGAACTGCGTTGGCAGGGCCGGACACACCTGCTGGTGGCGCTGGGGCTCGGCTTGGGGATCGGTGCCTATGACGGGTTGCTCGGTCCGGGCACCGGATCCTTCCTGGTGATCGCGCTGGTCGGGGTGCTCGGGTACGCGTTCCTGGAGGCGTCCGCGCAGGCCAAGATCGTCAATGCGGCGACCAACCTGGGGGCGCTGATCGTCTTCACCGTGCAGGGCGCGCCGCTGTGGATCCTCGGGTTGTTGGTCGGGGTGGCCAACATCGCCGGGGCGTACCTGGGGGCGCGAACGGCGGTGGCCCGGGGGAGTGGGTTCGTCCGGGTGGTGTTCCTGGTCGTGGTGGCGGTGTTGGTGGTGAAGCTCGGCGCGGACCTGCTGTGAGCGTGAGACGGACATCCCGCCCCGGGGGCCGCCGCCCTAGACTCTCCGCGGGCGTGTGCCGCGCGCCGATCCATCCGAGCCGAAAGTCCCCAGACGTGGCCCTCATCGTGCAGAAGTACGGCGGTTCGTCGGTTGCCGACGCCGACTCGATCAAGCGCGTCGCGAAGCGGATCGCGGAGGCCAAGCGCGCCGGGGACGACGTGGTTGTGGTGGTCTCCGCGATGGGTGACACCACCGATGAGCTGATCGACCTCGCCCAGCAGGTCACCCCGCTGCCGCCGTCGCGGGAGATGGACATCCTGCTCACCGCCGGGGAGCGCATCTCCATGTCGCTGTTGGCGATGGCGATCAGCAACCTGGGCGTCGAGGCGCAGTCCTTCACCGGGCAGCAGGCCGGGGTCATCACCGACGAGGTGCACGGCAAGGCCCGGATCATCGACGTCAGCCCGTCCCGGATTCGCACCGCCCTCGACGACGGCGCGGTGGCCATCGTCGCCGGGTTCCAGGGCGTCACCCAGCACACCAATGACGTGACCACCCTGGGCCGGGGCGGATCGGACACCACCGCGGTGGCGCTCGCGGCCGCGCTTGGTGCCGACGTCTGCGAGATCTACACCGATGTCGACGGGGTGTTCACCGCCGACCCGCGCATCGCGCCCTCCGCCCGCAAGATCGATCGGATCAGCTACGACGAGATGCTCGAGATGGCGGCCAGCGGAGCCAAGGTGCTCATGCTGCGCTGCGTCGAGTACGCCCGGCGCTACGGCGTGCCGGTGCATGTGCGCTCGTCGTTCTCCGCGCACACCGGCACCCTGGTCACTGACCCCGAAGGAGCAGCAATGATGGAGCAGCCGATCATCGCCGGCGTCGCGCACGACCGCAGCGAGGCCAAGATCACCATCGTCGACGTGCCTGATGTGCCCGGCAAGGCCGCCCGGATCTTCGAGGTGATCGCTGCCTCCGGTGCCAACCTGGACATGATCGTGCAGAACGTCTCGGTGGCGACCACCGGCCGCACCGACATCTCCTTCACGCTGCCCGCCGACGACGGCACCATCGCCATCGCCGCACTGACCGAGCACCAGCCGGACATCGGCTACAGCTCGCTGCAGTACGACGACACCATCGGCAAGCTCTCGCTGATCGGCGCGGGCATGAAGTCGCACCCCGGCGTCTCCGCCCGGCTGTTCGCGGCACTGTCGGATGCCGGGATCAACATCGAGATGATCTCCACCTCGGAGATCCGGATCTCGGTGGTGACCCGCGCCGACCAGTTGGATGAGGCAGTCCGCGTGGTGCACACCGCCTTCGATTTGGACAGTGACGAGGACCAGGCCGTGGTCTATGGAGGGACGGGACGATGAGTACGCCGACACGTGCCGGATTGCACGTCGGAGTCGTCGGTGCCACCGGCCAGGTCGGTGCCGTGATGCGTCGCCTGTTGGAGGAGCGGAACTTCCCGGTCGCCAGCATCCGGTTCTTCGCCTCCGCCCGCTCCGCCGGGAGCACCCTGCCCTGGCGCGGGGAGGACATCGTGGTGGAGGACGCCGCCACCGCCGATCCCACCGGTCTGGACATCGCGCTGTTCTCCGCCGGGGGTGCCACCAGCAAGGCCCAGGCACCGCGGTTCGCCGCTGCTGGGGTCACCGTGATCGACAACTCCTCGGCTTGGCGGATGGACCCGGAGGTCCCGCTGATCGTCTCCGAGGTGAACCCGGAGGACGTCGACTCCGCCGCCAAGGGCATCATCGCCAACCCGAACTGCACCACGATGGCTGCGATGGCCGCGCTGAAGGTGCTGGACGGCGAGGCCGGACTCAGCCGCCTGATCGTGTCGACCTACCAGGCCACCTCCGGCTCCGGTCTGGCCGGTGCGCAGGAGCTTGAGGACCAGGTCCGGGCCGCCGTCACCCAGAACACGCTGGCGCTGGTGCACGACGGCAGCGCGGTGACCTTCCCTGACCCGGTGAAGTACACCGCACCCATCGCCTTCAACGTGCTGCCCTTCGCCGGGAACCTGGTGGACGACGGTTCGCGGGAGACCGATGAGGAGCAGAAGCTCCGCAACGAGTCTCGCAAGATCCTGCACCTGCCCGACCTGCTGGTCGCCGGGACCTGTGTGCGGGTGCCGGTGTACACCGGGCACTCGTTGTCGATCCACGCCGAGTTCGACCGGCCGATCAGCCCCGAGCACGCCGAGCAGGTGCTGGCCGACGCCCCCGGGGTCCGACTGGTCGACGTGCCGACGCCGTTGCAGGCCGCAGGTGCGGACCCGGCGCTGGTCGGTCGAATCCGGCAGGACCGGTCGGTGCCGGACGGTCGGGGCCTGGTGCTGTTCATCTCCAACGACAACCTGCGCAAGGGAGCCGCGCTGAACGCGGTGCAGATCGCCGAGCTGATTGCGGCTCGCCGCGCTGCCTGATCCGGCTGTTCACGCCCGAAGCTCAGGACTGTGCGCGGATTGCGTGCAGTCGTGTTCAGTCGGGTCGCTCGGCCGCCGATCACACGGGTGTGCCTTCCCTCCGCGACTCCGGGCCGCGGACTGAGCAGTCCGTGCTGGCCGTCCCCACCGTCACCCGACTGCTGAACCACGTTCCGGCGTGGTTGCGCGTCGGGGGTTACGCCGTCGCCGGTGGACGCGTGCTGGTGACCTTCTGCGCTCTGGTCATCGTGGTGACGATGTCCCTGCTTGGGCTGAACGGGCGGGAGCTGGCCCTGGTCGCCGCCTGCGCCGGCGGACTGCTGGCAACCGCCGCGGTCAGTCTGCTGCTGCGCTGGTCGCGCCGTACCCCGGCGACGCTGATCTTCCCCGCCCTGACGCTGGTGGCGCTGTCCGTGATCGGGCTCGGCACCCGGGACGCCGCGGGTGCCTACCTCGGGCTGATCCCGCTGTGCTTCGTCTACCTCGGCTTGTTCCACCCTGGCCGGATCGCGCTCGGTATGGTGCCGGCCGCGCTGGTCGCCTACAGCGCGATGCTGCCGATCTTTGACTCCCGGGCCGGGGTGCGCCTGGCGATCTATGGCGTGATCTGGTGGGGCATCGCCCAGATCCTCGCCCTGACTGCCGCCTACCAGCGCGAGGTGCACACGCGCCTGCGCCGGGACGCGCGGACCGACGCTCTCACCGCACTGGGAAACCGTCGCGACCTGGAGGAGCGACTGGCCGCCGTGCAACCCGGCGACACAGTGGTGCTGCTGGACCTCGACCACTTCAAGCAGGTCAATGACTCCCTCGGTCACACCGCAGGTGATGCCGTGCTCAGCGGATTCGGGCACCTGCTCGACCAGCACCTGCGCCGGCGCGACTATGCGGCCCGATACGGCGGGGAGGAGTTCGTGCTGCTGCTGCCCCGCACCGACTCCGTCCAGGCGATGGCCATGCTTCGGGCGCTGCGCACGGAGTGGGCTGAGGTGCGCACCGATGTGACGTTCTCGGCCGGGATCGCGACCGTCTTCCCGGACACGCCGCCGGGTGCCGCCCTGGCCGCCGCGGATGTGGCGCTGTATCGGGCCAAGGCCGCGGGGCGTGACCGGTTCCGGGTCGCCGCCGAGCACCGCGGCCCGCAGCGCACTGCGGCTGACGTGACACACGGAGCCTGAGCGGGTCGGACCTGATCCAGCAATCGGAGCCCGGCGTCGCCCGATGCCCCGACCCGGCAGACCAGCGCGGACCCGCGGGGAAACGCACGAAGGGCCGGTACCTTGCGGTACCGGCCCTTCCGCATCACGTCGGGGTGGCGGGATTCGAACCCACGACCTCCTCGTCCCGAACGAGGCGCGCTACCAAGCTGCGCCACACCCCGTGGTGCCGAGTCAGCATACCGGACAACAGGTGATGCCCGTTAACCGACCTCCTGTCGGTTGCGCCACTCAGGGCCATCGTGCCCCGGGCTCGCGTCAGCTCGCGGGCACCAGCGTCAGCAGCGCCGCCTCCGGCCGGCAGGCGAACCTCACCGGTGCATAGGGCGATGTGCCCAGCCCGCCACACACGTGCAACCACGTCGAGTCGGTGCCGTGCGCGGCATCGGGGCGCGCGCCGGGCCACCCGTGCAGGCCCTTGGCCCGCCCCCGATCCAGATCGCAGTTGGTGACCAGCGCGCCGTACCCGGGGACCGCGAGCTGGCCGCCGTGGGTATGCCCGGCGAGGATCAGGTCCGCGTCGTCCTCCAGCATGGCGTTCAGCACCCGACGGTAGGGCGCATGTGTCACACCCAGGTGCAGGTCGACCAGCTCCCCGGAGACCCGGGCGGGGCCGGCGGGCTGGTCGCGGTGTGCGGTCGGTCGGATGTCGCCCTCCGGGCCGGGGAACCGGTCCAGGTCGAGGTGCGCGTCATTGGTGCCCACCAGGCTGATCCGCCGACCGTCGACGGTCAGCGCGTCCCGCCGGTTGTCCAGATCGATCCACCCGGCGGAGGTCAGGTGCCGTCCGAGTTCCCGCCAGGGCAGCTCGGTCGGGGCGGTATCCCGCTGCACTCGCGCGTCGGGCAGCAGATAACGCGCCGGGTTCTTGGGTGACGGTGCGAAGAAGTCGTTGGAGCCCCAGACGAATGCGCCGGGCGTGGCCAGGTGTGGTTCCAGCGCGTGCAGCAGGGCCGGCATCGCGTCGATGTGTGCCCAGTTGTCCCCGGTGTCGATCACCAGGTCCGGACGCAGCGAGGCCAGGTCGCGCACCCAGTCCACCTTGCGCTGCTGACCGGGGGTCAGGTGCAGGTCAGACAGGTGCAGGATGCGCAGCGGTGTGGAGCCGGGCGCGAGCACCGGGACGGTGAACTCGCGCAAGGTGTACCAGCGGGCCTCGACCAGGGTGCCCCAGGCGAGTGCCCCAGCACCGGCGACGGCTGCTGCGCCCAGTCCGCGAGCAAGGCGGGAGGACACTAGCCGTTGTTCCCGTTGCCCGGGCCCTGGTTCGGTCGGTTGGCCTCGGCGGGGTTCGGGTTTGCGGGGTCGGCGGGCTGCTGGGCGGCCGGGTCCGGGCCCTGGGACAGGATGACCGTGATCATTGACCCGGGGGTGGCGGAGCCGCTGGGGCTCTGGTCGAGCACGGTGTTCACCGGCAGCTCGGAGTACTGCGGCTCGCCGGTCTGCACGCCGAATCCGGCGGCCACCAACTGCTGCTGTGCGGTGTCGACATCCAGGCCGATCACCGAGGGCACCGCCACCGGGGCGCCGTAGATCTCATTCGTGTTGGCCTCGCCGAAGGCGGGGTTCGGGCTGCCGTCCAACAGGACGGAGTCCATCGCGGCCTTCCAGGTCTTCCCGGCGATCGTCGCGCCGTACACGCTGGGGTAGTACCTGCCGTTGATCGTGACCCGCTGCATCGGGGTCATCGAGTCCGGGTGGCCGACCCAGACCGCGGTGGCCAGGCGGGGGGTGTACCCCGCGAACCAGGTGTGCTCGTTGTGGCTGGTGGTGCCGGTCTTGCCGGCCGCCTCGTAGGCGGGGGTGCCGATGCCTTTACCCGTTCCGCTCCACACATTGCCCATCGCGTAGGCCATGGCGTTGGCCACCTCCGGGGAGATGGCCTGCTTGCAGCCCGCGGTCGGAACCGGAAGGTCGGCCCCCGAGGCGTCCTGGACCGCGGTGATCGCGATCGGAGAGCAGTAGACACCGCCAGAGGCGAAGGTGGCGTAGGCACCGGCCATTGCCAGCGGGGTGGTGGAGTCCGAGCCGAGCACGTTGGCCGGGAACGCCTGGAACGGCTCACCGTTACCCGCCTGCACCACACCCAGCTCGGCGGCACCGTTCATGATGTCGCACAGGTCCAGCTGCATCGCCATCGACAGGTAGGCCAGGTTCACCGAGTTCTGGGTGGCGTTGAGCACGCTCATCATGCCGCCGTTGCCCTCGGCGTTGCCCGCCTTGTAGGTGCTGTTCCCCAGCCGGGAACCACAGGCAGTGAACTGGTTGGTGTTCAGGGTCCGCACCGCGCCGTTGACCGTCTCGGTCAGTGCGTGTCCGTCCTTGAGCCACTGCAACAGCGTGAAGGCCTTGAAGGTCGACCCGGGCGGGAAGCCGGTCGAACCGCCGTACTCGTAGCTGGTGTTGTAGTTGACCGCGGTCTGACCCGCCTCGACCGTCTCCGCGTTGTTGAAGTCGCGGTTCTGGGCCATCGCCTTGATCTGCCCGGTGCCCGGCTCGACCACACTCATCGCCTGGCCGACCCCGGAGGGGTCGTTGACGGGGACGCTGCCCTTGACGGCGTCGTTCGCCGCGGTCTGCACCCGGATGTCCAGAGTGGTGGTGATGGTGAGTCCACCGCGCAGCAGCAGATCCTGACGCTCCTCCTTGGTCTCACCGAAGGCGGGGTCGTTCTTGATCACGTTGGTGACGTAGTCGCAGAAGTACCCGGCACCGGCCACGACGGCCTCGGCGGCGATACAGCCCGACTTGGGCTCGGAGATGTGCAGCGTGTCGCCCAGCGGGGTGGCCTTACCGGCCTCGTACTCCTCGTCGGTGATGTAGCCCTGATCGTGCATGAGGAACAGCACGGTGTTACGACGGCCCTCGGACTTGTCCGGGTTCTTGACCGGGTCGTAGAGGGTCGGGCTGTTGGTGATCCCGGCGATGGTGGCGGCCTCGAGGTAGTTCAGCTCCGCGGCGGGCTTGCTGAAGTACCGCTGGGCCGCGGCCTCGACGCCGTAGGTGGAGATGCCGAACTGCGCGATGTTCAGGTACGCGGTGAGGATCTCGTCCTTGGTCATGGTCTTCTCGAGCGCGATGGCCAGCTTCGCCTCGCGGAGCTTGCGGGCGTACCCCTCGGTGCCGTCCGCCTCCCGGGCCGCCTCCGCCGCCGCGAAGTCGCCCTCCCGGATCGCGCTCTCGATCAGCACGTTCTTCACGTACTGCTGGGTGAGCGTGGAACCACCCTGGGTGGAGCCACCGCTGAAGTTCGCCACTGCCGCGCGCAGCGTGCCGGTGGGGTCGATGCCGCCGTGCTGGTAGAACCGGCGGTCCTCGGTGGCGATCACGGCGTTCTGCATCTGCTCGGAGATCCGGTCCTGGGTGACCACCTCGCGGTTCTCGGCCCAGAACTCGGCCAGCTGCGTGCCGTCCGCGGCGAGCACGACGGACTTCTCCGACAGCGGCTTCTGCTCCAACTCGCTGGGCAGGTCCTCGAAGGCCTGGACGCCAAGGTCGGTGGCGCTGTTGGCCATCGCCACGGTGGGCAGTGCGAGCCCGGCGGCCAGGAGGCCACCGATGCCGGAGGCGAGCAGGAACGCCATGAACAGCGCCACCGCCTGGCCAGCGGTCATCTGCCGGCTGCGGGACGGCGAGGGAGAAGGCATGCTCGCCAGGGTACGGGAGCGCACCGACCCCACTCCACGACGTTCTGCGGCTTTCAAGCGACCTGCACCGGACCTGCACACCGGTCTGTGCGTGTTTGGTGAGCCACATGGGTGGTGACGTGGGACGACTCGGTTGGGTACCGTCGCCGGAGGCAGGGGGACACTGCCTGCTCCGGGCTGGCCGCACTCGGACCGGGCGTCCCCGTAGGGGAAGTGTGCATGAGGGGGATGGCATGTCCGTGGTGGACGGTCATTGGACGGCGTTCGCGGCCTGCGGGTCGGGTGCCGGTGTCGAACGGGTGGAGCCGGACGATCTGTTCGTCGAGGGCAAGGCGCAACGGGACGCCCGCGCGGTGTGCCAGGAGTGCCAGGTCCGGTTGGAGTGTCTGGCCGACGCGTTGGACTGTCGGGCGAACTTCGGCGTGTGGGGTGGGATGACCGAACGGGAGCGCCGCGCGCTGTTGCGCCGCCATCCCGAGGTCGAGTCCTGGAAGGTCGAGCTGCTGAGCAGCGCGGACGTTCTGTCCCTGTGACCCGATGCGTCGCCCGGCTAGGGTGACCGTCATGGCCACCACCACCTGGGAATACGCGACCGTCCCGCTCATCGTCCATGCCACCAAGGCGATCCTCGACCAGTGGGGATCGGACGGCTGGGAGCTGGTCACCGTGCTGCAGTCCGAGACCGGACTGGTCGCCTACCTCAAGCGTCCGACGGGGGAGAAGTGAGCGGCCGGGTCCTCGCGCGGCTCGCGGAGCTGGGGCTGGAGCTGCCCCAGGTGGCCGCGCCGGTCGCCGCGTATGTGCCCGCCCTGCGCACAGGGAACCTGATCCACACCTCGGGTCAGCTGCCCTTCGTCGGCGGTGAGCTGCCGGTCACCGGCAAGGTCGGCGCTGCCGTCTCCGCCGAGACCGCGCAGGAGCTCGCCGCGGCCTGTGCGCTGAACGCGGTCGCCGCGGTGGCCGCGCAGCTGGACGGGGATCTGGACCGGGTGGCGCGGGTGGTGAAGGTGGTCGGGTTCGTCGCGAGCGATCCGTCCTTCACCGGTCAGCCCGGAGTGATCAACGGTGCCAGCGAGCTGCTGGGGCAGATCTTCGGCGAGGCCGGGGTGCACGCCCGGTCCGCGGTGGGGGTCGCGGTGCTGCCGCTGGACTCCCCGGTCGAGGTGGAGATCGTCGTCGAGGTCACCGACTGACATCGCGCCTCCTGTCGACACACGAGAGCCCCGGTGCCAGCTGGCACCGGGGCTCTCGTGTGAAGCGGGGTTCAGCGGGCCCGGCGTTCCAGCCGGTCCATGTCGAGCAGGACGATCGCCCGGCCCTCCCGACGGACCCACTTGCGGGCGGCGAAGTCCGCCAGCGCCTTGTTGACCGTCTCACGGGAGGCCCCGACCAGCTGGGCCAGCTCCTCCTGGGTGAGGTCGTGCGCGACCCGGATGCCCTCGTCGGTCTGCTGACCGAAGCGGGTCGACAGGTCGAGCAGCGCCTTGGCCACGCGGCCGGGCACATCGGCGAACACCAGGTCGGCCAATGCCTCGTTGGTGCGGCGCAGGCGACGGCCCAGCGCGGCCAGCAGGTGCTTGGCCACACCGGGGTTCTGCTCCAGCCAGCCGACAAGCTCGGGGTGACCCAGCTCCATCACCACGGCGTCGGCCACGCCGGTGGCCGTGGCCGTGCGCGGGCCGAGGTCGAAGAGCGACAGCTCACCGAACATCTCACCGGGGCCGAGCACCGCGAGCAGGTTCTCCCGGCCATCGCTGGACCGGCGACCGAGCTTGATCTTGCCGGTGCGGATCACATACAGCCGGTCACCGGGCTCGCCCTCGTGGAACAGCACCTCACCCCGGGCGACATGCACGGGCTGCATGGAGGCGATCAGCGCGCGGGACGCCTCCTGGTCCATATTCACGAACAGGGGCGCCGAGAGTACGACGTCGTCCTCCACCTGCGGAACCTTTCTCACCGGGAACTGCGATGGCCTCAGTGTGCCCCATCCGGCCGCGTGGAGGTGACCGGGCGGTGAACCACATCCCGAGCGCCGGCACCGACCGGGGTGTGGGGACGGCAGCCGTTGCCCCCTCTACGCTGCCCGGATGAGCACTCCGCGCCCCGAGCTGGCCCTGGTCCGCCGCGCCCGCCGGGTGAACCGTGCGCTGGCCGAGCGTTACCCCGACGCCCGGTGCGAGCTGGACTTCCGTACGCCGCTGGAGCTGCTGGTGGCGACGGTGCTGTCCGCGCAGACCACCGACGTCCGGGTCAACTCGGTGACGCCGACGCTCTTCGCCCGCTACCCCGATGCCGCCGCCTATGCCGGTGCCGACCGCGAGGAGCTGGAGGAGATCCTGCGGCCACTGGGCTTCTACCGGGCCAAGGCGCGGTCAGTGCAGGGACTGGGTCAGGCCCTGGTGGAGCGCTACGCCGGTGAGGTGCCCGCGCGGTTGGATGACCTGGTCACGCTGCCCGGTGTGGGCCGCAAGACCGCCAATGTGGTGCTGGGCGACGCCTTCGGGATACCCGGGATCACAGTGGACACCCATGTCGGTCGGCTGGCGCGGCGACTGGGCTGGACGGTGCAGGAGGACCCGGTCCGGGTGGAGCAGGACATCGCCGCGCTGATCCCCCGTGCGGAGTGGACGCTGGTGAGCCATCGGCTGATCTTCCACGGGCGACGGTGCTGCCTGGCGCGCCGACCGGATTGCGCGAACTGCCCGATCACCCGCGACTGCCCGTCGTCACTGGTCTGACGGGTCAGCGCAGCCCGTCGAGCCAGTCGAGCAGCAGGGTGGTCACCCGTTCCGGCTGCTCCTCGGCCAGGAAGTGCCCGGCCCCACCGACCAGCTCGAACCGGTAGCCCGCGCCCAGTCGCCCGGCGACCCGACCGGTGGCCACCGCCCGGGACATCGCGTAGCAGCCGTCCTCGCCGCCGTGCAGTTGCAGGGTCGGCACACTCGGGGCCTCCCGCAGTGCGGTCGCATGCCGACGACCGTCCGCGCGGAACCATGACCGGTACAGCCACCGCACCTGTTCCATCGCCGAGTGCGCGGCGAAGGGGATCTGGGCGGCGCGGCGGTACACGGTCAGCGACTCCGAATCTGGCCAGCGCGAGCCGCCCCATTCGCGCAGCAGGGTGCCGACCAGATCCCGGTGCGCCAGCGACCGCTCCGGCAGCGCCGGCAGCTGGAACCCGGCGATGTGCCGCAGCGCCGAGGCGCGCAGTCCCCGTCGGGGGTCGCCGAGTCGTTGCAGCGGATGCGGGGAGCTGAGCGCGGCCACCGCGGTGGTGAGCTGCGGCTGGTAGGCGGGCATCGCCCAGGCCACGTCCCCGCCACCGACCCCCTGTCCGACGATCACCGCGCGTTCGCAGCCCAGCGAGCGGATCACCCCGGCCACGTCCTGGGTCAGCGTCGGCATGTCATAGCCGATCGGTGGCTTATCCGAGCCGCCGATGCCGCGCAGGTCCATCGCCGCCACCCGGTACCCGGCCTCGGCCAGGGCGGGGATCTGGTGGTGCCAGGCCCACCACAGCTGGGGCAGCCCGTGCAGCAGGAGCACCAGGGGGGCGTCCCGGTCCTCGGGTCCGGCGGTGGCGACATGGAAGCGTCCACCGTTGGCCGGGACGAACTGGTGTCGCCACGGGCCGTCCAGCAGCAGGGCGGAGGAGTCGACGGTCATCGCAGGCGAACCTACCCCCTCCCGGGGTCAGGCCGACTGGGACTCGGCGATCGCGCGGTGGTGCCGGTCACGCAGGGCTAGGGCGGTGCCACCGATCACCGCCGCGAGCAGCGAGCCGAACAAGATCGCGACCGTCAGGTGCTGGTCGTGTTCGCTGCCCTCACCGAAGGCCAACGCCCCGATCAACAGCGAGACGGTGAACCCCATCCCGGCCAGCGCACCCACTGCGGCGACATCGCGCCAGTACAGGTCTTCGGCCAACCGGGCCTTGGTGAAGGTCGCGACCAGCCAGGTCGCACCCAGGATGCCGAGCGGCTTGCCGACGACGAGGCCCAGCGCCACGCCCTGGGCGACCGGATCGGTCAGCGACGCGGAGATCACGTCACCGTTAATCCTCACGCCTGCCGCGAACAGCGCGAACACCGGCACTGCCAGCCCCGCCGACACCGGACGCCACCGGTGCTCCAACCGCTCGGCCATGCTGTGGGACTCCCCGGCCCGGGCGAGTGCCGGGGCGGTCATCCCCAGCGCAACCCCGGCGATGGTCGCGTGCACCCCGGAGGCGTGCATCAGGGCCCAGGCCACTACACCGAGCGCGATCAGCACCACCGAGCCCGCAGCGGTCGTGGCGAACCGCGTCCGCACGACGATGCCGAAGACCGCGATCACAGCGAAGGACGCGACCAGCCAGACCAGATCCAGCGAGTCGGTGTAGACGGTGGCGATCACGATGATGCCGAGCAGGTCGTCCACCACGGCCAGGGTGAGCAGGAATGCACGCAGCGAGGCGGGCAGGCTGCGCCCGACCACGGAGAGGACGGCCACCGCGAAGGCGATGTCGGTGGCGGTCGGCACCGCCCACCCCTGGGTGGCACCACCGGCGTTGACCGCCAGGTAGAGCAGTGCGGGCACGGCCATGCCGCCGATCGCCGCGACCACCGGGACGATGGCGGTCCGCACCCGGCGCAGCTCGCCGTCGACGATCTCCCGCTTGAGTTCCACCCCGACGACAAAGAAGAAGATCGCCAGCAGCCCGTCCTTCGCCCAGTCGGCGATCGACAGGTCCAAGTGCAGCGCGGACGGGCCGATCACGGTCTCGGAGACGGCGCGGTACGACTCGGCCCACGGGGAGTTCGCCCAGACCAGGGCGGCGACCGCCCCGATCAGCAGCAGGACGCCGCCGGTGCGCTCAGCGCGCAGCGTGTCGAGGAAGTTGCGCTCACCACCAGGGGTGAGGCGGCCGAAAAGAGTGGACATGCGGGGATTCTCCGATGGGTCGACGACGTGACCGCCGACCAGACTTCCCGGCACACCGCGGACGAGTCTAGGCGTCCGCGGGCACCTCGGTTGTGACCTCGGGTGCCCGCCGGTCCTTCGGCGGGTCGAAGCGGTAGCCGACGTTGCGGACGGTGCCGATCAGCTGCTCGTGCTCGGGTCCGAGCTTGGCCCGCAACCGGCGCACGTGCACGTCGACCGTGCGGGTGCCGCCGTAGTAGTCGTAGCCCCAGACCTCCTGGAGCAGCTGCGCCCGGGTGAACACCCGTCCGGGGTGCTGCACCAGGTACTTCAACAGCTCAAACTCCTTGTAAGTGAGGTCGAGCGGGCGTCCACGCAGCCGGGCGGTGTACCCCCCGGCGTCGATGGTCAGCTCCCCGGAGGAGATCTCCTGCGGGCCGTCGTCCGACTGGGCGGTGGCCGCGCGCTCCATCACCAACCGGAACCGGGTCTCCACCTCCGCGGGGGTGGCGGACTCCAGCACGATGTCATCGGCGCCCCACTCGGCGGTGACCACGGTCAGCCCGCCCTCGGTGAGGACCAGCACCAGGGGCACGGTGAGCCCAGTAGCGCGCAGCAGTCGACAGGTGGTGCGGGCGGTGACCAGATCGCGTCTGGCGTCCAACACCACGATGTCTGCGTCAGGAGCGTCCACCAGTGCGGAGGGTTCGACCGGCAGGACGCGGACCCGATGGGACAGCAGACCGAGCGCCGGAAGCACCTGGGACGACCCCCCGGACGCGGGCGTGAGCAGTAGCAGATCAGCCACTGGCGGCTCCCCTCCCTGTGCCGAAGTGGGGGACACGATAACCCCCGGTGTTTGCCTGGAGGTGACCGGGATGTCACGCGCCGGACACGGAGTTCCACCGGACGGCCTGCACGGGACCCACGGCCGAGTCTGTCAGGATGGCGGGCGTGCAGGCGTCGAATCGTGCCGTGACCTCGGCGGTGCTGGCGACCCTGGTAGCGGTCGCCGGCGTCGTGGGGAACCTCGAGCTGGCCGGACACACCGGTCCGGTGCTCGCCGGACTGCTGATCGTGTTGGGCGGGCTCTTCGCGCTGGGCTGGCCGCTGGTCGCCGGGCTGCCGGCCCGGTGGCACTCCGCGACGGTGATCGCCCTCGGCGGCACCGCGGCGGTGATCGCGGTCTGGCTGTCCCGCGAGCAGGCGATGCTCAACCAGGTGCCCGCGGTGTTCGCCGGGGTGGTGTTGGCCGCCTTCATCGCCGAGCTGGTCCGCCGGGACGGGCGCGAACGCCTGGTCGAGTCGGTGGCCGGGACCGTGGCCGGTGCGCTGGTCCCGGTGTGCTCGGTGGGCTGGCTGGCTGCGGAACGGACCGTGGCCGGGGACGCCGTGGTGGTCACCGGGGCGGTGGCGCTCGCGGTGGGTTCGGCGATCAGTGCGTTCCCGTTCGCCGGGTGGGTCCGGGTCGGTGCCGTGGTCGTCGGATCGACGGCGGCCGGTGCGGTGGTCGGCGTGTCCCTGGGCGAGGTCGGGCTGGTCTCCGGGGTGCTGCTCGGACTGGCGGTGGGCATCCTGGTCGCCGCGGCTACCGAACTGTTCCGGCGGCTGGATCACGAGGGGGAGAGCCCTGACCGGGCGGTGCTCGGTGCGGTGGCGGTGCTGCCGGTGGCGGTGACCGGCATCCTGGTCTACCTGGCCGGTCGCGTGCTGATCGGGTGAGGGCTTCCGCCCGTCGTTAGGATCGGGGCATGACGCCTCTGGAACTCGTCTTCATCGGCCTGCTGGTCGCCGCGTCGGTGGCGATCGCGTGGTTCGCCGGTTACGTGGTCTACCGCCTGTTCGCCGGTCAGCGCTGATGGCCTTCACCATCCCCGAGGGGCTCGCCCCGGAGTTGTACCCGCTGTCCTGGCTGGTCGGACGCTGGTCCGGCGAGGGTGTGCTCGGTTACCCCGGTGTGGAGGAGACCGCCTTCACCCAGGAGATCGAGGTCGACCACGACGGTGGCCTGTACCTGTCCTACCGTTCGGTGATCCGCCTGGTGGAGGCCCCGGACGATGTGTCGGCGCTCGAGGACGAGCAGCCCGCACCGGTCTGGTCCACCGAATCCGGCTACTGGCGGATTCCGCCGGAGCGCCCGGAGGGGATGGGCTCGGAGCTGTTCCCGGTGGAGCTGCTGCTGGCGGACCCGTCCGGCCACGTCGACGTCTACGTGGGTGCGACCGGCAACGGGCGGATCGACCTGGTCAGCGACCTGATCGCCCGCACCGCCACCGGCGCGGAGGTCACCGCGGGCAAGCGCCTGCTCGGGCTGGTCAATGGCGAGCTGATGTGGGCGCACGACCTGGCGGCCTTCGGCCAGCCGATGCAGTCCTACGCCTCGGCCCGTCTGACCCGGGCGCAGTGATGACCAGTCCGCTGCTGGCGCGGCACGGTGCGGTTCCCGCCACCGGGCCGGATGAGGGGGTGGCCTGGCACTACGGCGACCCCACCGCCGAGCAGCGGGCATTGACCCGGGGCGGCGCGGTGGTCGACCAGTCCCACCTGGGCGTGGTGCGGGTCACCGGCCCGGACCGGCTGAGCTGGCTGCACTCGATCACCTCCCAGCAACTCGAGGGCTTGCCCCCGCGCACCAGCACCGAGACGCTGGTGCTCAGCCCGAATGGGCACATCGAGCACGCGGCAGGTGTCGTCGACGACGGGGAGAGCACCTGGCTGTTCACCGAGACCGCCCCGGAGCTGGCGGCCTGGCTGGACCGGATGCGGTTCATGCTGCGGGTCGAGGTCGCGGATGTCACCGCCGACTGGGCGGCCCTGGCCGAGCCAGTAGCGGCTGAAGGGGCCGAGGGTGAGCCGATCACCTGGCGTGACCCGTGGCCGACCACCGCGCCCGGTGGCACCCGGTACGGCCCGGCGGACGACGCACACCCCGGCGCGGACCGCGTCTGGCGACTAGTGCTGGTGCCCCGTGAGCAGGTGGCCGAGGAGGTCGCCGCACGGGAGGCCGCGGGCTGGCCGCTGGTCGGCACCTGGGCCGCAGAGGCGATGCGGGTGGAGGCGCTGCGTCCACGCTTCAGCCACGAGGTCGATCACCGGACCATCCCGCACGAGTTGGACTGGCTGCGCACCGCAGTGCACCTGCACAAGGGCTGCTACCGCGGGCAGGAGACCATCGCCCGGGTGCACAACATGGGTCGTCCTCCGCGCCGGATCGTGCTGCTGCACCTGGACGGGTCGGGGCATCTGCTGCCCGAGGCGGGGGCGACGGTCCGCCTGGTCGGCGACCTGCCCACCGGCGGTGAAGCCGGGCGCGAGGTCGGTCGGGTGACCACTGTGGCCCGCCATCACGAGCTGGGGCCGGTGGCGTTGGCGGTGGTCAAACGCTCCACCCCGGTGGACGTGGAGCTGGTGGTGGACTGCGACGGCGGCGCGGTGTCCGCCGGGCAAGAAGAGATCGTGCCGGGTGAGGGCGTGTCCGTCGACCGCCCGGCGGCGCACGGACCGTTGACCCGCGGTCTGGGCGGCCACCCGATGCTGTGAGCATCGACCGTCAGAGCCGGGCCCGGATCGCGCTGGAGGCCCGGGTCCGTCAGGGCTGGTCCCGGGTGCGTTCCGCGTTCTGGCCGGTCATGCAGGCAGTGGTCGCCGCCGGGGTGGCGTACCTGATCGCCGGTGAGGTCCTGGGGCACGCGGCACCGTTCTTCGCGCCGGTGAGCGCCTGGGTTGCACTGGGATTCAGCGCGGACCGTGACCTGCGCCGGGTCGCCGAGCTCGCGGTCGGGGTGGCGCTCGGCGTGGCGCTGGGCGATGTGGTGGTGCACATCATCGGCACCGGGGCGTGGCAGGTGGCCGCGGTGCTGGCGGTGGCGGCGTTGATCGCCCGGTTCATCGACCGCGGCCCGATGCTCACCACCCAGGCCGGGGTGCAGGCCATCGTGATCGTCGGGCTGCCCACGGTGGCGGCCTCCGGTGGGCCGGTGGGGCGCTGGACGGATGCGGTGGTCGGCGGTCTGGTCGCGTTGGCGGTCGCGGCGCTGATCCCCCGGGACGTGCGCCGTCGACCTCGGGCGCAGGGTCGCACCGCAGTGGAGGAGCTGGCCGCGATGCTCGGTGTGCTGGCCCGCGGCATGCGCACGCACAAGGCCACCGACATCGAGGACGCTCTGATGCGCGGCCGAGCCACCGAACCCGCGCTCGCCGAATGGCAGGACGCCTGCGCCGCCGCCCGTGACCTGGCCCGGGTCTCCCCGGCAGCCCGTCGGCACCGGATCGAGTTGCAGTGGTTGAACCGCTCGGCGGTCCGGGTGGATCGCGCGGTCCGCAACGCCCGGGTGCTGGCCCGCCGCGGACTGGCCACCCTCGGCACCCCGGAGCACACCCACGACCTGGATGCGGTGGCGGACATCGTGCAGCGCACCGCCCTGGCCGCGGAGGATCTGGCCGCCGCCCTCGGCTCCGGCTCAGAGCCTGTCCGGTCCGCTACCCGATTGCTGGTGCTCGCCGAGGAGCTGGACCCGTTCCGGCTGGCCCCGGACGACTGGCAGGTGCAGTCCCTGGTGCTGCTGATCCGTTCCCTGGTGGTGGATCTGCTGGAGGCCAGCGGCGTCGACTCCGCGCAGGCTCACGAGGCGCTGCCGGAGATCTGACCCGTAGGCTCTACACGTGATCTTCGGCAGCGTGCAAGTAGCCCTCTTCGGCCTGTTCTACCTCGCGATCTTCGCGTTGTCCCTGTGGGCGTTGATCGACGCCGCGCGGCGACCGGCCGGCGCGTTCGTCGCGGCGGGCAAGCGCACCAAACAGCTCTGGTTGATCGTGCTCGGGGTGGCCACCGGGGTCTCCTTCATCGCGTTGCCTCCGCTCGGGGCGCTGCGGTTCCTGGCGTTGCTGGCCGCTGTCGCCGCGGCGGTCTACCTGGTGGACGTGAAGCCTGCGGTCAGCGGCTACTCCGGCGGCGGTCGTCGCGGCGGGTCGAGCCGGGGCGGGTGGTGACGATGCCGGGGATCCGTCCGGGCGGACCGCAGTTCGCCGAGCGCCTGCACGCCGCCGCAGCCGTGATCGGTTCCGAGGACGTGGCGACCAGGGCGGTGCCGTTGGCCCGGGTGGTCCGCGGTGACCTGGTGGAGTCCGTGCACTCCGGGCACCTGGTGGTGCTCGACCCCGACGGTCAGGTGCTGCTGGCCCTGGGTGACCCGCGGGTGACCCTGCTGGCCCGGTCCTCACTCAAACCGTTGCAGACGGTCGGGATGCTGCGCGCCGGACTGAGCAGCGTGCACCCCACCGGTGAGCAGCTCGCACTGGCGTGCGCCTCACACAACGGGGAGGACGAGCACCTGCGCATCGTCCGCGGCATGCTCGACGCCGCCGGGTTGACCGAGGACGACCTGGCGAACACTCCCGACATGCCGTTGGACCCTGACGCCGCCTTCGCCTGGCGCACCGCGGGGCACGGCGCGGCGTCGATCACCCAGAACTGTTCCGGCAAACATGCGGCGATGCTGATGACCACCGCCGCACACGACGACGAGTTCGGCTGGGACACCGATTCGTACTGGGAGCCCGAGCACCCGTTGCAGGTGGCGCTGATCGCCGCGGTGGAGGAGCTGACCGGGGTGCCGGTGGAGCACACCACCATCGACGGCTGCGGAGCCCCGCTGTTCTCCACCTCGTTGACCGGTCTGGCCAAGGCTTTCGGTCGGATCGCCCGTGCGGGTGCGGCCTTCTCCGCGCAGTCCGGCGTCGACGTGGCCGCGCTGCCCGAGGCCCAGGTCGCACTCGCGATGAGCGAGCACCCGGAGCTGGTCGGCGGCACCGGCCGGGATGTGACCCGGGCGATGCAGGCGGTGCCCGGTCTGGTCGCCAAGGACGGTGCGGACGGGGTCTACGCCGCTGGGTTGCCGAATGGTGCGTCCCTGGCGTTCAAGATCGTCGACGGCGGAGCGCGGCCGCGGCCAGCGGTGTTGGCGGCCGCACTCCGGGTTGCCGGGGCGCTGGACCTGCCCGGAGTGGACATCGCTGAGCTGGACGCGCTCGGCACGGTGCCGGTGCTCGGCCACGGCGAGCCGGTGGGGGCGGTCGTCCCGGCGTTCTGACCTGGCCGGTCGCGTCGTTAGCATCGACGGATGCGAGCGGTGATCCAGCGTGCGGCAGGTGCCTCGGTCAGTGTCGACGGTGCCGTGGTCGGTGCCTTCGAGGGGGAGGGGCTGGTCGTCCTGGTCGGGGTCACCCACGGCGACGGACCGGCGCAGGTCGAGCACATCGCCCGCAAGATCGCTGACCTGCGGCTGCTGCGCGGTGAGCGCTCGGTGACCGAGGCCCAGGCCCCAGTGCTGGTGATCAGCCAGTTCACCCTCTACGGCGACGCGCGGAAGGGTCGACGGCCGACCTGGAACGCCGCCGCACCCGGACCGGTGGCCGAGCCCCTGGTGGATGCGGTGGTGGCGGATCTCCGCAGCCGCGGTCTGCGGGTGGAGACCGGGGTGTTCGGCGCGGACATGGCAGTGTCGCTGGTCAATGACGGTCCGACCACACTGCTGATCGAGTCGGAGGCCGACTAGCCGACCTGCCCGTCCAGGTACAGCCAGCGCCCGTCCTCTCGGACGAACCGGCTGACCTCGTGCAGTGTCCCCGCGCCGGAGGGCCCACGGTGATAGGCGGTGAACTCCACCAGCCCCGCATCGTCGAAGGGCCCGCCGCGCTCGGTGGCGTGCACATCCAACCGATACCAACGATCCGCCGGGTCGAGCTCCAGCATTGCCGGGCGGGTGCGCGGATGCCAGGTCGCCAGCAGGTAATCGGCGTCGTTCACCGCGAAGGCGCTGAATCGCGAGCGCATCAGCTGCTCAGCGGTGGGGGCGGTGGCCTCCCCGCGGTGGAACCGGCCACAGCAGTCGTCATAGGGCTGGCCGCTCAGACAGGGGCAGCGGGTCACGGTCACGCCGGGATTATGACCGCTGGCGGGGCGGTCTGACATCCTGTTCGGATGTTCCCCCTGGTCATGCGTGTCCCCGGTCCGGTCCGTCGCTGGGACGGAGTCGTCCTCGCGGACACCACGATGCAGGACGAGCCCGAGTGGACCTCCACTGACGGGTGGGTCACCGAGGACAGTCCCATCCTGGCGGTTGCGGTGCCGCCCACCCCCGCGTTCCGGGTCGGGGCCGCGGTCCCGGCGGATGCCGCCCTGACGATCACGCTCGACACCCACCCACCCGCTGAGGGGACACGGGTGCACCAGACGGTGCTGCGGGTGGGCGGGCACGGCTGCCAGGTCCGCGCGGGGGCGATGCTGGCCCAGCTCTCGATACCTGCCGGTGACTACCCGGCCGAGGTATGGGTGGACGGGGAGTTCCCAGCCGGAACCCGCCAGGTGTGGATCGTGCTCGGTGACCGCACCGAACTCCGCACGGAGCCGAAGGAGGCGGGTGAACGGCGGTTCCTCGACCGTGACGAGTTGCACGGTGAGGGCGACGGCCCCGAGGGACTGCGTGGCTCAGTGGAGGCCTCCCTCGCCGAGTGGGTGCGCCTGAGCCGGGTGCAGCAGCTCTTCGCCCGCAGTGGGATGCCCTTCGGCGGCACACCCGCGCAGACCGCGGCGGCAGGCCAGGTGGTGACCGACCTCCAGCGCCTGGCACGCGAGTGCTCCGACCCCGCGGTCCGCACCGCAGTGACCTCGGCGCTGTCCGACTTTGTCCGGGTGGTGATCGCGCAGACCGGTCCGGAGGTCACCGACCTCGACCTCGGCGGGCCCGGTACGCAGCCAGCGCCGATCGAAGGCATGGTGCTAGCGGCGATGGATGCCGCCCTTCCGGCCGGTTGAGGCGAGCGCCGCCAGCACGCCGGTCGGGTGATCGAGACCACTGCCCAGTGCGGCGGTAGCCGGGCCCGGGGTCCCGGTGGTCGCTGATCCGGACCGTCATCATGGTGCGGTGCCCACTCAGCCCACCGATGACGAGCTTGAACTGATCCGTCAGTCCGGCGTCGCCCTGCGCGTCGGTCGCCTCAGCCTGTCCGCCGGCACCGGCTCCTACCGAGTGAAGTCCTCGATGGCCCGGGTGGCACGGGCGCTCGGTATCGACCGGCACCAGGCGCATGTCACCCTGACCGAGATCACCACCACCTCGCACCGGGGCAACTCCTTCCGCACCGAGGTCACCGAGGTCCGCAGCGTCGGGATCAACGCCGACCGGCTGTCCGAACTGGAACACCTGGCCGGATCGCTGGTCGGGCGACAGGCCACCGTGGACGAGGTCACCGCCGAGCTGGACCGGATCGAGTCCAAGCCACTGCTCTACCGCCCGGTGGTCAACGCACTGTGGGCAGCCATCGCCTGTGCGGCCTTCGCGTTCCTCAACAACGGCGGCCCGGTGGAGATGGGTGCGGTGTTCATCGGTGCCTGGCTCGGCCAGCTGGTGCGACGGTTGCTGCTGCATCGCGGGTTGAACCAGTTCGGCGTGACGATGGTCGCCGCCGCCGTGGCGTGCCTGGCCTACCTCGGTGTGGTCTCGCTGGTGCACGAGCTGGGTGCCACCGAGGCCCGGCACGCGGCCGGGTACATCTCCGCGGTGCTGTTCCTGATCCCCGGGTTCCCGCTGGTCACCGGCGGGTTGGACCTGGCCAAACTCGACTTCTCCGCGGGGGTGGCCCGGCTGTCCTACGCGCTGGTGGTGCTGACCTCGGCGGCGCTCGCGGTGTGGGGCGTGTCGATGGTGGCGGGGCTGTCCCCGGAGCCCGCGGTGGCACCGACCTTTGACCCCGCGGTGATGACTGCGCTGCGCCTGGTGGCGAGTTTTGTCGGGGTGCTCGGCTTCGCGCTGATGTTCAACAGCCCCGGCCGGATGGCACTGGCCGCCGCCGTGGTAGGGATGGTCGCCAACACCGGACGACTGCTGTTGGTCGACGCCGATGTGCCGGTTCAAGCCGCCGCCGCAGGTGCCGCCCTCCTGGTCGGGGTGCTCGCCGCGCTGATCGCGCCCCGGATGGGCGTCCCCCGAATCACGGTCTCCGTCCCCGCGGTGGTCATCATGGTCCCGGGTGCGGCCGCCTACCGGGCGATCTTCTTCCTCTCCAACGGCGACACCACCTCCGCGCTGGCCTACGGAGTGCAGGCCGGCTTGGTGGTGATCGCGCTCTGCATCGGGCTCGCGGTGGCCCGGATGGTCAGCGACCGGGAGTGGGCCTTCGAACGCTGAGTAGTGCCCGCCGTCCGGGGGGGTGCGCGCGCTTTGCCGGTGAGTGCGGGCGCCAGGTACGCTGGGCCAGCTTGGAGACGTCGCATAGTCAGGTCTAGTGCGCGACCCTGCTAAGGTCGTGAAGGGGCAACCCTTCCGTGGGTTCAAATCCCACCGTCTCCGCTTCCGAGGGTCTCACCCTCGTCGAACCCCGCTCCGGGATGTCCTGGGGCGGGGTTTCGTGTCGACGGGCATGACCGTCGCGCGGGTGGCTCCGGACATCCACCGCGTGGTGGCCGGGCCGTCATCCTCCAAACGGGGCACTCCGTGGCCGGAGAAGTCCTCCCCGAGGACGACCCCAGAACGATCCTCCAGGCTGATCCGCCACGCACCCATTCCGGGACAGACTCGATCCCATCGACGCCACCCGGGCGTCTCAGGGAATCGGAGCAGCGCATGAAGAAGCTGGTGACCGCCGTCGCCGTGACCGGACTGGTGGCCGTCGTGGCGCGCAAGCTGTGGCGCGACTACCAGGCCGCCGCCTGAGGTCGAGTAGCCCTCATGTCCGCTGCCGCCGTCGTCGTGCCGCTGCCATCCGCCCCCGCGCGGATGGACACCGAGCGTCCCCACCGGGCGATCGAACTCGCTGCCGGCCCCCGCGCCGCCGCGGCAGGCCGCCAGTGGGTCGACCGGTGCCTGGCGCTTGCGGGTATCCCGGCCGAGCAGCGGCCCCGGGTGCGACTGGTGGCCACCGAGCTGATCCGCGAGGCGGTGGCCTGCACCCACGCCGACGACCGGCTGCTCCTGGAACTCGACCTGCGTGCGGAGGGTGCGCTGGTCGGCGTCCGGGACCCCAGTCGCATGCGGCAGATCAGCCACCGCACCGAACTCGCCGCACGGCTGGGCGGCGAGTGGGGCATCGAGTGGCCGCCCACTGGCGGTCGCCGAGTCTGGTGTCGAGTGGGCCTCGGGTGAGTGTGACCCGTCTGACGTGGTGACCGGTTTGGGTTGGAGGGCGTGAACCGGTAGTCTCATCCGCGGCCCCTCGGGGTGGCGCGCCTGTAGCTCAATGGATAGAGCATCTGACTACGGATCAGAAGGTTGGGGGTTCGAGTCCCTCCAGGCGCACAGCAGACAAGGCCCGGGAT
The DNA here is from genome assembly GCF_040685135.1 of Cellulomonas sp. NPDC089187. Classification (NCBI taxonomy): domain Bacteria; kingdom Bacillati; phylum Actinomycetota; class Actinomycetes; order Micrococcales; family Cellulomonadaceae; genus Cellulomonas; species Cellulomonas sp. NPDC089187. The sequence continues at coordinate 243,736 of NZ_JBFBHI010000004.1, read as the reverse complement.
CATCACGATCCCGGGCCTTCGTCGTTCATGTGGCGGGGCCGACGCCGCCGGTTCACGCTGGCTGTCGGACCCGACCGCGCAGGAGGCGTCATGGCACCGGACGATCAGACCAGCACCGAGCGGGCCAGCTCCGCTCCCGCACCGGACGACCCGCGCAAGCCCGACTCGCCGGACGACCTGACCACGCGATCGTGGGCCTACGTGCTGCGCACCACGGTGCGGGAGTTCGGCCACGACCAGTGCACGGACCTGGCTGCGGCGTTGACGTACTACACGGTGCTGGCGATGGCGCCCGGGCTGTTGGCGGTGGTGTCGATCCTGGGGCTGGTCGGTGACGGTCAGCGGCTGGTCGAGGACCTGGTGTCGACCGCGTCGGGCATCGTCGGGCAGGACTCCGCCCAGGACACGCTCAAACCGATCTTGGAGAACCTCACCAACTCGCCGGGTGCCGGGCTGACCTTCGTGATCTCCCTGGTGGTGGCGCTCTGGTCTGCCTCCGGGTACGTCGCCGCGTTCAGCCGGGGCATGAACCGGGTGTACGAGATCGACGAAGGTCGGCCGATCTGGAAGCTGCGTCCGGTGCTGCTGGTCGTGACGCTGGTGCTGGTGCTGTTCGCGGTGGTGATCGTGGTCGCGGTGGTGCTCTCCGGCGGGATCGCGGAGCAGGTGGGGGAGGCGATCGGGCTCAGCGCGGTGGCGGTCACGGTGTGGAACATCGCCAAGTGGCCGGTGGTGCTGGCATTGGTGATCCTCGCGGTGGCGATCCTGTACTACGCCACCCCGAACGTCCGTCAGCCGAAGTTCCGCTGGATGAGCGTCGGGGCGCTGGTCGCGGTGGTGGTCTGGATCCTGGCGTCGCTCGGCTTCGGGATCTATGTGGCGAACTTTGGGTCGTACGGCAGCACCTACGGGTCGCTCGCCGGGGTGATCATCATGCTGCTCTGGCTGTGGATCACGAACGTGGCGCTGCTGTTCGGTGCGGAGCTGGACGCGGAGATCGAGCGGGGTCGGGAGCTTCAGGGCGGCATCGCGGCGGAGCAGACCATTCAGCTTCCGCCGCGGGACACGCGGGCCAGCGACAAGAAGCAGGCGAAGCGGGAAGAGGATGTGCGCCGCGGGCGGGCGCTCCGCGAGGCCGGTCGGCGCGAGAACGACGGGTCACGCTGAGGGCTGTCGGACACCGACCAGGAACGATGAGGCGCCCCCGTCCGGTGTGGACGGGGGCGCCTCATCGTCGGGCTCAGATCAGTGCGTCTTCCGACGCCCGATCAGCAGGGCCGCCGCACCGGCGATCAGGAGACCGCCGCCGGTCAGGAGGAGCGGCCAGGTGGTGGTACCGGTCGTGGCGAGCGGATCGGTGTCCACCGGGGCGGCCGGGGGCTCCGGGTGGTGAGGGGTCTCGCCAGTGGTCGGACCCGGGGTCGGCTCCGTGGGCTGCGCGGTCGGCGTCGGGTCCGTGGTCGGGGCGACCGTGGGCTCAACAGTCGGCTCGATGGTCGGCTCCGTGGTGGGCTCGGTCGTCGGTTCCGGCGTGGGCTCCGTGGTGGGCTCGGTCGTCGGCTCCGGCGTCGGCTCGGTCGTGGGCTCCGTTGTCGGCTCGGGGGTCGGTTCCGGCTCCGTGGTGGGCTCCGGCGTCGGCTCCGGCGTGGGCTCCGGCGTGGGCTCCGTGGTGGGCTCGGTCGTCGGCTCCGAGGTCGGCTCCGAGGTCGGCTCGGTGGTGGGTTCCGGCGTCGGCTCGGTCGTCGGCTCCGTGGTGGGCTCCGGGGTCGGCTCGGGCTCCACCGGGGCGGCGACCACCGGGTAGCTGGCCGACACGGTGTTGTTGCGCACATTGCGGTCGAGCGTGCTGGTCGTCGTGGAGGCCGACAGGGTCAGCTGGTCGACGTCGGCCACGGTCACATCGACGGTCCCGGTCAGCTGTGCGCCGGGCTCCATGTCATCGAGCGCGCAGGTGATGACGGTGCCAGTCACCTCGCAGCCGGCCAGCGTCGTGCTGATGTCGGTCGCGCCGGAGACCTCGATCCGGGCGGTGACACCCTGGGCACCGAGGGTGTCGTCCAGGACGTTGATGCTAATCGGCAGGCTCACGGTCTCTCCGACGACGACGTCATCGGTGAGGGCACTGTGGGAGATCGCCAAGTCCGTGGTGGGCTCCTCGTACACGACGGTGAGGGTGTACGGCGTGGAGATCGGGCTCGCCGTCCAGCGGTCGGTGAGCACGCCGAGAGCGTTCGGGGACTCGTGGGGGCTGGTGACCTCAAGGGAGAAGTCGTCGGCGTCGATGACGATCTTGGTGCCCACCGGCAGTCCGGGGTCGACGCGCACGCCGAACACCTGCGTGGTCGTGGAGTACGCACCGATGTACGGCCACTGGCAGGTCACGGTCGACCCGGACGCCGAGCAGTTCTCCGGCATGGTCGTCGCGGTCAACCCGGCGGGCAGCTCCAGGGTGGAGACCCCGTTGGCGATGCTGGTAGAGCCCTGGTTGTTCAGCACCCAGTGCAGCTCCTTGTCCTGGGGGCTGTTCACGGTGTAGTTCCCGAGGCCGGGGACAATCGTGGTCGGGTTGCTGCCCGGATTCATCAGGCGCAGACCGGTCTGCATGTAGATGTCGCTGTACAGTGCGAAGCTCCACGTCACCTCGGGCGTGCTGGTGAAACTGGCCGCCTCGGAGGAGATCTGTGCGGTCAAATCCTCGTTCACCCGGCCGTGCTCGAGCAGGAACTCGCTGCCCGATGCGACGCCCATCTCGAAGGAGTAGGTGTCGTTGGCCGGGACGGTGAACGGTCCGCAGAGGATCGTGGTGCCGTTGCCGCCGGGCTGGGTGCAGTCCGGGTTGTACCAGCTCGGCTGGGCCTCGGTGGCGACCCGCATCCCGACGTCACCGGTGGCCGATTCCCAAGAGACGTAGACGTCCTCGTAGGTGGTGTCGGTGTGGTTGACCAGTCGGAACTCGCTCGTCGTGATCAGGTTGGCCCAGTGGCGGTCGCTGGACCAGCGGCCCGTCTCGATGGTGAGCGGATCGCCCTCGGCAGCGGCGGCCGGGGGGACCACCCACCAGGCGGTCAGCGCGGCGATGATCAGGGCGATGAGACCGCCCGTGCGCAGGGCGGACGCAGACGTCCTCGGCATATGTCTCTACTTCCCGAATTTGAGGGATGCGCCCCTCCGTCGGGGCGACCTCATGTCAGGGTGCAGTGGGAGTTGAGTCAGATCCGTGGATCTGAGTGAGAACACGGTGGCGAATGAGTGCCACGAGGCACGAGTGGCGTGACCGCGGCCACGGTTTGGCGGAGGTGGCGCGGTCGGGCGTGGCGGCCCGGATCGTCGGCCGCGCGCTCATCCGGTGAGGCGCGACGGGTAGCCCGGCTGGGTGATGCGCCCATCCGCCCAGGGGCGTGGTCCGAACCTCTGACACGGCACGACGCCGTCACGCATCGATCACCCGTACGGAGGAACCATGACCGCCCTCGACCTCGACATCGCCCGCTGCGAGGCGACCCACGGCGACCCGCTGAGCGTCCGCGAGCGGGTAGTGCTCGCCGAGTTGAGTGAGGCGATCACGCTGGAGGACATCGGCCGACGACTCTTCGTCAGCCGGAACACGGTGAAGACCCAGGTGCGGTCGATCTACCGGAAGATCGGCGTGTCCAGCCGCGCCGAGGCGGTGGCCTGGGCGAAGGCGGCTGGGCTGCACTGAGCGCTACGCCCGACGCGCCCGCCAGCGACGCCAGACCCGCAGCACCCGCGCCTTGAACCGGTCGGTCATCCGCCGGATCGCGGGGAACTCGGTGCCGAGCACCCCCAGCCCCAGGAAGATCATCAGCCAGCCCGGCCCCGGCAGCACCAAGAGCAGCACACCCACCGCGACCAGCGTGACCCCGACGGCGGTGACCAGCGCGCGGTAGAGCAGCCGGGTCGCCCGGCGGCGGTGCAGCCTCGCCCGCAGCGCGGACATCCGGTGCAGCAGCGGGGAACGCTCGGCGGCGTCGAGTTCGCCGGCGAGGCCGTCGGGGGCGGGCTGGGTCATGCGGGCTGAACGAGCGGGAGTGGTGAGGGGTTCCGGTGGGGTCAGATCATCACCCGTCGGTCGATCTGCTCCGCCTCCTGTGCCACTCGCAACCCACCCGACCACTCCACTGCGTGCCCCGCGGCCAGTGAGGCGGGCACGTCCAGCACCCGCTGGTTGCGGCTGCCCCGGAACGCCAGGGTCAGGTCGCGCTGCGCCAGCTCGAACCGTCCGTCGACCAGCACGTCGACGTCGGCCAGCAGCTCTGCCTTGTCGCCGCCCTCGGCCAGCAGTTCCTCCAGGGTGTAGCCGGTCCAGCACCACACGTCCTTGTTCCGGCCGTGTTCCGCGCGGAGTCGACCGACCACGTCCAGGCAGACCTGGGTGTTGAGGAACGGTTCACCGCCGAGCAGGGAGAGCCCCTGGACCGCGGAGTGCCGCAGGTCGGTGGCGATCCGGTCGGCGAGCTCGTCGTCGTAGGGAGTGCCGTAGCGGAAGCTCCATGCCGCCTCGTTGAAGCAGCCGTCGCAGGCGAAGGGGCAACCGCTCACGTACAGCGAGCAGCGCACTCCCTCGCCGTCCACCATCACGAAGGGTTTGTAGTCGGCGACCCGGCGCTGGCTGAGCCGGGCAGCGGTCCAGTCCGGGCGCGGGTCGCGGGTCATGAGGCGTCGGGGACCGAGCCGGTGCTGCCCGCCATGTGCTTGACCCGGGAGGAGATCTCCACGTGGCGACCGTGCACCATCGGACGCTGCTGCGGGTTGCCCAGGTAGCCACAGGTCCGCTTCACCACGTCGCAGGTGCGCGGGTCGGTGTTGCCGCAGGACGGGCAGGCGAATCCGCGCTCGGTGGGGGTGAAGTCGCCGGAGAAGTCGCACTCCAGGCAGTGGTCGATGGGGGTGTTGGTGCCGAGGTAGCCGACCCGGTCGTAGGCGTAGTCCCAGACCGCTTCCAGTGCCTTGGGGTTCTGCTGCAGCACGGGGTACTCGCAGTAGTGGATGAACCCGCCGGAGGCGTAGGCCGGGTACTCCGCCTCAAAGTCCAACTTCTCGAACGGGGTCGGGGCCTTGCGCACGTCGTAGTGGAAGGAGTTGGTGTAGTAGTCCTTGTCGGTGATGTCCGGCACCGAGCCGAATTTCTTGGTGTCCAGGCGGCAGAACCGGTCGGTCAGCGACTCGGACGGGGTGGAGTAGACGCTGAACTGGTAGCCGTGCTGCGCGGTCCACTCCTTGGCGCGGGCGTTCAGCGTGCGCAGGATCCGCAGGGTGAACTCCTTGGCCTGCGGGTCGCCCTCCCACTCACCGCCGAAGAACGCCGCCGCAGCCTCGTACAGCCCGATGTAGCCGAGGGAGACGGTGGCCCGGCCGCCCCGGAACAGGGCGTCCACGTCGTCGTCCGGTGCCAGTCGCTGGCCGAAGGCGCCGTGCACGTACAGGATCGGAGCATTCGCCGGGACGGCCTCCTTGCAGCGTTCCACCCGGAACAGCAGGGCGTCGTGCACCGTCTCCAACCGCTGCTCCAGCAGGGTCCAGAACGCGTCCATGTCGCCGCGGGTCTCCAGGGCGATCCTCGGGATGTTCAGGGTGACCACCCCGAGGTTCATCCGGCCCTCGACCACGTCCTGGCCGTCCTCGTCGGTCCAGCCCTGGAGGAAGGAGCGGCAGCCCATCGGCACCTTGAACGAGCCGGTGATCTCGACGATCTTGTCGTAGCTGAGGATGTCCGGGTACATCCGCTTGGTGGCGCACTCGACGGCGAGCTGCTTGATGTCGTAGTTCGGGTCGGTGGAGTCGAGGTTCACGCCCCGGCGCAGGGTGAAGATCAGCTTCGGGAAGATCGCGGTGCGCCGCTCCTTGCCCAGTCCGAGGATCCGGATCTGGAGGATCGCGCGCTGGATCTCCCGCTCGAACCACCCGGTCCCCAGCCCGAAGCCCACCGAGGTGAACGGGGTCTGCCCGTTCGAGGTGAACAGGGTGTTGATCTCGTACTCCAACGACTGCATCGCGTCGTAGATGTCTTTGCTGGTCTTCTCTCGCGCGTACTCCTCACGCCGGGCCCCGTCGTCGATCCAGCGCTCGGCGTCGGCCAGGTGCTTCGCGAAGTTCCGCTCCGCGTAGGGGGCGAGCAGCTCGTCGATTCGGTTCACCGAGCAACCGCCGTACTGGCTGGACGACACATTCGCGATGATCTGCGAGATCTGCGCAGTCGCGGTCTGGATCGAGCGGGGCGGGTCGACCTGCGCGTTCCCGATCCGGAAGCCGTCGGCCAGCATCGTCCGGAAGTCGATCAGGCAGCAGTTCGTCATCGGCGCGTAGGGGTGGTAATCGAGGTCGTGGTAGTGGATGTCGCCCTTGGCGTGCGCATTCGCCACGTGCGGGGGCAGCATCCGCAGACCGATCGCCTTACCCACCGCACCCGCGGTCAGGTCACGCTGAGTGTTGAAGACGTCGCTGTCCTTGTTGGCGTTCTCGTTGACGACCGTCTGGTCCTTGCCGATCAGCTGACCGACCGAGTGGTTGACGTCCAGGGCGCGACTGCGAGCGAGGTCGCGCTGCACCCGGTAGTCGATGTACGCCTGCGCCACCGCGTACTCGTGCGACTCCAACAGGATGTGCTCGACCACGTTCTGGATCTCGTAGATCTTCACCTCGCCGGTGAAGCGGGTGGCCAGCTCAGTGCGGGCCTGCTCGACCAGATCGGTGAGCATCAGCTCGTGCAGCGGGGAGACCTCACCATGCACCTCGATGAACGCCTTACGCAGCGCGGCGGCGATCCGGCTGTCGTCATAGGGCAGGGACCGACCATCGCGCTTGCGCACCGTCAGGCTGGCCTGCTCGAGGGTCTGCATGCGGTCGGTCTCCACGGCGGTCATCCCCGGTCATCCCTCTCCTGCGGGTCCGACGCCCGCCCACTAGATGTTGTGCCCGGAGAAGATTCGCAACACAACATGGGGGGTTGACGGGGACCTTCGTCCCGCTGACCGATGATCGTGCGGGTGCGGGTCGTGGAATCGAACCGGGGTGTCCGGCGTGTCGGGGCGCAGGTGGCGATCGTCGCGTCGGGACGACCGCCACCCGCGCGCCATGCGGCTCAGCGGTCGAAGGCCTCGGCGATCGCGTAGCTCTCCTCGTGCATGTGATAGCGCACGACCTTGCCGTCCTGCACGGTGACGTGGATCGCGAACGGGTTGTCGAAGGATCGTCCGGTGCTGGTGACGCGGAACCGGCTGCGGCCGAGGACGACCGCCTGGTCTCCGTCCACCACGATGTGGTGCACGTCGAAGGCCTCCGGCTCGGTCAGGCCTCCGTTGATCAGCAGGTCGAAGAACGCACGGGCACCGGCCTTGTCACTGCGGGCTCCGGTCCACGGCACGTGCGGTGCGCCAGGAACGTCCAGGTCGACGGTGTCGGCGAACAGGTCCATCAGGGCGTCGAGCTCCCCGGCACCATAGTGCTGGAGCAGGGCGCCGGTGGCCTCGGCGGTGGTCATGGTCATGGTGCACTCCTGGGTTCGTGTCAGAGTCGATCTCCAACCGGTTGGTTGTACTCTCACACCGATTCGCGCAATATCCAAACGAGTAGTTGGAGTTTGTCGTATGGCATGGGACACAGAGCGCACCCGAGCACGCCTGTTGGACGCGGCAGTCACCGAGTTCGCTGAGCATGGACCCGCAGGCGCTCGCATCGACCGCGTCGCCGCCGCGGCCGGGGTGAACAAGGAGCGGATCTACTCGTACTTCGGCAACAAGCACAAGCTGTTCGACGCGGTGCTGGCGCACGAGCTCGACCGTCTGGCCCAATCCGTCCCGCTGACCCCCGAGCTCGCCGAGGACCTCGGGGCCTACGCGGGGGCGGTGTACGACTACCACCACGGGCACCCCCACCTGCTCCGACTGATGGCCTGGGAAGGACTCGCCGATGACGGACAGCTGCTGCCTGACCAGCGACTGGGTGCCTATCAGGACAAGGTGACGGCCATCGCCACCGCCGGGCATGACACGTTGGATGCGCAGGTCGTGCTCACCGCCGTGCTCGCGCTGTCCTCCTGGTGGTTCACCGCGCCACAAATGGTCCGGTTGGTCACCGGGCGGACCGAGCGGGATGCCGAAGCCGAGCGGGCGGCGCTGGTGGAGTTGGTTCGGCGGGTCACGCAGCCGACGCCCTGATCAGCCGTCCAGCAGCTCCGACAACGCCTGGACGAAGCCCGGATGGGAGTCTGCCCGGTCCACCAGAGTCTGCACCGCGGCCGGGTCGCTGAGTACTCCGATCAGCTGGTCCAGTGCGTCCCGGAACAGTGTGCGCTGGGCGGAGCTGACCGCGACCAGGAGGACGAGTCGGACTCCGCGTTCTCCCCAGGGGATCGCCTCGTCCGTGACTAGCACCGCGATGCCGGTGCGCGCGGCATCCATGTACAGCGAGTGCGGGACGGCGAACTGCTCCCCGAAGGCCGTCGACGAGCGCTGCTCCCACAACTCGTTGACGTAGCCGTGTGCGGTCATCCGCTGGCACAACCGAGACACCGCGGCCTCCGGACTCGGCACCGATGACTGATGCACGAACAGCGACGACTACCGGATCGACTACCTGCGCGAGCACATCCGGGCCACCCGTGACGCCATCCGCGACGGCGTCGAGATGATCGGCTTCTTCCCCTGGGGGCCCATCGACATCGTCAGCTGCTCTTCCAGCGAGACGGGTAAGCGCTACGGGTTCGTCTACGTCGACCTGGACGATTACGGCAACGGCACCGGCAAGCGGCTGATCAAGGACAGCTACCACTGGTACCGGCGCGTCGTGACCTCCAACGGCGAGCAACTCGACTGACACTCGAACCCCCATACCCGCTTCGGAAGGAACACCCATGGCCACTCGTCAGGTCGCCGTCGCCTCCTCGGTCGGACTCCACGCCCGCCCCGCCTCCCTCTTTACCCGCGCGGTGCAGGGGCACGGGATTCCGGTCACCATCGCGAAGGAGGGCGGCAACCCGGTCAACGCCACCAGCCTGCTGATGGTGATGGGGCTCGGGGTGAAGCACGGGGAGACTGTCGAGCTGGCGTCTGATGCGGAGGGGGCGGAGGCGGTGCTGGACGAGTTGGTGGCGATGCTGTCGCGGGATCTGGACGCGGACTGAGGCCTGCAACGGCTGCGGCCCGGCGCCCGGTGGGGTGTCGGGCCGCAGGTGTGTGGGCGGGAGTGTGCGGATACCTCGCGCGGGGGGATCCATGTCAGCTCGACGGGGGGGCTGGTGGTCCGGGGATGGCCGAGGCGAGGCCACTTAGGAGCCGGGACTCACCCCCGCACGCGGGAAACGGACCACGGACTCCTGCACTCCGGCCAAGCCGCTCACTTTCCTGCGCTGCCGGGTTCTGATCCGTCCGCGAGACCCGCGCGTACCCAATCTTCACCGTCAGCCACCGCTCGTCCCCGAAAACGCTACCGGCACGGATCCGGATTCGGGACAGGGTTGCGGGACGGTGGATCTCGGCGTGTCGGGCTGGTCACGTGCCCCGCCGCGGAGCGACCCGGAAACGATCAGTTCCGGACCGTTGTAGGTTGCCACAAGCACGTTCGCTGAACCCGAGGTGCCGCGACCTGGGGTGCTTGCTCTAGGGGTCTGAGCGGGAGGCCTACCATCGGCCCGGGCGGACGCTCGATCCCGATCCCATGGCTAGATGTGGAGGTATCGACTTGCCAGCCTTGTCCGAGTACTCGAATGTCGAGGCGTCCGCGATCGAAGTTCTGCGCCGGAAGGGGTTTCAGGTGTGGCGGGACGCTCAGCGCGAGTGCTATGGCGCTGAGCGTGACGGATGGGACTTCTTGGCGGACTCGCCGACCGCGCTTCTAGGGCTGGTGGGGCTCTTTGAGTACATCGGACCCGACGTCCATTCTGAGTACTGGTGGCGAGTCGCCCGCGACGACAGCGACCTGCCCAACAGGCCGCATCCGTACACGTCCGTGATCCACCGCCGTTCCAACGCCTGACTCGCCAGGATCTGATCAAAGCCGGGACGGTGTGGGCTGGCGACGTCGACCTTCGGATTGGATGCTCCGCTCTGTTGCTGGCCAGGTCTGCCCGATACCGGAGCGAGGTCCGGAACCGGTGCGCTGCGGGGGGCCCCAGAAACCTCGACCGATTCACAACCAGTTTCGAACCGGTCAACGTGTCTGGCCTGTCACGTCGCGCCGCCGAACTGAGGGGACCGAATCGGATCGTTACTGGACCGTGCTCGCAGCGCGCCGGTCCGCACACCCCGTGGAGGTCGCCGGGCCTGCACCGCTTGGACGTCGGAACGTGTTCGGAATGCCGTGGGTGCATGAGCAACACAACGTAAGCACTCGGCGCAGGTCTTCGCTGAGGCCGAGGAGCGCCCGGTGACGGTCACTCGGCGCGACGGGGGAGTCGCTGGTGCTCATGTCACGGCGTGAGCCCGAAAGCCGTGCCCGCCTGCTGAACCTCGTGGCTCAGCTGATCACGGTCACGACCCAGGACGCCGGCACCCTGGCCTCACGGATGTCAAAGACCTTCCCGTGGATGCTCGCCCTGTCGGAGACGCATCGGGCGCGCTGCGCTCAGGACCTCGTGGATGCTGCACGAGCATCGTTCGCGGTCGACCAGCCGCACCTGGCTCTCGCGGAGCTGATGTCGTGGAAGCAGACCGCTACGGCCTTAGCTGCGGGCCTGGGGTCGACCGACCTCGAATGGCTCGATGAGCCGGTTGAGCGCCCGTAACCGTGGCCGCCGCGAAAAAGGGCGAGCTGGTTCCCCGCCCGCCGAAGAAGATCGAGTACGAGATTCGATTCGGGACCACCCAGGCAAGGTCGGGAGGGCGCGACCTGATGGGCAGACACACGAGCGGTGGCGGCACAGCCCACGGCCCAGGGCGCTATCGATGTCGCGATATTGCCGGTCGTGACGTCCGGAACCATGTCGGTCGCGCCCGAGCTCCCCCCACAGGGTCGTCCAGCCACGTGCCCGGTAGGCCGCGGGACTCGTGTCGCACGGCCAGTGCTTGATCTAGAGTGTTTCTCAGCGTTACTTCGACGTATCCGATGTCGGTCAGCAGGGCACCGGCGACCTGGGTGTTCCAGATGTCGAGCTCGGTCGCGCGATCCTCGAGGTAGTGCGCCAAGCGTGCAGCGCTGAAGCGCGCGCTCAGCAGGTCGAACTCGTCACGGTCGTTGACATCGACTGCCATGCCTGCCCTCATACCCTGATGACAACACCCCGGAACCGTCCCTGTAACTCCTGATGGAGTCGATCAAACGGGCGGGGTTTTTGTGCGTCGGATGAGCGGCTTCACCTTGTGCTGATGAGCACTGTGCCACAGGCAGTCACGAGGGGATCGGCCAGTTCGATCCCACGTACTCCTTACTGCGGGTTCTGACGGAGGGCGGACGGCAGCGGCTGACCCGCATCACGCCAGCGGCGAACACGGGACGCCCAGCCCCACCCCCGCCGTTAGCATCGAACAACGCCAGCCCTCGGTGTGTCCGGCCAGCACCTGTCCGGCCCTCCGGGGACGCCGCTCGTGAGGAGTGCACATGTTCGAGAGATTCACCGACCGTGCCCGTCGGGTGGTCGTCCTCGCCCAGGAAGAGGCGCGGATGCTCAACCACAACTACATCGGGACCGAGCACATCCTCCTGGGCCTGATCCACGAGGGGGAGGGTGTCGCCGCCAAGGCGCTCGAGTCCCTGAACATCTCGCTGGACGCTGTGCGCGCGCAGGTGCAGGAGATCATCGGGGAGGGCCAGCAGGCTCCGAGCGGGCACATCCCGTTCACCCCCCGCGCCAAAAAGGTCCTGGAGCTGTCGCTGCGCGAGGCCTTGCAGCTCGGCCACAACTACATCGGCACCGAGCACATCCTGCTCGGCCTGATCCGTGAGGGCGAGGGTGTCGCCGCCCAGGTGCTGACCAAGCTCGGTGCCGACCTGAACCGGGTGCGCCAGCAGGTCATCCAGTTGCTGTCCGGTTACCAGGGCAAGGAGCCGGTCGCTGCCGGCGGCCCGCAGGAGGGTCAGCCCTCCGGTTCCGCGGTGCTCGACCAGTTTGGTCGCAACCTGACCCAGGCCGCCCGTGAGGGCAAGCTCGACCCGGTCATCGGGCGCGAGAAGGAGATCGAGCGGGTCATGCAGGTGCTGTCCCGCCGCACCAAGAACAACCCGGTGCTGATCGGTGAGCCCGGCGTCGGTAAGACCGCGGTCGTCGAGGGCCTCGCCCAGGACATCGTCCGTGGTGACGTGCCGGAGACGCTGAAGGACAAGCAGCTGTACACGCTGGACCTCGGTGCGCTGGTCGCCGGTTCCCGGTACCGCGGTGACTTTGAGGAGCGCCTGAAGAAGGTGCTCAAGGAGATCCGCACCCGCGGCGACATCATCCTGTTCATCGACGAGATCCACACCCTGGTGGGTGCGGGTGCCGCCGAGGGCGCGATCGACGCCGCCAGCATCCTCAAGCCGATGCTGGCCCGCGGTGAACTCCAGACCATCGGTGCGACCACCCTCGACGAGTACCGCAAGTACATCGAGAAGGACGCCGCACTGGAGCGCCGGTTCCAGCCGATCCAGGTCGCTGAGCCGTCGCTGGCGCACGCCATCGAGATCCTCAAGGGCCTGCGCGACCGCTACGAGGCGCACCACCGGGTGTCCATCACCGACGGTGCCCTGGTCGCCGCCGCCACCCTGGCGGACCGCTACGTCAACGACCGGTTCCTGCCGGACAAGGCCATCGACCTGGTGGACGAGGCCGGTGCTCGACTGCGTATCCGCCGGATGACCGCACCGCCGGAGCTCAAGGAGTTGGACGAGCAGATCGCCGATACCCGTCGCGACAAGGAGTCGGCGATCGACGAGCAGGACTTCGAGAAGGCCGCGCGTCTGCGCGACGAGGAGAAGCAGCTCGGGCTCAAGCGCCAGGAAAAGGAGAAGGCCTGGAAGTCCGGTGACCTGGACGCCGTGGCCGAGGTCGACGAGGAGCTGATTGCCGAGGTCCTGGCGCTGGCCACCGGCATCCCGGTGTTCAAGCTGACCGAGGAGGAGTCCAGCCGTCTGCTCAAGATGGAGGACGAGCTGCACAAGCGTGTGGTCGGGCAGGACGCCGCGATCAAGGCGCTGTCGCAGGCGATCCGCCGGACCCGTGCGGGCCTGAAGGACCCGAAGCGCCCGGGTGGTTCGTTCATCTTCGCCGGGCCGACCGGTGTTGGGAAGACCGAGCTGGCCAAGGCGCTCGCCGAGTTCCTGTTCGGGGACGAGGACGCGCTGATCCAGCTCGACATGTCCGAGTTCTCCGAGAAGCACACCGTGTCGCGGCTGTTCGGTTCGCCCCCCGGCTACGTCGGCTACGACGAGGGCGGTCAGCTCACCGAGAAGGTGCGTCGTCGGCCGTTCTCGGTGGTCCTGTTCGACGAGGTCGAGAAGGCTCACCCGGACATCTTCAACTCGCTGCTGCAGATCCTCGAGGACGGTCGCCTGACCGACTCGCAGGGTCGGGTGGTCGACTTCAAGAACACCGTCATCATCATGACCACCAACCTCGGCACCCGGGACATCGCCAAGGGCGTGCAGACCGGATTCCAGGCCGGTGGCGACCTGTCCACCTCCTACGAGCGGATGAAGGCGAAGGTGAACGACGAGCTGAAGACCCACTTCCGCCCGGAGTTCCTCAACCGCGTCGACGACGTGGTCGTCTTCCCGCAGCTCTCGCAGCCGGAGATCTTCCAGATCGTCGATCTCATGGTCGCCAAGCTGGACGCCCGCCTGCGCGACAAGGACATGGGCATCGAGCTGACCGAGGCCGCCAAGACCCTGCTGAGCGAGAAGGGCTACGACCCGGTGCTCGGCGCCCGGCCGCTGCGCCGCGCACTCCAGCGGGAGATCGAGGACGTCCTGTCCGAGAAGATCCTGTTCGGCGAGCTGCACTCCGGCCAGCAGGTCATCGTGGACGCCGAAGGCGAAGGCCTGCTCGGCGAGTTCACCTTCCGCGGCGAGGACCGTGGCCCCCGGGCCAAGGAGCCGGTCTCCGTGGGCGCGACCTCGTCCAGCAACCCGGCCTCCGGCACCGACGTGCCGCCGGCACCGCCCATCGCGTCCTCGGGTGACGGGGGCACGGGGCTCATGCCTGCGTGACGATTCGACGCTGAGGGCCGGAACTCCATGCGGAGTTCCGGCCCTCAGTTTGTGGACAGGCGGTGGGTATCGTTCGGCGGGTCTGACGAGACTCCTCGCGCTGTCGGGCGGTGTTGCAGGACAGGCCGGGTGCCCCGCACGCGGGGGGCGGCCTCCACCCTCCTGCCGCGAGGTCAGCTCGCTCGGGGCTCACCCCCGACGCGGGGAACGGACGCCGTTTCCGAGCGGATCGGCGCGGGCTGGTCCGGCTCCCTTGGGGCTCATCCCCGCACGCGGGGAACGGACACTTCCTGACCAGCAACAATACCCGCCCCCCACCCGATTTTCCTTCACTTCTCGCCACCCATCACCCCACCCCGCTACTCATGTGACTGGCGACTCATCCGGGTGCAACCACCCCGATCTGCGCTGTCTCTCCGCTGGGAATGGGCCTACCGTCGGTGTCATGCCACGCCCTGTGACGCTCAGCGATGTTGCACGCGAGGCCGGTGTCTCCCTCGCCACCGCCTCTCGTGCGCTCAATGGCAGCGCGACCCGCACGGTGGGGCCGGAGTTGGCGCGCCGGGTGCGGGCTGCGGCGGACAAGCTCCGGTATGCGCCGGACGGGGTGGCTCAGGCGATGGCGCGGGGCCGGACGAACGCGATCGGCTTGGTGGTGGCGGATGTGTCGGACCCGTTGTTCGGGGCGATCACGTCGGGGGTGAGTGCTGCCGCGGATGAGGCTGGGTTGAGTGTGACGCTGGCCAGTACGCGGGAGGTGCCGGGCCGGGAGGCGACGGTGATCGACGCGCTGGCGCGGCAGCGGGTGCGCGCGATGGTGCTGGTGGGGGCTGCCACGGGCAACCAGGAGGCGGACATGGCCTCGTTGCGGGCGTTGGAGTCGTATCTGGCGGCTGGGGGTTCGGCGGCGTTGATCGGGGCGAGTATGCCGGGGACGAGTGGGGTGGATGTCGCCGACCATCGCAGTGCGTCCCGGTTGGCGTTGGAGCTGCACGCGTTGGGGTATCGGCGGTTCGTGGTGTTGGCGGGGCCGGAGCGTCCGGGTCGGGGTGCGGAGCGTCTGGCGGGGTTTGTCGAGACATTGGCTGTGGTGGGCGGTGAGGTGGTGACCGTGCAGCGGATGCCGGAGCCGACCCGGGAGGCGGGGGAGCAGGCGATGGCCGAGGTGCTGGCGTCGGGGGTGCTGTCGGCGGAGGCGGGTGCCGGGGTACCGCTGGTGTTCGCGATCACGGATCAGGCGGCGTTCGGTGCGATGGCGGTGCTGCGTCGGGCGGGGGTGTCGGTGCCGGAGCAGGTGGCGGTGGCCGGGTTTGATGACAATCCGGGCGCGGCGGAGGTCACGCCGTCGTTGACGACGGTCCGGTTGCCGCTGGTGGAGGCCGGTCGGGAGGCGGTGGCGTTGTCGCTCGCCGGTGAGGTGGGGCGGACGGTCGTCCTCGACGGTGAGCTGATGGTGCGGGACTCGACGCCGGCGGTGGGGTCGCCAGAGTAGGGGCGTGCAGTGTGCGGGACCCCGGGGTGGATCCTCAGGGTTGCTAGCGCAGTCCGCCGATGGCGTCGGGCAGGGCTTCGGCCAGGGCGCGGGTCTCCGCGTGCTGCGGGTCGGCCATGAGGTGTCGCACTGGTCCGCTCTCGACGATCCGGCCCTCGGCGAGGACGTGGGTGGTCGCGGTGAGGCGGTCGACCATGCGCAGGTCGTGCGAGACGACGAGCAGGCCGACACCGGCGTTGGTCAGCTCGGCGATCCGGTCGGTGACGGTGTCGCGCAGGGCGAGGTCGAGGGCGGTGGCGGGTTCATCGAGGATCAGGATCTCCGGACGGGTGGCGAGTGCGTTGGCGAGCACGACTCGCTGACGTTCTCCGCCGGAGAGTGACTGGAGGGTCCGGGTCAGGAACCGGGGTTCCATGCCGACGGTGGCGAGCACGTCCTCGGGCTGCTGACCGGTGGCGAGTCCAGCCTTGCGGGCGTCGCCGAGGGTGTTGAGCAGCAGTCGCTCGACGGTCATCCGCGGGTCAGCGCCGGACAGCCCCTCCTGATGGACGGCCCGAACTGTGGCGCGGAAGCCCTTCTTCTCTTTCCGGGAGAGCCGGGTGACGGTCCGACCGCCGTAGGTCGCGCGGCCCTGCGTGGGCTTATTCAAGCCGAGTAGCACCTGGATCAGCGTGGACTTCCCGGCACCGGAACGCCCGATCAGCCCGACGGTCTCCCCGGGGGCAATGCTGAGATCGATGCCGGCGAGGACGGGGGCGCCCCCGTAGCCGGCCCACACGTCCTGAGCGGTCAGCGCGGTGCCGCTCATCGCTGAGCCTGCGGGTGGGGGAGGGAGCTGAGGTGCACGATCGTCCTTTCCGTCGACGGGTGAACGTCCGATCGGGGCCCAGGGTTCCACGCTCACGGGACAGAAGACGAGTGGGCCCCGTCGACGTGCGACGGGGCCCACTCGTGTCGACCGGCGCGGGCCGGACGACGATCAGGTGCTCAGTGCGTGGAGCGGCGTGCCCGCAGGCGGAGCAGTGCGCCACCGAGGGCGGTGAGTGCCAGTGCCCCGAGGGCCAGAGGCAGAACGGTGCGGCCGGTGACGGCCAGGACGCCGGAGCGTACGGCTGGCTCGGCGCTCGCGGTCTCGTCCTCCGGGGTCGGGGCCGGGGTCGGGGCCGGGGTCTGGTTCTGCGGGGGGTCGACGGGGTCCGGTCCCTCGCCGCTGGCCGGCGGGTCGATCACGGACGGGCCTTCGCCACCGGTCGAGGCGGCCTGGTGGATCGTGACGGTGCCGTCCGCGGACTGCCCGCTCGGGGTGGTCGCCCGCACGGTGAACCAGGTGTCCGCACCGTCGGTGACGGCGAGCGTGTCGATCGCGATCTCGATGGTGGTCACGCCGGCCGGGAAGGTGATGGTCTCAGTGGGCGACAGGTAGTGGGTGCCGAGCACGGCGGTGCCGTCCGGGGCCGTGAGCGCGACGTCCAGGGGGTAGGTGTCGGTGTCGGCTCCGGTTCGGGTGAGGGTGAGGACGGCGGTGGTGCCACCGTCCACGGTGACCTCGGGGGTGATCGTGACGGTGCCGGGCTCGATCTCGACCGCTCCGATGTCAGTGCTGGAAGCGGGCCGGGCAACACCGCGCTGGTCGGTGGTGACCTCGGTGCGGGCTCCGGCGGAGTCGATCAGAGGGCTGCCGGGCAGGGGGGCCATGGTCGGGGTGGCACCGCCGTTGTCCTGGAGCGGGCCGAGCGCGAGGGTCGGGTCCACGCCGCCGAGGGTGGCATCGTCGACTGTCACACCGGTGAGATCGCCGACCTCGCCGGTCAGCGCCGAGCGGGTGACGTGGGCGTTGGGGCTCGTGGTGATCAGGCCGGTGCCGTCCAGGACGGAGGCGTCGATGGTGACCTCGCCGGTGGTCTCACTGGAGACGGCGTTGCCCCCCACCACGGTCGTGTAGGCCACGGACAAGGGTCCGGCGTTGCTCGACCGGTGGCTGATCAGGGCTGCGTCGCTCGGCTCGCGGGCGACCACGGTCGTGTTCACCACGGTGCTGTCCGCGTCGGTGGCCAGCTCGATCGCGGCGGCGGAGGCCCATTCGACGGAGGACCCGAGGGCGACGGTGGTGTTCTCGATCAGCACGGAGCCGTCGATGCCGGTGCGTGAGTAGCCCGCGTTGTCGATGCTCAGGGTGCTCTCACCTGACCCGCTCAGGTGCGAGCCGGAGACGGTGGTCTCGGCGAAGGCCGCGCTGCGCACATTCAGTGCGGACAGGCCCTGGGGGCCGTCCACGGTGGACAGCACGCTGTCGGTGACGCTCAGACGGGACCCCTCGGTCGGTGTGCCGCTGACGATCACGGGGCTGCTGACCTCCGTGATGGTGCTGGTGCGCACGGTGACGTCTCCGAAGGCGTCGTCCACCAGGAGGCCGGTCGTGTAACTGTCGCTACGGGAGCCGGTGATCGAGATGTCCTCGAACACGGCGGGACCAGCCGGCAGGCCCTCATCGTTGCGACCGAGACCGACCACGCTGATGCCGACGGCGGTGCCCTCGGCCCGGATTCCCCGCATCTCGACCCCGCCGAGCCCGAAGAAGTTGGTGACAATGCCGGAGGAACGGATTCCGGATTCGCTGGGCGGGGCGACGAAGCTGGAATCGGTGATGGATAGCGTCTGCGCGGCTGCTCCGGCGCTGATGCCGTTGACGGCCAGACCCTCCATGAACAGGCCGCTCACATGCAGGCGATCGACCGTGACTGATCCGGCGATCTCACCCAGCACCGGGCCCCGGGCGACGCCCTGGCTGTCGTTCTCGACGGTGACGTCGGAGATTGCGACGTTGCCGTTGACCCGGAAGAAGGACATCCCCGCAGGACCGGTCTGCCGGACGCCAGCGATGCGCACATTGCCGGAGATGTCCTCCAGCCAGACGGCGGCATTCGAGTCGGCGGCAGCGGACAGGGTGGTGTCCTCGATGACGATGTCCCCGTCGAACCGGTATCCGTACACCAGCGAGGGGCTCAGGGTGCTGTTCCGGATGATCAGGTCCCCGCCGAGCTGGCTGACGGTGAGGGACACGGTGTCGGGGATGACGACGCCGTCCAGGACGACATCGCCGGAGATCGATTCGAACGAGGCAGAGTGGTAACTGCCCTCCGCGACGCGGTAGGTGACATCGGTGAGGTGTACCGAGCTCGCTGCGGTGTAGCCCAACCCGATGTCCCCCAGGGTCAGGCCGCTCACGGTCAGCGCTGAACCGGCTGTGACGCTGAGCCCGAGGTCGACGGTGCCGGTGAGGGTGGTGAGGGAGCTTCCCGCGCCGATCAGGGTGATGTCACCGTCGGCGACCAGCGGTGAGCTGAGGGTGAGGACCGGCACGCCGGGGTCGATGCTGATCGCCAGGCCGGTGCCTTGGGTGGCCGCGACCGCCTCGCGCAAGGAGCCGGGTCCTGCGTCGTCACCGGTGGTGACGGTGGCACCGACCGGGATGGCGGTGCGGACCGCGGGAATGGCGGCCGCCGCAGTGACGGGCACGGGGCCAGCGTTCGGGGTGGCGGCGAATGCCGGGGTCGCGTCGAGGGCGACGGCGGACAGGCAGCCGAGACCGAGCACGGCGGTTGCGAGACCGGCGGTGAGGCGACGGGCGGGCACAGGCGTCATCGAGGACTCCGGAGTAGCTGATCGAGGTGTTTGGCGAATGCCTGGCGTGCAGGGCGGACAGGCGACTGAGTCAAGAGTCGACTAGTTCATGGGCGTTGACGTGGGATATCGGGTGCCGCGCGTACCTCTGCTCCGGGATTCCAGCGAGTGCAGGGCCGGAGTGAGTGTCGTGCTGGCGTGGCTTGAGTGACCGACAGCGGCCCGACCTCTCGGGTGAGAGGTCGGGCCGCTGGGTGGAACGGTGCGGGCTCAGGCCCGGCGTCGCCGGGCGAGCCAGGCCAGGCCCGTGCCGAGGGCCAGCACAACGGCGGCCAGTGCCCCCAGGCCCAGGCCGGAGCCCGTCACGGCCAGGACACCGGAACGCACGGTCGGCTCAGGGCTGACGGTGACTGCGGTCCCCTCACCCTCCGGCGTGGCCCCTGCCCCGGCCCCGGCCCCCGGAATGGTGTGCTCGGGGGGTGTGGGTCCCGGGTCAGTGGGCGTCGGCTCGGGGTCGGGTGTCGGCTCAGGGGTGGGCTCGGGGTCCGGTGTGGGCTCCGGCTCGGGATCGGTGACGGGGCCGCCCTGCTGGATCGTGACGGTGCCGGTGGCTGGCTCGCCCGAGGGTGCTGCGGCCTGCACGGTGAGGGAGGTGTCGTCCCCGGCGACCGCCAAGGTCTGCACCGGCAGTTCCAGGCTGGTCTGGCCGGGGGCGAACTCCACGGTCGTGGCGGGAGCGAGGTAGTCGACGCCCTCGATCGCGGTGCCGGAGGGCACGTCCACGGTGACGGACAGCGGGAAGGTGTCCACATCCAAGCCGGTCCGGGTCAGCGCGAGTGTGGCGGTGTCGCCGCCGGTAACGGTGGCATTGGTCAGGGCGAGGGTGCCGGCGTCGATCTCGACGGCTCCGATGTCGGTGCCGGAGGTGGGGCGGTTGACCCCACGCTGATCGGTGACGACGTCGGTACGGTCGCCCGCCGCGTCGATCAGCACACTGCCGGGTTGCGGGGCCAACGTCGGGACGGGACCACCGTGGTCCTCCAACATGGAGAGCAGTCGGTCGTCCTCACCGACGGAGTAGAGGTTGCCTGAACCCAGCGTGGCTCCTGCTGCGGTCGCCTGGTCGGCGGTATCCGCCAGCGCGGACCGGCTGATGGTCAGCGGTGCCCCGGATGCGGAACTCACACCGGCGTCCAGCACGCTGGCGTCGATGGCGAGCGCGGCAGCCCCGGCTCCGGCGACCACGGGCCCGCCGACCAGGGTGCTGTAGTCGATCCGCGCGTCCGCCTGCGCATCGAACCGGGCGGTTGCCGGTCCAGCGTCCCATGCGACCAGGGTGCTGTTGGTCAGGCGCACGTCCAGACCGGCGGCGATGGATGCGACGGCCATCGAGGCATCACCCGACCCGAGCTCCAGAGTGCTGCCATCCACGGTGAGCACGGGCGAGGTGCTGCCGGTTGAGGTCGCCACACGCAGGACGTCCGCACCGATGTTCTGGACGGTGGAGGAGGTGAGGGCCAGCTGCGTGTAGGGAGTGCCGCTGACCGCGATGCCGGGCGTCCCCGATGCCTGGGTGGTGAAGGTGCTGTCCGCGATGGTGAGCGCGGCACCGGCTTCCATCGAACGGGGCGCGATGGAAGCGAACTGGGTGAGATCGGTCATGGTGACCCGTCGCAGCTCCACGGGTGAGCCGATGCCGGTGACCTTCAGGCCGGTGGTGGTTGTCTCAGTCAGGGACTCGATGCTGACGTCCTCGAACACCAGCGGCTGGGCTGCGCTGTCATCGCCCGGGTAGAGACCGCCCGGTGAGTCCAGGCTGATCCCGGTGCCGACGTGCTGGATCTGCACATCACTGATCGAGCCGCCGCCACGTCCATAGCCGGAGGTCACGATGCCGGTCGACCAGCTGATCGGCAGGGTGGGATCACGCCGCAGCTCGACGTCGGAGATGGTCAGGATGTTCTGCGCGTACCCGTCCATCGCGTTGACGCTGATACCGGCGATGAAGTTCCCCGACATTCGCAGACCGGTCACGGTGACCGCGCCCTTGGCACCGATGTTCGGACCCTCGGACTGGTCGACGAGGTTGGAGTTCTCGATGGTGACATCGGTCAAGGTGACATCGCCCTCGACGTTCCCGAAGGTGAGCCTGGTCCCGTCGGTTTGCGTGAGACCGGTGACGGTGACGTTGCCCCCGACCGTTCCGGCACCGATGTGACCGGGGAACTCGTACGCGGAGACGTCGTGGACCACGTTCTCGATCAAGACGTCGTTCACGACACCTTGGGCGGCCAGGCTGCTACCCACAAAGCTGTCGCGCACGATCAGGTTCCGGACATTGCCGGTGGCTACTTGGACCGAGGGGAGGATCGTGACCCGGTCGAGGGTCAGGTCACCGGTCACGTTGAAGTAGTTCACGGACGGGAGGCGCTCGCCAGCGATCGTGACGTCGGTGAGAGTGAAGGCGTCGAGGTCCCGGAGGTCCGTACTGACGTCGATGAGCGTCACGCCGCTGAACGAGATCGAGGCACCGGGCTGCCCCGTGAGTGAGTAGGTCGTGTCCAGGGACCACGGCACGCCGACGATGGACGTGCTGTCGGCACCCTGTCCGATGATGGTGACGTCACCGGTGATGGCCATCGTGTCGTCCAACTCGATCCGGGAGACCCCGGCATCAATGCTGATCGCCTGCCCGGTGCCCTGGGTCGTCTGAATGGCCTCCAGAAGCGAGCCCGGGCCGGAGGGGCTCTCGGTTGTGACAACCGCGCCCACCGTGGCGGTGGCGGTGACGGGAATCTGCGCGCCGACCGTCCGGGCGGGGGTCGAGTGCACGCTGGCGGGTTCGGCAGCAGCGGCGACCGGTAGGCCGAAGGAAGTGACTGCCCCCATGGTGAGGGCGCACCCGGCGAGGGCGGCGGTCACCTGGGGGGTGGAGGGCAGCAGGCGGCGTGGCACGACGGACTCCAGTGGATGGGGGTTTCTCTGGAGGAAGGGTCGCTGGGGAACTCGTGCGTTGCGTCGGCAAACCGGGGTCTGTGGGTGCGTTTCGGTGGTCAGGACAGTAACTTTTGGCCGCGCTTGAGTGTCGTGCGTGCCACTTTGAGGGGCTTGTGTGACGTCTGGGGGTGACGGCGGAGGCTCCTTCGCGCGTCGACCCCACGAAATGGGGCCCGCGGGATCAGGACGCTTTCGCCCCCCGCACCGACGGCAGCTCGTCCATGTCCTCCAGCTCCAGCCCCTTGGTCTCCGGCACCTTGCCCAGCACGAAGACGAAGGACAGCCCCGCGAAGACCGCGTACATCAGGTACGGCCCGGTCGCCCCGAACTGGTCCAGCAGCGGCGGGAACGTCACCGTGATGACAAAGTTGGCGATCCACTGTGCGGCGGCGGCCACACCGAGGGCTACCGCGCGGATCCGGTTCGGGAAGATCTCCCCCAGCAGTACCCAGACCAGCGGACCCCACGAGGCTCCGAAGAAGATCACGAAGGCATTGGCGGCGACCAGCGCGATCGGACCCCACACGCCGGGCAGCGACACGTCTTCACCGGAGCCGGAGGACTGGGTGAACGCGAGGGCCATCGTGGCGAGCGCGATGGTCATGCCCGCCGAGCCGATCAGCAGCAGCGGTCGACGGCCGATCTTGTCGATCAGCGCGATGGCGATGAAGGTGACGACCACGTTGGTTACCGAGGTGATGGTGGAGACCAGGAACGACTGGCTCTCGTCGAATCCCACGGCCTGCCACAGCGTCGTGGAGTAGTAGAAGATCACGTTGATCCCGACGAACTGCTGGAAGACCGACAGCAGAATGCCGACCCAGACCACCGGCAGCAGACCGAATCGCGGTCCGCGCAGGGTGGCCTTCTCCGCGATCTCCTCGTCCTTCTTGATGCCCTTCTCGATGGCGGCGACCCGCTCACGGGGGTCCTCGTCGTCCCCGAGCACCCGGGACAGGACCTCGACGGCCTCATCGTGGCGGCCCTTGGCGACCAGGTAGCGCGGCGACTCCGGGATGCGTAGCGCGAGAATGCCGTAGACCGCGGCGGGGATCACGGCGACCAGGAACATCCAGCGCCATGCCTCCCAGCCCAACCACAGCACCTCGGCGGCACCCCCGGCCGCCTCCTGAAGCAACTGGTCGGACAGGAGGGCGGCGAAGATGCCGAGCGTGATCGCCAGCTGTTGCAGCGAGCCGAGCCGACCGCGCAGTGCCGCCGGGGCGATCTCCGCGATGTAGGCCGGCGCGATGACCGAGGCGATGCCGATGCCGACACCGGCCAGGATCCGCCAGATGATCAGGTCCCAGACGCTGAAGGCAATGGCGGACAGGATCGAGGAGACAAAGAACAGCACCGCGCCGAGCACCATCACCTTGGTGCGACCCCAGTGGTCCGCGAGCCGTCCACCGGCCCAGGCACCCGCGGCACACCCGAGCAGGGCGACGGCCACCGCGAAGCCGGTCAGCGTGGACCCCAGCCCGAATTGCCCCTGGATTGCATCGACGGCGCCGTTGATCACGGAGCTGTCGAATCCGAACAGGAAGCCACCCACGGCGGCGGCCACCGCCAGCCCGATCGCCTTGTTGTGCGCCGGGTGACGCCCCTGCGCGGTACTGCTGCCAGCCATGACATGTCCTTCCGATGCGCGGGACCGCCCGGCCGGTGCACATCGTTGGGCGCCGGTCGAGGGCCGGTCCCACCCTTGACCAGGTGGACGCATCCCGCACCCGGAACGCGCGACGGGGACGCTATCGACGGTGCGCAGAGCGCGCGCGGTGAACAGGTGTGAGCCTGCACACGGGTTCGCGGACCGGCGCTGCGGAGCGCAGAATCGACGGTGATGTCTGCTGACCAGCCCCGTCCCCGCTTCCGTCGTCCGGCCATGCTCGACCCGCAGGAGGCCGAGCAAATCCCCGGTGGGATGGATCCCGCGCTGCGCTCACGGGTGGCACACACCACCGCCGCGACGCTGGTGCACGGTGGCCGCGCGGGTGCGGAGGACGACCCGGCGCTCCTGGACCGGCTGGTCCGCCTGGTGGAGTCCGAGGGCTTGGACACTCTGGCCGCACTGTGGTCGGACTGCCCGGCGACGACGCTGCCCGGCACGCTGTGGCGGCTGTACGTGTTGCGGGAGTGGGTGCGGCGCGACCCGGCGACCCTGGCGGAGCGGTACCGGTTGGGCATTGAGGCAGCGCAGGTGCCCCATGTGGTGGCCGGGGTGGTGTCGCCGCCGGGGCCGCATGAGTTGCGCGAAGTGTTGGACGCGGTGCTGTCCGGTGTCTACACCGGTGACCTTGCGGTGGCGCTGGAGCGCGGCGGCGCGTTCTGCCGGGTGCTGGCGACCGGGGCGGCCTTCGATGCGGACCATCTGGACTTCGCGGATGCCGAGGCGGCGAACCGGTTGACCCGAGGTGCGGACGGGCTGCTGCGGACCGCGGAGGAGTTGGAGCACGCGGCCGGGCTGTGGCGCGGCGGTCTGCTGGAGTGACGGCGGACGGGTGGGGTACCTCACGCGGTCCAGCGGGTGACGATCTGGGTGTCCTGAGTAAAATGGACCCAGACGTCGGGCCGCGGTAGCCCCGGGCTCCAATTTCAGCCGCTTCGAGCGGCCACGCGCCGAGAGGCGCTTCCCGGTCCGGCGTCGCCCTCTTCCGAGATGGTGAGCGACGTAGCTCACACCTCGGGTGGGACCTCTGGCGCAACCTCGGGCGAGTTCGCCGCGCGGAGCCGTTTCGTTCACCTGTCGTTCATCTTCGGGGTTGCGTGTTCACCGGCTGGCTGCCCTAGCCTGTGCCTGACCAGAGCCCTCTCACCGGGAGCGTCCCGTGCGCCTGCGCCTCACTCCGCGCGACACCTCGTTCTTCGATCTCCTCGCCGCCTCCGCGGCCCACCTCGTCACCGGCGCGAATCTGCTCGCCGAACTGCTCGGGGCGGACCGCCAGGCACGCAAGGCGATCGCCAAGCAGATCAATGAGGTGGAGCACCTCGCCGATGAGGCGACCCACTCGATCATGCGGCGGCTGAACCAGACCTTCGTCACCCCCTTCGACCGGGATGACATCTACGGCCTGGCCTCTGCGCTGGATGACTGCATGGACTTCATGGAGGAGGCGACCGACCTCATCGTCCTGTACAAGCTGGACGAGCTGCCCAAGCGGGTCTCCGACCAGGTCCAGGTGTTGCAGCGTTGCGCGGAGCTGACCGCCGAGGCGATGCCGAAGCTGCGCTCGATGGACTCCCTCGGTGACTACTGGGTCGAGGTGAACCGGCTGGAGAACCAGGCGGACAAGTCGCACCGCAAGCTGCTGGCCCAGATGTTCGACGAGATCGCCGACCCGATCCTGCTGATGAAGCTGAAGGAGGTCGTCGAGAAGCTCGAGGACGCGGCCGACGCCTTCGAGAAGGTCGCGAACACCGTCGAGACCATCGCACTCAAGGAGTCCTGAGCTCCCGTGGAGATCGCGCTCGTCGTCGTGGTCGTCGCGTTCGCGCTCGGCTTCGACTACACCAACGGCTTCCACGACGCGGCGAATGCCATCGCGACCTCGGTGTCCACCCGGGCACTGACCCCGCGGGCGGCGCTGCTGATGGCGGCGGTGTTCAACCTGCTCGGTGCGCTGCTCGGCACCCACGTGGCGACCACCATCGCCCATGACATCGTCAGCATCGACGACGTCGCACCACACTCCGGTCTGGTGATCGTGCTGTCCGCGCTGGTCGGGGCGATCACCTGGAACCTGATCACCTGGTGGCTGGGTCTGCCGTCGTCATCGACGCACGCGTTGATCGGTGGCCTGGCGGGTGTGGGTGTCGCCTCCGGCATCACGGTGCACTGGTCGGCGATCTTGGACAAGGTCGTCATTCCGATGGTGGTCTCCCCGCTGCTGGGCTTCGCGCTGGCATTCGCCGTGATGGTCGGCGTGCTGTGGCTGGTGCGGAAGGCCTCGCCGGCCCCGACCCAGCGCAAGTTCCGGATCGCGCAGACCGCCTCCGCGGCGGCGATGGCCCTCGGCCACGGTCTTCAGGACGCGCAGAAGACCATGGGTGTCATTGTGCTGGCGCTGGTCGCCGGTGGGTTCCACGACGGCGACACCATCCCGCTGTGGGTGAAGCTGGCAGCCGCCGGGGCAATCTCCCTGGGCACCTATTCGGGTGGTTGGCGGATCATGCGCACCCTCGGTCGCAAGATCATCGAGCTGGACCCGGCGCGAGGCTTTGTGGCGGAGACAGTGTCGGCGATCGTGCTCTACGTCAACGCCTACTGGCTGCACGCCCCGGTGTCGACCACGCACACCATCACCTCCGCAATCATGGGCGTCGGTGCCACCAAGCGGCTGTCCGCCGTGCGCTGGGGCGTGGCCAAGAGCATCGGCGCGGCATGGATCCTCACCATCCCGGCGGCCGCTGCGGTGGCCGCGGTGGTCTACCTGGTGCTGCACGCCTTCCTGGGCTGAGACTCACCCGTTCGGGCTAACCGGTCAAAATCGCCCGAACTGGACGCGGGTACCGGTCTCCGCTGTACTGCACACATGTCTGTGCGGAAGCTGAACCTCACCTATGTCCTCGGTGGCCTCGCGGTGGCCACCCTCACCCTGTCCGGCTGTTCGAACTCCGCTCCGGAGGCGCAGCGCGACGAGTCCTCCGGCGAGATCACCGCCTCCGCCGAGGCTGACGTGTTCAGCATCGCGGTGGGCGACTGCCTGGACCTGTCCTCCTCCACCATGGCCACCGAGGTGTCCTCCCTGCCCACCGTGCCCTGCAGTGATGCGCACGACTCCGAGGTCTACGCCGAGACCAGCCTGGAGGGCGAGGAGTACCCGACCGACCTGGACGACCAGGCTGGCCAGTTCTGCTACGACCAGTTCTCCACCTTCGTCGGCAAGGCTTACGAGGAGTCCACCCTGGACTTCCAGTACCTGACCCCGACCCAGGACGGCTGGGAGAATGGCAACGACCGCTCGGTGCAGTGCATCCTGATGAGCCCGGAGCCAGTGACCGAGACGCTGGAGGGTTCGGCGCTCTGACCTGGCCCATCGGGCACTCATTCTGAACGCACAGCGGCCCCGGTTTTCCGCACCCGCCTACTCGATCTGTCTGGTCGCGCAAGCCGGGGCCGCAGCATGGGCGGCATGACTCTTCGTTCTTCTCTCGCACGCCGATGTGCTGGCGTCGCCGCCGTGTCCTGGTCGCGCTGATCGGCCTGGCCGCCTGCTCCAGCGGGGACGACTCCACGTCCTCCTCCGACACCACGGCCAGCACCCCGGCCTCCGCATCCGAGGAGGTCGAGGAGGTCGACGAGGTTGTCGAGACCGCCGAGCCGACCGACACCGACGTGATGGACCTGAAGGTCGGTGACTGCATGGACGACTCCATCGCGGACGGCGAGGAGGTGTTCTCGGCGGGCACCATCCCCTGCGACCAGCCGCACACGCGGGAGATCTACGCGGAGATGGAGCTCACCAACGTCACGCAGCTGGCCGATGTGGAGGGGTCCGACCTGGAGACCTTCTGCGTCAACGAGTTCGCGACCTTCGTCGGGACCGCCTACGAGGACTCGATCCTGAACGCCACCACGCTCAAGCCGACCACGAGCAGCTGGGCGTTCGGCAACCGCACGGCGCAGTGCATCGTCATCTCGGACGAGCCGGTCACCGGGACCCTGGCCGGCTCCGGTCTGTGACCGACTGACCACCGCGCGACGGCGGCGCGATCCCGGTTCGGGGTCGCGCCGCTGTGCTGTCACCGGACCGAGGTGCGGCCGGGTCACGGGACCGGGGCTCAGTCACTGACGGTCGGTCGTGCGCCCGTGCTCAGGCCCGGTGCCGCTCCACCGCCTGCACCCGGCGCCGGCCCTGCGCATCCGGCTGCGTGGTGACGTGGGCGACCAGCACCTCGCCCGGGTGCAGCCACGGGTCCTCGGTGGGCAGGGCGGGCCGTGCGGATTTGCGGGCCATGGTGTCGATCACGCCGAGCACAGTCGGCAGCACGGGACGGTGGGTGCACAACGCGAGGTCGGCCACCCCGCCCCGCTCCGTGATCAGCACCTCAACCGCGGTGGTCGTGGACTGCGCGTCCTCGGCGTGGGCGTGTTCGGTGAGTGCGGGGCCCTCCTCGATGGTGATCCCGGCGGCGGTGGCGTACGGCTCGACGGTGGCACGGCAGCGCACCCAGGGGCTGCTGATCAGATCGGAGACGCCGAAGGCGGACAACAGCGGCACCAGGGCGTCGGCCTGCTGGCGCCCCACCGGGGTCAGCGGGCGGGTGGCCTCCTCCGGTCCGTGCGCAGCGCGGCTGCGTGCTCGGCCGTGCCGGACGACGACGAAGGCCCGGGTGTCCAACCGGCCCTTGCGGTGCGCCTTGACCAGGGCGTCCAGCGGAGCGAGATCGGCGCGGCGGGTGAGTTTCCGGCGCGCGACATCGGCGTCCATCCAGGCGACCTTGTCGATCTCATCCGGTGAGGCGTGCGGGATCGGTGGTCGGGCGTGCAGGGCGGCAGCCTCGGGGCGACCGGCGACCTGGGCGGCCCAGTAGTGCACCCGCTTGTGTCGACCGTCAGAGAGGGCGTAGTCCAACCGGGGCAGGGGGATGCCGAGCACGATCGGCAGGCCGGTCTCCTCCTCGACCTCCCGGATCGCGGCCACGGTGGCGTGCTCCTCGGGTTCGAGTTTGCCCTTGGGCCAGGACCAGTCGCGGTAGCGGGGGCGATGCACCAGGGCGACCTGGAGTCGACCCTGCCGGACCCGCCAGACCAGCGCACCGGCGGCCTCGACCAGCTGCGGCCGGCGGGACTCACGGGCGGTGCGGGCGGCCCGGGCAGCATCCGCGACAGTGGTGCCAGGGCTCATCGGCCCGCGCCCAATCGCCTCCGCTGCCGGTAGATCAGGGCGGATTGCAGGTCACGCAGCGGGCCCTCGTCGCCGGTGGCATGCCGGGTCCAGGCACCATCCGGTCCGAGGTGCCAGGTGGCGGTGGCGTCAGACATTGACTCGTCCAGCAGGTCCACCAACTCGGCGATCTGCTCCGGGTCGCTGATCCGCACCAGTGCCTCCACCCGGCGGTCCAGATTGCGATGCATGAGGTCGGCCGATCCGATGAACACCTCCGGTCCGGGCAGCAGGACGTCGGACTCCTTGCCGCCGTCGACCAGGTCCTTGCGCATGCCATCGTCAGCGCAGAAGGCGAAGACCCGGGAGTGTTCCAGGAACCGGCCGAGGATGGAGCGCACCCGCACGGTCTCAGACAGGCCGGGCACGCCGGGGCGTAGAGCGCAGATCCCGCGCACCACCAGGTCGATGGGCACCCCGGCGGTGGCGGCGCGGTAGAGCGCATCGATGGTCTCCTCGTCGACCATCGAGTTCACCTTGATCTTGATCCAGCTCGGTCGACCCTCGCGGGCGGCCTGCGCCTCCCGCTCGATCCGTTCGATCAGCCCGGCGCGCACCGATCGGGGTGCGACCAGCAGACGGTGGAAGCGGGACTTGGGGGCGTAACCGGACAGCTGATTGAACAGGCGGGTGAGGTCCTGGCCGACATCGGGGTCGCAGGTCAGCAGGCCCAGGTCGGTGTAGAGCCGGGCGGTCTTGGGGTTGTAGTTGCCGGTGCCGACATGGCAGTACCGGCGCAGGCCGTCGGACTCCTGGCGGACCACCAGCGACAGTTTGGCGTGGGTCTTGAGCCCGACGATGCCGTAGACCACGTGCACGCCGGCCTGTTCCAGTTTGCGCGCCCACCCGATGTTGGCCTGCTCGTCAAAGCGCGCCTTGATCTCCACCAGGGCCAGTACCTGCTTACCGGCCTCCGCGGCGTCGATCAGCGCGTCGACGATGGGGGAGTCCCCGGAGGTGCGGTAGAGGGTCTGTTTGATCGCCAGCACCTTGGGGTCGGCGGCGGCCTGCTCCAAGAAGGTCTGCACCGAGGTGCTGAACGAGTCATAGGGGTGGTGCAGCAGGATGTCCCGGGTCCGGATCGCGGCGAAGACATCGGTCGGGTTCGCGGACTCCACCTCGGCCAGGAACCGGTGCGTGGTGGGCACGAACTTCGGGTACTGCAGGTCCGGGCGGTCCAAGTCGGCGATCAGGTTCAGGCCGGTGTGGTCCAGGGGGGCGGGCAGCTCGTAGACCTCCTCCTCGACCACGCCCAACTCACGGATCAGCAGGGCGCGGATTCGGGGGCTGATCGAGCGGGCGACCTCCAACCGGACCGGCGGGCCGAACCTGCGACGCAGCAGCTCCTTCTCCAACGCCTGGAGCAGGTTCTCGGCGTCGTCCTCCTCGACCTCGACGTCTTCATTGCGGGTGACCCGGAAGGTGTGGTGCTCGCGGATCTCCATCCCGGGGAACAGGTAGTCCAGGTGTTGGGCGATCACATCCTCGATGGGGACGAAGGACATCGGGCGCTTGTCCATCGGTGCCTGTCCGGCGGTGGCCGACGGGCGACCCTTCGCGTCGACGGCGATGTAGCGGGGCAGCAGCGGCGGCACCTTGACTCGGGCGAAGTGCTCCTTGCCGGTGGTCGGGTTGGTGACGACGACGGCCAGGTTGAGCGAGAGCCCGGAGATGTACGGGAACGGGTGCGCGGGGTCGACGGCCAGCGGGGTCAGCACCGGGAAGATCTGCTTGCGGAAGAACTTGCGCAGCCGATCCTGCTCGGCCTCGCCCAACTCCTCCCAGCGGACCAGGGTGATGCCCTCCGCGGCCAGGGCGGGCTGCACCTGCTCGGTGAACACGGCGGCGTGCCGGTCCATCAGCTCATGGGCGCGCTCGCTGATCGCCTCCAACACCTGCCGCGGGCTCAGGCCGGAGGCGGCGGTGACCGCGAGTCCGGCGGCGATCCGGCGCTTGAGGCCGGCCACCCTGACCATGAAGAACTCGTCCAGGTTGGAGGCGAAGATCGCCAGGTAGCGGACGCGTTCCAGCAGGGGCTGGCTGTCGTCCTCAGCCATCTCCAACACCCGCTGGTTGAAGGCCAGCCACGAGATCTCCCGGTCGAGGAACCGGTCGTCCGGCAGCGGGTCGAGAGCGGCGGGCTCCGGGGCGTCGATCTCCGGTGCGGGGGCGATGTGCTCGGCGATGTGCGCGGCCAGCTCCGGCGCGAAGGGACGGGTGGCGCGCGCGGCGGTGCCGTCGGATCCGGTGGCACCGTTGCTCCGAGCATTGGTCGCATCTGACCGGGCACTGCCGGTACTGCCGGTGCGGGCGGTGGAGGAGGTGCGCCGGGTGCGACCGCGGGGCGGCTGGTCCGAGTTGTCGCTCATCGCCCCATGGTGGCACCGGAAGGTGTCCGGTGGGGGACCGAGTTCCGGGCTGGGGACCACCGCGGAGTCAGAGGCGGTAGACCACGTGTGCGGCGCTGCGCTCGAATCCGGCCCGACGGTACGTGCGGATCGCGGGTGTGTTGTCGCCCTCGGTGTAGAGCACTGCTGTCCGCAGTCCACGCCCGGCCAGGTGATTCAACATCCAGTCGGTCAACAACCGGCCCAGTCCGCGCCCCTGCGCCGCAGGATGGACGCCGAGCACGTAGATCTCGCCCTCGTCCGCGCCCGGGGGCACCTTGGTCCACCCCGCGGCGAGGAGTCGTCCCTCGGATTCGGCCAGCACGAACCCGGCCGGGTCGAACCAGGGTTCCGCCTCGCGGGCGTCCAGATCGGTCCGGGTCATGCGGCCCTGCTCCGGGTGATGGGCGAAGGCCGCGGAGTTCAGCGCCAGCCAGGCGGACTCGTCCCGGCCAGGCTCAAAAGCGCGCAGCGTGATGCCCTCGGGTGCGGGCATCGGATCGGCGGGGGTGGTCAGGGGATCGAGCCGCATCTGCCACAACTCGCGCACGACCGGCAGCCCGCGGCGCGCGGCCACCGATCGGGCCGGGGCCAGGTCGCCATGCGCCCACACATCGACCGGGACGTCGGGATCTGCCAGGGCGTCGAGCAGGGCGGAACCGTGTCCCTGTCGGCGGGCCTGCGGGTGAACGACCAGCTCCGCGCTGGCCTGAGAGCGATCGCGCAGGTCGAGCTGGGCGTAACCGACGGGTGCGGAGGGGTCGCCCAGGATCAGGTGATGGATCTCG
This sequence comes from Cellulomonas sp. NPDC089187, assembly GCF_040685135.1. Lineage (NCBI taxonomy): Bacteria > Bacillati > Actinomycetota > Actinomycetes > Micrococcales > Cellulomonadaceae > Cellulomonas > Cellulomonas sp. NPDC089187. The sequence goes on along the minus strand of NZ_JBFBHI010000004.1, from coordinate 211,431 downwards.
GGGCCGGCACCGGTCAACCAGAGCAGGGGCTGCTCGGACAGCGGCTCGACTGCGTCGCTCTGGGTGGCGGCCCGGGCGAGAGCGCGGATACCGTGGGCATCCGCGCTGGTGAGAGGGCCTGTGACGCGGTGGAGACGCGGTGACATGGCTTATGCCTACCAGGTGCGGCACGTGGTTCGCCGAGCTCCGTCACGAATGACGCACTTCGGGTACTCAGATCTGGCCGTCCGCTCGCGTGAGCCAAGCGTGGCTGCTACGGGCTGATGGGCTCCCGGATACCTCATGGAGCGGTGTCGTCGGCCTAGATCGGGCAATTCGGGCCAATGACCCGGGATGCGTTCCTATCGTGGAGCGGATCCGACCGCTCCCGTTCAAAGGTGCCCCGTTGCTCCTCCGCGATCTCGAACTTACTGTCGACGCCGTCGAGACCTGGCTGGCCCTGCGCCGCGACGTGGTGGTCCGCGGTGACGACGGCTCAGGGCGGACGAGTGTGCTGTGTGCGCTGCGTGACCGCCTCGCCGCGCGAGGGCGACCGGTGCTGCTGCTGATGGCCGCCGGCCCGCGCCCGCACGCCGCCCTGCTCGGACACCCGGACTTCCCCCCGGCGTTGGCCCACGGTTCGCCGATCGAGCTGGTGCGGTGGCTGGTGGAGGAGCTCTCCGCCGAGGACGCCGTCCTGCTGATCGACGATGTGCACCAGGTGGACGCGGGCAGTGCCGAGGCGGTGCACCAGGCGCTGGTGCAGACCGGCGCGCAGTACGTCCTGACCGCCGGTGGTCAGCGCGTGGAGGCCGAGGCCGAGACGTTCATCGCCGAGATGCTCAGCGGCCGGGCACCCGCGGACGTGCGGGTGCGTCCGCTGGGATTCACGTCGTTGTCGAGCCTGGTGGCGCAGAACCTGGGTGCCCCTGGTGATGTGCCGCTGTTGGCATCGGTGGCGGCCCGCTCCGGCGGCAACCCACGAGTGGCGATCGCGTTGGTCGACGCGGCCCGGTATGCCGGTGCCATCGAACTGCGCAACGGGCGGTGGCACACGGCGGCGTCGGTCGATCACGTGCCGCTGGACGCCGTGGTGAACGCTTTTGTCCCCCGGCTGACCAGGTCGGAGCTGGACGCCCTGGAGGTGTTGTCCTGGACCGGGCCGCTGCCGATGGATGTCGCTTCACGGATCCTCGGCGTCACGGTGTTGCGCGGGCTGTCCGACCGAGGACGTGTGCTCAGCTCGCCGGACGGAGACGGTGTGGCCTGTCTGGTGGTGTCGCCGCCCGCCCTGGCCTCGGCGCTGCGGTTCGGGATGAGCTCGCACCGGCGCAACGAGATCGCGGAGCAGGCCGGGTCGATCGATCCGCGGTTCCGGTCCGCGGCACTGGACTCCCGATCGGCACTGGACACGCTGCTGTCGCCGTTGCCGGACGAGGTCGGACGTGGCGCGTTGTGGACGGCGGATCTGGCGGCCCAGGTCGAGGAGCACGACGTGGCCCGGGAAGTGACACTGCGCAGCGCCTGGATCGCGCACCCCTGCGTGCGCACCGCCCTGCCGTACCTGACCTTGCTCGGTCGTCGACCCGCACATGAAGAGATCGGCGAGGTGATCCGCCAGACCCCGGTGCGCGGCGACGACGATGTGGTCGAGCGGATGCTCTACCGCCAGCAGCACCTGTTCTGGGCGCAGTGGAGCGGGCAGTCGCGTCTGATGGTGGAGGAGCTGAGCCGCCGGCACGCGGACGACTTGGCGCTGATGGAGCAGATCGACGCGATGCGGGACGAGATCCAGCGCCGGATCCGCGAGGACGAGTCGCTGGACCCGGTGTGGGGGCGGCTGCCGGTGCATGGGGAAGGGTCGCTGGCCGCGTTGACCCTGGTGGCCGCTGCCGGGGCGCTGCTCGAGGCAGGTCGACCGGATCTGGCGCTGCCGCTGGCCGAACGCGGTGACCTGACCGGGCAGGGCGGGAAGATCGGTCACCTGCTCGCCGGGCTGCGCTCCTCCTCGCTGCTGATGTTGGGCGAGTGGGAGGACGTGGAGCAGCAGAGCCGTGCACTGCTGGAGCTGGCTTGCGCCGAACTGGACGCGGAGGGCATTCGCGTGCACGGCTGCATCCTCAGTGAGGTGCTGTTCCTGTCCGGGCGCACCGAACAGGCCTGGGTGGCGGTGAGCACGGTGCTGCGATTCGGTCTGGCCGGGCCCGGGGAGGACCCGTTCTACCGACGTGCACTGGCGTTGGCGGTGTCGATTCGGGCCCGGATGGGCGATCTGGTGCTGGCCGAGGAGTTGCTGACCGAGCTGCGGTCGATGCCGGCTCGGCACCGCCCACCGATCCACTCCTTGCTGCCGCTCGCGGAGGTCGCCATGGCGGGGCAGCAGGAGGACGGTGCAATGGATCAGGAGCTGTGGGAAGAGGGTCTGCGTCTGGCCGAGCGGGGACAGGCGGGCATTGCGCTGGAATGCTGGCTGTTGCGGCCTCGGCCGTACACCCCCGAGCAGATGACGGTGATCGAGGAGCAGTTCTCCCGAGCGGTGATGCCCATGCTGTTGCCCTGGTACCAGGTGCACCAGGCGCTCACCCAGGGTGATCCGGAACAGATTCGCTCCGCTCTGACTGGACTGCCCCAGCAGGCTGTCCTGGGCGATCACGCGGCTCGGGCGATCGGCGTCGGTGGTCCTGCGCCCACCCTGCTCGGTGCGAGTCGGGTGCTGACCGAACCGGAGCGCGAGGTCGCGGAGCTGGCACATCGCGGACTCGACGACCGGGAGATCGCCGCCAAACTGTTCCTGAGTCTGCGGACCACCCAGCTGCACCTGCGGAGCGCGTTGGACAAGCTCGGACTCGCCGACCGCGGTGAGCTGGCGCGCGCGATCCTGATCTGAGGGAACGTCGGATGGGCCGCGTACGTTCTGTTGACGTGGCACCAGCTGACGCTCCGACGACCACCGACGATCTCCGGTCGGTGGATGTGGTGGTCATCGGAGCAGGTCAGGCTGGGCTGTCCGCGGCGGCACATCTGCGCAGGTCGGGATTCGTGCCGGTGGATGCGGCCGAGTCGGTCGCGCCGACCTTTGTGGTGCTTGACGCGGCGGACGGTCCGGGCGGCGCGTGGCGGGAGCGTTGGCCGACGCTGACGATGCGCACGGTGCACAGCGTGTACGAGTTGCCGAATCGGCCGCTGCCGCAGTTCGACCCGGAGCTGCCCGCCGCCCAAGCGCTGCCCGCGTACTTCGGCGAGTTCGAGGCGGTCGAGGGCTTGCGGGTGCGGCGTCCGGTGCAGGTGCGTGCCGTGCGGGAGGCCGAGGACGGGCTCTTGGCCGTCGAGACGGTGGATCGCAGCGGTCGCCCGGTGGGGCCGGTGTCGTCGCCGGTTGCCGCCGCACCGGTGGTCGAGGATGTGCTGGGCTGTGGTGCCGGGACGACGCGCACACCCCCGCCGCCGATGGTGCGTGCCGCGCAGGCACCGCGCCGGGTGCGGCGGACCTGGCTGGCCCGTGCGCTGATCAACGCCACCGGCACCTGGACCCGACCGTTCTGGCCGGTTTACCCCGGGCAACGGGAGTTCGCCGGGGTGCAGCTGCACACCCATGACTACCGCGGGCCGGAGGGCTTCGCCGACCGGGATGTCCTGGTGGTCGGCGGGGGAACCTCCGCGGTGCAGCACCTGCTGGCGATCCATCCGGTGGCCCGTTCGACCACCTGGGTCACCCGCCGTCCACCGGAGTGGGTGGACGCGGCGTTCTCTCCGGAACTCGGTCGTGAGGCGGTGGCTCGCGTGGAGGAGCGCACCCGTGCCGGGCTGCCGCCAGCCAGCATCGTGTCAGCGACCGGGTTGTCCCTAACCCCGGAGTACCGCGCCGGGATCGACTCCGGGGTGTTGCGCGCCCGGCCGATGTTCGACCGGCTGGTGCCGGAGGGTGCGCAGTGGACGCCGGGTCCGGTGCCCGAGGGCTGGGTGGACGGACCTGAGCAGGTGCCCGCGCAGGTGGTGCTGTGGGCGACCGGGTTCCGGCCCGCGGTCGACCACTTGGCCCCGCTGCGACTGCGGCACGCCAACGGCGGCATCGAGTTGGCGGGCACCCGGGCGGTGGCCGATTCGCGCATCCAGCTGGTCGGATACGGCCCCAGCGCCAGCACGGTGGGGGCGAACCGGGCCGGTCGTGCTGCCGCGCGTGAGGTGCGGCGGCTGTTGGACGTCTGAGTGGTCCGTATCCTGGACCGGTGACCTCCCAGCCCCGCCGTCCCCGTGCGACGCAGACCATGAAGCCCGCCACTGCCGCGGCCAAGCTCGGCGTGTACCTGCCGGCGACCCCGGAGGAGTTCCAGGCCGGGCCAGTGTCCCGTGACCAGTTGGACGCCTGGCAGGCGGACCCGCCGCAGTGGTTGACCGATCTGCGCCGCAACGGGCCACACCCGCGCCAAGTGGTGGCCGCGCGGCTGCGGGTGTCGATGTCCGGGCTGGCCCGCAACGGCCTGACCGACCCGTTGACCACGGAGCAGATCGAGGCGCTGATCGCTGAGGCTCCGGAGTGGTTGCACCGCGAGCGGGCGAGCTTCGCGGAGGTCAAGCGGGAGGAGCAGCGCCTCAAGGAGCGCTGACGCCAGGCGGCACCAGCGGGTGGTGTGACGCGGCGGACTCTTGTTTCTGAGGTCTGCCTAACTTAGGTTAGGCGAGCCTTCACACCCAGGAGTTCGTCCAGCTATGTCCCTGTTCACGCGCTTCCGGCGCGCCCTCGCCCCGGTTCTCGTCCTTGTCGCCCTCGCGGGATGCGGACTCACCGCGGCCACCGACCACGACGGCGCGGTCGCCGCCGCGGACCGTCCGGGTCTGGAGACGCTGACCCCGCTGGAGCACCCGCGTGAGTACCAAGGGCCGAGCACCGCCCTCTCAGTGGCGACCCCGGTGGAACCGGTGGTGACCGACCCCCAGCCCGCATTGCCGGCCACCGTCACCGATGTGCAGGGCACGCAGGTCACCGTCACCGACACCAGCCGGATCCTGGCGCTCGACCTGTACGGCTCGACCTCACGGATCGTCTACGAGCTCGGACTCGGTGACCAGGTGGTCGGTCGGGACTCCTCCAGCGACTTCCCGGAGATCGTGGACAAGCCGCTGGTCACCAGCAACGGGCACGACCTCACCGGCGAGGCGATCCTGGAGCTGGCCCCCACGCTGATCATCACTGACACGACCCTGGGCCCCTGGGACGTCATCCTGCAGATGCGGGACGCCGGTATCCCGGTGGTGGTGGTCGACTCCCATCGCAGCCTGGACGACGTCGGGACTCTCATTGGCCAGGTCGCCGCCGCGGTCGGTCTGCCCGACGCCGGCACCGCGCTGACCACCCGCACCCAGCAGGGCATCGATCAGGTCACCGCGCAGATCGACCGACTCGCCCCCGACGCGGAGTCCGAGCGGCTGCGGATGGTCTTCCTCTACCTGCGCGGCAGCTCCGGGGTCTACTACATGTTCGGCACCGGCTCTGGCGCGGACTCGCTGATCACCGCCCTGGGCGGGGTCGACGTCGCCACCGAGATCGGCTGGCAGGGCATGCGGCCGATCACCGACGAGGGCCTGGTGTCCGCGCAGCCGGATCTGGTGCTGGTGATGACCGAGGGACTGGAGTCGGTCGGCGGGGTGGACGGGCTGTTGGAGCAGCTGCCCGCGGTGGCGCAGACCCCCGCCGGTGCGCACCAGCGGATCGTGGACATGGCGGACACCCAGCTGCTCGGCTTCGGACCGACCACCGCCCAGACGCTGGACGCCCTGGCCCGCGCGATCTACGCCCCGGATGCCGCATGACCGCCGCCACCTCCACGGTTGCACCCCTTCCGGTCCGGGTCTCCCGGGTGGTGCCGGTGACCGTGATCCTGGTGATCGCGCTGGTGGTGCTGGGGGTGCTCAGTGCGGGCAGCGGGCAGTTGGCGGTGCCGCCGGATCAGGTGTTCGGTTCGGTGCTGCACCGGATCGGGCTGGACTGGTTGGCGCTGCCGACCCACCCGAACGGGGACGCGGCGCTGTGGAGCATCCGGTTCCCCCGGGTGGCGATGGCGATGCTGGTCGGCGCAGCCCTGGCCACCGGTGGCGCAGTGATGCAGGGGGTCTTCGGCAACCCGCTGGCGGACCCCGGCGTGGTCGGGGTCTCCTCCGGCGCTGCACTGGCGGCCTGCACCGGGATCGTGTTCGGGCTGAGCTTCGCCGGGTCGTACACCACGGCGCTGCTGGCGTTCATCGGCGGTCTGATCGCCACTGCGGGGGTGTACCTGCTGGCCCGCTCCGACGGGCGTACCGAGGTGGTCACCCTGGTGCTCACCGGTGTGGCGGTGAACGCGGTCGGCGGCGCGGGGATCGCGTTCCTGACCTTCCTGGGGGACAGCCAGTCCCGCGAGCAGATCGTGTTCTGGCAGCTGGGCTCGCTGAACGGCACCCGCTGGTCCTACGTCGGCGTGGTCGCACCGCTGGTGGCGGTCGGCGTGCTGGCGGCGATCCTGCTCGCCCGGCGGTTGGACCTGCTCGCGCTCGGGGAGCGGTCGGCCCGGCACGTCGGGGTGGATGTGGAACGGCTACGGATGGCCTGCATCGTGGTGGTGGCGCTGCTGACCGCGGCGGCAGTCGCGTTCTGCGGGATCATCTCCTTTGTCGGGTTGGTGGTGCCGCACCTGATCCGGATGCTGCTCGGCCCCGGTCACCGGGTGCTGGTGCCGCTGTCCGCGCTGGGCGGAGCGGTGCTGCTCACCGGCGCTGACCTGGTCGCCCGGACCGCGGTGGCGTACGCAGATCTGCCAATCGGCATGCTCACCGCGTTGGTCGGCGGACCGTTCTTCTTCTGGCTGATCCGGCGCACCCGTCGCACCGCGGGGGGCTGGGCATGAGCGCCGCGATCGAGGCCCGCGACCTGGGGTTCAGCGTCGAGGGCACCACCCTGCTATCCGGCGTCGATCTGGACCTGCACCACGGTGAGCTGCTGGCCGTGGTCGGGCCGAACGGGGCGGGCAAGTCGACGCTGCTCGGCCTGCTCGCCGGGGACCTGCGTCCGACCACCGGCACCGTGCGCTACGCGGGCCGGGACGCGCACGCCTTCGCGGCCGCCGAGCTGGCCCGGCAGCGGGCCGTGCTGTTGCAGGAGCACCGGCTGAGCTTCCCGTTCACCGTGATCGATGTGGTCCGGATGGGCCGGGCGCCCTGGCGGGGCCGACCCGAGGAGTCCGACGACGACTGGGCGGTGGGCGAGGCGCTGGACGCCGCGGATGTCCGGCACCTGGCCGTGCGCCGGTTCCCGACCCTGTCCGGCGGGGAGAAGGCTCGCACCTCCTTCGCCCGTAGCCGGGCCCAGGCCACGCCGGTGCTGCTGCTGGACGAGCCGACCGCAGCGCTGGACATCCGGCACCAGGAGCAGGTGCTCGACCAGGCCCGCCGCACCGCTGCCGACGGGACCGCCGTGCTCGCGGTGCTGCACGACCTGTCCCTGGCCGCCGCCTACGCCGACCGGGTACTGCTGCTCGGTCAGGGCCGGGTGCACGGGCTGGGCGCACCGGGCGACGTGCTGCGCGCCGACACCCTCACCGCCCTCTACCAGTACCCGGTGGACGTGTTCCGACACGACCGGACCGGTGAGCTCGTCGTGCTCCCGGACCGTTCTGCCGCCACCGCATTCGCACCGACGGAGGCCCTGAGATGACCTGCCGTACCGCAGCGGTCGCGCTGCTCGCCTGGCTGACCCTGCTGGTGTCCGCACCGGCGGCGATGGCTGCTCCGTCGGTGAGCGTCCAGGGTGTCGGGGGTGGGGCGCAGGCCAGTCTGGACGGTCCGACCACACTGCGACTGTCCGGCACCGGGTTCCAGTCCATCCCTGGCGGATTCGGTGGGATCTATGTGGTCTTCGGCTGGGTGGACGACGCCGCGGGCGGCAGTTGGCGGCCCAGCCAGGGTGGGCACACCGGCAGCGACTACGACTACGTGCCGGACACCGAGTCGGCGCAGAACCAGGGCTACATCCGGTTCGTGTCCTTCCCCGGGTCGGACACCGAGGCCTCGGCGAATGGCGGCACGGTCAGCGCGGACGGCAGCTGGTCGACGGAGCTGACCGTGCCCGGCCCGACCTTCACCGCGCAGGGCCGCGACGGGGCGACCACCCAGATCGATTGCACCCAGGTGCAGTGCGGTGTGCTCACCTTCGGGGCACACGGGGTGGTCAACCCCAGCAACGAGAGCTTCACGCCGGTGACGTTCGTCTCCGGGAGCACCGGGTCCGCGGCGGGCACCGGCGGCACCGGTGAGAGTGCTGACCCGGACGCGGAGACCGAGCGGGTAGCACCGACCCTGGGTGTGGATCAGGCCACCGCGGTGGTCGGCCGGGCGCTGACCTTCGCCGGACAGGGATTCGACCCCGGTGAGCAGTTGACCGTCACTCTGGATGACGGGCTGGTGTCTCTCGGCCCGCTGACCGCCGGGGCACAGGGCGAGATCGCCGGGGCGCTCCAGTTGCCGGGCGATCTGCGGGTCGGGACCCATCTGCTGCGGGTCGCCGCGGCGGGGTCCGGGTTGACCACCGAGCTGGAGTTCACCGTGACCGCCGATCCCGCGGCGGTCAGCGCGGCGGAGCTGATCGCCGCGGAGACCGAGGATGCTGGACACCAGTGGACGGCAGCCGAGGTCGCGCTCGCGGTGGCCGGTGGGCTGCTGCTGATCACCGTGCTGGTGTCTCTGGTGACTGCCCAGCGTCGTCGTCGGGCGGCGGCCCGCGTCGCCAGCACTCCCGACGGCCCCCGCGTGAGCGACCCGACCGGCACCCCCGGCCCAACCCGCACCCCCGGCCCCGGCACGACCGGCGAATCCGGCCCGACTGGCACCCCCGACGCGACTAGTACCCCCGACCCGACGGTGCCGCAGGGACCGACCGTGCCCCGGGTGTCCTCCACCGTTGCGCCGTCCTCGCCGCCGGACCTGTCCGGGGACGTCACCCCCACGGAGGTCCTGCGATGAGACGGCTCCTGACCACCCTGGCCCTCGGCGGTGCACTGCTGTTCACCGGGGCCCCACTGGCCGTCGCGGCGCTGCCGACCGTCAACGACCCGGACGGCAGCATCGAGGTCGGGGTCACCATCCCGGATCTGGGTGATCCGGAGATCGACGTCACCAACGGTCAGCTGCGCTGGTCGGTGAACGCCGAATCCGGTGCCGGAGCGTTCTTCGGCGGCTGCAACTTCTTGATGGCCGGACGGCCGGGCAGCGACGGCAATGCGGGCAGCGCGAGGATCTGGTCCGAGGCGGACGGTCTCTACCGCGCCGTCGACGGCGATGTCCGGGTCGACCGGCCGATCGCCGACGGCAGCCGGGTCACCGCGGACTGGGCCACCCGGTGCACCGACCGCGATGGCGTGACCGTCACCACCGGCAACAACCGGGTCACCGAGCAGCAGGTGGTGATCGACGGTGGTGTCGGCAGCGTCGACCCGGAGGCGGGTACCGCGCAGATCCGCTGGTCCGGCACCTTCAGCGTGGTCTTCTACGGCGGGATGAGCTATTGGTGGGCCAGCGACCCGGTGCTCACCGTGCAGGCGAACGGCACCGCACGGTTGACCGCCACCGCCGGGGGCTACGGCACCTCGATGACCGACACCACGCAGTGGAACCGGCTGCCCGACACCACGGTCACGCTGGCCGAGCTGACCGGTGTGCAGCTGGTCGACCAGGGCTTCGCCCGGCTGCCGGAGTACCGCGGAGTGACCGTCAACGCCCCGGCCTCCGCGGTGGCGCAGGTGCGCGAGGGCGCGGACTGGGGGTCGTTCCCGCAGAGCCTGGTGGACTTCCAGGGACTCACCGGGCAAGCCGCCTACTGGTACTCCACCGGTGGGGCCTCCGATGCGCGCAAACCGGCCGGCACCCTGTACGTGAGCTACGACGCCGCCAGTGCGCTGGTCCCGGCGGAGGAACGTCCGGAGGCGACCGACGTCGCCGCCGGTGGCGGTGGGACGTCCTCGGGTTCGGCGGGGTCCTCGGGCGCGGGCGGAGCGCCGGTGGCGGCAGCCCTGGCCGGGACGCCACCGCTGACCATCCCGGCGGTCACCACCCAGACGGTGACGCAAGCGCGCGACGGTCTCATCCCGGACGTGGCCGCCAGCCCCGCTGGGCAAGCAGTGGTCTGGGGAGCCGCCGGTCTGATGCTGGCCGGCTCCGGCACGATCTTCGGTTTCCGCAAGGGCTGGCTGGTCCTGCCCTGGCGGTGAGCTCGGTGCGGTCCGACGCAGGGCCGCACCGGGAAGCCGTGCGCTGTGGGGCGCACGGTCGGCGCTGACCTTCGGGTCGGCAGACGAGAGGAACTGACGATGGCTCTTCGGGAGAATCGCGTCCGACACCGCTGGTCCGCGGTGCTCGGCACGGTCGCCCTCGGGCTCGGCATGGGGGTGGCCGCCGCGCTGCCCGCCCAGGCCGCGTCCACCAGCGTCGACGGCGTCGAGCTGCGCTGGGCGCTGAGTGCTGAGGCGAATGCCGGCGCGTACGTCGGTGGCTGCAACTTCCTGTCCGCCGGGGTGGCGGGCAACACTGGGTCCTCGCGGGTGTGGACCGAGGCGGACGGCTTCTACGCCGGCCAGGTCGGCAACGTCTCCGTGGTGAAGGACACCCCCGCCGGGAGCGCCATCGCGACCTGGGCCACCAAGTGCCAGACCGCTGCCGGCACCGCTGCCGCACCGGGGGGCAGCACCGGCTCCACCGCGGTGTTCTCCGCCGGGTCCGGCACCGTCGACACCACGGCTGGGACCGCCAGCATCGCGTGGGACGGCGACCTGACCGTCGCGTTCTACGGCGGCATGAGCTACTGGACGCTGACCGACCCGGTGCTGACCGTGGCCGACGGCTCCGGGCAGCTCACCGCCACCGTCTCCGGCTACGGCACCTCGCAGGACCAGACCGCCTGGGTGCCGTTGGTCCCCGAGCAGGTCGTGGTCGCCAACCTCAGCGACGTGACCGTGGACGCCGACGGGTTCCTGGTCACCCCGGACTACTTGGGCGTCGAGGTCACTCCGGCCTCCGGCACGCAGTCCCGGACCGGGGCGAGCTGGGGCGCGTTCCCGCAGTCGTTCGTCGACTTCCAGGCCAAGACCGGGCAGTCGTCCTACTGGTACTCCTCGGGCGGGTCCGCTGACCCCCGCAAGGTCGCCGCGCCGCTGTCCGTCGCCTGGACCGTCGACGAGGGCACCGACCCCGGCACCACCCCCGGTGACGGTTCGGAGGATGTCGACCTGGGGGTGACCATCCCCGGCGGCACCGACCCGGGCATCCCCGGTGAGGGCGAGCTGACCTGGACCGTGCAGAACCCGGACACCCGGGTGAACCTCGGCACCGCACAGGCCACCGCCAGCGCATTCGTCGCCACCGGCACCCTGAACCGGGTCACCGTCTCCGACACCCGCAGCAACGGCGGCGCGTGGACCGTGAACGGCTCGGCGGGTGCTTTCAGCTCCGGCAGCGCGCAGTTCTCCGGTTCCGCCCTGGGCTGGACCCCGGCCCTGGTCGACAACACCGTCGGCGCAGTCGCCGGTCCCACCGTGGTCGCCGGATCGGGCTCCGGCCTGTCCGCCGCCAGCACCCTGGTCTCCGCCCCGGCCGGTCACGCCGCCGGCAGTGTCTCGGTGGATGCCGCCCTGCAGCTCTCCGTGCCCCGGGACACCGAGGCCGGCGACTACACCGGTGTGCTGACCCTGACCGTGGTGGGCTGACCCGTTGGACGCCCCCGTTCGTTCCTCCCGTCGTCGCGGTGGCGTGGCGCTGGTGCTCGGGCTCACGCTCGGACTGGTGTCCGCCCCCGCGGCGACGGCGTCGACCGCCCCCACGGCCGACAGCTCCTCGGTCACCTGGGGAGTGGCCCCCGGTGACACCGACCACGGCGTCGACCGGGCGAACTACGCCTACGAGCTCGACCCCGGTGCGGTCGTCCATGACGTGCTGGAGGTGACCAACCGTGGCACCGCGGATCTGCATTTGGCGGTGTACGGCGCCGACGGCCTGACCACCACCTCCGGACAACTCGACTTGCTGCCCGCCGACCAGGAGTCGGTGGACCTCGGCACCTGGATCGTCCCGGAGGCCGACCAGATCGACGTGCCCGCCGGGCAGACCGTCGCCGTGCCCTTCACCGTGCAGGTCCCCGCCGATGCGACCCCCGGCGACCACTCCGGCGGCATCCTCACCTCCCTGTCCGCGGCCGGTGGCGACGACGGCACCGTGCGACTCGACCGACGACTGGCCCTGCGCATGCACGTGCGGGTCTCCGGCGAACTCGCCCCTGGACTCAGCGTCACCGATCTGAGCGTGGACCGTCGACAGTCGGTCAACCCGCTGGCTGGGGACACCCTGGTGGTGCGCTACCGACTCACCAACTCCGGCAACACCCGACTGCTGCCCACCGACGCGGTCGCCGTCTCCGGACTCCTCGGCGCGGAACAGGTGGTCGACGTCTCGGGTGCCGAGCCGGTGGAGGTGCTCGCCGGGTCGTCGCTGGACCGGGAGATCACCGTCACCGGTGTGCAGTCCTGGGGCCGGGCCGAGGTCCGGGTGCAGGCCCAGGGGGTCGCGGTCGGTGCGGGCAACGGTGCCACCGTCACCGCGGCCGCCGACCTGAGCGTGGTCGCGCTGCCGTGGGCCGCGCTGATCGTGCTGCTGGTCATCGTCGCCGCCGTCATCATCGTCCTGATCCTGCGCCGCCGTTCCCGCGCACCGCGTGGCAAGGTGGCCCCAGAACCGCCCCGCTCCGCCTCCTGAGGAACGCCCATGCCTGCGCCGTCGCCCGCCGATCAGCCGTCCACGCCGGGACGTGCACGTCCCGGCCACCCTGGTTCCGCGGGCCGTCCGGGCCACCCCGGTCGCTCCACCGAGCCGGTGGGTCCGCCCGTGGTGCCGACCCCACCGCTGCCCCGGTCGGTGAGCGTGCTACCCGCCGTGCTGACCTGGGTGGTCGCCGCCTGCACCACCGCGATCTACCTGGCGCTCGGCTCGGTGCTCGAATCGGCACGGCTCGGACAATCCCCGCGCGGGACCGCCATCGTCGTGCTGGTCGTCGGGGCACTCGGACTGGCGGTCAGCGCCTTTGCCGGACCGCGCCTGAGCCTGGGAGCGGTCGGACCGCGGGAACGCGAGCGCCGCGATGTGCTGCTGGACCAGATGTTCCGGTTGGGGGTCGCGTTCCGCACCCAGGAGCGCTCCGGACGGTTCGTGAACACCGCCACCGACGGGGTCGAGCGCGCGGCCAACTATGAGGCGACCTTCCGGTGGCCGATCCTGGCGTCGATGACCGTGCCGGTGATCGCCCTGGTGGCCCTCGGCATCGCAGTGGACCCGGTGATCGCGCTCTGGCTCGCGGTGGCCTTGCCGGTCATCCCGCTGCTGGTCGGCGGGTTCCAGAAGGCGTTCCGTGGGGTGTCCGGGCGGTACCGGATGACCTCGCGGCGGTTCTCCGCGCAGTACCTGGACGCGATCCAGGGTCTGCCCACCGCCACCGCCTTCACCCGCGCGCGGGTCAAGGGTGCCGAGCTGGCCCGCTCCGCCGAGGACCTGCGCCGGCAGGTGATGAGCCTGCTGGCCCGCAACCAGCTGGTGCTGTTGGTCATCGACTCCTCGTTCTCGCTGCTGATGGTCACCGCCGCTGCCGGTCTGGCGATGGCCCGGCTGCGGGACGGCGCGATCACTCCCGGGCAGGCCGTGGCGGTGGTGCTGGTCTCCACCGTGCTGCTGGAGCCGCTGGACCGGGTGGGGCAGTTCTTCTACGTCGGAATGGGTGGCCGCGCCGCGGTCCGGGAGATTGACACCGTGCTGGCGCAGCATGCGACCGTCGAGGATCGGCCCGGGGTGCGGGTGCCGGAGTCGACCAGCCCCACCGAGGCGCTCGCATTCGAGCACGTCGACTTCGCCTACCCGGGCGGACGACCGGTGCTGCGCGACGTCTCCTTCACCGTCCCGGTCGGCGGGCGGGTCGCACTGATCGGGCCCTCCGGATCAGGCAAGAGCACCGTCGCCGCCCTGGTGCAGGCCCATCTGCGGCCCACCGCGGGCACGGTCCGGATCGCCGGACATGACGCCACCGCCGTGCCCACCGACTGGGTGCGCGCGCAGACCGCCGTCGTCGCGCAGAGCACCTATCTGTTCACCGGCAGCCTGGCCGACAACCTCCGGCTCGCCGACCCCACCGCCGACGACGAGCGGCTCTGGCACGTGCTGGCCGAGGCGAATCTCGCCGATGACGTCCGCCGCTTCCCGGACGGTCTGGCCACCCGGGTCGGCGAACGTGGGCTGTCGCTCTCCGGCGGTCAGGCCCAGCGGCTCGCGGTGGCCCGGGCGCTGCTCAAGGACACCCCGATCCTGGTGCTGGACGAACCCACCAGCCAGGTCGACGCCGCCTCCGAGACCGCGCTGATCGAGGCACTGGATCGCGCCGGGCAGGGTCGCACCGTGCTGCTGGTCGCCCACCGGTTGAGCACCGTCCGCGGTGCCGACCAGGTGCTGGTGCTGGCCGAGGGGCAGATCGTCGAACAGGGCCCACCGGACCAGCTCGGCAGCATCGACTCGTACTACGCCCGGGCCCTCGACCTGTCCGGGATCGGAGGGGAGACCCGATGAGCGACCTCACCCGCACCGACATCTCCCGTCGGCTGATCCGATTCGGCCGCCCCGTGCTGCCGCCGCTCGGACTGTCCCTGATCTGCCGCGTGCTCGGCCAACTGCTCGGGATCGCGCTGTTGGCCGTCGCCGCCCACGGGGTCGCCCAGGTGGTCGCCGACCCGGACACCGCCCTCGCCCCCACGGTCTGGACCCTGGTGGTGCTGTCGCTGGTCAAGGGCGTGCTGCGCTACCTCGAGCAGTTCTCCGGCCACGCGGTGGCATTCCGCGCGCTGGCGATGCTCCGGGTGGACTTCTACGACAAGCTCGCGCCCCAGTCGCCGGCCGGGGTGCTGTCCCGGCGCACCGGGGACCTGGTCAACCGCGCCACCAAGGACGTCGACAAGGTCGAGGTGTTCTTCGCGCACACCCTGGTCCCGGCGATCAGCGCGGTGCTGGTCCCGGTGATCACCCTGATCTGGTTGGCCGTCACCGGCGACCCGCTGCTCGCGCTGATCCTGCTGCCCTTCCTGCTGCTGGTCGGTGCCGTGGTGCCCGCCTGGGGTCGGGGGCCGAGCGGGGCAGCCGCAGCCCAGGTCCGGGGTGAGCGCGGCCGGCTCGCCCAACTGATCACCGAGTCGCTCCAGGGTGTGCGGGAGGTGTTGGCCTTCGGTGCCGCCGGTCGTCGACGTGAGGACGCCCGCACCCTCGGCGACCGGGTCGGCTCCGGCCTGGACGTGCTGGCGCTGTGGACCGCCCGACGCCGCGCCGCCAACTCGGTGCTGATGGTCGCCGCCGTCGCCACCGTCACCCTGGTCGGTGCCGGACGGGTGTCCTCCGGTGCCCTCGACTGGACCGACCTGGTCGTGGCCGTCGTCGTCGCGCTCGCGGTCTTCACCCCGGTGCTCGCCGTCGAGGACGTCGCCCCCGATCTGGAACAGGCCTTCGCCGCCGCCCGCCGGATCTGGCGGATCACCGATGCCGCCCCCGCCACCACCAGCCCTGCCTCCCCGGTCGCCTTGCCCGACGGCCCGCTCGACATCCGGTTCGAGGGCGTCACCTTCGGCTACCCGATGCCCGACCTCGACCCCGACGACGCCCTGCCCACCCGGGCCCGCGCCGCCGGACCCGTGCTCGACCGCGTCGACCTCACCATCCCCGCCGGGACCACCACCGCGGTGGTCGGCCCCTCCGGCTCCGGCAAATCCACCCTGGTCAACCTGCTCACCCGCGCCTGGGACCCACAGGCCGGTCGGGTCACCCTCGGCGGCGTCGACATCCGCGACCTCGACCTCGACGACCTGCGCCGCCACGTCGCCGTCGTCGGTCAGAGCACCTACCTGTTCAACGACACCCTCGCCGCCAACCTCCGGCTCGCCGCACCCGACGCCACCGACGCCGACCTCGAACAGGCCTGCCGCCGCGCCGCCCTGCACGACGCCATCACTGCGATGCCTGACGGTTACGCCACCCGGGTCGGAGAGATGGGAGAGCGCCTATCCGGCGGACAGCGCCAACGCCTGGCCATCGCCCGCGCCCTGCTACTCGACGCGCCGGTGCTGATCCTGGACGAGGCCACCAGCCAACTGGACGTCGCCACCGAGGCGGAGATCCAGGACGCGCTGGCCGAGGTCTGCCGGGGGCGGACGGTGCTGGTGATCGCGCACCGGCCGGGTGCGGTGCGGACGGCGGACCGAGTGGTGGGGATCGGGGAACTGGCGGGGTAGGGGGTCCGACTCAGTGGTGGCGGATCTCGACCAGGAAGCCAAGGGCCTCAGGGCTGCGGTCGACCGTGGTGGTCAGCGCGCGCAGGTCTGACGGCGTCTCCGCCACGACCTCGTGGATGCCTCGGACGACGGCTCTGGTTTCGGCGACGTTCATCCAACAGGAGCCCTCGGGGTGGGGTTCGATCCGCCAACGGATCTGGTCATCCTGGGCCACCCGCCGGATCCAGAGATCCTCGGGCAACAGGTCGGCGACGGGGAGGCGCAGGCCCTGCCCGACCGTCAGTTCGCCGACGACCGTGAGTGGGTCGGCGAGGTCGTGGCGGAGGGTGTCAACGGGGTACCAGACGCGGTCGACAGCGAGCGTCGGAGCCTTGCGCCCCGGCCGCCGTCTCACTCTCGGCCGGGAACCGGGTTCGTTCTCGTCACGCATCGCGGCCTACCCGTCGGAGCTGTCCTACCTGCTGGGGCAGCAACTCCAGCCCCGCCGGGAGACCAGGATTGATGACGATGCCGGCGTCAGGGGGCATTCGGTCGATGAGGTCTCGGCCGGAGATCGTCAGTCGGTACTCGGCGAGAGCAGCGACCTGCTCGGGCAGATCGAAGGTGGTGAACGCCGCCAGCATCGGGGTTCCCGCGCGGTCGTAGAGGACCGGGGTGAGGTCCAGCATGGTGTCGGTCGGCTCGGTGGAGCTGGGCACCACGAGATGGCCGCTGAGGAGGACGTCCGTGAGGTCGATGGACTCGCCGCGCATTCCGGCGGCGATAGCGTCGTCCAGGGCAGGGCTCGTGGAATTCATGAGCACTCCTCGGGGTCGAGCACGACAGTCGATTGCGCGATCAGCATTGCTTGCCGGGAGAACGCGGGGCTGAGGTGCCAGGTGAGCGATGAACCGGTGAAGGTGACCATCGTGGGTCGAGCTGCTCGGATCAGCTCGGTGACAGGTTGTGATGGTTCGATTGCTGTGATGTCGAGCGAGTCCTTGTCCAGCCGTGCCGTCCCCCGCATAGACAGGGGCTCGAATCCACGGAAGCTCACTCCGCCGGAGGCCAGGAGCTTGTCCCGTGCGGGCAGCAGGCTGGCCCGAGATCGGGCGTGGTCACCGGATGTCGTCCTTCCGTTCGTCCGCGCTGCGGACCAGGGTGGTGATGGTCGGTATCCGGCCCTTGACGCGGCTGATGTCACCAGGTTGCAGGGGGCGACCACGCCTGGCGTCGGCGCGAGCGTTGGACCATTGTTGAAGCTCGCGCCGCGCGGCGAGTCGCTGCTCGGCCGTGGGCAGCGCCATGATGGCCTCGATTGTCCACGGCTCCTCGTCGTTTGATCCATCATTAGCCATCCCATACCTCTCTCGACAAGGCTTCGGTATCCTCCGTGCCCAGCATGGAGTGAGCGACGGGGGTAGCAGACGGGACTGCCAGTTGGTTGGTCAGCGGTGTCTCGGTGGGATCGACGGCTTCGCCGCGCATTCCAGCGGCGATCACGGCATCGAGTGCGGGGCTTATTGACGTCATCGCGCCGTCTTCTCTCGTCGTGCTCATGCGGGGTCGGAACGTAGGCCAGCGACCGCGCCTCAGCCCTCGACCCGGAAGTCAACGGGCACCGGGTCGAGGTCGGTGGTGGTCAGCCGTCGGTCGAGGGTTGCACGGCCTGCATCGGCGATGGGCCCACGAACTTCCCCGGGTTTGCCAGAGTAACCGGTGGCTGACGCAGCCCGGCACCGACCACCGCACGGACCATCTCCGCGACGTCGGCTTTGGTCTCACCCCATGTGACCGGCCCCGGCGGCGTGTTCTGCAGGTCGAGCTCCTCCAAGACGAGCACCGGAACAGTGAGGCCCGGGACATCGACCATCAACAGCTGTTGCCACGCAGTCCCGGGGCGGATCACCACCTCCTGTTCAGTCGGTGCGGCCGAGAAGATGCTCAGATCCCGCCCGGTGCGATGCAGGAATGCCGCGATGGCCCGGACTCGGCCGTTCTCGGTCGCCACCAGAGGGTTCTGCGTGGTCGGGACCAGGGCGGCGGCAACGCTGGTGATCGGGATGTTTGGCGGCTGCTCGAAGCCACGGAAGCTCACACCGCCGAAGGGTGGGAGCTTGTCCAGTGCGGCCACCAGGCTGGCTTGCGGGTCGGGGGTGGTCACGGGGAGTTGCCTTTCGGTTCGTCCGCGCGGTGGGTCCGGTTCGTGATGGTCGGGGTTGATTCCCTCGCGCGGGTGACGTCACATGGTTCGAGCGGGCAGCCAATTTCAGCCATCGGCATCCGATATATTGCTTGAGGAAGAGCCGCGAACTAATATGACGGGCAGGGATCAGGCTCACGTCTCACGTCTCACGGATCAGGGGCGGGGTTGTGCTGTTCCAGGTGCTTCTTTCGGTCGATTTCTGCCCACGCCTCACTGGCGTTTGGCATCGAGCGGAGGCGGGCTGGTCGCCACGCTTCTGGCCGAGGTGGTACATGCGTAACATACGGACCTCGGCCGCGGGGGCCCGCGAGTGCGCAAACCTCATAAATGAATCTTTTTCGGATATCCGCAAGCGTATATCCGGTGGCCAGAATCCTATCCTTCCCCATGTCATGGAGGGTGATCGCGTAGCCGGGATCGTGAGGCAGGAGGAGGAGGACTTCGCTTCCCAGTGGAGCGGGGTGCCCTTTTACAAAGAAGTCGACACCGTTGATCAGGCCAAGCGAGATGCACTCGGAATAGATCGAGTCCATAGAAACATCGGCTTCATTCATTGAGCTTAACTGCCTTTCATCTCAACGATAATGTGTTCGGCTTCCAGTTCCCACTGAGCCAGAGCTCGCTCGACGGGGCTGCCGTTCACTTCCTCCACGATAAGGAATCTGTACTGAGTTCCACCTCCGCTCTGGCCAAAGTATGGGGCCACGGTGGATGATTCGATGTGGACGGTTCCATCGCTCAACAGGGGGTGTGTCTGATCGATCGTCCACTGGCTCCGTGGAGAGCTTAGCCGGTCAGGAGGGAGCGATCGCTGACCGAAAGGTGTATCCAGCGGTGCGAAGTATTCGCCGCCGGCACCACCGACTCGATCCAACGGGGGCATCTCTGTTGGATCGACGGTTCGGTTGGTACCAGGGACTGCGCCGTCGAATCCCGGCCAGTCCCAGCGCGTGGTGCCGGGTTGGGGATCATACTGCGAGTGATATTGATCAATAAAATCGTCTCTACTCAATCCGCCGAACGGATCGTAGTCGGGCTCTGTAATCGAGTAATTGTCCCGGTGAATACGGGGATCGATGATCTGGTCCCACGGGTTCGAGGGGGTTTCGTCGGTGACTCGAAGTCCACTGGGGTGCCGTGTCGCTGGCGTCGCGGAGGGTGCATCGGCCCCACGCGGCCGCAGCCGCAGCGCACCCGCCAGCTCGTCCAGCACCCCCTTCAGCCCGTCGACCAGCTCCCGCAAGCTCCTCGCAGAGGTCACCACATCGGTCACGTTCTTCCCGACGCGAGAGGCGAGCGCCGCGACTCGTGTTGCGGCCTGCTCGACCACCAGAGGTGTGGCCAACCCGAGGGTGAAAACGAGCTCGACCGCGTAGGAGATGAGGGATCCGACGATGCTGGCCAGCGCATCGCGCACGACGTCGTGGACGATCTGGACGATGGTGGAGCAGGTGTTAAGGGCGGAGGCCACTGCGTCGGCGCTCTCGCCTGCTGCGCGGATGCGGTCGGCGAGCGCGTGGGCCGTTGAGGCGTACCGGGTGACGGCCTCGCCGGACATTCCCTCCAGGTCGGCGGTGACGACACGGTCGAGTTCATCTCCGGCCGCGGTGAGCGCACCGGCGACATTCGTCCATGTCCCGGCATAACCGAGGACTTGGCCAGCGTCACCGGTGAGGTCGTTGAGCCAGCCCTTGAGGGGCTCAAGGTGCTCCATTAACCAGCCGAGGCCCGCGCCGATCAGGGAGCCCAGCGGGTCGGAGACGGTGGCGGCGACGTCTAGGCCGACGGCGAGGGTCGACAGTCCGGTGGCGAGCCAGTCCTCGTTCTTGATCGAGGTGGTCAGGGATTCGATGGAGTCGAGCAGCCCGGCACCACCGAAGGCGGTGGAGGTGTCGACGGCGTCGGCGACGAGCGGGTTGGCGCTCACGGGAGCGCCCGGTGCAGAACACGCATCGTCTCGGCAACCGAGCGGTCGGCGTCCTGATAGGCCACGGCCATGGCGCGGACCTCGGCGGCCACGGTGCGTGCGGTGCTCTGGGCGGCGTTGATCGCCGACCGGGCGCTGGTGTCCGTGTTCGATATGGCCAGCGGGAGGAAGGCACACATCAGGCCGAATGCCCCACCGGAGAGGCTCGTCGTGGCGGCGGCGTTCTGCGCGGTCGCGATGTCGCTGGCGACGACCTCGACTCGGTGCGAGTGCCGCACGAGCATGTCGATGTCGACGTCGAATTCGTCGCTCACAGCTGCCGGGCCGCCACTTCGTTCCGTAGGTGCTCGGTCAGTTGGGAGTCGGCACCGAAGGAGTCGGACATCAGGTCGACGGCCTGGCGTCCGGCCTCGGCACCGGCGCGGCGAACGGTGTCGAGGGTGAGGCGGGAGAGCTCCCGTGCGGAGAGTCGGAGCGCGTCGTCGGTGAAGGTGAGGTCGGTCAGTCGGCCGCTGGGGTCGACGACTGCGGCGACTTCACCACGTGGCGAGCGTGCGGCACCGCGGATGGCGTCCATCTGCTGGCGCACCTCGGTGGCACGGGCGGCACGCTCCTGGGCTGCGCCGATGTCCTGCTGGATGCGGGCGAGGACGGTATCGGGCTCGTGGAAGGCGGGCACATTTCGGACGCTAGGACCAACCGATGGGTCGCGTGCTGCGAAATCTACGGGTTGAGGGGTCACACAGCCTGATGGAGTAGTCGCACGGATGTGTGCAGGTGGTGACTCCGAGGCGTGCCATCCGGGGTGCCCTTGTCATCCTTCGCGACCGCTTGGGTCGGTGTAATCGTCGTCAGATCGCGTTGGGCTTATTGGGTCCAACGGGTGGTGATGTCAGGGTGATGCGATATCGGCGTGCCTTTCCCTCACGCGATGTAGGACACGTGTCCGGGCCACGAACCGTCCGCCGTGAACTGCCGCAGTGCCTTGGACGCGATCCCGCGTGCGTATCGGCGTGCGCTGGGTTCACCGTGAAAATCCCACTGGCCTTCGCCCGTCGCCGATACGGTTAATCGGCCGGCGAAGTCACCGCGCAAATCGGGACCGCTGACCTCGTAGGTCGCCTCGTCGCCGTTGCTGCTCTGGAGGATGCCGAAGGAGTTGACGGCCACGTCACTGTTCTCCCTGCATCGTCGTGTCCACTCGGGCTCCAGTGCTACACCCGCACCCCCACCACATCCCGGATCACCCGCCCGGCGTCCACCCCGCGCTGCTCGAACCGCGTGACCGGCCGTGCCGCCATCCGCGGCGCGTACCCCGCGTGTGGGTTGCGCAGCAGGGGTTCGGCGTCGATCACCTCGACCATCTGTTCGGCGTAGGGCTCCCAGTCGGTGGCGCAGTGCAGTGCCCCGCCGGGCCGCAGTCGGCTGGCGATGAGTGCCACGTGGTCCGGGGCGATGATCCGGCGTTTGTGGTGCCGGGC
Source organism: Cellulomonas sp. NPDC089187 (assembly GCF_040685135.1). NCBI lineage: Bacteria > Bacillati > Actinomycetota > Actinomycetes > Micrococcales > Cellulomonadaceae > Cellulomonas > Cellulomonas sp. NPDC089187. Next base: position 189,537 of record NZ_JBFBHI010000004.1, on the reverse strand, counting down.
CTTGGGCCAGGGGTCGGGGAAGAACACGTGCACGGCGTCCACCGAGTCGGGGGCGATCACCCGCAGCAGGTCGAGTGCGTCGCCGTGCGCGAGCCGGAGGTTGGTGAGCGCGCGGTCCTCGATCAGGGTGAGGAGGTGGGCGATGCCGGGTTGGTGGACCTCGACGGCGAGGTAGTCGCGGTCGGGATCGGCGGCGGCCATAGCAGCGGTGGCGTCGCCCATGCCGGAGCCGATCTCGACGACCACCGGGGCGTGACGGCCGAACAGCGCGAGGGTGTCGAGGTGCCCGTTGTCGGTGAGCGGCGGGAGGCCGAGTTCGGGGTCGTGGACGGAGATGCCGAAGGTGGGCCAGAGGCGTTCCAGGGCGTCGGCGCGGTGTACACCGAGTGGGGCGCGGCGAGGGTGGAAGGTGCGGATGGCGCTGCCGGGATGCTGCGGCGCGGGGTGGAAGTCGCTGCCGGGGCGCTCGGGTGGGTGCACGGGGTTGAGGGTAGTGCGGCCCCGTACGCGAACCGCCTCAGCCCGCTGCGACCCACTCCACCCCGGTCGACTCGGCCGGCAAGGTCACCGACCCAAAGTCCCCGATGGTCACGGTGAGATCACCGCCGGTGTCGCCGCCGTCCGGCAGGGCGACCACGGTGGTGGCGGGCACGTAGTCCAGGGTGCAGGGCCCGTCGGTCGGTTCGGGGAAGGCGACGGTGACCGTGCCGTCCGCGCCGGTGGCCAGCGGCTCGGGGACCTGCGGGCAGGTGGAGGAGCCGAAGGTGATCACGGCGATCAGCCCGTCCTCCTCGGTGCGCAGGGCGCCGGCGGTGGCGTCGTTGGCGGCGGGGTCGACGCCGGTGGGCAGGCCGATGACGGTCGACCCGGCGGTGAGGTCGAGGGCGACGCCGGTGTCCGGGTCCGGGGTGGCGGTGACGGTGGCCTCGGCGGTGGGGGTGCTGCCGGAGTCGCTGTCGGTGCCAGAGGCGCAGGCGGACAGCAGGCCGATCACGGCGACGGCGGCGAACAGGGTGCGGTGCATGGTCACTCCGGGGTACTGGGCTCGTCAGTGGACATCAGATAGAACCGCTCACCGAAGGGCCCGGTCAGTCCGGCGATCCGGCCGTAGGGGCTGTCCTCGGGGGCGTGGCGCACGCTGCCGCCCAGGTCGAGGGCGGTGGCGACAGAGGCGTCGGTGTCGGAGACGGCAAAGGTGACGACCCAGCGGGCGATCTCCGAACCGCCACCCATGCCGCCGAGCGGTCGGTCACCGGTGGCGAAGGTGGCGTAGTCGAATCCGGGGGCGCTCATGTCGTCGTAGTGGTAGCCGAACAGCACCCGGTAGAAGTCCTGGGCGGCAGCCAGGTCCCGGGACATGTGCTCGTTCCAGACCATGGCACCGGGCTCGTTGACCACCTGCGCACCAATGTCCGATCCGGCCTGCCAGAGGGCGAAGACCGCCCCCTGGGGGTCGGCGATCACCGCAAGGTCCCCGAACTCCATCACCGGCATCGGGGCGAGCAGCACCTGGGCTCCCGCGGCGGCGGCCCGTGCGGTGGCGGCGGTGACGTCGGCGGTGCTCAGGTGGGTCAGCCACGCGGTGGGGGCCTCGGACATCGGCGGGTTGAAGGCGGCGGCGGTGCGGCCGCGCAGCGAGGCGGTGGTGTAGTGGTTCATCTCCGCCGGTCCCCGCTCGAAGGTCCACCCGAACAGCGGGCCGTAGAACGCCTCGGCGGCGTCTAGGTCCGGGGCGTTGAGCTCGGCGAAGGAGGGGGTGCCCTCGGGCCAGGGCTGGTCGCGCACGGTCATGACGCACTCCTCAGGTCGGCTGAACACTGACACTCATGACAGCACGCGGGGTGTCGGATCGCCTCCCCTGAATGACGATCCAACACCCCGCGTTCTCGGTCGGTGTGAGAAGCCGACCGAGCCTCAGGCAGCGACGGTGCTGCGCCCCAGTCCGGCGAACTGCCACCCGGCGGCCCGCCAGGCGGCGGCGTCGAGTTTGCCGCGGGCGTCGATCACCCGCGGTGACTGGGTGAGCGGTGCCAGGGCGCGCGGGTCGGCGGCCAAGAACTGGTCCCACTCGGTCAGCACCAGGACGACGTCGCTGCCCTCCACCGCCTCCTCCACGCTGGTCGCGTAGGACAGGGTGGGGAAGGACCGTCGCGCGGTGTCACCGGCCTGCGGGTCGTAGACCGTCACCTGAGCGCCGCGCAGGTGCAGGGCGGCGGCCACATTGAGCGCGGGGGAGTCCCGCACATCGTCGGTGTGCGGCTTGAACGCGGCACCGAGCACGCCGATCCGGTGGTTGAGCACCGAGCCGCCGCAGGCCTCGATGGCCAGGTCGAGCACCCGTTCACGCTGGCCCATGTTGATCTCGTCCACCTGTTGCAGCAGTGCGGAGGCCCGGTAGGCACCGAGCTCGTTAGCGCGGTGCATCAGGGCACGGATGTCCTTGGGCAGGCAGCCGCCACCGAAACCGAGCCCGGCGTCCAGGAACTGCCGTCCGATCCGCGCGTCGTGCCCGAGGGCGTCGGCGAGCACGGTGACATCGGCCCCGGCGGCCTCGCAGACCCCGGAGATCGCGTTGATGAAGCTGATCTTGGTGGCCAGGAACGCATTGGCAGAGACCTTGACCAGCTCGGCGGTGGGCAGGTCGGTGACGACCACCGGGGTGCCCTCGGCGATGGGCCCGGCGTAGACCTCACGCAGGGTGCGCTCGGCGGCGGGGCTGGTGCCGCCGAGCACGATCCGATCCGGGTGCAGGGTGTCCTCGACGGCTTTTCCCTCCCGCAGGAACTCCGGGTTCCACACCAGCTCGACCCGGACGCCGGCGGGTGCCTGCGCGGCGACCAGCTCCCGCAGTCGGGCCGCGGTGCCGACCGGGACCGTGGATTTGCCGACGATCAGCGCGTCCGTGGTGAGGTTCCGGGCGATGGTGGTCGCGGCGGACTCGACATAGGACAGGTTGGCGGCGTGCGAGGTCTTCTGCTGCGGGGTGCCGACGCAGATGAAGTGCACATCACCCCAGGCGGCGGCCGCGGCGAGGTCGGTGGTGAACCGGAGACGACCGGTGTCCAGATGCTTGGCGAGCAGGGGGTCGAGTCCGGGCTCGTAGAACGGCACCTTGCCTGCGGACAGGGCGTCGACCTTCGCTTGGTCGGTGTCGGCGCCCCACACCTCGAATCCGAGTTCGGCCATCGCGACGGCATGGGTGGCACCCAGGTATCCGGTGCCGAAGACGGCGATCCGCGGGGCGGGCGGTGGTGCGTCGATGCCGGTGGCGGACAGTTCGGCGGCATCCAGGAACTGGTCGTTCATGACGGTCTCCTCGGTGGGGCGGATGCGGATCTGACGGCGGGTGGGGCGGGTCATGGGGTGGTCCCGGTGCTGCTGGGGGACGGGGTGGGTGTGGCGGTTCCCGACAGGGCACGGCCCGATGTCGCGAGCGGGGACGGGGCCGAACTAGACGAAGCCGAACCAGACGAGGCTGAACCAGACGAGGCTGAACCAGACGGGGCCGACTCCGATGGGGCAAGGCTGGACGGTGCCGAGCTGGACGGGTGAGGGCCGGACGGGCTGGCACTCTCCGTCGCGGGTGCCGTGGCGGGAGCGGCGGACGAGGCGGCGGCGCTCACCCGCAGTGGTGTCCCACCGAAGTTCCGTGCCGGGTGGGCGATGCCCGTGCTGAATGCCGCCAACGAGTTCGCCCGGGAGTCCACCCGCCAGTCATTGGTGGACAGCTGCCCGTCGACGTAGGTGGTGACTGCCAGGTTGAACCAGGCGAAGCCGATCACGTCGTCATTGCGACCGGGATCGAATCCGCTGAAGAACGAGCGCACCCAGGCGGGTTTGGTGCCGCCGGTCTCCGAGGCGCCGACCTCCGCGAGCAGGATCTTCTTGTCGGTCAGCTGCCGCAGCTGATCCAGGGTGCGGTCGTAGGTGTACTCGAAGGTTGCGTTGTTGTCGGCTTTGTAGGGCGGACGCTGGTACCCGGAGACCCCGACCCAGTCGACGTAGGCGTCACCGGGGTACAGGCCCTGCAAGGTGTCGAGGCCCTGCTTGGCGGTCGGGAGGTTGTTGACGATGTTCGGTGACCAGACCCAGATCACGTACTGGTTGGCACCGGCGGCCTGGAAGATGTCGTGCACATGCCGCCACATCGCCACAAAATCGCCGGGGCGGTTGCCGTTGATGGCGGCGCCGGAGCCGGTGGTCTCGGCCCAGGGGTACCAGACGCCGTTCATCTCGTGATCGAGTCGGATGGCCAATGGCAGACCGGTGGCGACGATGTCGCGGGCGTACTGGGTCAGGTAGGCGTCGAACTCACCGTTGATGATCTTGGGCAGGGTGTAGTCCGGCTCCTCGATGACGTCGTTCCCGGCGGTGATCGGTCGGGACTCCCAGGTGAGCATCGGCAGCAGACCGCGATCCCAGGCCCGGGTGACGGCGTTGGCGCGGAAGTCCTGGTCCCATCCGCCGAAGTAGCCGACCAGGTTCTGGCTACGACCGACCTCGTTCGCGGCGTCGTCGAAGGTGGCCCAGTTGAACGGTGCCTGGTCGGTGTACATCCCGTAGTACCGGGTGCTGGGGTTCACCAGGGCGGCCTTGCTGGGCGCGCTGGGCTTGGTGGCCGGTGCGGGCGCGGCGGGGTCGGCGGGTTGAGGCGCGACCGGGTTGGCCGCTCCCTCGGCGCTGCCCGGCGCGGGGGCGGTGCCGGCCGTGGTGCGCGCCCCGGAGGCGCGGGTGCCACCGGAGCTGCGTCGCGACGAGGAACCCTCGGGCTCGCTCTGCCGGTTCGCCTCGGCCTCGGCCCGTGCGTCCTCGCCCTTCTTGCGGGCGGCCTGCTCCTGCTTGACCACATCGCGCAGGGCGTCGGACTGGGAGCGGGAGACGTCGAGTTGGTCCTGTAAGCGCTGGTTCTCGGCCAGCAGCTCCTGCTCGCGGGCGGTGATCTCGGCCGGGGTGTCCTGTCCGGTGACGATCGAGGTCACCGTGGGCAGGTTCCACACCACCAGGGTGATCGCCAGCAGTGCGGCGGCGATCGACACCGTTGCGATCCGGGCCTTGGTGGTCATCCGGCCCATTGACGGTGCCCACCAGGCCTTGCCCGGGTCGGCACCCGGGCCGGTTAGCTTGATCGGGGAGTCAGACATAGAGCAGCGCCTCCAGGGAGAAGAGCAGCACGGCGATGCCGTAGGGGATCGCGGCGAGCGGGTTGAGACGTCGACGCCTCGGGGTGGGCCGTGGTGCGGGGGTGCGGGTCGCCCGGCGGGTCTGCTCGATGGCCGGTGCGGCAACCGGTGCCAGGCGGGTCTCGGTGGCGAGTGCCGAGCGGCGGCCAGGGGCCGACGTCGACGTGGTAACGGGTGAGTCGGGTTGATCGACCACATCCATCGGGGCGGGACGGCTCATCAGCTCCAACTCGGCGAGCAGGCCCTCGTCGGAGTTCTCGCTCTGCGGGGCCGCCCCCGGGTCGCCGCCTGCATAGGCACCGGCGCGGGTGCCCCAGCCGGAGGCGTGCGCCATCCGCAGGAATCCCAGCAGTCGTACCGGCATCAGAAAGAGCGTCGAGACGATGATGAAGATTGGCAGCCGGAAGAAGTCGCTGGGTACCTCTTGCAGGTGTCGGATCTGCCGGATCGCCATGGACAGCACCGAGGAGGTGACCATCAGCGCGATCACCCAGAACCACCCGGCATGGGCGCCGTAGGCCTCCAACACTGCCTGGTAGAGGTTCACCCCGGTGCCGGTGGCCGACCGGTAGATCCAGCCCGCGATGGTCCCAACCAGCAGGAATGGCAGCAGGATGTCGGCCAGGAAGAACACCGCAAGGATCGGCGCGTGCCCGAGCATCCAGGGCAGCATTCGCAGGGTGTTGTACTGACTGCCGCGCGCCCAGCGCAGTTGTTGCTTGAACAGCTTCTTCACCTGCAACGGGGCGTCGGTGTAGACCAGCGAGGTGTGCTGGTAGACCGTCCGGTACCCGGCCTTCAGCGTCAGGTTGGTCAGGGTCCGGTCGTCGGAGACCTCCAAGAACACACCCATGAACCGCTGGGTCATGAAGTCGTCCATGACCTGCATCAGGATCGAGCGGCGGAACGCGATGGTCCGTCCCGGCAGGCAGCCCACCTGGCCGAGCACCGACTGGGCGGGCATCGAGTACAGCGACCGGGAGTTCTCCAACCAGTCCGCCCAGCGGGTGATCCAGGACCGGGTCGGCTCGAGGATGCGCTGTCGGGTGGTGACGCCGCCGATCTTGGGGTCGGCGAAGGGTTTGACCAGCTCACGCAGGGTGCCGGGCGTCCACACCGTGTCCGAGTCGAGCAGCACGGTGATGTCGAACCGGGACAGTTCGGTGCCGATCTTGACCGCGTTGCGTTTGCCCGGGATCGGGGTGTGCACCCAGCGGACCAACGGCGCGAACTCCTCGCAGACCGCCTCCAGTCCGGGGTTGGGCTGGCCGTTGATGACGACGATGACCTCGTCCGGACGCTGCTCGGTCACCCGACTCAGCACGTCCCGGAACAGGTCCAGCGGCTCGTCCACCACCGGCACGATGACGCTGGTGGTCTCGTGGTGGTCCTCGATGTAGGGCCGGTAGCGGCGGGAGAGGCCGACTTTCAGCAGCCAGAGCGCCCAGACCAGGGCGGAGAACACCGTGAACAGGTAGAGCTCTGCTTGGTCGTCCAGCATGTGCCGGATCTGCAGGATGAAGATGAACATGGACGTCACCTCGGCTATCGGGAGCGATGGGCTCGGATGCCGTCGGCGACGTTGGCGCGGCGTGGAATGCGCTTCCCCGGTCACGGGACGTCGCCGGCTGCGGACGTCGTGGTGGGGGAGCTGCTCTGTGACGGACGTGCGGGTGGTTCACTCGGGAGGGTGAACGGTGCGGGGTCGAAGGAGCGGCTGAGCCCCGGCTGGTGTGCCTCGCCGGGGTGGAACCAGACTGTGACCGGACTGTGCGCCCTGGCAATCGTTACCCACTCCGATGTGAGATGTATCACAGCTAGACGCCCGATATGCCCACTAACAACCGATTTGAAATCGCTGAAATCAGACATAACCCCGCACGATGTATCGCCATGCGGACGTCCGAGTCGACCCTCTGAGGCGGTCAGAGCACGACTGACCCTGCGTCATCGGGGCACTGACTCGCGCACTCCCTCGCGTGGCAGGGTTGAGCGGAATAGACTCAACTTCGCTCGGGTTGAGCCCTTCAGCACCATCACCAGAGGAGGGACGCAGTTGGACGCGAAGTTCACCACCAAGTCGCAGGACGCCATCGGCGACGCCATCGCGCAGGCGACCGCCGCGGGCAACCCCCAGATCGAGCCGGCCCACCTGCTGAACGCCCTGCTCCAGCAGGACGGCGGCGTGGCCAACGGCCTGCTCGACGCGGTGGGGGCGGACCGTCAGGCCATCGGTCGCCAGGTCCGCGCCGTGCTGGTCGCGCTGCCCAGCGCCACCGGCTCCACCGCGACCCCACCCACCGCCTCGCGCGCGCTGGCCACCGTGCTGGACGCCGCCTCCGACGAGGCCCGCACCCTCGGTGACGACTACGTCTCCACTGAGCACCTGCTGATCGCGCTCGCCGCGGGGCAGACCGGTGTGGCCGACGCGCTGCGCGGTCAGGGTGCCTCCCGGGACGCGCTGCTGGCCGCACTTCCCTCGGTCCGCGGCAACGGCAAGGTCTCCAGCCCCAACCCCGAGGGCACCTACAAGGCGCTGGAGCAGTACGGCGTCGACCTCACCCAGCGCGCCGCAGACGGCAAGCTCGACCCGGTGATCGGCCGCGACTCGGAGATCCGTCGGGTGATCCAGGTGCTGTCCCGTCGCACCAAGAACAACCCGGTGCTGATCGGTGAGCCCGGCGTCGGCAAGACCGCCGTAGTCGAGGGCCTGGCGCAGCGGATCGTCGCCGGTGACGTGCCGGAGTCCCTGCGCGGCAAGCGGCTGATCTCGCTGGACCTGGCCGCGATGGTGGCCGGTGCCAAGTACCGCGGTGAGTTCGAGGAGCGGCTCAAGGCCGTGTTGGAGGAGATCACCTCCTCCGACGGTGAGGTCGTGACCTTCATCGACGAGCTGCACACCGTGGTCGGTGCCGGCGCGGGCGGTGAGGGTGCGATGGACGCGGGCAACATGCTCAAGCCCATGCTGGCCCGCGGTGAGCTGCGCCTGGTCGGTGCCACCACGCTGGACGAGTATCGCGAGCGGATCGAGAAGGACCCCGCCCTGGAGCGGCGCTTCCAGCAGGTGTTCGTCGGCGAGCCGTCGGTGGAGGACACCGTGGCGATCCTGCGCGGCTTGAAGGAGCGCTACGAGGCACACCACAAGGTGACCATCTCCGACGCGGCCCTGGTCGCCGCCGCCGGACTCTCCGACCGTTACATCACCGGTCGTCAGCTGCCGGATAAGGCCATCGACCTGGTGGACGAGGCGGCATCCCGACTGCGGATGGAGCTGGACTCCTCCCCGGTGGAGATCGACGAGTTGCAGCGCGCCGTCACCCGGCTGGAGATGGAGGAGGTCGTGCTCTCCGAGGCCGACGACCCCGCCAGTCAGGAGCGGTTGGAGAAGCTACGTGCCGATCTCGCCGACCGTCGCGAGGAACTGGCCGGACTGACCGCACGCTGGGAGTCGGAGAAGGCCTCCCACAACCAGGTCGGAGACCTCAAGGCCAAGCTCGACGAGCTGCGTTCCGCGGCGGACCGGGCTCAGCGTGAAGGTGATCTGGCCGCGGCTGGTCGTCTGCTGTACGGGGAGATCCCGACCATCGAGCGGCAGATCGCCGAGGCGGAGCAGGCCGAGCAGGCCCCGCAGCCCGAGGCGCCGATGATCGCGGAGAAGGTCGGTCCGGACGAGATCGCCGAGGTGGTCGCCGCCTGGACCGGAATCCCGGCAGGGCGACTGTTGGAGGGTGAGACCGCCAAACTGCTCCGGATGGAGGAGGTGCTCGGCGAGCGCCTGATCGGGCAGAAGGACGCGGTGGCCGCGGTGTCGGATGCCGTGCGCCGTGCCCGGGCGGGCATCTCCGACCCGGACCGGCCCACCGGCAGCTTCCTGTTCCTCGGCCCCACCGGCGTCGGTAAGACCGAGCTGGCCAAGGCGCTGGCGGACTTCCTCTTTGACGACGAGCGGGCGATGGTCCGGATCGACATGTCCGAGTACGCCGAGCGGCACGCGGTGGCCCGACTCATCGGTGCCCCGCCCGGCTACGTCGGCTACGAGGAGGGCGGTCAGCTGACCGAGGCAGTCCGGCGACGCCCCTACTCGGTGCTGCTGCTGGACGAGGTGGAGAAGGCCCACCCCGAGGTCTTCGACATCCTGCTCCAGGTGCTCGACGACGGTCGGCTCACCGACGGGCAGGGCCGCACGGTCGACTTCCGGAACGTGATCCTGATCCTGACCTCCAACCTCGGCTCGCAGTTCCTGGCCGACCCGCTGCTGGAACAGTCCGCCAAGGAGGAGGCCGTGATGGGAGTGGTCCGGCAGCAGTTCAAGCCGGAGTTCCTCAACCGGCTGGACGACGTGGTGATGTTCCAACCGCTGTCCCTGGCGGAGATCACTGAGATCGCCGACTTGCAGGTGGCGGCCCTGGCCACCCGGCTCAAGGACCGTCGACTGCACCTGGACGTCACCCCGGCGGCCCGGGAATGGTTGGCCATCGAGGGATTCGACCCGGCCTACGGTGCCCGACCGCTGCGCCGACTCGTCCAGCGTGAGATCGGCGACCGCCTGGCCCGGCTGCTGTTGGCCGGTCAGGTGCACGACGGCGACACCGTGCGGGTGGACCGCCCGGCCGGTGACGTGGCCGGGCTGGAACTGACCCGTGTGGAGCCGGTGAACGCCTGAGCAGGAGGCCACCGGTCATGTGAGGATGCGGGGGATGAACCCGACCCTCGCCCTGGCCGGTGGCCCGCTCGCGTCCCTGACCGCCGCCGCGAGTGGTGGCACCGAATTGACCGGCCTGGCGGGGTGGGTGGTCAACGTCGTGGAGTCGCTCGGCCCGGCGGGTGTCGGGTTGCTGGTCGCGCTGGAGAACCTGTTCCCGCCGATCCCCTCCGAGGTGGTCCTCCCCGTAGCGGGGTATGTCGCCTCCCAGGGACACATGTCGCTGCTCTGGGCCATCATCGGTGCCACGGTCGGTGCAGTGGTCGGTGCCTGGGCGCTCTACGGACTCGGTGCGTGGTTTGGCCGGGACCGGCTGCGGCGCTGGCTGGACCGGATGCCGCTGATGGAGGTCGAGGACCTGGACAAGGCGGAGAGCTGGTTCACCCGACACGGCGGCGCGGCGGTGTTGATCGGACGCTGCGTGCCGGTGGTCCGCTCCCTCGTGTCGATCCCGGCGGGGCTGGAGAAGATGCCCCAGGGTCGGTTCCTGCTCTACACCGCCCTCGGATCGGCGGTCTGGAACAGCATCCTGGTCACCGCCGGGTATGTGCTCGGTGCCCAGTGGGAGGACGTCGGGAAGTACTCCGACTGGATCAACTACGCCGTGTACGCGGTGATCGTGATCGTGGTGGGCAAGTTCGTGATCGGTCGGCTGCGGCGGCGCACTCAGAGCTGACCGAAGAGCTCGGCCATGTCGGTGCTGAACAGGTCCTGACCCTTGATCCGGCTGGTCTCCTCCGCGCCGAGAATCCGCCGGGTGCCATCGGTGTCCACCAGCTGCGACGCACCCGCGTGGCTGCCCAGCGGGAGGACGATCCGCTCCGGCTCCGGGTCGTGGGTGGCGCTCGCGGGCTGACCGGCGATCAGCGCCCGGATGTTGTCCGCCACCACCTGCGCATGCGCCCGGGCGGCGGAGGCACGCTTGGACTCCGGCACATCGGTCAGGTCGCCGACCGCGAACACCGTCGGCAGGCCCCGCACTTGCAACGTCGGCTCGACCCGTAGCTGACCCAGACCGGTGCGCTGGGCGGCCAGCGGCCCGGCCAGGTAGTCGCTGTCCGCGCGATTGCCGTAGCAGCGGAACCACATCTGCGCGTCGATGCGCACCCCGGCCTCGGTCTCCACCGTGAACGGCTCGTACACCCCGACATCCACCGGCGGCAGATAGCCCAGCCGCGACCCGAAGACGAACTCCACCCCGGACAGCTGCTCGTGCACCGCCGCTCGCAGCTCCGGCAGGTATTCCCCGGTGCTCAGCGCGTCGTCGGCCTGGTCGACCACCGTGATCGCCAGCCGCGGGAAGTGCTCGCGCAACTCGCCGACCAGCTCCAGCCCGACCGGTCCCGCACCGACCACCAGCACCCGCTCGGCCTGAGCCAGCCCCGCACGCATCCGGGCCAGTCGCGCCCGCGCCACGGCGGTCTCCGACTCGATGAACTTGGCCGGGAACGGGTACGCGGTGCCGGTGGCCAACACCAGGTAGTCGGCGTCGACCATGGTGCCGTCCGCCAACTGCACCCGCCCCGGCAGTGCACGCTCCACCCGCTGCTGCACCACACGGCCCCGACTGAGCAGCCGGTCATAGGGGACAAACACCCGCTCCTCCCACGCCGGGTCCACCGCACCGCGCAGCGCCGCTGACGCGTGCACAAAGGCGTCCTTCGGCTCGACCAACGTCACCTCGGCCACGTCGTCCAGCAGCGAGGCGACCCGCGCGCCCCCATACCCGCCACCGACCACCACGACCTGCGCCATCGCCCGTACCCCTCGTCCGTGGGCACCGGATGCGCCCGCCGGGCACAGAATCTCACCGCCCCGGACCGCCCCGCCGGGACCACCGCCCCAGACTCAGCATGCCCCCGCCAACCCGGCGCGCCCGCGCCGAGTTCGGTGCTCCGATTCCGAGTTCGGTGCTGGTGCCTCCGAACTCGGCGCACACGCATCGAACTCGGCGAGCAGGGGCGGGCAGCGCCGTCCGCCCCTGCGGTCAGACTCGGGCGAGCAGCCCTTCCAGGCCGCCCTCGCCGGGGTCGACCATGCCGAAGCCGATCAGCGACTTCAGCGGAGCGTCCGCCATCATCGCGGCCATCCCCGACTCCAACATCCCCTCCGGCACCAGGGCGGTGAGCACCGGGCGTCCGGTCGGGTGTGCCAGCCACTCGGTGAGCGTCGACTCGGTGTTCAGGGGGATGACGATCTCTTCACCGGTGACCTGAACCTCCGCGGTAGCGCGGATGTCCCGGGAAGACGCGCCGACCTCGATCACGGTCCGGCCGCCGCCGACCACCCAGCGGTGCAGCAGCGGGTGCCAGTAGGACAGGTCGCGGGCGTTCACCTCGATCTGCACCACAGTGGACGCGCCGGGCTCCAGCTGGACTTTGGCGAAGCCCTTGAGCTCGCGCACCGGTCGCAGCACCGCCGCCTCCGGGTCGCCGACGTACACCTGCACCACCTCGGCACCCGCCCGGTCGCCGGTGTTGGTGACGGTGACCGACACCTGGACCGTGCTGTCTGCTCCGGTGCCGGAGACGGTGACGTCCAGGCCGTCGTAGCCGAAGCTGGTGTAGCTCAGCCCGTGCCCGAAGGGGTAGGCCACGTCGAGCTGTCGGGTGTCGTACCAGCGGTAGCCGATCAGGATGCCCTCGCCGTAGCGCACCTGACCGCCCTCGCCGGGGAAGTTTCCGAATGCCGGGGTGTCCTCCAACCGGTGCGGGATGGTCTCGGCCAACCGTCCGGAGGGGTTGCGCAGTCCGAGCAGCAGGTCGGCGACCGCCGAACCGCCGGCCTGGCCACCCAGCCAGCACTCCAGCACCGCGGCGGCGTCGTCCTGCCATTCGACGGTGACCGCCGATCCGTTGGACAGCACGACCACCACCCGCGGGTTCACCTCGGCCACGGCGCGCAGCACCGCGAGCTGGTTGGCCGGCAGGTCGAGGTGGGTGCGGTCGTAGCCCTCGGACTCGTCCGGCGCTGGCAGCCCGAGGAACAGCAGCACGGTGCCCGCGTTCTTCGCGACCGTCACCGCCTCGGCCAGCAGGGCAGCGTCGTCGGCGTCCTGCGATCCGGGGACCCCCGCCACCGAGAAACCGGCGGCAAAGGGCAGCTCGGTTCCGGTGGCGGTGCGCAGGGCGGACAGGGCGTCGTCCAGCCGGGTCGGGTTGACCTGGGAAGAGCCGGCGCCCTGGTAGCGCGGGGTGCGGGCGAACTCGCCGATCACCACGGCACGGGCGGCGTCGTCGGTGCTCAGCGGGAGCACGCCCTCGTTCTTGAGCAGCACCGACCCGGCGGCAGCGGCCTCGCGGGCCAGCTCGTGGTGGGCCGGGTGGTCGATCTGACCGGGCTCGGCCAGTGCGGGCAGGGCACGGGCGATCATCCGCAACACCCGGCGCACGGCCACATCCAACACCGCCTCGTCCAGTGAGCCGTCCCGGACTGCGGCCACCACCTCGGCGTCGGTGCGACCACCGGTGGCGGGCATCTCCAGGTCGAGGCCCGCGGCGACGGCAGCGACCCGGTCGAAGACCGCACCCCAGTCGGAGACCACCAGACCCTCGAAGCCCCACTCGTCACGCAGCACCTCGGTCAGCAGCCAGTGGTTCTGCGAGGCGTAGGTGCCGTTGATCCGGTTGTAGGAGCACATCACCGTCCACGGCTGCGCCTGCGTCACGACCTGCTCGAAGGCCGGGAAGTAGATCTCGCGCAGGGTCCGCTCGTCGACCTCGGCGGAGACCCGCATCCGGTCGGACTCTTGGTTGTTCACCGCGAAGTGCTTGAGCGAGGTGCCCACCCCCTGGCTCTGCACGCCGGAGACGAGCGCGGTGCCCAGCTCACCGGCCAGGGCCGGGTCCTCGGCGAGGTACTCGAAGTTCCGGCCACACAGCGGGGAGCGCTTCATGTTGATCCCGGGACCGAGCAACACGGCCACGTCGTTGCCCCGGGTCTCCCGGCCAAGGGCTGCGCCCACCTGGTGCAGCAGCTCGCTGTCCCAGGTCGAACCCAGCGCGGCGGCGGGCGGGAAGCAGGTGGCTGGCACCGAGTCGCCGAGTCCGAGGTGGTCGGCGCTCGCGGACTGCTTGCGCAGACCGTGCGGTCCGTCGGTCACCATCACGGCCGGGACGCCCAGCCGTTCGACGCCGTCCGTGTGCCAGAAGTCAGAGCCGGAGGTCAGTGCCGCCTTCTCCTCCAGGGTGAGTTCGGCCAGAACGCGTTCGACGTCGAAGACATCGGTCACGGGGCACCTCCGCGTGCACTCGGCCCGGCCGCGGCGGCCAGGCGGCTGACAGTAACCTACCGGGTGGTCGGCATTATGCCCACCCTCGTTCGGGGGCGAGTGCGACAATTGGCGGGTGACCGAGACACTGCCGGGGTATGCCAAAGGCCGGGCCAAGAAGGCCGAGATCCTGGAGCAGGCGATCGCCATCTTCGGTGAGTCCGGCTATCGGGGCGCGAGTCTGCGGGACATCGCCGCCCGCTGCGGGATCTCGCACCCCGGCCTGCTGCACCACTTCCCGACCAAGGAGGCGCTGCTCCTGGCCGTCCTGGAACAGCGCGATGTGGCCGACCGTCGCCGGATGGCGGGACAGGGGTCGCGGGGCGTCCAGACACTACGCCGGACGGTCGACCTGGTCCGGCTGAACAGTGACCAGCGCGGCATCGTGGAGCTGTTCGCGGTGGTCTCCGCCGAGGCCACCGCCACCGATCACCCGGCACACGACTACTTTGTCGAGCGCTACGACCAGAGCGTCGAGGCCATCGCGGCGTCGTACCGGGAAGCCGCCGAGGACGGGCACCTGCGACCGGGGGTCGACCCACTGATGGCGGCCCGTCAGATGGTGGCGATGATGGACGGGATGCAAATCCAGTGGTTGCTGTCCGACGGCACCATCGACATGGTCGCCCCCGTGCGTGCGCAGGTGCAGTCGAACCTCACCGTCGAGCTCGGCGACTAGTAGCCCCCGAACGAGGCGACAAAGAACACCACCAGCGCCAACCAGGCCAGACCGCCGAGGATCCCGAGACCTCCGGTCACGATGCCGGTGATCGCCAAGGCCCTGCCCTGAGCGCCGGTCTTCTTGATCCGGCCGAGCGAGACGATGCCGAGTACCAGGGCGACCGGCGCGCCGATCAGGAGCACCCCGAAGAAGACGCCGAGCACCAGCGAGGCCACACCGGTCGAGATCGCGGCGATGGCCAGGCCGTCATAGGGCCGAGCGACTGCCCAGGGCTGGGCGTAGGCATTCACCGGCGGCGGGAACTGGCCGGGGGCGTAGGGCTGGCTCGGCGTAGACCCGGTGGGCGGTGGTGGGTAGCCCGGCAGTGCCGCCGTGGCGTCGTGCTGTCCGTCCGGACCGGGTACGCCGTACGGGTTCGGCTCAGTGCTCATGACCGGAACTTAGCCCACCCGAGGGTGCCTGCGGCCTGGACCGAGTAGTGCATTCCCCGGCGGGGAGCAGTCAGGCCGGATCAGCGATGTCCACCACCACGGGCACGTGATCAGAGGGCCCCTTGCCCTTGCGCTCGTTGCGCTCGATGGTCACGTCGGTGATCCGCGCGGCGAGGGTGGGGGAGGCCCAGGTGAAGTCGATCCGCATGCCCTGGTTCTTGGGGAACCGCAGCTGCTGGTAGTCCCAGTAGGTGTAGGTGTGCTCGGCAGGCAGATGCTCGCGGGAGACCTCGGTGTACCCGGCGGCGGCGAAGGCGGCGAAGGCCTCCCGCTCGGCCGGGGTCACATGGGTCCGTCCGGCGAAGACCTCGATGTCCCACACGTCGGTGTCCAACGGGGCGACATTCCAGTCACCGACCATCGCGATCGGTCGGGCCGGGTCCTCCTCCAACCAGCGCGCGGACTCGGCCCGCAGCGCCTCCAGCCAGCGCAGCTTGTAGTCGAAGTGCGGGTCGTCGATCTCCCGACCGTTCGGGATGTAGAGGCTCCACACGCGGACGTTCCCGCACGAGGCACCGATCGCCCGCGCCTCGGTCACCGGGTCCTCTCCCCAGCCCGGCTGACCGGTGAAGGCGTGCTCGACATCAGTGATGCCCACCCGAGAGGCGATCGCCACACCGTTCCACTGGCTGAATCCGCTGGTGACCAGCTCGTACCCGGCGGCCTCGAAGGCCTCACGTGGGAACTGCTCGTCCTTGCACTTGGTCTCCTGCATGGCGAGCACGTCGATGTCCGCCCGCTCCACGAAGGCGATGACCCGGTCGACGCGGGTGCGGATCGAGTTCACATTCCAAGTGGCGAGGCGCATGACCGGCACGGTACCCGGCCCGACCGACACGGGTGCGGCCACGGGCCTAGGGTGGCGCCATGGGAACCGCACTCATCACCGGGGCCTCCGCCGGGCTGGGCCTGGAGTTCGCCTGGCAGCTGGCCACCGCCCGCCACGACGTCGTCCTGGTCGCCCGGGACACCGAGCGTCTGGAGCGGTTGGCCGCCCAGCTGCGTGCCGCCGCCGGCATCCAGGTCGAGGTGCTGCCCGCCGACCTGACCGACCGGGCCGATGTGGAGCGGGTCGCTGAGCGGCTGCGGGCCACCGAGCGTCCGGTGGGTCTCCTGGTGAACAACGCCGGGTTGGGCCTGCACCAGCGGTTCGTCACCGGTGACCTGGACCGGGAGGAGGCGGCGCTCGACCTGATGGTGCGGGCGGTGCTGGTGCTGTCCCGGGCCGCCGCCGAGTCGATGGTCCGCCGGGGTCGGGGCGCGATCCTCAATGTGGCATCGGTGGCGGCGCTGACCGCCGGTGGCACCTACTCCGCGCACAAGGCCTGGGTCCGGACCTTCACCGAGGGACTGGCCAGTGAACTGCACGGCACCGGCGTCACCGCCACCGCACTGTGCCCGGGTCTGACCCACACCGAGTTCCATGAGCGCGCCGGGATCGGCGAGCACTTCCCGGAGATCGCCTGGCTGTCCGCTGAGCGGGTGGTGGCCACGGCGCTGGCCGACGTGCGCCGGGGTGCGGTGATCTCCACCCCAAGCTTGCGCTACCGGCTCGGGTCCGCCCTGCTGCGGGTGCTGCCGCGTTCGGTGGTGCGCAGGGCCAACGAGCCGCGCCGAGTGCTCAGCTTCGACGACTGAGCCGTACCCTGGCGGGCGTGAACACCGCGATGTCCCCCACCCCGCGCGAGCAGCTGCGCGACCTGATCACCGAGCTGGCCGTCGTCCGCGGCAAGGTCACGCTCTCCTCCGGCAAGGAGGCTGACTACTACGTCGACCTGCGCCGGATCACCCTGCACCACCGCGCCGCCCCGCTGGTTGGCCACGTGCTGCTCGACCACCTGGAGGAGGTCGGGTTGGGCACCGCTGACATCGAGGCGGTCGGCGGTCTGACCCTCGGCGCGGACCCGGTGGCGACCGCCCTGCTGCACGCGGCGGCATCCCGTGGGCAGGACCTGGACGCGTTCGTGGTGCGCAAGGAGGCCAAGGCGCACGGCATGCAACGCCGGATCGAGGGCCCGGACATCGCCGGTCGCCCGGTGGTGATCCTGGAGGACACCTCGACCACCGGCGGCTCGCCGATCACCGCGTTGGAGGCCGCCCGCGAGGCCGGTGCCGACGTGCGCGGCGTGGCCGTGATCGTGGACCGGAACACCGGCGCGCAGCAGAAGATCGAGGCCTACGGGGTGCCGTACCACTACCTGTTCAGCCTGGCGGACCTCGGGCTGGCCTGAGATCCCGCCAGCTCAACCCGATCCCGCCGTGGGCAGCGGAGTTCTGGGCAGCGGCGGAGCAGGTCCGCTAGCAGTCCGGGTCGAACGGGGCGTCGTTGATCCCGTCGGGGTCGAAAGTGACGCGCAGGTCGATGGCGTTGTTGCGGTTGAGGGGCATGTCGTGGATCGCGAGGACGTCGATGGTGACAGGACCGTTGGTGATGCTGTCGCCTGCGCGGACGTCGGAGGCGGTGCATTCGACGGACTCAGTGGTGCTTCGCCCGACCGCTGAATCATGGGGCCAGAGGGCGCGACTGAGGTGATACGTGAAGGTGGCACGGTCGCCGTCCACCCGGGCTCGGGTACCGTCGAGCCAGCCGAGCAGACTGACCCGCAGGCGCATCCTGTTCTCGGACATGGGCGAATTGACGGTCGTTTCGCGCGTGTGACGAGGTTGGTCCTGGCAGCAGTCTCCCCAGAGTTGGACATCCGTCGACGTGACTGTGCCATCGGCGTTGGTGACTATGACCGGTGGTCGCTGCAGCCACAGGGTTCCCACAACTGTGGCGGCGGCGAGGCACAGCGCGGCGAAGGCCGCGAGGATGGCTATCGTCGAGCGTCGGCTCGCGGAGCGTGGGCGGGATACTCGGTTCATGAGCGTCCTGCGCTGGCCCAGGTGAAGGTGCGGTCGAACTCTTCCTCAGTGAGCCGCAAGGTCGCCGCCTCCGTCTGGCCGGGTCGGCCCCAGGGGTTCTGGACGACGATGATGTCTCCTTCGATCGCGGTGACGTAGTAGACGTGCCAGCCCGCGATGTCGTGGTTCGAGAACCGCCAGGTCGTCAGGGCTGCCACGGGTTGCCCGGAGTCGACGGCTTGCTGGATGCGTTCGAACGTCTGGCTCTGTGCCCAGGGCAGCGGTGCGGTGCTGAGGAAGTCGGTGGGTTGCCCCGTGACCGCGGAGATCCCCGTGGACGGGCGTCCCGCGGTGAGTCCCGCGTAGCTGCCTTCGCCGAGGACTTGCGCGGCAGCCTTCTCGTAGATCGACAGCCAGCTGGCGTTGCGTACGCCCTGGTCGATCGACCCGGCGTAGGCGGGACCAGACGTACGCATCGGCACATACCCGGACACCGTCACGTACACCGGTTCCCCGTTCTTGTACACCCGCACCGTGTAGGTCCCGTTGGGGTTGATCGTGATGTTGGAGCGCAGCAGTGCCAGGTCTGCCGCGGCGGTGGCTCCGATCCCGGCGAGCAACCAGCAGTCGTTCGCCGCGCCCTGAGAGATGCCCTGCCAGCGCACGTCGTCCAGGTCGAACACCACCGGTGCATCCAGCGAGAGGGTGTCACCCTCAAGCAGCTGCGGCTCAACGAACGAGAACCGTGAGACCACGTCCCGTACCTGGTCCCGGTCGGCGTGCAGCAACAGCAACGAGGACAGTTCGAGGACCAGGTCGGGGTCGAGTTCTCGGTAGGTCGCGAGGAGGTCGTTGAACGCCTGCGCGTCGACCGTGGACAGGTCCAACAACGCGTCGACCAGAGCCCCGGCGTCCAGGTCCCCGGTGGCAACCCCGTCGAGGAGTGCCCGCAGCGGTGTGAGAACACCATCCCCGGAGAAGGTGAAGAAGTCTCCAAGCGCTTCGGACTCGTTCCGGTGGGACCCGGCCGTGGCTCGGGCGGTGACCTGGCGGATGCTGACCCCGACCACCGTCAACCCCGCGGCAGCGTCGAAGGAATCCTCATCGGCTGGAGCAGCCGTCCCGAGCCCTTGATGCAGGGCTTCGCCCTCGGATGCCAGAGCGCGGTCTGCCATGGCGCGCTCACCGGCCAGATCGTCCAACTCCGCCCGTGCAGCGCAGGCATCGGAGGTGGCCTCGGCCAGACCGGTCGCGGCCCGGGCAGCATCCGCAGGAACGACACCAGCAGCCACCTGGGCTGCCCGGTACAGGTCCGCGGCATCGGTCGCCGCCTCGAGTCGCCGGGTCGCCGTCCGGGCGCGGTCGGCGATGTCATGAACCT
Organism: Cellulomonas sp. NPDC089187; assembly: GCF_040685135.1. Classification (NCBI taxonomy): domain Bacteria; kingdom Bacillati; phylum Actinomycetota; class Actinomycetes; order Micrococcales; family Cellulomonadaceae; genus Cellulomonas; species Cellulomonas sp. NPDC089187. Next base: position 169,987 of record NZ_JBFBHI010000004.1, on the reverse strand, counting down.
GACCCGCGTAGGCGATCAGCGGTCCGGCAACCTCAGCCGCGATATCGGCGATCCGGGTCACCACGGCCATCAACCGCCGACCGGCCGTGACCAACTCGTCGCCGACGTGGCCGGTCCACGCTGACTCCAGTGCTGCGGTCTGCTCGCCGATCAGGTCCCGCAGATGTGCCAACAGCAGCTCCAGGTCGTCCAACCACCGGACGGTCGACTCGACCCCGCTCAGATCACCACGCCCAGGGTCATCCTGGTCCCACGCCGGCCCGGACCCACCAGACCCATCGAATGTCGACCCGCTGGGACGCGTGAACCGCACCTGCAGTCCCGGCAGTTGCGCGATCCCGCCTTCATGCAGACCCGACAACGCCTGATCGCGCTCTCGACACCACTGCCCCGCCCCCTCGACTCGCGCGCCCCACAACGCCACAGCAGGCAGCAGCCGGTCCGCTACCGCCCGCACCAACCGCTCGCAGACCTGGTCCCACACCGACGCCACCAGCGCCGAGCCGCACCCACCCGGACCGGACGGGGTCAGCACATCGACGCCCTCGACCGACGAGCGGACCTTCGCGCCTACCCGATCCACCGCGTCCACATCGACCCGAAAACCCCCCATGCCCGCGACACTATTGACCAGTCAGAACACCTGTCGACCGTCAAAATGCGCCACAAATGCTGTGAAACGGCAATTCGCCGCACTACACGATCGCCAGCGTCGCCGCGCCCACCAGCACCGTCGCCACCACCTCACCCGCGCCGACCACCGCCGGTCGCACGCGCCCCCGCCGCGGCATCAGCCCCGCCCGCAGCAGCAGACCCACCGCGACCGGCACCAGCAACCACGTCTGCCATGCGGTCCTCGGCACCCACGCCGCCTCGAGTGCCGCCAGCAGCAGCACCACGTGATACCCGAGCGAGACGCGGTACACCGTCACGTTCCCGCGCTCGCGGATCATCGTCTTCACATAGGGCACCGTCCCCAGGAAGTACGCCGCCAGCAGCCCCGCGGCGATCCAGGCGCTCCGGCTCCCGGCCCAGTCGTCATGTCCGAGCCCGGCGGCCACCGGTGTCATCAGGCAGGCGGCCAGCACGGTCACGATGTCGTTCAGCCAGGACCGGTCCGCCCGTCGGGCCGAGCACACCAGGGACACCGCGAGCAGCACGGCGTACGCCGGGGCCCAGTGCAACAGTCCGGGTCGGGCGATCAGCAGCGCACCGCCCAGCACGAGCAGCACGGCACCATGACCGAGCAGCGGCGGGAGGTACCGGCGCTTGCGACCCGAGCGCAGCCACTGCCCGGCGGCGTAGAACGTGCAGTAGGCGGACAGCCAGGCCGCGGCCAGCAACAGATGCCACCAGGACGCCCCACCGACGATCGCACCGACCAGTGGCGGTGTGGCCAGCATCGCCCATGCGCCGTGCTGGTCGGGGACCCAGCCCCGCGGGATGCGGCGTCGTGCCCGGGCCGGACGGCGGTCGGCGGAGGAGCTCATCCGGCCATCCTGGACGGCGGGTGTCGGGGCGGACAACCTGCCTGCGGCCCGGTCAGATCGTGCGGATCGCCAGCCCGACACAGAGCCCGATCGCCACGGTGCACACCCAGGCGACGCCGGCAGCCCAGTACCAGGCCTCACGCACCTGCCACGCCTGACGGTCCTGTGGAGCGGACCGGCGCTCGGCCAGTCGGGACGCCAGCATCAGCAGCGCCAGCACACCGACCATCACCAGCAGAGGAACGATCTGCAACGCCCAGATCGACAGGCCGCCGCTCATCGTGCGCAGACCGCCGATCAACGCGTCGGTCACCTGCCGCGGTCCGCTCAGCAGGACGATGCTGAGGCCGCCGAGTGCGACCACCGCCACCCGGCACGTCCACCCGGTCGCACCCCAGTGCACCCGCGGGACCGGAGGGTTGCCTTGCAGGGCGATCCTCGCTCCGGAGGCGCGGACGCGGGACTGCCACATTGCCCGGTGCCCCGCGCGCAGCAGCAGTGGCCACAGCGTCACTGCGAGCAGGAACGCGCACCACCAGGACAGCGCCTGCTGGAACGGCTCCGGGCCCCAGTCCGCGCCAGTGCGCTCCTGGAGCATCAGCAGACCGAGCACCGCCGCCAGGCTCGCCGGGACGGCCACCACGATCACCCCGACGGCGATCAGCGCCTGCGTGCGGGCCGGTCGCGGTGTCGTCGCCAGCGGGGAGCTCACGCCGGGGACGGTATCAACCGGTGCAGGTCAGCGATGGAATCGAAGATCTGGGTCGGCCGGAACGGGTAGCGGGTGACGTCCTCGGCCCGGGTCGACCCGGTCAGCACCAGGAAGGTCCGCAGCCCGGCCTCGATCCCGGCGACCACATCGGTGTCCATCCGGTCGCCGATCATCGCGGTGGTCTCCGAGTGGGCGTCGATCCGGTTCAGGGCGGAGCGGATCATCATCGGATTCGGCTTGCCAACAAAGTACGGCTGCCGACCGGTGGCGGCGGTGATCATCGCGGCCACGGCACCGGTGGCAGGCAGATCGCCCTCCTGACTGGGGCCGGTGACATCCGGATTGGTGGCGATGAACCGGGCACCGCCCTGGATCAGCCGGATCGCGCGGGTGATCGCCTCGAAGGAGTAGGTCCGGGTCTCGCCCAGCACCACAAAGTCCGGGTCCGCCGAGGTCAGTGTGTACCCGGCCTCGTAGAGCGCGGTGGTCAACCCGGCCTCGCCGATCACGTAGGCCGATCCGCCGGGCATCTGGTCGGTGAGGAACTGTGCGGTGGCCAGCGCGGAGGTCCACAGCGAGGACTCGTCGAGCTCGATGCCGGAGGCGGCCAGTCGGGCGCGCAGATCGCGCGGGGTGAAGATCGAGTTGTTGGTCAGTACCAGGAACGGCAGCTCGGCATCCCGCAGGCTCCGGACGAATTCGGGTGCACCGGGCAGGGCCACACCCTCGTGCACCAGTACGCCGTCCATATCGGACAGCCAGGAGGTGATCGGCCGGTCGGTCACTGCCCGAAGGCCTTCCGCTCGATCTCGTCGCGGTCCTCGGGCTCGGCGGCAGCGGTCGCCTTCTCCCGCTTGGCGTCCCGGCGGGCGCGCAGGATCTCGATCCCCATCGGGATCACCGAGACGAAGACGATCAGGACGATCAGCGCCTCGATGTTGTCCTTGACGAACTGGATGTTGCCGAGCACGTAGCCGAGCAGGGTCACCCCGACGCCCCAGAACAGCGCGCCGAGCACGTTGAAGGACACGAAGTGCTTGTAGCTCATCTTCCCGACCCCGGCGGCGACCGGGGCGTAGGTCCGCACGATGGGCACGAACCGGGCAATGATGATGGTCCGACCGCCGTACTTGTCGAAGTACTTGTACGTCTCGTCGATGTACTTCTGCTTGAAGATCCGTGAGTCCGGCCGGGAGAACAGCCGTCGACCGGCCTTCGCGCCGATGAAGTACCCCACCTGGTCCCCGGCGAATGCCGCCACGAAGATCAGCAGGCACAGCAGCCACAGTGGGAAGTCCAACGACTGCTGGGCGACCAGCGCCCCCGCGGTGAACAGCAGCGAGTCCCCGGGCAGCAGCGGGAACAGCAGACCGGTCTCGATGAAGACCACGACCACGATGCCGATCAGCGCGTAGGTGCCAAAGGACTCGATCAGGTAATCGGCGTTCAGCCAGTCCGGGCCGAGCATCGGCTGAGGGCCGACCATCGGGAGGGCGGCCAGTGCAGTCGCGACAGACATGGCCACCAGCGTACGGCGGCCAGGAGGACGCCTTCCCGGGACCGTGTGTGCACCGTGTGCTGATCGACGGCTGCCAGGATGTCCCGGTGACCGATGAGGACGAGCGTGAGGTGGGGGTCGGCCCCTGGACCGGCCCGCTGCCCGACGACCCGCGCTACGACCCGGAGCTGCTGGCCACCGGTGACCGGCGCAATGTCGCCGACCATTACCGCTACTGGACGGTGGAGGCCATCGTCGCCGATCTGGACACCCGGCGGCACCCGTTCCACGTGGCAATCGAGAACTGGTCGCACGACATGAACATCGGCTCGGTGGTCCGCACCGCCAATGCCTTCAACGCCGCCGGGGTGCATGTGGTCGGCCGTCGCCGCTGGAACCGCCGCGGGGCGATGGTCACCGACCGGTACCTGCATGTGCACCACCACCCGGATGCCGAGCACCTGCTCGCCTGGGCCGCTGCCGCCGAGCTCCCCGTGATCGGGATCGACAATGTGCCCGGCTCAGTCCCGCTGGAGACCTATCCGTTGCCCCGTGAGTGCGTGCTGCTCTTCGGTCAGGAGTCGACCGGGCTGACCGACACCGCACAGCAGGCCGCCGAGGCGGTGCTGCACATCACCCAGTACGGGTCCACCCGGTCGATGAACGCCGGTGCGGCGGCGGCGATCGCCATGCATGCGTGGATGCTGCGGCACGCTTGAATCCGCGGCGGGTCGAGGGTCCCGACCACCCACTGCTCAGAACGTGCCAGACTTTGACCGATAGCGAACCCTTCTGACAGGAGCTGCCGCGATGCCCATCGCAACCCCCGAGGTGTACGCCGAGATGATCGACCGGGCCAAGGCGGGCAAGTTCGCCTACCCGGCCGTGAACGTCACCTCTTCCCAGACTGTCACCGCGGCGTTGCAGGGCTTCGCCGAGGCCGAGTCCGACGGCATCCTGCAGGTGTCGGTCGGTGGCGCGGAGTACGCCTCCGGTTCCACCATCAAGGACCGCGTTTCCGGCACCGTGGCGCTGGCTGCCTACGCCCACGAGGTCGCCAAGAGCTACGGCATCACCGTGGCCCTGCACACCGACCACTGCGTGAAGAAGAACCTGGACTCCTGGGTCCGTCCGCTGCTGGCTCTGGAGGCCGAGCAGGTCAAGCGCGGTGAGAACCCGACCTTCCAGTCGCACATGTTCGACGGGTCGGACATCCCGCTGGACGAGAACCTGGTGATTGCCGCCGAGCTGCTCGAGCTCTCGCAGGCCGCCCGCACCATCCTCGAGATCGAGGTCGGCGTTGTGGGTGGCGAGGAGGACGGTCACGAGGCGGAGATCAACGAGAAGCTCTACACCACCGTCGAGGACGGCCTGGCCACCGTGCGTGCGCTGGGTTCCGGTGAGAAGGGCCGCTACCTGACCGCCCTGACCTTCGGCAACGTGCACGGCGTGTACAAGCCGGGTGCGGTCAAGCTGCGTCCGTCGATCCTGGCCGACATCCAGAAGGCTGTTGGCGCGGAGATCGGCAAGGAGTCGCCCTTCGACCTGGTGTTCCACGGCGGGTCGGGCTCGACCGCCGAGGAGATCTCCGAGGCCGTGGACAACGGTGTCATCAAGATGAACATCGACACCGACACCCAGTACGCCTTCACCCGCCCGGTGGTCGGCCACATGTTCGCCAACTACGACGGCGTGCTGAAGGTCGACGGCGAGGTCGGCAACAAGAAGGCCTACGACCCGCGCGCCTGGGGCAAGCTGGCCGAGGCCGGCATGGCCGCTCGCATCGTCGAGGCCAGCCAGCAGCTGCGCTCGGCCGGTCAGCGCATGCGCTGATCCACGCCTGACGCGACGAGGCCCCGCTCACCGGTCGGTGGGCGGGGCCTCGTGCTGTGTGCGGGCAGGAGCGTCAGGCCTGCGGGTCCTCGACTACGTCCAGCAGCTCGCCGATCCGGGTGATCTCCAGCAGGAACTGCACCGTGGGCGGCACATTGATCAGCCGGATGCGGTGCTCAGTGCGCTGGGCCATCCGGGCGAGGAACGCCACCCCCGAGGAGTCCATGAAGGTGACGTGGTGGGCGTCGATATCAATCGGCAGACCGGCGGCCTCCGCGTCATCGCCGGCCTGGGCGAGATCCGCACCAAGATCGGCATCGACCTCACCGGAGAGCACGATGCGGGTGCGGTCCTCGGTGCGGATCACATGCACCGAGCCCGGCTCACCGGCGTCCTGCGGGACGGTGTGGGGGGCCGTGCCTGACTCGTCCGCGCGGTGACCTGTGCTGGGTCCGCCCGCTGCGGTGCTGTTACCGTCGCGCACGGTGCTCCTCTCGTCCGGGGACGACCGGATTCTCGGTCCGACATCCTGCCCGTGGACACTGCTTGTCGCGAACGCTAGACGATCGGAGGTGGTGATGGTCAACTCCGCTGAGTCCCTGCCCACCACCCGTCGTCTGGACGCGATTCTGGAAGGCGCTTCCCACCTGGCGGGGCTACCGGTGCTCGTGGTCTCCACCGCCACCCCGCAGCGACCGGTGGTGTTCGTCAACCCGGCGTTCACCGAGCTGACCGGCCTGACTCTGGACGATCTGCGCGACCCGGCGGACCGGCTCCGGAGCGCCGCGGGTGCTGCCGCGCTGTCGACTGTGCGCTCGGCGCTGACCGAGGGGCGCGCGTCCAGTGTGCTGATCCAGCTGCCCCGAACGGACGGTGGCACCCTGTGGGCGCGCAGCGTGTTCACGCCGGTGCCTGGTGACGACGGGGCGATCACGCACTGGATCTCCGTGATGGTGGACGTCTCCGCTGAGGTCGAGCGCGATGCGGTGCTCTCCGCCGAGGTCGAGGGCGCACGACGGGAGAGTGCGGCGCTCGGGCTGGTCGCGCGGGTGTCAGACCTGATCATGGATCTGGACGACCCGGGCGGCCTGCGGGACATCGCCGACCTGCTGGGCGCGAGCGTGGTGCGCTGGGCGGCGTTCTATCTGGACGACGGCGGGCTGTACCACGCGGACGGTGTCGCACCGGATCGGCCGTCCGGACGGCGACCGGTGTCACCGGGGCCCACGGCCGGGCATCCACGTCGGTTCGCTGCGCCGTACCAGGACCCGGTGCAGCGGCTGTTGGACGAGCCCGCAGCCCCGGTGACACTGGATCTGGCGAAGGCCACCCCGGGCACCGCCTCGGGCTGGTTGGCCGAGGATCTGCGCGTGCGGATGGCGCACACACCTGCGGAGGGTGCGGAGCAGGTGCTGGTGCTCCCGGTGCCGGGCCGACACCGGGTGCTGGGTCTGCTGGTGGTGGTGCTGCGCCCGCAGAACGGACTGGTCGGTGAGGCCCACACCGTGCTCACGTTGACCGCGCGCCGGGTGGGTCTGGCGGTGGAGAACGTCCGGTTGTACGCCCGTGAGCACCGGGTGGCCGAGACCCTGCAACGCGCGATGCTTCCCGAACAGGCTGAGGTCGACGGGCTGGACGTCTGGTCCTACTACGCGCCGAATGTGGTGTACGCGCAGGTCGGCGGTGACTGGTACGACGTCGTCCAGGTCGCGCCGGATGTGGTGGGGGTGGTGATCGGAGATGTGGTCGGTCACGACGTGGAGGCCGCGGCGGCGATGGGGCAGCTGCGCTCCATCGTGCGGGCCTACGCCTTTGAAGTGACCGATCCGGGCCCGGTGTTGGAACGGGTGGACACCCTGGTCGGCGGGATGCGGATCCCACGGTCGGCTGGGCTGGTGCTGACCACGCTCACCCGGACCCGAACCGAGGGGACCGGGTGTCCGACCTGGCGGATGGCCTACTCGCGGGCCGGGCACCTGCCCGCGCTGCTGGTCCGCGCCGGGGCGGTCACCCTGCTGGACGGAGCCGGTGGTGCGCTGGTCGGCTTCGGGAACGGTCCCCGGCAGACCGCCGAGGTGGATCTGCTGCCCGGTGATGTCGTCATCTTCTACACCGACGGGCTGATCGAACGGCGCGCGCGCTCGCTGCGCGACGGTCTGACCGCGTTGCAGCAGGTAGCCGCCGGTGCCACCGCCGTGGACGCTGCGGGGATCGGTGAGGAGTTGCTCGCTCGGTTGGCTGAGGGCCCCGAGGACGATGTGGCGGTGGTGGTGGTCCGGGTCCCGGATCTGGCGGATGGTGCCGGAGTGGCGGGCAACGTCCGCTCCCGACGTTGGCAGCTGCCCAGTGAACCGGCGTCCATCGCCCGGGCCCGGCATGCGGTGGTGCGCACCTGCGCCGCCTGGGAGCTGGGCGACCCGTCGAATGCCGAGCTGGTCGTCTCCGAGTTGGTCGCCAACGCGGTGCTGCACGGCTGGGGTCGGGTCACCCTGCGGTTGCACGACACCGGCGAGGGTCTGCGGATCGAGGTCGAGGATTCCAACCCCGTCCCACCGGTGGCCACCGAGGGGCATCCGGGTCGGATCGGCGGCTTCGGGATGCGGATCGTGGAGCGGCTGGCCGACTGGGGGTGGCGGCCGTCACGGGCCGGCAAGGTGGTGTGGGCGCGGGTGCGTCCCGAGGGGCAGGCACACCCCACTCAGGGGTGACGGGGTCAGACCGAGCTACCGGCCTGCGAGGCCGCTGACTGCTCGTCCTGACCCTCCGGACACCGGTGATCGCTGTCCAACCGGAACAGGTCCAGCGCGCCGCAGACCTCCAGCACGAACAGATCCCGGGGATCGGCCCCGCGCAGCACCGTCGCACCACCGCGCTTGCGGGAGGAGTCGGCCAGCGAGATCAGGAACGCCGCACCCGTGGAGTCCATGAAGGTGACCCCGCACATGTCGATCACCAGCAGCTGACGCCGCAGACCGACCACCCGCGCGGCGATCTCCGGGAACTGGTCCCGCTCGGCCAGGTCCAGGTCACCGGCGATGACCAGGGTGGTCGTGGTGGCCGAGGTGGCGATCTCGATCATGGATCCTCCGGCGCGGGGGCGGGGCAGGGGGAGAGTCCGCGCACGCGTGCCTGCGAGGGTAATCAGCGTCGGGCGACTCCGCACGCCGGGTGACACACTGGCCTGATGAGCGGACCGAACCTGTTGCAGCCCGAGCCCACGCGACTGCCGGAGGGTGCGGATGGGGACGCCCGGGTGGTGCTGAGCCGCGGGGGCGACCCGCGCGAGGCAGCACGCCAGGTGCCGTCGTCGTCGCTGGCCTGGGCGCTGCTGGCCGAGCGGGCGCTCGCCGATGAGGGTGATCCGGTGGCGGCCTACGCCTACGCGCGCACCGGCTACCACCGGGGGTTGGACGCGCTGCGCCGGGCCGGGTGGCGCGGGCAGGGACCGATTCCCGCCGACCACGGCCCGAACCAGGGGTTCCTGCGTGCGCTGTTGGCGCTGGCCGAGGCCGCAGAGGCCATCGAGGAGGACGCCGAGGCCGAGCGGTGCACGCAGTTCTTGATCGACTCGGGCACGTCGGCCGCTGAGGTCGCCGCACTGCGCTGATCGGGGTCGACTTCGGCTGACCCGTCGCAGCCTCGCCCGGTACGCTCGGGCAATGGTGCGCGGCTGCCTGCTGCCCTGCGCCCGGACCATCCGTGTGAGCGGGGTCCGTCGCTGGAGCGGGCGGGAGTGGTGAGAACATGCCGGCAGTCGTGGTGCTCGGGACCCAGTGGGGCGACGAGGGCAAGGGAAAGGCCACCGACCAGCTCGGGTCGCGGATCGACTACGTGGTGAAGTTCAACGGCGGCAACAACGCCGGACACACCGTGGTCGTCGGTGGTGAGAAGTACGCCCTGCACCTGCTGCCCAGCGGGATCCTGTCGCCCGGTGTGGTGCCGGTGATCGGCAACGGCGTGGTGGTCGACCTCGAGGTGCTGTTCGAGGAGATCGACGCGCTGGAGGCTCGGGGGGTCAGCGCCGAGCGGCTGCTGGTGTCCTCCGCGGCCCATGTGATCGCCCCGTACCACCGCACCATCGACAAGGTCACCGAGCGGTTCCTCGGCAAGCGCAAGATCGGCACCACCGGGCGCGGCATCGGCCCGGCCTACGCGGACAAGATTAACCGGGTGGGCATCCGGATTCAGGACCTCTTTGACGAGAAGATCCTCCGGCAGAAGGTCGAGGGCTCCCTGGACCAGAAGAACCACCTGTTGCTCAAGGTCTACAACCGCCGGGCGATCACCGTGGACGAGACGGTGGAGAACCTGCTCGGGTTCGCTGAGCGGCTGCACCCGTATGTCGCCGACACCCCGTTGGTGCTCAACCGCGCGTTGGACGAGGGCAAGACCCTGGTCTTCGAGGCCGGGCAGGCGACCATGCTGGACATTGACCACGGCACCTACCCGTTCGTCACCTCCTCCTCGGCCACCGCGGGCGGCGCATGCACCGGCTCGGGCATCGGTCCGACCCGGATCGACCGGGTGGTCGGCGTGGCCAAGGCGTACACCACCCGGGTCGGCGAGGGGCCGTACCCCACCGAGCTCTTCGACGAGGACGGCGAGTGGCTGCGCCAGACCGGTGGCGAGTTCGGCACCACCACCGGCCGCCCGCGTCGCACCGGCTGGTACGACTCGGTAGTGGCCCGCTACTCCTCGCGGATCAACGGTCTGACCGACATCGTGCTGACCAAACTCGATGTGCTGACCGGCCGGGACACCATCCCGGTGGCGGTGGCCTATGACGTCGACGGTCGCCGGATGGACGAGATGCCCGATGACCAGAGCGACTTCCACCACGCGACGCCGATCTACGAGTACCTGCCCGGCTGGACCGAGGACATCACCGGGGCGCGGGAGTTCGACGATCTGCCGCTGAACGCCCGTCGGTACCTGGAGCGGTTGGAGGAGCTGTCCGGGTGCCGGATCTCCGCCATCGGTGTCGGGCCCGGGCGCGAGGCGACGGTCAGCCGCTACGACCTGCTCGGCTGAGGGTCGGCGGGGTCGTCCGGCTTGTCTGGGTCGTTGACCATCCGCTGTCGGACGGTGACGAGCGGGTAGCTCAGCGCGAGCAGGGCGACCAGTGCCGCCGCGGTCAGCGCTGTTCCCACCCCGGCGCGCTCAGCCACGGCACCGCCCAGCAGGGCACCCACCGGCATCAGCCCGAAGCCGATCGCCCGGGACGCTCCGCCGACCCGCCCGAGCAGCCGACGGGGCACCAGTCGTTGCCGGAGGGATTGGCTGAGCACGTTGGAGCCGGTGCTGGCGATGCCGATCAGCCCCAGCGCGCCCGCGATGGCCACCGGGTGCGGGGCGATCACCGGCACCAGGAGCAGCAGCGGCATGGCCACCCACCCAGTCAGCATGGTGCGGACCTCGCCGAATTGGCGCACCACCGGCTCGACCACCACGCTGCCGGCCAGTGCGCCGACTGCCATGACCGTGGTCAGCAGCGGGTAGAGCTCCGCGGACAGTGCCACCCGTGATCCGGGCCCGACCACCCAGAGCACCAACATCGTGGTGTACGCGGTGAAGCACATATTCGATACCGATCCGGCGACCAGCAGCGGGCGCAGCACCGGGTGCCCGAACAGGACGGACAGGCCTTCGCGCAGGTCACGGGTGATGCGGTGGCGGGGGGTGGACCCGGGGCCGGGTCCGCCAGGGGGGTCGTCGGGCGGTGCGCCGGTGCCCGCATCGGAGGTCGCCCGGTATCGCCCGCGTACGCCGACGGCGAGCACGACCACCGCGATCCCGGCGATCAGCGCCGGGGTGCCGAAGACCCAGCCCGCCCCCACCGCCAGCAGCAGCCCGGCCAGCGGTGCGCCGATGAAGGACCCGGCCACCTGTTGCGCCGCGACGATCCGGCCGTTCGCGGCGGCCAGACGGCTGCGCGGTACCAGATCGGGGACCAGCGCGGACTCTGCGAGGTCGACCAGCACGTCGGTGACGCCGTAGGCCAGGAGCAGCACCACCAGCGCGGTCATCGTCAGCGATCCGGTCACCGCCAGGCCGGCCGCCGCTGTCAGCATCACGACCCGGGCGAGGAGCGCGTATGCCTGGACCTGCCGCCGGTCGGTGCGGTCGACCAGCAGACCGGCGTGGGTGCCGAGCAACAACCAGGGCAGCCAGGCGGCGGCGGTGAGCAGGCCGATCTGCCCGGGGGAGCGGGTCAGTGTCAGCGCGTAGAGCGGGGCGGCGGCCTGCACGATCCCGTCGGCCAGGTTGGCTGCGGCGGTGCTGCCGAGCAGGGCGGTGAACCGGCGGCCGAGCGGCTGCACCGGCGCGGTGACGTCAGCGGTGACGGTGGGCATCGGACCTCGCTAGGCTGAGAGAGGAAATTCTGCAAAGAAGTCTCTGCAAAGGTATCTCTGCATATGCCGGACGTCAACGCCAGCGCGCTCAAGGCGCTGTCCCACCCGCTGCGCACCGCGATGCTCAGCCGCCTGATGGACCGCGGAGCCGCCACCGCCACCCAGCTGGCCCAGGAACTCGGCGAGAGCACCGGTCAGACCTCGTACCACCTGCGCCAGCTGGAACGGCACGGATTGGTCGAGGACGACCCGGAGCACGCGGGCGGCCGCGAACGGTGGTGGCGCCCGGTGGCATTCCGGGCCGAGGTCGCCGATCTGCGCGGTGATCCGCAGGGCCGCGCCGGACTGGAGAGCGCCCGGCAGTGGGCCCTCGCCGACCGGGTGCAGGTGCTGTCCCGCTGGGGCGCTCAGGCGGTCGACGACCCGGTCTGGGCCGAACCCGCCACCATGCTGACCAGCGGCGGGAACCTCACCGTCGCGGAGGCCGGAGCATTGAGCGAGGCACTGGAACAGGTGGTGCGAGAGCACCTGTCTCGGGCCGAAGCCGCCGACAAGGCCGGACGCGGCGGCGAGCGTCGGCGCATCCGCGTCTACACCGATGTGGTGCCGGTGGTCGAGGGGCCGTGAGTGCTGCCGCCCGGTCTCGGTGGCGGTCTGCTGATCCTCGGCGCTGGGACGGTTCGTCCGGATCGGGGATGGTCTGGGTAGGGTCACCAGCGTGAAGATCCTCATCGTCGGCACCGGTGCGCGGGAGCACGCGCTGGCCCGGTCGCTGTCCCAGGACCCGACCGTCACTGACCTGCACGCCGCCCCGGGCAACCCCGGCATCGGCGCGGTCGCCACGCTGCACGCGGTGGATCAGCTCGACAGTGCCGCCGTGACGGCGCTCGCCACCGAGCTGGGCGTGGACCTAGTAGTCGTCGGACCGGAGGCACCGCTGGTCGCCGGGGTGTCGGATGCCGTGCGCGCGGCGGGGATCCCGGTGTTCGGGCCGAGCGCTGCCGCGGCGCAGCTGGAGGGGTCGAAGGCGTTCGCCAAGGAGGTGATGGCCGCCGCCGGGGTGCCCACCGCGGAGCCCCGGGTGGTCACCGAGGCCGCGCAGATCGATGCGGCGCTGGACGCCTTCGGTGCGCCCTATGTGGTCAAGGACGACGGGCTGGCCGCCGGTAAGGGGGTTGTCGTCACGCAGGACCGCGCCCTCGCTGCCGCGCACGCCGCCGAGTGCCTGAGCAAGGACGGTGGCCGGGTCGTGGTCGAGGACTACCTGGACGGGCCGGAGGTGTCGCTCTTCGTGCTGTGCGACGGCACCCGGGTGCTGCCGCTGGTCCCGGCGCAGGACTTCAAGCGGGTTGGCGACGGCGACACCGGACCGAACACCGGGGGGATGGGCGCGTACTCACCGCTGCCCTGGGCCCCGGCCGATCTGGTGGATCAGGTCGTGCGTGAGGTGGCCCAGCCCACCGTGGATGAGATGGCTCGACGCGGTACGCCCTTTGTCGGCGTGCTCTACTGCGGGCTCGCGCTGACCAGCAGGGGCACCCGGGTCGTGGAATTCAACGCCCGATTCGGCGATCCGGAGACCCAGGTGGTGCTGGCGCGCCTGGCGACACCGCTCGCCGGGGTGCTGCACGCGGCGGCGACCGGAGCGCTGGACACCGTGCCCGCGCTGGATTGGCGGGAGGACGCCGCAGTGACCGTGGTGGTCGCCTCCGAGGGGTATCCGACCTCCACTCGGACCGGCGACCCGATCACCGGGCTGGCTGACGCCGAGGCGCTACCCGGGGTGCATGTGCTGCACGCCGGAACCCGGCAGGAGGGCGACACCGTGGTCTCCGCCGGAGGGCGGGTGCTGTCGGTGGTCGGTGTCGGGGTGGACCTCGCGGCAGCACGGTCCGCGGCATACGCGGGGGTGGAGCGGATCGGGTTGACCGGATCGCACCACCGGTCGGACATCGCCGCACGGGTCTGAGGCTGCGGGGTCGGCTCAGGGAGTCGGAGCCGACCAGGCCGGGCGGGCCGTTCAGACCAGCGTGAGCACGCCCAACACCACCAGGGCGACCCCCAGCAGCAACGAGATCCCGATCAGGACCAGGTGCACGGTCAGGAACCGGGTGGCCCGGCCCTCGGCATCCCGGGCACGCGGGTCCTTGGCGATCCGCTGACCGAAGCGCGGCCAGACGATCAGGTTCCACAGGCCCGCGACCAGCACCAGCACGGACCAGGCGACAGAGAGCTCCATCGGGCGAGCATCGCACGCCTCCGGCGGTCTGCGGCAGGATGGGCGATATGACGGTCCCCACTGCTCCGGCGCTGCCCGGTTGGACGCACACCTACTCCGGCAAGGTCCGCGACCTCTACGTGCCGGACACCACCGATGAGGTCGGTGCGGCGGTCACCGAGGCGCACGGGGATGTGGTGCTGGTGGTGGCCTCGGACCGGGTCTCCGCCTATGACCACGTGCTCAGCCCCGGCATCCCGGGCAAGGGCGTGGTGCTCACCCAGCTCAGCCTGTGGTGGTTCGAGCAGCTGGCAGATCTGGTGCCGCACCACGTGGTCAGCGCCACCGCACCGGACGTCCCCGAGGCGGTGCTCGGCCGGGCGATGGTCTGCCGCCGGTTGCAGATGTTCCCGGTGGAGTGCGTGGCCCGCGGCTACCTCACCGGCTCGGGACTGGCCGAGTACCGAGCCAGCGGTGTGGTCACCGGTATCCCGCTGCCGGAAGGGCTGGTCGACGGGTCCCGACTGCCGGAGCCGATCTTCACCCCCGCGACCAAGGCCGAGCTGGGCGAGCACGATGAGAACGTCACGCTGGATCGGGTGGCCGAGATGATCGGTGTCGACCGCGCCACCGAGCTGCGTGACCTGACACTGGCGGTCTATGCCCGCGCGGAGGCCATCGCCCGGGAGCGCGGGGTGATCCTGGCGGACACCAAACTGGAGTTCGGCATCGACCCCACCACCGGCCAGGTCGCCCTCGGTGATGAGGTGCTGACCCCGGACTCCTCCCGCTTCTGGCCCGCCGACCAGTGGCAGCCCGGGCAGGCGCAACCGAGCTTCGACAAGCAGTTCGTCCGGGACTGGCTGACCTCCGCGGACTCCGGCTGGGACCGCCCCGGCGACACCCCGCCGCCGGAGCTGCCCGCCGCGGTGGTCGAGCGCACCCGGGACCGGTACCGCGAGGCCTACCGACGGCTGACCGGGGCGGAGCTGACGATCTGACCCCGGCCCTGACGATCCGGCCGGGGCTGCCCGAGCGATCCCGCCCCGGCAAGGGCCGGGCCGTGGTCGTCGTTGCCGTCAGGCCGTCGGCAGCAACACCACTACCGGGTCGGAGCTCGGCGTCTGCGATCCGCCGTCCGGTTCCACGGTGAGCGCCAACCCGTCGCCGGAGCGGTACTGCGTGGTGTCGATCTGGAACGCGCCGTCGCGGACGCCGGAGGTCGCATCGGGCACGGGCACGCCGTCGCGCATCACCCACAACTGATAGACCTGCCCGTCGCCGGGATCGGTCGCACCCTCGACGCTGAGCAGCGCAGCATCGGCGGTGACCACGGCGCTCGCGGTGCCGCCGGAGCTGAGGTCACCGGTCAGCAGGGTCGCGCCGGGGCTGGCGAGCAGCGCGGTGATCCGGTCCGCGCGGGCCTCGGCCTCGGTGGCGCGCCGGTGCTGCTGCCAGGCGAGAGCGCTGGGCAGGGCCAGGGCGAGCACCAGGACGGCAGCGACCAGCAGCGCGCGGATCGGGCTGCGACGGGCTGGGCGCGTGAAGGGCAGGACGGTGCCGGGGTGCGTCGAGGTCCGGGCGTCCCCGGTGGGCCCTTGCGGTGTGGTCGGATCGGCCCGCACACCATGATCGGCCGCTGTCGGGGACGGGGACTGCTGCACGGTCTGTGCCACCTCGGCCAGTACGCGCTCGCGCAGATCAGCGGGTGGGGCGATGGAGCGGGCGGTGCCCAGCACATCAGCCACTGCTCGGAACCCGGCGGCCTCGGCGGCGAGCGCGGGGTCGGCGGCGATGGCGGCCTCCACCGCGGCCCGCTCGTCGGCGTCCACCGCATCGAGTGCCCACGCGGCGAGCAGTGCGCGGAGATCGTTCTCGGTCATGAGGTCCTCGATCATGCAACGCCCAGGCAGTCGCGCAGGCGGATCAGGCCGTCTCGGATCCGGCTCTTGATCGTGGGCAGGGGGATGAGCAGGTCCTCGGCCACCTCGCGGTAGCTCCGGCCGCCGTAGTAGGCGAGAGTGACGGCCTCCCGCTGGGTGTCCGTCAGGCCCGCCATGCAGTGTCGCAGCCGTTCCGCCTCCAACCGACCCTCGACCTGCTCGGCCACGTGGTCGAAGTCGGCGGGTCGGTCGCGGTCGAGTGCGGCCTGGTCGCGGGTGCGCTGGGCCTGGACCGCGCGGACCCGGTCCACCGCCCGACGGTGCGCCATCGTGGTGGCCCAGGTGCGGGCCGAGCCCAGTCGCCGGTCGTAGCGGGCAGCGGTGCGCCAGATCTCCACCATCACCTCTTGGGTGACCTCCGCGGCGTGATCCGGGTCGCGAAGCACCGCCAGGGCTGTGCCGTGCACAGCCGCGGCCAGTGCGTCATAGAGGGTGGCGAAGGCCTGGTGATCCCCGGCGGCGACTCGGGCGAGAGCGTCGTCGGCGACCTGTGAGGGTGCGGGTGCGGGCACCTGCGACAGTGTGCCGCAGGCCCCCGCACCCGGCCTGTCGAGCGTGGCGCCGGTCGGGCGCGGTGGAGAGGGACCGGCGCCACGGTCCGTCAGCCGACCAGCGTGGCCGCGAGCGAGTCGATGGCCCCGGCCAGGGTCGACACGTGCATCCCGAGACCGGCGGCGACGTCGTCGGCAGGGAGCTCACCGTTGCTGATCTGCTCGAAGAACGCCCCGGCCTGCGGGCGGTAGCCGTCCAGATCGGTCAGGGCCTGCTGACGGGCGTCCTCGTCCCCGGTGGCATCGGCCACCGCATAGTCGACAAAGAACCCGATGTGCTGACGCCACAGGTCCAGGAACGCTGCACCGTTGTCCGCACCGGCCAGCGAGGTCACCGCGTCGGACAGGGCGACCGAGTTGGCGTCCAGCGTCGCCGCGGCAGCCGTGAAGGCATCGGAGTCCACGCCACCGTCCGCGGTGTAGGCGGTGAACACCGCGTAGCTGGCCAGGTAGACGTGCTCCTGGAGCATCGCGGTCAGATTCGCCCGCAGAGTGGCGGCGTCATCCATCGGGTCGCCGGACAGGTCGGTGGCGGCGGCCAGCCCGGTGGCGATGGTGGCGGCGTCCATGCCGACATGTTGGGCGGCCTCGCGCAGCGTGTCGGAGGCGTTGACATCCCCGGCGGCCAGCGCGTCGATGGCCGCGGACATGGTCGACACGTGCATCGCCAGCGCCTCGGTGACCGCGGCGGCCGGCAGCTCCCCGTTGCTGATCTGCTCGAAGAACGCCCCGGCGTCCTGGGTGTACTGGGTCAGGCTGGCCTGGGCGGCATCCGCGGCCGCCTGATCGCCGGACTTCTTGGCGACGGCGTAGTCGACGAAGTAGCCGACGTGATCGGTCCACACCTGGTTGAAGGTCTGCGCGGCGTCGTCCCCGGCCAGTGAGCCGATCGCGTCGGTGAGGTCCTGGGTGTTGCCGTCCAGTGCGGCCTTCGCCTGCGCGAACGGCTCGGAGTCGGCTCCGGCGGTGTAGGCGGTGGCCACTCCGATCCCGGTCAGATAGACGTGCTCCTGGAGCATCGCGGTCAGATTGGCGCGCAGGGTGGCGGCGTCGGAGTCGACCTCACCGGCGGTGTCGGTGGCGGCAGCCAGCCCGGTGGCCAGGGTCAGCGCGGTCTCCGGCATGTGCGCCGCCGCAGTTCGGGCATCCGCGAAGGCATCTCCGGTGCTGACCGGTGCCACGGCGTCGTCCATCGTCATGCCCGAGTGGTCCATGGTCGCCTCGGCGCTGGCGGACATCGAGCTGTCGGCGGTGTCGTCGGACGAGCAGGCGGCCAGGGACAGGCTGAGGCCGGCGGCCATCACGGCGACGGCGTAGGTGGTGCGTCGGGTTCGCATCGTTGCTCTCCTCGGTGTGGGGACGGGAATCGTCCAGGGTTCGGAACCGAGGGCAGAGCGGATGGGTGAATCAGGCGGTGGGGTGGAGCAGGCGCTCGGATTGGGGCTCATGCTCCGGTGCCGGACCCCCGATGAAGCACCGGCACGGCCCGTCCCGGTGGATCAGCCCGGCATGCGGTCGCGCCACGCACGGCTGCACAGCCGGGCCGGAGGGCTGAGGAGGGAGGGTGGCCTGCATAGGGAAGACCGTGACACGACAGCGGTGTGAGCTTCCGTGATCCGGGGCACCACCAGGGGGTGAACCCGGGGTGTACGAGCCCGAATTGGGTGGTGTTCGGCAGGGAACCGGGTCCCTTACCTGGGTGAACCGGCGGTGAGGTTCCCCCGGTTGAACCCGCACCGGGCATACCGCCCAGGTCGGTAGGCTGACCTCCGTCACCCCCACCGTCACGAACCAGGGAGCACCTGTGGGACGAGTCGTCGTCGATGTGATGCCCAAGCCGGAGATCCTCGACCCGCAGGGCAAGGCGGTGGCCGGTGCGCTGCCGCGCCTGGGCTTCGGGCAGTTCACCTCCGTGCGCCAGGGCAAGCGATTCGAGCTCGAGGTCGAGGGCCCGGTCACCCCCGAGGTGCTGGCCGCCGCCGCCGAGGCCGCCGAGCAGGTGCTGTCCAACCCGGTGATCGAGGACGTGGTCCGGGTCGCCGACTATGAGGCCGACGCGGCAGGAACCGTCGCCTCCGAGGGCCTCGCCTGATGACGAAGATCGGGGTCGTCACCTTCCCCGGCACCCTGGACGACCGGGACGCCGCCCGCGCAGTGCGACTGGCCGGGGCCGAGCCGGTGTCGCTGTGGCACGCGGACGCGGATCTGCGCGGGGTGGACGCCGTGGTGCTGCCCGGCGGCTTCTCCTACGGGGACTACCTGCGCGCCGGGGCGATCAGCCGGTTCGCGCCGGTGATGGGCGAGATCGTCGAGGCCGCGGGCAAGGGTATGCCGGTGTTGGGCATCTGCAACGGCTTCCAGGTGCTGACCGAGGCGCACCTGCTGCCCGGATCGATGGTCAAGAACGACCACCTGCACTTTGTCTGCCGGGAGCAGGTGCTCAGCGTTGAGAACGCCGACACCGCCTGGACCACCGAGTACACCGCCGGTGAGCGGATCACGATCCCGCTGAAGAACCAGGACGGCCAGTACGTCGCCGACGAGCGCACCCTGGACGAGCTGGAGGGTGAGGGCCGGGTGGTCTTCCGCTACCAGGGCTGGAACCCGAACGGGTCGCGCCGGGGCATCGCCGGGATCACGAACGCCGCGGGCAATGTGGTCGGTCTGATGCCGCACCCCGAGCACGCGGTGGAGTCCGGCTTCGGTCCGGACGGTGACCGTGGCCCGCGCTCCGGCACGGACGGTCTGCGGTTCTTCACCTCGGTGATGCGCGCGCTGGTCTCCTGACGCGCGCGCTTGGTGCGCTGGGCTGTGCTCCGTGCCGAGCTGAGCGCCCGCGCGCGCTCGTCGATGAGTCAGAACCTGAGGCGATTCGGGCGGTATGCGGCTCAGAAAGTGGCACCTCGGCGTGCGTCCGGGATGTGGACGGGCGGTGGTGCCCGGGCGGTTCGGGTGGTTACGGTTCCCGCGTGTCCATGAGCCGGGTCTGTTGTCGCTGAGCTGACGACCCCGCGCGCCCGCGGCCAGGACGGCCCTCGCGTGCACCCGCCTCACCCGAGGACCACTTCCCATGGCTCAGCCGGTGGTGGACCGCGTCGCGGTCAGCCCTTCTCGCCCTGTACTTGCCGTCGTCCCGCGCCCGGCACCGTCGCTCACACTGCATGAACCGGACGTCCGGGGCGTCGAGCACCGACCCGCCACCAGTGCCGAGCTGCTGGTCGCCGCCGCCCAGGCCGACGTGATCCGGTTGGCGTTCAGCGTCGTCGTGCCCGGTGTCACCGCACTGACCGAGTGGGTGGATCTGGCTGTGCAGGCGATCGCGGCCGCCGGTCGAGGGCGGGACGGCGTGACCCTGCTGCTCGACCTGGACGTCGTGCTGGCCCCGGATGCGCGCACTGCCCGCCGCAAGCGCGCCGAGCTGGAGTACCTGGACGCGCTCAGCGGGTTGACGTGGTCTCCTGGCGACACCCGAGTGGTGACCACGGCCGAGTCGTTGCGGGCTGAGCTGCACGAACTCGCGGAGCGGGTGGGCGTCGACGGGCTGGTGCTCCACCCGCTGACTGGTGGCGAGCGGGTGGAGCGGGAGCTGCGCGACCTGCTCGGGTGAGTCCTAGACCCCGAACGCCCGGTCCAGGTCGGCGGTCAGATCCCGCGGGTCCTCCAACCCCACCGACAGGCGGATCGTCGACTCCCGGATGCCGACCGCGGCGCGTCCGGCGGGGCCGAGCTTGCGGTGGGTGGTGGTCGCCGGGTGGGTGACCATCGACTTGGCGTCGCCCAGATTGTTCGAGATGTCGATGATCCGCAGCCGGTCCAGCACGTCGAAGGTCCGCTGCTTCGACTCCTCGCGCAGGGTGAAGGTGACCACCGTGCCGCCACCGTCCTGCTGCGTCAGGGCCAGCGCGTGTTGTGGGTGTGACGGCAGGTAGGGGTAGCGGACCTGCGCCACCGTGGGGTGAGTCTCCAACCAGGTGGCGAGGGTCAGGGCGGAGGCGGTCTGGTGTCGGACGCGCAGCGCCAACGTCTCCAGGCCCTTGAGCAGCACCCAGGCGTTGAACGGGCTGAGCGACGGGCCGGTGTTGCGGATCAGGGTCTGCACCGGTCCGTGGATGAAGTCGTCGTTGCCCAGGATCGCGCCGCCGAGCACCCGGCCCTGCCCGTCGATGTGCTTGGTCGCCGAGTACACGACCACATCCGCCCCGAACAGCAACGGCCGGGACAGCACCGGGGTGGCGAAGACGTTGTCGACCACCACCACTGCGCCGGCGGAATGCGCCAGCTCGCTCACCCAGGCGATGTCCACCAGGTCCTGCATCGGGTTCGACGGCGTCTCGAAGAACACCACATCGGCCGGGGTGCTCAGCGCCTGCGCCCACTGCTCGGGCACGTGCCCGTCGACGTAGTCGGTGCGCACACCCCAGCGGGCCAGGATCTCGTCGAAGATCACCACCGACGATCCGAACAGCGCCCGGGCGGCCACCACCCGTGAACCTGAGCTGACCAGCGCGGCGAGGGCGGTGAACACCGCACTCATCCCGGAGGCGGTGGCGTAGCAGGCCTCCGCGCCCTCCAGCAGTCGCAGGCGCTCCTCGAAGGTGCTGACCGTCGGGTTGCCATAGCGGGAGTACAGGAACCGGTCGGACTCCCCGGCGAAGGCCGCCTCGGCGTCGGCGGCGCGGTCGTAGACATAGCCCTGGGTCAGGAACAGCGCCTCGGACGTCTCCTGGAACCCGGTGCGGACCGTGCCGCCGCGCACCGCCAGGGTGTCCGGTCGTAGGTCGTCGCGGGGGAGGAGTCCGTCCTGCCAGTCACCAGGGCCGGGCGCGGTCACCAGGTCCGCCAGGGCAGGCCGTCCGCACGCCATCCCCAGTGGCCGCGCGCGCCGTCCGGGCCGACATCTCCCTCGAACCCGGTCAGCACGTTGTACGACGGTCCGATGCCCGCGGCGGTGGCGGTGCTGGCGGCGGCGATTGAGCGCACGCCGGAGCGGCACAGGAAGACCACCGGCCCACCGGCCTGTGCTGCCTCGACCTGCGTGACGAACTCGGGGTTCTGTCGACCCACGCCGTCCACCCACTCGACAAAGCTCACTCGGTCCGGCAGATCCGGCACCCCGATGCTGCGCCACTCCCCGTCGGTGCGGACGTCGACCAGTCGCGCACTCGGGTCCTGCGGGTCAGATCGCCCGCGTAGCCCGCGCTCACAGCGGACGCACCCGGGTCTCGGCGGCGGGCAGCACCACGGCCTGGGCCACGATCACCTGCTCCCCGTCGAAGGTCGCCGCCGGGCTGCCGTACAGCTGGTATCCGTCGGCGAGTGCGGCGCTGACCCGCTCGCAGAACGACCGGTCGTCGGGCCCGGTGAGCAGGCGGTAGGGCAGGGGTGCTTCGGTCATCGCTCCTCCATCGGTCCTGGCGGTAGCACCCTGGGCCGGTGTGGCCTGGGTTGCTGCGGCGTCATCGAGCCAGATCTCTCGGCCGCTCTGGATGGTGTGCCGCGACCCTAGTCACCGGATCGGGCAGAACGCCAGAACCGACCGCAGTGTGGGCGCCTGTTGACGACCGCGACATCGCCGGTTCATCCTCGGCTCAGGTCACGAGTGCCAGCGCGTAGCCCCGGCTTGCTGGCCGGCAACCCTCCCTCCGCGGCGGGGTGCCCCGGGTGACGACCTGGCCCGTCGCCGACCGACGACGGGCAAGCGCGGGGGATCCCCTGGCTCAGGGCCCCTCCACTGTCCGGAGGTCCGTATGTCCGCACCCACCCTGTCCCGCACTGGTGCCCTGCTGCCTGTGGTCGGCGGTGACACCCCCGTGCCGCTGGTCGACGGGCGCACGGTGCCCTATGCCAACCTCGACTACGCCGCCTCCGCACCCGCCCTCACCGCCGTGGCCGACCGGGTGAACGAGGTGCTGCCGCTCTACGCCTCCGTGCACCGCGGTGCCGGGTATCTCTCGCAGGTGTCGACAGCGCTCTACGAGACCTCACGCCGCACCATCGCGGACTTTGTCAGGGCACGGGAGGACGACGTGGCGGTGATCGTCCGCAACACCACCGACGCACTCAACCTGCTCGCCGGCTGCGTGCCCGGACGGGTGCTGGTCCTGGACTGCGAACACCACGCGAACCTGTTGCCCTGGGTGCACTCCGTGGGTGATGACCGTCGACGCGCCACCGTCCTGACGAGCGCCGACACCGTGGCTGGCACCCTCGATCTGCTGCGCGCCGAACTCGCCCGCGGACCGTACGCCCTGGTCACGCTCACCGGCGCGTCCAACGTCACCGGCGAGAGCCTGCCGCTGGACCGGGTAGTCGACCTCGCGCACGCGGCCGGTGCCCGGGTGCTGGTTGACGGCGCGCAGCTGGTTCCGCACCGGCGGTTCTCGCTCGCGGACACCGGTGTCGACTACGTGGCGTTCTCCGGGCACAAGACCTACGCGCCCTTCGGGGCGGGTGCGCTGATCGGGCGGCGTGACTGGCTCGACTCCGGGACCCCGTACCTTGCCGGTGGTGGCGCGGTGCGGGACGTCCGCACCGACCGCACGCTCTGGCAGCCCGCACCCGCACGCCATGAGGCCGGGTCGCCGAATGTGCTCGGTGCCGTCGCTCTGGCCGCCGCCTGCCAGGAGCTCGCCGCGCTACCCGACGGGGCGCTGGTCGAGCACGAGGAGGCGCTGCGCCGCCGCCTGCTCGACGGACTGTCCACCATCCCGGGTGTCCGGGTGCTGCGCCTGTGGCCCGACTCCACCGATCCCATCGGGGTTGTTGCCTTCACGGTCGGTGACGATGACCCCGGGCTGGTTGCCGCGTATCTGTCCGCCGAGTGGGGGATCGGCGTGCGCGACGGTCGGTTCTGCGCGCACCCGCTGCTGGCTCGGCTCGGGGTCACCGGCGGTGCGTTGCGTGCCTCGGTCGGCGTCGGGACACCAGTCGAGGCGGTGGACCGGCTGATCGAGGCGCTGCGGGTGTGGACCGAGCGCGGGCCGCGGGCGGAGTACGACGTGCGGGACGGCTGCTGGACGGTGGTCGACGACCCACGGTCCGGGGTGGACGGGATCGACGCGCTGGCGGCGACGGCTGCGGCGGGGTGCGGGCCGGTGGTGGGGGAGTGATGGGTCAGAGGAACGACAGGAACCCGAGGATGAGCAGTGCCCACACCGACACGGTGATCCATCCCAGCGTGTAGACCACTGCCTGCTCGCGCCCGGCACGGTGGCCCAGCGCAAGCCCGAATCCGCACAGTGC
Organism: Cellulomonas sp. NPDC089187; assembly: GCF_040685135.1. Lineage (NCBI taxonomy): Bacteria > Bacillati > Actinomycetota > Actinomycetes > Micrococcales > Cellulomonadaceae > Cellulomonas > Cellulomonas sp. NPDC089187. Next base: position 146,147 of record NZ_JBFBHI010000004.1, on the reverse strand, counting down.
GGCACCTGCCGTGACCACGGGGAAGGCCGGAATGAGTAGGAGGGGCATGAATCCGGCCGTCTCCGGGGATGCCCCGCTCACGTAGATCATGAAACCGATAAAGGGCGCTATCACAGCGAACATCGCCCAGAAGCCCGCGATGCAGAGCCACCGGCTCCAGTGCCAACTGCGGGTGGGTGCGTTGGTGGCCATTCCGTGGGTGTTGAGGTGTGGTTCCATCGCAAAGAACAGTACCGATCTCAGGATGCGGCTTGGCGAAAAGGGCGCTTTCCGAGGATTTGCACGGCTGTGCTCCGCTGGCCAACGTGGCGCTGGGAGAATGGTCCGGTGAATGACGTGCTGGTGGTCCGCCTGCGCGCGGATGTCCGTTCCGGGCTTGACGCCACCTTCGCCGACATCCGCCGGAGACGACGTCATGCCTGGACCGCGCTCGCGTGGCTGTGGACGGGGACGATCGCCTTCGTCGCGCTGGCTGTCGTCCTGCGATCCGGCGGCATTCTGGGCACGCTGCTGCTGATCACGGTCGCCACGTTGCCCTGGTGGCTGCTGCGGGCTGGACGCCGCCGTGAGGAGCTGCGCCCGCGGCATCACTTGTCGGAGGTCGCGTTCAGCGTGCGTGACGGGGAGGTGCGGATCGAACGGCAGGTCGTCGCGGACAAGTACGTCCTCCCCGAGGTGGTCTGGCCAGCAGCGCAGACTCAGGCCGCCCTTGCGACGTTGCCCCGGTACGGGGTGGCGCTCGTCCTGGAGGGGCCGGATGGCGCGCGTCGGTCCTTCCCGCCCGGCTACCTGGACACCGATCCGGACACGATCATCGCGGCACTGACGGACCACACCCGCTGAGTCAGTCGACAATCACTCCCAGGTGATCCGCCAGTGCCCCCGCCAGGTCGTACAGCTGCTCCGGGCTGATCGTCGCCCCGCGCAGTCCGGCGGTGCCGTCGATCCCGCGTAGTTCGGCTCCGCGCAGGTCGACGTCCTTGAGCTGCGCCCGAGTCACGTCGAGTCGGCGGATCTGACAGCCCTCGGTGCGCAGGGTGCGGACAGTCGCGCCGGCCAGGTCGAGGTCACCGAGGGTGCAGTCGACCAGGCGCAGGTCGTGGATCTTGGCGTCGCGCAGGTTCAGGTAGTCGATTTTGCCGCCGCGGATCGTGACCCGGTCCAGCCCGGAGTCGAAGGCCTCCAGAGCGCCGACCCGGCACCCGTCGACGGTCATGCCGCGCCAGGTGCTCCGACGCGCTTGGAGCCTCCCGGCGCGGCACTCGACCAGGGTGGAGTCCAGCAGGTGTGCGTGGTCGAAGACGGCACCGTCCAGGTCGCAGGCACGCAGCATGCTGTCCAGGATGCGTGCGCCCTCCCCGTCGGCACCGGTCATGTCGGTGCCGTCCAGCAAGGCGTGGTCGAGATCGGCCTCGGGGTCGAGTCCGCCTTGCCAGGGTTCGAGTGCGTCGGTCGGGGTGCTCATGGCAGTGACTGTGGCACACGATGCCCACACGCGGGTGGTGCCCGACCCCCTGAACGGGCACCACCCGGTGCGGGTTCTCCGCTACCGGAGCGGCAGGAGCCCCGGACGCCCTGTGATGCCGGGCGTCCGGGGCTGGGTCACCGCTGGACGACGACCGTTGACCGGCGACGCAGCAGCGTGCCGACCGCGAGCATCGCCAGGGCCAGTGCCGCCACCGGCAGGACCGCCCCGCCGGTGGTGGCCAGTGCGGCCGGGCGGACCGCATCGGTGCGGAGCAGGGTCGCTGCCGCCGCCCCCGTGCCCCGGTCGTTCACGGTGAAGACCGCCGGTGTGATGACGCCGGTGTCGGTGCCTCCGGTCGGGGTGGTGCCGCCGTTGTCGGTCGGCGTCCCCGGATTCTCACCGCCCGGGTTCTCCCCGCCGGGGTTTTCGCCACCCGGGTTCTCGCCACCTGGGTTCTCGCCACCCGGGTTCTCACCGCCGGGTGTGGTGCCGGGGCCGGTGGTGACGGTGCCATCGCCGAGGACGCCCACCGCCACGCCGCCCACCGTGATCGGCAGGGTGATCGGCAGATCGATCAGGTCGCCGCCGGAGGTGTTGCCCGGGGCGGTGGTCCCGGTGCCGCCGGTGCTGGTGACGGTGCCGTCGCCGAGCACTCCGGCGGCGATGCCGTCGACGGTCACGGGCACGGTGATCGGTGCGGAGATCAGTCCGTCATCGGTGCCTGAGCCGGACCCGGAGCCAGACCCGGTTCCCGACGCGCCGGTGGTGGTGACGGTGCCGTCGCCCAGGACCCCGGCGGCGATGCCGTCGACGGTCACCGGGACGGTGATCGGTGCGGCGACCACGGCGTCATCCGAGCCGGAGCCAGTTCCGGACCCGGTTCCCGAGGTGCCGGTGCTGGTGACGGTGCCGTCGCCGAGCACCCCGGCGGCGATGTCGTCGACCGTCACCGGAACAGCGATCGGTGCGGAAACCAGCGCGTCGTCCTCGGGTGCAGTGGAGCCACTATCGCTCCCCGTGGAGCCACTGCCGGTGTTGGTCACGGTGCCGTCCCCGAGCACGCCGACCGCGACATCGGAGACATCGACCGGCACAGTGACCGGTGCTGACACCAGAGTGTCGTCCTGCGCGGGGGCGGTCGGTGCCGGGGTGGTGGCGGGTGCCGGTGCGGTGCTGACGCTGCCGTCGCCCAGCACGCCCACCGCGACATTCGACACGTCGACCGGCACGGTGACTGGCGCCTCGACCACAGCCGGTTCAGGTGCCGGTGTGCTGGCGGGCGGCGGGGTGGTGGTCGGTGCGGGTGCGGTGGTGGCCCCGTCGCCGAGAACCCCGATCGCCACGTCGGTGACCGTGATCGGGACGTCGACCGGGACGTCCAGGAGGGTGGTGTCCCCGACGCCGACATTCAGGTCGACGGAGACGCCGGTGGTGAGGTCGGTGTCGCCCGGGTCTGCTTGGGCGACTGCTGCGCCGACGACGATGAGGCCGCCGGTCAGGAGCGCCGTGTTCAGCGCTCGCCGGATGAGGGTGTTCATGATCGTGTCCTTCGTCTGAGTCGGGTGCCCCGAGCGGGGCGGGTGGCGGATGCCGCGTGGTGCGTGCGGCTGCCGGACTCAGGCGGGGGAGTGCGGGACGTCCAGGTACGGGGCGAGGGCGCGACCGTTGTGGTTGTCGACCACCGCGGACCGGCCCGTCAGCGCGGGGTCCGTCGAGTCGCCGAGGGCGGCGGAGTCGACACCGTGCGGCGTGACGCTGGTCCCTGTTCCGGAGGAGGTCGGCTGGGTGGGGTCCGACGGGGCGCGGTCGTCAGAGGCCCGGGCCGGGGTGAGCGCGGAGGGCGTGTGCGTCGACTCCGCGGCGACACCCTCGACTGCGGTCACGGACACCGCATCGGCAGTCCCGGGTGTCGGGGTCGGGGCGGTCGGGGTCGGGGCGGTCGGCGTGCTGTCCGCCGGGTCGGTGACCACGGGCGAGGCCGGGACGGCGGTCTGCGGGGCGGGCGACAGCGGGGGGCGTGCCGTCGGAACGGGCGCGGCTCCGCCCGACCCCGGTGGGCCGCCTGGGTCAACGGGGGTGACCACCCCGGGCAGCACGCCCTCCACCACCGGGGCGAGCGGACGGAGCACGGGCTCCAGCGCCGACGTCACCGGGACAAGGGTGCTGAGCACGGGGTCGAGGACGGGCCGCAGCGGATCGAGCACGGGATGCAGCACCGGGCGCAGTCCGTCGACGGCGGGTGCCAGGAGGTCACCGATCGGAGTGAGGACCGGTGCCGTGACCGGTGCCACGGCCTCGGCGACCGGGTCGAGCACCCCGCTGGACACCGGATCGAGGATCGCGTCCGTGACCGGTCGCAGGCACTCCGTCACCGTCTGGACCACCGAGCCGAGCAGGTGAACCGCGGTGGCGTCGACCGGCGCATGGCTCGGCGAGCACCCCGGCAGCGTCGTGGCGTCCGGCGACGTGGACGGCGCATTGGTCGTGGTGGAAGCGGGCGTCGTGGGGCCGGTGGACGCAGCAGAGGGCGTTGCGGCCGGGGCAGCCGGAGCGGTGGGAACCGCCGAGGGGGCCGGGTCGGCAGCCGGAACGACCGGTGCCGCAGGAGCGGGCAGCGCAGCGGGAGCAGCAGGGGCGGGAGCAGCCGGAACCACCGGGGCAGCGGCCACCGGAGGCGCTGGCGGCGTGGGTGCTGTGGGTGTCGCAGGCGACACCGGCGCGACGGGCGCAGTGGGCGGGGTGGGCGCGGGTGTCACCACCGCCGTCACCGCACCCACCACCTGCTGCACCGCCCCCTGCACCGGGGCCAACACTGTGGACAGCACCCCGTCCGGCTGGGGCTTCGGCTCGGATGCCCGCGCGGTCGACGGTCCGAGCATCCAGGCGGCGATCAGCAGCCCGACCGCGCCGAGCAGGCTGAGGAGGGCGCGGCGCACCACCGGGTGGAACCCGATGCCGCTCGCCGTCCTCATCGCTGCCCCCTCGCGTGATGCTCGACAGCTCAGAATGTGTCGGCGGTCACACGTGGGCAACCGGTATCCGGCTCAGTTCACCCGGATGGCGCAGGGTCGACCCGGCCGTGCAGATGAAGCTTGTTCCGTCGGGCGTCCCACACCGTGTAGCCGAACCCGTCGCCGTCGCGGGCCACCCGTACCGAGGGCGAGGAGGGCAGCAGCACCGGCGCGGCGAACTCCACGGTCCAGGTGAAGCGCTCGCCCCGTGCGGCCCCGACATCGGATAGTGCCCGGGCGGCGGTGTCCATGCCGTGGGCGATGGCGCGAGGGAACCCGAAGGCCTTCGCGCTGAGCGCGGACAGGTGGATGGGGTTGGCGTCACCGGAGATCGCGGCGTACCGGCGGCCACGTCCGGCGTCGTACCGCCACCGACCGGTGGGCAGCGGCGGCTGGAAGTCCGGGCGTTCGCCGCGCTCGGGTCGTTCCGCGCCGGGCAGGTGCACGCCGGGCGCGAGGTAGGTGGACACGCCGCGCCAGGCCTCGTCACCGTCGGCGCCGGACACGGTGGTGAGCAGATCGACCTGGGTGCCCCGGTGGTGCGGGCGCAGGTCCCGGGCGGTGGCCTCGACGGTCAGGGGCTCGCCGAGCAGCAGCGGACGGTGCTGGGTGGCCCGGTTGGCCAGGTGCACCATGCCGAGCAGGCGCAGCGGGAAGTCCGGCCGGGCCATCAGCGCGGTGGCCACCGGGAACGCGAGGGTGTGGACGAATCCGGCGGGCAGCTGATCGGTCCCAGCCTCCCGGAACAGGTGCTGGTAGGCGGTGAGCCGTGCCGGGTCGGCGCGCACATCCGAGGCCCGGTAACTCACATCGGGCAGTCGGGCGCCCGAGCCTCGGCGGACGGCACCGCGCAGGTACAGCCCGCCGAGCCCTGGCACCTGGGGCAGCGTGACGACGGTCATCGGCCGACCATCGCCTGCCCGCACACCCGCAGCACCTGTCCGACGATCCCCCCGGCGGGCGGTGACGCGAGGAAGGCCACCGCCTCCGCGACGTCCACCGGCTGCCCGCCCTGTTGCAGGGAGGACAGTCGTCGGGCGACCTGCCGGGTCAGCGTGGGCATCCGCGCGGTCATCTCGGTCTCGATGAACCCGGGTGCGACCGCATTGGCCGTGCCACCGAAGGGTGCGAGCAGCGGTGCCGTGGCCCGGACCATGCCGATCACCCCGCCCTTGGACGCGGCGTAGTTGGTCTGCCCGCGGTTCCCCGCGATACCTGAGGTCGAGGCCAGGGACACGATCCGCGGGGCATCGGTGAGTTCGCCGCTGGTGAGTAGCGCCTCGTTGATCCGCAGCTGCGCGGCGATGTTGACCGCCAGCACCGACTCCCACTTCTCCGGCGTCATATTGGCCAGCAGCTTGTCCCGGGTGATCCCGGCGTTGTGCACCACGATGTCGAGCCGCCCGTGCCGGTCGAGTGCGTGCCGGAGGAGGCGCTCACCGGCGTCCTTCGCGGTGACGTCGAGTTGCAGCGCCGTACCGCCCACCCGGTTGGCGACCGCGGTCAGCGCCTCGCCCGCGGCGGGGACGTCGACGGCGATCACGGTGGCACCGTCCCGAGCGAGGGTGTCGGCGATGGCGGCACCGATGCCCCGTGCGGCACCGGTCACCACGGCCACCCGCCCGGCCAGGGGTCGATCCCAGTCCTCGGGCAGCGCACCGGCCTCGGAGTCGATGGCCAGCAGTTGACCGTCGACGTAGGCCGACCGGCTGGAGAGCAGGAACCGCAGCCCGCCGAGCACCGCCGGGGCGTCGACCGGCACCCCGTCCGCGACCACCAGCCCGTTACCGGTAGCACCCCCGCGCAGCTCCTTGGCCAGCGACCGCAGTGCCCCGTCCACTCCCTGTCGGGCAGCGGCCAACGCCGGGGCCTGGTCGTCCCGGGCGGGCCGGGACACCGTGATGATCCGCCCGTGCCGGGCCAGGGTCTTCAGCACCGCAGACAGCGCCAACAGCGGGGCACTCAGATCCTGCGGGTGCTCGACCTCGGTCAGCACCAGCACCGCGGCGGCGAATCGGGTGCCCTCGTCCGCGTGCCGTCGCACGTCCAGATCCCAGCCCGCACCGGCGTCGTCGGTGCCGGACAGGTAGCGGGCGAGGGTGTCGGCGTCCTTGCCGGGGCCGAGCACCAGCACCGGGCCGTCGACCAGCGCCTGCCCGGGGGTGAATCGGCGCAGCGGGGTGGGGCGGGGCAGCCCCAGCTTCTTGGCCAGTGTCCCGGTGACCCCGCCGTTCACCAGCTCCAGGTAGGTGTCCGCGCTCATGCCGACTCCAGGATGGCCGCGACCCCGAGCCCACCGGCGGCGCACACGGAGATGAGTGCGCGGGCGGTGCGACCGGTGTCGGCCTTGCGACGGGCCAGCTCCTTGGCGGTGGAGGCGACGATCCGGCCGCCAGTGGCTGCGAACGGGTGCCCGGCTGCCAGTGACGAGCCGTGCACGTTGAGCTTCGCCCGGTCGACGGTGCCGAGGGTGTCGTCCAGTCCGAGCCGGTTGACGCAGAACTCCTTGTCCGCCCAGGCGGCCAACGTGGTGGCGACGGTGCTGGCGAAGGCCTCGTGGATCTCGATCAGGTCCAGGTCGTCCAGCGTCAGTCCCTGCCGGGCGAGCAGCCGGGGGACCGCGTAGGCCGGGGCCATCAGCAGACCGTCCTCCCCGTGCACGAAGTCCACCGCGGCGGTCTCGGCGTCGACCACGACAGCCAGCGGGGTGAGCCCGTGCTGTTGCGCCCATTCGTCGTTGCCGAGCAGCACGGTGGAGGCGCCGTCCGTCAGGGGTGTGGAGTTGCCGGCGGTCATCGTGGCTGGGGTGTCGAGTCGGGTGCCGAACACCGGTTTGAGTGCGCCGAGCTTCTCCATCGAGGTGTCCGGTCGCAGGTTCTGGTCCCGCTGGAGTCCGCGGTAGCCGGTGATCAGATCGTCAAAGAATCCGCTGTCCCAGGCGGCGGCGAGTCGCTGGTGGCTGGTCAGGGCGATCTCATCCTGCTGCTCGCGGGTGATGCCCCACTGTGCGGTGGTCAGCGCCTGGTGCTCGCCCATCGACAGACCGGTGCGTGGCTCATCGACCCCGGGGAAGCTCGGTGCCAGATCCCCGGGCCGGAACGCGGTGACCGCCTTGAGTCGCTGCTGGACCGTCTTGGCGCGGTTCAGTGCGAGCAGGGTGTGTCGCAGTCCCTCGCTGACCGTGACCGGCACGTCGGAGGCGGAGTCCACACCACCGGCCACCGCCGAGCTGATCTGACCGAGCCGGATCTTGTTGGACACTCCGATCACCGCTTCCAGACCGGTGGCGCAGGCCTGTTGCAGGTCATAGGCGGGGGTCTGGGCGGACAGCGGGGAGCCGAGCACCGACTCGCGGGTGAGGTTGAAGTCCCGGCTGTGCTTGATCACCGCACCGGCCACCACCTCGCCCAGTCGCTCGCCCTGCAACCCGAACCGAGCGATCAGCCCGTTCAGTGCCGAGGTGAACATGTCCTGATTGCTGCATCGGGCGTAGGCACCCCCGGCTCGGGCGAAGGGGATCCGGTTGCCCCCGAGCACCAGGGCTCGCGGGGTCTGTGTCGTCTCTGGCATGGAGGTGCTCCGCATCGTCGTCGATGGCCTGACCGGATCGGAAGTAGGACTTTTGCCTCTTGTCTCCGATGTCCGAAACCGACAGTACCTGATACTTTCGGTTCTGTGAGGGCAATCACAGCGCCCCCGTCGACGACGACGGAGGACCCGGCGGCCGATGGTCGGTCCACGCGGTGGGACGACCACCGCGAGGCCCGTCGCGCCGAGCTGGCCCGAACCGTGCGCAAGCTGGTGCACCACCGGGGACCGGATGTGTCGATGGACGACATCGCCACCGCGGCGGGCACCTCCAAATCCATCGTCTACCGCTACTTCACCGACAAGACCGGCGTGCAGATGGCGGTGGCGGAGCAGGTCGTCGCGGATATCAGTGCCGCGCTGGCCGAGGCCGCCCAGACCGCCGACGGGCCCCGAGGAGCGCTGCGCGCGATGGTCGGGACCTACCTGGCGATGATCGAGTCCTCGCCGTCGGTCTACACCTTCGTCACCCGGGACGGGTCCGTGGAGCACGTCCTGGACTCGATCACCGAGCTGATCGCCGCGCCGTTCGCCGACCACCCGCACACCCGGCTCTGGGCCGCCGGTGCGGTCGGATTCGTCCGCGGCACCGCCGAACGCTGGCTGCGCACCGACCCCCGTCAGGACCGGGAGCAGCTCACCGACCAGATCGCCCGCTGGCTGTGGACCGGACCTCCTCCGCAACTCGGCCGGGACAGTCATCCTCAGCCCACCGCGTCAACGACGACGCACCATTCAGGGGAGCACGCATGACCACCACCGCACCGGTGTCCACCGACCCGACCCGCACCCTGCGCCCGACCGGCACCGGACAACACACCGAGTCCGACGGTGTGCGGGTGGACGTGCCCGCGCTGACCGACGTCGTGCTCGGGCGCTACGCCGACCTGCGCCGCTCCGCCCGGGAGCTGTTCACCGAGGACCGGTTCTGGAAGATCGAAGGCCAGACCGTCCCAGAGCATCGCACCCGAGTGCTGGACCAGCTGCGCACCCTGGCCCGGGAGGGCAATGTCCACCGGGCGTTCCCCGAGCGCTTCGGGGGCGCTGACGACCACGGTGGTTCGCTCGCCCGCTTCGAGGAGCTCGTCACCGCCGACCCGTCGTTGCAGATCAAGGCCGGTGTGCAGTGGGGCCTGTACGCCTCGGCGATCCTGCACCTGGGCACCACCGAGCACCACGACCGGCTGCTGCCCGACGCCCTGAGCGTCGACGTGCCCGGTGCCTTCGCGATGACCGAGACCGGGCACGGCTCCGACGTCGCCAGCGTCGCCACCACCGCCACCTACGACCCGGCCACTGAGGAATTCGTCCTGCACACCCCGTTCCGGGCCGCCTGGAAGGACTACCTGGGCAACGCCGGACAACATGGCACCGCCGCGGTGGTCTTCGCCCAGCTGATCACCGACGGGGTCAACCACGGTGTGCACGCCTTCTACGTACCGATCCGGGACGCGGCCACCGGGGAGTTCCTGCCTGGCATCGGCGGCGAGGATGACGGCCTCAAGGGTGGCCTGAACGGGATCGACAACGGTCGGCTCTGGTTCGACCACGTCCGCATCCCGCGTACCGACCTGCTCAACCGCTACGGCGACGTCGCCCCCGACGGCAGCTACACCTCCCCGATCGCCAGTCCCGGCCGCCGGTTCTTCACCATGCTCGGCACCCTCGTGCAGGGCCGGGTCTCATTGGACGGTGCCGCAGTGAACGCCGCCCGGATCGGCCTGGACATCGCCGTGACCTACGGCAACCAGCGCCGTCAGTTCCCCGGCGCGCGCCCCACCGAGGAGGTCGTCCTCCTCGACTACGGCCAGCACCGGCGGCGACTGCTGCCCTTGCTCGCCGAGACCTACGCCGCCGGATTCGCACACGAGCACCTGCTGTCCGCCTTCGACGACGTGTTCTCCGGCCGGGCCGATACCGAGGCCGGACGCGAGGAACTCGAGACCCTGGCCGCCGCGCTCAAGCCGACCTCCACCTGGCACGCCCTCGACACCCTCCAGGCCTGCCGGGAAGCCTGCGGCGGGGCCGGGTTCCTCACCCAGAACCGGCTCACCTCACTGCGCGCCGACCTGGATGTGTACGTCACCTTCGAGGGCGACAACACCGTGCTCTATCAGCTGGTCGGCAAGCGACTGCTCACCAACTACGCCCGCACCATCGGCGGCGACCCGGCGGTGATCGCCCGCATGATGGCCGAGAAGGTCACCGACGCCGCCCTGCACCGCATGCCACTGGCCCGCGCCGTCCAGACCCTGGTCGACGCCGGCGACGCCCGCCGCTCCGCCGGACAACTGCGCGAAACCGAGACCCAGCGCGCCCTACTCGCCGACCGCGCACACACCATGGTCGCCGAACTCGCCCAGGCACTGCGACCCGCCCGCCGGTCCGCCCCCGACGTCGCCGCCGCGCTCTTCGACGCCCACCAGCACGAGATGATCGAGACCGCCCGCGCCCACGCCGAACTCCTCCAGTGGGAGGCCTTCACCCGCGGGCTCGACCAGATCACCGACTCCGGCACCCGCCAAATCGTCACCTGGCTGCGTGACCTCTTCGGCCTCACCCTCATTGAGCGGCACATGGCCTGGTATCTGCTCAACGGACGCCTGTCCGCTGGACGCGCCCGCACCGTCACCTCCTACATCGAGCGCCTGCTGCTCCGGCTGCGCCCGCACGCCCAGGACCTGGTCGACGCCTTCGGGCTCGCGCCGGAGCATGTGCGGGCGGAGATCGCCTCCGGTGCGGAGGGGCAGCGGCAGGAGGAGGCGCGGGAGTGGCAGCGGGCGCAGCGGGCGTCAGGGGAGGCGCCGGTGCCGGAGAAGAAGCCGGGGCGGTGAATGCTCGGGTGCTGCGAGAGTGTCAGCTCGCCGCACCCCGCACGACCTGCGTGTGTAGGGCCGCCGGGCTCTCGCACCCCAGCACCTCATCGGCGGTCCGCGCCGCCACCGCCGCGATCCCAGCGGCCTCGGCACCGTCGATCACACCGTGCTGCGTCGGCCACAACCGCCGGTAGTGCTCGGCAAAGAACGGGTCGCCGGTCGGGTCCTGCCAGCCGAGGGCGAGAATCTGGCCGCGCTCCTCCGGCGTCCACGGGAACCGCCCGCCGATGGACGGGTCGCCGACTAGTTCGCCGCGGATCGCCTCGCCCATGTGGAGAAACTGGAAGAAGGGCACATCGTCCCGGCGCCGTTCCGGGATGAGCTCGCCGAGCCGGGATCGGCGGTCCAGAACGGAGCGGGTCGGGACTCCGACCGCCCGCACCACGAGCGCATCACCGTTGCCGAGCTGCATCAGACAGTCGGCGACGTACCCGGCCCAGTCCTCCCATGTGGTCATCCGCGCAGGGTATCTGGGGGTGTGGCGCGCGTCGGACGTGACCGAGTGGCACCCTCTCCGCCCGCGATCTACCGTCGGGTCGTTCGGGTCCAGAACTCGGCCCTCCTGCCCGCCCGCGGAGGAACCATGCCCGACCTGCTGCCCACCCGCCCGCTCGCCGTCGTCACCGGTGCGTCCTCCGGGATCGGCCTGGAGCTCGCCCAGCGCTTCGCCCGGGAGAGCTTCGACCTGATCGTGTCCGCCGAGGGCCCAGACATCACCGTCATCCTCTGGCCACAGCACTGATTCCTGCAATGGTCTCCCGTGGCAGTGGCCGGGTGCTGTTCACCGCGTCGACCGCTGCCCTGATGCCCGGTCCGTACTACGCCACCTACGCCGCATCGAAGGCGTTCATCCAGTCCTTCGCTCAGGCGATTCGGCACGAGCTGACCGATACCGGCGTCACCGTCACCTCGCTGCTGCCGGGGCCGACTGGCACCGACTTCTTCGACCGAGCGGGAATGTCGGACACCCCCGTCGGCCAGGGGTCGAAGGACGATCCCCGGTCCGTGGCGGATCAGGCGTTCGACGGTGTGATGTCGGGGGTGGCGGAGGTGAAAACGCGGTCGCTGAAGACCCGGATGCAGTCGGTGGCCGCGGCTGTGTTGCCGGACCGGGCGAAGGCGGTGACGCATGCGGGGTTCACTGAGCCGAAGGGGTGAGCGGACGGACGACGATGCCTCACGCCGGATTGCACCGTGCCAGCATCGTCTCCACCAGCCCCACCTCTGGCCGCCACGGTTCCAGGTTCCACCTGTCCTTCTCCGGTGCCCCGATCTGGTGGCAGGTCAGCTGATCGTGCATCCCCTGGCTGTCGGCTTCCGGCTCCGCGGCGATGAGCTGCGCCCACAGCAGTGCGTCCACCGCGAGCCCGCCGCCCCGAGCCCAGTCGCTGGGTACGACGGCCAGTGACCGCCCGCCCTCGTCGTCGATGTCTGCCCAGGTGACCGAGCGCACGGCGACGGTGGCGAGGGTGAGGTGGATGGCTCCGGGCCCGGTGGCTCGGATGGTGATCAGGCCGTCGGGGCCGACGGTCGGCTGCGCGCTGTCCACGTCGATCCCGGCCACGGGGGTTCCGGAGCTGTCGCGTAGGAGCAGGCTGCCGTCGTTCAGTGCCTCGGGGGTGGTGGTGGCCGGCGCCGCGAATAACGCCGAGTCGCTGGTTGGCTCGAGGGTGATGGCGCCGTCCTCGTCGGTGGTCGGGCTCAGGTCGGACCCACCAGCCAGGTAGTGCAGGGTGAGGTCGCCGACGGTGAGCGGGGTGCCGGTGGCGCGGATCGTGGCGGCGTCGGTCGAGCTGGTGGGCGCGGCCGAGCTCGTGCTGGTCGTCGGGGTCGGCGCGGGTGCGGGTGTCCCGGTGGTGCAGCCCCCGAGCAGGAGCGCTCCGGCGATGAGGACGAGCGGCAGACGTGTCATCGGCGACGACTCTAGGTGGACGGGTCACCAGGGATGGACGGTACGGGGCCTGGTTCTGGCCGGTGGGGCACGTGCTGTGGTCGGCGCGGCACCGAGGGGGCCGGTCAGGGTCGAGGCTCGGAGCCGGGACCTGCGAGCGAAGGTCAACGATTCGTTGAACCCCTCGACGGCGAGTTGACGAACCCCCGGAGGCCCCGGCAAGATGCACGCACCCCGACGACGTGGGAAGGGAGAGGGTCATGAGCACCGTGAGCACCGAACGCGAGCAGATCATCGCGACCCTCACCCAGCTGGTCGAGCCGCTCGGCCGTGCCCTGCCCGAACACACCGAGGTCGTCCTGCACGACCTGTCCCTGCTGCCGCAGTCCATCGTGGCCCTGCACGGCACGGTCACCGGTCGGCGGTTGGGCGACCCCGCCACCGACCTGCTGTTGGAGCGTGCGGCCACCGGCCGACTGGAGACCCTGGTCGGCTACCGGACGACGCTGCCGGACGGTCGGATGCTGCGCTCGACCACGATGGTGGTCCGGGACAGCGCCGGGGAGCCGGTGGCGGCGCTCTGCTTGAACGGGGATGTCTCGGTCTGGCAGCAGCTCAGCCGGATCGCGGGGGCGTTCCTCGGGGAGAGCCCGGAGATCGAGCCTGCCGGGGAGACCTTCGCCCGGGACGTCGACGAGCTGGCCGCGGGGATCCTGCGCCAGGCCGTGGACGAGCAGGGCGTGCCGGTGGAACTGATGCGCAAGGAGCACAAACTCGCCGTCGTCAGGTCGGCCCGCCGCCGCGGGATCTTCCTGATGCGGGACGCGGTGGAGATGGTCGCCGCCGCACTGCATGTCACCCGATTCACCATCTACAACTATCTGAACGAGATCGGCGAGGAGGAGCCGGGTCCAGCCGCCCCGGCTTCGCACTGACCTCGCACCGCCCTGCACACCCCTGACGGCCGGCATCGACGCCGGTCGCCCGGCCGGTGCTGCCCGGGGGAGCGGCTGCCCCCTCGGTCGGCGCGGCCCGACCGGAAGGCAGCACCGATGCTCCTGCACCCGATCGACCACACCGACGCCCAGTCGGTGCGTTGGGACGACGCCGTGGCCCGGGTCGGCGATGACGTGATCGCGCTGTCCGTGGCGGATATGGATCTGGCCGCGCCGGAGCCGGTGATCCGTGCGGTGGTGGAGCGGGCCCGCCGCGGTGGATACGGATACACGCAGGTGCCGCCCGGCTATCGCGCGGTGGTCGCTGACTGGCTGCGCCGTCGCCAGGGCTGGGCGGTCGACCCTGAGCACATCCTCCCGGTGGGCCGCGTGGTGGAGGCGGTGCCGGCGCTGCTGCACGAGCTGACGGACCCCTTCGCCACCGTGGTGGTGCCGACCCCCGCGTATGCGCCGGTGACCAACGCGGTGGAGGCGAACGGTCGTCGGTTGCTGCGGGTGCCGATGATCGAGGTGGACGGTCGTCCGACCCTGGATATGACCGCGATGGCGGTGGCGATGGCCGAGGCGGATGCGCTGATCCTGACCGGCCCGCACAATCCGACTGGCCGGGTGTGGACCCGTGCGGAGCTGACCGAGCTGGCCGAGATCGCTGAGTGCACGGACACCCTGGTGATCGCGGATGAGGTGCACGGCGACCTGACCCTGCCTGGCCACCGGCACATCCCGTTCGCGTCGGTGATGCCGGAGATGGCACGGCGCACGATCACGTTCAGCTCCCCGGGCAAGACCTTCAATATGGCCGGGTTGGAGTCGAGTCACGCGATCATCGCCGACCCACAGCTGCGTGCCCGGGCAGCCGCCGCCTTCGACCGGGCGGGATTTCACAACCCGCGCTACTTCGCCTCGGCGGCCACGGTCGCCGCGTACACCGAGGGTGAGCCCTGGCTGACCGAGTTGCTGGCGCTGCTCGATCACCACGTGGACTTGCTGCGGACCGCCGACCTGCCGGGCATCCGCCTGGTCGAGCCGGAGGGCACCCACCTGGCCTGGCTGGACTGCCGGGGCTGGACCGCCGATGAAGCGGAGATCGAGCGCGCCACCCACACCGCCGGTCTGGTGCTGAGCCTGGGCTCCGACTTCGGACCGGGCAACGACGGGTTCGTCCGGATCAATCTCGCCGTGCCGACCGACCTCTTCACCGAGGCGATCGCACGGTTGGCCCGCGCCCGTGCGGGTTCCCCCACCACCACCGAGGAGCGCAACGATGCGTGAGAAGAAGATGCCCTCGCTGGCACTGGCATTGACGCCAGTGCTGGCCATGCTGTTGTTGATGGGCGTCGGGTCGATCTGGCTCGGGCTGCCCGCCGAGCCGATGGTGATCATCGCGGCTGTGGTCGGCGGTGTGATCGCGATCTACCTGGGCTACACGTATGACGAGATCATGCGAACCGTCGCGGAGAAGATCGCCAAGGTGATGCCCGCGCTGCTGATTCTGGTCACGGTCGGATTGATGATCGGTGCCTGGATGGCCGGGGGGACCATCCCGATGCTGATCTACTACGGCCTGGAGATCGTCTCGCCGCAGTACCTGTACATCACCGCGCTGGTGGTGACCTCTGTGGTGGCGATCTGCACCGGCACCTCCTGGGGGTCGGTCGGCACCATCGGTGTGGCCTTCATGGGCGTGGCGCTGGGCATGGACGGGGTGAACCTCGGCATCGTCGCCGGGGCGGTGGTCTCCGGTGCGTACTTCGGCGACAAGCTGTCCCCGCTGTCCGACACCACCAACCTGGCCGCTGCCGTCACCCGGGTGCCGCTGTACACCCACATCCGCCACTTGCTCTATACGACCGTCCCGTCCTGGCTGACCGCCGCAGTGGTCATGCTGATCGCGGGCTTGGGCATCGACGCCGGTGGCGCTTCCGGTTCGGAGAAGGTCGCCGCGATCAACGGTGCGCTGTCCTCCGGCTTCAGTTGGAACATCCTGCTGCTGCTCCCGGTCCTGATCGTGCTGTTCGGCTCGATGAAGAAGCTGCCCACCATCCCGGTGATGCTCACTGCCTCCGCCGTGGCGATGATCAACGCGGTCGCCTTCCAGAAGATCAGCATCGCGGACACCTTCACCTCGCTGGTCAGCGGCTTCAACCTGGAGATGCTCGGCTCGGGCTTCGACGCCGGGGCCGCCATCGACGATGTCGGCACGCTGCTCAACCGCGGTGGGATGAGCGGGATGATGGGCACGCTGTTGATCGCCTTCTGCGCGATCACCTTTGCCGGTGTGATCGCGGTGACCCGGTCGCTGGACCTGATCGTGGAGAAGCTGCTCACCCTGGCCAAGTCCACCGGTTCGGTCATCCTGACCACCATCGCGGTCGGCCTACTGACCATCGGCACCACCTGCAACGGCCAGATCTCGATCCTGATGCCGTCGGAGCTGATGCGCGAGGCCTACATCCGACGCGGTCTGCACCCCAAGAACCTGGGCCGGACCGTGGAGGACTCGGCGACCATCATCGAGCCGATCCTGCCCTGGACCGCGGCCGGTGCGTACATGGCCGCCACCCTCGGGGTCGCCACCATGACGTACCTGCCCTGGGCGACGCTGTGCTGGACCGGCATTATCTTCGCGACCATCTGGGGCTTCACCGGCTTCGGCATCGCGAAGCTCACGCCGGAAGAGCAGGCCGAGATGCTGGCGGAGATCGAGCAAGAGAAGGCCACCGCCACGGCCCCGGCTCCGGCCGCTGCCTGAGATTCCGCTGCCGACCCACAGGGGCGCAGGTCATCGTTGACCTGCGCCCCTGTGGCATGCGCGGCCCGGGTAGCCTGTGCCTCGACGCCGTTCCCACCCTCCAGCTGCAAGGGATCCGATGAGCACGTCCACTGTCCCCACCGCGGACACCGTCGAGAACGCCGCTGCCACCCCGGATCAGGAGCAGCCCTTCGCGGAGCTGGGTCTCAAGCCCGAGGAGTACCAACGGATCCGGGACATCCTGGGCCGCCGTCCCACCGCCGCCGAGTTGGCGATGTATTCGGTGATGTGGTCGGAGCACTGCTCGTACAAGTCGAGCAAGAAGCACCTGAGCACCTTCGGGGCCAAGACCACGGACGCGATGCGCGAGCACCTGCTGGTCGGCATCGGGGAGAACGCCGGCGTGGTGGACATCGGCGACGGCTGGGCGGTGACCTTCAAGGTCGAGTCGCACAACCACCCGTCCTACGTCGAGCCCTACCAGGGTGCGGCCACCGGTGTCGGCGGCATTGTGCGGGACATCATCTCGATGGGGGCCCGCCCGGTGGCCGTGATGGACCAGCTGCGGTTCGGTGCCATCGACCACCCGGACACCGCCCGGGTGGTGCACGGTGTGGTCTCCGGTGTCGGCGGCTACGGCAACAGCCTGGGTCTGCCGAACATCGGTGGCGAGCTGGTGTTCGACGCGTCCTACCAGGGCAACCCGCTGGTGAACGCGCTCTGCCTGGGTGTGCTGCGCCATGAGGACATCCACCTGGCGAACGCCTCGGGTGTCGGCAACAAGGTGGTGCTCTTCGGTGCCCGCACCGGCGGCGACGGCATCGGTGGCGCGTCGATCCTGGCGTCGGAGACCTTTGACGACTCCAAGCCGTCCAAGCGCCCCAGTGTGCAGGTCGGCGACCCCTTCATGGAGAAGGTGCTGATCGAGTGCTGCCTGGAGCTGTTCGCCGCCCATGTGGTGGAGGGCATCCAGGACCTGGGTGCGGCGGGTATCTCCTGCGCGACCAGCGAGCTGGCCTCCAACGGTGACGGTGGCATGCACGTCGATCTGGAGAACGTGCTGCTGCGTGACCCCACCCTGACCGCGGGCGAGATCCTGATGTCCGAGTCTCAGGAGCGGATGATGGCCGTGGTCCGCCCGGAGCAGCTGGACGCGTTCCTGGCGATCACCAGCAAGTGGGATGTCGAGACCGCGGTGATCGGTGAGGTCACCGGCACCGGACGGCTGACCATCGACCACCACGGCCACCGGATCGTCGATGTCGACCCCAAGACCGTCGCGCACGAGGGACCGGTCTACGACCGCCCGTACTCGGTGCCGACCTGGCAGGCTGAGCTGAACGCGGATTCGACCGCCTCGTTGGCCCGCCCGTCCACCGGCGCGGAGCTGCGCCAGACGGTGCTGGACCTGCTGGCCTCGCCGAACCTCGCCTCTAAGGCGTGGGTGACCGACCAGTACGACCGGTTCGTGCAGGGCAACACCGCCGCCGCGCAGCCGGATGACGCGGGGGTGATCCGGGTGGACGAGAGCACCGGCCTGGGCGTGGCCCTGGCCACCGACGCCAACGGTCGCTACGCCAAGCTCGACCCGTTCACCGGCGCGCAGTTGGCGCTCGCGGAGGCCTACCGCAATGTCGCCGCCTCGGGTGCCCGCCCGCTGGCGGTCACGGACTGCCTGAACTTCGGCAGCCCGGAGGACCCGGCATCGATGTGGCAGCTGGTGCAGGCCATCAACGGTCTGGCCGAGGCCTGCCAGACACTGTCGGTGCCGGTGACCGGCGGGAACGTCTCGCTGTACAACGGCACCGGTGAGCCCGGCAAGATCGACTCCGCCATCCACCCGACCCCGGTGGTCGGCGTGCTCGGCGTGCTGGACGACGTGGCCACGGCGGTGCGCTCCGGCTGGACCGAGCCTGGCCAGTCCGTCTACCTGCTGGGTGTCACCCGCTCCGAGCTGGACGGTTCCGCCTGGGCCGAGGTTGCGCACTCCCACCTCGGTGGTGTGCCGCCGCAGGTCGACCTGGAGGCCGAGCGTCGGTTGGCCGAGGTGCTGATCCGCGCCGCCCGCGACGGGGTGGTCGACGCTGCACACGACCTGTCCGAGGGTGGTCTGGCCCAGGGGCTGGTGGAGTCCAGCCTGCGCTACGGCGTCGGTGCGCAGGTCGACCTGGCCCCGCTGGTCGAGCGTTCCGGTCTGAGCCCGTTCGAGCTGCTGTTCTCCGAGTCCACCGCCCGGGCACTGGTCGCGGTCCCGCGCGGGGAGGAGGTCCGGTTGGAGGACCTGTGCACCGCGCAGGGCGTCCCCGTGCTGAAGATCGGTGAGACGGCGGAGACCTGCACCCCGGGTGCCGGTGCGCCGGTGGACGATCTGCCCGCCGACCACGTGCACGCCCCGGCGGTGGAGGTGCAGGGGCTGTTCACGCTGCCGCTGTCCGAGGCCCGGGAGGCATTCGAGGGGACGTTGCCGCGCTACTTCGGTTGAGGCAGCCGTCCGGTTCGTGAGACGAATCTGCACGTCAGGTGGTCCCTGGGTGCACGATGGCAGCTCGGACACACCTCAAAGCACCGCCTCGTGGTACTCGTTTCGGCCCCAGGTCCCGGGAACTCGCTCTGGCGTCTTCTTACCCTGTGCCCGGCCCGTTCATCGATCCCGAGGAGCTCCGATCGTGCATCCCCGTCTCACCGCCGTGTTCGAGGAAGTCCTGCGCCGGAACCCCGGTGAGACGGAGTTCCACCAGGCCGTGCGCGAGGTGGTGGACAGTCTCGGGCCGGTGATCGACGCGCACCCGGAGTACGCCGACGCCGCGGTGCTGGAGCGGCTGTGCGAGCCGGAGCGGCAGATCATCTTCCGGGTGCCGTGGATGGACGACCATGGCCAGATCCAGGTCAACCGCGGGTTCCGGGTGGAGTACTCCTCGGTGCTCGGGCCGTACAAGGGCGGGCTGCGGTTCCACCCGTCGGTGTACCTGGGGATCGTGAAGTTCCTCGGCTTCGAGCAGGTGTTCAAGAACGCGCTGACCGGTATGCCGCTGGGTGGCGGCAAGGGCGGGTCCGACTTCGACCCGCGCGGCCGCTCCGACGCCGAGGTGATGCGCTTCTGTCAGTCCTTCATGACCGAGCTGGCCCGGCACATTGGCGAGTACACGGACGTTCCGGCCGGCGACATCGGTGTGGGCGGCCGGGAGATCGGCTACCTGTTCGGGCAGTACAAGCGGATCACCAACCGCTACGAGTCCGGAGCGTTGACCGGCAAGGGCGTGGAGTGGGGCGGCTCGCTGGTCCGCACCGAGGCCACCGGCTACGGCACGGTGCTCTTCGCTCAGGAGATGCTGCGCACCCAGGGTCGCTCGATGGAGGGCATGCGGGTCGTGGTCTCCGGCGCCGGGAACGTGGCGCTGCACGCGGTGGAGAAGGCCCAGCAGCTCGGCGCGCATGTGGTGGCCTGCTCCGACTCCCGCGGTGCCGTCGTCGACGAGGACGGTCTGGACCTCGACCTGCTCAAGCAGGTCCGGTTGGCCGAGCGGCTGCCGGTGAGTGCCTACGCCGAGCGCCGCCCGAATGCCCGGTACTCCGCGGACGCCCGAGTGTGGGATGTGCCAGCCGAGGTCGCGCTGCCCTGTGCCACCCAGAACGAGCTGACCATCGCCGACGCCAAGACCCTGATCGCGGGCGGTGTGCTGGCGGTGGCCGAGGGTGCGAACATGCCGACCACCCCGGATGCGGTGGAGCTCTTCCAGGCCGAGCGGGTGCTCTTCGCCCCGGGCAAGGCCGCCAACGCGGGTGGCGTCGCCACCTCGGCGCTGGAGATGCAGCAGAACGCCAGCCGGGACGCCTGGACCTTCGAGTACACCGAGCAGCGGTTGGCCGACATCATGCGCGGCATCCACGACCGCTGCGCCGCCACCGCCGAGGAGTACGGCTCGGCTGGGGACTACGTGGTGGGTGCGAACATCGCCGGGTTCACCCGGGTTGCGGATGCCATGTTGGCGCTCGGGGTGATCTGATCCCGTCGCGGCCCTAGCCTGAGCGGCATCAGCCGTCCGGTGAAGGGACCCGTCATGACTCGGCGCGCCACATTGCTGCTCGGTGGGGCGCTGGTCGCCGTCGTTGCGGTGGTGGTGCTGGTGATCGCTCTGGTCGGCCGCGGGAACGATCCGGTGGCCGCTCCGGAGCCCACCCCCACCCCCAGCGCGACCGCCGCTTCCTGTGCTGCGGAGCTGACCGTGACCAGCACCTGGCCGGGCGGGTTCGGCGCGGATCTGGTGGTCACCACCGGCGTGCCCGCACCCGACTGGCGGCTGAGCTGGACCCTGTCCGACGACGCCACCGCCACCGAGGGCTGGGGCGGCACGCTGGTCGCCGACGGCTCGGACGGCTTGCCGGTGCAGATGTCCGCCCCGGAGTGGGATGTCGATCTGGCTGCCGGACAGTCCGCCACCGTCGGCTTCAACGGCGCCACCACCGCGCAGACCGAGCCCACGCTGACCGGCGTCAGTCTGAACGGCCAGGACTGCGACCTGGACGGTGTCGCCCCCGCCATCCAACCCGTCGACGAGGGTGACGACGACACCCGGACCACCGACTTCTACGTCGACCCGAACAGCCAGGCCGCACACGCCGCCGCTGACACCACCGGAGAGCTCGGCGCTGCCGCCCGCCGGATCGCCAGCACCCCGCAGGCGCTCTGGGTGACCGACACCGACCCGCAGGCCGCTGCCGCCCAGGTCGCCACCTACACCGCAGCCGCCGCCGACGCGGGCCAGACCGGGCTGCTGGCGATCTACGGCATCCCCGGCCGGGACTGCGGGGCGCACTCCGCGGGCGGGGCCACTGAGCAGACCTATCTGGACTGGGTCGGCCAGATCGCCGCTGCCATCCACGGCGAACCGTGGGTCATCCTCGAGCCGGACGCCCTGCCCCAGCTCGGCGACTGCGACGGTCAGGGTGACCGGGTCGGCATGCTGCGCGGCGCGGCCGAGCTGCTGGACCAGGCCGGTGCCCGGGTCTACCTGGACGCCGGTCACTCCCGCTGGCTCGACACCGACGAGGCGGTCCGCCGGATCGAGCTGGTCGGCACCGCGCACCTGGCCGGGTTCTCGCTCAACGTGTCCAACTACCGCAGCACCGTGGAGTCTGTGCAGTTCGGGGAGATCGTCTCCCAGGCGCTCGGTGACCTCGGCTACGTCATCGACACCTCCCGCAACGGCGTCGAGCCCACCGGCACCGAGTGGTGCAACGTGCGCGGTGCCGCCCTCGGCGAGGACCCCCACCTGGTCAACGACGACACCACCCTGGACGCGGTGCTGTGGATCAAGCGCCCCGGTGAATCCGACGGCACCTGCAACGGTGGACCCGCAGCCGGACAGTGGTGGCCGGAGATCGCCCAGGAGCTGGTCACCGGAGCCGAGCAGGGACAATGAGCCCATGCCCCCTCGTCGTCGCACCGACCCCGCCGTGGGCCGCGCCGCCGTCACCGCCTGGCGCGCCGACCCCACGGACCTGACGGCCCGCCGCACTGCCGTCCGCTTCACCCTGGAGGAGCTGGCCGACATCGCCCCCGGTCACACCGTCGAGGTGCGGGTCCCACCCGATGGCGCGGTCCAGGCGGTCGAGGGTCCGCGCCACACCCGTGGCACCCCCCCGAATGTGGTCGAGACCGACCCGCAGACCTGGTTGGAGCTGGCCACCGGGACGCTGGACTGGGCCACGGCGGTGTCGGACGGTCGGGTGTCGGCGTCGGGGGAGCGGGCGGACATCTCGGCGTTGCTGCCGTTGCAGGCGACCCGGGCACGGAGCTGAGCGGCATCCGATCAGCGGAGAACGGGAGAGGGAGCAGCGATGGCGAGGTCGCCGGTCGACCGCGGGCACGAGCTGGCGGAGCTGCGCCGTCGCGCGGAGCGACTGTGGGATGCCGGTCAGACAGACGCGGCGTTGCACGCGATCTGGGTGACGAACAGAACGTTCCAGAAGCCGCCCGAACTGTTCGCGTCCTGGAGCGTGCTGATGGGCCAGGCGTACCTCGCAGCTGGGGGGGCGTGTTGTGGGCCCGGCAGAAGATCCGCGACATCGATGACGATGCTCTCGATGCGCAGGATCGGGCCCGCCTCGCCGATCTGCGTGCCGACACCGCGGCACTGGACTGCACGGTGCGCGACGGCCGGTTCCGCCCGGACCCGGCCCCACTGGGGTCCTTTGTCGACGATCACGTCCGCGTCCTGTGCCTGAGCTGTGGCCGCCCACAGAGGTTGACGCCGTGGCCCCGGAGGCCATGCGCGTGTCTCGGCTGCGCGCGCGTATCCGACGCGACCGAGGCGTGGAACAACGACCTCGACCGTGTGATGCGGCCTGCCGTCGGATTGCGACTCCAGCTCGCGTCACGTACCCGTCACGGGTGGTTGTGGGCCTAACGAGGAGCACCTCGCTCAGCTGACCGCCTTCGTCTCGGCGCGGATTCGGGAACGGACACCAGGGCTCAGCGGGAACTCGTCGTGGTCCGGACGTCTGCCGAGCTGGGTCATCTCCCACAAGAACCGCACCGAAGTCCTCCGCGAGTTGGGTCGACTCCGCGCTGTGCTCGACTAGCCCCACGCCCACAGTCCGGCCCCGTCATACGCCCGAAGGTCGGTCCAACACCACGGACTCGCCCCGCACGGCCTGCAACGCCCCCGCGGAGGTCGCGGCCAGCACCGCGTCCAGGTCGTCCAGCCCTTCCGGCGGCACCACCAGCGTGAACACCGCCGCGGCCCCGGCGTAGTCGACCTCCCGGACCTCCGCGTCGTGCCCCGCGCACCAGGCGGCGAGCACCCCGTGCAGGCGTCCGGCGTCGGCGTGCGGGACGGGCAGGGTGACGACGGTGGCGGGCAGTCGGCGGACCAGTGTGGCCCGGTCCAGTGTCTCGGAGACCGCGGAGGAGTACGCCCGGACCAGTCCACCCGCGCCGAGCTTCACGCCGCCGAAGTACCGGGTGACTACCGCAACCAGGTCGGTGAGCTCGCGTCGGCGCAGCACCTCCAGCATGGGGATGCCCGCGGTGCCGGAGGGTTCACCGTCGTCATTCGACCGCTGCTGGTCGGCGTGGGCGCCGACGATCAGGGCGACGCAGTGGTGCCGGGCGTCCCAGAACTCCTTGCGGCGGTCGGCGATGACCTGGTCCGCCTCGGCGACGGTCGACACCGGGACGATCCGGGTGAGGAACCGGGACTTCTTCTCCACCAGCTCGTGCTCCACCGCGGTGGCGATGGTTGAGGGGTAGGTGAAGGTCACACCGTTGAGGGTAGGGGCCCCGGGCCTGGGACTCGGGTGCACCGCCTAGGATCGCCGGGTGGTGGACGGACAGCAGCAGCCCAGCGACGACGCGGTGAATCGGCCGGAGGCGGCCGAGGAGTCGACGGTGCCCACCGAGCAGGAGCTGGAGCAGGTCGCCGAGGATGCCACCGTGCGCCGGGCACCCAAGTTCGGCGCGTTCATCACCGCCGGGGCATTGCTGGGGATCGTGATCGGGTTCCTGCTGGCGCTGATCTTCGCGAATGCCGACGCCGACGCGTTGGCTGCCGAGCAGGGTCAGGCCTTCATCAGCGCCTTCGAGGGTGAGGGGGCGATCCGGTTCCTCAGCGCGGCTGCCGGTGGCTGTGTGGGGGCGTTGCTGGGGGCAGCTGCGGCGGTCTGGGCGGATCGTCGTAGTGTGCGCCGGAGTCGCACAACTCGCTGAAGGCACGCAGTGGGGTGTGTCACCATAGGACTTGTGGCCCCCCGCGGAGACGGACTCCTCAACCACGACCTGATGCCAGGTGAGAAGGGCCCCCAGGACGCGTGTGGCGTCTTCGGGGTCTGGGCACCCGGTGAAGAGGTCGCCAAACTCGCGTACTTCGGGCTCTACGCCCTCCAGCACCGTGGACAGGAGTCCGCGGGCATCGCGACCTCCAACGGTGAGCAGCTGCTGGTCTACAAGGACATGGGGCTGGTGTCCCAGGTCTTCGACGAGACCGCGCTGAATGCCCTGCACGGGCACATCGCCGTCGGGCATGCGCGCTACTCCACCACCGGTGGCTCCACCTGGGAGAACGCCCAGCCCACTCTCGGCCCGACCGCCGGTGGCACGGTGGCGTTGGCGCACAACGGCAACCTGACCAACACCGCCGAGCTGGTGGACCTGGTCGCCGAGCGCTACGGGAGCCAGCGTCGGGGCGAGCTGGCCCGGGGCAACACCACGGACACCGCGCTGGTCACGGCGCTGTTCGCGGGCGACCCGGACCACACCCTTGAGGCCACCGCGATGGAGGTGCTGCCCCGACTGCGCGGCGCGTTCAGCCTGGTGTGGATGGACGAGCACACGCTCTACGCCGCCCGCGACCCGCAGGGTGTCCGTCCGCTGGTGCTGGGCCGGTTGGAGCGCGGCTGGGTGGTCGCCTCGGAGACCCCGGCGCTGGACATCGTGGGTGCGAGCTTCGTGCGGGAGGTGGAGCCCGGTGAGCTGATCGCCATCGACGCCGATGGTCTGCGCACCCGCCGGTTCACCGAGCGTCAGCAGCCCGCCGGTTGTGTCTTCGAGTACGTGTACCTGGCCCGTCCGGACACCACGATCTCCGGTCGCTCGGTGCACGCCGCCCGGGTGGAGATGGGGCGTCGGCTAGCCACGGAGCACCCGGTGGAGGCCGATCTGGTGATCCCGGTGCCGGAGTCGGGCACCCCGGCGGCGGTGGGTTACGCGCAGGCCAGCGGCATCCCGTTCGGGCAGGGGTTGACCAAGAACGCCTACGTCGGACGGACCTTCATCCAGCCGTCGCAGACCCTGCGTCAGCTCGGTATCCGGCTCAAGCTCAACCCGTTGCGTGAGGTGATCCGGGGTAAGCGTCTGGTGGTGGTGGACGACTCCATCGTCCGCGGCAACACTCAGCGCGCGCTGATCCGGATGTTGCGCGAGGCCGGGGCGGCGGAGGTGCATGTGCGGATCAGCTCGCCTCCGGTGAAGTGGCCGTGCTTCTACGGCATCGACTTCGCCTCCCGCGCGGAGCTGATCGCCAACGGACTGTCCGTGGACGACATCGGAGCGTCGCTGGGTGCGGACTCGTTGGGTTACATCTCGATGGAGAGCATGATCGCCGCCACCGAGCAGCCCGCGAACCAGCTGTGCACCGCCTGCTTCACCGGCACGTACCCGATCGAGCTGCCGCCCGCGGACCGGCTGGGCAAGCACCTGCTGGAGCAGAGCGAGCTGCCGCTGGGCCCGGACGGCCTGTCGACCATCGTCCCCTCGACCGGCGGGTCCTCCGCCCTGGAGCAACCGTGACCAGCCCTGTGACCTACGCCGCCGCCGGAGTCGACACCGAGGCCGGTGACCGGGCGGTCGAGTTGATGAAGGATGCGGTGCGGGCGACCCACGGCCCGGAGGTGCTGGGCGGGGTCGGTGGCTTCGCCGGGCTGTTCGATGCCTCCGCGCTGACCGGGTATCGCCGACCGCTGCTGGCCAGCTCCACCGACGGGGTGGGCACCAAGGTCGCCATCGCCCAGGCGATGGATGTGCACGACACCATCGGCTTCGACCTGGTGGGCATGGTGGTGGACGACATCGTGGTGGTCGGCGCGAAGCCGCTGTTCATGACGGACTACATCGCCTGCGGGAAGGTCGTGCCGGAGCGAATCGCCGCCGTGGTGCGCGGGATCGCCGCTGCCTGTGAAGTGGCCGGTACCGCGCTGGTCGGTGGTGAGACTGCCGAGCACCCGGGGCTGCTGGGCCCGGAGGAGTACGACGTCGCGGGTGCGGCCACCGGTGTGGTGGAGGCCGATGACCTGCTCGGGCCGGAGCGGGTGCGGGCGGGGGATGTGTTGCTGGCGCTCGGATCGTCAGGTCTGCACTCCAACGGGTACTCGCTGGTGCGCCGGGTGGTCGACGTGGCCGGGTGGTCGTTGGACCGTGAGGTGCCGGAGTTTGGCCGCACGTTGGGTGCCGAGCTGCTGGAGCCGACCCGGGTGTACGCAGCCGACTGCCTGACGTTGGCGTCCTCCGGCGGGGTGCACGCGTTCAGTCACATCACCGGCGGAGGTCTGGCGGCGAATGTCGCCCGGGTGCTGCCCGCCGGACTGGTGGCCGACATCGACCGGGCGTCCTGGCAGCTGCCGCCGGTGTTCACGGTGATGCAGCAGCTGGGTCAGGTGCCGTGGCACGACCTGGAGCGCACACTGAACCTGGGCGTCGGCATGGTCGCCATCGTCGACCCGGATCAGGCGGACGCGCTGGCGCGGCAGGCCGAGGCGTTGGGCCTGACGGCGTGGACGCTCGGGGCGGTGCGCCCGCTGGATCCTGAGCTGGACCCCGCTGGTCCGGACCTGGTGGCGGGGACCAAGGGAGTCCAGGGTGGCGCGGTGCAGCTGCGCAACGCCTACCGCTGACCACGCACAACGCCCGCGGTGGGGGGAGTGACCTCCGCCGCGGGCGTCGCGTGTCAGTCCGACGAGGTCAGCGCTCGTCCGCCCAGCGGGAGTAGTCGTCCTCGTCGTCGGAGTCCTGTCGGCTGTCCGTGACCAGGTTGCTCCTGGAGTCCGTGAGCTCGCGCTCGAGGACCCGGTAGTCCGGCTCAGGGCTGAAGTACTTCAGCTCCCGTGCCACCTTGGTCTGCTTTGCCTTCTGACGGCCGCGCCCCATGGCACCGACCCCCTCAACGTGGAAGCGGGGCGGCTGGCGTGCGCGCACGGGCGGCCCCGGGATGCTGAATTATCTGTTCGAGCGGCAACGGTACATGGTCGATCCACATTCCGACCACTCGCCGACCGCCGACCGGATGTCGGTCGGCGGCTGATCCCCTGCGGCGGGATCGCGATGGAGGCGTCCTCCCTGCCAGGGCGCGGCGACGTTCCAGGTGGCGGCGGTGTGACCTTCCTCACTTCCACATGCCTGAATCGCCCGGTGCGGGCACCTGGGCCGTTCAGGTGACACCGGCCCGTCGCGCCCTTCGTGCCGATAAGGCCTATGATGTCCGGATTAGTGACGGTTGTCCGGGATGGGATGTTGGTCCCCCTTCAGGCTCTCGCTCCGTGACAGGGTTGACCTGTTCGGAGGGGGCGACGAACGAGGACCGTGCATGCCAGACACGACCGGCCCACCAGGGTCGGGAGTGCCCAGACGATGGGGGCGCCACTGGACATCGGCGCACCCGCACCCTCGGAGGTTCCCATGTCCGCTCCCCACAGCGAGAACGAGGTGCTGCTCACCCCCTCGGAGGTGGCCACCCTGTTCCGGGTCGACCCCAAGACCGTCACCCGCTGGGCCAAGGCCGGCAAACTCTCCTCGATCCGCACCCTCGGCGGTCACCGCCGGTACCGCGAGACCGAGGTACGCGAGCTGCTCAGCGGAATCCCGGATCAGCGCGACGACGCCTGACCCCCGGTTGCTTGGGTGCCACCGGTGCCCGTGATCGGCGTTCGGGCTGTCGCCGTGCCCGATTCCCGCCAGCGGACCGACGGGTGCAGGGCGCAGGATGGCTCCATGACGCACTCCACCGCTCCGCTGTCCGCACTGGTGCTCCCGACACCGTTCGGCCCACTCGCCGTGCTGCTGTCACCTGAGGACCAGACCGTCCGGGCGGCGGGCTTCGCCCCGGTGGCGCAGATGACCGGTCGGCTGGCGCCGGCGCTCCGGGCGCGCGGGGTGGCCGAGGTCGAAGCCGTCGGGCCGGTGGCGGAGGCGGTGGCCCGGTATGTCGACGGCGACCTGCACGCGCTGGACGGGGTTCCGGTGGACCAGCCCGGCGGGCCGTTCACCCAGCGCGCCTGGCAGGTCATGCGGGAGATCGCGCCGGGGGAGACGCTGACCTACGCCGAACTGGCCCACGCAGCAGGGAACCCGGCCGCTGTCCGCGCGGCCGGGTCCGCCTGTGCACGCAATCTGATCGCCCCATTTGTGCCCTGCCACCGGGTCGTGCGTACCGGCGGTGCCATGGGGGGCTACTACTACGGGCTCGAGGTGAAGCAGGGGTTGCTCGCCCACGAGTCCCGGCTGGTCACCGCCGCTTGATCGCCAGCGCGACCAGTCCGGCCACGGCGGCGGCACCACCGGCCAGGATCACGCGAGCCCGGTTGCGGTTGCTCGGGTCGGCAGCAGGGTCGCTGCCCACGGCGTCACGCACCAGGCGGCTGGCCGACTCCTTGGCCTCAGCGACCTGGGTGCGCGGGTCCAACTTGGCAGCCAGCGCGTCGGCGGTGGCGGCCAGATCGGCACGGGAACGCTGCACCTCCGCCTCGTAGTCCGAGACGGTCAGCTTGGGGGCGTTCTCGCTCATCGCTGGAATCCTTCCTTCACGGCGGAGCTGACCGCATCCGCATCGGCCTTCACCCCGTCAATCGCCTTCTGCGGAGTGGGCGGGACGCCCTGCTGAAGCTTCTTGATCCCGACCAGGGCCAGCACGCCGATGATCAGCAGCATCGCCCCCAGCACGATCAGCGCGGCCAGCCACGGGGCGAAGGCCTCGCACAGCGCCAGGATCACCACGGTCAACAGCACGCCGAAGGCGAAGAACCCGAGGAACCCAGCCGCAGCCAGCAGTCCGATGCCGATCCCGGCGGCCTTGGCCTTCTCGGCCAGCTCCGCCTTGGCCAGGTCGATCTCCGCGCGAACCAGCCGGGCGGTCTGCTCGGACATCTGGCTGACCAGGTGCCCCAGCGACGGGCCGCCACGGGGCGGATCGGGAACGGGGGAGGGTCCAGACGGGCCCGATGCGAACGTCATGCCTGTGCTCCTTCGTCCGTGTGCCGGATCCCAGTCTGTCCTGCTCGGCCGCTCGGCGCAGGTCAGGGTGGCGTTCAGCCTAGCGAGGGGTGCGACGATGGGCGTCGTGGACCCCCGTCCGGCACACCGTCAGCCGCTGCTGGTGCTTCTGGTCGCCAGCACCGGGGCGCTGGGTGCGCTCAGCCGGGCCGGGCTCGGTGAGCTCTGGCCACCGGTGGCGGGCTGGCCGATGGCGACGCTGGCGGCGAATCTGACCGGGGCGCTGGCACTGGGCCTGGTGCTGGAGGCGTGCAGTCGGTTCGGGCCGACGCACCGGGTCGCGGTGCGGGTCCGGTTGGCGGTGGGCACCGGGTTCCTGGGCGGCTACACCACGTTCAGTGCCCTGGCGTTGGAGACCGAGCGCCTGCTGGCCAGCGGCGCGATCGGGCAGGCAGTCGGCTACGTGCTGGGGACGATGCTCGGTGGGGTGATGTTGGCGTGGCTGGGCATCCGGCTGGGGCGGATGCTGCCGCTGCGGGCACCCGGTGACGTGTCGGAGGGGCCGCGATGAGCCCACAGCTGGCAGTGCTGCTGGCGTCGGCCGGGGGAGTCGGGGCCGCGGCCCGGTTCTGGTTGGACGGGGAGATTCGTGGTCGCTGGCGCATGGTGCTGCCGGTGGCGACCATCGCGATCAACGTCTCCGGGTCGTTGCTGATCGGGCTGATCGCCGGGGCGCACCTCTACCTGGGGCTGGCGGCCAGCTGGCAGACGGTGCTGGCCACCGGGTTCTGCGGCGGGTACACCACGTTCTCCACTGCGTCGGTGGAGACGGTGCGGTTGGCGCAGGAGGGGGAGCGGGTCCGTGCGGTGATCAATGCGCTGGGCACGGTGGTGCTGACGGTGTCGGCAGCGGCGGTGGGGATCGGACTGATCGGACTGCTGGACAGCTGACGAACCGCCTGAAACAGTGCAACCCGGGCCGCTCGTGACCGTGGTGTCCCGCCGCGTCGACCGCTGGTGGGCGTGCCCCACTGGTCCCGGCGATCCCGGGGCGGAAGGGCGGTGCCACCGTCATGACCGAGGCTCTCGATCCGCTGACCTTCGTCGCACCCGATGTGCCCATCGACCTGGACAACTGCGCCCGGGAGCCGATCCACATCCCCGGGTCGGTGCAGCCCCGCGGTCTGCTGTTGGTGGTGCACGAGCAGGACGGTCGGGTGCGGCAGGCCTCGCAGAACGTCGTCGAGTTGCTCGGTCGGCCGGTGAATGCGGTGGTCGGCTGCACGCTGACCGAGGTGCTGGGGCCGGTGGCCGATGCCACGGTGCGCGATCAGCTGGCCGATGTGCCGGACACTCGGGTGCGCAACCCCGGCCTGGTGCGGGTCGACGTGCAGGGTGCCGCGGTGGACATGGATGTGGTGGTGCACCGGCCACCGGGCGAGCCCGGGGTGTTCGTGCTGGAGTTGGAACCCGCCGACGGCATCCGCCCCCTGACCTACGGCACCACCTACGAGGGCGTGCGCGACGCGATCGCGGAGTTGAACCGCGGCACCACGCTGCCCGAGCTCTACGACCTGGCTGCCCGGCACGTCCGGCGGCTGACCGGATTCGACCGGGTGATGGTCTACCGGTTCGACGCGGAGTACAACGGCGAGGTGGTCGCCGAGGCCAAACGGGGCGATCTGGAGCCGTTCTTCGGGCTGCACTACCCGGCCTCGGACATCCCGCCGCAGGCCCGGGCGCTGTACGAGAAGTCCTGGATCCGGTTGATCTCGGATGTCGACTACGTGCCGGTGCCGGTGGTCCCCGCCCTGCCGCAGCCGCTGGACCTGACCTACGCCAGCCTGCGGTCGGTTTCCCCGATCCACTGCGAGTACCTGCGGAATATGGGTGTGCGGGCGTCGATGTCGATCTCCCTGCTCCGGGACGGGAAGCTCTGGGGAATGATCGCCTGCCATCACTACGCCGGTCCGCATGCGCCCTCCTACGGGGTGCGGGCCGCGGCGGAGTTCCTGGGCGTCGCGCTGTCCCTGCGGTTGATCGCCCAGGTCGACCAGGATGCGTTGGACGCCTCACGCCGGTCGTCGGTGATCTTGGCCCGGCTGGTCGCCGCCTCCCGGGACGAGGAGCGCCCGCTGGCCGAGGCGTTGACCGCCGACGACGATCTGCTGGACCTGGTCCCTGCGGACGGGGTGCTGGTCTGTGCCGACGGGGAGTTCGCTGGTCGGGGTCGGATCCCCGAGCAGGCTGAGGCGTTGGTGCACTGGGCCGCCGAGGCCGCGGCACGGGCCACCGACACCGCGGGCAGTCTGGTGCCGGGCGGGCCGTCGACGTCGACGTCGGCGGAGCGGGGCGGGGTGCTGGTGCTCGATCAGCTGCCCGCGGACGCCCCGCAGACCCCCGGGGTCGCTGGTGTGTTGGCCCTGGCGCTGCCGGACGGGGGCGCGGTGGTCTGGCTGCGGGACGAGGTGATCCGCACCGTCGACTGGGGTGGGGACCCGACCGGCAAGGAGCTGGTCCAGGAGGGTGACCGGTTCCGGCTGAGCCCGCGGCGGTCCTTCGACCTGTGGCGGGAGCTGGTGCGCGGCCGGTCGCTGCCCTGGGAGGACAGTCAGGTCAGCGCCGCCGACGAGCTGCGCGGGCACCTGGTGGAGGCGCTGTTCCGGCGTGGGCAGCGGGAGATCCGCGCGGCCCAGGCGGTGCAGCGCTCCCTGCTACCCGCGCGGATGCCGGTGCTGGACGGGTGGCAGGTGACCGCGCACTACCGACCGGCCGACGGGGGTCGGGTCGGTGGGGACTGGTTCGACGTGCTGCGGCTGCAGGACGGCCGACTGGCGGTGGCGGTGGGTGATGTCACCGGACACGGGCTGGCCGCGGTGGGGGCGATGGGTCAACTGCGTAACGCCGTGCGCGCCTACATGGCTGACTCGGCCTCCCCGGCCCGGGTGCTGCATCGGCTCGCCGGGTTGGCGCGGTGGGCGCTGCCCGGGCAGATGGCCACGTTGGTGCTGGTGGTGATCGATCCGGCCACCGGGCGCTACGAGTACTCCACCGCTGGGCACCTGCCCCCGATCCGGGTCGGCGCGGACGGCGTGAGCTGGTTGCGGGTGTTGGGGTCACCGCTGATCGGACTGTTGGACGGGCCGCCCGCGGAAGAATTCGGGACGGTGGCACCGGGCGAGCGGCTGGTGCTGCTCTCCGACGGGGTGATCGAGCGGCGGGGCGAGTCGCTGCGCGTGGCGATGGACCGGTCCCTGGGGGTGCTCGCGGGTGCGGAGCAGGTGGCCGTGCCCGGGGATGTGGACGGGCTGGTGCAGGCGCTGCGTGACCCGGAGTCTGACGATGACGCAACGCTGGTGCTGATCGCGCGGGGATGAGCACAGGCCGGGCCGCCCCGGGTGGGACAGCCCGGCCTGGCCGGGGTGGTGCGCTCAGTTGCCGTTCAGCAGCGCCGCGAAGTCCGGTGTCCCGGCGAACGGGTCTGCGACGGTCCGGGGTTCACGGGCGGCCACGGTCCGGGCCAGCTCGGCACCGGCCCGCTCGATCCGGGTGGGCAGGGTGTTCGGCTCCCCGGCGTTGGACCCGGCGGCCCAGTCGTCGGTGGCGGCGAACACGCTGGTGGTCGACACGTCAGCCCGCAGGTAGGTGAACAGGGGTCGGACCGAGTACTCCAGCGCCAACGAGTGCCGCGGGGTCCCGCCGGTGGCACCGAGCAGCACCGGCAGCCCGGTGATCGAGTCCTTGTCCAGGATGTCGATGAAGCTCTTGAACAGCCCGGAGTAGGTGGTGGTGAACAGCGGGGTGACGGCGATCAGGCCGTCGGCACCGGTCACCGCGTCGATCACCTCGGTCAGGGCGGTGCTGGCCACCCCGCCGGTGAGCATGGCGTTGATGATGTCGTGCGCGACATCCCGGAGCTCTATCACCTGCACCTGGGCGTCGGCACCCTCCCCGGCGAGTGCGGCCCGGGTGGACTCGGCCAGGCGGTCGGCGAGCAGGCGGGTGGAGGACGGCTGGGACAACCCGGCCGAGATGGCGACGATCTGACGTGCGGTCATGATGGTGATTCTCCTCAACGGGTCACCGCGTCAGCGGCGTCCATGTCGTCCTCGGCGGTCTTGCCGGTCCAGTGGTCGGCGGCCGCTGCCTGCTGCTCGTGCACCTGTCCGGCGGCCCGGGCGGCGGCGACGCGCTCGGCGTGGCTCGGCGGGTCGGAGGGCACGTGGGCCGGGCGGTCGGACTCCATCTCCTTGCGGAGCACCGGCACGACCTCACCGGCCAGGATGTCCATCTGCTCGAACACCGTCTTGAGCGGCAGGCCCGCGTGGTCGATCAGGAACAGTTGGCGCTGGTAGTGGCCGACCTCGTGCCGCATGGCGGCGTAGCGGTCGATCACTTGCTGCGGCGATCCGACGGTCAGCGGGGTCTGGTCGGCGAACTCCTCCAGCGAGGGACCGTGGCCGTAGACCGGCGCTACATCGAAGTAGGGGCGGAACTCGTTCACCGCGTCCTGGGAGTTCTTGCGCATGAACACCTGGCCGCCGAGCCCGACGATGGCCTGGTCCGCCTGGCCGTGGCCGTAGTGCTCGAACCGCTGGCGGTAGAAGTGGACCATCTGCTTGGTGTGGCTCATCGGCCAGAAGATGTTGTTGTGGAAGAAGCCGTCGCCGTAGAACGCGGCCTGCTCGGCGATCTCGGGGGAGCGGATCGAGCCGTGCCACACGAACGGCGGTACCCCGTCCAGCGGGCGCGGCGTGCTGGTGAAGCCCTGCAACGGGGTGCGGAACTTGCCCTCCCAGTTCACGACGTCCTCGGTCCAGAGCCGACGCAGCAGCGCGTAGTTCTCGATCGCGAGCGGGATGCCCTGGCGGATGTCCTGGCCGAACCAGGGGTAGACCGGACCGGTGTTGCCGCGGCCCATCATCAGGTCCATCCGGCCGTCGGAGATCACCTGGAGCATCGCGTACTCCTCGGCCAGGCGAACCGGGTCGTTGGTGGTGATCAGTGTGGTGGCGGTGGACAGCTGGATGTTCTTGGTGCGTGCGGCCAGGTAGCCGAGCATCGTGGTCGGTGAGGACGCGACGAACGGCGGGTTGTGGTGCTCACCGGTGGCGAAGACGTCCAGACCGACCTCGTCCGCGTGCTCGGCGATCGCCAGGATGTTGCGCACCCGCTCGGTGTCGTCGGGCACCCGGCCGGTGTGGGGGTCAGGGGTGATGTCGCTGACCGTGAAGACTCCGAACTGCATGGCGTGCTCCTGGGGATCAAAGTCGATGCGTTTGCATGTACTTGCGCCCCAACCAGCCCTGTCGAGGATCTATTCCCCGGCGCGGGAGAACCGTCGGGTCACCAGGTGCAGCACCAGTCCCACGGCCACCAACACCCCAGCCAGCGCCCAGTGCCGCGCCTCCTGCTGGGTGAGCAGCCCGACGCAGGTCGCCGCCGCGAGGACCGGGATCGGCGTCCACACCCGGAAGTGACTCTGCTCCACCCGGTCCCGGCGCAACACCAGCACGGCGATGTTGGTGCTGAGGAACACGAACAGCAGCAACAGGACCACTGTCGACGCCAGATCCACCAGCGATCCGGTGGCGGCCAACACCATCGCTACGCCGGTGGTGACCACAATCGCCACCCACGGGGTCTGGCGGCGGGGCAGTACCCGACCCAGCGCCGGTGGCAGCAGTCCCTCCCGGGCCATCCCGTAGGTCAACCGACTGGCCATGATCATGGTCAGCAGCGCCCCGTTGGCGACGGCGATCAGTGCGATCACGGAGAACAGGGTCAGCGGCACCCCGCCCGCGGCCTTCACCACCTCCAGCAGCGGGCCACTGGACCCGGACAGGGTCTGCGGGTCCACCACTGCCGGTGCCACGATCCCGACAGCGAGGTACACCACCCCCGCGGCGATCAACGCGCCGAACAGCGCACGCGGGTACAGCCGGCGGACATCGGTGACCTCCTCGGCCAGATTCGCCGAGGTCTCGAACCCGACAAAGGAGTAGAAGGCGATCAACGCTCCGCCCAGCGCCGCCATGGCCCAGGAGGTGTCCGCCGGGAGCTCGGTCAGTCGGGACAGATCTCCCTCGCCGCGGCCCAGGACCAGCGCACCGAGGACTACGACCAGCAGCAGACCACTGACCTCGATCACGGTCATCACCACATTGGCCCGCAGCGACTCCTTGATTCCGCGCGCGTTCAGGGCGGCGATCAGCGCCAGGAACACCAGGGCAGCCGGCACCCGTGGCACGTCCCAGAACGTGCCCAGGTAGTCCCCTGCGAAGGCCAGCGACAGTCCGGCAGCGGAGGTCACTCCCGCGGCGAGCATGCAGAAGCCGACCAGGAAGGACAACAGCGGACTGCCGAACGCCCGCTGCGCGAATACCGCCGATCCGCCCGCCTTCGGGTACTTGGTGACCAACTCCGCGTAGGAAGCTGCGGTGAGCAGTGCCATCAGCAGCGCCACGATCAGCGGCAGCCAGATCGCACCGCCGGATTCCACGGCCAACTCGCCCACCAGCGCGTACACACCTGCGCCGAGCACGTCGCCCAGGATGAACAGGAAGAGCAAGGGGCCCGTGACGGCGCGACGCAGCCCGGTGGGGGAATCGGTCATCGGAGCATGCTCGCGGCAATCAGGCGGTTCCGCGCGACGAGTCGGTCGGTCCGGGGCGATGCTGGGTGTGGACACCCGATCCGGCCGCCGAGGCGGTCGCACTCCGCGACATCCGCGATCAGGAAGCCTTGCCATGTCCGTCCCTCGATTCCGGGCGGTGGCCGTGTTGGCGTTGCTGCCGCTGCTGAGTTCGCCCGCGCCGGTGGGCAGTGCGGAGCCGGTGGTGGGCGGGCCCTCCGCTGTCGCTGCTGACCCTCAGGCGGTTGCCGACGGCCCCGGATTCCGCCTCGGGGCGCATGTCGACCAGGGCGCGGCCACGAATGCCGCCGAGGCTGTCACTGGTCTGGAGGATCAGCTCGGTCGACGCCTGGACCTGGTGCGCTGGTACTCGCGGTGGGATGACGCGCAACCATCGCCGTCGGTTGTGGCGGCGGTGGCGCGCGGTCGCTCGCCGCTGCTGTCGATCTGGCCCCTACGCCGGGACGGCACGGTGGTGTCCTGGGCGACCATCGCCTCCGGTGCGGTGGACGACCGGATCCGGGCGCAGGCCGCCGGGATCGCCGAGCTGGACACCACGGTCTGGTTGACGCTGCACCACGAGCCGGACATCGCGCAGGGCTGGGGTAGCCCGGCGGAGTATCGGGCGGCGTGGCGGCACTACGTGGGGGTGTTCCGGGCCGCCGGGGTCGAGGTGCGCTGGACCTGGGTGCTGACCCCGGGCAGCTTCGGCAGTGCGCAGACCACGGCGGGGGCGGACGCGTTCTACCCGGGCGACGACGTGGTGGATCGGGTTGGGCTGGATGCCTACAACTGGTACGGCTGCGCCCCGGACAAACCGCCGAACTGGCGCTCGCTGGCCACGGTGGCCGGGCCCTTCCGGCAGTGGGCGAGCGCGCGGTCGAAGATCCCGCTGCTGGCGGAGTTCGGGTCCGCACCCGACCCGGCTGATCCGACCCGGCGCCCCACCTGGCTGCGGGAGGCGGTGGACTGGTTGGCGGCGTGGCCGGAGCTGGAGGCGGCCGCACTGTTCGAGGGGGTGGGCACCTGCGACTGGCGAATCACCGGGGGTGACGCAGCGTCGGTGGCGGCGTTCTCGGCGGCGGTCCGGCAGGCAGCGGTGCGCGCGGTGCCGAGTGCCTGGCTGCGGCCGTCCACCACCATCGGGGCCGCGCCGCTGTCGGTGGCGGTGGACGGGGCCGGGAGCACCGGATCGGGGTCGGTGCCGGGGTCGGGGATCGCCTCCTGGCGGCTGGACTGGGGCGACGGCTCGACGCCGGAGACCGGCACCGGGCAGCCCGGGACGCTGCGGCACGTGTACCCGGCAGGGGACTGGACCGCGGTGTTGACCGTGACCGACGCCGCCGGGCGCACCGCCACCGACTCCCGCCGGGTGGTCGCCAGCGCCCTGACCGCGCTCAGTGGATCAGAGACGGTCGGCGGTGCCCCCGGTGCGTCGCCGAGTGTGACCCTGCGGGCGTGGGCCGATCCGCACGGGCTGCCAGGAACGCTGGTGCTGCGCTGGGGGCCGGAGGGCGGTCCGCTGCTCGGTCAGGTGCAGTGGACGCTGGCGGCGACCCAGTACGCCCAGGCCTTCACGCACACCGTCACCGGGCTGACCCCCGGGACTCGGTATGTCTGGACCGCTAGTGCGAGCACCGCCGCTGGGGCGGCCACCCTGACCCGGACCGTGGCCACGCCGGGGCCGCCAGCGATCCGGGCGCTCGCGGCCACCGGGGTCGGGCGGACGACGGCGACTATCCCGTTGCGGGTGCATCCACAGGGGCTGGAGACCCGGGTCTGGGTGGAGTGGGGTGCTGGATTCGCATACCGCAGTCCGGTGCAGACCCTGGCGCCGGCGAGCTGGGAGCGGGCGTCGACACAGGTGCTGGATGGCTTGCTGCCCGGGACCCTCTACCCGTTCCGGGTGGTCGCCAGCAACGCACTGGGCACGGTCACCGGCCCGGCGCAGTCGCTGCGCACCCTGCCCTGACCACCCGTTCGGTCGATCGAAACCGGGAGAATCGGACGGTTCGGGCGATCCGTGACTCAATCGTGACCTCGGATGGGTGGGGGGCGCTGACCTGGGGAAACGCTTGCCCGTGCGCATTGTCCGGTCCGGGAACTGTGTCCGTTTCATCCTGAATCGGGCGGGTCG
This sequence comes from Cellulomonas sp. NPDC089187, assembly GCF_040685135.1. Taxonomy (NCBI): domain Bacteria; kingdom Bacillati; phylum Actinomycetota; class Actinomycetes; order Micrococcales; family Cellulomonadaceae; genus Cellulomonas; species Cellulomonas sp. NPDC089187. The sequence continues at coordinate 108,137 of NZ_JBFBHI010000004.1, read as the reverse complement.
ACGGTGCGGGGCCATTGGCGTCGGGACTGAAACCTGGGTGAAATCTGCCCACTGATCAATCCGTAGCGATGAAGATCGCTTCGCAGGGGGTACGGACATGGTGGGTGTTGCGTCCACGCGCGCCTGGAAGGCGCTTTCCGCGGCGGTAGCCGTCGTTCTGGCATTCGCGTGGGTGGTGATCACTCCACAACCCGCGCGAGCGGCACCCGGCGACGCGAGCGCCAGCGGCGTGACCCTCGGGCTCAGCGCGAACCTGCTCGGCATCCCGCTGCTCAACCTGTCCGGCACCGTCGGCACCGCGGTCGCCCCCGCGGGCGGCGGCACCAGCTCCAGCGGCCTGCTCGATGTCGGAGCCGTCCTCGGTGCCGGGCTCGGTGTGACCGCCGGCGGCTCGGTGACAGACGTCACGGCCACCCGCAGCGCCACCCAGTCCTCAGCCCGGGCAGAGATCGCCGGGGTCAACGTCGGGCTGCTCGGCATCACCGCCGTCCAGACCGATGCGGTGTTCGCGCAGGCCACCTGCCCGGTCGGCGGCACCCCTACCGCCACGGCAGCGGTGACCAATCTCCGGCTGCTCGGCCAGGCGGTCACCCTGAACGCCACCACCCCCACGGTCAGCCTGTCGACCGGGGTCAACGTCGCCGGGCTGGTCGGGGCGCGGGTCGCCGCCACCGCGCAGCAGATCACCACCACCACCGCCACCGGTGCCACCGCCAGCGCCGTGGTCGTCAGCCTCACGCTGACCGCGACCATCGGTCTGCCCACCACACTGAACCTCGGCACCATCCAGCTCGCCAGCGCGAACTGCACCGCCCCGAACGCGTCGGCGACCAACCTCGCGCCCACCAGCGGGCCCACCCGCGGCGGCACCGCGGTCACCATCACCGGCGCCGGACTGCAGAACACCACCGGCGTGACCTTCGGTGGCGTCCCGGCGGCGTCCTTCACCCCCTCCGCCGACGGCACCACCGTCACCGCGGTCGCCCCGGCCTCCGAGACCGCCGGTGCCGTGCCGGTCACCCTGGTCCGGCCAACCGGGAACCTGACGCCCGGGAACTTCACCTACATCGCCCCGACCATCACCGCCGTCGCGCCACCGCAGGGCAGCACCGCGGGTGGCACCACCGTCACGCTGACCGGCACCGGCCTGCTCGGGGCCACCGGCGTCACCTTCGGCGGCACCCCCGGCACGCTGGTCGGCACCCCGACCGAGACCTCGATCACCGTCACCACCCCGGCCCGCACTGCCGGAACGGTGCCCGTGGTCGCCGTGCTGCCCGGTCTGGACGCGACCATCGCCGGAGGGTTCACCTTCGTCACCCCGACCGCGCCCACCATCGCCAGCTACACCCCGACCCAGGGTCCCGCCGGTGGCGGCACCACGGTCACCTTTACCGGCACCAACCTCGCGAATGTCAGCGCGGTGACCTTCGGCGGTAGCGCGGCCACCATCGTCGGCACGCCCACCGCCACCTCGCTGACCGTTACCACCCCGGCGCACGCCGTCGGCGCGGTGCCGGTGGTGCTCACCAACCCGGGCGGCAGCACCACCGCCGCCACCCCGTTCACCTACCTGGACGACGGCTCCGGTTCCACCTTCACCGGCGTCACCCCGACCACCGTCCCGACCTCCGGCGGCACCACGATCACCATCGCGGGCACCGGACTGGCCGGAGCCACCGGCGTCACCGTCGGCGGCGTGGTCGCCACCAACGTGATCGCCACCGCCACCAGCGTCACCGCCACCGTCCCGGTCTCCGAGACCGCCGGACCGGCCACGGTGTCCGTGCAGTTCCCGGCCGGTACCCGCACTGCGGGCACCGTGACCTACCAGGAACCGACCATCACCGCGGTCACTCCGGCCACTGGCCCGACCTCCGGTGGCACCACGCTGACATTGACCGGCACCGGACTGGCGCCGGTCACCGCAGTCACCGTCGGCGGGACACCGGCCACCATCGTCGGCACCCCCACCGCCACCACGATTACCGTCACCACCGCTGCGCACGCCGCCGGTCTGGTCGACGTGGTGGCCGTGCTGCCGGGAGCTGACGCCACCGCGGCCGGGGCCTTCACCTACCTGGACGACGGCACCGGTGCCACGATCACCGGCGTCGCACCGGCTACCAGCCCCACCTCCGGCGGTAGCACCATCACGGTCTCCGGCACCGGACTGGGCGGGGCCACCGCGCTGACGGTCGGCGGTGTCGCGGTGAGCGACCTGGTGGTCGCACCGGATGGCACCACCGTCTCCGGCACGATTCCGGCCAGCAACACCGCGGGCTCGGCGGCGGTGCAGCTGACCTTCCCCGCCGGCACCGTCGCGGCGGGCAGCATCGTCTACGTCGCCCCGGCGATCACCGACGTCACTCCCTCGCAGGGCCCGGATGACGGTGGCACCGATGTCACCCTGACCGGCACGGGCTTCACCGGTGCCACCGCGCTGCTGGTCGATGGCACCTCGGTGCCCTTCACCGTCGACTCCGACACGTCGATCAGCTTCACCACCCCCGCCCACGCGGCTGGGCCGGTGGATCTGACCGTGGTGCTGCCCGGTCTGGACGCCACCGCCCCCGGCGGCTTCGCGTACCTGCTGGACGGTGTCGCCGTCGTCGACGCGATCACCCCGGACGAGGGACCGACCTCCGGTGGCACCACGGTGACGATCACCGGGGAGAACCTGAGCACGGTCACCGAGGTGCTCTTCGACGGGGTCCCGGCGACCATCGTCGGCACCCCCACCGCGACCTCGCTCACTGTGACCAGCCCGGCACACCCGGAGCCCGGCCCGGTCACCCTGACGCTGACCAATGAGGGCGGCGACTCCTGGGTCCCCGGCGGCTTCACCTACCTGGCCGACGGCACCGGCGTCGACGTCACCGACATCGACCCGGCGCAGGTGCCCACCGCGGGCGGGATCACCGTCACCCTGACCGGCACCGGGTTCTCCGGTGCCACCGGGATCACCGTCGGGGGGCAGGCCGCGGGTGACGTGGTCGTCGCCGCGGACGGCTCGTCGATCACCTTCACCGCACCGCCCACCGAGGACCCGGGTGCTGCGCCGATCGTGATCGAGTTCCCGCTCGGCACTGCCGCTGCGGGTGACCTGACCTACATCGCCCCGACGCTGGACGACATCGACCCGGCACAGGGTCCGATCTCCGGTGGCACCACCGTCACCCTGACCGGCACCGGCCTGGAGCGCGCCACCGGCGTGACCTTCGCCGGGACCCCGGCCACCGACCTGACCGTGGTCGGCCCGGGCGTCATCACCGTCAGCACCCCGCCGCTGCCCGCAGGCACCGTCGACGTGGTGGTCCAGCTGCCCGGCGCGGATGCCACGGCGACGGACGCCTTCGAGTACCTGGACGACGGCTCCGAGGCGGATGTCACCGACGTCAGCCCGGCGACCCTGCCCACCTCCGGCGGCACGGTGACCATCACCGGCACCGGGCTGGGCGCGGCCACCTCGGTCACGGTCGGCGGCATCGAGCTCACCGACCTGGACGTCTCCGACACCGTGATCAGCGGTGTTCTGCCGCCCAGTGAGGTCGACGGCGCGCAGCCTGTGGTCATCGTCTTCCCGGCCGGGACCGTCGACGCCGGACAGATCACGCTGGTCGCTCCGGAGCTGACCACGGTGTCGCCGACCTTTGGCATCAGCTCCGGTGGGAACACGCTGACCCTCACCGGCACCGGCCTGACCGGGGTCACCGAGGTGCTGGTCGGCGGCACACCCGCCACCGTGCTGACCGCCACCGACACTGAGATCACCGTCACCGCACCGGCGCACGTCCCTGGCGTGGTCGACATCGCGGTCATCCTGCCCGGTGTGGACGCGGTGCTCACCGCCGCGTACACCTACCTGGACGACGGCACCGGGGCTACTGTCACCGGCATCGCCCCCACCGATGTGCCCACCTCCGGCGGCGTCCAGGTCACCGTGACCGGCACCGGATTCGACAACGTCTTCGGCGTCACCGTCGGTGGCGTGCTGGCCGATGACCCGCAGGTGAGCGCCGACGGCACCACCGTCACGCTCCTGGTCCCGGCAGCCGAGGCCGCCGGACCGGCCACCGTCACCCTGTGGTTCCCCGCGGGCACGGTGGTCGCCGGACAGATCACCTACGTCGGACCGACCGTCACTGCGGTCGATCCTGCGCAGGGGCCGACCTCCGGCGGCACCATCGTCACGCTGACCGGCACCGGACTGGGCACTGCCACCGGCGTCCTGGTCGACGGGCAGCCCGCCGATGTCCAGGACGTCACCGACACCACCGTGGTGATCACCACTCCGGCCGGGATCGCCGGTCCGGCGGACATCGTGGTGACCCTGCCCGGTGCGGACGCCACCGTCACCGACGGCTTCACCTACCTGGAGGATGGCAGCGGGGTGGAGGTCACCGACCTCAGCCCGACGACCAGCCCCACCGCGGGCGGCGGCACGCTGACCCTCACCGGCACCGGACTGGCCGCGGTCACCGGCGTCACCATCGGTGGCGTCGAGGCCGAGGACCTGACCGTGAACGGCGACGGCACCCAGCTGACCGTCACCATCCCGGCCTCCGAGGCCGCAGGTGATGCGCCGGTGGTGCTGATCCTCCCGGCCGGGACCGAGGACGCGGGCAGCATCGAGTACCTCGCGCCCACCGTCGCCGACCTGGACCCGATCGAGGGCCCGGCCGCCGGCGACACCACGGTCACGGTCACCGGCACCGGGTTCACCGGGGCCACCGGTGCGACCCTGGGCGGCGCCGCGGTGCTCGGCTTCACCGTGGTCTCCGACACCGAGATCACCTTCACCACCCCGGCCCATGCGCCGGGTGCGGTGGAGCTGGTCATCGCTCTGCCGGGCGCGGACGCCACCCTGGCTGACGCCTTCACCTACCTGGACGACGGCTCCGGTGCGGACATCACGGATGTCACCCCGGGCACCAGCCCGACCTCCGGCGGCGGCACGCTGACCATCACCGGCACCGGTCTGGCCGGTGCCACCGGGGTCAGTGTCGGCGGCGTCGAGGCCGAGGACTTCACCGTGAACGGTGATGGCACCGTCCTCACCGTCACCATCCCGGCCAGCGACACTGCCGGTCCGGCACCGATCGTGATCGCCTTCCCCGCCGGGGAGGTCGACGCGGGCGAGCTGGTGTACGTCGCCCCGGAGCTGACCGGCATCGACCCGGCGCAGGGTCCGACCGCCGGTGGCACCGAGGTCACCCTGACCGGCACCGGGCTCAGCGCCGCCACTGCGGTCACCTTCGGCGGCGTCGCCGGGGTGGACCTCACCGTGGTCTCCGACACCGAGATCACCGTGCTCACCCCGTCGCACCCGGCCGGTCCGGTGGACGTCGTGATCCAGCTGCCCGGCGCGGACGCCACCGTGACCGACGGCTACGAATACCTGGACGACGGCACCGGAGTGGTGGCCGAGGGCATCGACCCCGGCACCAGCCCGGTGGCCGGCGGCGGCACGCTGACCATCACCGGCACCGGTCTGGACGCGGTGACCACCGTGACCATCGGCGGCGTCGAGGCCACGGACCTGACCGTGAACGGCGATGGCACTGAGCTGACTGTCACGATCCCGGCCAGCGAGGTCACCGGTCAGGTGCCGGTCACCCTCACCACCCCGGACGGCGACGTGCTGGCCGGTGGACTGACCTACGTCGGCTCCACGGCCACCGAGGTCGACCCGGTGGAGGGCCCGATCTCCGGTGGCACTAGCGTCACGGTGACCGGCACCGACCTGGGCGCGGTCACCGCGGTCGAGGTCGACGGCCTGGCCGCCGCGGATGTGGTGGCCACCGACACCACCGTCACCTTCACCACCCCGGCCCATGCGGTCGGCCCGGTGACGGTCGTGCTGATCCAGCCGGGTCTGGACGTCACGCTGACCGATGCCTTCACCTACCTGGACGACGGCAGCCTGGCCACGGTGGACGGGATCGACCCGGACACCGTGCCGCTGGCCGGTGGGACCACGGTGACGATCACCGGCACCGGTCTGGAGAACGCCACCGGCGTCACGGTGGACGGTGTGCCCGCTGAGGACGTGGTGGTCGCCGAGGACGGCACCACGATCACCTTCACCGCTCCGCCGGGCACCTACCCCGGTGCCGTGCCGGTCGTGGTGACTTTCCCCGCGGGTGAGGTCGCCGCTGGTGATCTGACCTACGAGGACGACGGCAGCCAGGCGACTGTGGACGGGATCGACCCGGACACCGCGCCATTGGCCGGTGGCATCACGGTGACGATCACCGGCACCGGTCTGGGCAATGCCACCGGCGTCACGGTGGACGGCGTGGACGCCACCGATGTGGTGGTCTCCGACGACGGCACCGAAATCACCTTCACCGTGCCGCCGGGCACCGCCCCGGGCATCGTGCCCGTGGTCGTGGTCTTCCCGGCCGGTGAGGTCGCCGCTGGTGATCTGACCTACGAGGACGACGGCAGCCAGGCCACCGTGGACGGGATCGACCCCGACACCGTGCCGCTGGCCGGTGGCACCACGGTCACCATCACCGGCACCGGTCTGGAGAACGCCACCGGCGTGACCGTCGGCGGTGTGGCTGCTGAGGATGTGGCGGTGTCCGAGGACGGCACCACGATCACCTTCACCGCTCCGCCGGGCACCGCTCCGGGTGTGGAGCCGGTCGTCGTGATCTTCCCTGCGGGTGAGGTCGCCGCTGGTGATCTGACCTACGAGGACGACGGCAGCCGGGCCACCATCGGTGGCATCGACCCGGACACGGTTCCGCTGGCCGGTGGCATCACGGTGACGATCACCGGCACCGGTCTGGGGAACGCCACCGGCGTCACGGTGGACGGTGTGCCCGCTGAGGATGTGGTGGTCTCCGAGGACGGCACCACGATCACCTTCACCGCCCCGCCGGGCACCGACCCGGGTGCGGTCCCCGTCGTGGTGACCTTCCCCGCGGGTGAGGTCGCTGCGGGTGACCTGACCTACGAGGACGACGGTGCGGGTGCTGTGGTGGACGGGATCGACCCGGACACCGTGCCGCTGGCCGGTGGCACCACGGTCACCATCACCGGCACCGGTCTGGAGAACGCCACCGGCATCACCGTCGGCGGCGTCGAGGCCGAGGACGTGGTGGTCTCCGAGGACGGCACCACGATCACCTTCACCGCCCCGCCGGGCACCGAGCCGGGCAGCGTCCCGGTGGTGATCGTCTTCCCCGGTGGCCAGGTGCCCGCGGGTGACCTGACCTACGAGGACGACGGCTCGCTGGCCACCTTCGGGTCGATCACCCCGGCGCTGGTCCCGACCTACGGCGGCACCGAGGTCACCATCACCGGCACCGGCCTGCAGAACGTGACCGGCGCGACCGTGAACGACCAGCCCGCCACCGATGTGCAGGCCAGCGAGGACGGCACCACGGTGACCCTTGCGGTCCCGCCGTCGGAGATCGGTGGCCCGGTCGACGTCGAGCTGACCTTCCCGGCCGGCACCCGCTCCGCCGGGCAGCTGACCTACGAGCAGCCGGCGATCTACACGGTCGACCCGCCGCAGGGTCCGGACGACGGTGGCACCGAGGTGACCATCGTCGGCGGGAACCTCGGCCCGGCCACTCAGGTGCTCTTCGACGGGGTGCCCGGCACGGATCTGGTGGTGCAGCCCGCGCTGGGCCGTGCCATCGCCACCACCCTGACGGTCACCGCACCGCCGCAGGAGCCTGGTCTGGTCGACATCACCGTGGTCCTGCCCGGTGACGACGCTGAGCTGGCCGACGGCTACGGCTACCTGGCCGACGACGGTCCGACCATCGAGGCCATCGACCCGGCACAGGGCCCGACCGCCGGAGGCACCGAGGTCACCCTGACCGGCACCGGTCTGGACACCCTGACCGAGGTCACCTTCGACGGGCTGCCGGCGACCATCGTCAGCACCAGCCCCTCCACCGCCGTGGTCACCACCCCGGCACACCCGGAGGGTCCGGTGGACGTCGCCTTCACCAACGCCGACGGCACCACGGTGCTCCCGGGGGCGTTCACCTACACCGACGGGACCACCCCGGGCGGCGGTGAGGATCCGCTCACCGTCACCGGGTACACCCCGCGGGTCGGTCCGACCTCCGGCGGCCAGACGGTCACCATCACCGGGACCGGGTTCCTGCCCGGCGACACGGTCGTCACCTTCGACGGCATTCCCGGCACGGTGACGGTGCTGGACGGTGAGACGCTGCTGGTCATCACCCCGCCGCATGAGGCCGGTGTGGTTCCGCTGGTGGTCATCGCCGGGACGCAGGAGTCGGCACCGCTGCGCTACCAGTACACCGCCGACGCCACCCTGCCCGGCCCGCCGGTGGTGACCGGGGCCAACCCGGACACCATCCCCACCGGTGGCGGCATCACGGTGACCATCGGGGGCTCCGGGTTCATCCCCGGTCAGACCTCGGTCTACCTGTGCGGCGTGCTGATCGGTGTCGACCAGGTGACGGTGGCCCCGGACGGGACCGCGCTGACCTTCATCGCACCCCCGTGCGCCGCAGGTCCGCAGACCGCCACCGTCATCACCCCGGGCGGCACCAGCTCCCTGACCCTCACCTACGTGAACGGTCTTTCACCGTGGCGACTGGCCACCACCGGTAGCCAGACCGGAGGAACGCCCTGGGTGGCGCTGCTCCTGGTGGCTGCCGGGGCCGGTCTCCTCCTGACCCGGCGGACCGTCGTGCTCCGCCGGAACCGGTCAGCGGTCCCGCCCCGCTGACCCACCCCGGGGCCCCGCCACCCGCCGACCGGCGGGGCCCCACCTGGACCGCCGCTGCCCCGCTTCCGTCCGCACCCGGGAACGGGGCAGTGGCTTGTCCTGCCTCAGTCCGACCCGTTCCCCGCCGATGGGAAGGGCGGAGCACAGGAGGGCAGTCCTTTCATGACCGACGGCATCGCCGGTATCACCAGCCGGATCGCCGCCATCCAGGCGGACATCGCGGCACTCGGCACGCGGGTGACCAGCAGCAGCGGGGTTGCCTTCGCGCAGACCCTGGCGGCGCAGGCTCTGGCGGTCCAGGGCGTTGCTGTGCAGGCAGCCGGAACCGTTGATGGCACGCGGGTCGGCACCACGTTCGGTGCTGCGGGCCCGGCGGCAGGACCGAACGCCGACGCCACTCGCACCGTCGACGGGGTGCCCGCCGCCCTCGTCGGCTACGGCAACGGGAAGATCCCTGCGGACGCTCTGCAGCAGGTCGGCGACACCGGACACCGCCTCTGGGCACCCGCCGCGACGGCGCTGACCCGGCTGATCGCGGACGCCCGCACCCAGGGGGTCAGCATCGGCATCACCGACTCCTACCGCTCCTATGCGGCGCAGGTCGACGTCGCCGCCCGCAAGGGCCTGTACTCCGAGGGCGGCCTGGCCGCGGTCCCGGGCACCAGCGACCACGGCTGGGGGATGGCCGCTGACCTCAAGCTCGACGCCACCGCGCAGTCATGGATGCGGGCGAATGCCGCCCGGTACGGGTTCACCGAGGACACCCCGCGCGAACCGTGGCACTGGGCGTACACCGGCTGAGTCACTCCCGACCGTGATCGACCACCCGCCGCGCCTCCAGATCCCACGCCTGAAAGACTCGCTCACCACCACCCGTCGCGCGCTCCGCCGAAGAGTCAGTTCCTGAGGCGATTCGGGCGCTATGCGGCTCAGAAACTGACTCCTCGGTGCTCGTGGGCGGGGTGAGGGGGTCGTCGGTGGGGCGGAATGCTGCATTGCGGCGCTGGCGTTCGATCCACATGGTCAGCAGGTCGAGTTGCTCGACCTCCAGGTGTGCGGGGCGGCGCTGGGCGTCACGGCGACGGCTGACCAATCCAGCCTGCTCGAGGACGCGCAGATGCTTGGACACTGCCTGGGGGGTGATCGCGTAGGGCGCGGCGAGTTCTCCTGCAGTCGCGTCGCCGTTCGCCAGGCGGGCGATCAGGTCGCGTCGGGTGGGATCGGCCAGGGCGGCGAGCACGGCAGTGAGGGCGTCCACACAGTCGATCCCATCACCCACCGCGAGCATTGAGCAACCGCGCGGTTGAACAACCCGAAACGGAAATCGGACACGCGGGGGCGATGGGCGGAGGAGTGTCAGACCCCGGGCCTACCGTCGGAGTCATGAGCGCACATGTCTGCACCTACTTCGATGACGGCGACGGTGTCGAGCTGGTCTGTATCTGCGGCACCCGCGCCATGCTGCTGCTGACCGACGCCGGCGAGGAGCTGGTGCTGCTGGAGGACGAGGCCCCGGCGCTGAGCCGCACCGCCTGAGCACGCCGACAGGGGCCGCGGCTAACCTGACCTGGCCGCAGCAGTCCGCCATGCCGCGTGAAGGGTGCCCCGTGTCGACATCGAGGATCGAACGTCGCCGCCGACAGGTCGAGTCCGAGGTGGACGCGGTCGTCGCCGGTCTCGGTGGATCGATCGACGACCGCCGGGCCGCAGCGAATCTGCTCCAGCGCATGGTCAGACGCGAACTGCCGGGCGGGCTCGACCCGCTGCGCGAGTCATTCATGGGCGGGCCCGTGCGTGATCATGTGGCCCACGTGCTCGGTGACACCGAGGACCCCCGGACGTGCACCGATCTGCTGGCCGCCATCGGCTTCGCCCGGGATCGGCTGCTCAGCCACGCGACGTGGAGCGACCGCACTGCTCCGGGGGATCTGGACGAGTGGGACCGGTGGGTGCGGCCGCTGGCGCTCCGACACCTGGACGGCGAGGACTCCGTCGCGGTCCGCGCGGCCACCGTGCTCGCCCAGGCGGGTGCGGACGAGGGATGGCAGGGCTGGCAGGCCGTCTTGGCCCGATCACTGCGGGATCTGGCGCTCTTCGACTACGTCCTCGTCACCTGTCCGCCACCGGGGCAGGAACGGGCAGCCGCGCTCTCGGCGACTCTGGCGCACAAGCGCTCCCGGGTGCGCGCGTCCGGCACGCTCGCGGATATCGACCGGGTGCTCAGCCGCCTCGTACAGTCCTGACTCAGCCGGTCGGTGCGGCTCCACCGGCGGACAGCACCAGGCTGACGGTCGTCCCGGGCGGTGCAGTGCCAGAGGGTGACTGCTGGATCACCGTGCCCGCCGGTGCCGGGTCGGGATTCGCCCCGACCACCCGCGCCGGGAAGCCCGCCCCCTGCAACGCCGCGATCGCCGCGGTCTGGTCCTGGCCGATCACCCGCGGCACCCCGACCTGCTGACCCACCACCTGGTCCGGGTTGGGCGCGCCGAACGCGGGCACCGGCACGTTCTCCAGGGTGCGCTGCATGAACCGCTTCCAGGTCGGCACCGCCACCGAGGACCCGAACACGTTCCGGAAGTACTGCCCGTTGATCGTGATCCGCTGCATCGGCACCATGCCCTCGGCGTGCCCCACCCAGACCGCGGTCGACCGCAGCGGCGTGAACCCGACGAACCAGGTGTGCTCATTGCGTGAGGTGGTGCCGGTCTTGCCCGCGGCGGTGAACGGCGGCGGGCTGGTGCTGGCGGTGCCGTTCCACACCCCGCTCAGCGCGTAGGCCACCGCGTCGGCGATGGGCTTGTCGAGGGCCTGATGGCAGCCCGCGTCGGGCACTGGGAGGGCTGCACCCGAGGCGTCGGAGACCGCCAGGATTGCCACCGGCGAGCAGAACATCCCACCCGCGGCGAAGGCGGCGAAGGCGGCGGACATGCTCAGCGGTGCTACCGAGTCCGAGCCGAGCACATTGGCGGGCAGCACTTGGAACGGCCCCTCACCGGAGGACCCGCCCGCTCGGTGGATGCCGAGCGAGGTCGCGGTGTCGATGATCCCGCACAGGTTCAGCTGCGAAGCCATTGCCATGTACCCGGAGTTCACCGATCCGGAGGTGGCCTGCTGCACCGTCATCATCCCGCCGGAGCGCGGCCCCTCGGCGTTGGAGAACCGGTACTCGGTGGAGCCGTTCAGGCCGGTGCAGGGGGCGGTGAATTCGCTGAACCGGTAGGAGAACCGGGTGCCGTTGACCACCTGGCCGAGGTTGCGCCCCTCCTTGAGCCACTGGGTCAGCGTGAACGGTTTGAAGGTCGACCCCGGCGGGAATCCGCTGCCGCCGCCGTAGGCGAAGTCGGTGTTGTAGTTCACCGCGGTCTCGCGTTCACCGTGGTCCTCGGTGTTGTTGTAGACCCGGTTCTGCGCCATCGAGGTGATCCGGCCGGTGCCCGGCTCCACGGTGACCAGGGTGGAGGCGACGCCGGAGGGGTCATCGACTGGGATGCCGTTCTTGACCTCCTCGTCGGCGATGGTCTGTTCGCGCACGTCCAGGGTGGTGGTGATGGTCAGTCCGCCGCGGTACAGCCGCTCGACCCGCTCGTCGGGTGTCTCACCGAAGGCCGGGTCGTTGCGGATCACCTTGGTGACGTAGTCGCAGAAGAACCCCGCGCCGCGCACGGTCTGCTCCGCGGCCATGCAGCCGATCCGCGGCTCGCTGACCACCAGCGTGTCCGGTAGTGGGGTGGCGAGCCCGGCGGCGAGCTCCTCGGCGGTGATGTACTCCTGGTCCGCCATCAGGTGCAGCACCCGGTCTCGGCGTTCCTGGGATTCGATGGGGTTGCGCACCGGGTCGTAGGCGGTGGGGCTCTGGGTGATCCCGGCGATGGTGGCTGCTTGCAGGTAGTTCAGCTCCGCGGCGCTGGTGCTGAAGAACCGCTGCGCGGCGGCCTCCACACCGTAGGTGTTGATCCCGAACTGCGCGATGTTGAGGTACGACTCCAGGATCTCGTCCTTAGTCATCTCCTTCTCCAGCGCGATGGCCAGCTTTGCCTCGCGCAGTTTGCGCAGGTACCCCTCCGCGCCGTCGGCCTCCCGGGCAGCCTCCACCGCCGCCAGGTCGTCCTCGCGCACCGCGGCCTCGATCAGCACGTTCTTGATGTACTGCTGGGTCAGGGTGGACGCGCCCTCGGTGCGGCCCGGGTTAGTGACATTGCGGACCGCCGCGCGCAGCATGCCGGTCGGGTCGATCCCGCCGTGCTGGTAGAACCGCTTGTCCTCGGTGGCGATCACGGCGTTCTGCATCGGCTCGCTGACCGCCGCCAGCGGCACCACGATCCGGTTCTCCGCCCAGAACTCGGCGAGTTCGGTGCTGCCGTCCGAGGCGAGCATCACTGACTTCTCCGACAGGGGCTGCCGGACCAGTTCCGTGGGCAGATCCTCGAATGCCTGCACGGCCATGTCGGTGGTGTTGTCCGCCATCGCGACGGCCGGTGCGACCAACCCCGCGGCGAGGACCCCGCCGACCGCCGAGGTGGCGACCAGGGCCACGACGAGCGACACGGCGGTGAGCACGGACATGCGTCGCTGGGACGGTCGCGGCCTGACCATGAACCCACGCTAGGGGAGGACCGCAGTGGCTGCCTCGGGAACGTGGGTCACGATGGGATACCGGTCTGTCTCACTCCCGCGCGAGCACGAACCATACGCTCTTGCCCGCCGGTCCGTGATCGCTGACTCCCCACCGGGCACCCGCCTGCCCGAGCATGCCCAGGCCGCGGCCACCCGGGTCGCCCGGCCCGGCGGCGATCAGGCTGGGCGGCAACGGATCGTCATCCTGCACCTCGACCCGCACCCCGTCCGGATCGACCTCGACCGCGATGCTGACCGCCTCGGTCTGTGCGTGCCGCACCGCATTGGTGACCAGTTCGCTGACCAGCAGCTCCACCGTGGCGATTAGGTCGGCGGGCAGTTCGCGTCCGGCTAGTGCGCGCACCACCCAGCGGCGAGCGACCGGCACCGACTCCCGCCGGGCGGGCACGGTCCACCGTGCGGAGTTCTCCATCGACATCCCCCTGCTCTGCGCCGGGTCAGGCTAGCCAGCTCAGCCCTCGACCGCAGCGGAGTCCGCCACCGAGAAGTTGTGCCGGAACACGTCCTGCGGGTCATAGCGCCGTTTGAGCGCCTGCAACCGATCCAGAGTCGCGCCGGGGAACACGTCGGCCAGCCGCTCCGGACGTCGATCGGTCTCGAAGCTTGAGTAGATCCCACTGAAGTGCCCGGCCATCGCGTCCCAGATCCCGTCCAACCGGTGACGGCTGGCACCGAAGGCGACGACGGAGAAGTTCGCGTCCCGGTGCGCGTAGGCGGTGGCGTCGGCAGGCACATCGGCCACCGCCCCACCGGTTGCCCGGATTTGGAAGAAGAAGGTGTGCCCGCTGCGGACCAGCGCCGCCGCGTCCCGGGCGAACTCCGGGGTCAGGTGTCGGATCATCCCGGAGCGGCTGACCGGTTCCCCCTCGCCCTGGTGCTGCTCGTCCGGGGCGACCACCACGGCGCTGTACGGCAGGATCTGGACCATCTGCTGCACCAGCGGCGCGAGCCGGGCAAAGGGTTGCAGTCGGTCGATCACCACCTCCGGGTCCGCGCTGTCGACCATCGCCATCATCTGGGCGTAGATCCGACCACCCTGCGGTCGGCCCATCATCAGGAACGGAGTCAGGTCGCGCGGTGCCGCCTCCACCAGGGCGCCGTACTCGACCAGGAACGACTCCAGGTCACTGGCGTCGAACACCAGCTGCGCGAAGCCGACCTCGCCCACCGGGTCCACCTCGAACTCGAAGGCGGTCACGATGCCCAGATTCGCCCCCGCGCCCCGCACACCCCAGAACAGCTCGGGCTCCTGCGTGGCCGAGGCGCGCTGCACGGTCCCGTCAGCCAGCACGATCTCCACCGCGCGCAGATGGTCCAGGGTCAGCCCGTGTTCCCGACCGAGGAACCCGATCCCACCGGCGGTCGCCAGCCCGCCGACCCCCACGCCCCCGGAGTCCCCGGAGGTCAACGCCCAGCCATACGGTGTGAGCGCCTGTGCGACCTCGCCCCAGCGCGCACCGGGTTCGATCCGCACCAGTCGGGCCGTTTCGTCCAGCACCTCGATTCGGTTCAGTCGGCCGAGGTCGATCACGATGCCGCCGTCATTGGTGGACCGCCCGCTGATCCCGTGCCCACCGGAGCGCACCGCCAGCGGCACGTCCTGGGTGCGCGCCCAGCCCAGCGCGGCGACCACACCAGCGGTGTCCGACGGGCGCAGCACCAGCCCCGGACTGCCGCCACGCATGTACCCCGAGCGCACGGTCGCATACGCGGCGTCGCCGGGTTCCACCGCATCGGCGGCCAGCGCGGCGGGCAGACCGTCGTAGTCGATCCCGGACCGACGTGCCGCCCGCACCGCGGAGCTGCGCGGCTGCCGCACCACCGTTCCGGCCTGGGCCCGGCCCGCCGCGACCAGCTCCCGCACCTGCGCCGCGGTCTGCGCCCACCCGGGATGCTCCGGTGCCAGCAAGGTGCTGGCCTGCCCGGTCAGCACCAGGTCGGCCAGCTCCTGCGCCGGGGTCAGCGGGTCGACCACCCGCACGACCCGGACCTCCGCGGGTTCCCGCCCGGCCGCCCGCGCGACCTGAGCGAGGCGCGCCTGCGGGTTATCCGCCGCACCCTCGGGCACCCACCACAGATCAGCCGCCCGCCCCGCCACCTCGACGGCACCCTCGGTCGATGACGCCACCCCCAACACCGGCGTGTGCGAGGGTGCCGGGCCGCGTTGCGCACCCGCCGCCCGCTGGTGTGTCCCGGTCACGTGCAACGGTGTCGGGTCGGCTGCCGCCCACATCCCCCGGATGACGGTCATCGAGTCCCGCAGCGCCTCCGGGTCGGCCCCGGTCAGCGCCAGATCGACCCGTCCCCCGGCCAGCCGGTCTAAACCCGCCGCCGCCCGCGCGAGCACCGTGGCGGGACTCGCCTGCGCGTCCACCATGACTAGCAGCCGCACTGTCGAGGTCCGCGCCGCCACCCAGGCCGCCACCGTCCATGGGTCGTCCAGCGCCACGTGGGGCGTACCTCGGTCACCCGCTGCCAGGCCGCCAGCTCCCGGAACGCTTCCGCCCTGACGGCCCACTCCCAGGCCGCCCGCCCCCAGGCCATCCGACGCAGGGCCACCGATCGCCAGCAGATCGGCCCCGTCCCGTTCCGCCGCAGCCGCCCGCGTCCCCGGGTCGGTGGCCGCATCCGGGTCCAGCAGCACCCCGATCTGCACCGGCAGCCCCAGATCCCCACTCATCGCTCGGCCGCCACCAGCTCGCGCACCGCCGGGGCGATGTCCTGCCCGTAGGCCGCGATCAGCGCCGGGTCGTCGGCGGCCAGCACGAATCCGCTGATCCCGTACTCCATCGCCAGCACCGCAAGCTGCTCCACCCACTGCTCCGGTGGTCCGTCCAACAGCCGGTCACTGGCCCGGGTGCTGAGTTGCCCGGTGATGTTGAGCAGGCGACGCACGGCGGTCACCGGTCGCCCGGCGGCCTGCGCGGCGTCGTCGATCCGCTGGTTGCCCGCGGTGAGATCGTCCAGGCTCTTCAGGTAGCCGAGGGAGGGCAGCCACCCGTCGCCGACGGTGCCGGTGAGCCGGAGCATCCGTGGCTTGTACGCGCCGAGCCAGATGCCGATCGGGTGCGCCGGTGCCGGTCCGCGTTTGGCGCCGGAGATCGGGTAGTGCTCCCCGGGTAGGTCGAGCCGTCCGGTCTGCTCGGTGTCCCACAGCGAGCGGATCACGGTGATCGCCTCGGCCAGCGCGTCCACGCCCTGGCCGGGGGTGCGGCGCGGCCCGCCCATCGCGACGATCGCGTCCCAGAACGCCCCGGAGCCCAGACCGAGCTCGACTCGTCCGCCGGTGAGCCGGTCCAGGCTGGCCGCCGCCCGGGCCAGCACCGCCGGGGGTCGCAGCGGCAGATTCGCCACATTGGGTGCCAGCCGCACCGTGGAGGTCACCGCTCCGACCCAGCTGAGCAGCGTCCAGGTGTCCAGGAATCCGGGCTGGTACGGGTGATCCTGAAAGCTGACCAGGTCGAGTCCGGCCTGCTCGGTCTGCTGCGCCAGCGCCACCACCCGCTCCGGGGCGGCCGCCGTGGGGGTGAGGAACGTGCCGAACAGCAGGTCGTGTCCGTAATCGGTCATCGCGGAGGATCTCCAAGTCTGTTGTGCTGCCGATGATATGCAGGACAGATGATTGGCTCAACTGGCGGTTGCTGCCTACGATTCCGGGATGGATGCGCCGACCTCGGATCGCACGGACCTGGGCTGGTCCCTCGGTGTGCTGCTGCGCGGCTATCAGGTCGCGCTCGGCTCCGCACTGGACAGCCTCCCGCACGGCTTCCGTGGCTTCCAGGTGTTGCACGCCGTCGACGGGGGAGCCCACCCCAGTCAGCTCGCGCTGGCCGCACACCTCGGCATCGACCGCACCGTGATGACCTATCTGATTGACGACCTGGTCGCGGACGGACTGGTGGAGCGGCGGCCCAACCCGCAGGACCGACGGCAGCGCCAGGTGGTGCTCACCCCGACCGGCACCCAGCGGCTGGCCGAGTGCGAAGCGGTGGTCGGTCAGGCCGAGGACCATGCGCTCGCGGGGCTCGACCCGCAGGAGCGCGCAGCACTGTGCGGTCTGTTGCGGCGCGCGGCCCAGGGTGCCCGGGACATGGGCGTCGACCGTGACCCGTGCCGAGTGGTGCAGGACGCAGTGGCCGGACTGTCCTGATCCTGGGGGAGGTGACACCAGGCCTGACCCGCGGGCAGTGCTGCATGCAAAAGCCCCGCACCACGGGTGGTACGGGGCTTCTTGCGGTGGCTCCGACCGGCGTCGATCCGGTGACCTTTCGATTTTCAGTCGAACGCTCTACCAACTGAGCTACAGAGCCTTGAACGACGACGCCGGCCGCTCCTAGAAACGACCGGCGAGTGCCGAGCGACCCCGACGGGACTTGAACCCGCGACCTCCGCCGTGACAGGGCGGCGCGCTAACCAACTGCGCTACGGGGCCTCGTGGTGAGACCTTCTTGCTTCATCTTTCCACATGCACTGCCGTACCCCCAACGGGATTCGAACCCGTGCTACCGCCGTGAAAGGGCGGGGTCCTAGGCCGCTAGACGATGGGGGCGGGATCCGCCCCTGACGTCGAGGCGTCTTCAGACCGATATGAAGCTTACGTGCTCCGGGCCCGAAGTCCAAAATCGGCCATGATGGACCCGTGGTGGAGATGTCGCGGGAGGAGTTCGAGCAGGCCGTCGGGGACGGTCTCGACCTGGTGCCGGAGGAGTTGGCGGCGCAGATTGACAACGTCGTCGTGCTGGTCGAGGACGAGGCCCCGGCGGATGAACCGGAGCTGCTCGGGCTGTACGAGGGCACCCCGCTGACCGAGCGCGACGGTTGGTGGGCCGCCGGGTCGTTGCCGGACCGGATCACCATCTTCCGCAACCCCACCCTGGCCATCTGCGATACCCGCGAGGACGTGGTGGAGGAGGTGGCGATCACTGTCGTGCACGAGATCGCCCACCACTTCGGGATCAGCGATGAGCGGCTGCACGAGCTCGGCTGGTCGTAGCCTCGGCCCATGAGCACCCGCACCCGACTCGGCGTCGTCATCCTCCCGCAGCAGCGCTGGTCGCAGTCGCGGGCCCAGTGGCTCCGGGCCGAGGAGTACGGCTTCGATCACGCCTGGACCTATGACCACCTGGCCTGGCGGTCGCTGGCCGACGAGCCGTGGTTCGCCACCGTGCCGTTGTTGGCCGCCGCTGCGGCGGTCACCGAGCGGATCGGACTGGGCACCTGGGTGGCCTCGCCGAACTTCCGCCACCCGGTGCCCTTCGCCAAGGACGTGATGGGGCTGGACGACATCTCCGGCGGGCGGTTCCTGCTCGGGCTCGGGGCCGGGGGTGAGGGCTTCGACGCCTCGGTGCTCGGCCCGGCGCCCACCCGCGGGGAGCGCACCCGTCGGTTCGAGGAGTTCGTGCCGCTGCTGGACCGGCTGCTCACCCAGTCGGTGACCGATCACCAGGGCGAGTTCTACACCGCGCACCAGGCCCGGATGCTGCCCGGCACCCTGGCCACTCCGCGCACCCCCTTCATCGTCGCGGCCAATGGTCCCCGGGCGATGGCGGTGGCCGCGCGCTACGGCCAGGGCTGGGCGACCTACGGCCCGACCTTCGCGCCCGGTGAGGGTGACCAGGAGGCGTGGTGGGCCGGGCTGGCCGCGTTGGTCGAGCGGATGCGGGAGGTCGCCGAGCCGATCGGGCCGGTGCCGCCGATGTACCTCAACCTGGACGGAGCGCCGCGCTACTCGCTGGAGTCGGCGGAGCTGCTGGTTGAGGGTGTGCAGCGCGCGGCGGAGCTGGGGTTCAGTGACGTGGTGGTGCACTGGCCTCGGGAGTCCGGGATCTACGCGGGCTCGGAGGACGTCATGGCCGAGGCGCTGTCCCGGCTGGGTGGTCAGCGTGCCTGACGGGCCTGCCAGGCGCTGGTGACCATCTCGGTCAGGGTGTGCCGCATCTGCCAGTCCAGATCGCGCGCCGCCGCCTCACCCGAGGCCACGATCCGCGCAGGATCACCCGGTCGCCGCGCGGCGATCTCCGGCTCGAAGTCGATCCCGGTGCCCTCGGCCATCGCGGTCATGATCTCCCGCACCGAGACTCCATCGCCGGAGCCCAGGTTGTACACCGGTTGCAGCGGGCGCCCCTCGGTGAGCGCGCGGGCAGCCGCGACATGCGAGGTCGCCAGGTCGGCCACGTGCACGTAGTCGCGCACACAGGTGCCATCCGGGGTGGCGTAGTCGTCGCCGTTGATCCGGGGGGTGCGGCCCTCGGCCAGGGCATCGAGTACCAGCGGGAACAGGTTGTGCGGGCTGGTGTCGGCGAGTTCCGGTGTGCCGGAGCCGACCACGTTGAAGTAGCGCAGCGAGGTGTGGTGCAGCTCGTTGGCCCGGGCCTGGTCGCGCAGCAGCCACTCGCCGATCAGCTTGGACTCGCCATAGGGCGACTCCGGTGCGGTGGGGGTGTCCTCGGTGACCAGGTCGACATCCGGGGTGCCGTAGACCGCCGCGGAGGAGGAGAACACGATCCGACGCACCTGTGCCTCGGCCATCGCGGACAGCAGGTGCGCGGTGCCGGTGACGTTCTGCTCATAGGTGTGCAGCGGGCGCTGGACGGAGACGCCGGCGTATTTGAACCCGGCCAGATGCACCACGCCGGTGACGCTGTGGGAGCGCAGGGTGTCGGCTACCAGGGTCGTGTCCAGGATCGATCCGCGGATCAGCGGGACGCCGTCCGGGACGAACTCGGCGTGCCCGGAGGACAGGTCGTCCAGGACGACGACCTCGATCCCCACCTGCTGGAACGCTCGCACCACATGCGAACCGATGTACCCCGCGCCACCCGTCACCATCCACGTCATGACCTCACCGTAGCTCAGTCGTATGGTGTTTTGCGTCCGAACCTGAGCGGTTTTGTTGGTATGCGGTTCCGGTCGTGGAATCGGCTGGGCTGAGGCACAGTGCTGCGACCCGTCTGAACTGGCGGGACATCGGATACTCAGTAGGCTGAGGATCCGCCGCGCGCCAGGAGGGCCCCGATGCACCGCACCGAGACACCACCGGTCACCCGGCGTACGACGGGACCCCGCAGTGACGTCCTGGATCAGCGAGTCGAACGCGGGCTGGACCTGGTGCGTGCGCAGCTGACCGACCAGGTTGCTACTCGTCGCGCGCGGGCCCGGGACCTGGCCCCGGCGCATGCGTCGCTGTGGCGCTCGCTCGGCGATCAGATCGGGGGACGTCTGATGCGTCCCCGGCTGACGCTGGCCGCCTACCTCGGACTCGGTGGGCAGGAACCGTCGACCGTCGCACCGGTGGCTGCCGCCCAGGAGCTGTTGCACACCGCGATGCTGGTGCACGACGACCTGCTCGACCACGACGAGACCCGACGCGGGCGGCCCAATGTCACCGGCACCGCCCGGCACCGGCTCACCCGTGCCGGCATCACCGGCAGGGCCGCCGACGACCAAGTGCTCGCGGTCGGGGTGCTCGGTGGGGATGTGGCCCTGGCATCTGCCTTCGGGATGGTCGCCGCCGCTCCGGTGTCGCCAGAGGTCGCCCTGCGGGTGCTGCGCACCATGACCGAGTCAGTGGACACCACCGTTGCCGGGGAACTGCTGGACGTCACCGGCGCGCTGTCCGGACCGGCCGAGGTGGACGCGCTGCGGGTCGCCGAGCTGAAGACCGCGGTCTACTCCTGCTGCACCCCACTGGTGGTCGGCGGGCTACTGGCCGGTGCGGATGACGTCGCGCTGGGGGTGCTGGACCGCTACGGCACTGCCTTCGGGGTGGCCTTCCAGCTGCTCGACGACGAGCTGGGTGTGTTCGGGGACCCGGCGGTGATCGGCAAGTCGACGCTGAGCGATCTGCGGGAGGGCAAGCGCACCGAGTTGCTGCGCCTGACCTGCCTGCGCGCGGATGCCGCTGGCCGCGCCGTGCTGGACCGGTACCTGGGCCGCGCTGACCTGGACGAGGCTGGTGCGGCGCAGCTGCGTGCGGTGATCCGGGACAGCGGCGCGCTGGACCAGGCCCGCCAGGTGCGGGCGGCCGCCATCGACCGGGCCCGCACGGCGGTGCAGGAGGGTCTGCCCGCCGAGCTGGCCGGGTACCTCACCGGGTTGACCCGGATGCTGGTCGCGTGAACGCACGCAGTCGCGCCCAGGCGCTGTACCACCGCACCGCTGCCCGGACCTGTCATGACGTGCTGGCCGGGTACTCCACCTCCTTCGGGCTTGGCACCCGGGTGCTGCCGCCCGCCCAGCGCCGGCACATCGAGGCGGTCTACGCCCTGGTCCGGATCGCTGATGAGGTGGTCGACACCCGCGGCGGCGATGACGCAGCGGCTGCGCTGGATGAGCTGGAGGCCCAGGTCGCCCGCGCGCTGCACGCCGGCTGGTCGACCAACCTGGTGGTGCACGCCTTCGCCCGGACTGCGCGCCAGGTCGGGATCGAACCGGCCGAGATTGATCCGTTCTTCGCCTCCATGCGGGCGGATCTGACCGTGACGGTGCATGACGAGGAGTCCTACCGGCGCTACATCTACGGATCGGCGGAGGTGGTCGGGCTGATGTGCCTGGCGGTGTTCCTCAACGCCGACCGCCGACCCGGCGACCCGATCCGGCGTGCGGACCCGGCGACGGTGGAGGGTGCGCAGGCCTTGGGCGCGGCCTTCCAGAAGGTGAACTTCCTTCGGGATCTGGCCGCGGACACCGACGAGCTGGGCCGCCGCTACTTCCCCGGTGTGGGGGAGCAGGGGCCCGACGATCAGCAGTACGCGGCGATCCTGGCCGAGATCGAGGCGGATGTGGCCCGCGCCCGGCAAGCCCTGCCCGCGCTGCCGGCCCGCCCGCGCGCGGCGGTTGCCGTCACCCTGGGGTTCTACGACCGGCTGCTGACCCAACTGGCCGCTCTGCCACCGGAGCAGGTGCGAGCGCGCCGGGTCCGGGTTAGCACGCCGCGCAAACTGCTGGTGCTCGGCCGGACCCTGGCCGACGAGGTACGGGGAGGTACCCGATGAGCGGACGGGTGATCGTGATCGGCGGCGGCATCGGCGGGTTGGCCACGGCCGCACTGCTGGCCCGCGGTGGTGCCGAGGTGACGCTGCTCGAACGGTCCGACCAGGTCGGCGGTCGGGCCGGGACACTGACCCTGGACGGCTTCCGATTCGACACCGGGCCGTCGTTCTACTTCATGCCCGAGGTCTTCGACCACTTCTTCGCGCTGTTCGGCGAGCGCACTGCCGATCACCTGGACCTGGTGCGCCTGGACCCGGCGTACCGGCTGTTCCCGGAGGATGGTGCCCCGGTCGACCTCACCGCCGACCCGTGGCCGGTGTTCGAATCGCTGGAACCCGGCGCGGGGGAGCGGGTGCAGGCCTATGCCGAGGAGGCGTCGGAGGCCTACCGGACTGCGCTGGACCACTTCCTCTACACCACCTTCGCCCGCCCGGACCGGGCGGTCTCCGCTGATGTGCTGCGCCGCTCCGGCACGCTGGCCCGGCTGCTGACCCAGACCCTCGCCGAGCGGATCGAGGACGTCACCGAGCACCCGGTGATCCGGCAGATGCTCGGCTATCACGCGGTGTTCCTGGGCAGCTCGCCCTACCGGGTGCCCGCGCTGTACTCGCTGATGAGCCACCTGGACCTAGTGGACGGCGTGCTCTACCCGCGCGGTGGGATGTACACCCTGATCGAGGCCATCGAGCGGATCGCCCGGGCGCAGGGGGTCGAGATCCGGGCCGGTGTCGACGTGGTCGGCATCGAGGTCGACCCCGCCGCCCGCGACCTGCGACACCCCCGCCGCACCGGCACCGCCCGGGGTGTCCGTCTGGCCTCGGGAGAGGTGCTGGCTGCCGACGTGGTGGTCTCCGCCGCGGACCTGTTCCACACCGAGACCGCCCTGCTGCCCGAGCAGCACCGGACCCGTCCGGAATCCTGGTGGCAGGACAAGGGGCCGGGCATCTCCGCGCTGCTGATCATGGCCGGAGTCCGCGGACCACTGCCCGAGCTGGCGCACCACTCGCTGTTCTTCACCCGAGACTGGCCGGGCAACTTCGACGCGATCCTCGGCGACGACAAGCGTGTGCCCGAACCTGCCTCGCTGTACGTGTCCCGCACCACCGCCACCGACCCCGGTGCCGCGCCGGAGGGACACGAGACGCTGTACGTGCTGGTGCCCTTCCCAGCTGACCCGTCGATCACCGACCTGGACGGCTACGCGGACCGGTTCCTGGATCAGATCGGCGACTGGGCGGGAATCGAGGATCTGCGCTCGCGGATCGTCACCCGGCACCTGGTCGGTCCCGCGGACTTCGCCCGGGACTACTCCGCCTGGCAGGGCACCGCCCTCGGGATGGAGCACACCCTGGCGCAGTCGGCGATGTTCCGGCCCGGCAACCGCTCCCCGAAGGTGCCGAACCTGCTCTACACCGGCGCGGGCACCGTCCCCGGCGTCGGGCTGCCGATGTGCTTGATCAGCGCCGAGCTGGTGGCCAAGCGGCTGCTGGGCGAGACCTCGCCAACTCCGCTGCCCACCCCGCTGCGGCCCGGGTTCCTGGACGCCGCACGCCCGCGGGGTGCCTGGCCGTGGACCTGACCGGACTGGCCTACCTCGGGGCGCTGACCCTGTCGCTGGCCGGGCTCGCGATCATCGACCGCCGCTGGAAGCTCGCGTTCTGGCACGCACCCCGACGGGCCGCGCTGTGCCTGCTGATCGGCATGGTCGGCTTCCTGCTCTGGGACGTCGCCGGTCTGCTGCTCGGGATCTTCGCCCGGGGAGCCAGCCCGCACATGACCGGACTGCTGATCGCGCCGGAGCTGCCGGTGGAGGAGGCCGTGTTCCTCACCCTGCTCTGCTACGTCGCCCTGCTGGCCTGGCGAGGGCTGGACCGCTGGGCACACAGGAGCGACCGATGACGAACATCGTGATGAACCTGATCGTGCTGGTCGTGCTGGCCGCCGTCTGCTGGCGGGTGCTCCGACCGCTCCGGCCCGGCCCGTTGGTCGGCGCCACCGCGATCCTCTGCCTGCTCACCATGGTCTTCGACACCCTGATGATCGCCGCGGACCTGTACGTCTACGCCCCCGACAAGATCCTCGGTGTGTACCTGTGGGGCGCGCCGCTGGAGGACTTCGCCTACGCCATCGCCGCCTGTCTGGCGATGCCGACGATCTGGACCGTGCTGGAGGCCCGCTCCGTATGAAGGACCTGTTCGCCGCCTCGCGCCCGTTCAGCTGGATCAACACCGCCTACCCCTTCGCCGCCGGATACCTGATGGCCACCGGCGGCCGGATCGACGCGGCGCTGATCGTCGGCACCCTGTTCTTTCTGATCCCGTACAACCTGCTGATGTACGGGGTGAACGACGTCTTCGACTACGCCTCGGACCTGGCCAACCCCCGCAAGGGCGGCATCGAGGGCGCGCTCGCCGACCGCTCCGCCCACCCGCGGATTCTCTGGGCCGCCGCGCTCAGCACGCTGCCGTTCGTGATCGCGCTGCTGGCCCTCGGGTCGCTGGCCGCCGGGCTGACCCTGATCGTGGTGGTCTTCCTGGTGGTGGCGTACTCCGCGCCGGTGCTGCGGTTCAAGGAGCGGCCGATCCTGGACTCGGCGACCTCGGCGATGCACTTCGTCGGGCCGCTGCTGTACGCGCTGGTGCTGGTCGACTCGCCGCTGTCCGCCCGGACCACCTGGCCGGTGCTGGTGGCCTTCGTGCTGTGGGGGATGAGCTCGCACGCCTTCGGTGCGGTGCAGGACGTCCAGGCGGACCGAGCGGGCGGCATCGGCTCGGTGGCCACCGTGCTCGGTGCGCACTGGACCGTTGTCGCGGCGACCACGGGGTACGTCCTGGCCGCCGGGACACTGGCCGTGCTGCCCTGGCCCGGCTGGCTCGCCGCCCTGCTGCCGCTGCCCTACGCGGCGAGCACCGCCCGGTTCTGGCGGGTGACCGACGACGACTGCGAGCGAGCGAACGCGGGCTGGAAGACCTTCCTCTGGCTCAACCTGGTCACCGGCTTCCTGGTCACCATGCTCCTCATCGCCCTCGCCCTCACCTGACCCGCCCCCAGCCCAGCCTTCCCCACGGCGGCGTCGAGACTACGGAAATCGTCGCTGCGCGACGGTCCGGGCGTCGATTTCCGTAGTCTCGACGGGCCTGGCTCGGGCGGGATACGGGGATGAGGCTCGGGTGCGGGGGCTCGGGTGCGCGGGTGGGTCAGAGCGGAGCGTCGAGTTCGGGGAGGTCGGCGCTCGGGTCGAAGGCCGGGGCGTGCAGCAGGGTCAGCGTCGCCCAACCGCGGGCGAGCAACCCCGCGTCAGTGTCCGGCTCCTGCGTGGCCGAGTTCTCCTGGTAGGTCAGCATCAGATTGCCGTGCTCGACCTCCCTGATCCGGGCCTGCACCGCTCCGAAGGACGCCAACGGTGCCTTGCGCAGCCCGCGCACCCGCTCCGGCGGCAGATCCGGCACGTTGAGGTTCACCACGTGATCCGGTCGGCGCTCGCGGGTCAGCAACCAGCGCAGCACGTGCTCGGTGTACAGCTCAGCGGTGGCCCAGTGCTGGGGCCGGGCATCGGCCAGGGACACGGCCAACCCGCGGATGCCGTGCGTGTTCGCGGACAGCGCCGCGCCCACCGTTCCGGAGTGCAGCACCGCATGTCCGGTGTTCGCGCCCCGGTTCACCCCGGAGAGCACAAAGTCCGGCTTCGGCCCGAACCCGCCGTGCGCCGCGACAAAAGCGATCATCGCCGGGGCTGCCCGCACTGCGAAGGACGGCACCCCCGTGGGCAGTCCGGGCGCGTCCTTGCGGTCCACCACCAGCCGCCCGTCCTGCTCGGCGCCGAGCAGAGAGGCCGCCGCGCCGGAGGAGTCCCGGGCCGGGGCGGCCACCATCACCTCCGCGCCCACCGCCAGCCCGACCCGGGCCAGCACGGCCAGCCCCTCGGCTTCGATCCCGTCGTCATTGGTCACCAGCACCCGCACGGCGGTCCCTCCCGTCCTCGTCCACTTCGTGCACGCTGATCTGCTCCGCGAAGCGCTCGATCTGCTCCCGGTGTCCCGTGCCGAGTCCGCGCCGGGTCACGTTCAACGCCCCCGCCGCCGCCCCCAACCGGGCCGCCTCGGCCATCCCCAGTCCGCGCCCCACTGCCACCGCGATCCCGGCGGTCATCGAGTCCCCGGCGCCCCGGTGGTCCACGGTGGTCACCGACGGGGCCACCACCTCGCGGACGTGGGCGGCAGTGACCAACAACGCCGGCTCCGCAGCCCGGGACACCATGACAGCGCCGACCCCGCGCATCTCGTCACCCCGGGGTTCGATCAGCCGTCGCGCCCCGGCGGTCAACGCGGCCACCGAATCATCGGCGGCCAGCTCGGCCTCCACCAGCTCGCTGTGCGACATCTTCAGCACGTCGACTCCGGAGGCCACCGCCTGCCGGGCTGCGTCACCGGACAGATCGGCCACCGTCTTCACCCCGGCCGCCCGCAGATCACCGACCAGCCGACCGAAGAACGACCCGGGCAGCACCGTCGCCGGGAACGCCCCGGTGATCACGCAGACATCCGCGTCCAACGCCTCGACCAGCGCGGTGCCGTACAGGTCGTCGATCTCGTGCCGGTCCAACCGTGACGGCGGCATGAAGGCCAGCTCCTGGCGCTCGCCACCCCGTCGGTCGTGCAGATACGCGCCATTCGACCCCGCCGTCCCGATCGCCCGCACCCGCAGGTTCTCCTTCTCCGCCAGGTGGGACAGCACGGTGCCGGTCTCCCCGCCGAACGGCCCGCACAGCACTACATCCGCACCCAGGGAGTACGCCATCCGCGCCACCCACAGACCCTGACCCCCGGGATGCACGTGCAGTTCGGTGTCCTGGTCCTGCGCACCGGACTCGATGGTGAGGGTGAGGATCGGGGTGGGGGCGACGACACACACCCGCGGGGAACGACTGACGGCCACGGGCACCTCCGGGCATCGGGGAGGGCCATCGTGTCGTGCACACCGGTGCACCGCATGTGGGGATGCCGCGAAGGTCCGCCGCAGCGGTGGAGGCTCCTCGGCACCCGTGCTCCGATGGAGCGGTGACTGATGACGCTTCTGATGCCGGACAGGTGCTGGTCCCGCTGCTCGCGGTGGCCGGTGCTGTCATCCTCGCCCTGCTCGCCGCCTGGCTGGTCAAACTGCTGGTGCGGACCCTCGCTGCCAAGTCGGTGATCGCTGGCGACCTCGCCCGCCGCGCCCGGCATCCCCTGCGGGCGGTGTTGGTGGTGATCGCGATCTGGATCGCCCTGCGGGTGTCGGTTCCCGCGGCGACCTGGCGGGACTCCGACTGGATGGGCGCGATCGGGCATGTGCTGCTGATCGCGTTGATCGGCACCGGCACCTGGCTGATCGGGTCGCTGGCCTTCGTGATCGAGGATGCCGCGCTGAGCCGGTACCGGATGGATGTCCGGGACAACCGGCATGCCCGCCGGGTCCGCACTCAGATCCAGTTGCTGCGTCGGATCACCGTGGCGTTGTTGGTGGTACTCGCGGTGGCGGCGGTGCTGCTGACCTTCCCCGGGGTGAGCGCCTTCGGGGCCAGCCTGTTGGCGTCGGCTGGTGTGCTGTCCATCGTTGCCGGTCTGGCCGCGCAGAGCTCGCTGGCCAACGTCTTCGCCGGACTGCAACTGGCCTTCACCGACGCGATCCGGGTCGACGACGTCGTGATCGTCGAGGAGGAATGGGGCCGGATCGAGGAGATCACCCTCACCTACGTGGTGGTGCATGTGTGGGACGACCGGCGACTGATCCTGCCGTCGACCCACTTCACCCAGACCCCGTTCGAGAACTGGACCCGCCGCGCCGCGGAACTGCTGGGCACAGTCGAGTTGGATGTCGACTGGCAGGTGCCGGTGGATGGCATGCGCGCCGAGCTGAACCGGCTGCTGGCCGACACCGACCTGTGGGACCACCGGGTGGGCATCCTCCAGGTGACCGACGCCGTGGGTGGGGTGGTCCGGCTGCGCGCCCTGGCCAGCGCGGTCGACGCGCCGACGCTCTTCGACCTGCGCTGCTACCTGCGTGAAGGGCTGGTGGCCTGGTTGCAGGAGAACGCGCCGCAGGGGCTGCCCCGCACCCGATTGGAGACCATGACCACCCCGGCCCCGGTCCCGGCACCCGCCCCGGCCCCGGTGATCGAGCCCGCCCCGGAGACCAGGGGGATGTCCCAGGACGCGCGCCTGTTCACCGGCAGCCTCGAGGCGATGGAGCGCTCACGGTCCTTCACGGGTCCGGGTCAGGAGGTCTACGACGAGCGGGAGGAACACGCGGCCCGCTCAGCGGAGCAGGAACAGGTGTCGGACCAGGGCGAGGAGCAGCAGCAGGCCGAGGCCACCACCCCGCCCACTGAGCCCACCCCGCCCACTGAGCCCACCCCGCCCACTGAGCCCGCCAACGCCGCCGAGCCCACCCCACCGGGCAGGCCGCCCCACGCGACCGGCCGCACCGCCGGCTCCGCCCCGGCCGCGTCCAGCACCGACACCGACCGCCTGGTCCTCCCCGCGGAGCTGACCGCGGACACGACCTGGGACGACTCCCGCCATTCCGCCGCCGCCCCGGACGCCGCCGACGACGGCACCGCCGTGCTCCCCGCCGTTCCCGGCGACCCGGACCCCACCCCCGCCGACCCGGACCCCACCCAGGTTGACCAGCGAGAGGACACCCCACCGGCCCCGCCCCAGCGCCGCTCGGTCCGCTCGACCCCCATCGACCCTGACCCCCGCGGGCGCTGAGCGAACCGCATGCCATCCGTCCTGTCGACCGCGGGACACTGCGCGGACACCGTCGGTCTTGTCCAGCGGACATGAGCTTGCACAGCCGGCCCGGTCCCCGGACGGTGGAGTGGTCCGAAGGTCGACCCTCCCGGGACGGCCCGAACCGGCAACGAGAGGAGCACCCGTGCTCACCTTGACCGAGAACGCCAGCACCGCCGTCCGTGACCTCACCGAGCGGGCCGGGCTTCCGGACTCCGGCGGTCTGCGCATCGCCGAGTCCGAGCAGCAGGTCGGTAGCTTCGAGCTGGCCCTGGTGCCGGAGGCGGCTCCCGGCGACGACGTGATCGACGCGGGCGGAGCCACCGTCTTCGTGTCCTCCGCGACCTCGCCCGCCCTGTCCGACCTGCAGTTGGATGCCGACCCGACCGTCGCCGGCGGCCCGGGCTTCACGCTCACCCCGCAGCAGGTCTGAGGCACCCAGACCC
Source organism: Cellulomonas sp. NPDC089187 (assembly GCF_040685135.1). Classification (NCBI taxonomy): domain Bacteria; kingdom Bacillati; phylum Actinomycetota; class Actinomycetes; order Micrococcales; family Cellulomonadaceae; genus Cellulomonas; species Cellulomonas sp. NPDC089187. Next base: position 78,567 of record NZ_JBFBHI010000004.1, on the reverse strand, counting down.
GTCAGGCCCGGCGTCCGCCCCCTGGATGTCGGGCCTGACGTCTGTCCGGTGTGCTGCCGGTCGATAGGATCGCCCGCGTGACTGAGACCCCCGCCACCCCCGCTGCCCACGACGTTCCCGAGCAGATGCTGGTGCGGCGGTCTAAGCGTGACCGTCTGCTCGCCGAGGGGCATCAGGCTTATCCGGTGAGTGTGCCGCGCACCCACACCATTGCCCAGGTCCGTGCCGCCCACCCTGACCTGGAGGCCGGGCAGGAGACTGAGGACGTGGTGGGCGTCGCCGGGCGTGTGGTGTTCCTGCGCAACACCGGCAAGCTGTGCTTCGCCACCTTGCAGGACGGCGAGGGCAACCGGTTGCAGGCGATGCTCAGCTTGGCGAATGTCGGTGAGGAGCGGCTGGCGGCGTTCAAGGCGGACATCGACCTCGGTGACCACCTGTTCGTGCACGGCACGGTGATCTCCTCCCGCCGGGGCGAGCTGTCCGTGATGGCGGACGCGTGGCAGCTGGCCGCGAAGTCGCTGCGCCCGTTGCCGAACCTGTATGCCAAGGGTGATGAGGAGGCCCCGGAACTGTCCGAGGAGGTCCGGGTCCGCCAGCGCTATGTGGATCTGATCGTCCGCCCGGCAGCCCGGGACATGGTGCGTCGGCGCGCGGATGTGGTGCGCTCACTGCGGGAGAACTTCCACCGCCGGGACTTCATCGAGGTGGAGACCCCGATGTTGCAGACCCAGGCCGGTGGTGCCGCGGCCCGCCCGTTCATCACGCACATGAACGCCTTCGACATCGACCTGTACCTGCGGATCGCACCGGAGCTGTTCCTCAAGGAGGCGGCGGTCGGTGGTCTGGAGCGGGTGTTCGAGATCAACCGGAACTTCCGCAACGAGGGCGCTGATTCTTCGCATTCGCCGGAGTTCGCCATGTTGGAGGCGTACGAGGCGTACGGGACCTACGACACGATGGCCGCGTTGACCCAGAACCTGGTGCAGACCGCCGCGCAGGACGCTCTTGGCAGCACCGTGGTGACCCTGCCGGGCGGTGAGGAGTACGACCTGGGCGGCGAGTGGGCGCAGGTCAGCATGTATCCGGCGGTGTCGGAGAAGCTGGGCGTCGAGATCACCCCGGATACCTCGGTGGCCGAGTTGCAGGCATTCGCCGACCGGTTCGAGATCTCCCTCGACCCGAAGAACATCACTCACGGCAAGCTGGTCGAGAGCCTGTTCGAGCACCTGATCGGCGACCACCTGTACGCGCCGACCTTCGTGCGGGACTTCCCGGTGGAGACCAGCCCGCTGACCCGCGACCACCGCAGCATCCGGGGCGTGGTGGAGAAATGGGATCTGTACGTGCGCGGGTTCGAGCTGGCCACCGCCTACTCCGAGCTGGTCGACCCGGTGATCCAGCGGCAACGGTTCGAGGCGCAGGCGCTGCTGGCTGCCGCCGGTGACGAGGAGGCCATGCGGGTGGACGAGGACTTCTTGACCGCGATGGAGTACGCGCTGCCGCCCACCGGTGGCATGGGGATGGGCATCGACCGGTTGTTGATGGCGCTCACCGGTGCGGGCATCCGGGAGACGATCTTGTTCCCGCTGGTCAAGCCGCAGATCTGACCCCAGGCTTAGTCTGAGCTCATGAATCTGCTGCCCGCTCTCGCCGCACTCGTTCCCTCTGTCGGTGTTGGGATCATCTTTTGGGTGGCGATCCGTGCGTTGATGAACGCTGACCGCTCCGAGCGGGCCGCTTTGGCGCGTATGGATGCGGCGGAGCGGGGCTCAGTCACAGCTGTGACTGACCGCCAGTCATCACCGCGGGAATGATCGGGAATCGCCCGAGTTCGTGACAATCGGCCGCTCGCTTTGACGATGTTCGCGCATGCAGGCACAATCGCCGGGACAGTATGCCGCTTGGACAGGGGATATGGCGGCCGCACATGAATGACCCTGGAGGGCGTGATGGCACAGAAGGTTCAGGTTCTGCTCGTCGATGACATCGACGGTGGCACCGCTGACGAGACCGTGACTTTTGGTCTGGACGGCGTCAACTACGAGATCGACCTCTCCACGGCGCACGCCAAGGAGCTGCGGGACGCGTTCGGCACGTGGGTCGGGCACGCGCGCAAGATCAGCAACCGGGGCACCCGTTCCGGTTCGGCCGGTGCCTCGCGCCCGCGTCGGAACTCCGACGCCGGTGACGTTCGCGCCTGGGCCAAGGAGAATGGCTACGAGGTCTCCGAGCGGGGTCGTATCTCCGCGGAGATCCGCGAGGCGTACGCCGCCGCGCACTGATCCACCACGAACGGCCCGGCTCCCCGATGTGGGGGACCGGGCCGTTCGTCGTTCGTGGTCAGGGCCGGGTGGCGGTCAACTCCCGGACCGCGGCGTACTGCTCGCGCACCCGTGGCGTGGGCTCGGCCGAGTAGACCTCGGACTCCCCGGCGGCCGACCAGCCCGGCGCGGAGTCGTCGCCGCTCAGTACCCAGGCCGCCTGTCGGGCCGCGCCGTCCGCCACGTACTCGCCCGGCGTGGGCACGGTGACGTCCAGCCCGAGCACTGCCGGGGCGATCCGGCGTACCGCCTCGGACTGTGCGCCACCGCCGATCAGGAACACCCGCTCCACCGGCACCCCGAGGTCGCGCAGGGCGTCCAGGCCGTCGGCGAGCGCGCAGAGCATGCCCTCCACCGCCGCGCGGGCCAGGTGGGCCGGGGTGGTGTTCGCCAGCCGCATGCCGTGCAGCGCACCGGTGGCGTCCGGGCGGTTCGGGGTGCGCTCACCCTCCAGGTAGGGGATGTGCACCAGCCCGTCGGCACCGGCCGGGGCGGACAGTGCCAGGGCGGAGAGTCCGGGGTGGTCGACCCCGAGGATCCGCGCGGCCGCGTCCAGCACCCGGGAGGCGTTCAGCGTGCAGGCCAGCGGCAGGTAGGCACCGGAGGCGTCGGCGAAGCCGGTGACCATGCCACTGCCGTCCGCGGTCGGCCGGGCGGAGATCGCGCTGACCACGCCGGAGGTGCCGATCGAGATCGCCACGTCCCCGGTGGTCAGCCCCAGCCCGAGTGCCGCACCGGCGTTGTCCCCGGCACCGGGTCCGAGCAGGGCTCCGCTGGGGGTGCGGGCGGCTGCGTCGTGCGGGCCGACCACGGTGGGCAGGATCGCGTCGTGGCCGAGCGCCAGCTCCAGCAGGTCGCGGCGGTAGTCCTCGGTGAACGGCGACCAGTAGCCGGTGCCGGAGGCATCCGAACGGTCGGTGGTGAGGGTCGACAGGTCGGTGGAACCGGAGAGCTTCCAGGTCAGCCAATCGTGCGGGAGAGCCACCGCGGCGACCCGGGCGGCGTTCTCCGGCTCGTGGTCGCGCAGCCAGCGCAGCTTGGTCACGGTCAGCGAGGCCACCGGCACCGACCCGATGGCGTCGGCCCAGGCCTGCGGTCCGCCGAGCTCGTCGATCAGGTCGAGGGCGCTGGCCGCGGAGCGGGTGTCGTTCCACAGCAGCGCATCCCGGATCACCTCGCCATCGGCGTCCAGCACGACCATGCCGTGCTGCTGGCCGCCCACGGCGATGGCGTCGACGTCGTTCAGACCACCGGCGTCGGCGATGGCGGACTGGAGGGCGTCCCACCAGTGGGCGGGGTCGATCTCGGTGCCGTCCGGGTGGGACGCGCGCCCGGTGCGCACCAGGGCACCAGTCTCGGCGTCGCGGATGACGATCTTGCAGGACTGGGTGGAGGAGTCCACCCCGGCGACCAGTGCCATCACAGTTCCTTCAGTCGAGAACGGGACCCGGCGTGCGCAGTACGCCGGGTCCCGTCGGGAATCGAGGTCAGCGAGCGCCGAGCGCGTGCTCGAGTGCGAGCTGGTTCAGCCGCACGAAGCCGAAGCCCCGCTCCGCCACCGCGTCCACGTCGAAGTCCTCGTAGGCGCTGCGGTCGGCCAGCAGGTCGGCCAGGGTCTCGCCCTCACCCAGGGTCGGCTGTGCCAGCTCGAAGACACCGGCGGCCTCCAGGGCCTCCTGCACCTCGGGGTCGGCGCGGAACGCCAACGCCCGCTCCTTGAGCAGCAGGTAGGTGGACATGTTGGCCTTGGCCGACTCCCACACCCCGTCGAAGTCCTCGGTGCGCGAGGGCTTGTAGTCGAAGTGCCGCGGGCCGTCGTAGCGCGGGCCGCCGCCGGGGAAGCCGTTCTCGATCAGGTCGACGGTGGCGAAGGCGCTGAACAGGTCGCCGTGGCCGAAGACCAGGTCCTGGTCGTACTTGATCGAGCGCTGGCCGTTGAGGTCGATGTGGAAGAGCTTGCCCGCCCACAGTGCCTCGGCGATGCCGGAGGTGTAGTTCAGTCCGGCCATCTGCTCGTGACCGGTCTCCGGGTTCAGCCCGACGATGTCGCCGTGCTCCAGCTTGGCGATCAGGCCGAGCGCGTGTCCGATGGTCGGGAGCAGGATGTCGCCGCGGGGCTCGTTCGGCTTCGGCTCGATGGCGATCCGCAGGCCGTAGCCCTTTTCCTTGATGTACGCGGCGACGGTGTCGATGCCCTCGGCGTAGCGGTCGTGCGCGGCGTTCAGGTCCTTGGCGGAGTCGTACTCGGCACCCTCGCGGCCACCCCACATCACAAAGGTGTCGGCACCCAGCTCAGCGGCCAGGTCGACGTTGCGGATGACCTTGCGCAGGCCGTAGCGGCGCACCCGACGGTCGTTCGAGGTGAACGCGCCGTCCTTGAAGATCGGGTGGCTGAAGGTGTTCGTGGTGACCATCTCGACCGTGATGCCGGTGTCTGTCAGGGCCTGCTTGAAGCGGTCGAGGATCCGCTGACGCTCGGCGTCGTTCGAGCCGAAGGGCACTACGTCGTCGTCGTGGAAGGTCACGTGGGCGGCACCGAGCTCGGCGAGCTTGTGCACCGACTCGACCGGGTCCAGCCACGGGCGGCTGGCGCTGCCGAACTGGTCCTGGGCGTTCCAGCCGACGGTCCAGAGACCGAAGGAGAACTTGTCTGCGGGGGTCGGCGTGGCCGCCATGGTTCCTCCTCATTGAGACACGATTTGTTGTGCCAGCGAACTTATCCGCCCCGGCGCGGTAGGGTCAAGCGCATGAGAGCCCCCGGCACCCCCGCACGTCAGGGGACGCTGCGCGAGCACAACCTGCGTCTGGTGTTGAGCCACATCCTGGATGCGGCCGCTGGCGTCGACCCCACCGCGCCGTCGCGTGCGGATGTCGCCACCGCCACCGGCCTGACCCGCGGATCGGTCTCCGCGTTGGTCGATCTGCTGATCTCCGCGCGGTTGATCACCGAGCTCCCGCCGGTGTCCAGCGCCCGCGCCGGACGTCCCGCGGTGCCGCTGGTACCGGCCCGGGACACGGTCGCAGGTCTGGGCGCGGAGGTGAATGTCGACTACATCGGCGTGCGTGCGCTCGACCTGTCCGGACGGCTGCTCGGCCAGTGCCTGACCAGCGGCGACTTCCGCGGATCGGACCCGGCCCAGGTGCTCGGCGAGCTGGCGGCCCTGGTGCGGGAGCTGCGGGCCGAACTGCCGGGGGAGCTGCGGATCGCCGGACTGTGCCTGGCGTTGCCCGGTCTGGTCGACCGGGTGACCGGTCCGCTGCGCCAGGCCCCGAACCTCGGCTGGCGGGATGTCGACGTCACCGGCCTGCTGACCGCCCATCCCGGTGCCGACGACCTGGCCGTGCGGCTGGCCAATGAGGCGAATCTGGCGGCCCGCGCGGAGACCCGGGCCGGAGCCGCCGGTGACTCCTTCGTCTATGTCTCCGGTGAGGTCGGCATCGGCGCGGCCGTGGTGCTCGGCGGCGAGGTCTTCGCCGGACGGCACGGCTGGGCGGGGGAGATCGGGCACACCGTGGTCGAGCCGGAGGGGCCAGCTTGCACCTGTGGTGCCCGGGGCTGTCTGGAGCAGTACGCCGGCAAGGACGCGCTGCTGCGAGCGGCCGGTCGTCCGCTGACCGACAGTGCCGAGGATCTGGTCGCTGCCGCTGCGGACGGGGATGTCGCCGCGGCGACCGCGCTGCGCAGGGGCGGTGACGCGCTCGGCGTGGCACTGGCGAACTTCGTCAACCTGGTCGATGTCGAGCGTGTGGTGCTCGGGGGCATCTACGCCCCGCTGGCTCCCTGGTTGACCGCCCCGGTGATCGCCCAGCTGCGCACCCGGGTGCTCGCCGCCGCCTGGGAGGACGCCCGGGTGCAGGTGGCCGCCGGGGGTGCGCATGCGGCGATGACCGGTGCCGCGCTGGCCGTGTTGCGCACCGTGGTCGAGGACCCTGCCGCCTGGGTGCCGGATGCCGTGGGGCCGGTGTCCTAGCTGACATGGACGCGGTGCCGGACGCTGGGTGAGGGCACCGTAGGCTCCTCCCCGTGACAGAGCAGCGACGCGACCTGTGGGTCGGCACCTACCCCGTCGCCGGTGCGGGGAGCCCGGTCGGCCAGGGCGAGGGCATCTGGCGAATCGGGTTGGACCTGACCACCGGCACCCTGACTGAACCTCGACGGGTGGTGGCGACCCCCGCGCCGTCCTTCCTGGCACTGGACCGCGCCGCCGGGGTGCTCTACGCGGTCGGCGAGGACAGCCACGGCACGATCAGCGCCTTCCGGATCACCGAGGACAGCCTCGTGCCGCTGGGCACTGCGGACAGCGGCGGTGCCGACCCCTGCCACCTGCTGGTCGATCCGGACGGTCGCGCGCTCTACGTCGCCAACTATTCCTCCGGCACCGTGGCCGTGTTCCGGATCGGGGCGGACGGCCTGACCGGCACCGCGCCGGACCAAATCTTCGGTCACGCCGGCTCCGGCCCGGTCGCTGACCGCCAGGAGGGGCCGCATGCGCACTTCGTCGCGCTGGCACCCGGCGGTGAGCATCTGCTGGTGAGCGATCTGGGCACCGACCAGCTGCGCCGGTACCGCCGGGACACCGACACCGGTCTGCTTGCGGACGACGGGATCGCCGCCACCTTCGCCCCCGGCTCTGGTCCGCGACACCTGGTGTTCTCGGCCGACGGCAGCATCGCCTACGTCGCCTGCGAGCTGGACGACACCGTCACCGTGCTGGCCTGGGACCGCGCCACCGCCACCGGCACCGTGGTGCAGCACGTCCCCGCCCAGGAGTCGGGTTCCACCGAGGTCGACTCCTTCCCCTCGCACATCGACCGCGCCGGAGATCGCGTCCTGGTCGCCACCCGCGGACCCGACCGACTGGCCACCTTCGCTGCTGGCCCCGACGGTCAGCTCGCCCCCGCCGGACAGGCTGACCTGCCCGGTGACTGGCCCCGGCACTTCGCGCTGGTCGAGGGCCTGGTCGTGGTGGCCGACCAGACGTCCGACACCCTGACCGTGCTCCGGGACGGTGCCACCACCGACCGTGTCTCGCTGCCCGCCCCGGCCTGCGTGGTGATCGCATGAGCACCACCCGCACACCGCAGCGCCGGCTCGGCCAGATCGCGCTGATCGCCACCGCTGGTGGGTTGCTCTTCGGGTACGACACCGGCGTCATCAACGGTGCGCTGGACCCGATGTCCGCGGACCTGGGGCTCAGCACCTCCGCGGAGGGTGTGGTCACCGCCAGCCTGCTGGTCGGTGCGGCCTTGGGCGCGGTGCTGGCCGGACGGCTGGCCGATGCACTGGGTCGCCGCCGGACGCTGCTGATCCTGGCGGTGCTGTTCTTTGCCGGGGCGCTGGGATCGGTGGTGGCCCCCGGACTGGTGTTCATGCTGGTGATGCGGTTCCTGCTCGGGATCGCGGTCGGTGGTGCCTCGGTCACCGTGCCGGTCTACCTGGCCGAACTCGCCCCCACCGAACGCCGAGGTGCGCTCACCGGGCGCAATGAGATCGCCATCGTGATCGGGCAGTTGGCCGCGTTCACGATCAACGCGATCATCGGCACCGCCTGGGGTGAGCACGCCGGGGTGTGGCGGGCCATGCTCGCCATCCAGGCGCTGCCCGCCATCGTGCTCTTCGCCGGGATGCTCCGGATGCCGGAGTCCCCGCGCTGGCTGGTCGCCCGCGGCCGCGACGACGAGGCGCTGGCAGTCCTGGGCCAGGTCCGCACCGCCGACCGGGCTGCCACCGAGCTGACCGAGATCCGCGCGCTGGTGGATGCCGAGCGACACACCGCCCGGGCGGGCTGGGCCGACCTGCGACTGGGCTGGGTGCGCCGCCTGGTCCTGATCGGGATCGGTGTCGCGGTGATCAACCAGACCGGTGGGATCAACGCGGTGATGTACTACGGCACCCAGCTGTTGCAGCGCACCGGGTTCAGCGGCGATGTGGCCCTGCTGACCAACGTGCTCAACGGGGTGTTCTCCGTGATCGGCATGCTGGTAGCGCTGGCGATCATCGACCGGATGGACCGCCGCACCATCATGATGCTCGGTCTGGCCGGTGTGGTGCTCAGTCACCTGGCCGTGGCGCTGTGCTCCGCGCTGATCCCCGACGGCACCGGCCGCTCGGTGGCGGTGACCGTGTTCCTGGTGCTGTTCGTGTTCTGCAACCAGGCATCGGTGGGTCTGCTGTGCTGGGTGGTGCTGGCCGAGCTGTTCCCGCTGCGCCTGCGCGGATTCGCCATCGGGCTGTGCGTGTTCTTCAACTGGACGTCCAACGCGCTGATCAGTGGGTTCTTCCCGACCGTGGTCGAAGCAGCCGGGATTACGGCGACCTTCGCCGGTTTCGCGGCGATCAACGTGCTGGCCTGGTGCTTCGTGCGGTTCGTGCTGCCGGAGACCCGCAATCGGTCGCTGGAGCAGCTGGAACAGAGCTTCCGCACCGCGGGTTGAGCTGACATGCGCATCGCGATGCTGAGCGTGCACACCTCGCCGCTGGACCAGCCGGGCACCGGCGACGCGGGCGGGATGAACGTCTACATCGCCGAGCTGTCCCGCGCGCTGGCCCGCCGCGGTGCGACCGTGGAGATCTTCACCCGGGCGACCAGCTCGGCCCTGCCGGAGACGGTGCCGCTGGACGGCGACGACCGCCGGGTGCTGGTGCACCACGTGCTGGCCGGACCCTATGAGGGCCTGGACAAGAACGACCTGCCCGGCCAACTGTGTGCGATGACCGCGGGGGTGCTGCGCACTGGCGCGCACCGACCGGCGGACTGGTTCGACGTGGTGCACGCGCATTATTGGCTGTCCGGGCAGGTCGGCTGGTTGGCCGCCGAGCGCTGGGATGTGCCGTTGGTGGCCACCATGCACACCCTGGCCCGGGTGAAGAACGCCACGCTGGCCCCGGGTGACTGCCCGGAACCCGCCGGTCGGGAGATCGGTGAGGACCAGGTGGTCGCCGCCGCGGACGCGATGATCGCCAATACCGCGGAGGAGGCGCACGAGCTGGTCGAGCTCTATGACGCCGACCCCGCCCGGGTGCATGTGGTGGCACCGGGGGTGGACCTGCGCACGTTCACCCCCGCCCGCGACCACGACGAGCGGATGGCCTGGCGTCGGGAGCTCGGTCTGCCCGAGGACCGGGACATCCTGCTGTTCGCCGGCCGCGTCCAGCCGCTCAAAGCCCCCGATGTGCTGGTGCGCGCCCTGGGGGTGCTCCAGGCTCAGGGCCGTCCGGTGCCGCTGCTGGTGGTGCTCGGCGGTCCGTCGGGCAAACCCCAGGCGCTGGACGACCTGCGGGCGCTCGCCGAGTCCTGCGGGGTGCGCGAGCACGTGTGGTTCCGCCCGCCGGTGCCGCGCCCGGAGCTGGCCCGGTGGCTCGGTGCCGCCGACCTGGTGGCGATGCCTTCCCGCAGCGAGTCCTTCGGGCTGGTCGCCGTCGAGTCGCAGGCGGCCGGCACCCCGGTGGTGGCGACCGCGGTGGGCGGCCTGCGCTCGGTGGTGGTCGACGGGGTGTCCGGACGGTTGGTCCGTGGGCATGACCCGGCGCGGTGGGCCGCGGCCATCGCCGACCTGCTCGCCGACCCGCAGGTGCGCACCACCTGGCGCAGCGCTGCCCGGCGAGTGGCGGCGGGCTACGGCTGGGACGCCACCGCCGAGCAGGTGCTCAAGGTCTACGCGCTGGCCACCCAGCGCCGGGACTAGTCGATCGGCTCGGCCAGCAGCACCGGGATCACCCGGTCGGTCTTGGTCTGGTAGTCCGCGTAGTCCGGGTACGCCGCCACCGCACGCTCCCACCACTGGGCGTACTCCTCGCCCGTGATCTCCCGCATCCGGTAGGAGGCCTTGTGGGTCGCGTCCTGAATGTCCACCACCGGGTTCGCGATCAGGTTCGCGTACCAGGCGGGATTCTTGGGTGCGCCGCCGAGGGAGGCCACGATGGCGTACACCCCGTCGTGCTCCACCCGCATCACCGGGATCTTGCGGACCTTGCCGCTCTTGGCACCGAGCATCGTCACGACCACCACGGGCATCCCGCGCATCATCGTGCCCTCGGTCCCACCGGACCGCTCGATCGTCTCCACCTGGTCACGGACCCATGCCTCGGGGCTGGGCTGGTACTCGCCTGTGATCGCCATGCCTGGAGCAACCCTGATCCGGTCGGCGGTGTTCCGCGGGCCGAACGTCCCCCGACGATTCGTCACCGGGTGGGGCAGGATGGGACCCATGACCTACACCCTGGTGCTGCTCCGCCACGGCGAGAGCGAATGGAACGCGAAGAACCTGTTCACCGGTTGGGTGGACGTGGCCCTGTCGGAGAAGGGCGTTGCCGAGGCCAAGCGCGGCGGCACCCTGCTGACCGACGCCGGCGTGCTGCCGGATGTCGTGCACACCTCCCTGCTTCGCCGCGCGATCACCACCGCGAACTACGCGCTGGACGCTGCCGACCGGCTCTGGATCCCGGTCAAGCGCTCCTGGCGTCTGAACGAGCGTCACTACGGCGCGCTGCAGGGCAAGGACAAGAAGCAGACCCTGGCCGAGTTCGGTGAGGAGCAGTTCATGCTCTGGCGCCGCTCCTACGACGTGCCGCCGCCGGACATCGAGCTGGGTTCGGAGTTCTCCCAGGACTCCGACCCGCGGTACGCCGGTGAGCCGATCCCGCGCGCCGAGGCGCTCAAGCAGGTGCTCGACCGTGCCCTGCCGTACTGGAACTCGGACATCGTGCCGGACCTGCAGGCCGGCAAGACCACGCTGGTCGCCGCGCACGGCAACTCGATCCGCGCCATCGTCAAGTACCTGGATGACGTGGACGACGACACCATCGCCGGGATCAACATCCCGACCGGCATCCCGCTGGTGTACCACCTGGACGAGAACACGCTGAAGCCCACCAACCCGGGCGGCACGTACCTCGACCCGGAGGCTGCGGCGGAGGCCATCAAGGCCGTCGCCAACCAGGGTCGCTGATCCGACGATGAAGGCCCGGTCCCCGCAGAGGGGGCCGGGCCTTCATCGTGTGCCAGGGTCAGACCGCCGCGCTGGGGTCCCCCGCGAAGTCACCGGTCACCAGGAACGTGATCCGCTTGGCGATGGACACCGCGTGGTCACCGAAGCGCTCGTAGTACCGGCCGAGCAGTGTGACATCCACCGTCTGCTGTGGGGTGCCGGTCCACGAGGAGCCGAGCAGCACCCGGAACGTCTCCTCATGCAGATGATCCAGTCGGTCGTCCTCGGCCAGGATCGCCGCGGCGACCTCCAGGTCGTGGCTGTGCAGCACCTCGGTGGTCTTGGCCGCCACCCGGATCGCGGCCTCGTTCATCTCCGCGAACACCGCAGCCAGCGCCGGGTCCACCGCCGGATGCGGGTAGCTGCGGCGGGCCACCTGCGCCACATGCCGGGCCAGGTCGCCCATGCGCTCCAGGGTGGCGCTCATCCGCAGTGCGGAGACCACCACGCGCAGGTCGGTGGCCACCGGCTGCTGCTGGGCCAACAACAGCACGCAGCGCTCGTCCAGGTCGCGCTCCAGGGCGTCGATGGCGAGGTCGTCGGCGATCACGGACTCCGCGAGGGTCAGGTCCTGGCGCGCTAACGCGTCCCCCGCTGCGGTGATGGCGTGCTCGACCCGTCGGCTCATCGCCACCAGGTCGTCACCGAGCTGCTTGAGCTCGGCCTCGAAGATCTCCCGCATTCGTGCGTCCTCTCAGGCATGCGCGCGCACCGCTGTGCGCAGTTCGACAGGCCACCGTTCCATGACCAGGTGAACTGTCGGGTGAACGCCGGGTCGCCGCACGGTGAACGCCGATGAACACTCATCATCGTCGCCCGATGATCACGCGGCGACCGGTCCGCATCGCGCACGACTGCCCTCTACGCTGACGCACGTGGAGGGTCTGAACGGGCTGATCGTGCTCGCCGCCGGTGGTCTGGGACTGCTGGTCGGTATCGGCGCGATGCTGGCATTCCGGTGGAGCGAGCGGGTGCAGCGCACCGTGCCGCCTCAGCCGACCCCGGAGCTGGACGACGGGCTGGTGCGGGTGCTGGCTGTGCTGCGTTCGGCCGCGGTGGTGCTCGGAGACGACGACCGGGTGATCCGGGCCAGCCCGCCCGCCTTCGCTTACGGGGTGGTCCGGGACGGTGGCATCGCCCACCCGGCGATCCAGGACCTGATCACCGACGTCCGGCGCACCGGGGTGATCCGGGACGAGGAGCTGGAGCTGCCCCGCGGCCCGCTCGGTCCGGGCACCATCATGTTGCAGGTCCGGGTGGCCCAGCTCGGCCCCGGGCAGTTGCTGGTGCTGGCGGAGGACCGCACCCAGGCCCGCCGGCTGGAGGCGATCCGCCGCGACTTCGTGGTGAACGTCTCCCATGAACTCAAGACTCCGGTGGGGGCGATCTCGCTGTTGGCCGAGACGGTGCAGGATGCCGCGGATGACCCGGAGACGGTGCGCCGGTTCGCCGGGCGGATGATCAACGAGTCCCAGCGGCTGTCCGCCCTGGTGCACGAGATTCTGGAACTGTCCCGGTTGCAGGTGGCCGGTGCTCTGCAGGAGATCCAGGTGGTCGATGTGGACGCCGTGATCCGTGAGGCAGTGGACCGTGCCCGCACCGGTGCCGTGGCCAAGCAGATCGACCTGGATGTCGGCGGGATCAGCGGGGCGCAGGTGTTCGGCGATCCGACCATGCTGGTCCAGGCGGTGCGCAATCTGCTGGACAACGCCGTCTCCTATTCGCCGTCCGGCACCCATGTGGGGGTCGGCGTCCGCCACCAGGACGGTCTGGTGGAAATCGCCGTGGTCGACCAGGGCATCGGCATTCCCACGGACGAGCAGGACCGGGTGTTCGAGCGCTTCTACCGGGTCGACCCCGCCCGCAGTCGAGAGACCGGCGGCACCGGGCTCGGCCTGTCCATCGTCAAACACGTCGCCGCGGACCACGGGGGAGACGTGCGGGTCTGGTCGCAGCCGGGCCGGGGTTCCACCTTCACCATCCGCTTGCCCAAGGCAGCCTCACCGGAGGAGGTCGAGGCGCACACCGCGGCCCTTGACGACGCCGCCTCCACCGACCCGAAAGGCCTGAACCTGTGACCCGCATCCTGCTCGTCGAGGACGAGGAGTCCTACCGCGACCCGTTGACCTACCTGCTCACCAGGGAGGGCTACCAGGTGGCCACCGCCGCCACCGGCACCGAGGCGGTGGAGCTCTTCGACTCCGGTGGCGCTGATCTGGTGCTGCTGGACCTGATGCTGCCCGGGATGTCCGGCACGGAGGTCTGCCGTCACATCCGCCTGTCCTCCGACGTGCCGGTGATCATGCTGACCGCCAAGGACTCAGAGATCGACAAGGTGGTCGGTCTGGAGCTGGGCGCGGATGACTACGTGACCAAGCCGTACTCCTCCCGGGAGCTGTTGGCCCGGGTACGTGCGGTGCTGCGCCGCCGGGTGTCCGGCCCGGCCACCAGCGGTGACGATGACGATCTGGACGATCACATCCTGGTGTCCGGCCCGGTACGGATGGATGTCGAGCGGCATGTCGTCACGGTGAACGATCAGCCGGTGGGCTTCCCGCTCAAGGAGTTCGAGTTGCTGGAGCTGCTCCTGCGCAACGCGGGCCGGGTGCTGACCCGCGCCCAGCTGATCGACCGGGTGTGGGGCACCGACTATGTGGGCGACACCAAGACCCTGGACGTCCACGTCAAGCGGGTGCGCGCCAAGATCGAGCCCGACCCGGGCAACCCGGTGCTGCTGCTGACCGTGCGCGGACTGGGTTACAAGCTCAACGACGACGCCCGCACCGGGAGCTGAACACCCGGACGACGAGTGTTGAACCGTCGTTCACCCGGGGTTCACCCAGAGACGAATGACCGGTCACTTAGCGCTCCTACCGTCCTGCTCGGTCGCGCACCACCGAGGTGCGCGCGGACCACGACAGGACGGAACACTGTGAAGCTGAACCGCGGAACGGGCGCGCTCGCCCTCGCCGGCGTGCTGGCCCTCTCCCTGGCGGCATGCGGCTCCGACAACGCCACCGGTGAGGACACCACCTCCGGCTCGGACACCACCAGCAGCCTGAGCGGCGAGCTCAACGGCTCCGGCGCCTCGTCGCAGGAGTCCGCGATGGAGGCCTGGCGTGCCGGGTTCCAGAGCCAGAACCCCGACGTCACCGTCTCCTACGACCCGGTCGGTTCCGGTGGCGGTCGCACCGCGTTCCTGGACGGCTCGGTCGCCTTCGCCGGCACCGACTCCGCGCTGGACTCCGACGAGCTGACCCAGGCCCAGGATCGCTGCTTCGGCACCGGTGCGGTTGACCTGCCGGTCTACGTCTCCCCGATCGCGGTGGTCTTCAACCTGGACGGTGTGGACAGCCTGAACATGTCCGCCGCCACTATCGCCAAGATCTTCACCAACACGATCACCACCTGGAACGACCCGGCCATCGCCGCGGAGAACCCGGGCGTCGAGCTGCCGGACACCGCGATCACGCCGGTGCACCGGTCCGATGAGTCGGGCACCACCAAGAACTTCACCGACTACCTGGCCAAGGCTTCCGGTGGCGCGTGGACCGAGGAGGCTTCCGGTGACTGGCCGCTGGACGGCGGGGAGTCCGGTGCCCAGACCTCCGGCCTGATCCAGGCGGTGCAGGGCGGCAACGGCACCATCGGCTACGCGGACTTCTCCAAGGCCGGTGACCTCGGCGTGGTGTCCATCCAGGTCGGCGACGAGTGGGTTGCCCCCTCGGAGGAGGGTGCGGCCACCGCGCTGGACGCCTCCCCGCGGGACGACTCCCGCGGCGACGGTGACATCGTGATCGACATCGACCGTGAGACCACCGAGTCCGGTGCCTACCCGATGATCCTGGTGTCCTACCTGGTCGCCTGCCAGGCCTACGACACGCAGGACGACGTGGACCTGGTCCAGGCCTTCCTGACCTACGTTGCCTCCGCCGAGGGCCAGTCCGCTTCCGAGTCCGCCGCGGGTTCCGCCCCGATCTCGGACACGCTGCGCACCGACGTGCAGGCCTCGATCGACGCGATTGCGTTGGCCTCCTGACGACCGTCACCGACACCGGCCGGTCCACCTCATCCGGGGTGGACCGGCCATCGGCGCGACTACCCCTGCTCGCAATGGAGAACGCGTGACCAGCACCCAGTCCGGGACCGTCACCAGCAGTGACCCCGCCCGTGCCGCCAGCCGTCTGCGGCGGCGGAGCTCCGACCGTGGGGCCAGCCGGGTCTTCCGGTGGATCTCCACCGGTGCCGGCGTCCTGATCCTGGCGATCCTCGCCGCCGTCACCATCTTTTTGGTGATGCGCGCGATGCCGGCGATCACCGCGAACCCGGACGACCTGGCCGACACGATCAGCTGGTTCCCGAAGGACACCAGCCTGCTCGGCTTCATCGGCCCGATGATCTTCGGCTCGCTGCTGGCCGCCGGGCTGGCCCTGCTGATCGCCACCCCGCTGGCCATCGGCATCGGGCTGTTCATCTCGCACTACGCCCCGCGCAAGCTGGCCAACGCGCTGGGGTACATCGTCGACCTGCTCGCCGCGATCCCCTCGGTGGTCTACGGCCTGTGGGGTGGCCTGGTGCTCAGTCCGGTGGTCCAGCCGGTGTGGGAGTTCCTGGGCCGCTGGCTGGGCTGGTTGCCGTTCTTCGACGGGGCGGTGTCGCCGACCGGCCGCGTGATGCTGACCGTGGCAGTAGTGCTGGGCGTGATGATCCTGCCGATCATCACCGCGATCTGCCGGGAGGTCTTTCTGCAGACCCCGCGCCTGCACGAGGAGGCCGCCCTAGCCCTCGGTGCCACCCGCTGGGAGATGGTCCGGATGGCCGTGCTGCCGTTCTCCCGCTCCGGGATCGTCTCCGGCGCGATGCTCGGCCTCGGGCGCGCCCTGGGCGAGACGATGGCGGTCCTGATGATCCTGTCGCCCGGCTTCACCTACTCGATCCAACTGTTGGCGGCCGGCAAGCAGCAGACCATCGCCGCGAATATCGCCGCCCAGTTCCCGGAGGCGAACCAGACCGGTGTGGCGACGTTGATCGCCACCGGGCTGGCACTGTTCGTGATCACCCTGGCCGTGAACATGGCCGCCCGCGCGATCGTCGCGCGGCGCAAGGACTTCTCGGGAGCGAACTGACATGGCGACGGTGACCGAGAACACGACAGCACCACAGCCCTCGCTGGAGGAGCTGCTGCGCACCACCGACCCGGCGCGCCGCCGCAAGGACATCCTGATGCGGACGCTGATCACCAGCGCCTTCGTCATCACGATGATCCCGCTGGTGTCGCTGACCTGGACGGTCGTCTCCCGCGGCATCGGCCGTCTGGACGGGTACTTCCTGCTGCACTCCATGCGCGGGGTGTTCGGCGGGATGGACGCCGGCGGTATCTACCACGCCATCGTCGGCACGGTGGAGATCACGCTGTTCGCGGCGCTGATCTCCGTGCCGATCGGCCTGCTCACCGCGATCTACCTGGTCGAATACGGCGGCGGCCGACCGCTGTCCAAGGTCATCACCTTCCTGGTGGACGTGATGACCGGTATCCCCTCGATCGTCGCCGGTCTGTTCGCCTATGCGCTGTTCGCCCTGCTGCTCGGCCCCGGCGCGAAGATGGGCGTGATCGGCTCGGTGGCGCTGTCCGTGCTGATGATCCCGGTGGTGGTGCGCTCCTCGGAGGAGATGCTCCGCCTGGTGCCCAATGAGCTGCGTGAAGCCTCGCTGGCCTTGGGCGTCCCGCGCTGGCTGACCATCGTCAAGGTGGTGCTGCGCACCTCGGTGGCTGGGCTGACCACCGGCGTCATGCTGGCCATCGCCCGCGTGATCGGTGAGACCGCGCCATTGCTGATCACTGTCGGCGTGGTCGACTCGATCAACTTCAACCTCTTCGACGGTCGGATGATGACCCTGCCGGTGTACGTCTACCGGCAGTACGCGCAAGGATTGGTCGCCTGTAGCCCCGGCGACACCTCTTGCGTCGCGGACATCACGGTGCAGCGGGCCTGGGCGGCCGCGCTGACCCTGTTCCTGATCGTCATGCTGCTCAACCTGATCGGCCGGCTGGTGACCCGGTTCTTCGCCCCGAAGATCCGCTGACCCGCCAGCCCCCGACTCATCCCCGAAGGAATCTGCGATGGCACAGCGCATCGACGTCAAGGACCTGAACATCTACTACGGCACCTTCCGCGCCGTGGCCGATGTCAATATGACCATCGAGCCCCGCTCGGTGACCGCCTTCATCGGCCCCTCCGGCTGTGGGAAGTCGACCTTCCTGCGCACGCTCAACCGGATGCACGAGGTCATCCCTGGTGCCCGGGTCGAGGGCTCGGTCGCGGTGGAGGGTGTCGATCTCTACGGCGACGACATCGACCCGGTGGCTGTCCGCCGCCAGGTCGGCATGGTCTTCCAGCGCCCGAACCCGTTCCCCACCATGTCCATCGCGGAGAACGTGCTGGCCGGGGTGCGGCTGAACAACCGCCGGATCTCCAAGTCCGACGCCGCCGACCTGGTCGAGCGATCCCTGCGCGGCGCGAACCTCTGGAACGAGGTCAAAGACCGCCTGGACCGTCCGGGCTCCGGTCTGTCCGGTGGTCAGCAGCAGCGGCTCTGCATCGCCCGCGCCATCGCGGTCAAGCCCCAGGTACTGCTGATGGACGAGCCCTGTTCCGCCCTGGACCCGATCTCCACCCTGGCCATCGAGGACCTGATCGCGGAGTTGAAGAGCGAGTACACCATCGTGATCGTCACCCACAACATGCAGCAGGCCGCCCGCGTCTCGGAGAAGACCGCGTTCTTCAACATCGCCGGCACCGGTGAGCCCGGTCGCCTGATCGAGATCGATGACACCGCGACCATGTTCTCCTCCCCGCGCGAGCGGGCGACCGAGGACTACATCTCCGGCCGCTTCGGCTGACCCCGGCCCTGGCCCGGACGCACGACGGCCCGGCATCCCGTGACGGGGTGCCGGGCCGTGTCGCGCGGGTGCTCAGGACTGGAGGGTGGCCTCGTCCAAGGGCTCCGGGACCAGGTCGGTGTACTCCGGCAGGGTGCCGTCCAGCACCGGGAGCGGCAGGGTCTGCGCTCCGGCTGCGGAGGTGCTCAGGGTCAGGTCGGCGGTGGCACCGGGTGCCTTCGGGGTGACCAGCAGCACCTCTTCACCCTCGGTGCCGCCCAGCAGGACGGTCGTCCCGGCGGGCACCCGCACGGTGGTGGAATCTCCGCCCAGGGTGAGCTCGACCAGCGCGGCCTGGTCGCCACGGTTGGACAGTGCGCCCTGCAACGCGCCGGGCTCATCGATCCCGGCCGCGATCAGCAACAAGTTCTCCGCAGAGACGTCACCGAGGGCGGCTCCGACACCGTCGGAGGCGTCGTACTCCAGCTGGGAGGTGATCTGGTTGGTCACCGAGCAGCCGGACAGCGCGGCGGCGAGGGCGACGGCGGCGACCGCCGAGACGCGGCGGAGGGTGGACTGACTGCTGCGGGCCACGGTGGCTCCCTGGAGAGTGGATCGACGACTGCACCCAGAGCCTACGGCGAATGCACCGGTTGAGGTGACCGAGTGTCAGAATCCCGTACGTTCCCGCTGGTCAGCGGCCTGACTGCCAGCATGCCCGCAGCGCACAGCGGCCCCAGGCGGACTCTAATCACGAGCGGGGCTGCGATGGTCGAGTTCGGGCGCGTGTCGTCGGGCCGCGATTGTGCCGACGCGCTGACCTGCGCAAACACCGCTGGTCACCGGGAATCTTCACCAAGTCCGCCGGTTTCCGCGTGGTAAGATGGTCGTCCGCGAAAGGGGACACCTCCAGATGACTTTCACTGTTGGGGAGACCGTTGTCTACCCGCACCACGGAGCAGCGCTGATCGAGGAGATCAAGACCAGGACCATCCGCGGAGAGGACAAGATCTACCTCAAGCTGAAGGTCGCCCAGGGCGATCTGACCATCGAGGTCCCGGCGGAGAACGTCGACCTGGTGGGTGTGCGCGACGTCGTCGGCCAGGAGGGTCTGGACCGGGTGTTCGAGGTGCTGCGCGCCCCGTACACCGAGGAGCCGACCAACTGGTCCCGCCGTTACAAGGCCAACCTGGAGAAGCTCGCTTCCGGTGACGTGATCAAGGTGGCTGAGGTCGTCCGCGACCTGTCCCGCCGCGACGCCGACCGCGGCCTGTCCGCCGGGGAGAAGCGCATGCTGGCCAAGGCCCGGCAGATCCTGGTCTCGGAGCTCGCACTCGCCGAGCACACCGAGGAGGAGAAGGCCGAGGCCATCCTGGACGAGGTCCTCGCCTCCTGAGCACCGCCGCGATCCTCACCGCGGCCGGCAGTGGCCGACGGCTCGGACATCCCGAGCCGAAGGCGCTGGTGCGACTGCACGGGACGCCGTTGCTGCAGCACGCAGCACGGCGTCTCGCCATGTCCGGGGTGGTCGATCACCTGGTGGTCACCGCCCCCGCCGGGCACGAGGTGGCGTTCCGGACGCTGGTGCCGGATGCCGTCGTGGTGACCGGTGGATCCACGCGTCAGGAGTCGGTGGCCGCCGCTCTGGCGGTGCTGCCCCGGGTCGATCATGTCCTGGTGCATGACGCCGCTCGCGCGCTGGCCTCGCCGGAGCTGATCCGTCGAGTGGTCGAGGCGCTGGAGCAGGGACATCGCGCGGTCATTCCCGGCCTGCCGGTGGTCGACACCATCACCGCCGTTGACCCGACCGTCGCCGGTGCGGCCCCGGCGCTGGGCACGGTGCCGCGTGCCGGGCTGCGGGCGGTGCAGACCCCGCAGGGATTTGACCGCGCACTGCTCGAACGGGCGCATGCCACCGGGAAACGCCTCGCCGCCACGGATGACGCCGGGCTGGTCGAGGCGCTGGGGGAGCCGGTGTGGCTGATCCCCGGTGAGGAGTCTGCGGTGAAGATCACCACCCCGCGCGACCTGGCGCTGGCCGAGCTGCTGCTGGTGGCCCCATGATTCCCCGGATCGGTCTGGGGGTCGACGTGCACGCCTACGACCCGCACCCGGCACCCGGTGCGGTCCTCCGGCTGGCCGGGCTGAGTTGGCCGGGGGAGCGCCCGCTGGCCGGGCACTCGGATGCGGACGTGGTGGCCCATGCTGCCGCGGAGGCGCTGTTGTCCGCGGCGGGCCTGGGTGACCTGGGAGCGGTGTTCGGGGTGGACCGCCCGGAGTGGGCCGGTGCGGCCGGTGTCGAGCTGTTGGCCGAGGCCGCGCGGCAGGTGCGGGCGGCCGGGTTCGAGATCGGCAATGTGGTGGTGCAGGTGGTGGGCAACCGGCCGCGAATCGGTCCCCGGCGGGCCGAGGCGGAGGCGGTGCTCTCTGCGGCGGCGGGTGCTCAGATTGCGGTGTCAGCCACCACCACCGACGGCGTGGGGCTCACCGGTCGCGGCGAGGGGATCGCAGCGCTGGCCACGGCACTGCTGCTGCCCTCTGCCTGACTGGGGCCTGCTGCCTGACGGGTACCCGCTGCCCGGGGTTGCGCTGTCGCGACCAGCACGCCCGCGATGATCACCGCGCCCAGCGCCAGCTCCGCGACGGCGGGTCGCTCGTCGAAGGCCACCCAGCTCGCCGTGAACCCGACCACCGGGACCAGCAACGAGAACGGTGCCACCACACCGGAGGGGTGCCGTGCGAGCAGCGCGGTCCAGATCCCGGAGCCGACCACGGTGGCGATCAGCACGGTGAAGGCGAGTCCGGCCAACGCCCAGACGCCGGTGGCGGTGCCCAGGGTGGTGAGCGAGTCGGCGATCCGGGTGGGGCCGTCGATCAGCAGCGCCATGGCCAACATCGGCAGCGGTGGCACCACGGACATCCACATCATGAATCGCAGCGGACTGGCCGGTCGTGCCTGGCGGCTGCACACATTGCCGAAGGCCCACCCCAGTCCGCCGCACAGCGTAAGCAGCACCGGCAGCAGCCCGGCCTGCACGCCACCACCGGCGCGGACCAGGGCGATCCCGGCCAGCCCGGCCACCGCGATCCCGATTCCGAGCGCCTGCCGTCCGCTCACGTGCTCCCGCAACCAGACCGCGCCGATCAGCACGGTGAACGGCGCGGAAGACTGCAGCACCAGTGACGCGAGCCCGGTCGGCATGCCGATGTCCATCGCCAGATAGAGGAAGGCGAACTGCAACACCCCGAATCCGATTCCGTAGCCGAGCACCCAGCGCCAGGGCACCTGCGGTCGACGGATGAACAGCAGGGTGGGCACGGCGAGCACGCTGAACCGCAGTGCCACCAGAAAGAACGGCGGGAACTGCTCGAGCGAGAGGTGGATCGCGGGAAAGTTCAGACCCCAGACCAGCACCACCAGCAGGGCGAGGAGTCGATCACGCAACGGCATGACCGCATCGTCACCCGCCATGATCATCCAGCACCATCGAAAGATTCCACGATCACCATGTAGCGTCGCTTCATGGATGCTCATCACCTGGCCACGTTGCGTGCGGTGCGGGACGCCGGTGGTGTGACGGCTGCGGCCGCGCGTCTGCACCTGACGCCCTCCGCGGTGTCCCAGCATCTGCGCCTGCTGACCGACCAGGTCGGGCATCCGCTGGTCGAACGCGTGGGTCGTGGGATTCGGCTGACCGGTGCCGGCCAGGCCCTCGCGGATGCGGCGGCGGAGGTGGCGGTGGCGATGGAACGGGCGCAGGCGGCAGTGGACGAGTTCCGTGGTGCGCCCAGCGGACGAGTGCGGGTGGCGTTCTTCCAATCGGCGGCGGCCCTGCTGGCACCGGGGCTGCTGCACCGGGTGGCGACGCGCGAGGGGGTGGAGGTGGAGCTGGGGGACCGCGATGTCGCCCAGCAGGAGTTCCCCGCCCTGACCGCCGACTTCGATCTGGTGGTGGCGCACCGTCCGGACACCGGCGACGACTGGCCCGCCGATCTGCGGGTGGTGCCACTGCTGCGCGAACCACTGGATGTGGCACTGCCGGAGCATCACCCGCTGGCCGACCGACCGGAGCTCACTCCAGCGGAACTGATCGGTCAGCGTTGGATCGCGGTCCAGGAGGGCTTCCCGGTCGCGCGGGTGCTGGACCGGGTGGCGGCGGTGGCCGGTGAGCCGCCGGAGGTGGTGCAGCGGTTCAACGACTTCGCGGTGGTGGAGACCCTGGTCGCCGCCGGGCACGGGATCAGTCTGCTGCCCCGCTACACCGCCGGAGGGTGGGCCGGGGTGCGGTTGGTACCGCTGGCCGGGATCGGTGCCGCCCGGCGGACGGATGTGCTGATCGCCCCCGAGCGGGCCGAGCGCCGGGTGGTCCAGGCGGTGCTGGACGATCTGCGAGCCGAGGCCGCCGCCGTCACCGGGTGAACGCGTCGAACCCGGGCCGGTAGCCTGGTGCAGTGAGCCTGCGCCTGTTCGACACCGCTACCCGCGAGGTGCGTGACTTCGTCCCCGTCGTCCCGGGTCAGGTCGGCATCTACCTGTGTGGTGCCACCGTGCAGGCACCGCCGCACATCGGGCATGTCCGCTCGGTGGTCGCCTTCGATGTGCTGGTCCGCTGGCTGCGCCGCACCGGGCACCAGGTGACGATGGTCCGCAACGTCACCGACATCGACGACAAGATCCTGCGCCGCTCCGCCGAGGCCGGTCGTCCCTGGTGGGCGTGGGCGATGGAGAATGAGCGCGCCTTCACCGAGGCCTATGACGCGCTGGGTGTGCTGCCGCCGACCTATGAGCCGCGCGCCACCGGTCACGTCCCCGCGATGGTCGCCCTGATGGAGCGGCTGATCGAGCGCGGTCACGCCTATGTCGCCGCCGAGGGGGACGTGTACTTCGATGTGCGTTCCTGGGCCGAGTACGGCTCGCTGACCAGTCAGCGCCTGGACGACATGGCACCGGATGCTGCCGCCTCCCAGGAGAGTGACAAGCGCGACCCGCACGACTTCGCGCTGTGGAAGTCCGCGAAGCCGGAGGAGCCGGAGACCGCCTCCTGGGACACCCCGTTCGGTCGGGGACGTCCCGGCTGGCACCTGGAGTGCTCCGCGATGGCGCAGCGCTATCTGGGCGACACCTTCGACATCCACGGCGGCGGGCTCGATCTGCGCTTCCCGCACCATGAGAACGAGCAGGCGCAGTCCCGTGCGGCGGGCTACGGCTTCGCCCGGTACTGGCTGCACAACGGCTGGGTCACCCAGTCCGGGGCCAAGATGAGCAAGTCGCTGGGCAACGGTCTGCTGGTGCACACCCTGCTGGAGACGGTTCGCCCGGCGGTGCTGCGCTACGCCCTGACCGCGGTGCAGTACCGCTCGATGCTGGAATGGACGACGGACACCCTCGCCGAGTCCGAGGCCACCTGGGACCGCCTGGCCGGATTCGTGGACCGCGCCACCGAGCGGGTGGGCACCGTGTCGCCGGAGGAGTTGGCCTCCGCCGAGCTGCCCGCCGAGTTCGCCGCGGCGCTGGACGACGACCTGAATGTGCCGGCGGCGCTCGCGGTGGTGCACGAGCACCTGCGCGCGGGCAACACCGCCCTGGCCGGGAACGACGACGCCGGCACCCGGACCGAACTGGTCGCGGTGCGGGCCATGCTGGACGTGCTGGGCCTGGACCCGGCCGGTGCGCAGTGGGGTGCCCGCTCCGACGACGACCGCACCGCCACCGCCCTGGACGCTCTGGTCCGGGCCGAACTCGACGCCCGGACCGCCGCCCGTGCGGCCAAGGACTGGGCTTCCGCTGACGCGATCCGGGACCGGCTCACTGCCGCGGGCATCGCCGTCGAGGATTCACCCACCGGCGCGCGCTGGACGCTCGCCGCCCGCACGACTGACGAGGACATCTGATGGCCGGCAACTCCCAGCGCCGCGGCGCCACCCGCAAGTCCGGTAAGAAGCCCACCGTCGGCTCCGGCGGTCAGCGTCGGCGCGGGCTTGAGGGCAAGGGCCCGACCCCCAAGGCCGAGGACCGCACCTACCACGTCGCGCACAAGAAGAAGGCCGCGGCGCAGAAGCGTGCGACCACTCCCCGCCGCACCCCCAGCGGCAAGGGTCGCGGTGCCGCCACCGAGATCGTCACCGGGCGCAACAGTGTGGTGGAGGCTCTGCGCGCCGGTATCCCGGTGTCGACGGTCTACATTGCCACCCGCCTGGAGGCGGACGACCGCACCCGGGAGATCCTGCGCACCGCCGCCGACGCCGGGTACCCGCTGCTGGAGGTCACCAAGCCGGAGCTGGACCGGATGACCGACGGTGCCGTGCACCAGGGCGTCGCGATCCAGGTGCCGCCCTATGACTACTCCGACGTCGAGGACCTGCTCGACATCGCCGCGGCCAGTGACCGCCCGCCGCTGATCGTCGCCCTCGATGGCGTCACCGACCCGCGCAACCTGGGTGCTGTGCTGCGCTCCGCCGGTGCCTTCGGCGCACACGGGGTGTTGGTGCCCGAGCGGCGCTCCGCCGGGGTCACCGCCTCGGCGTGGAAGGTCTCCGCCGGGGCCGCCGCGCGGGTGCCGGTCGCCCGGGCCACCAACCTGGTGCGCGCCCTGGAGCGCCTGCACGAGGCGGGCTGCTTCATCGTCGGTCTGGACGGCGGCGGGACCACCACGGTGGCGGAGATGCCGTACTCCACCGACCCGCTGGTGCTGGTGATCGGGTCGGAGGGCAAGGGCCTGTCCCGGTTGGTGAGCGAGCACTGCGACGTCATCGCCGGTATCCCCATCGCCTCCGAGGTCGAGTCGCTGAACGCCGGGGTCGCCGGGGGCATCGCGCTGTATGAGGTGGCCCGCCAGCGCGCACTCTGAGGCCGTCGTCCGCACTCTCGCCTAGAGTCGCCGGATGCGGACTGTGGTGCTGACCGGAGGGTCGGATGGGATCGGGGCGGCCGCGGCGGCACGGCTGACTCGGGACCACCGGGTGGTGCTGGTCGGACGCAGTCCGGGCAAGACCCGGGCGGTCGCTGATCGGGTGGGTGCGGACGCCGCACTGACCGCGGACTTCACCGAGTTGGACCAGGTCCGTGAGGTGGCCGCCGGGATCGCCGCGCGCTACGACCGGATCGACGTCCTGGCCAACAACGCCGGTGGGCTGTTCTCCGGTCCGACGATCACCGGCGACGGGGTGGAGCTGACCTTCCAGGTGAACCACCTGGCACCGTTCCTGCTCACCCGGCTACTGCGGCCGTTGCTGGCCGAGGACGGTGCCGTGGTGAACACGTCGAGCATTGCCGCCCGACTGTTCAGCCGCTTCGACATCGACGATGTGGACAGTAGGCGGCACTACCGCCCGGCCCGGGCCTACGGGAACGCGAAGCTGGCGAACATCCTGTTCACCAGGGGCCTGCACGCGCGGGGGATCAGGTCGGTGGCCTTCCACCCGGGCAATGTGGCGACCAGCTTCGCCTCCGACACCACGAGCCCGCTGCGGTGGCTCTACACCACGGTGCTGAACCGGTCGCTGATCAGCGCGGACGCGGGTGGGGCGACGCTGGAGTTCTTCATCCGGAACACCGCCGCCTGGCAGTCCGGGGAGTACTACGGCAGCACCCACACGCCGGGCCGGACCGCGCGCCAGGCGTCCGACCCGGAGCTGGCCGAGCGGTTGTGGCAGCGCAGCGAGGCACTGCTCGGGCTCTGACCCCTCAGCCGATCAACGGGTCGGCGTCCTCCCGGAGATCCCCCGCGGAGATCCCGAGGATCGCCTCCTCATCCGGCCGATTCGGCAGGATGTTCTTCACGTAGGACTTCACCGCCTCCGGCATCGGCACGTCCCGGCCCTGCTGCTCGGACAGGAACCAGCGGTGGTCGAGCAGCTCGTGGTAGATCTGCGCCGGTTCCAGCTTGGGCCGCAGTTCCCGGGGCACCGCGCGCACCGCGGGCTCGAACACCCCGTTGAGCCAGTCGTGCGCCACAAAGTTCTCGTCGTCGTTCTGCCGGTCGGTGGCGGCGGCGTAGCCGTCCAGATCGTTGAGCAGTCGTCGAGCCTGGTTCTCCTGCACGTCCAGACCGGTCAGCCGCATCAGTCGTCGCGAGTGGTGTCCGGCGTCGACCACCTTCGGCTGGATTCGCACGGTGGTGCCGTCCAGGTCGGTGGTGATGTCCAACTCGCCGACGTCGAATCCCAGGTCGTTCAGCCGGTCGATCCGGGCCTGCACCCGCCACCGGTCGCCCACCCGGAAGGACTCCGCCTCGGTCAACGCGCCCCACAGCTCCTGGTAGCGCTCGGCCAGGGCGTCGCCGATCGCCACCGCGTCGACCTCGTCCTCCAGGAACTCGCCGGCCTGCAGGTCCATCAGCTCGCCGATGATGTTGACCCGCGCGACCTCCAGGTCGTAGTTGCGCTGTCCGTCGGTGAGGCTGTCGTGCAGGTCACCGGTCTCCGCATCCACCAGGTACGCAGCGAAGGTCTCGGCGTCCCGGCGGAACAGCGTGTTGGACAGCGACACGTCTCCCCAGTAGAAACCGACCAAGTGCAGCCGGACCAGCAGCACCGCCAGCGCGTCGATCAGGCGAGTGGCGGTGTCCGGGCGCAGCGACTGGCTGAACAGCGACCGGTAGGGCAGGGAGAACCGCAGGTGTTGGGTGATCAGCACCGGCTCCAACGGTTCACCGTCCGGATCGGTCCGCCCGGAGATGACCGCCACCGGCTCCACACTGGGCACGTCCAGCCGGCTCAGCTGACGCAGCAGCTCGTACTCCCGGTACGCCACTGTCTCGCCGATCTCCTTGATCGCGATCACCCGGCCGGACAGCCGAGCGAAGCGCACCGTGTGCCGGGAGATACCGCGGGGCAGGGCGGCTAGCTGCTCGGTGGGCCAGTCGGCCAGCGGGATGTGCCAGGGCAGGTCGAGCAGCGCCGGATCGGGTGCGGCGGCGGTGATCTGCAGGCGGGGGCGTTCCATGGGTACGGATTCTCCCATCGACGGCCGAAGGGGCGGGTCGGCGAGTGCCGGCCCGCCCCTTCGGGTGGAGCTGTGTGCGTGCGTCAGGCGGTGATGCGAGCGCCCGAACCGGCGTGGAACAGGTGCTGCTCGCCGGCACGGATAGTCACCCAGATCGTCTCGCCCTTGGCCGGGACCTGACGGGGTCCGACCCGGACGATGACCTGCGAGTCACCGGCACCGGAGGTCACCTCGGCGGCGGCCGAGTCACCGGCCAGTGCGCCGTAGACGTAGGCGTCCGAACCGAGCTCCTCGACGATGTTCACGGTCACCGGGATCGCGTTCGGGGTGCCCTCGGGGACGACGTCCAGCGACTCCGGGCGGAACCCGATGGTGATCTGGTTCTTGTCGTCCGAGGTGAGCTGGCCGAGCGCGTCACGCGGCACCGCGATGCCCGCCGAGCCCACGGTGGCGATGCCGTCGGCGATGTTGAAGGTGCCGATGTTCATCGCCGGGGAGCCGATGAAGCCCGCCACGAACACGTTGGCCGGGGTGTCGTACATGTCGCGCGGGGTGCCGACCTGCTGGAGCAGACCGTCCTTGAGCACGGCGATGCGGTCACCCATGGTGAGCGCCTCGGTCTGGTCGTGGGTGACGTAGACCGTGGTGACGCCCAGGCGGCGCTGCAACGAGGCGATCTGGGTACGGGTCTGCACACGCAGCTTCGCGTCCAGGTTGGACAGCGGCTCGTCCATCAAGAACACCTGCGGCTGGCGGACGATCGCACGACCCATGGCCACCCGCTGACGCTGACCACCGGAGAGCGCCTTCGGCTTGCGGTCCAGGTACTGGGTCAGGTCGAGGATCTTGGCGGCCTCCTCGACCCGCTGGCGGATCTCCGCCTTCGGGGTGCCGGCGATCTTGAGCGCGAAGCCCATGTTGTCCGCGACGGTCATGTGCGGGTACAGCGCGTAGTTCTGGAACACCATCGCGATGTCCCGGTCCTTGGGCTGCACGTCGGTGACATCGCGGTCACCGATCAGGATGCGACCGGCGTTGACGTCCTCCAGGCCCGCGAGCATGCGCAGGGAGGTGGACTTACCGCAGCCGGAGGGGCCCACGAGGACGAGGAACTCGCCGTCCTCGATGTGCAGGTCGAGCGCGTCCACAGCGGGGCGCTCGGTGCCCGGGTAGACCCGGGTGGCCTTGTCGTACGTGACCGTAGCCATTGTCGTTCCCTTCACCGGCAGGTACGTGCCGGACGATCCGTAGTGAAGAGTGCCAGTGTGTGTCTTCGCTGACACGGGCCGAGGGGCCGCCACCGACGGTGGGGTCCCCCGTTCCACCGGTCATCCTGCCACAGGAATCGTGTGATGTGGGCCACGGATGCTGGTCATGACAACCACGAGGTGCGGGTCTCGCCGTAGAGGAAGATCCGGTGGTCGTGGACCTCGAGCTGCTGGGAGTCATTCGGCACCGGAGCAGACCACATGCGGACGCCGGATCGCAGGTCCAGGGCGACCACCACCGGGTCGCCGTCCTGCTGCGCCAGGACCAGAACCTGGCGACCGTCGGTGACCGGGCGCAGCGACCAGGTCTGGTCCGTGGACAGCTGCACCGACCAGCGTTCCCGACCGGAGGAGGCGTCCAGCGCGCGCAGGCCCCCGGGCACCACACCGACCAGCACCCCGTCGATCAGTACCAGGCTCAGCTGGTCGACGAATCCGGACTGGGTGCTCCACTCCTCCTGACCGGTGGTGGCGTCGACGGCGACCAGGTTCCCGGTGCCCTGGCCGGAGACGAACTCGAGGTGCGGCATCGACCCGTCATCGGCGCTGAACAACACCGGGGCCCGCGCGCCCAGCGACACCGGTCCCTCGGTCGAGGACACCCACAGACCGTCGGCGTCCTGGGCCACGAACCGACCCCGGCGCGATTCTCCGACCAGCGCACCGGCAACCAGCACCTGCCCGTCCGCCCGGTCGACCGCCCAACTCCCGCTCGGTGCCGCCACCCGCAGTCCACCGTCGGAGACCTCGATCACCAGCTGGTCGGAGAAGCCGCCGCGGGCGGGACCAGGTGGTTCCAGGGTCACGTCCCAGAGCCTCGATCCGCCCGGGCGGGTGGCGGCGAGCGTGATCGGGCCGTCCGCACCGGTGGCGGTGAACCGCAGCCCGTCCGCCCCGGTCACCGTGGTGTCCGGCGGCAGGGTCCGGTCGTCGAGCAGGTCACCGGTGTGCAGGTCGATCCGGGTCAGATGCACCTGATCCATGCCGACCGGACCAGTGAAGTCGTACCGCGTCACCGCCGACCAGCAGACCAGGTGCGCGCCCTCGGCCCAACAGTCGGCGGAGCTGGCGCTGGTGTACGCGCTCTCGCTATCCGGGGCGGTGACCAGCTGCGTGCGCCAGAGCTCGTCGCCGGTGTCCGGGGAACTGCCGGTGACCAGCGGATGGCCCGCCTCGTCCCAGGTGGTCAGCACCAGCACACCATCGATCAGCTCACCGCCCCACGGGGTCAGGCGGGGGTCGACCTCCTCGATCCGGAGGTCAGGGCCGATCGGTCGGGCCACGGTGGGCAGACTCTGGGCGTGCAGGGCGGCACGCTCCTCAGCGGAGCCGGTGCCCAGATCGGCGAGGACCACGGCAGCGACCAGCACCACGGGCACCGGCCACCAGCGTCGGGCGAGGCGACCGCTGCCAGGTCGTCGGTCGCGGGGCGGGCGGTCGGGTGTCGATGCGGGGGCGACCGTGGTGCCGTCGTCCTCGATCAGCTCGACCTCGTCCATGCCCCCGCGTGCCACGGCTACTCCCGGGACACCCGGTCGGTCAGCGCCACCAGCAGGGCGGTCATCGCGTCGGTGCCGGCCACCCGGTGCGCGGCGACGGTCCGCCCCTCGCCGACTTTCACCCCGATGTCCTCCGGGCCCAGAGCGGCGAAGGCATGCTCGTCAGTCACGTCGTCCCCGGCGTAGAGCACCGCCCCGGCACCGAGCTCCATCCGCAGGGAGGTCACCGCGCTGCCCTTGTCAGCGGTGAGCACCGACACCTCGACCACGTTCTTGCCGTGCAGCACCGCCGAGCCGAGCTCGTGCCCGATGGTCAGCGCCTCCGCCTCGGCCTGCGCCCGCACTGACTCCTCGGCCAGGCGGGTGTGCACGACGACGGCGGCGGGTTTGGTCTCCACCCACACCCCGTCCCGGCCGCGGGCCACCGACTGCATCCGGCTGCCCAGGGCGTCCAGGGTGTCGGCCTGCTCCGGGGTGAGGCGGATGTCCTGCCGGTCCAACCCGTGCTCGGCGACCAGTGCGCGTTCCGCGCCGTGCGATCCGATCAGCACCGTTCCGACCGGCGGCGCGGCCAGGCGGTACAGGTCGCCCAGCGCCCGACCGGAAACCAGCGCCACCCGCACCCGATCCGGACGGGTGACCAGCGTGGCCAGCGCACCCGCGGCGGCCTCGGACATCCGCGACTGCTCCGGGTCGTCCTGCAACGGGGCCAGCGTCCCGTCAAAGTCCAGCGCCACCAACAACGGCGGCTGCCCGACGATCCGGGACCAGGCGGCGTCGAGCAGGTCAGACATGGGAGTTCCGCACCGGGACCGCGGTCAGCACGGACAGGAAGGACGCCGACCAGTTGGCCACGTCGTTCTCCAGCACCCGGCGGCGCAGTCGGCGCATCCGTTTGCGGGCTTCCCGGGGGTCGATGTTCACGGCGTGCATGATCGCATTCTTCAACCCGCTGATGTCATGGGGATTGACCAGGATCGCTGCCCCGCCGAGCTCATCTGCGGCACCAGTGAACTCGCTGAGCACCAGGGCGCCGCGGTCGTCGGAGCGGGCTGCGATGTACTCCTTGGCGACGAGGTTCATCCCGTCCCGCAGGGCAGTGACCAGCATGACGTCGGCGGCCAGGTACAGCGCGGCCATCTCCTCCATCGGGTAGGAGTGGTGCATGTACTGGATGGCTGGGTGGCCGAACTCGGAGTAGTCGCCGTTGATCCGGCCGACCAGCACCTCCACGTCATCGCGCAGCTGCTGGTACGCGCCGACGTTCTCCCGGCTCGGCGAGGCGACCTGCACCAGGGTGGCGTCCTCCACGCTCAACCGGCCATCCGCGAGCAGCTCGCCGTAGGCCTTGATCCGGTGCCGGATGCCCTTGGTGTAGTCCAACCGGTCGACACCGAGCAGCAGCACCTTCGGGTCGCCCAGCTCGGTGCGGATCTCCCGGGCGCGCTGCTGCACCTCCGGGGTGCGGGCCAGGGTGTCGAAGGCGTGCGAGTCGATGGAGATCGGGAAGGCCGCGGCGCGCACATGCCGTTCCACCCGACCGTCGGCCCCGGTCAACGTGATCATCTGGCCGCGGGTGGTGTGCTCGGTGATCCGGCGCACCGCCCGGACAAAGTTGGCCGCATCCCCGCCGCGCTGGAACCCGATCAGGTCCGCGCCGAGCAGCCCTTCCACCACCTGCTTGCGCCAGGGCAGCTGGACGAAGATCTCCAGCGGGGGGAACGGGATGTGGTGGAAGTAGCCGATCCGGATGTCCGGGCGCTGTTCACGCAGATACTTGGGCACCAACTGCAACTGGTAGTCGTGCACCCAGACCGTCGCACCGGGGGCGGCCTGCGCGGCGGCGGCATCGGCGAACCGGCGATTCACCCGCTGATAGGCGTCCCACCACTGCCGGTGGAAGGTCGGGGGCTGGATGACGTCGTGGTACAGCGGCCACAGGGTGTCATTGGAGAAACCCTCGTAGTACTGGTTGAGGTCGTCCTCGGACAGTGCGACCGGCACCAGCCGCATACCGTCGGCATCGAAGGGCTCCAGCTCCAGATCGGCCGACCCGCCCCAGCCCACCCAGGCTCCGGCGTCGGACTTCTGGACTACGGGCTCCAGCGCGGTGACCAGGCCACCGGGGGAGCGGGTCCAGCTCGGTTCGCCGTTGTCGTCCAGGCTGACGTCCACCGGAAGGCGGTTCGCCACGATCACCAGGTCATAACCAGCAGATGCCACGATTTCTCAGCTCCTTGGGCTCGGCCTGACCCTAACGTGACCTGCGGCGATCTGCCCTGGGACCGTGGGGATTGTGCGGACCCTGTGCGTGGTCCGCGTGCCCTCACGGGGGTGAGGACCCCGGCCGATTACGGTGCCGTGCATGGAGCGCGTGGGCCTGGCACCGGGCGCCGAGATCGGCGGGTACACCATTCTCGCGCCACTCGGCTCCGGCGGCATGGGCACGGTGTACCGCGCGGTTGACGGCGGCGGCACCACCGTGGCGCTCAAGCTGCTGCACCCACACATCGGCGCGGACCCCGCCGCGCGGGAGCGGCTGCGCCGGGAGGTCGCCGCGTTGCAGCGGTTGCGCGACCCCGGGGTGGCCGCGGTGCTGGACGCCGAGGCCGACTCCACCGAGGCGTTCCTGGTCACCGAGCTGATCCCAGGGCGGGACCTCAGCGAGTTGGTGCGCGCCCGCGGCCCGCTGGACGCCGCCGCGCTGCACCGACTGGCCGACCGGCTGGCACAGGCGTTGGGGGCGGTGCACGATGCCGGGGTGGTCCACCGCGACCTCAAACCCTCCAATGTGGTGATGGGCCCGGACGGGCCGGTGCTGATCGACTTCGGTGTCGCACAGTCGGTGGACGAGACCCGACTGACCTCGGCCGGATTCGTGGTGGGCACACCGGGCTACCTGGCACCGGAGCTGATCGGTGGTGCCGAGCCCACCCCGGAGACTGACTGGTGGGGGTGGGCGGCGCTGCTGGTGTTCGCTGCGACCGGGCGGGCGCCCTTTGGTGTGCGACCGTTGGAGGCGGTGCTGGCCCGGACCCGTGAGGGCGACGCTGACCTGCGCGGGCTTGGACCGATCACCTCGGGGGCACTCTGGGACGCGTTGGCTCCGGAACCGTCCGACCGGGCGACCCCCGCGGAGGTGGTGGCGGCACTGGCTGAGGCGGAGCGGCGCGGGGAGGCATTCGACCCGGCGGCGACGGTGACGCCGAGTGCGCCGACCTCGGTGCTGCCGGGGGGCGTGGCGCAGCGGCGGACGCGCGAGGTGGGTGTTGAGGGCGCGGCGGCGGGTGTCGGTGCGGGTGCTGCTGCGACCGAGGCTTATCCGGCGGTCTCGGCTGGCGGACCGGGGGATCGTGCGGCTGGTGATCCGGGATCGGTGACCGGCGGGGACGTGACGCAGGCATACCCGGCTCAGGCTCACCCGACCCAGGGGGCCGCGACTCAGGCTTACCCGACCCAGGGGCCTGCGACTCAGGCTTACCCGGCCCAGGAGCGCCCGGCCCAGGCCTACCCGGCTCAGGGGCCCGCGACGGAGGTGTACCCCGTGCAGGGGCCGTCGACCCGGGCCTACCCGATTCAGGGTCCGGTCACGGAGGTGTACCCCGCGCAGGGTCCGGCCGCCGAGGCCTCCCCGGCATACGGTCCCGGCGGCGGGTGGGTCGCCCCTGCGCAGGATGGTCTGCCGGGCTGGCCCGAGCAGCCTGCGCCCGCGCCACCGCGCGCGCCACGCCGGATTGGATCCCTGCTCGCGCTCGGCCTGCTCACCGTGGCCGGGGCTGCGGTCCGGCCCGGCCTGACTGTGCTGGTCCTGCTGCCGCTGCTGCTGATCGCGCGGACCGTCGGGTCGCTGGTCGCCTCGACCCTGCGTCGACGCGAGCGCGTGGGGGTGCGGCGGTCGGAGGGGGTCCGCGCGGTGCTCGCCTCGCCCTGGCATCTGCTGCGATCGCTGGTGTCCCTGCTGCCCGCACTGCTGCTGTCGGCGGCGCTGGTGCTGGTCGTCGGGGGTGTGGGCTGGTGGCTGATCCATGAGGGTGCGGACCCCGATCCGCTGGTGGAGGCCGGGCTGCTCGCCGTGACCGCGGTGGTCGGGTCGGTCGCGCTGTGGTGGGGGCCGATGTCCTGGACGACACGTGAGGGTGCCCGCTGCGCGCTGCGTGCCGTCGCGCCCGGACGGTGGGGGGCGGCGGTGGTGGTGGTGCTGGCGCTCGGGGCGGTGGCGCTCGCGGTGTGGTCGTTGAGCCAGGGCGGCGGGGTGGACTTCGCGCCCTTCGGTCGACCACCGGTGCCGGGGAGCTAGACCGGGGGAGTGTCAGTGGTGGCGGGTAGCGTCGTTTCATGGCACTTGACCTGCGCGAACATCACCCACGGGCGCTCCCCGTGCGGTCGGTGGCGCGGGTGCTCACGGACGAGTGGGGCGTCGGCGGTGAGCTGAGCCGACTCGACCGAGAGAGCTTTCCGGAGGTGGCCGCGGGGGGCGAGGCGCGGCTCTACGCGGCGGTCGAGTCCGCGGTGTGGGGAGAGGCCTCAGAGGATGGTCTGACCGAGGCCGTGATGTGGGACGAGGTGCCGCCGCGGTGGGTGGAAGAGCCCGCGCTGTTGGAGCGGGTGGTGGCCGAACAGACTGCCGCCGATCCGACGATGGACCCGGTGGGACAGGTCGCGGACGTCCTGGCGGCGGAGAACGGCCCGGCGCTGGCGGCGCTGCTCGGCAACCTTGATCTGACGCTGCTCGACGTCACGGACCTTCCCGCGGTGGCCGCTGCGGCGCGACGGTTGCAAGCCTGGGCGCATGCGGTGAGCACCCGGGTCGCTGCCGAGTTGGCGGAGCGGCCGGAGATGAACCCGGTCTGGCCGGAGCACATCGGGCCGATCGCCCGACCGAATATCGCCGCCGACGAGCTGTCGCTGCGGTTGAACATCGGACGCCGGTCCGCACAGGCGCTGGTGGATGAGGGCCTGGCCCATCAGCGGTGGTTGCTCGGCACCGGCCAGGCCTTGGCCTCGGGACGGATCGACGTGGCGAAGGCACGGGTGATGTTCCAGCGGCTGTCCGGGGTGGACGCGCTCACGGTGGCGGAGGTCGAGGTCGCTGTGCTGCCGGGCGCTGCGGATCGGACTCCGGCCCAGTTGGCGGCGGATGTCGACCGAGCGCTGTTGCGGGTCGACCCCGATGGAGGGGCGCGGCGTCGGGAGCGCGCACGGCAGAGTCGACGGGTGTCACGTCCGAAGGCACTGGCCGACGGGCTGGCGGGCATCTGGGCTGTGCTGCCCGCTGAACGTGCGGCGCAGCTGGACCGGGCACTGGACGCGTCCGCCCGGGCGCTGCTGCGGGGTGGCGATCAGCGGACCCACGCGCAGCTGCGGGCGGATGCGTTGGTGGATGCGGTCCTGGTCGGACCTGACTGGGCGCGGCTGCTGCCCGGGCATCACGGGTGTGACGATGTGGCTGTCGGTGGCGACCAGATCGGCGTCCGCGCCTGCACTCACGGCGCGGCTGTCGATGCGGAGGGGCGCGGTCATCCCGAGGGTGCGGCCTCCGGTGGGCTGCATCCCGGACCGTCCCAGCGGGCTCCCCGGGTCGAGGTGCGGGTGACGGTCCCGCTGTCGTCGCTGATCGGCGCGGATGACGCGCCGGGTCGACTCGACGGGCATGGACCGATCGACGCGGCCACCGCTCGGGCACTCGCCGCCGGAGGGACCTGGCGTCGCCTGGTGACCGACCCCCTAGCCGGAACCGTGCTGGATGTCGGGCGGCGCCGCTACCGACCACCACCGGGGATCGCCGACCATGTGATCGCCCGCGATCAGACCTGTGCCCGTCCGGGGTGCACCGTCCCCGCCGATGCCTGCGACCTGGACCACACCGTGCCCTTCGGCGTCGGCGGATCAACCTCGGTGGGCAATCTGGCCCCGCTGTGCCGTCGGGACCATCTGCTGCGCACCCATGCCGGGCACCGGATCGAGCAGGCCTCCGCCGGGCAAATGGTGTGGACCAGCCCCACTCGCCAATACGTCTCCGTGCCCGGCCAGGACGGTGCACACCGGTTGGTCACCGAGGACGATCCCATCCCGTTCTAGGTGGGGCGATCCGGGCGAATTGCGCTCGACGTCCAGGAAACTCCCGGGTTGTGACCGTAGGCTGAAGGGCATGTCAGCCGCCCATGGCATCCGAACGCTGCCGCGCGCCCTGCGCCTGCGCTTCGGTACGTCCGGACTGATCGGCGTGATCTCCGGGCTGCTCCTGCTGGGCGGCGGATGGTTCGGGCTGGCCCGGGTGCTCGTCCACCAGTGTGCGGCGATCGATGGTCCGCTGGCCGACCTGGGTCAGGCGCTGACGTTGTTGCAGACGGTGCCGGACTGCCCGGCCGGGACGATGGCCGTGCTGCCGGGCGTCCCGCAAACGGTGGTGCTGCTGTTCGCGCTGGCGCTTCCCATGGTGGCCGCCCACGCGGCCCTCGGCGCGGTCGGTGTGGGACTGGTCGCGCTGCTGCGCCGCACCACCTCCCTCGCCGTGGACCTGCTGGCTGCGGTGCTGCCGAACCTGCGGTCCCTGGGACGCCTCAGGGTTCGGTTGGTCGGGCGCGCGTGTGCGCTGGTCGGACCGCGCAGCACCACGATGCCCGCTGGGGTGCCCGGTAACCGGCACCCGCTGCGTGGACCCCCGCTCGCGATGGCCTGAGGCCTAGCCCCGACCATCCCATCAGCAGAGCAGGAAGCAGAGCCATGTCCAGTACCTCCCCCCGGCCGTCCAAGGCCGAGCGCCGAGACCAGGCGCGCGAACAGGCCCGCAAGATGCGTGAGGCCCAGCGCAAGCGGGACCAGCGCAACAAGATCGCGGCAATCAGCGCCGTCGTTGTGGCCGTCCTGGCCCTCGGCGGTGTCGGCGGGTGGCTGTGGATGCAGTCCAACCAGCCCGGAATCGCCTACACCGCCGCCGACGTCGACACCATCACCCCGGCCGACACCACCGCGCCGTCCACCGCCGGTGAGAACGGTGGTATCCCGGTCGGGCAGGAGGGCGTCGCCGGCGAGACCGAGGACGGGAACGTCGTCGTCAGCGTCTACACCGACTTCATGTGCCCCTTCTGTGGGCAGTTCGAGCAGGCCAACGCCGACGAGCTCGCCGCGCTCCGGGCAGGGGGCGGTGTGACCGTCGAGTACCACCTGCTGTCCTTCCTCGACGCGCAGTCCCGTGGCGCGGAGTACTCCACTCGCGCAGGGAACGCGGCGGCGGTGGTCGCGGACCAGGCTCCTGAGCAGTTCGCGGACTTCTTCTCCGCCCTGTTCGAGGACCAGCCGGCGGAGGGTTCCAAGGGCCTGTCCGACAGCCAGATCGCGGATCTGGCCCGCAGCGTCGATGTGCCGGATGACGTGATCGACCAGTTCACCACCACGGTCAGCAACCAGGACTGGCGGACGTTCGCCCCGTGGTTGCAGGCCAACGTCAACCAGATGCGCACCGACCTCGGTCAGGTCGGCACGCCGTACGTGACCATCGACGGCGAGCAGTTCCAGGGCGACCTGTACAGCACGGGGCCGTTGACCCAGGCGATCCAGGCGGCCAAGGGCTGACCCAGCACCCCAGCGGACCGCGGCTCTGATCAGGGCCGCGGTCCGCTGCTGTCTAGACTCCCGCGGTGCCCTCCGTCCTGGTCGATCTCACCCCGCTGCGCGTCAGTCCGGCGTTCCGACGCCTCTGGCTCGGCCTGTCCATCGCCAACCTGGGCACGCAGTTCACCGTGGTTGCGGTGGGGCTCCAGGTCTACGAGCTGACCCGCTCCACCTTCTCGGTCGGGCTGGTCGGTCTGTGCGCGCTGTTCCCGCTGGTGATCTTCGGGCTGTACGGCGGTGCCATCGTCGACCACGCCGACCGGCGCACCGTCGCGTTGGTGGCCTCGGCGGTCAGCTGGGCGGCGACCCTGGTGCTGGCGGTGCAGGGCTGGGCGGGCAACGGGCACGTCGGCTTGCTGTACCTGTTGACCGCGGTGCAGTCCGGGGCGAATGCGGTCAACAGTCCGGCGCGGTCGGCGATCATCCCGCGGCTGCTGGAACCCCGCCTGATGCCCGCCGCGAATGCCCTGCAGACCATCGGCTGGAATGTGGCCCTGACCGGTGGCCCGCTGCTGGGTGCCGCTCTGGTGGCGGTGGCTGACTACGGGCCCGTGTACACCATCGACGCGGTGCTGTTCACCTTCGCCATCGTCGCGTTGGTGAAGCTGCCGGCCATGCCGCCCGAGCACGACGAGGCCGCTGGTCCGCGCCGCGCGCGTGCGGGACTGGGCTCAGTGCTCGACGGGCTGCGGTACCTGGGCACCCGCCCGAATGTGCGGATGACGTTCATCGTCGACCTGATCGCGATGATCACCTCGATGCCGCGGGTGCTGTTCCCGGCGGTGGCGCTGATCTACCTGGGCGGCGGCGAGACCACGACCGGTGTGCTGACCGCGGCGATCGCACTGGGTGGGATCGTCGCGGGGTTGTTCTCCGGTGGGCTGGCGCGGGTGCGGTGGCAGGGCCGGATCATCGTCGGGGCCATCGCGGCCTGGGGGCTGTCCATCGCCGCCTTCGGTGCGGTGCTGGTGGTGGTCGGTCGGGGCAGCCCGGACCATGTGCTCTGGCTGGCGCTCGGTCTGGCGGTGCTGACCCTGGCCATCGCGGGAGCCTCCGACGCGGTCAGTGCGGTGTTCCGGCAGACGATCCTCCAGACCGCCACCCCCGACGCGATGCGCGGACGCTTGCAGGGCGTCTTCACCGTGGTGGTCGCCGGTGGGCCCCGGCTGGGGGAGTTGCTGCTCGGCGCAGTGTCCACCCGGC
Source organism: Cellulomonas sp. NPDC089187 (assembly GCF_040685135.1). Classification (NCBI taxonomy): domain Bacteria; kingdom Bacillati; phylum Actinomycetota; class Actinomycetes; order Micrococcales; family Cellulomonadaceae; genus Cellulomonas; species Cellulomonas sp. NPDC089187. The sequence goes on along the minus strand of NZ_JBFBHI010000004.1, from coordinate 39,853 downwards.
TCGGTGAGGGCGGTGCGGCGCTGCTGGGCGGACTGGCCTGCGTGCTGCTGCTCGCCCTCGCGGTCCGGCTGCAGCGCTCGTTCTGGCATTACGACGCCCGGGACCCCCAGCCCTGACACCGGGGGACAATGGGAGCATGAGAGGCCTCGAACTGCCCGGTGCCGGCGACCTTGGCGACGACGAGCGCGATCTGGTCGAGCTGCTGCGGGAGAGCGCCGTGCACATGCTGCCGGACGGCACCGCACTGGAGTCCGACGATGTGCTCGGGGCGCTGCGGGCATTGCAGCAGGAGTTCGTCCGGTTCCGGCTGTACTACAAATTCGGCATCGACGAGGTGCTGACCAAGATCAGCATCCTGCGTGAGGAATTCGAGGAAGCGCACGACTACAGCCCGATCGAGCACGTGCGGCACCGGCTGAAGTCGATGGAGTCGCTGATGCAGAAGGTGGTCCGCACCGGCTGCGACCTGTCGATCCCGGCCATCCGCGCCTCGATCCACGACATTGCCGGTATCCGGATCACCTGCTCGTTCGTGTCCGATGCCTACTGGGTGCGCGACATGCTCGCCCAGCAGCCGGACCTGGAGGTGGTGAAGACCAAGGACTACATCGCCAACCCCAAGCCCAACGGGTACCGGTCGCTGCACATGATCGTCCGGGTGCCGGTGTTCCTCTCCGACCGAACCGAACACGTCGACGTGGAGATCCAGCTGCGCACCATCGCGATGGATTTCTGGGCGAGCACCGAGCACAAGCTCTACTACAAGTACGGCCGTGAGGTGCCCGGGCACCTGCTGGACGAGCTGACCCAGACCGCACAGATCGCCGCCGAGCTGGATGACCGGATGGCGCGGCTGCGGGCGGAGGTCAACGGACTGGACGCACCTCGGTAGGCTGTGCACCGCACCCACGGGTGCAGGCCCCCTTAGCTCAGCTGGCCAGAGCAACTGTCTTGTAAACAGTAGGTCGCCGGTTCGAATCCGGCAGGGGGCTCCGGTCAGGGCAGCGGCTCGATCACCGGCCGCCGCCGATACTGGAAGACGATGGACGTGCGCACATCCGCGATCTCCCGTCGCACGGTGAGGGTGTCCAGGATGAAGGCATTCAGCTGATCCACATCCCGCACGGCCACGTGCAGCAGAAAGTCCTCGCTGCCGGTCAACGTGAACAGGGCGATGATCTCCGGCAGGTCGGCGAGGAACCGGGTGAACTCCTCGATCACCTGTCGATTGGGCGGGCGGAGTCGGATGGACACCATCGCCTGGAGGCCTCGGCCGAGGGACGGGAGGTCGACCTCGACCGTGCGACGGCGCAGGACCCCGCGCCGGAACAGGCCGCGTACTCGCTCCAGGGCAGTGGAGGGGGCGATGCCGGTGGCGGCGGCCAAGTCTTTGTTGCTGATCCCGGCGTCGCTCTGCAGTGTGCGGACCAGGGCCGAATCGATGGCGTCGAGATCGAGTGACATGGCGTCATCGTCGCATCACATGCGGCACAGGTGCCCTCTCCTCGAATGAGGTTCGTTGTCGACCTGGCTCGGACGAACGCCGGGTTACGGTGCCAGCCATGCACCTCGACCCGGCCCAGGACAAGATCGCCATCGTCGTGGACGGTGCCCTGCCGTCCGGACTTGCTGCCAACGCGGCCGCCGTGGTCGCGGCCACCCTGGGTCTGCGGACCACCGGCATGATCGGGGCGGACGCCCGTTCCGCCGACGGGGTGCACGTCCCGGGCATCACACGCATGGCGATGCCGATTCTGAAATCTGACGTCACCGGGCTGACGGAACTGCACCGACGGGCTCTGATCGAACCGGAGCTGTTCACTGTGCCGTTCACCGCCGCAGCGCAGGCGGCGCGGGGGTACGACGAGTACCTGGAAGGGCTGGCGGCGCAGGAGATGGCGGAGCTCGCGCTGGTGGCGCTGGGAATCGCAGGGCCGCGCGCACGAGTGTCGTCGTTGGCGGGGTCGCTGCCGCTGTTGCGGTGAGTCCTTCCGCCGGATGCACCCGGGGCGCACACTGGGCCGCATGACGACCCGCGCGGTGATCGTGCACGGTACCGGCGGCCACCCGGATGTGATCTGGTACCCGTGGCTGGCGGACCGACTGGCGGCACGCGGATGGACCGTGTCGCGCCCGCACTTCCCGGAGCTGAACGTGACCCCGGTGGCGGAGTTCCTGCCGAGTGCGCTGGAGCGGATGGCCATCGACGCGGACACGGTGCTGATCGGGCACTCGGGCGGAGCTGCGCTGCTGCTGGCGGTGTTGGAGGCGATCGAGGTGCGGGTGCCGCAGGCGGTGCTCGTCGCCGGGTATGCCACGCCGCCGAATGCCTCGCCTGAGCCGGTGCTGCGCGCGTCCTACGACTGGGAGCGGATCGCCGCGCATGTCGATGACCTGGTGCTGATCAACTCGGTGACCGACCCCTACGGCTGCGACTGGCGACAGGGGATGGCGATCCGGGACCGGGTGGGCGGGACGCTCGTGGTCCGGGACGACGGGCACTTCGGCGACGCCGGGCAGCCCTACGACGAGTTCCCGCTGCTGGACCGGCTCATCGCCCGGTAGGCATGAACCCGCATGAACCCGGTAGGCATGAAAAAGCCCTTGGCCGCGCAGGGGGCAGGCGACCAAGGGCGATGCCTACTTTACAGGATGGAGCGGGCGGGGATGGACGCGGAGGCTGTGAGCCTCGCCACGTTCAGCTCCGGCCGGTCTCTTCCAGCAGACGCAGGGCGGCGGTGACCCGCGGGTTGCGCGCTGGGTCGGCGTCGATGCCGAGGGTGCCGTAGATCCCGTTGATGTGGTTCTGCACCGACTTCTCGGTGATGTGCAGCATCTCCCCGATCCCCGCGTTGGACAGGCCCTGGGCGAGCAGCCGGAGCACCGCGTACTGCCGGTCGGTCAGCCGCGAGACGCTGGTGCCCGCCCGTGGGGACATCCGTTCCAGAAGCACCGGGTCCAAGGTGGTACGCCCGGCGGCGGCGGCCCGGATCGCCTGGATCAGCGTGTCCGCACTGGTGGAGGTGGTCTTGGACAGGTAGCTCCACCCGCTGGCGACATCCGACGGCAGATCGAGCAGCAGATCCATCGCGTCGTGCGCGGACAACAACAGGATGCCCAGCCGAGGCTGGCTGCGCCGCACGGTCACCCCCAGGGCGATGCCGTTGCCGTCCGGGAGATCGATGTCCAGCACCGCGACGTCCACGGCACCCGGACGCAGGACGGTGGTCGCATCGCGGACGGTGCCCACCGAGGCGACGACCCGGACCCCGGGGGCGGAGCCCAGGGTGAGTTCCAGCATGGAGCGGAACAGTGGCTGATCCTCGACGATGGCCACTCGGATGGCGTGCGGGGCGATTTCGGTCATGTTCTCCCAGTATCGTCGGCTTCGATCGTTCACGTGCAGCGACGCGCGGACATCGCACGATCACGGATGGTGAGGATGAGGCTCGGACCCCAGGACGCCGACCGGGCGGACCGGTGGGCGCTGCTGTTCACCACGGGGTCGGTGATGGCCGTGTTCTCGGTAGGGGCCGCCGCGCAGACCGCCTATGTCTACAGCGCCCTCGCGGAGGGCGCCGGGGTGCCGGTCGGGGCCCGCATCGCCGCGAATCTGGGTGCGGTCGTGGCGATGCTGGCGCTGTTGGGATGGCGGGGCACGGAGCTCCCGGCCCGCGGCAGTTGGCGATTGGTGACCTGGGTGATGGCAGCCGGGTTGCTGGCCGGACTGTGCCGGGCGGGGTTGCAGGTGCTGTTCGGGGTGTACGACGCCGACCATCTGCGGGCATTGGCCATCGATCTGATGAGTGCGGCGGCGGTGGCCTGGATCGCCAGTGCGATCGGCTTCACCACGATGCGCGGTCGACGACGGCTGCGGGCGCAGATCGAGCACGCCGCCCGCGGGCAGGTGCAGATCGAGTTGGCGCTCGCGGCGCTGCAACACGAGGAGGTCCGGGTGCGGCGCGAGGTGGCCGAAGGGCTGCACGGCAGCGTCCAGCAGCGGCTGGTGTTGGCGGTGGCCCGGCTTGACCGGCTCGCCGAAAGGCTGGGGCGTGGGTCGGTGGAGCCAGCGGATCTGGACATGCTGGCCGAGCTGCGTGCCGAGCTCGAGACGGTCCGCGAGGCGGACATCCGTGCCACCAGCCGGATGCTCTATCCGGACCAGTTGGAGGTCGGCATGGTCCCGGCGATCCGCGCGCTGCTGGCGCGTATTCCGACCTCGGTGAACACCCGGCTCGGGGTGGCGCCGGAGGTGCGGACGTTGGACGACCCGGCGGCCCCTCAGTTGTCCCAAGGGGAGCGCCTGTTGGCGGTGCGGGTGGTCGAGGAGGCGGTGAGCAATGCGCTGCGCCATGGTCGGGCCGAGCTGATCGAGGTGCGATTGTCCCGAGACGCTGGGGCGGTGCAGGTGTCGGTGTGGGACGACGGGGTGGGCTTCGGTGATCGTCCGGGGCCAGCATCCGGGACTGCGCGGCTGGCGGACCGGCTCCGTCTGGCCGGGGGCGAGTTGCGGCTGTCGTCGGTGCCGGGTGATGGGACCCAGGTGGTCGCCCGGGTGCCGGTGGAGTCGCTGCGACTGAACGGGTGACCCGAAACCGGGGGATACCCGGGGTGATGTCCGGTTTGTCCCACTCCGCCAGGGTGAAAGTGCGTCACCCGACGAGGGGGGTGGGTGGTACCACCCAATCGGGGTGTTCCGGTGCCTGATCTGCGGCTCTAGATTTCCCGCGCCCCGGACGATGTCGTGTCTGCCGCGGCACCCCTCTCATCGACCTGGAAGGTCAGCCGCTCATGTCCGCAACCGTCGCACCCCGTCGCACCACCCGCCGCAAGGTGATCGCCTTCACCGTTGCCGCGCTCGGCATCACCGGTCTGGGTCTGGCCTCCGCCGCCCAGCTCAACCTGACCTCCGGCGCGTTGGGCGCGGGCACCACCGTGGTGGCGTCCTGCGATACCGACGGTGTCGCGGTGAAGTTCGCCGACACCTTCTCCAGCGTGGCCAAGGGCTACGCGGTCACCGGTGTCACCCTGTCTGGCGTCGCCACCGCATGCGCCGGTCAGGCCATCACCATCGACCTGCTGGACAACGACCCGGCCGCCACCGCGACCTCGCTGGGCACCCTGACCGCCACCGTCCCGGCAGGCGGCGGCACGGTGACCGTCCCGGTGACCGCCTCGGTCAAGGCCGCCGACGTCAAGGGCGTCGCCGTCGTCATCGCGGGCTGATCCCTCTCCGATGACCTGGCTCGGCCGACGGGCCGCGGGAACGGGGGTGGCGCCGACGCGTCACCCCCGTTCGGCGCGCCTGCGGTCGGCCACCGGCTGGCTGCTCACCGGCGCGCTAGTCGGCGTCCTGGTCTGGTTCGGCTGGCCCACCACGCTGGGCGGCTGCACCACGCTCACCATTGTCTCCGGGCACTCGATGGAGCCGACCTACCGCACCGGCGATCTTGTGGTCAGCCGCTGTGGCGCACCCGAGGTCGGCGATGTGGTGGTCTACACCCCGCCCGGGGTGGACGAGGGTCGGATCATCCACCGGGTGATCGGGGGTTCAGCCGCCGAGGGCTGGGCGATCCGCGGGGACAACAACGACTTCGACGACCCGTGGCGGCCGACTCAGGCGGATGTGCTCGGCGTCGCCCGGGTGCATGTGCCCGGTCTGGGGCGAGTGGCGTCGATTCTGCTCGACCCGTGGGCCTGGGCCTCGCTGCTGGTGATCGCCGGGGGAGTCCTGCTGTGGCCGGGCAGACCCGAGCCCCAGATCCCGGTGACCGCTGACGCTGCCAACCCGGTGCTGGAGCCGGCACCGTGAGGGCGCGGACCCCGGCCCATGGGACAGCAGCCGCCGTGCTGGTCGCCCTGATCGCCGTGATCGTCGTCCTTGGGCTCCACACCGCGTCGGCGGCCCGACTCGATCTGCGCAGCCCGGGCCATCTGCTCAGCTCCGCGGCACCCTGCACCACCAGCACGCTCAGCGCGACTGCGGGCACCGCCACCACGGTGGTCCTCACCGGTATGCCCGCCGCCTGCGCCGGGGCGTCCCTGGCCTTGCGGCTCTACGGCACGGACGGGACGCCGACCACGACGGCGGACACCACCGGCACTGCCAACGCTGGCACCGTCACGCTCCCCGTGCCCGGTGATGCCACCGCCCAGGTCGCCGGGGTTGCGCTGGTGCTGAACGGGTGGGCGGTTCCGGTGAGCTGGATCGCACCAGCCACCGCGCCCACCGGACCGGTCACCCCCGGACCCGGCACCACCTTCACCGGGCTGACCTGGTCGCAGATCTCCTCCTCCGGCACCCAGGCGTGTTTCACCGTGCAGGTCTCCGGTGCGGTCGGCACCACCTGGCGGGTCGACCTGCACCTGGACCAGCGCCCCTTCAACGGGGTCACCAACGCCGACGGGTTCCAGGTGCACAGCCCCTGGTACGGGCAGGTGCTCGGTGCACCGTCCGGCGGTGTGTTGTCCATCGGTGGTCGACCCGGCTTCACCACCCTGTCCGCCGGGCAGAGCATCACGGTCACCGTGTGTCACTACGGTCTGCCAGCCCCGCAGTACGACGCCGCACTGACCTACTCCCAGAGCACCGGCCCGGTGTCCGGCGCGGTGACCTATGCCTGCATGAGCACGACGGTGCGGGTGAGCGGTACTCCGCAGTTCTACGCCGGGTGGCGGGCGGACATCGACCTGCGCCCGCTGCTCGACTACCTCACCGCCCGCGGGGTGAGCACCACGAACGCCCGGTTCAGCGCCCCCGGCAACTACACCCTGGCCCAGCGCAGCGGCACGGTGTACCGGGTGACACCCACCGCCTGGGACACCTGGGGCATCCGGGACGATGCGCCCCGCAGTGTGCAGGTGTGCGTCCAACCCTGAGCCGCCGGAGTGAATCTGTGGCCCGGATGCTCAGCACGGGCGCGGGACGGACGATGGGGCGACCGGGCCGATGGACCGGCCTGGTGCGTCCACGGAAGGGACACCGATGGGGCTGACCCGTGCCCGCCGGAGAGCGGGTGTCACCTTGGCGCTGCTCGGCGGTGCCGGGTTGGCGGTGTCCGCTGCCCGCGCGATGAGCTGGGAGCAACTCGGACCGGTGTCCACCGGGGCATGCGTGGTGGATGCGATCTCGATCGGCTACGAGGTCGACTACGACCCGGCGCTCGGTGGCTATGCGGTGACCACCGCGCAGCTGTCCGGCGTTCCGACGGGCTGCGCGGGCCGCGAGCTCGCGCTGACCCTGCGGGACGGCGCTGACCGTGCCCTGGTCGAGTCTCGGACCGCCGTGACCGCGCCGATGACCGCCGTGGTGCTGACCCCCGGCGTGGCGGCAGAGGTCGTGGCCGGGGCCTCGGTGGCCGTGGTCGCCGACTAGATCTCGATCAGCTCCGGGAGCTTGGCCCGACGACCGTCACCGGAGCTGGTGCCGTGCAGGCGGTGGGTGGCCCACGGGTAGACGTGCACCCGCAGCCACTCCGCGTCCAACCGGGCCTGCGCGGCACGGGAGATCGGTGGGGCGGGGGCCAGTGGTTCGTCCCAGGCCGGGTCGTCCGGGGTGAGCCCGAGCGCCGCCAGTGCGCCCTGCGCCACCCGGGCATGGGATTCGGTGGTTAGGTGAATCCGGTCCGGTGCCCACATCCGCAGGTCCTTCAGGTGGTGCATCCCCCACAGGTCCAGCACATACGCGCCATGCCGTCGGGCGATCGACCAGATGTGCGCGTTGTAGATCGCCACTCGGGGTCGGGTCGCCTTCATCAGGCCGGCCTCGGCGACATCCATCCCGGTGGACAGCAGCACATCGGCCCCGGTGGCCCGGATGCGCTCCACCGCGGCCTCCAGATTGCGGGCCAGTCGGTCCACGTCGGCGGCCGGGCGCAGGATGTCATTGCCGCCGCCGACCAGGCTGACCAGGTCGGGTTCCATCCGCAGCGCGGCGGGCACCTGCTCGGTGACGATGGGCCGCAGTAGCTTGCCGCGCACCGCGAGGTTGGCGTAGCGCAGCGGGGTGGCCCCGGCGGCACGGCGACGGTCGGACAGGTGCCCAGCCAGCACGTCGGCCCAGCCCCGCATCGGTGCGTCGCTGCCGTGCGGGGCGTCCCAGAGCCCTTCAGTGAAGGAGTCGCCGACGGCGACATAGCGCTCCCAGCGGGGCAGATCCGTGGTCATGGCAGCCATTCTGCTCCTTCGACGAGTACGGGCTCAGCCCAGGGACCAGTCGATGGGCTCGCCGCCCTGCTCGACCAGCAGCTGATTCACCCGGGAGAACGGTCGTGAACCGAAGAAGCCCCGGCTGGCGGACAGCGGGCTGGGGTGCACGCTCATCACCGCTGGGACCTGGCCGAGGCGGGGGCGCAGCGACTGGGCGTCGCGGCCCCACAGGATCGCCACCAGCGGGCCGCCGCGTTCCACCAGGGCCTCGATCGCCCGGTCGGTGACCTCCTCCCAGCCCTTGCCCCGGTGTGAGGCCGGAGCGCCGGGTCGGACGGTCAGCACCCGGTTGAGCAGCATGACGCCGCGGTCGGCCCACGTGGACAGGTCACCGTCGGAGTGCGGCGGGATGCCCAGATCGGATTCCAGCTCACGGTAGATGTTGGCCAGTGAGCGGGGCAGCGGTCGCACCGTCGGCTGGACCGAGAACGACAGGCCCATCGGGTGGCCGGGGGTCGGGTAGGGGTCCTGGCCGACGATCAGCACCCGGACCTCGGCCAGTGGCCGTCGGAAGGCGTTGAGAATCGCCTCCCCCGCGGGCAGGTACTGGTGTCCGGCCTGGACCTCGGCGCGCAGAAAGTCACCCATCGCGTGGATCCGGTCCTCGACCGGAGCGAGGGCCTGCGCCCAGTCGGGGGCGATCAGCTCGGACAGCGGGGTGGGTGCGGAGGTGCTCACCCGGCGAGGGTAGCCAGCTCAGGTGCTCAGACAGGGAGGATCGGGTGATCAGCGCGAATGACACCCGTGTGATTCGGGACGTACCATGGCGCGGTTGGACGCGAAGGAGGAGCCACGGATGAGCGCGATGACCGACGAGGTCGAGGGTGCGGGCGACCTGGCTGACCTGTCGACGCGTGACCAGCAGGTGCTGGCCTTCGAGCGGCAGTGGTGGAAGTACGCCGGGGCCAAGGAGCAGGCCATCCGCGAGCTCTTCGACATGTCGGCCACCCGGTACTACCAGGTGCTCAATGCCCTGATCGACAGCCCCGCCGCGCTCGCCCACGACCCGATGCTGGTCAAGCGGCTGCGCCGGATGCGGTCCACCCGGCAGCGGCAGCGCACCGCCCGTCGACTCGGCGACGCCTGAACGGGCGACCTGCACACCTTCTCCACGCCGCTCTCGCCCGCGTCGTCCGTCGTCAGGTGGCTGAGCCGTTAGCCTGTCCGGCGTGACGAAGGGCAACTACCCCTATCCCGAGGACGAGTTCGACGCCGCACCCGGCCCGGACTCGCCGGTCGGCGTGCACCGCGCCCCGCGCAGCTGGTGGTCGCGGTGGTGGCCGTTCGTCGCCGTGATCGTGCTGGTACCGGCCGTCACCGTCGGTGCCGTGCTGTGGACCTCCGCCTGGGACGGGCTGGGCGGCGACGACGACCAGGCCTCGGTGGAGCTCACCGACGACCCGGTGGTCGGTGCGGAGACCGGGGGCACGGAGGAGACCGCCGGCACCGAGGGTGCTGAGGGCACTGAGGGCACCGACGAGCCTCCCGCCGAGGAACCCCCCGCCGAGGAGGAGCCGCCGGCTCCCGCCATCGACTACGCCCAGACGGTGGATGTGCTGAATGCCGCCCGCCGCAACGGGCTCGCCGCGGACGTCAAGGATCAGCTGGAGACCGCCGGCTTCACCTCCGTCACCGCAGGCAACGGGAGCGCCTCCACCGCCGAGGTGACCACGGTGTTCTACGCCTCGCCCGAGCTGCAGCCCACTGCGCAGGCCGTGGCCGACGCCCTGGGAATCACCACGGTCACCGAGTCCGCTGCGGATGCGGGCAGCGGTGTCGTGGTGCTGCTGCGGACCGACTTCCTCGGCTGATCGGCGATTCACCCCTTTCGCCCCATGCCGGTCGCGGCTACAGTCAGCGCCACGCCGCAGTCGGCCCCTCGGGGTGGCCTGTGGCGGTGTCAATCACGCACTCAGCCGCAGGAGCACCGCATGCCGCAGGGCACCGTCAAGTGGTTCAACGCCGAGAAGGGCTACGGGTTCATCACCCCGTCCGACGGCACTCAGGACCTCTTTGTCCATTTCAGCGCCATCCAGACCGATGGCTATCGCAGCCTCGACGAGGGGCAGAACGTGGAGTTCGAGGTCGGTCAGGGCACCAAGGGCCCCCAGGCCGAGCAGGTTCGTCCGCTCTGATCTCGACGGCGGGGTCGGTGTGCGCAGGCATCCGACCCCGCCGCGTCGTGTCTCACCCCTCGAGGGCGTCCACCGCCAGCACGACACACGCGGCGGTCCAGGCCAGGGGTGCCACGGCGGCGGGTGAACCGTCGTCCAGCACCTTCTCCGGCAGCGCCCCAAGGTCGGTGCGGTGCGCGTCCAACCAGTCGAGCCAGGCCGTGGCCTGCTGGTCCTGGCCGTTGCTGGCGGCGGTGTACGCGTACAGCGAGGTCTGCGGCGTCCAGGAGATGCCGTCGCGCCGCCATCCCTCGCCCGGGGCCAGACCGCCCGCCGGGCGTGCCATCCGGTCGGCGGAGTCCTGCCATGCCTTGAGTGCGCCGTCCAGGGCGACGGGTTGGAACGGCGGCAGGGTGAAGGCGCTCGCCGCATCCGCCAGGTCGCCGCCCGCGTAGCGTCCGTAGTCGTCGAACTCGGACTCCACCGCCTCCCGGGACAGATCAGCTGCGGCCTGCGCCGAGGCGCTGCGCTCCGTCTCACCCAACACGGTCCAGAACTCCGCGGCGTTCTCCAACCCGGCGAGCACCGGCGCCACCGTGCCCAGGGTCAGCTGGGTCTCCGGCACCTCCCAGTAATCCGGGGAGGGCTCGGGCAGTCCGTCCCCGATCACCAGGCGCTCCGCGTGGTGGGCGGTGCGCTGTACCAGGGGGCGCAGGTGCTCGGCGGTGGCGACCGGATCGGCGGCGGTCTGCACCACCTCATTCGCCGCCCACAGCACCCAGCCGGTGCCGTCGGTCTGCTCACCACGGTCGTCCGGGGTGTCGCCGGTGCCATCCGGCAGGTAGCGCGCCTCGAAGGAGCCGTCCGCCTCCTGCACCTGCGCCAAGAAGTCCAGGATCGCTACCGCATCCGCGTGGTGTCCGGAGTGAGCCAGGGCCACCGCCACGAAGGACGAGTCCCGGGGCCAGACGTACCGCCAGTACGGCGACCAGGCCGCCACCGCCGCGCCGTCGTCGCGGACCAGGGTGCGCAGATCGAGCAGGGCGTCGGTCACCATGTCGACATACGGGCCGTCCGCTCCGGGGATCTGGCCGTCGGCCAACCACGCGCGCTGCTCGGCGGCCAGGGTGTCGTCGGCGGTGCTGACCGGGTCGTCCATCACGCGGGTGCCGGCATGCAGCACCGGCTCACCGTCCTCCGGCACCAGGGTGGGAGTGCCATCGGCACCGAGCACCACGGCCTCGGAGTAGAGCCCGATCCGGGCGCTGCGCGGACCGGTGGCACCCCAGGCGATCAAGGTCGCGGCGAGGGCCGACAGGACCAGGACGGAGATGACGCGACGGCTGCGTCGCGTCAGTGCGACTGACATGGGCAGCCACCGTAATCCACCCGGGTGTTCGCGGCGGGCGATCAGGTGGACCGAGCCTTGCACTCGAGGGGGTCGAGTGCTAACCATTGACTTAGCACTCTCCGGTGGAGAGTGACAGAATCATGAACATCTGGCCGACCCGGTGAGGTCCGCCGCTCCACGGGACATGACCGTCGGGTGGCAGATCGTCCGTCGCGGGCACCGAGCGGCCGCCCAGTAGCCATCAGTGGAGGATCGGTAGCCCCATGGCCAAGATCATTGCCTTCAACGAGGAGGCCCGCCGCGGCATCGAGCGGGGTCTGAACGTCCTCGCCGACACCGTCAAGGTCACCCTCGGCCCCAAGGGCCGCAACGTCGTGTTGGACAAGAAGTGGGGCGCCCCCACCATCACCAACGACGGTGTCTCCATCGCCAAGGAGATCGACCTCGAGGACCCGTACGAGAAGATCGGTGCGGAGCTCGTCAAGGAGGTCGCAAAGAAGACCGACGACGTCGCGGGTGACGGCACCACCACCGCCACCGTGCTGGCCCAGGCGCTGGTGCGCGAGGGTCTGCGCAACGTCGCCGCCGGCGCGAACCCGATCGCCCTGAAGAAGGGCATCGAGAAGGCCGTCGACGCCGTGACCGAGCAGCTGCTCGCGCAGGCCAAGGAGATCGAGACCAAGGACCAGATCGCCGCCACCGCCGCGATCTCCGCCGGCGACCCGGCCATCGGCGAGCTCATCGCCGAGGCGTTGGACAAGGTCGGCAAGGAGGGCGTCATCACGGTCGAGGAGTCCAACGCTCTCGGCCTGGAGCTCGAGCTGACCGAGGGTATGCGCTTCGACAAGGGCTTCCTGTCGGCGTACTTCGTCACCGACCCGGAGCGCCAGGAGGCCGTCCTGGAGGACGCGTACGTCCTGCTGGTCGAGTCCAAGGTCTCCAACGTCAAGGACCTGCTGCCGCTGCTGGAGAAGGTCATCCAGACCGGTAAGCCGCTGCTGATCGTGGCCGAGGACGTCGAGTCCGAGGCGCTGGCGACCCTGGTCGTCAACCGCATCCGCGGCATCTTCAAGTCCGTCGCCGTCAAGGCCCCGGGCTTCGGCGACCGCCGCAAGGCGATGCTCCAGGACATGGCGATCCTCACCGGTGGCCAGGTCGTCTCCGAGACCGTCGGTCTCAAGCTCGACCAGGTCGGCCTCGAGGTGCTGGGCACCGCCCGCAAGATCGTCGTGACCAAGGACGAGACCACCATCGTCGAGGGTGGCGGCGCTGCCGAGCAGATCGCCGGTCGGGTCAACCAGATCCGTGCCGAGATCGACAACTCCGACTCGGACTACGACCGCGAGAAGCTGCAGGAGCGCCTGGCCAAGCTGGCCGGTGGCGTGGCGGTCATCAAGGCCGGTGCCGCGACCGAGGTCGAGCTCAAGGAGCGCAAGCACCGCATTGAGGACGCTGTCCGCAACGCGAAGGCTGCCGTGGAGGAGGGCATCGTCGCCGGTGGTGGCGTGGCGCTGATCCAGGCCGGCAAGACCGCCTTCGAGACCCTGTCGCTGACCGGCGACGAGGCCACCGGTGCGAACATCGTCAAGGTCGCCATCGACGCTCCGCTCAAGCAGATCGCCGTGAACGCCGGTCTCGAGGGTGGCGTGGTCGCCGAGCGCGTCCGCAACCTGCCCGCGGGTCAGGGCCTCAACGCCGCCACCGGTGAGTACGAGGACCTGCTGGCCGCCGGTGTGAACGACCCGGTGAAGGTGACCCGTTCCGCTCTGCAGAACGCGTCCTCCATCGCCGCGCTGTTCCTCACCACCGAGGCCGTCGTCGCCGACAAGCCGGAGAAGGCCGCTCCGGCTGCCCCGGCCGACGGTGGCATGGGCGGCATGGACTTCTGAGTCCCGCCGCACGGCTGCACTGACAAGGGCCGGTCACCCCGCGAGGGGTGGCCGGCCCTTGGCGTGTGCGGTGGTGGTCAGCCGCGGGCGACCGGGGACTCGCGGGCGTCGATCTCAGCCAGCACCTTCTCCAGCTTGTGCAGCTCCGCGCCGAGGTTCTGCCGGGCGGGCTCCTCCCACGCGGCACCCAGCGGGCTGACGAACAGGCTCGGCCGGTTCAGCAGCTTGCGCACGATCCGGACCCGGGCACGCAGGTAGTCGTCCATCGGGATGTCCGCGTACTCCTCGCGCACATCGTGCAGGTAGGCCTTGTAGCGCTGCGGTTCGGCGGCCAGCATCGCCAGGTCGGCGTCGCACAGCACCGCGCAGTCGAAGTCACTGGGGTCGGCCTGGTGCCGGACCAGGGCGATCACCATCTGGTGCACCCGGTCGACGGCGGGGGCGGGCAGGCCCAGTGCGGTGAGCTGTTCCCGGGCCAGCGCGGCGGAGGCGACCTCGTCCTCGCCGCCGCGGTTGGCGTAGGCGGCGACCTGGTCGGCATCGAAGATCGCACCGTGGTACCAGGCGGCGAGACGGACCAGATGCGGCTCGTGGGTCTCCTCGGCGAGCTCGTCCACCCGGGCCAGCACGTCGGTCAGATGCCGCAGGTTGTGGTACCGCCGACCGGGGCCGGTCCACCGGTCGACCAGATCGGTGCCCACCCGGCGGATCTCCTCCTCCGAGGCGGTCGCCCCGGCGCCCACGGTGCTCCGGACGAATGCGGACAACAACCACTGCGGTGCGTCGTAGACGCCCATGAACTACGCCTCACACGGGATGGAAACTCTGACGGCGCGCCATCGTAGCCCCGGTCGGCGATGGTGGTGACCTCGCCTCAGTTCTGGTGCTGGTCGCCGAGCTGCGCAGCGGGTAGGTCCACCCGCACGGTGGTGCCGCCGCCGAGGGTGGGATCGATCCGCACCGAGCCCAGGTGGGTGTCGATGATCGCGGCGACGATCGCCATGCCCAGACCTGCACCACCTCCGGTGCCGGCACCCTCACGGGTGCGGCTGGAATCGACCCGATAGAACCGCTCGAAGACCCGGGCGGCGTGTTCCGGCGGGATGCCCGGCCCGTGATCGCGCACCTCCAGCACCACCCGGTCGCCCGCCCGCCCGACCAGCAGCTCGGCGGGTGAGCCAGCGGGGGTGTGCCGGGCAATGTTGCCGATCAGATTGGCCAGCACCTGGCGCAGCCGGGGCTCGTCGCCGAGCACCACGGTGGTGGGTAGGGCGTCGTCGGGCTGCGGGCTCAGGGGGCCGACCCGGACCTCCCGGGTGGGGTCCAAGGCGCGCAGGTCGTGGGCGGCGTCGGTGGCCAGCACGGCCATGTCCACCGGGTCGGTGCGGCCGGGGCGGTCGGCATCCAGTCGGGCCAGGGCCAACAGGTCCTCGACCAGGCCACCCATCCGGGTGGCGGACTGCTCGATCCGGCGCATGGTGTCGTCCACCTGCTCCTTCTCGGTCAGGGCACCCATCCGGTACAGCTCGCCGTAGCCGCGGATGGCGGCCAGGGGGGTACGCAGCTCGTGTGAGGCATCGGCGACGAACCGGCGCATCCGCTCCTCCGAAGCGGTGCGGGCGTCGAAGGCGGCTTCGATCTGGGTCAGCATCCCGTTCAGCGATGCGGACAGCCGACCGACCTCGGTGCTCTCCGGGGCGGCAGGCACCCGGCGGGACAAGTCACCGGCGGCGATGGTGGCGGCGGTGTCCTCGATCTCCCGCAGCGGGCGCAGCGAGCGACGCACGGCCCAGGTGCCGGCGACCGCGCCGATGATCATGATCGCGGCGGCGGAGGTCCACATCGCGACGGCCGCCGAGCGGACGATGGCCCCGGCCTCGCCCATCGGACGGGCAAAGGTCACCCAGCCCAGCAACTCATCGGTGCTGGTGCGGTAGACCGGCACCACTACCGCACGCCAGGCCGACCCCGCCTTGGTGGAGCGCACGGTGAACGGTTGGCTGCGGTAGTCGTCGACGGTGTTCAGGGACAGATCGGGCAGCACTGGCTCGCCGTAGGCGGTGGCCGTGTTGTGCGAGGGCATGATGGTGCCGATCGACCCGAGGATGTGCGCGTCCAGCGCGAAGTCGACCTGGGTCCACTCGTTCACGCCGACTGCGTCGAGGTCGCCGTCGCGGCTGTACGCGCGGGTGAGCTCGGTGGAGTACTGCTTGGCGGAGGCGATCAGATCTTGGTCGACCTGGTCGACCAGGTAACTGCGCAACAGGGTGGTGGTGGCCACCCCGGCGATGGAGAGTCCGACGGCCAGCAGCACGGTGCTGATCCCCACCAACCGGGCGCTCAAGGGGGTTCCGCGCCAGACTGTGCGCACCCGGTGGTGGAACCGTCCCACCGGACCGGGTACGGCGGGTGGTGGTGGCACTTGCGCACCCTGCGCGCGGGCCTCCTCGGAGCTGAGGTCGACCGGTTCGGCGGCGCTCACGACCCGCTCGGGCGGCGCAGCATGTAGCCGACGCCGCGCTTGGTCTGGATCAGCGGGACCACCGGGCCGTCCGGGCCCTCAAGGTGGTCGACCTTGCGACGCAGGTAGGAAATGTAGGACTCGACGATGTTGGCGTCGCCGCCCCAGTCGTACTGCCAGACGTGATCCAGGATCTGCGCCTTGGACAGCACCCGGCCCGGGTTGAGCATCAGGTAGCGCAGCAGCTTGAACTCGGTGGGGGACAGCTCGACCACTTGCCCGGCGCGGCGGACCTCGTGCGAGTCCTCGTCCAGCTCCAGATCCTCATAGCTGAGCACGCTGGTGGCCTCGGCCTCGCCCCCGGTGGTGCGGCGCAGGATGGCGCGGATCCGGGCGACGACCTCCTCCAAGCTGAACGGCTTGGTGACGTAGTCGTCGCCGCCCACGGTCAGGCCGGTGATCTTGTCCTGGGTGTCGTCCCGGGCGGTGAGGAACAGCACGGGCATGTGCTGCCCCTTCTCCCGCAGGCGACGGGTGACGGTGAAGCCGTCCATATCGGGCAGCATCACGTCCAGCACCAGCAGATCAGGCTGCACCTGCTTGGCCAGACGCAGCGCAGCGCCCCCGTCGGCAGCGGCATGCACGTCGAATCCGGCGAACCGGAGCGAGGTGGCCAACAGCTCGCGAATGTTCGGCTCGTCGTCGACGACCAGCAGGGTGGCTTCGGATCCGGATGCGGCGCTCACGCCTCTCAGTGTGCCCCGCAGCGCTGAGGGTTTCCTGGGAGACACCTGCGGATTGCTGGGAACGTGAGGCCAGCCGCTACGGTGCTACCTCGTGACCGCGCGCCCCCGCATCCCCGTGCTGACCGTCGTCCGGATGGACGACGAGGTGCCGCTCGACCGGTTCGCCGACTGGCTGGATGGCGTCGAGGTTCGCCTGGTCCGCGCTGACCTGGGGGAAGACCCCGGACCGGTCGACGCGATGGACGGTCTGCTGGTGCTCGGCGGTCGGATGTCCGCCCACGACGACCAGCTACCCCACGTCCCGGCGGTCCGCACGCTGCTCGCCGACGCGGTGCGCGCTGATCTGCCGACCCTGGGTATCTGCCTGGGCGCACAGCTGCTCGCGGTCGCCACCGGCGGTCAGGTGCACGTGGCCGCGCCACCCGGACGGGAAGCGGGCACGGTGGTGCTGCGCTGGCGACCCGAGGCGGTGACCGACCCGCTGGTTGGCGCGCTGGCCGGGCCCGACCGAGGCGGGCTGATGCCGACCATGCACTCGGACGCAGTGGTGGATCTGCCGCGCGGGGCCGTGTGGTTGGCGGCCTCACCGATGTACCCGTACCAGGCGTTCCGGGTTGGCTCGGCCTGGGGTGTGCAGTTCCACCCGGAGGCGTCACCGGAGCTGATGCGGCGCTGGGCGGAGCTGGACGGGCTGCCCGCGGCGGAGGCCGAGGCGATGGTGACGGCGGTGGCGGCGGCGGATGAGCAGATCGCCCGAGACGGGCGCACGCTGGCGGAGGCGTTCGCGGAGCTGGTGCGGGAGAGCGCCGGGGTCTGAGGGTATGCTCGGGGTCGCAAGGCCCCATGTAGCCCCTGGTGGCTACTCACGGGGTCTTGCCTCTCGCGAACCCCCAACCTCGGTCGGGGGTTCTTGCGTTTCAGCCGAGCCAGACCACGCCGTGCTCATCGCAGTCGGGGAGCCAGTGGGCCCGGGTGGTCATGTACGCCCGGATCGCATCCGCCACCGGCGTGATCTGAGTGCCCCACACATCGGGTCGGTGCTGACGGTGGCGGTGGTGAGCCCCGTAGGCCATCAGGTCAACGGCTTGGATGAGCTGGCTGTACCGGCTGTCCTGCATGACCGGGTCCTCGATGACGCGACGCCGGTCGATCTCCAAACCGCGGTGGACTCGGCGGTAGGGAGCGGCGTTCCTCAGTGCTGCGTCCCACTGGGCCATCAGGCCCTGCGTACTTGGCGAGGGCTCCGAATCGTCCTGGTGGAGGCCCTGGGGGCCGTCGTAGAAGATCATCACCTGGGTGTCCATCGTGGCCGCCCAGTCCTCGAGGTAGGCCACGGTGCGGGCATATGCCGTGGGTGTGGATATCCCGGAGGAGGCGAGCGTCACCAGGCTCCAGTGAGCGCATCGGGACAGGTGGCTCAGCACGATCCGGCCGCTGGCTGCGCGCTGGGGTCGTCCGAAGACGGCTTCCTGCTCGGGGGTCTCGCAGTAACGGCCACGTCCCTTGTACAGGGTCAGCGCGTGCAGCTCCGTGTTCTTCCCCACGCCAAACTCGGCGTGAATCGCACGACGACCCTGTAGCCATGCGTGCAGGACTTCGGCCCAGTGCTGCGGCTGAATGAGCATCGTGGTGAGAGTGGTGGCCCGCTTGGAATCACCCGAGTCGTCCACGTAAGCGAGGTACATGGCCGCATGGTGCCGCACCCCAGGACGCTGGTGGCCGGCCCTGTAGCCGCCTGGGGACGACGACGGCCCGCCACCCACGAGGGGTGACGGGCCGCGCGTGTCGGGTCAGCCCTCGATCTGCGGGGCGGGGCGACCGGCCTTGAGCTGCGCCAGGCGGGCCTCGACCTCGATCTCGGTGCCGGCGGACTCCAGCTCGGCGAACTGGGCATCCAGCGAGGAGGCGGCGATCTCCGCCTGACCCATCGCCAACGCCTCGTCACGACGGACCTTCTCCTCAAAGCGGGCCAGCTCGGAGGTCGGGTCGAGCACGTTGATCGAGCCGATGGCCTGCTGCACCTGCTGCTGGGCCTGAGCGGACTTCTGGCGGGCCACCAGGGAGTCGCGGCGGGACTTGAGCTCGACCAGCTTGTCCTTCATCTGGGCGAGACCACTCTTCAGCTTCTCGGCGGTCTCCCGCTGGGAGGCGATCATCGGCTCGGCGGTCTTGACCTCCTGCTCGGCCGCGATCTGCTTGCTGATCGCGACCTTGGCCAGGTTGTCGAACTTATCCGCGTTGGCGCTGTCACCGGCGGAGCGGAACTGGTCCGCGCGGGCGGAGGCGGCCAGCGCCTTCGCACCCCACTCGCGAGCGGCGGCGACATCCTCGGCGTAGTCCTGCTCGGCCAGACGCAGGTTGCCGATGGTCTGGGCGATGGCCTGCTCCGCGTCCTGGATCGACCCGGTGTAGTCGCGCACCAGCTGGTCCAGCATCTTCTGCGGGTCCTCGGCCTGGTCCAGCAGCGCGTTGATGTTGGCCCGCGCGAGCTGGGTGATCCGGCCGAAGATGCTCTGCTTCTCGGTCATGTCGTGCCTTCCTCTTGGGAGAAATCAGGTGCTGGGTTCATCAGAAGCCACCCCCGCGGCTGCCGCCGCCGAAGCCACCGCCGCCGAAGCCACCGCCACGGCCGCCCCCACCGAAGCCACCCCCGCCGCCGCCGAAGCCGCCGCCACCGCCGCCACGCAGGATGGAGTCGATCAGGATGCCGCCGAGCACCATGCCGCCGACGCCGTTCAACCCGCCACCACCGCGCGGGCCTCGGTCGTCCCAACGGTCACGGTCGGCCTGCTGGACGTCGGCCTGGGCCAGGCGCTGGGCCTCGGTCACCCGGAGTTCGGCCTGCTGGGCGGCGGCCAAGGCATGCTCCGGGTCGCTGTCGCGCTGGTCGGCGGCGGCGCGGTACAGCCGGTCGGCCTCGGCCAGTCGGGTGCGGGCCTGGGGACCGACCACGCCGCGACGGGTCTCGATGTAGTCGCCGGTGCCACGCAGCCCAGCGCTCACCCGTGCGAGCACCTGGTCCAGCAGGGTACGGGCGCGTGCGGCGCGGTCGGCGGCCTCACGCATCGGTGCCAGGGCGGAGTCGATGGCGGCCTCGGCCGCGGTGATCTGACGCAGTGCGGCCAGCGGGTCGCCGCTGCCGGTGCGGGCGGTACGCGCCTGGTCGATGGCCGTGCGGGCCTCGGCGGCTCGGGTCTGCACACCGGGGTCCTGCGGGGCCATGCGGGCCGCGTCCTCCAGATCGGAGCTGATCGAGGCGATGGCCGCATCCAGTCGGGCCCCGATGGTCGCTAGCTCGGCACCGGCGTTATCCACCGCGTCCAGCAGGGTGCGGACCTGCCCGAGGGCTTCCTCGGCGGCGCGGGCGTAGCGGCTGGCGGTGCGGCGATCCCCGGCCTGCACTGCGGTCCTGCCCTGTTCCAGTGCCGTGTCCACCTGGTCGAGCAGCGCGGTGGCCTGGTCCGGGTTGTCCCGCACGGAGTCGAGAGCATCCGCCGGGTAGCGCGCGGCGAGGGTGTCCAGGGTGGTGCGGGTGGCCGGGATGCGGGCACGCTGCTCGGCGACGGCGCGGGCGTGGTTGTCCAGCGCGGTGGCGGCCTGCGCCTCGACCTCCCGGAGCTTGGTGAAGGCCTGCTCCTGCGCGTTCAACGCGGCGGTGGTCTGCTCGACAATCTGCAGAATGCGGGTGGAGGTCTCGCGGATCTGCGGGTCGGTGTCCGGCTCGTCGTCGTCCAGGGTCTGTCGCAGTCGGAACGCCTCGGTGACCTGCGCCTTGGCTTGGGCAAGCACTCGCTCGAACTCGCCCGTGGCCTCTGGTCCGAACTGAGCCTGGGCGAAGCCCAACTCCTGCTCGGCGGTGCGAATCGCATCGTCGACCTGGACCAGTGCGGAGGCGGAGCGGCGGTCCAACTCGGCGGTGGGGATCTGCGGTTGACCGGAACGTGCGCCCACCGCAGCCGGTGCGCGGCCGCGCCGCCGGGAGGCGATCCACACCACCAGGGCGATCAGAGCGATCAGCACCAACCCGCCGATGAAGATCCCGCCGAGACCGATCGACCCGCCGGACAGGGCCGAACCACCGGTAGCGGCCGAACGGATTCCGTCCGCGGCGGTCACCGCGGCACCGGCCCAGTCGCCTCCGCGCAGGTCGTCCTCCACAGTGGCGGCCACCGAGTCCAGCGCCGAGGAGGACAGCCCGTCCACGGACTCCGGTGCCAGGGTGTAGAGCCGCGCCTCGGTGGCGATCGCGAGCACCAGATCTTGCGAGCCCAGTCCGGTGGAGTCGGCGGTCTGCTGCACCCACGCATTGCGGTCCAGGCTGCCGAAGTCGTCGACGTAGACCACGTACAGCTGGTAGTCGGTGTCCTGCGCCAACTGGTCCAGGGCGTCCTGCACCTCGGCAGTCTCCGCGGAGCTGAGCACCCCGGTGGAGTCAGTGATCTCCGCTGTCAGGGCGGTCGGGTCCGCGGCGGGCAGGTCGGTCGGCAGGGTGGCCGGTCCGAGCAGCGCCGAGGCCGCGACGGTCAGACTCAGGACAGGTGACAGGACCGGCAAGCCGAGGTTCCCTTCTGGCGGCAGTGCACCGGCTCAACGACGGGGGCACCGGGCGGGTTCCCGCGGCGTCGAGGGGACGTCCGCTGCCGAGGACCCGTCGAGAAGCAACCTAGCGGGCAGGGCGGACTGGTGTCGGCTCGTCCGAGCGCAATCAGGGGGTATCGGCTATTCGGCGGGTGCCTGGTCCAGGTCCTCGGCATCCACGATCCGGTAGGCGTAGCCCTGCTCGGCCAAGAATCGCTGCCGGTGGGCGGCGAACTCCTGGTCGACGGTGTCCCGGGCGACCACGGCGTAGAAGTGCGCGGTGCGACCATCGCCCTTGGGCCGCAGCAGACGTCCGAGCCGCTGCGCCTCCTCCTGCCGGGAGCCGAAGGAGCCGGAGACCTGGATCGCCACCGACGCCTCGGGCAGATCGATGGAGAAGTTCGCCACCTTGGACACGACCAGGGTGGTGATCTCCCCCGCGCGGAAGGCGTCGAAGAGCCGCTGCCGCTCGGTGACCGAGGTGGCGCCGGTGATGACCGGCGCACCGATGTCCTCGGCCAGCTCCTCCAACTGGTCGATGTACTGGCCGATCACCAGGGTCGGCTCACCCACGTGCTTACGGACCAGGTGCTCGACCACCCGGATCTTGCCCGGGGCGCTGGCGGCCAGGCGGTACTTGTCCTCCGGCTCGGCGGTGGCGTAAGTCATCCGGTCCCGGTCGGGCAGGGTGAGCCGGACCTCGACACAGTCGGCGGGAGCGATGTAGCCCTGGGCCTCGATGTCCTTCCACGGGGCGTCGTAGCGCTTGGGGCCGATCAGGCTGAACACCTCGTCCTCGCGGCCGTCCTCACGCACCAGGGTCGCGGTCAGGCCGAGTCGACGCCGGGCCTGCAGGTCGGCGGTCATCCGGAAGATCGGGGCGGGCAGCAGGTGCACCTCGTCGTAGAGGATCAGGCCCCAGTCGCGGGCGTCCAGCAGCTCCAGGTGCGGGTACGCACCCTTCCGGCGCAGGGTCAGCACCTGGTAGGTGGCGATGGTGACCGGGCGGATCTCCTTGCGGGCACCGGAGTACTCGCCGATCTCGTCCTCGGTCAGGCTGGTGCGCTTGATCAGCTCATCGCGCCACTGTCGGGCGGAGACCGTGTTGGTCACCAGGATCAACGTGGTGGTCTGGGACCGGGCCATCGCCGCGGCACCGACCAGGGTCTTACCCGCACCACAGGGCAGCACGACGACGCCGGAGCCACCGTGCCAGAAGCCGTCGGCGGCCTCGCGCTGGTACGGACGCAGTTGCCAGGGCCGGGGCGCGCCATCCGGGCCGGGATTCGACTCGCCGGACTCGTCCAGGGCGATGGCATGCGCCTCACCGTCGACGTACCCGGCCAGGTCCTCCGCAGGCCAGCCCAGCTTGAGCAGCGCCTGCTTCAGGGTGCCGCGCTCGGAGGGGTGCACCACCACGTCGGTGTCGTCGATCCGGGTGCCGACCAGTCCGGCGGTGCGCTTGGACCGCAGCACCTCCGCCAGCACCGCGGCGTCCAAGGCGTGCAGCACCAGACCGTGGGTGGGGTGCTGCACCAGCTGGAGCCGTCCGTAGCGGGACATGGTCTCGGCGACATCCACCAGCAGGGCATGCGGCACCGGGTAGCGGGAGTACTCCAACAGGACGTCAACGACCTGCTCGGCGTCGTGGCCGGCGGCCCGGGCGTTCCACAGGCCCAGCGGGGTCAGCCGGTAGGTGTGCACATGCTCGGGGGCACGTTCCAGCTCCGCGAAAGGCGCGATGGCACGGCGGCAGGCCTCCGCCTGGTCGTGGTCGACCTCCAACAGCAGAGTCTTGTCGCTCTGGACGATCAGCGGTCCGTCGGTCACGGGGCGACTCCTTCAGCAGGGTTCTCGATCCGGGTCACCCCGGCGACGCGGTGCGCGGCGACGACGATCTCGGCGTCCCGGGCGGTGTCCGTCACCCGGACCCGTCCACCGTCGACCCTCAGCGGACGCACCCGACGACGTTCCAGGGCTCCGCGCGGTCCGACCATCTCCAACCAGACCTCGGCGTGGTCGGCGGCAGCCTCGCGCAGGGTGGCCAACGCCGTACCGGGGTCGTCTGTTCCCGGCGGGCGCGGACCGGTGCGCAGGCCGGTGGTTCCGGTGGCCTCGCCGCGGCGCAGCACCTGCACCAGGGTGGCGGCGCGCGCGACGGGATCAGGGGTGTCGACCCGCTCCTGCGGGCGTGGCCGAGCAGCTGGGATGCGCTGCACGGTGGGGGCGGTGTGCAGCACCCGACCGTCCGGTGTCTCGGCCACCGGGGCCAACCCGCGGCCACGTAGCGCGGTCAGCAGCTCACCGAGCGGGGCCTGGGCAGCGAGCACGGTGGGTGCCAGGCGGACCAGCCCCAGTCCGGCGAGCTTCGGGTCCTCCGCCAGACCGGCCAGCAGGCTCGGGTCCTCGGTGCGGACATACGACTCCGCGGCCCCGCCGCGCAGCAGACCGTGCCGACGGGCGGCATCCCGGACCAGGTACTCCAACGGCTGCGGCACACCACCCCGGGTGTGCCCGGCCAGCTCGGCCAGCAGATCGTCGGCGGTGCTGCCCGCGTCCAGTGCCGCGCGCACCGACTCGGGGGTGAACCGGACGGTCACGGCACCACCCCGGGACTCCACCACCGCGCAGGAGGTCAGCAAGCGGTCCAGATCGTCGGTGGGGCGACCGGGCACGATGCCGGTCAGATCGCCCTGGAGTAGCAGATCGTCGACGGCCGGGGGCAGGTCGCCGTCCAGGGCAGCGGCGACCTCCGACGGGCCGGACAGCCACGCTGAACCCGCGTGGGCCAGCGCCCCCGCACCAAGCAGACCCAGCAGGCCTGCCTCGGTCAGCACCGCATCGACCGCCTCGATCGGCGGCACCGCACGCGGGGTGTGCCACGCGAGCAGCTCGCGCAGGGCCCCCGCGCTCGGTGCGGCACCGGGGTCGCAATCGGCCAGTGCCGCCAGCACCTGACGGCGCAGCCGCGGTGCCCACGCTCGCCCGAGCTCCGGGCCGAGGGCGGGCCGCACCTGTGCGCGGTCGTCCCGGGTGCCGACCAGAGCGGGCCAGCGAGTGGTGTGCGCCCACCAGTCGACCACCGCCGCCCACCGGTGCGGCAGATCGGCTGCGGCCCACTCGTCCGCGGCGGCGGTCGGGCGGTAGTGCGGGCGCTCCTCGCCGTCGTCGCGGATCAGCCCGCCCACCGCGGCCAGTTCGATCAGCAGGGCGGTCTCCGACTCGGACACCTCCAGCTGCTGGGCGGTGCGGCGCAGGTCGCGCACCCCGACCCCACCGGCCCGCAGCACCGGGGGCGGGGCCTGTGCCCACAGGTCCACCAGGGCGCCGATCAGCCGGGTCAGGCGTTCAGCAGCGGTGGCGGACTCAGCGGCGACCAGCTCGGGGCGGCGCTGGGGCTGGTCAGTGGGCAGCGGGGGCCGGCTCAGCTCCCGATGGGTGCGGCCGTCGCGCAGCCGCAGGGCCACATCGCGGGGCAGCACCACCCGGGCGGCATCGGCCTCCTGCACCAGACCGGCGTCGATCAGCTCCTGCGCGGCGGTCGCACCCGGACCCTCGGTGGGTCGACGGCCGACCGGCGGTCCCCAGGTCAGGGCGTCCAACACCGCGCGGGCGGCGGGGGAAACAGCGTCGGGGTCGACGGTGGTCCCACGAGACAGCGTGGGGGACAGGCCAGCGACGGTCGGGCCCAGCGCCTCGGCCAGGCCGGGGGCGGGGCGCAGTGCGGGGTCGGTGACGCCACCGGAGACCGGCCAGAGCAGGGCGAGGTCGGTGGCAGTGCGCAGGCGCTCGCGGACCAGCGGCCCGTCACCCCGTCCGCCGCCGACCGCGGTGACCACCTGCCGGGCCTTCACTCCGTGATCGTCCGCCAGCACCAGCACGGCCTCGATCGCCTGGAGCACGCCGGCATCCACCTGGGCCAGGGCACGGTCCAGGCTGGGGCGGCTGGTGGCACGGGCAGCGAGTGAGGACAGCGTGGCGGGGGACGGGTGCGCCAGATCGGGCCGGTGCAGCAGCAGGTCCACCAGCTGCTCATCCGACCGGGCGCGCAGGTGCTCGCTGAAGGTGGACATCCGCACCACGATACGTGCTGCGGTCCGGACCGTGCCGGGACGACGATGGCCGCCACTCGAGACGAGTGACGGCCATCGGGTCGGGGGTCAGCGGTGCGCGCGCCGTGCCCGAGTGAGCAGTCCACCGCCGATGAGCAGCGCCGCCAGGGCAGCCAGGGCGGCACCGCCGACGGTCACACCCGTGGTGGCCAGCGCGGGGGGCGCGGCCAGCACGCCGGAGCGGACGGTCTCGGTCTGCTCGGGGGTGCCGGGGTCGGGGTCGGTCGGACCGGGGGTGCTCGGCGCGGGGGTGGGGTCCGGGGTCGGGTCCTCAGAGGGCTCCGGGGTGGGCTCCGGCGTCGGCTCTGGGGTGGGCTCCACCGGCGGTTCGGTGGACCAGCCCGCGTAGACGGTCAGGTCGCCGGTGATCGGCGCTGCAGGGTCGAAGGGCTGGGTGCCGTCCGGGTTGAGCGCCCAGCCGGTGAAGTACAGCCCGTCCCTGGTGGGGTCGGCCGGCAGGTCCACAGGGGTGTGGGAGATATCCGCCGGGGCGATGGTGCTGCCGCCCTGGGTGTCGAAGGTCAGGGTGGCGTGATAGGTGAACCCGGCGGTCCAGGTCCAGTCATGCACCGGGGTGCCGTTGCGGTCGACGGCACTGACCGTGACGTCCACCGGCCCGATCGCGTGGGCGGGGGTGGGGGCAGTGGCATGCGGCCACGTGGTGGCGAGATCGGTGCCGGGCTGGCCGTCGAACGTCATCGCTGTGGCGGTCAGACCGAGGTCGAGCAGCTGGGCGCTCGCGGTGTACATCTCGTCACCACCACCGAGCTGGAAGGTGTCGTTGACGCCCCAGGCGTACAACCGGCCCTGGGCGTCCAGCCCGAAGGTGACACCGCCACCGACCGCGATGTCGACCAGCCCGAGGCCGTCAGCGGTGGTCGCACGGGTCGGGGTGGTCTGGAACATGGTGGTCTCGCCGTTGCCGAGGCTGCCGTATGCGCCCATACCCCAGGTCCAGATGCCGCCGGAGACGTCCATCGCGGTGGCGTTCAGGCCGCCGACACCCAGCGAGACTGCCGCGCCGCCCGGCAAGGTGACCGGTGTGGGGGTACTGACGTATCCGCCCTGGGTACCGCTACCGACCTGGCCGTAGCTGTTCTCGCCCCAGCTGTAGATCTGCCCGTTGGCGATCACGCCGACGTTGAAGTTGGACACCGACAGCTCCGTGACCCCGGTGAGTCCGGGCACCGCAGTCGGGGTGGGATCGATCGCCGCCGCGGTCTCGCGGCCGAGCAGACCGTAGGTGTTCCCGCCCCAGGTGTAGACCTGTCCGTCGGAGCCCAGGGCGGCAGCGAAGCCGTAGCCGGCGTCCACAGCGACCACGTCCACCGGGATCGGAACCTGGACCGGGGCGGTGCTGTTCCCGGCGGGATTGTCCGGTTGCCCGAGCTGACCGGAGAAACCCGAGCCCCACGCCCACAGGGTGCCGTCGGACAGCAGGGCGTAGGACGCGTAGAAGTCGCCCACTGTGACGGATACGGCCGGTCCGGGCAGGGCGATGTCCACCGGGGTCTCGGTGGAGTACAGGGTGGCCGGGTCGACGCCCAGCCCGCCGTAGTTGTTCAGGCCCCACCCGCGCACGGCACCGTCGGCGGTGATACCGAGGCCGGTCTCGGAGCTCATGTCGACCGCGACCAGATCGTCGGTCAGGCCGGTGGTCACCGGGGCGGCGTTCACCGGCTCCTCGTCCACTCCCTGGAGCGTCGTGCGCCAGTTGTTCTGGCCCCAGGTCCACAGCCGGCCATCGATGTCGAAGGCGGAGAAGTTGCCGAGGTTGTCGGCGCTCACCGAGCGGAAATACACCGGGGGCAGCTCGGTCTCGACCACCGTGCCACCCGTGGCCGGGCCGGACTGCGGTGCCGGATCGACGGGTGCCACCGCGGCGGCGCTGAGGGCGGTCAGGGAGAACGCGCCCAGCGTGGCGACGGCGACCAGTAGACGACGGGGATAGTGCAGGGATGAGGGCAACACGGGATCCTCCAAGGACGACCGCTGTGCGGAGCGGCCTGACGGCTGGAATGAGTAGAGCAGCGCCTGGCATCGCCCACTCGGGACTTTCCAGGGCTTAGGTAGCTACCGACCGGTCAGTGAGTAATGGGGCGCTCAGGTGGGTGGGTTGCGGCGGGCCCACTAGGTCTGCCGCGGCCGATCTCTCCCAACGGTGGTTCCGGGGGTGACGACGGCAGACAGCCCGCGGAACAGCAGTGCTCCGGCGGCGAGGGTGCCGAGTGCGGACACAAGGGCGAGGGCCACCGGCACGCCGGTGGTGACCAGGCCAGGAGGTGCAGGCGTCGCGGGAGGGATCGGTGGCGTATCCGTGGTCGTTGCGGGTGTGGCCTCGGGCGTGGTGGCACTGGGCACGAGGACGTCAGGCGTGGTGTCGGACGGTGTCGGGGCGGGTGCGGCGGCTGCCTGCGCTGCCGCGGTGTCGGGGACGGCGGACGGCACCACCGAATCGGCCCGATAGGTGAAGCCGTCCGCAATCACGCGGGGTCGCACCGGGTCGCCGTTGCGATCCAATGCGCTCACCACCACATCCACCGAGCCTGCGTCATGGGCGGGGGCGGTGGCCAACGCCGAGGTGCCGGTCTGGTCGAGGGTCACCGCCGAACCCCCGTCGAAGGTGACGTCCGTGACGGTCAGACCCAGGTCCACCGGCATCGGGTCGGGCACGGTCATCGGGTGGTCGATGCCCAGTTGCCGGGCGTCATTGAGTCCCCACCCCCACAGGCCGCCTTCCTGGTCCAAGGCGTACATGGTCAAGGCGTGCACGCTGACATCGGTGAGCGCCAGCCCATCGGTTCCGCTGGCCAGGGTGGGGGTCCGTTGCAGGACGCCCGTGTTGCCGTCGCCGATGGTGCCGACGATGTTGGTGCCCCAGGTCCACAGACGACCCTCGGTGTCCAGCACAGCTGTGTTGTCGCCCCCGGCGCGCAGCATGGCAGGAGTGGCGTCGGGCAGTTCCATTGCCACGGGGGTGATGACGGGCTCAGTGTCACCGGTGCCGAGCTGGCCGTAGTCATTGCCGCCCCAGGCGAGCAACCCGGTGTCGGTCAGCACCGTCACATGGCGCGCACCGGCGGCGATCTGCTCCGCCGGTGCGCCATGCAGATCCACCTGGTGGGGGACAGGCACGGTCGGCTCCTCGATGGACACGCCCAGTGCGCCGGAGTCGGTGCGACCCCAGGTGTGCACACTGCCGTCGGCCCCCAGGGCAGCCGCGAAGCCCTCACCCGCGACCAGGGCGGTGGCGGGGCCGGGCAGTGCCACCTTGACGGGCTCCGGGTTCGCGTCAGTCATCGACCCGTCGCCGAGTTCGCCATGTGAGCCACGGCCCCAGGCCCAGGCGGTGCCGTCGGACAGCAGGGCGTATCCGGTGGTGGTCCCGGCGACCACCGAGGTCGCAGGGCCGGGCAGATCGACAGTCAGCGGAGTGGTCGAGGTTGGCACGGTCACGGGGTCGGCGGCCAACCGCCCGTGCTCATTGCGGCCCCAGGACAGCACCTCGCCCTCGGCGGTCACCGCGAGCGCGTAGTCGTCGCCGAACGCCACCTGGACGATCCCGTCGGCGAGGTCCTGGTCGGCCGGTGCCGGCGCGGCGGGGCTCTCGGCGTCGACACGCAGGAGTTCCCCGGAGACCTGGCGGCCCCAGGTCCACAGCCGACCCTCGGAGTCGAGGGCACCGGTGGACAGTGTGCCGGTGGCGAGGGAGTCGAAGGCAATGGCGGGCAGGTCGACGCGCACCTCGGTGCCACCGGTGAGGGGACCGGCATCGGGTGCGGGTGCGGCGAGGACGCCCAGCAGGGCGAGTGCGGTCAGGACATGCGGCATGACTTCTCCGAAGAGCGAGGCGGCGATGCCACGCAGTGCAGCAAGCCGACCGGACGGACCGGTGAGGACCGGTGGGCGGCTGGGGACAGCGGTGGGTGCGCCTGGGTAGTCGGAGGATGGAGGTGCCGTACAGCCGCGCCGGGACTAGGGACGAATCGCCCGGCGCGTCGAAACCGCCCGGACATGTGCCTGAGGCACCATCTGCCCACCGGTCAGCCGACAAGGGGGTGGGGCGCGATGCGCCGACGGGTGGTGGTGGCCAGCACGGCGGGGATCTTCGTCGAGTCGCTGGACTGGACGATGTACGGGTTGCTCGCGCCGTACTTCGCGGGGCAGATCTTTCCCGGGGATGACCCGGTGGCCCAGGTGCTGGGGGCGTATGCGGTGTTCGCCGCCGGATTCGTCGCCCGGCCGATCGGCTCCTTCGTGATGGGCCGGATCACCGACACCCGAGGACGCCGCACCGGACTGTTGGTCTCGGTGACCCTGATCGCCTGCGGGGCACTGGTGATCGCCGCTGCCCCCACCGCCGCGGTGGCCGGGCCATGGGCTGCGGTGATCGTGGTGGCCGCCCGGGTGCTGCAAGGCATCGCGATGGGTGGCGAGGTGGCCACCGCCGCCACCTATGTGGTCGAGGTCGCGCCGCCTCAGCGCCGCCACCGGTATGGGGCCTTCGCCTATTCAGGGGACGCGCTCGGCACTCTGGCCGGGACCATCGTGCTGGCGACGCTGCTCGCGGTCTTCGGTGGCGACGGGGTGCGCGAGGGTGCGTGGCGGATCGCGTTCCTGGTGGCCGGGCTGTGCGGGCTGCTGGCGCTGTGGATCCGGCGTGGGGTGCCCGAGTCGGAGATCTTCGAGCGCTCGCGGGCCGCCGGCTCCGAGCGCGCCGGTGTGCTGCTCAAGCGGCATGCCGGGCGGATGGTGCTGGCCTTCATGCTGACGATCGGGTCGACGATGGGGGTGTACTTCGGCAGCGTCTACCTGCCCGAGTTCGCTGGGCACACCGGGCGCTACACCGAATCCCAGGCCACCAGCCAGCACACCGTGGCCCTGATCTGCCTCCTGGTGGCGATGATCGCCTCCGGGGTGCTGGCGGACCGGGTCGGACCCTTGCGGATGATCCGGATCGGCTTCACGGCGGCCGCAGTGCTGGTGATCCCGCTGATGTGGGGGATGGTCGCCGGGGAGGTGCCCTACCTGGTGGCCGCTCCGCTGTTCACCATCTGCGTCGGACTCCAACTGGGGGTCACGCCGGTGGCCGGTGCCCGGCTGTTCCCGGTGCCGGTGCGCGCGGTGGGGCTCGGCGTCCCGGCGGGGGCGGCCATCGCGGTCTTCGGTGGAACCTTCCTGTTGGTCGCGGAGTGGCTGATTGCCCAGGACGCGCTGCGGCTGGTCCCGGTGTACGCCGCACTCGGCCTGACGATCAGCGCGGTTGGATCGTGGCTGGTCAGCGAGAAATTGCTCTACCCGGTGGATACCGTGCCCGGTACCCGCGTCGTCACTTCTGGATCGGAGATCTGACATGCACCTCGACCCCGCTGAGCTGGCCGCCCTGCGCGCCGACGCCCAGGAGCAGGCACCTGAGCTCGCCACCCTGCGCCACGCGCTGCACCGCGTGCCCGAGCTCGGGCTGGTCCTGCCGCAGACCCAGCAGCTGGTGCTCGACGCGCTGGCCCCCCTGGGGTTGGAGATCCACGTCAGCGAGACGATGAGCGCGATCACCGCCGTGCTGCGCGGCGGGCAGCCCGGTCCGGCGGTGCTGCTGCGCGGTGACATGGACGCGCTGCCGGTGACCGAGGACTCCGCGGAGCCCTTCGCCAGCGAGCACCCGGGGGTGATGCACGCCTGCGGTCATGACCTGCACACCTCCGGACTGGTCGGTGCGGCCCGGTTGCTGGCGGCGCGCCGGGACCGGTTGGCCGGATCGGTGGTCTTCATGTTCCAGCCCGGCGAGGAGGGACCGGGCGGTGCGCAGCCGATGATCGAGGAGGGGGTGCTGGACGCGGCGGGTGAGCGGGTGATCGCCGCCTACGGGTTGCACGTGATGTCCTCGATCCTGCCGGCCGGACTGGTGGCGGGCCGCGCCGGGACGATGCTGGCCGCCGCGGACACCGTGACCGTCACCGTTCACGGCAAGGGCGGTCACGGCTCGATGCCGCATCTGGCGCTGGACCCGGTGCCGGTGGCCGCAGAGATCGTGCTGGCACTGCAGGCGATGGTCACCCGGCAGTTCGACGTCTTCGACCCGGTAGTGGTGACCGTGGGTCGGATCGCCGCGGGCACCACCGATAACGTGATCAGCTCCAGCGCGGTGATCGAGGCGACGGTGCGGTCGTTCTCCGAGGTGGTGCACCACCAGGTGCCGGACCGGCTGCGTCGGGTCTGCGAGGGGGTGGCCGCCGCCCACGGCCTGACCGTCACCGTCGACTACCGCCGCGGATACCCGGTCACGGTGAACCGCCCGGACGAGGCGGAGCGGGCTCGGGAGCTGACCACCGCACTGTTCGGGGAGCAGGGCTGGTACGACGCGCCGCAGCCGATCGCCGGGGCGGAGGACTTCTCCTACGTGCTGGAGCAGGTGCCCGGCGCGTACCTCGGACTGGGGGCCACCCTGCCCGGCAGCGACCCGGCGACGGCGGCGTACAACCACTCCCCGCAGGCGCGGTTCGCCGATGAGGCGCTTGCGGTCGGACCGGCGGTGTTGGCGGCGCTGGCCTGGGACCGGTTGACCCAGGGGTGAAGTCCGGCTGATCGGGCTCACAAGAGAGGGGCGGGCTGCCGATCCAACCGGAGTACCGCTGTCGCCCGGAGGGATCGCACGCCGATGCCGCAATCCCGCGTGCCCCCAGGTCCGGCGCACCAGGTGTGTGTCGCGCGGCAGGGGATCCATGACGTGCTGGGCCGGACCATCGGGCACGAACTGCTGTTCCGCCCGTCGGCCACCGCGGAGCGTTCCGGCTTGGGCGGTACAGAGAGCATGGATGACAACCGCGCCACCGCCACAGTGATCGCGGCGACGCTGACCGCCTTCGGTGTGGACGACCTGGCCGGGCGCGGTGACCTGTTCGTCAATGTGCCGCGCTCTTTCCTGGTGGATGAGCTGCCGGTGGCACTGGACCCGCACCGGGTGGTGTTGGAAGTACTCGAACATGTGCCGCCGGATGAGCAGGTCCGGGCCGGGATCACCGCGCTGCGGGAGCGGGGCTTCGGCATCGCTCTGGATGACCTGGGCCCGGACGACCCGCGCTGGGAGCTGCTGCCGCTGGCGGACTACGTGAAGATCGATATGGCCCAGCTCGGTGACCGGCTGGCCACCTTTGCCGCTCAGGTGCGCGAGGCGGCACCGCTGGCCGCGCTGGTCGCCGAACGGGTGGAGACCGAGGACGATCTGCGACGGGCCCAGGACGCCGGTTTCCCGCTGTTCCAGGGCTACTACTTCCGTCGACCGACCGTGCTGACTCGACCGGCGCTGGCTCATCACGCCGTGGTGGCCGGACGGCTGCTGGTGCAGCTCGGTGACCCGCAGGTGTCCTACCGGCGGCTGGCCCGGCTCACCGCCGCGGACCCGGCCATCGCGCTCAAGGTGTTCCGGATCGTCAACTCGGTCTCCGGCGCTGGGCGGACGGTCCGGCACCTGCATCAGGCGCTGGTGCTGCTCGGCCGGGAACGACTGCGGGCGATGCTGGTGCTGGAGGTACTGGCCACCGCCGGGCACCACGACGACGAGATCCCATTGACCGCGCTGGCCCGCACCCGAGCGGCGGAGATCATGGCCCCGCACGACGCGCTGGAGGCCTCCACCGAGGCGCTGGTCCGGATGATGAGCGACCTGCTGCATGTGCCGGTGGTCGAACTCGATCCGCAGCTGCGCAGACGGGCACCGAGCGCGGTGGTGATCGAGGTCTGCGACGTGCTGGACGACTACCTGGACGCGATGGGGTCCGAGCGTTCGCCAGTCATCCCGCCGCCGTACACCGGGCTGCAGGTGTCGATGACCTACCTGACCGCACTGCGCGAGGCCCGGGCGTTGTTGGCCACGGTGTACCAGCCCGGTCTCGCCCGTCCTGCCGTGCATGCGACCGTCGAGGTCGCTGACCGGTAGCCTGAGCCTGATACCTGCCGCCCGGCGACGCCGGTCGCGGCTCTCGACGAACATCCCAGGGGAACTCAGTGCCCACCGGCAAGGTCAAGTGGTTCGACGCCGACCGCGGGTTCGGCTTCATCGCCGCCGAGGACGGCAGCGAGGTCTTCCTGCACGCCTCCGCGCTCCCGGCCGGCATCGGTTCGCCCAAGCCCGGCACCCGGGTGGACTTCGGAGTGGCCGACGGCCGCCGCGGTCCGCAGGCGCTGTCGGTCAAGATCCTCGACCCGGTGCCTTCGGTGGCCCGGGCCGTCCGCAAGCCCGCCGATGACATGGCCGTCATCGTCGAGGACCTGATCAAGGTGCTCGACCGGGTGGGCAATGACCTGCGACGGGGCCGGTACCCGGAGAAGGGTCGCGCGACCCAGGTCTCCACCCTGCTGCGCGCCGTCGCCGACGACCTGGAGGCGTGATGGCTGCCGCCGCCCGCAGCAAGGAGCCGGTGCTGATCGGTGCGGTGGAGCTGGCCCGCGCCGCCGCGGTCGAGATCGCCGAGCAGCCCGATCACGTCGGTGAGCACCTGGGTGCCACCGTCGACTCCGAGCGCCTGGTTTCGCACCGGTTCGCCTGCACCGCCCGTGGTTACCGCGGCTGGGTGTGGACCGTCACCGTGTCCCGGGTGCCCCGTGGCCGGGTCGCCACCGTGTGCGAGGCGGTGCTGCTGCCCGGTGACGACGCGATCCTCGCCCCGGCCTGGGTGCCGTGGGAGGAGCGACTGCGCCCGGGCGACATCGGCCCCGGCGACGTGTTGCCCTTCAAGGCCGACGACCCGCGCCTGGAGCCCGGCTGGACGCCCACCGGAGATCCGGAGCTGGACGAGGTCGCCATCGACGAGCTGGCCCTCGCTCGGGAGCGGGTGCTGTCCCCGGTCGGGCTGAACGAGGCCGCCGATCGCTGGTACCGCGGACGGCAGGGCCCGGCCACCGCCGGATCGGTCGCCTCCGCGCAGGGCTGCATGACCTGCGGCTTCCTGATCCCGTTGCAGGGACCGCTGGGCGCGGTGTTCGGGGTGTGCGCCAACGAGTGGTCCCCGGACGACGGCAAGGTCGTGGCGCTGGAGCACGGCTGCGGTGCGCACTCCCAGACCGACGTGCCCGAGCGGCCCTCAGAGTGGCCGGAGCCGTCGGCGCTGGTGGACGAGCTGCTGGTCGAGGTGCAGCCGGCTGTGGCGATCTCGGATGAGAAGACCGCCTCCGACGACTGACTGAGTGGGCGCTGAACCGCCTGCTACCCGGGTGGGCACACCGCTGTGCCACCTGCACCGTCGGCGACGGCAGACCGATCGCCGCACAGATCTCCCGCCGACCCATCACACCGCCGCGCGAGCACTGAGCCGGGCGCGAGGGTCCCTGGATCTGGCCGTGATGCCACCCAGGTGAACCGTGATGCGTACTCACCTGTCCCGTATCTCCGCCAGAACTCAAGGCGTCGAGGGGACGGTGATGTCACCCGTCTGTCCATGTGACCAGGGTCACAGGAAAAACTTGCGAATACTGAGGGCGAATGTCGCCGCCGCGGAGTCCTGAGTGCCCAGGGGGCAGTAGAAGGCGCCGTGCGGGGGCGGGCGGCCACGACATGACAAGCGGAGAGTCCAACTGATGACGAACCTCAGTGCGAGCAGGCGAAGGGCGCGGGCCCTCCCCGGCCGGAGGACGGTGGCCAGCCTGGCCGCGGCCCTCCTGGTCGGAGTCGGCCTCGCCGCGCCCGCCATAGCCCTGACCGACCCCCCGGAGGCGGTGGCCACGCCCGAGGTGACGGCTTCCGAGCCGGCGTCGAGCGAGCCCGACGAGGGGACCGATGCTGCAACCGGCGATGCACCGGAGCCTGCCAGCGACCAGGACCCGTCCGATGGCGGGGCGGGGGATGAGCCCGCGGTGGATGTGGATGGTGCCGATCGTCCAGCCACCGCGCCTGCTGCGGCCGTGGTGCCCGCTGCCGGCACCGTCGGCACTGCAGGCGACCTGGCTCTGACTGTCTTGCGGGACGGCACCCCGAACAGCGACGGCACATGGGACGCCGACGACACTCCCGGGAATGACTCATCCGAGACCAACGGCATCGTGCGTACACACGACTCTGTGGTGTACCGCTGGGACTACTCGATCGTCACACCCGGGGACATCACATTCACGCAGAGCCTTCCCGAGGGTATGTCGTGGCGGGCCGCCGAGTCGGTGTCGGCGTGCCGGGAAGGTGATGCTGCGGTCTCGACTGACGGGCGGACACTGACCTGTACGCGCGAGAACCAGACCGCGGCGACGGCGAGCTATCAGGTGCGCGCGACGGTGGACTACGCGGCAAACGGGCAGGAGTTGTCGAGTGTGTTGTCGTCGGCTGGGGCGACGGACTCGGCTCCGGCTGAGGTGACAGTGAGTGCTGCGCCGCGGGTCAATATGGAGGTTTCCGCGACAGCGGCCGGGTACTATGAGCAGAACGGCGTCGAGGGGCAGCGCGTAGGCATCTTTGTTAACCTCTATCAATTGATCGATGGGGCTCGTGGGGATCGCGGAGTAGAAGGGCTTTCGGACGAGTTCACATTCACCATTGACGCATCTAGCATGGGGTCGAACTACGAAGTCGGCAACTTCTGCGGCGCCAATACTGGAAATCGTGCAATCGGAACGAAAATCAATGGAACGACCTACACGGCTGCAAACTCGGTTCCGGACGCCGGCGTCTGGACCTGTCAACAGGCTGGCCCGGGGCAGCCTGTCCAGGTGACCGTCAAGGATGCGGTGACCGATGCGCGTACGTATCCGACCGAGACTTCCACGGGGGTATTAAACCCCGACCGCGCCTATGTTGCGCCCGCGCAGATCGTGCTGTGGATGCCGTTGACTGACTATCCTGAACAGCGACAGCTCATGGCAAAGATCTCCGACTTCGATCCCGCGTCGGTCTCGCAACAGTCCAATTACGGGAGCGCGTATGCTCCAGGGCACGAGCCGGGGGCGGCTGATGTTTCGGGGGTTAACAGTGCCTATTGGACTTTCAAGGTCGGTTCAACGGTTGGTCCGAGCCTGGGAAGGGTTTATGCCGAATCTGGGAAACTGGAGTGGCTCGGGCCGATTTCGGAGGGTTCATCCTCTGTATCGAGTGGCGACGCGCCGATGTTTGCCGGACAGACGCTGCGCTTTGGTGGGTACCTTCAAGTCCAAACTCCACAGTCGTCCAAAGTCACCGGTCTCTCCATTTGTGGGGTTTGGGACGAAAGTGTTTTAAAAGCTGGACCTGTGAGCATCCGGGATATCGGGGTGGTTCGCGTCGAGTACGCGCACCTCGGTGTCAGTAGTGATTCTCAGCGCAAGGCTGCTGATTGCGGGAGTGTCGGCGACGGTGATCCGGCCTGGACGACGGACTCGACGGCTGTTCCTGGCGGCGATGCCAACGCGGTTCGCTTCATGTTCGATCCGGTAGGAAATGAGAGTGCGTATGGCGCGATTGCGCTGACTCGAACGAGCAAGAGCCTGCCGGCCGGCACTCCGATTCCGGTGTTCTTCCAGTACTGGGGTGACAACCTTTCTCTGGTTCGCTCCAGTTATGACCCAACGGAACCCACTCATGTGCTCGGCGCGCGAGCGCTAGCTGCGAGCGCGGAGACTAGCGTTGACATCAGCTGGGACGCATCTAGCGCCGACGCCGGCACCGTGCGAACGGTGACGGTCCAGCCGACTGTGTCGGCGCCCGCGGGCACCTCCACCGCGATGGCTACCAACACTACGGTCGACGTGCGTCTGCCGAGTGAGATCTCCATGATCGCAGGCTCCTGGCCTGCCGGGCAGGCTCCGATCGCCAGCGTGACCAACACTGATGGCAGCGTGACCTACACCTTCGCGCTCGGTGACCTCACCGCGAACCAGGCGGCAGCCCCGCTAACGTTCCAGGTCGGGATCGGTACTCGGATCACGATGCCAGCGACGCTGACGGTCACGGCGGTCATCAATTCGGATGGCGACCCCCGCGCGGCCAGCTTCCGCACGGACACCGCTGACCTGGTGGTCAACACCCCCGCCGCGTTTGTGATGACCAAGCTCGCGTCGTCCAGCTTCGCGATCCCGGGCGTCCCGGTGACGTACAGCGTCTCGTGGCTCAACGGTCTGGAGAACCCGGTCGGGGTCGGCAAGATCGTCGACATTCTGCCGTTCTCGGGTGATGGTCGCGGCACCGATGGGCTGCCCGGGCTGTCGCTGGACGCGGTGTCGGTGAACGCGGATATGGCGGTTGCCATCGAGTACACGACTGATGCGTCGGCCAGTGTGATGGCGGCGGTGAACGGGGACCGATCCGGGGACACCGGCATCAGCTGGAACACGCTCGCGTCCGGGGCGAACCCGCCGAGCAATGCGACGGCGTTGAGGTTCGTCACCGCGAACATCCTGCCGGGCAAGTCCGGCGAGGCGCAGATCACGGTGACTCCGGGTGCCCTGGCGGCCTCGGGTGCGGTGGTCAATGACGTGTCGGGTGTGGTGGAGCTGATCGCGCAGCCGATCGCGAATGTCGCGGCGGTGCAGTTGCCCTCGGGCGCGGTGTCGCTGTCCGGCACGGTGTACGACGACGTGGACTACTCCGGGGCGCTGACCTCCGGGGATGCGGGCCTCGCTGGGGTCCGGGTGATCGCGACCGGGTACACCTTCGGTCCGGACGGCATCGACGACAGTGGTTCCGGTGACGACCAGACGGTGACCGCTGCGGATGCTCCAGCCGTGACCACCGCTGCCGATGGCACCTACACCCTGGACGGTCTCGCGCCGGGTTCGTGGACGGTCGCCGTGGACGGTGCGGTGTCGGGCATGG
The DNA here is from genome assembly GCF_040685135.1 of Cellulomonas sp. NPDC089187. Lineage (NCBI taxonomy): Bacteria > Bacillati > Actinomycetota > Actinomycetes > Micrococcales > Cellulomonadaceae > Cellulomonas > Cellulomonas sp. NPDC089187. The sequence goes on along the minus strand of NZ_JBFBHI010000004.1, from coordinate 1,628 downwards.
TGCCCGCTGAGGTGCCGGGTGGTGCGGTGGCTCTGCAGCCGACCGAGACCGCGACGGATCTGAACCTGGGGTTTGTGGTGCCGATCCCGGCACCGGTGCTGGTGGATGACACCGCGCGGGTGTCCGCTGGTGACACGGTTGACATCACCGTGTTGGGCAACGACACGGTCGACCCGTCGGCGGCGATCACCCAGCTGGGCACCCCGACGGCCGGCACGGTCACGCAGTCGAACGGTGTCGTGACCTACACCGCCGGGTCCACCCCGGGGTCGGAGACGTTCACCTACACGGTGACCGACAAGATGAACCAGTCCGCCACGGCCACGGTGACCGTGCAGGTGGTGGCGGTGCCGACCGCATCCGACACGGCGGTGACGATCGGTCAGGAATCGACGCCGATCGACCTGGCCGGTCTGTTCACCGGTGACAGTGCCGCGATCAGCACCACAGCCGAGGGCACCTCGGTGGCGGGCACGGTGGTGACGTACACCCCGGCGGAAGGGTTCTTCGGGACCACCTCGTTCGAGTACACGGTGACCGACTCGCTGGGTAAGACCACCACCGGCACGGTGACGGTCACCGTGGTGCGCGCACCGGAGCTGGCCGACGACTCGGCATCGACGACGAATGTCGCCCCGGTGACGGTCGCGGTCACCGACAACGACCCGTTCGTCGGCACGGGCACCCTCGTGGTGGCCTCCGGTCCGGTTCATGGCACGGCCCAGCTGTCCGGCACCGGGATCGTGTACACCCCGGACGCTGGGTTCGCCGGGACGGACACCTTCACCTACACGGTGACCGACTCGCTGGGCCAGACGGACACGGCGACGGTGACTGTGACGGTCGCCGACGTGCTGGCGCTGACCGACGACTCGGCACACACGGGTCCGGGCACCGCGGTGACGGTCGACGTGCTGGGCAATGACACCGCCACCGACGGCGTGATTGCGTCGGTGACGCAGGGCACCAACGGCACGGTGGAGGTCGTGGACGGCCAGGTCGTCTACACCCCGGTGGAGGGGTTCCTCGGTGGGGACACCTTCAGCTACACCGTGACCGACTCCATCGGCCAGACCGGCACCGCCACGGTGACGGTCGCCGTGGTCGAGCCGATCGCAGTGGCGGCGGACTCGGCACGCACGGGTGAGGAAACCGCGGTCACCGTGGACGTCCTCGCCAACGACGTGGCCACCGAGGGGCAGATCACCGCGGTGACCCAGGGCGCGAACGGTGCGGTCGTCATCACGAACGGCCAGGTCGTCTACACCCCGGCTGCTGGGTTCGCGGGGACGGATACGTTCACCTACACGGTGACCGATCTGTCGGGTGCGACGGCGACGGCGAATGTCACCATCACGGTGATCGCCCAGCCGACTGGTCAGGGTGTTGCGCTGCGGACCGGGCTGGACACGGCGGTGTCGGTGGATCTGGGGGCGTTGGCCACCGGTGACGGCCTGACGTTGGCGGTGACCACCCAGGGTGCGGACGGTACGGCCACGGTGGACGAGGGTGTGCTGACGTACACCCCGAACACCGGGTTCGTCGGAAACGATCAGGTCGTGTTGACCTGGACCGACTCGGTCGGTCAGACCGTCGAGGTCACCGTGACCATCGAGGTCGTCGACGCC
>NZ_JBFBHI010000003.1:77463-649143 GCF_040685135.1 Cellulomonas sp. NPDC089187 | reverse complement strand
CACCGAGGTGCGCCAGCCGATGTTCGGCCGGGTCGTCATCGCTGAGGACGGGTCGCTGGTCTACACCCCGAACGACGGTTTCTCCGGCCGCGAGAGCGTGGTGTACGTGGTGACCGACTCGGTCGGTCAGACCGCGGAGGCCTCGCTGGTGATCGAGGTCTACGGGCCGCCGATGCTGCCGGAGATCACTGAGGTCACCGGCGTCGAGATGGCGCTGATCCTCGACCCGGCCAACACCGCGGTCGACACCGGGGATGCGGTGCTCGCGCCGTGGACCATCACCACGGTGGGGACCACCGAGGCGGGTGAGGTGCTGCTGAACGATGACGGCACGATCACCTTCACCCCGGAGGCCGGTTTCACCGGTGAGGCAGTGTTCACCTACGTGGCCACTGACACCTTCGGTCAGACCTCGACCGGCACGATCACCGTGACGGTGGTGGCACTGACCGCGGAGGACATCACCGCACAGACCCCGTATGAGAAGGCGATCGATCTGGCCGTGCTCGACACGGCCAGCGGGTTGGGTGTGACGGTCAGCGAGGTGAGTGCTCCCGGGCACGGGACGGCGACGGTGAACGCTGACGGGGTGGTCACGTACACCCCGGCGGCGGGCTTCTCCGGCACGGACACCTTCACGGTGACGTTCACCGACCAGCTGGGTCAGACCACCACCGCCACCGTGACCATCACCGTTGCGGAGCGAGTGCCGGACCCGCCGGTCACCACCCCTGCCGATCCGGGCGAGACCTCCACCAGCAGCCGGGTCCTGGCGGTCACTGGGTCGCCGGTGACCTGGGTGTTGGCACTGGTCTCGGTGCTGATCGCGCTCGGGTCCTGGATGGTGCGTCGACGGCGCGCCGGGCTGGAGCAGCAGTCCTGATCGCATGAACACGGTGTCGCGGCCGGTCCGATGAGTCGGATCGGCCGCGATGTCGTCTGGCCGACCGGAACACGATCATCGAGGAGGAGGATGTGGAGGACGCCGCGCCGCACCCCACTGATGCTGACCTGTGCGCCCGCGTGCGTACCGGTGACAGTGCCGCCTTCGAGCTGATCTACCGTCGGCACGCGGACTGGGCGCTGGGCGTCGCCACCACGATGCTCGGCCCCGACGATGCCGAGGACGTGGTCTCCGAGACCTTCGCGGCGCTGTTGGCCACTCTCCGTCGCGGGCACGGTCCGGAGGGCCCGGTGCGGGCCTATCTGCGCACCGCGCTGCGCCACCAGGTGCACCGGCGGCTCAAGCCCACCGATCACGTTCTCCCGGTGGAGGACCTGGCCGCTGTGGTCGACATCGGCGATCGGTTGGTCATCCCACCGCTGGACGACGCGGTGGTGGATCGCGAGGACCGGACGCGCGCCTCCCGCGCGTTCCAGGGCTTGCCGGCGACCGAACGTCGGGTGCTGGAACTCGTCGAGCTCCAGGGCATGACCTACAAGGAGGCTGCCGCAGAGCTCGATGTCCCGGTGACCACCCTTGGCCGGATGGTCTACAACGCCCGACAGGCGCTCTTCGACCGGTGGGTGGCCGAGCACCTGGCCACCGCCGACGACAGTCACCCGGGGGCACTGGAACTCGCCCGGTACACCACCGGCACTGCCCCGATCCGCCTGCGCCGCCGGGTAGGTCAACATCTGGCGGACTGCCCGGCCTGCGACCTGCGCCTGACCAACCTGGACATCGAGCACAAGCGTCGCCGGCGTCGGGCCTCGGCGCACGGTCCGCTGGCGCTGCTGCCGGTGTGGTGGGCGCTGAGTCGTCACCAGCCTGCCCGGTTGCGCGACCTGTGGGTGCTTCTGACCGGGCGCACCGAGTTGGTCGCCCTGACCCTCGGACTGGTGGTCACCGCCGGGGTCGCCGCCGGACTGATCACCACCCCCTCCGGCGATCCGGCCGTCACTGCCCCCTCGGCCGCGATTACCGGGGGTGGGCAGGTTGACCCGCGGGCCAGTGCCGGCGACACCTCCGCCATCACTGTGGCCTGGATGCCCGGTGCCACGCTGGCGGGGGCGCAGGCGGGTGACGAGGTCACGCTGGACTTCCGGATCCGCGCCACCGGGGTCGATGCCGCCACGGCCACGCTGACCGTGCAGTCGGCCCCTGGGGTGAGCATCGACTCCCGGTACGGGACCTGCACCGGCTCGGATTCGACATTGGTCTGCCCCGGGATCGGCCCCTTCGATGATGGTCAAGAGCTGACGGGGCAACTGGTGGTTCGAGTCGACGATCCGTCGGCCGCCGCGTTGCCGACGCTGTCCGTCACTCGCTGAGCGTCGGGCCGGGGAACCCAGGCGCCCGCCTGCGGGTACCCAACCCGTCGACGGTGCTCCCTGGTTGGTCGTCGTCATTCCTCAGGGACGGTTCGGGCGCTACTGGTGGGCTGTCCGGAGTCGGGACGATGAACGGCGTGACAACTGCGTAGATGATGTGACGTACATCACTGAATCCGAGCGTCCAAGAGGCGAAGAAATCGGGCCTCTCGCACTACGCGGTTTTCCATCGACCGGACTGTCCCCAAGGTTCGGTGCCGCCGTCTGAGGAGTTCCGATGTCCGCCAGTCCCCGAGCGAGATCCGCTCTCGCCCGTCCCCGCCTCCACACCTGGGCCGCGTGGGTCGCGGCGCTCACCCTGCTTCTCGGCATCGGTGCCGCGCCGGCAGCGAGTGCGGCCACGGGTTCCGCGTCGGGCCTGGAACTCACGGTGGTGCAGGACGGCACCGCGCCCTGGGACGGCGATGACACCCCCGGGAATGACTCGTCGGCCACCAACGGACTGGTGCGTACGCACGATTCGGTGGTCTACCTGTGGGGTTACTCGGTGGCCACCGCTGGTGATGTGACGTTGACCCAGACCCTGCCCGAGGGGATGAGGTGGGTTGAGGCCGAGTCGATGGCGGCGTGTGCGGCTCCGAACTCCGGGGTGTCCGATGATGGCCGGACTCTGACCTGTGTGCGTCAGCACGATTCGACCGGTGCCTCGACCTACCAGGTCCGCGCGATGGTGGACTACGCCGCCAACGGCCAGGTGCTCTCGAGCGTGCTGTCCTCAGCCGGCACTGCGGATTCGGCACCCGCGGGTGTGACCGTCTCCGCCCGACCGATGGTCAACATGTCGACCTACATCGGTGCTGTCGGTGCCTCGAACTGGGGCGGTGTGGCCGGTCAGCTGATCAACTACCAGACGTACTTCTACCAGCCGATCGATGCGGTCAAGGGCGTGCGTGGAGGTGAGGCGCTGACTGACACCTTCAGCTTCCAGATCGATGTCTCCGACATGGGGCCGGGCGCAGTGGTGAGCGGCACCTGCCGCGCCGACGGCGGTAACTACATGTACGGCACCTCGATCACCGGTCAGTTCACGGCCGAGAACGCAGTGCCCAACGCCGGGACGTGGAGCTGCTCGCAGTCCGCCCCCGGTGAGCCGATCACCGTCACGGTCACCGGGGCGATCACCGATGTGCGGAGCTACCCGACCGCGATGCCGAGCAACGGCTGGGTCCCGCCCACCGACCACGCGTTCATCGCGACCGGCTTGGTCACGCTGTGGATCCCGAACACCGACTATCCGGTGGCCCGTCAGCTGTCCGTGCAGAGCTTCGACTTCGACCCGGACTCGGTCTCCGGTCAGTCCAACTGGGGTGAGGGCTACGCCCCCGGCCAGGAGCCCGGCGCCCCCCTCACTCAGTCTGTCAACGGCGGCTCCTTCACCTTCTCGCTGAACTCCTCGCTCAGCTTCGGTCTGTCGCGGACCTACGCCGAGACGGGGGAGGTCGGCTACACCGACCCGATCGCCCCGGGTTCCACCGCGGTCACCGCCACCAACACCCCGATGTTCGCCGGTCAGACGCTGCGCTTCGGCGGGTATGCCGGCGGCCGCACCCCGGATGGCTCCCCCACCACCAACCTCAACGTCTGCGGGGTCTGGGATGAGGACCGGCTGACCACCGACGGCACGCTGTCCCAGCGCTACCAGAACATCACCGGCATCGAGTACGCCCACCTGGATCTGGCCACCGACGATGCCCGCCGTGCCGTCGACTGCGGGAAGGTCGGCGACGGTCAGTCCGGCTGGTCGACCACGGTGGACGGCGTGACCGGCGGTGCCCAGGCCGTGAACGCGGTCCGCTACGTCTACGACAGTGTCCCCGCCGGCATGACGCCGTACAGCGCGATCGCCCTGACCCGCACCACCGAGACGCTGCCGACCGGCACACCGCTGGGCGTGTTCTTCCGGGTGGTCTCGGATCAGAACGCACTGGTCAAGCCCACCACCTTCGTCCCGGGCAGTGGTGTGGTGCACGGCCTGGGTGCGCAGGCACTGGCTGCCAACGCGGAGACATCCGTGACACTCACCTGGGATGCAGCGGTGTCCGACCCGGGTCTGGTGCGCACGGTGACCGTGCAGCCCCGCGCCTCGGTGCCCGCGGGTGCCTCGGGTATGGCCACGGACGTCTCCCTGGATGTCACCCTGCCCACCACGGCGGAGATGATCGCCGGGTCGTGGAGCGGCGATGCGCCGACCAGCCAGGTGACGAATGCCGACGGGTCGGTGACCTACACGTTCGAGATCGGTGACCTGGCCGCCAACCAGACGGCTCCGGCACTGACGTTCCAGGCCCGGTTGGCCGGTGCTACGTCGATCACCATGCCGGCGACGGTCACCGCGAAGGCCGTGATCAAGTCTGACAGTGACCCGCGCGCTGAGTCCCTGCGGACCGGCACCGGCAACATCGTCATCAACGCCCCGGCGACCTTCGGCATCACCAAGAGCGCCGCCGCCAGCTATGCGATCCCGGGTGTGCCGATCACCTACACGGTCGGCTGGTACAACGGCCTGACTGGCTCGGCTGGGACCGGGAAGATCGTCGATGTCCTGCCGTTCAACGGTGATGGGCGTGGCACTGAGGGTCTGAATGGTCTGACGGTGACGGGTGTGTCGGTGGAGGCGGATATGTCCGTGGACATCGAGTACACCACTGAGGATTCCGCTGCGGTGATGGCCGCGATTCAGGCGGACCGCTCCGGTGATACCGGGGTCACCTGGCAGGCCTGGCCGGCCAACGGTTCCACGCCTTCCGGGGTCACTGCGGTCCGGTTCCTCACCGGGGAGATCCTCGGCGGCACCGGTGGCGAGGCGATCATCGAGGTCACCCCCGGTGTGCTCTCACTCAACGGGACCATCGTCAACGATGTCTCGGGTCTGGTGACCGGTCTGGACACCCCGGTATCCGGTGCGGCGGGCCTGGAGTTGGTCTCCGGTGCCGCGCAGATTGCGGGCACCGTGTACCTGGATGACGACTACTCGTGGGCGATGGATGGTGCGGAGTCCGGTCTGGGTGATGTGACCGTGCGCGCCACGGGGTACACCTTCGGCGCGAACCAGATCGACGAGGGCGGCGCGGGCGACGACATCGTGGTGACCGAGGCTGATGACCTGTCGGTGACCACGGAGGCGGATGGCACGTACGTGCTGGACGGGATGTCGCCGGGCAAGTGGACGTTGACGGCGGACCCGTCGTCGGCGGGTGTGGCGGGTCTGGACGCGGCTGAGGTTCCCTCGCAGCCCATCGTCCTGGCCCCGGCCGACGGGATCACGGGGGTCGACTTCGGGTACATGGACCCGATCGATCCTCCGGTGTTGACCGACGATGAGGTGCGACTGTCCGCCGGTGACTCCCTCACCCTGGACGTGTTGACCAATGACACCTTCGACGCCTCGGGTGTGATCACCGAGGTGTCGACCCCGGACTCGGGCACGATGTCCTGGTCCGAGGGCGACACGACCATCGACTACATCGCGGCGAGCGACGGCTCCGGCGATGTCACGTTCACCTACACGGTGACCGACAAGGCCCGGCAGTCCCGCACGGCCACCGTGACCGTCACGGTCGTTCCGCTGCCGACGGCGGCGAACTCCACGGTGACCATCGGTCAGGAGCCGACCGCCATCGACCTGTCCGGTCTGGTGACCGGTGACGGACTGGTGGTCAGCACGACCTCGGCGGCCACGTCGGTGTCGGGCACGACCGTGACCTACACCCCGGCTGCGGACTTCGCGGGCCAGGACTCGTTCACGTACACGGTGACCGACTCGATGGGTAAGACCGCGACGGCGACCATCACCGTGGTCGTGTTGCAGGCCCCTGACCTGTCGGATGACGCAGCCTCGACCCTCACGGACACCCCCGTGAACATCGACGTGACCACGAATGACGCGTTCGTCGGCACGGGGACGCTGGTGGTCGAGACGGAGCCGGGCCATGGCACCGCGACGTGGGACGACACGCATGTCGTGTACACCCCGGAGGCGGGCTGGACCGGCACGGACACGTTCACCTACTCGGTGACCGACGTGGCGGGTCAGTCCGACACGGCAACGGTGACGGTGATTGTGGTGGACCCGATCGCGTTGACCGATGACGAGGCGGTGACCGGTGAGGCCACCGCGGTGACGATTGACGTCCTGTCGAATGACGTGGCGACCGGTGGTGTGATCACCGGTGTCACGCAGGGTTCGTTGGGCTCGGTGAGCATCGCCGACGGGAAGGTCGTGTACGCCCCGACTGGGATCGGCGTGGATACCTTCACCTACACGGTGCAGGACAACGCGGGCACGACCGCGACCGCCACCGTCACGGTGACGGTGTACGCGACTCCGGCTGCGACCGATGACAGCACGTGGACGCTGGTGGACACGGCGGTGACCGTTCCGGTGCTGGTCAATGACCAGAACACGGACGACTCCACGGTCACCATCTCCACTGCTCCGACGCAGGGGACCGCCACGGTCACTGAGGCGGGTTTGGTCTACACCCCGGAGTCGGGCTGGACCGGCACGGACACCTTCACGTACACGCTCACGGACCCGGCTGGTCAGACCTCGACCGCCACGGTGACGGTGATCGTGGTCGAGGCGGTCACGGCGACGGTCGATACCGCCCGCACGGGGATGGAGACCGCGGTGGAGATCCCGGTGCTGGTCAACGATGTGGTGACGAACGGTGGGATCACCGGGACGACCGACCCGGCGAACGGGACCATCGTGGTCGGCACCGATGGGGTCATCACCTACACCCCGGCTGCGGGCTTCTCCGGCACGGACACCTTCACGTACACGATCACCGACGGTGCGGGTCAGTCGGCGACGGCGAATGTGACCGTGACGGTGGTGGCTCGCCCGACCGGTGAGGACGCCTCGGTGCGGACCGGTCTGGACACGGCAATCTCCGTGGACATGGTGGCGTCCGGTGACTCGCTGACCCTCGCGGTGAGCACGGATGGCGAGCACGGCACGGCGACGGTCTCGGGTGGCACGGTGACCTACACCCCGGAGGCCGGGTATGTGGGCACCGATCAGGTGACGCTGACCTGGACCGACTCGGTCGGCCAGACCGTGACCGTCACCCTGGACGTTGAGGTCGTGGACGCTCCGGTCGCCAACGATGACGCGGTGGACACCCTGGAAGGGGTGGACGTGACCGTCGACGTGCTGGCCAACGACCAGGGCGACGCGATCACCCTCACCGCGCTGGGTGAGCCGATGTTCGGCACCGCCGAGCTGACCGGTGACGGCCGGATCCACTACATCCCGGCCGCTGGGTACTCCGGGCCGGACTCGGTGAGCTACACGATCACCGACGCGGTGGGTCAGACCGCGACCGCGGTGCTGCGGATCTCGGTGTACGCCGCCCCGCAGCCGCCGACGCTGACCGGACGCACCGGGGTGGAGATGGCTCTGGTCATCGACCCGGCAGCGGAGCAGGACACGCAGGCCGGCTTGCTGCTGGCCCCGTGGACCATCACCGCGGTCGGCACCACCGAGGCGGGCCAGGTGTTGCTCAACCCGGACGGCACGATCACCTTCACCCCGGCGGCGGGGTTCACCGGTGAGGCGACCTTCACCTACGACGTGGTGGACACCTTCGGCCAGACGGCCACCGGCACGGTCACCATCGTCGTGATCGCCCTCACCGCGACCGACGCCACGGTGGATACCGCCTACGAGACCGCGGTCGACGTCGACGTGCTGGCGCTGGCCGAGGGTTCCACGGTGGTGGACATCGAGGTCGGTACTCCGGCGCACGGCACTGCACGCGTCGTGGACGGCGTGGTGACCTACATCCCCGCCGCGGGGTTCTCCGGCGTGGACACCTTCACGGTGACGTACACCGACGACCTCGGCCAGGTCGCCACTGCGACGGTCACGGTCACGGTGGGTGAGCCGCCGGTGGTGCCGCCGACCCAGGAGCCGACCGGCGAGCCCACGGCCACACCGTCGGGCACGGGTGACTCCGGGCCGCGGTCGGGTGTGCTGGCCTGGACCGGAAGCTCGACGCCGTGGGCGCTCCTGCTCCTGGCGCTGGTCGTGATCGCAGCGGGGTCGTGGGCGCGGGCGAAGGGGCGTCGACACCGCTCATGAGTCGCAGCCGTACCCGGATCGGCCGCCCCGTCCTCAGTGACGGGGCGGCCGTCGCCGTGCCCGCTGACGGGGTGGAGGACGGGGCGGTCGCGGTGCTCGACCCGGCACCGGGGTCGGAGGGGCTGACGGCCCAGCAACGGGCGGCCATCCAGGACCTGGCCCTGTGCGTCGCCGTCCGCCGCGGTGACGAGGACGCGTTCGAGCAGCTCTACCGTCGACATGTCGGCTGGGCGCGGCAGATGGCCGTCCGGATGATCGGCCCCGATGACGCCGAAGACATCGTGTCGGATACCTTCGTCTCCCTACTCGGCACCCTGCGTCGCGGGGGCGGGCCGGTCGGAGGGGTACGCGGCTACCTACGAGCGGTGATGCGCCGACTGTCCGGGCATCTGCGGGAGAACCGGGAAATCCCCGCGGAGAGCCTGAGTCTGTTGCAGGACGGGGCGGATGCACTGGCTGTCGACCAGCAGTCCACCGGCTCCCCGGAAGATACGATCCTCGACCGGGACGAGGAGGCCTCGGCCTTCCGTGCGCTGGACCGCTTGACCGGTCGGGAACGGCAGCTGATCGAGCTGGTCGACGTGCAGGGTGCCTCCTACCGGGAAGCGGCGGACGCGCTCGGCATGACAGTCGGCGGTGTCGGACGCTCGCTTTACCTGGGACGCCGCTCCCTGTTCGACGCCTGGGTGGCCGAACACGTGCTTCCGGCCCGCGAGCCGCAGGACCACCCCACCGGCCTGGAAATCGCGCGGCACATCACGGGCAACCACGGTGTCCGCGGACGCCGACGGGTCGATGCGCACGTAGCGGCGTGCGACGAGTGTCGACGCCGGGTCGACCTGGTTGACCTGGAACGGCGCACTGTGCCCGCCCGACGTTCCGCGGCGCTGAGCTGGTTCGCGCTGCTTCCGCTGTGGTGGCGGCGTCGCCACCCGGCCCCCGTCGGATGGACCCACCGGGCGGTGATGTGGGCCGGGATCGGCCTGGCCGAGGTCGTGGTGGTGCTGGTGACCATGGTCGCCGCGCCCGCGCAGGTCTCCCACGAGCCGCCGACCACGCCGACCAGCCAGGTGAGCAGCACCTTCGGGTCTGCACCTACTGCCGCTGCCGGGCCTATCGACCTGCACGCGAGCTGGCGTCCGGGCACCACCCTGAGCGGCGCAGCCCAGGGCGACGTGGTCTACCTGTGGTTCCAGATCGAGGCCACCGGCCACGGCACAGGCCCCTTCACCCTGACCGTGCGGCACGGCGCGGGCGTCGAGATCGCCGACACCTACGGCTTCTGCACCCAGTCCGGTACCGAACTGGTCTGCCCCGGACTGGGTCCGCTGTCTGAGGGGGAGCCGATGCGAGGACGGGTCGGTGTGCGGGTCACGGACGTTACCGCTGCACGGCTGCCGACTCTCACGGTCACCCGCTGACTACGTGTAGGGCACCCTCCCGAGCGCGACTTTCCCGTATAGCGCGGTCGAGCTGACCCGCACCGACAAGGTCCCGGCCACCGGCACCCCGCTGTCGGTCTTCTTCCAGCTCCGCACGGACGGCTTTGCCCTGGTCAAGTCGAACGTCGTCCCGGAGACGACCACCGCCGCGAGTACCGGCGGTCGCGCACTGATCGCGGTAACGGAGGCCTCGGTCGACATCACCGGGGACGTGGCCACCTCCGACCCCGGAGTGATCCGGACCGTCACCGTGCAGCCCGCGGCGACGGTGCCGGAGGGGCCACCGGTGTGGCGTCGAATGCGTCGGTGGACGTCACCATGCCCGCCAGCGTCTCGCTGATCGCCGGGTCGTGGCCCGCCGCCAACGCGCCGACCGCGACCGTGGTCAACGCCGACGCCGACGACGACGCGCGGTGAGGCCTACCGCTCCGACACCGCCGAGCGAGGCGACCGCCCAGCGGTTCGTGACCGAGAGCATCAAGCCCGGTCAGTCCGGCGAGGCGCTGATCACGGTCACCCCCTGTGCCGTGGCCACTACTGGTCTGGTCGTGAACGACCTCTCCGGTCTGGTCCAGGAGCTGGCGCAGCCGATCGAGAACGTCGCGCCGTTGCAGCTGCCGACCCTCACGGTGACCCGCTGAATCAAGTTCGGACACCCGATCACGAATGTCCGGATATCAGCCCGTAGAAATAGGGCAACATGAGCGTTGCGCAATTTAAGAATGTCTGCCTACTGTGTGCGCCGCGAAGGGGAGTAGCCCGGCCGGTCAGTTCCTGACCGGCAGCGATGATCGACATGCTGGTGCTCAGGCACCCGGTCATCGCGCCGATCCGGTGGGCGAGACCTTCGGCCAGTCCGTCGTTGTTCGCGGCTGGCCGGAGCCCTGCGGCGCTTCGGCTGGGCGCCGGAGCCCGAAAGGCCCCCGCCATGACCCAGAACGCCCCGCCGCTGCGGGTGTTGATCCGTTCTCTGCTGATCGCGGTGCTCATCGCGATCCCCGCTGTTGTGCTGCGGCTGTCCGGCAGTGACCCGGACCCGCTGATTCAGCTTGCGCTGTACGGCGCGGCGGTGGTCGCGGCCTCCTTCGTGCTGGCATGGGCCGCCGAGGCCGCGCAGGTCGACGTCTCCGGTGGCTTCGCCATCGCCGTGCTGGCACTGATCGCGGTGCTGCCCGAGTACGCCGTCGACCTGTTCTACGCCTACACCGCGGGCAGCGACCCGGACTATGTGCAATACGCCGCGGCCAACATGACCGGATCGAACCGGTTGCTGCTCGGCCTCGGCTGGCCGCTGGTGGTGCTGGTCTCGATCTATGTCGCAGGCCGCGTCGCCAAGAAGCCAACCCGAGCGCTGGCACTCGAACCCGGCAACCGGATGGAACTCGGATTCCTGCTGATCGCCGGTGTGGCCGCCTTCGTCATCCCGGCCACCGGTCAGATCCACCTGGTGTTCGGGCTAGCGATGATCGCCTGGTTCGGTTTCTACCTGTACCGACTGACCCGGGGCGAGGCGGAGGAGCCGGACCTGATCGGCACCGCCGCGGTGATCGGCGGGTTGCCCCGCCGCCGTCGTCGCCCGCTGGTGGTCGCGCTCTTTGTGCTGGCCGCAGCCGTCATCCTGGTCAGTGCCGAACCCTTCGCCGAGTCACTGGTCGCCTCTGGCACGAAGCTCGGCATCGACGAGTTTCTGCTGGTGCAGTGGCTGGCACCGTTGGCCTCCGAGGCGCCGGAGTTCATTGTCGCCATCCTGTTCGCCTGGCGCGGGAAGGGCACCGCCGCGATCGCCACCCTGATCTCATCGAAGATCAACCAGTGGACGCTGCTGGTCGGCTCGCTGCCGATCGCCTATCTGGCTGGCGGCGGCCCCGCGGCGCTGGTGTTGGACACCCGGCAGACCGAGGAGATGCTGCTCACCGCCGCGCAGACGTTGATGGGGGTGGCGATCCTGCTCTCGCTGCGGTTCTGGCGGTGGTCGGCGTGGACGCTGCTGGCGCTGTTCGCGGTGCAGTTCGTGGTCACCGGCACCACCGGCCGGTTCATCCTGTCCGGGATCTACCTGGTGATCGCCGCGGTGGTGATGGCGGTGCACCGGCGGCAGCTGCTGCCGACGCTCATCGCGCCCTTCCGTCGGCAGGGAGCCGAGCCCGCGCGGGATGATCGCCCACGTGCTCTGATGGGCGGATGACGAGCACAGGGCGTGGACGCACGATCGGACGGGTGCTGCTCGGTGGATTCCTGGCGTTCGCCGGGACGAGTCATCTCACCTTCGCCCGGCAAGAGTTCCAGGCCCAGGTCCCGGAGTGGTTCCCGGTCGGCGACGACGCAACGGTGCTCGGGTCCGGGGTGGTGGAGATCGCGCTGGGTTCGGCCTTGATCGCCACCCCGCCCCGGCACCGTGGACTGGTCGGCTGGCTCGCTGCGGCGTTCTTTGTGGCGATCTTCCCCGGGAACATCTCCCAGTACCTGACGCACACCGACGGCTTCGGGCTGGACACCGACACCAAGCGCGGAGTGCGTCTGCTGTTCCAGCCGCTGCTGGTGCTGTGGGCGCTGTGGTCCACCGGGGCCTGGTCCGAGCACCGGCAGCGGCGCACCACCCCGTCGGATTGATCAGTCGTTGAGGTCGAACTCCACCACGGCACCGGTGTCGGCATCGATGGTCGCGTCGTCGCCGTTGTCGTACTCGATCTCCCAGGTGAGCCGGCCGTCGTCCTCGTCCAGCGTCACCTCGACCGGGGTGGCGTTCGCCCGGACGACCTCCTGGCCGAGTCGCACCGCCTCATCGGCGGGGATCGCCATCCCCGATCCGGTGACATCGCTGTTCGCTCCCAGCCACAGATCCGTGCGGTTGATGGCCTGCTTGGCTTGGATGAACTCCTGCTTCAGGCGCTGGAACTCCGGGTCCGCGCCGAGGTTGCCGCCGGTCCAGCTCTGCTTGTAGTCGATGAAGGCGGTCTGCGCGTCGATGAACGCCTGGACAGCATCGTCGCTGGTCGCAGCAGAGGTGTCGGCGTCACCAGTGGCCTGCGGGCTCTGCGTGGCGGGCTGCTCCGGCTGAGCGGTCACGGTCACCGTCGCGGTCGGCTTCGGCTCGTCGGTGCCCGAGCACGCGGTCAGCAGCCCCAGTGCGGCGACGGCGGTCAGCGTGGCGACGGTGCGGCGGGTGGACATATGACGTGACTCCTCGGATGGACGACCGGACTGCCCTGTGAGCGTAGGCAGATGGCCCCACCCCTGGGTGCCTGGGGCGCGGCGCTGAGTGGCACATGCCCCGGGGGTGGGTGATCCCTGGTCATCCCCGGGTCACCCCGGCCCGGTGCACTGAGCGGTGCCACGTACCGACGAGTGGTGCGCTCCTCCCGGTCAGTCGCGCTCGACGATCCGGGCCGCGTGATCCGGCACCGTGGTGAACTGCCCGCGTGGCGGACGGCGGTAGTCCCCGGTCCCGACCGGACGCTCCGGCAGCGCCACCGGCGGATGCGGCACATCGGTGTACGGGATGGTCGACAGCAGGTGGTGGATCATGTTCAGCCGCGCGGCTTTCTTGGAGTCCGACTCGACCACGAACCACGGGCTGTCCTCGGTGTCCGTGTGCGCAAACATCTCGTCCTTGGCCCGCGAGTAGTCCTCCCAGCGCCGGATCGACTCCAGATCCATCGGGCTGAGCTTCCACTGCCGCAGCGGGTCATCCAGCCGGGAGCGGAACCGCTTGAGCTGCACGGTGTCCGACACGGAGAACCAGTACTTGCGCAGCAGGAGCCCGTCCTCGATCAACATCCGCTCGAAGGTCGGTGCCTGGTGCAGGAACCTCGCGTGTTCCTCGTCGGTGCAAAAGCCCATCACCTTCTCCACCCCGGCGCGGTTGTACCAGGACCGGTCGAAGAGCACGACCTCCCCGGCGGCGGGCAGATGCTGCACGTATCGCTGGAAGTACCACTGTCCGCGCTCGCGGTCGGTGGGGGCGGGCAGCGCGGCGATCCGGACCACCCGGGGGCTCAGGTACTCGGTGATCCGTTTGATCGTCCCGCCCTTGCCCGCGGCATCCCGTCCCTCGAAGATCACCGCCACCCGGGCACCGGTGGCCTGCACCCAGCGCTGCAGCGTCACCAACTCGGACTGTAAGCGGTACAGCTCGGCCTCATACGCCTCGGTGGAGAGCTTCGCCATGGTCGGACGGTAACGGGCGGGCGCGGCGCGGTCGAGAGCGGGCCCGCCCGTCTGACACCCTGGGGACACGCGCGTCGTCGCCCGTCGACCACCCGGTCGTCCGCCGTCGGGCCGCACGCCGGAGCTGGAAGGTCCCCGCATGTCGACGTCCCCCGTCCTGTCCCCGCCGGTCAACCTGCGTGATCTGGGGGGCACCCCGGTCCAGGGCGGCACCGTCCGCGCCGGGATGCTCTGGCGGGCGGATGACATGTCCTGCGTCACCGAGGACTGGGCACGCCAGGCGGTGGCGGACGGTCTGACGCATGTGGTCGACCTGCGCTCCGCCGCGGAGGCCGAGTCCACCGGCCGGGGACCGCTCGGTCGGCTGCCGGTCAGCTACCACCACATCCCGCTGGTCGACACCGTGGGTGGTGCGGGCGGCACCGATCAGGACACCCTGGCACGGATGGCGCAGGCGGACACTGACACCGTCGGGCGCGCCTACCTGGACATCCTGCGGTCCACCGCCCCCGCCGTGGTCGCGCTGCTCGGGCTGCTGTCCGCCGCCACCGGTGCCACCGTCGTGCACTGCGCTGCCGGGAAGGACCGCACCGGGGTGCTGGTTGCCAGCATCCTCACCGCGCTGGGTGCCGATGCGCAGACCATCGTCGCCGACTACGGCCGCACGGCGGACAACCTGCAAGCGATCTACGGCCGGATGATGGCCGCGCATGCCGTCGCCGCCGACGCCCTCTCCGAGGGTCAGGCGTCGATGATGGCCACCCTGATGTCCACCCCGGTCACCGAGCTGCCCCCGATGCTGGGTGCCGACCCCCGGTCGATGGCCGCGATGCTGGATGCCGCACAGGCCGAGGACGGCGGGCTGATCGAGGTGCTGCGCGGCGGCGGCCTCACCGACAACCTGATCGCGGCGCTGCGCCGACGACTGGTGGTCACCGACTGACCCTGAACGCGCGCACCCGGCGCGGCTCGCCTAGCGTGGACACCCGAATCGAGGGAGGTCCACGGTGAAGGCGAAGAGCGCATTCGTGGTCGGTGCGACCCTGGGCTACGTGCTCGGAACCCGCGCCGGCCGTGCCCGCTACGAGCAGATCAAGGGCTGGGCGTCCAGCCTGTGGCACGACCCACGGGTGCAGTCCCGGGTCGACGACCTTGAGGCGGGTGCCGCGCAGTTCGCCAAGGACCAGGCGTCCGCGCTGAAGGACAAGGCCGTTGACGCGGTGAAGTCCACGGTGTCACGCGATCCGGAGCCGCAGGTGCGGACCACCCCACCAGACGGGACCACGCCGTCGGGGTCGCTGCACGGCTGAGAGGTCGAGGCTCAACCGGCCAGCACGGCCCCGACCAGCCCCGCCGCCCCCACCACCGGAGGCCAGGCCGCCACCTGCGCCAACGTGTGCGCTCCAACCCGCAGCCGAGCCCAGCCGGCGACCGCGGCGGCGACGACCATCAATGCGCCCCACACCGGTGCACCGGGCAGGAGCGCCCCGGCGAACAATGCCGGGATGCTGGTGTGCGCACTCACCCCGGTCGGATGCAGGGCCAGCATGGCCACCAGTGCGGCCAACACCCCGATCAGCCCTGCCCGCAGCGGAGCCTGCGCGCCCCATGACCAGAGCAGCGCGACAGCGATCAGCTCCCACGCCGCTCCACCGGCCAGCAGGATCAGCCGGGTCCGCCCAGTGATCCGCAGGGTGTCGACCACCCCGAACGCCCGCAACGCCAGCACCGAGGCGACGGGGAGCACCGCCAGCGCGGTCACTGTGAGTAACCCCCACAGCGGGCTGCCGCCCAGCGCCCAGCCAAGCAGCAGGCAGCCGACCGGCACGCTGCCAGCGGGCTGTCCCACCGTGCATGCCGCCCGCGCCAGCTGGTCCAGCGCTGACCCGCTGGCGTGAGTTCGGGGGTTCGGCACCGAGTTCGGGTGCGCGGGTGCGTCACTCGGCGCGTGAGCACCGAACTCGCCGCGTGAGCTAGGCGCGCACGCGTCGGTCCGGTCAGAGGGAGCGGCGGCTGAGCTGCCCTCTGCGATCACCGCAGCTGGTCGACGGGCGCGGCGTAGTGCAGCGGGCGCGGGTGTGCGCGGGCGACCTGGGCCACGCAGTCCGCGAGGTGGTCGTAGAGGTCGGCGTTGACGTAGGCGGGCAGCTCCGACTCCAGATCCTCCGGCAGCGGTTCCGGCACGGCGGGGTCCGGGTAGTCCTCGTCCCGGGCCCACTCCGGCTTCATCGCGTAGGCGACCCGACCGAAGCGGCGCAGCACGTCCAGGTCGCGGCAGGCGGCGTTCCACTCGTCGGCGTGCAGGGCCTCGTCATGCAGGTGGGTGTGCAGCAGATCGCAGAACCGCTCGAAGTCACGGTCCCAGTTGATGTTGCCGTTCTGCTGGGCCTCCTCGGCGAGCGCCTGGACCGCCCGGAGCAGCTCACCCTGCAGCGTGGTGCAGGCACCCTGCTCGGGCACCAGCTCGGTCCAGATGCTCTGACACTCGTTGGTGAAGCGCGGACGGTAACCGGGGTGCAGCTCGTCGCCGGGGGCGGGGAGCGACTGCGGTTCCTGACGACGCAGACGATCGAGGAAGGACATGCGGGCCAGCGTGCCCCAAACGGTGGTCCGGATGCGAGTCGGCGGGTCCAGCGAGGGACCCGCCGACTCGTCTGCGGGCGTGTTAGACCACCAGACCGAGGAGCAGGATGACGATCAGTGCGGTGACCGACAGGACGCATTCCATCAGCGACCAGGTCTTGAAGGTTTGCCCGACGGTCATCTTGAAGTACTCCTTGACCAGCCAGAACCCGGCGTCGTTCACGTGGCTGAGGAACACCGATCCAGCACCGATGGCCAGCACCATCAGTGCGACGTGGCTGGCGGGCAGCCCTTCGGCGAGCGGTGCGACGATGCCGGCGGCCGTGACGGTCGCCACGGTGGCCGACCCGGTGGCGACCCGGATCAGGACCGCAACCAGCCAGGCGGCGAGCAGCGGGGAGATCGGGGCGTCGGCCAGCCCGTTGGCGATCACGTCGCCGACCCCGGTGTCGACCAGGGTCTGCTTAAACCCGCCACCGGCACCGACGATCAGCAGGATGCTGGCGATGGGCGCGAAGGAGGAGTCGACCAGCTTGCTGACCTGGCTGCGGGTGCGGCCCTGCAACGCGCCGAAGAGCACCAGCGCCACCAGCGTGGTGATCAGCAGTGCCTCCAGCGGCGTCCCGATGAAGTCCAGCACGCCACCGACCGCGGAGTCCTGGAACCCGATGGTCTCGGCCAGGGTCTTGGCCAGCATCAGCACCACCGGCAGCAGCACCACAGTGATCGCGATCGCGAAGGACGGGCGCTTGGCGTTCTCATCCCGGTCGCCCGTACCGAGGATCTCGGTCGGCGGCTCCAACGGCACCCAGCGGCTCAGCGGCTTGGCCAGCAGCGGACCCGCCACCGCGACGGTCGGAATGGCCACCAGCAGGCCGAGTCCCAGTGTCAGGCCGAGATCGGCGCGCAGCGCGTCGATGGCGATCAGCGGTCCGGGGTGCGGGGGCACCAGCCCGTGCAGTGCGGACAGTCCGGCCAGCGCGGGGATACCGACCGCGATCATCGACAGCTTGGACCGGCGGGCGACCAGCATCACTACCGGGATCAGCAGCACCACGCCGACTTCGAAGAACAGCGGGATGCCGATGATGAACGCGGCGAACGCCAGCGCCCAGGGCAGTCGCTTGGCCGGGGTCTTGGCCAGGATCGTGTCGACGATCTGATCGGCCCCACCGGAGTCGATCAGCATCTTGCCGATGATCGCGCCGAGGGCGATCAGGATGCCGACCCCCGCGACCGTCTCGCCCAGTCCGGAGGTGAAGGAGCCGAAGGCGTCGGTGTAGGGCAGCCCGGCGACGACGGCCAACACCGCCGCGCCGATCATCAGCGACAGGAACGGGTGCAGCTTCAGCCACACGATCAGCGCGACCAGCACGACGATGCCGATGATCGCTGCGGTGACCAGCCGACCGGTGGAGGCGACCGGTGCGCCGTCGGTCGCGGTGATCAGCAGGGCGGCGGCGCTCATCGGGTCGCCCCGATCCCGAGCTCGCGCAGCGCGGCGTCGGCCACTGACTGGGGGGAGACGCCGACCGGGATGACCACTCCGTCCTCGTCCTCGCCCAGCGGTTGCAGGGTCTCGAACTGCGAGGGCAGCAGCGACGGCGGCATGAAGTGCCCGGAGCGTCCGGCCATCCGCTCGCCGATCTGCTCCAGGCTCCCGTCCAGGTGCACGAACCGCACCCGGCCCTCGGCCTCGCGCAGCACGTCGCGGTAGGCCACCTTGAGCGCCGAGCAGGTCACGATCGCGCTCTGCCCGGAGCGGGTCCGCTCGGTCAGCCAGTCGCGGATCGCGCCCAGCCAGGGCCAGCGGTCGTCGTCGGTCAGCGGGGTGCCGGCGGACATCTTGTCGATGTTGGCCTGCGGGTGGAACGTGTCCGCCTCGGCATAGGGCCAGCCGAGTCGGTCGGCGAGGATCGTCGCCACGGTGGTCTTTCCTGACCCCGCGACCCCCATCACCACAAGGTGCTGGACGTCGGACATGGGTGTCCTCCTCTGAACGTCATTGTCCGGGCGGTGCGCTCGGTGTGCCGGTCACTGTCGCACAAAAGTACGATCTTTGGAACCGGAAGGTGCTATCAGATTGCAGGGCATCGGCTGGGCGCTCCCGCTGCGACCCTGGCATGCTCATCCGAGTGCCGCCCGTCGGCGCGCGATCATGCAGGTGAGCCGCAGCGCTGGAGCCTGCTCAGAGGAGGAGACTCGTGGCAGAGGTGCTGCACAGCGGCGTCACCGACGCGCTCGGCGCGCAGATCACCTCCGGCGAGCTGACCCCGGGGAGCGCCCTCACCCTCGATGGCATCCAGCAGCGATTCGGCATCTCCCGCACCGTCGCCCGCGAGGCCATGCGCTCCCTCGAACACCTCGGCCTGGTTACCTCCCGCCGCCGCGTGGGACTGGTCGTCCGCCCCGCGCAGGATTGGGCCGTCTTCGACCCGCAGGTGATCCGCTGGCGACTGGCCGGCCCGCACCGTGTCACCCAGCTGCGCTCGCTCACCGAACTGCGCGCCGCGGTCGAACCCGTCGCCGCCGCCTCCGCCGCCTGGAACGCCGACGGTGATCAGGCCGACCGACTCGTGACGCTCGCCGCCCGACTGCGCGCCCTCGGCGAGGCGGGCGACTCCGCGGAGTTCCTGGCCGTCGACATCGAGTTCCACCGCCTGATCCTGTGCGCCAGCGGCAACGAGATGTTCGGTGCACTGACCGACGTCGTCGCCGAGGTCCTGGCCGGTCGCACCCGACACGGCCTCATGCCGCACCACCCCCGCGAGGAGGCCCTGTCCGCGCACGAGGCGGTCGCCGCCGCGATCCGCGCCCGCGACCCGGAGGCGGCCGAGGCGGCGATGGGGCGGATCACGCGTGAGATCCGCAGCGCCCTGGGCGAGCTCGGCTGACCGCGCCCCTCCGGCCCTCCGCGTTCGGCCGGTCACTCCCGGCCCGCGGCTCGCTCCCCGCGGCTCCCACCTCGTCGAGACTACGGAAATCGACGCATAGAGGCCCTCGAAGCGTCGGTTTCAGTAGTTTCGGTGGCGGCGGCTGCGGGGTGGGGACGGGCGGTGGGCAGTCAGGGCCGCGGCACGTTCCGCAGGTTCGACCGCGCCATCGCCATGACCTCACCCATCCCGCCGCCGAGGATCTCCTTGCTCATCGCGGCGGTGAAGCCGGTGACCTGCTGGCGGGTGATCTTGGGTGGCAGGGACAGCGCGCGTGGGTCGGTGACCAGGTCGATCAGGGCCGGGCCGTCGTGGCTGAATGCCTCGCGGAGGGCGGTGCGGATCTGGGTGGGGTCCTCGACCCGGACGGCGGGGATGCCGACCGCTCGGGCGACGGCGGCGTAGTCGATGCTGGGGGAGTCGGTGCCGAAGCTGGGTAGGCCGTCGACCAGCATCTCCAGTCGGACCATGCCGAGGGTGGCGTTGTCGAACAGGATGATCTTCACCGGCAGGTTGTAGTGCACCAGGGTGATCAGCTCGCCCAGCAGCATGGACAGACCGCCATCACCGGCGATGGCCACCACGTGCTTCTGCGGGGCCTCGCTATCGTCCCGGGCGGCGAAGGCGGCACCGATGGCGTGCGGCACGGCGTTGGCCATCGACCCGTGCAGGAAGGACCCGATCACCCGGCGCTTGCCGTTCGGGGTCAGGTAGCGAGCGGCCCAGACGTTGCCCATACCGGTGTCGACGGTGAAGACCGCGTCGTCGGCGGCCTCCTCGTCCAGCAGGACGGCGGCGTACTCGGGGTGGATCGGGGTGTGGTGCTCGACGTCCTTGGTGTACGCGCCGACCACGCCGGACATCGCCTTGTGGTGCTTCTTGAGCATCGAGTCGAGGAACCGGCGGGAGGTCTTGCGCTGGATCTGGGGCAGCAGCAGGCGCAGGGTCTCCGCGACATCGCCGACGACGGCCAGATCCATCCGGGTGCGACGACCGAGTCGGGTGGGGTCGATGTCGACCTGCGCGGTGCGGACATCGGTGGGCAGGAACTGGTCGTAGGGGAAGTCGGTGCCGAGCAGCAGGAGCATGTCCGCCTCGTCCATCGCCGATTGCAGCGCGCCGTAGCCGAGCAGGCCCGTCATGCCGACGTCGTAGGGGTTGTCGTACTGGATGACCTCCTTGCCGCGCAGGCTGTGACCCACGGGCGCGCCGATCAGCTCGGCGAGGGCGATCACCTCATCGTGCGCGCCGCGGACCCCGGCACCGGCCAGGATCGTGACCTTCTTCGCGTCGTCGATGGCGGCGGCCAGCGCGGCGACCTCGGCGGCGTTCGGCACCACCCGCGGCCGGGCGGGACGGGTCAGGATGTCGGCGGCGGGGGTCGGCGACTCCATGTCGGCCACATCACCGGGCAGGGTCAGCACGGCCACACCGGGGGCGCCGTAGGCATGGTGGATGGCGGAGCGGATCACCCGGCTGGCCTGTGCCGGGCTGGAGATCATCTCCGAGTAGACCGAGCACTCCAAAAACAGTCGGTCCGGGTGGGTCTCCTGAAAGAACTGGGTGCCGATCTGCGCGCTGGGGATGTGCGAGGCGATGGCCAACACCGGGACCCGGTTGCGGTTCGCGTCGTACAGGCCGTTGATCAGGTGCAGGTTGCCCGGACCGCAGGAGCCTGCGCACACCGCGAGCGTGCCGGTGATCTCGGCCTCCGCGGCGGCAGCGAAGGCGGCGGCTTCCTCGTGTCGGACATGCACCCAGCTGATGTCGACGCCGTCCTTCTGCGCGCGGCGGACCGCGTCCACCACCGGGTTCAGGCTGTCACCCACGATGCCGTAGATGTGCCGAGCTCCGGCCGCCACGATCTGCGAGACGAGTTGGTCGGCGATGCTGATGGTCCGTGCCACGGTGTGCTCCCTGGGGTCGTCGGTCCGCTGACTCGATAGTCATCCCATGTCTGGGTCGGGGCCACCGGAGCCGGTGTCTGATCGGTCACCCCGTTCGCCCCTCCACCCTGCCCCGGTCGACGACGACCCGCGCGATCACGTCGCCCAAAACGGCAGTGAACGGCCAAATCGTCAGGCAAACCTGGGCAGAAACTGTGGATAACGCCGTTCATGAGTCGTCGGGATGGGACGCTCCCTGCGTGCGAGAGAACTCCTGGCAGTCGGCCCTGCACCGCGGTGTACTCGATTACACCCGGTGCCCGGACTGTGTCGCGCCCCTGACCGGGCCGGTCTGCGAGCGCTGTGGCCTGCGGCTGGACGGCGACGACGGCGGCGCGATCGCCCGGGCTGCGCAGGCGCTCGCCGATGCCCTCGGGGAGCATGACCGCACGATCGGTGCTGCACGCGGACACCAGGGGTTGGACCCGCGGGGTGGGACGCCGTGGACGGCGTTGACGCTGCCGTCGTCGCCCGTGGTTGCCCCGGCCAGAGACTCCAGTGTGCCGACCGCAGGGCAGGGTGCCGCGCAGGTGCCGTCCGTCACCGAGAGCCCCGGGGCGTCCGCGACGCCTGGGTCGTTCGGGCCGCAGCACGGTGCAGCCCCCGCGCCCGGCCCCGCGCCCGGTCAATCCGCCGCACCAGATCAGCTGGGCCCGCACCCGACCCCGCCGCCACGGCCCACCCCGTCCGGCTCGCATCCCACCCAGTCCGGCCCGCATCCCGCCCCACCGAGCCACGCGGCCCCACCGAGCGCACCCGGGCAGGTCGATCCCCGCCTCAGCCGGCCCACCCCGCCGTATGCGACCGCGCCGATGGCCCAGCCCGCTGCGTCGTACCAGCCGCACCAGCCGGCGACGCCCCATCCCTACGGCCAGCACCCCGCGCCGTTCCCACCGGGCTACCCCCTCGGCTCCGCCCCGCGGATGGCCGCCCCCTACCCGCCCGCACCTGCGCGCCCAACTCACGCGCCCCCGCGCCCCGCCGGTGCTCCGCTCGACCTGGCCGCCGTCTTCGGCCTGGCCGGAGCCGGGCTGTTCGCCGTGGCCGCGCTGGTGTTCGCGTTCTTCTTGGTGGACGACAGTCCGCTGCTGCGGGTCGGTGTGCTGCTGCTGGTCACGGGCTTGTCCGCCACTGGCACGGTGCTCCTGCTGCGCCGGGGGTTGCGCGCCTCGGCCCAGGCGGTGGCGTGGTTGACCACGGCGTTGGCGGTGGTCGACTGCTGGGTGATCGGTCTGCTGGCGCAGGGCAGCGGCCGCGAGGTGGTGATCGCGGCGGCGCTGTCGGTGACCATCGCGGCCGGAGTCCTGCTGGCTCGGCGCACCGGGATGCGTGCGTGGTCGTCGGTGGTGGTGCTGGCACCGCTGGTTCCGTTGCTGCTCGGTGGTGCCACCGACCAGCTCGTCGGCATCACGGTGGGGACTGCTGTCGCCGCTGCGGTCACCCTGGTGCGGCGGCCGTTCCGCGGGGTGTTCGCACCGGCGGTGGGCGCGCGGACCCCGGTGGAATCGGTGCTGCTGGTCTGCTGGGCAGGGCTGCTGCTGTTCATGCTGCCCTGGCTGATCGCGGGCTCGGTGGCGCAGCGTGACCCGATCATCGCGGCCTCGGGCAACCTGTCGATCCCGCTGGCGCTGGGATTGGCCCTCGGTCTGGTGGTGACCGCTGGGCTGACGGCTGCGCAGGCGTGGTCCGAGGGCGCGCGCACCTGGTGGGGATTCGTCGGGTTCCTGCTCGTGGCCGCTGGGGCGTGCGTCGGCGAGGTCGACCCCACCTCGTGTGCGGTGACCGTGGGGGCCTGCGTGGTGTGGCTGGTGCTGGTCCTGCTCCGGCGGCCCAGTCGACCGTGGATCCGTGCGGCGGTCTTCGGCGGTGGGGTCGCCGTGCTGCTGAGTGCGCTGCCGGTGCTCGGGTCGGTTCCGGTGGTGTTGGCGCTGCTGGAGCGGGTGGAGCGCTCCGCGGTGGCCGAGCTGTTGCCGGTCGACGCCTTCAGCGGGGTGCCCGGCGGTGCGGTGCAGGCCCTGGTCGCGGCGCTGTGCGTGCTGGCGCTGTCCCTCGTGGTGCAGCGCCGCCAGTGGCCGCCGAGGGAGGTCTCGGTGGTGGTGCCACAGCCGATGGGCACGCCACAGTTCCACACTGCCCTGCGTCCGGCGCTGGAATTGTCCTTCGCGCGGGTGCTGGCCCCGGTCGGTGCCCTGATCGCGGCGGTGATGCTGCCCGCCCTGCTCGCGCCCTGGTCCCCGGCGCTGCTGACCGCCGAGCTGCTGCTCGCCGTGGCGCTGGTCGAGGCCGTGCGGCGGATCGGCCGGCACCGCCTGTGGTGGACGGTGCTGCTGATCGGGGCCGTCGGGGAGTTCGTCCTGCTCGCGGCGTTGAGCTGGGTGTCGCGCCCAACGGTGCTGATCGGTGCGGTGCTGGTGCCCGCACTGGTCCTGCGGCTGTGGGGGCGCACGGCACCGGCGCTGCGCTGGTTGCTGACCGCGGCGGCGGTGGCCTATCCGGCGGCGGTCGCCCCGGTGGCGCTGAGCTGGCTGGGCTGGTCGGGGTCGACCATCGCCGGGCTGCTGGCACTGGTGCTGTTGGCGCTGACCGTGGCGCTGACACCGCTGCGCCGGGTGGACACCGGGTCCTGGGCCGCGGTGCTGACGGTGGCGGCTGTGCCGGTGTTGCTGGTGTGTGGGTGGAGCGTGACGGATCGCAGCTGGGCGGCTGCGTGGACCGGCGCCGCCCTGGCCGTGACCGAGTGCATGGTGCTGATCACCCGGACCCGTCCGGTGCCCCGCGAGCTGCGCGTCATCATCGGTGCGCTGATCCTGCCGACGGTGGCGTTGGCGCTGGTCAACGCCGGTGCATTGCTGATGCCGGGCTCCGCGTCGCCGGTGCTGCTGCCGGTGATCGCGGTGCTGTCCGCCGGCGTTGCGGTGGCGGCGGCGTCACTGTCGGCCGGGCTCGACCGCCGGGGCATGTCGCGCACCCGGACCGTGTGGGAATGGTCCGCGCTGTGCACCGGCGGGATCGCGCTGCTGGTGGCGCTGGCCTGGCCGACCACCGGCGCGGATACCGTGCTGATCATCTGCGCGGTGCTGGCGGCCGGGGCGAGTGTGGTGGCCGTGCGCGCGGATCGGCACGCGATCTGGTGGCTGGCCGGGGCGCTGTGGACCGGCGTGCTGTGGACCGCGTTGACCTGGGGCCGGGTCGGCCTGGTCGAGGCGTACACGGTGCCCCCGGCGGTGGCGGCGGTGCTGGTCGGCGGATGGTTGACCCGGCGGAACACCCGGTGGTGGTCGCTGGTCGCCTCCGGGCTGGCGCTGATGATCGTGCCGAGCCTGGTGCTGGTGTTGGCCGGTGTCCGGGTGGAGCTGCGCGCGACCGCGCTGCTGGCCGGTGCTGGTGTGGCGACCGGGCTGGCGTTCTGGCTGGACCGGCCGCGACTGCGACCGCGATTCGGGGTGCTGGCCGATGCCTTCGCCTGGGCAGCGGGTGCGGCGGCGCTGGCCGGTCCGATCCGGGCGGTCTGGTTGGCAGCGACCACCGCGGTCGGCTCCGAGCCCCGCAATGCGGCACTGTTCGGCGCGGCCCTCGCCTGGGCGGCCATCGGTGCCGTGCTGCTGGCGATGGTCGGTGCGCTGCTGGCCGATCGGCGACCGCGCCCCCGGGTGGAGGCGTGGCGGCGGTGGTCGCTGGCCCCGGCGCTCGCGGTGTTCACCGTCGCCGGACTGTGCGCGGTGCGACCGACCTGGACCGTGGTGTGGGTGGCACTGGCGATCGAGCTGGGTGTGCTGGGTCTGACCGTGCTGAGCGTGCGCTCCGCGCTGGCGGTGTCCCGGCACCGCAACGGGGGTCCGTCGTCGGCGTTGGCGATTCTGCCGCCCGCGTGGTTCTGCTGGCTGGTCGCCGTGGCCTGGGCGATCGGCGGGTGGAGCCTGCGGGAGCTGCGGGTCGAGGCCTTCGCGTTGCCGCTCGGGCTGGCGCTGACCGCCGCCGGGGTGCTCGCCCTGCGCGGGGCCAAGGAACGGCCGACCCCGCGCAGTTGGCCGGTCGGCTTCACCACGTCGATGACCACGCTGGCCCCGGGGGTGGCGGCGACTCTCGGGCCGTCGCTGCTGGCGATCTGGACCGACCCGGTCACCTGGCGGGCGATCCTGGTGGTCGGCCTGTGCCTGCTGTTCATGGTGGCCGGTGCGCGTGAGCTGTTGCGGGCCCCGCTGCTGATCGGGTCGATCGCGTTGGGCTTGGCCGTGCTGAGCGTCTTCGGGTCCCGGCTGGGCAGTGCCATCTCCGCCGGACCGTGGCTGCTGACCCTGATGTCTGCCGGTGGCCTGCTGCTGGTGCTGGGGATCTACGCCGAGCGCCGCAAGCCGGGGGAGGGCGTGCCACGCAAATCGCTGCTGTGATCAGCCGAGCCGGTCGAGTGCGTCGGTCAGCCACCGGTCGACCTGGGCCACGTGCTCGGCCAGCCAGTCGCCGGTGTACTGCCGGGGCTGGATCTCCACCCGCATGATCAACGCCAGGTAGAGCTGGCACAGCGCCAGCCGAGGACTGTCCGGGTCGACGCTGCCGCCACCCTCGCGATACCCGGCGAGCAGGCTCGGGTCCGGAGCGCCCGCCCGGAACGGGTCGCAGGCGATCAGGTCGAACACCGGATCGCCCCAGAACGCCCGCTCCGGGTCGATCACCCCGGTCAACTCACCGGAGACCGCGTCGATGAACTGGTTCCCCGGCCACAGGTCGGCGTGCACCAGCGCGGGCGTCTCCACCTCCGCCAGCGCCGCGTGATGCCGCCGCAGCGCGGTTCGGATGGCCGACACCGGCAGTTCCACCGACCAGGTGTCCGCGTCGGCCAACACCGCCTCGACCATCGACTCGAAGGTCGACGCCCAGTCCGCGCCGCGCAGCTCCTCCGGCCCGGAGGGGTACCCGAAGCGGTCGGTGGTGTGCCGGTGCAGCGCGGCCATCATCCGGCCCAGCCCGCGGCCCCGCCGGTCCGCCGTCGCCTGTGCGAGCTCGGGCACTGTGTCGGCGCGGACCCCGGACTGCCAGCTCGCCACGACCAGGTCGCCGGGCAGCTGCCGACGGGTGGTGTCGGCGAGCAGGAGCCGCGGCATGAGCAGCGCGGGATCGTCCCCGGCCAGTCGGTACACCAGCGCTTCGGTCCGGATCAGGTCCTGCTCGTAGCGCAGCAGGCGGTCGTCGTCGGCCGGGGCAGTCTTGGCGACGGCCACCCGTCCGTCGGCGAAGTCCACCCGGATGCTGGTGGCGAACATGCCGCCGCTGAGCGGGGTGAGGCCGGTGACGTCGCCCAGTGGCGCGAGCACCTCGGTCAGTGCGGCGCGGAGGGCATCGTCGAGCGGCGCGGTGCGCAGGTCATCGGGCACCGCATCAGGCTAGTGGTCGGTGGGCTCGGGATCGTCGGCTGGGGGAGTGCTGGGGTTCACCTCGCGCGATGCGGTGATCGTCGCCGTCCCCGCCCGCAGGGTCCGCAGCGCGACCAGCACCGCGACCACCGCCAGCATCCCGGAACCGAGCACGACCAGATACCCGCCGTGTGACCCGTGCACGTCCAGGATCGGACCGGCGATGGCCGACCCCGCGGACACCCCCACGCCCAGGGAGGTGCCGACCCAGGTCAGTCCCTCGGTCAGCCGCGCCCGGGGCACAAAGTGCTGCACCAGTGCGTTGCCGTTGACCAGCGTCGGGGCGATGGCGAATCCGGTGATGAACATGACCACCGCCAGCATCACCATCGTGTGCACCAGCACGAACAACGCCGTGCCGAGCACCAGCGCCACGGTGCCGACCGCGAACCGGATCCACAGCGGGCTGACCCAGTGCCGCGCGCCGTACAGCAGCCCGGAGATCAGCGACCCGCAGGCGAAGATCGCCAGCAGCACACCGGCCAGGCCCTCCTTGCCGTGCTCGGTGGCAAAGGCCACGGTGGCCACATCGGTGGCACCGAAGATCGACCCCATCGCGATGAAGACGATGGCCAGCACGATCATGCCGGGGTTGCGCATCACCGAGCGGCGGGGCGCGGCATCCGTGCCGGTCTGACGGGGGACCGCGGGCGGTTCGGTGCCGCGCTGGGACAGGAACCAGTACCCGCCGACCACCATGCCGACCACCGGGACGACCAGCCCGGCGGCCGGGGCGACGCTGGTGGCGAGGGTGGTGGCGAGCACCGGCCCGATCACGAACACGACCTCGTCCAGCGCGGATTCCAACGAGTACGCGGTGTGCAACTGGCGACCGTCGTGCACCAGATGCGACCACCGGGCGCGGACCATCGCGCCGAAGGAGCCGATGCAGGAGCCGACCAACACCGCGAAGACGAACAGGCTCCACGACGGCGCACCGATCAGCGCGCAGCCGATCAGCGCCACCAGCCCGCTGGCAGAGATAGCAACCGCCGGACGCATCACCCGCGCCTGGCCGTACTGGTCCACCAACCGGGCGATCTGCGGGGAGCACACCGCCTGCGCCAGGACGTACACCGCCGAGACGGTGCCGGCCAGCGAGTACGAGTCGTAGAGCGCGCGGACCATCAGCACGATGCCGATGCCCACCATGGACATCGGCAGTCGGGCCAGCAAGCCTGCGGCGGAGAAGTTCAGTGCCCCCGGACGGGAGAGGACGGCGCGATAGGGACCCACCGGCACAGTGTGCGGTACATCGCCGACACCGGCCGAATCGTTTTGGTCAGCCCCCGAGCGCGTCCCCGACCACGGATCGTGCCGCCTCCTGCACCTGGGTCAGATGGTCCGCGCTGACAAAGGACTCCGCGTAGATCTTGTACACGTTCTCCGTGCCCGACGGGCGGGCCGCGAACCAGGCGTTCTCCGTGGTGACCTTGAGCCCGCCGATGGCTGCGTCGTTGCCCGGTGCCTCGGTCAGCTTGGCGGTGATCTGCTCCCCGGCCAGCGTGGTGGCGGTGACCTGCTCCGGTGACAGCTTGGCCAGCGCGGCCTTCTGCTCCAGCGAGGCGGGCGCGTCGACCCGGGCGTACCAGGACTCGCCGAACTCGGCGACCAGCTCCGCGTGATGCGCCGATGGGCTGCGACCAGTGGTGGCCAGGATCTCCGAGGCGAGCAGCGCCAGGATGATGCCGTCCTTGTCTGTGGTCCACACCGTGCCGTCGGTGCGCAGGAAGGACGCCCCGGCGGACTCCTCGCCGCCGAATCCGACCGACCCGTCCAACAGCCCGGGCACGAACCACTTGAAACCGACCGGCACCTCCAGCAGCGACCGCCCGGTGCTGCGGACCACCCGGTCGATCAACGAGGAGGACACCAGCGTCTTGCCCACCGCGGCGGCATCCGGCCAGCCAGGACGCGCGCCGGAGAACAGGTAGCGGATCGCCACCGCCAGGTAGTGGTTCGGGTTCATCAGCCCGCCGTCCGGGGTGACGATCCCGTGCCGGTCGGAGTCGGCGTCGTTGCCGGTGGCGATGTCGTAGGGCGCGTCACCGTGCATGGCGTTGACCAGCGAAGCCATCGCCGACGGGGAGGAGCAGTCCATCCGGATCTTGCCGTCCCAGTCCAGCGTCATGAAGGACCAGCGCGGGTCGACCTGCGGGTTCACCACGGTCAGGTCCAGGCCGTAGCGCTCGGCGATGGCACCCCAGTACTCCACCGACGCGCCACCCAGCGGGTCCGCGCCGATCCGCACCCCGGCCGACCGGATCGCGTCCAGGTCGATCACCGAGGACAGGTCATCGACATACGCGCCCAGAAAATCGTGCCGCCGGGTGGTGTCTGCGGCCAGCGCGGCGTCGATCTGCGCCCGCGGCACCCGGTCCACCCCTTCGGCCAGGATCTGGTTGGCCCGGTCCGCGATCCAGCCGGTGGCCTCGGAACCCGCCGGTCCACCGTGCGGCGGGTTGTACTTGAAGCCACCGTCCCGGGGCGGGTTGTGCGACGGGGTGACGACGATCCCGTCCGCCAGACCCGGTCCGGACGCCCGCACGCCCTCCGAGGTCGCGGCGCCGTTGTGCAGCAGGATCGCGTGCGACACGGCCGGGGTCGGCGTCCAGGAGTCCCGGGCGTCGATCCGGACCTCCACCCCCGCGGCGGCCAGCACCTCCAGCGCGGTCCGCCAGGCGGGCTCGGACAGGGCGTGGGTGTCCCGGCCGATGAACAGCGGCCCGTCGGTGCCCTGCCCTCGCCGGTACTCCACAATGGCGGCGGTGATCGCGATGATGTGCGCCTCGTTGAAGGCGCCGTCCAGCGCTGAACCGCGGTGGCCGCTGGTGCCGAAGACCACCCGCTGCGCCGGGTCGTCCAGGTCCGGACGGCGGTCGTAGTAGGCCGACAGCAGCGTGTCGACGTCGATCAGGTCACTGGGCTGGGCTGGGGTTCCGGCGCGGGGGTCCATACCGGCTGATCCTGCCACCGGATCGGCGGTCGAGCAGGGCGGAACGTCCGGCCTGGGGACCGTCGTCACGAACCGTGCCCTGTGGACGACCGGCGGCCCCGGTAGCCTGGACGACATGGCCACCGCATCCATCGACTTTGTGCTGCGTCCCTTCGAGGGGCTTCCCGGCGAGCCGGACTGGGTCGCCCTGCGCGAGCTGGTCCCCGCCGCCACCGCCACCGCGCGGACCACCGCCGAGCACGGCGGCAAGGACATCACCGTGACCACCGTGCTCCCGGACGGCTGGGCCGCTCTGCACCGCGCCGACGGGGAGATCCTGCTGGCGCTGCAGACCGTGGGCGGCTCCGGCGACCCGAGCCGGGACCTGGCCGCCGCGCTGCTGGAGGCCATCGACTCCGAGCCGGGCACCGCCATCGAGACGGTCGGTCTGCCCGAGCCCGGCCCGCGCCTGCAGGACGTGCTGGACCTGACCGTCCCCTTTGAGGTCACCGTGCTGGACACCTTCGGCTACTGGATCGCCCCGGACACGGAGATGACCGACGACCTCAAGCATGCGGTCGAGGAGGCGGACGCCGGGATCATCGACACCAAGAAGCTGCCGGGCGTCGACGCGGCCTACTGGGTGCGGATGGGTGCCAAGGAGTTCCTGCGCTGGGCGCAGCCGCATGACGAGCAGCAGG
Organism: Cellulomonas sp. NPDC089187; assembly: GCF_040685135.1. Taxonomy (NCBI): domain Bacteria; kingdom Bacillati; phylum Actinomycetota; class Actinomycetes; order Micrococcales; family Cellulomonadaceae; genus Cellulomonas; species Cellulomonas sp. NPDC089187. Next base: position 618,606 of record NZ_JBFBHI010000003.1, on the reverse strand, counting down.
TGATCGACGCTCTCGCCCGGCTGCATGCCAAGCGGGAGGCCGGCTTCGACGGGTCCAAGTTCATCGGCTACTTCCGGTCCACCGGGCTGGTCGTGCCGGTGTGGGAGCTGGCCAAGGGCTCCGAGGCGGAGGACATCGAGTCCGCGCTGACCGCCTTCGCGCCGACCTTCGCCGCGGCGCTGGCCACCACTGACGCGCTGGACGCCAACGAGCGCCGGGCCCGCGCGGGCATCGTGGCCCGTCAGGTCACGCTGCGCTGACCACTCGACACTGACGACGCGACGACGCCGCGGCCGAGACAATCCGGCCGCGGCGTCGTCGTCTGTGCACGAACCGAGAAGGTACCGCGCGTGTCTCAGCCTCCGGCCTGCTCCGTGGCTAGGCTGACCCTCGTGACGGGCGAAGGAGAACAGCGGACCGGCGACGACCTGCGCGAGGACCGGGCGGCAAGCGCCTCCCCGACCAAGCGCCGCGGTCAGACACCGGGTGCCGCTGTCGATCCGGCCCCGCGCACCGGACGCAGTCGTCAGCGGGTGGCCGTGGTGATTCCGGCCAAGGACGAGTCCCGCCGGATCGCCGCCACCGTCCGCTCCGCCCGCGCCATCCCGCATGTGGACCTGGTCCTGGTCGTCGACGACGGCTCCGAGGACAACACCCAGCACGTCGCCCGCGAGGCGGGTGCCGTGGTGGTCCGGCACTCGCACAACCGGGGCAAGGCCGCCGCGATGGAGACCGGGGCCGCCGTGGTCGCCATGCGCGACGCCCCGGACCGTCCGCCCCGTCTGCTGCTGTTCATCGACGGCGACCTGGGGGACACCGCGGTCAACACCGCACCGCTGGTTCCGCCCGTGCTGGAGGGCACCGCCGACGTGTCCATCGCACTGCTGCCGCCCCAGCCCGGTGCCGGTGGGCGCGGGATCGTGGTCGGTGCCGCGCGTCGGGCGATCCAGTCGTTGACCGGGTGGACGCCCACCCAGCCGCTGTCCGGCATGCGCTGCCTGACCCGCGAGGCATTCGAGGCGGCGACCCCGCTGGCCCGCGGGTGGGGGGTGGAGACCGGCATGACCATCGACCTGCTCCGCAAGGGATTCGTCGCGGTGGAGGTGCCCTGCGATCTACGGCACCGGCCCTCCGGCTCGGACCTGCGCGGTCAGCTGCACCGGGCGGCGCAGTACCGGGATGTGCAGCTCGCGGTGGCGGCCCGTCGGGTGCGCGCGGTGGGCGGTCGCGGGGCGCGTCGCCAGGGCTGACCCGCTGGTTCTACGGGGTCGGCTGCTCGTGGGCCACCCCGGGGATCAGCCGAGTCTGCTTGGCCGGGCCCTCAGGTCGACCCGGTCAGCTCGCCGCGGTGGCCACGACCGTCCCCTTCGGCTGCAAGGTCAGCATCCAGGTCGCCGACGCGGCCACCAGCAGCGGCACCGCCATCCCGATCCCGGTGGCCGGGACGACCACACCCGAGTCGTTCAGCGCGAAGCCGAGGAACAGCGTCACCGCCAGCCCCACCAGACCGGGCATCAACACCGGGGCGTCCGTGCTGAGTCGACGCAGCGGCGCACCCGCGGACAGCCACGCGTAGGGACCACCGTCCGGGGCGTCCACCGCGTTGCGGGCCGGACGCCCGAGCAGCAGCACCACCAGCAGCAGCCCACCGATGGCCAGCAGGGTCTGCTCACTGCCGAACAGGATGCCGAGGTTGGCCTGGCCCTTGCGCAGCAGCACCGTCCACAGTCCGCCGTCCAGCACGGTCTCGATGAACCGGCCCAGGTGGGTGCGCTCATCAGCGGGGCGGGCGTAGTCGAGCATCGCGATCCCGATCACCACGACGGCGCCTGCGGCCAGCACCGCCAGCACCCGCCGCCAGTTCAGTCGGATCCCGGCGACCAGCAGCGCCATGATCCCGAAGCCGGGCACCAGCGCGGGCGGTCCGCCGAAGTCCGCGCCAATGGACGGCATCCCGTCCACCACGGTGGCGATGAGCCCGACCAGGAGCACCACACCGGCGGCGGTCCAGCGTCGACCCCGGCGGGCCAGCGGATTCGCCAGCGCGATGGCCACCAGCACCATCGCGGTGGCGAACAGGGCGAAGGCCGGATTGCCGAAGCCGTAGAACCGTCCGGCGACCAGCGACCCCGGACCCATCATCGAGTCCAGGGCGAGGCGGGCCCCGGTGGCCACATCCCAGGCCAGCACCAGGGCGGTGATCCCGGCCACCGTGCCCAGCGGACCCAGGAAGCTACTGCGCCACGGGGGCAGCAGGGCCAGCAGTGCGATCAACACGGAGATCCCGGTGACCGTCCCGCACAGGGCCCACCCTGGCGACATGGACCGCCACCAGGGCAGCAGATTCGCCAGGAAGGTCGCCACCGGCACCGCGGAGACCACGACCGCCGCGATCCGGAGCGTGCGCAGTACCCGCTCCGGCGTGACCCGCAGCCGTCCACGCACCCGGTTGGGCCGCCAGCGGTCCAGCAACCGGACGAACCACTGCCGCACCCGGTTGTTCAACCCGACCGTGACCAGCGCGTACAGCGCCAGGTTCAGGGCCACCCACCACACGTAGAACCCGCTGACCAGCGGCTTGGCGGCCTGGGCGTGCCGGTTCTGGTCGATCAGGTAGGTAACCCGCGCGGTGGCGGTGTCGTCGTCGAGCCGCTGGCTGACCACACTGCCGACCAGCGCGCCGGACGGTGCCTGATCCCGGATGCCGAGGGCGGACAGCAGCGTCGGCGTCACGTCGGTGACCTGAAGGAACCCGTCCTGCCGGGTGGAGCCGGAGCTGAGCATCCCGCCCGCGTACTGACCACCGCCGACCGCCGGTCCGGTGGCGGCGGCGAGCTGCAGGTGGGCGCGACGGGAGGAGTCGGCGAGCGAGATCACGTACACGGTGGGGTCGTCGGCCGAGCGCTGGACCGCGGTGAGCACGGCGGCGATCTGCGCGTCGATGTCCTGCACCTGCTCGGCCCGGGTCGGCTCGATCACCACATCGGTGCCGGACACATCCGGTGCCGCACCCTCGCCCTCGGCCGGAGCGCCGTCCTCACCGGAACGTCCGCGGGTCTGATACCCCGGGTCGCGCACCGTGCCGGCGTCCACCACCAGCAGATCGGTGGTCTCCAGCGCGGACGTCACCTGGGTACGCAGCTCGTCGGTGTCGGAGGGGGTGCGGAGGTGGGTGCCGACCGGCGTGCCCTCGGCGTCCGCCAGCGCGATAGCCGCACCCGGGCCGATGCCGGTGGCGGTCAGACCGGCGGCGGACACCGTCTCGCCCAGCAGCCCGAGTCGGGAGTCGTAGGCCGAGGCGTTGGTGGCGGCCTGGTAGTCCTCCCAGCCCGGGACCGCGCCGTCGGGCAGCGGGTCGCGCAGCGTGCGGCAGGTGCCGTCCGCCACCGACAGGTCGTCTGAGCGGCCCCCGGCCGACACCGCCAACCAGCCCGCCGACGGGCACGTGAAGGAGCGTGTCGATCGCACCACACTGGTGCCCACCGACCCCTCGCGGGACAGCGACCACAGCGCCGGGGTGGTCAACGACCCGATGTCGTCCCAGCGCAGACCGGTCACGCCGATCAGCACCACCGGCGATCCGCTCTCCGTCTCCGCAGCCGAGGCCCGCCCGGTCGACCATCCGGTCACCAGCACCACGGCGGCGAGCACGATAGCCAGCACGGCCCGGAGTCGTCGTCGGGGCATGGCGGCAGGCGGGATGGACGTCGGCACCGGCCCAGCCTACGGGCGCACTACGCTCGGCACCGTCACCCGTTGTGACCGGTGACGACATCGGCACGCCGGTCCCACCGCGCGCGCACCGCCTGCACACGAACCACCCAGGAGCCCCGCGATGACCGCCTCCGCCGCCCGACCCCGGTACGCCTACCTCGGCCCGGCCGGGACGTTCACCGAGGCGGCGCTCCGGCAGGTGGTTTCCGACACCGAGGCCGAGTACCTGCCACAGACCGATGTCACCTCCGCCATCGAGGCGGTGCGCAGCGGCGTCGCCGACCACGCGGTGGTCGCCATCGAGAGCACCGGCGAGGGCGGCGTGACCGCAACCCTGGACGCGCTCGCGGTCGGCAGCCCGCTGGTGGTGCAGCGCGAGATGCTGGTCCCGGTCGCCTTCACTCTGGTCGCCCGCCCGGGCATCGCCCTGAGCGACGTGCGCCGGATCAGCGCGCACCCGCACGCCTGGGTGCAGTGCCGCCGCTGGCTCGCCGAGCACCTGCCCGACGCGACCCATGTCCCGGCGACCTCCAACACCGCCCCCGCCGCGCTGATCGCCCAGGACCCGGAGGGTGCCGGTGCGCTCGGCTTCGACGCGGCACTGGTGCCGCCGCCCGCGGTCGCGCACTACGGCCTGGACGTGCTGGCCGACGGGGTCGCGGACAACCCGGATGCGGTGACCCGGTTCGTGCTCCTCGGCCGCCCCGGCGTCGTCCCGGAGCCCACCGGCGCGGATAAGACCACCCTCGTGGTGCACCTGCCCAGCAACGAGGCCGGTGCCCTGCTGGCCATGCTCGACCAGCTCGCCACCCGCGGCGTGAACCTGTCCCGGATCGAGTCCCGGCCGATCGGCGACGAGCTCGGGCGGTACTCGTTCTCCCTCGACATCGAGGGCCACGTCGCCGAACCCCGGGTGGCGGAGGCGCTGATGGGTCTGCACCGCACCTGCCCCCACGTCCGATTCCTCGGGTCGTACCCGCGGGCGGACCACAAACCGAACGAGGTCGCCCGGGGCACCGGTGGCGAGGCGTATGACGGGGCGATGGCGTGGGTGCGGGCGGTGCGGGCGGGCGAGGCGTTCTAGGCCGTCGGGCCGCTCACCGGACCCGGCTCACCACGGCCGATCCACCCCGCCGCCAGAGCCTTCCTCGTCGCCCTCCCCCTCGGAGTCCGACCCGCCGCCCTGGTTGCGCTCCTGGAGCTCCTCCTGGCGTTCCTGCTCCTCTTGCTGCTGCTGTTCCTGCTGCTCCTGCTCGGACTGTTCGCCCTGCTCGGAGTCGCCGCCGTTGCCGGAGTCCGGATTCATCTGCTCGCCCATCTCGCCGGCTTCACCGGCCTGGCCCTGCAATTCCTCGGCCTGGTCCTCGGCTTGCTGCTGCTCCTCATCGGAGCGCTGGTCCTCGCAAGCCGGGTCGAGCAGCGCCTCGGCGGCGGCCTCGTAGGAGGTCTGGGCCTGCTCGGTGAGACCCTGCCCGGCGTCGACCAGCTCGCCGAGGGTGCGGTCACCCCACTCTGGGTTCGCCGGGAGGGGGTCACCCGTCCCGCGCAGGGCGGAGAGCTCCTGGATCCAGCGCACGTAGTCGGTGGCCTCGGCCTTCGCCTCGTCGCCGATGGCGGACAGGCCGACGGCGCGGTTGGTCTGCACGTCGCAGCGCGCGCCCTCGGGGGCCAGACGCAGGGCCCGGTCCAGGGAGTACATCGCCAGCCGCGGGGACCGGCCGTCGGCGATCCGGGCGGTGCCCTCGTTGAAGGGGGCCTTCCAATCCTCCATCGGGGCCCACTGATCCAGCCAGGCGAAGGTGGTCGCGCCGTGGTCGCCCCGCTGCGCGCGGTAGTCACCGACCGCGCTCTGTGCCGCCACGGTCATGCCGAACAACAGCCCGGCGATCACCAGGGCGGGGGCCCACACGAAGGCGGACCAGCCGATCAGGGCTCCGCGGGTGGGACGGCGGTCGCGGGGTCGCAGCTGCGGGCGCTTCATCGTGCCTCCCCGGGCGAGGGAACGGTGTCGGCAGTCTCCGGGGCCGATCCGGTGGCCCAGGCGCGGGCATCGACGGCATCGACCACCGGGTCCGCGGATGACGATTCCGAGCCGACGGTGGGAGTGTCCGCGTGTGACGCAGCGGGGGCAGTCGCACCGACCGGGCGGCGGCGCACCGGCACCCAGCCGCGCACCAGCAACCACCCCTCGATCAGCAGGATCAGGGTCAGGACGAGGGCGGCGGGCCACACCACCGGGTTCCAGATCTGGATCTGACGACCCTCCGCGCGCAGCTCGCTCTCACCCTGCACGTCACCGACCAGACCGTCGAGCTGTGCCTGATCGGGACCGGTGCGGTGCACGTAGGGGATGCCGAGCTGGTCGGCGACGGTCTGCAGCGCGGTCTCATCCAGCACGGACAGGGCGTCGGTGCCGGTGCTCGGGTCCTGGATGTATCCGCTGCCGTCGTCTTTGAGCATCCGACCGCCCTCGGGGGTGCCGTAGCCGAGCACCGCGCCACCGTCGACCAGGGTGGCCATCGAGGCGTAGGAGGGCACCTCCTCGTCGTCGGTGGATTCACCGTCGGACAGGAAGAACACCAGTCGCACGTGGCTGGGCTGGGCCTCGGCGGCGTTCTCCAACGCCTCGGCCAGCACCTCCACCGGGCGGCCCACATTGGAGCCGGTGGACTGCCCGGTCGGCTCCTGGCGCAGGGTGTCCGCCCAGCTCGCGACTGCTTGACCGTCGCTGCTCAGTGGCAGTTGACGGCTGGCGGTGGAATCCCAGGACACGATGGAGTACCGCGCACCGGGCACCGCCTGCACCAGCCCGGGCAGGTCGGCGCGCACCCCGTCCAACCGGGGGGTGCCGTCCACATAGTCCTCGGCCACCATCGATCCGGTGCGGTCGACCACCAGGAACACGTCGACCCCGACACCGACCTCCTGGCTGCTGGCCTCGCTGCGGGCCGGACCGGCACCGATCACGGCCAGAGCCAGCACGGCCACCGCCCGGATCGTCCAGTGCAGGCTGCCACCGGTCGAACGCGGGGTGGCGCGGTTCGCGAAGGCCTGCCAGACGCAGAACGCCAGCAGCGGGACGATCAGGACGACCAGCAGCGCCCAGGGGACCAACGGTTCGAGGTGCATCACGACTTCACCCGCCACTGCAGGACCCAGAACCCGGCCAACGCGAGCACCAGGGCCAAGAACCAGGTGCGCGGGGTGTCCGAGATCCGGATCTCCGGGTCGGCGTCCAACACCTGGGTCTGCTGAGCCATCACCTGGTCCACGATGCCCTGGATCGCGGCGGCGTCGTCGGCGAACCAGCTGCTGCCGCCGGAGTCACGGATCAGCGTGGTGAACTCGGTCTCCAGCGCGGTGCCGCGCAGCTGGGACGGTCCGCCGTAGAGCCCGAAGAGCGTGACCTCCCGCTCGGAGGTCAGGTCGATGGCCTGGGACAGGGTGTACACCGGGTCACCCATCAGCTGGTTGTCGGTGACCAGGATGATCGAGCGGGAACGCTGGTCGTCCTCCTGGTCGAAGAGCAGCCCGCAGGAGGCCAACCCGTCACCGATCAGCGAGGCCTGGTCCATCCCCAGGTTCACCGTCCCGGCCGTCCACCGCTCGTAGGCCGCCAGCGCGGAGTCGCTGAAAAAGGTGCCGGAGACGCCATCGAGCACCTGCGCGCCGTGCTCGATCTCATCCAGAGCGATCGGGTAGTCGTCGGTCAGCGGGAAGACCGTGCGGCTGGTCGAGTTGAAGATCGACAGGCCGACCCGTTCGCCGCGGAAGTTCTCGATCAGCTCGGTGAAGCTCTCCAGCACCGCGGCGTCATAGTCGACCATCGACCCGGAGACGTCCAGGCAGATCACGATGTCCCGGGTGCCCAGCCGCTCGGAGATGGTCCGCTGGTGCATCGGCCGGGCGACCAGCATCGCGGCGCACAGCAGGCAGAGCACCAGTGCCCCGGCACCGATCGCCCGCAGCCAGGTGTAGCGACGCAGGGCGGTGCGCACCTCGGGGATGGCGTCCAGGTCCGCGGTGGCGGCGACCCATCGCGAGGGACCGGCCTTGCGATGGTCCCGCCGCAGCCACGCCACGGCACCGACGACCAGGGCCAGCACGCCGATCACGGCCAGCACCCAGGGCCACACGAGTCCGGAGGTCACCATCGGCTGATCACCTCCCGAGCCCGGCCGATCGCCTGCCGTGCGGAGGCGGGGGTGGCCCCGTGTGCGGAGAACGCGGGGTCGAGCAGTGCGGCGATCAGTTCACCGGTGCCACCGGTCCAGCCGAGGCGGCGCAGCTCGGTGGCGGTCAGCGGTTCGGCCTTCACACCACGGCGCGCGGTGGCGAACTCGCGCAGCACCGCGGCGACCTCCAGGGCAGCCACTCGGGGTTCGACCTCCTCGGCCTCCAGTCGACCGGCGATCTCGTCCAGATCGGCCAGTCGTCGTGCCCGAGCACCGGCGTAGGGGTCGGCGCTGGTGGCCCCGGCGAGCGGGTCGACGCGCTCGGCGTCCACCGGCGTGCCGTCCGACCGGCGACGGCCAAGGAACCAGGCCGCGACCAGCCACGCCAGCACCAGGAGCAGCACCGCAGCGCTGCCCCACAGCCACCAGGCGCCGTAGGGCTTCGGGTCGACCAGATCAGCGGGTCCCACGACGCCTCCGATCCAGCGCCGAGGCCAAGGCGGTGATCGCATGCTCGGTGCTGACGACGGTGGCCTGGGGCACGCCCAGTCGGCGCAGCATCCCGTCACGCAACATCGTCTGCTCCGCCCGATGGCGACCGAGCGCCTCGCGGGCCTTGCGACTGCCACGCAGCACAGCGGGCACCGACCACCCGTCCAGCACGTCCCGCGACGGGTCGGCCTGCGGGTCCAGCGGGTCGGCGTCGGCGACCACCAGCGCGACCACCCGGTGCCGGCCACCCAGCAGACGGGTGATCTGCGGTGCACGCTCCGGGATGAGCGAGGCCGCATCGGTGAGCAGCACGATCAACGCGGGGGAGGTGGCCAGCGCACGCACCCGCTGGAGGGCGCGCCCGAAGTCCGGTGCCGGACCGTCCGCGGTCAACACCTCGTCCAGTCGGCGCAGCAGCAGCTCCAGATTGGCCCGACCGCTGCGGGGCGGCACCCGGACCAGCCGCTCGGCATCCCCGGCGATCAACCCGACCGGGTCGCCACGGTCCAGTGCCAGGGTGCCGACGATGCTGGCTAGGTAGCGGGTGATCTCAGTCTTCGACTCGCCGGAGGCCGCGGTGGCCGCCATCGTCCGGCCGGAGTCGACCACCAACAGCACCGGCGCGGCGGCATCCCGCTGGAACCGCTTGATCACCGGCACACCGGTGCGCGCCGAGGACTTCCAGTCGATGTCCCCGACGTCATCGCCCGGGGTGTACAGCGCGAGATCGTCGAAGTCCTGCCCGTGACCCTGGAGCGTCGAGGCGTGCAGACCGTCGCGCAGGCTGAGGGCACGACGCACCGTCGGCAGCGCCAGGACGGCCCTGGCCTGGTCGACACGTGCGGCCACCGCGTCCAGCGGCGAGCCCTCCTGCTCGGTCATCGTCGTCAGGGGGTCGGCACCGCGGCGAAGACCGCGTCGATCAGGCTCTCCGCGCTCACCCCGTCCACCAGCGCGTCGAGGGTGCGGACCAGACGGTGGCGCAGCACCGAGTGCCGCAGCGCCTTCACGTCCTCCGGGATCACGTAGGCCCGCCCGGCCAGCACCGCCAGCGACTGCGCGATCTGCATCAGGGCGATCGAGCCACGGGGGCTGGCACCGACCCGCACATGCCGCTGCAGACCCGGGATCGGGGCGGGCCCGCCACCGCGGGTGGTGGCCACCAGCGCGACGATGTACCGGCGGATCGCGTCATCCACGTACACCCGGCGGGTCAGGTCCTGCAGGAAGCGGACATCGTCCAAGGCCACCGGCGCGCCGGTCATCGGCGCGGACTGGGCGCCGGAGGAGATCCGGCCCAGCACCTCGATCTCCTCCGGGGGTGCCGGGTAGTCCAGCACCTCCTTGAGCAGGAACCGGTCCATCTGGGCCTCGGGTAGCACGTAGGTGCCCTCCTCCTCGATGGGGTTCTGGGTGGCCAACACCACGAACGGTCGGGGCAGCGGGTGCACCTCGCCGCCGATGGAGGTCTGCCGCTCCTGCATCGCCTCCAGCATCGCGGACTGGGTTTTGGCGGAGGAACGGTTGATCTCGTCCAGCAGCACCACATTGGCGTGCACCGGGCCGAGCTGAGTGCTGAACGCCCCGGTGGAGTAGTTGAGGATCTGGGTGCCGACGATGTCATTCGGCATCAGGTCCGGGGTGCACTGGATCCGGTGGAAGCTGCCGGAGATCGACGCGGCGAGCGCCTGCGCGGCAGTGGTCTTGGCCAGACCGGGCACCGACTCCAACAGGATGTGCCCGCCCGCCATGACCGTGCAGAGCAGGGCGGTGCGCAGATTGCGCTGACCGACCACCCGCTGGTCGAAGAAGCTGCCGATCTGCCCCACCAGCACCTGAGCGTGCTGCAGTTCCCGCTCGCTGATCCGGGTGTCGCCGTCGGTCATGGAGGGCCTTCCTGTGTGCCTGCTCGGTGATCGCCGCAGGTCAGTATGTCCTGCGGCGACCACCGAGAGCGCGCATTAGGCGTCCGGGATGGTCCGGTTGAGTAGGGCCGAGGAATCCCTGTGGTCCGGGTCCGGCCCGCTGCGCCGCCCGGCGTCGAGGGCATCGATCCGGGCCAGCTCCTCGGCGGACAGGGTCAGGTCGAGGGTGATGTTCTGCCGGATCCGGTCGGGGTTGGTGGACTTGGGGATCGCCGAGCGGCCCTGCTGGAGGTGCCAGCGCAACATCACCTGAGCGGGTGAGGCCCCGTGGTCGGCGGCGATGGTGTGCAGCTCCGGGTCGTCCATCACCGACTGACGGTCCTCGCCCCAGCCCGGGTAGAAGGTGATGCCGCCGATCGGCGACCACGCCTGGGTGAGAATGCCACGCTCGGCATGTGCCGCCTGCAGTGCCTTCTGCTGGAAGTGCGGGTGCAGCTCCACCTGGTTCAGCGCCGGGACGATGTCGGTGTGCTCGGCCAGCCGGTCCAGATGCGCGACGGTGAAGTTGCTGACGCCGATCGCCCGGACCCGTCCGGCGGCGTAGACCTCCTCCAGTGCCTGGTAGGCGGCGATGGTTCGGTCGAAGTGGTCGGCCAGCGGCTGGTGCAGGATCAGGATGTCGATCACGTCCAGCCCGAGTTTGCCGGTGGCCTTGTCCACGGCGCGCAGGGTCTGGTCGCGGCCGTAGTCGGAGACCCAGACCTTGGTCTCGACGACGATCTCCTCGCGGGGGACTCCGGAGGCGACGATGCCCGCGCCGACCTCGCGCTCGTTGCCGTAGGCCGCGGCGGTGTCCAGGTGGCGGTAGCCGAGGCGCAGCGCGGTCTCCACGGCGGAGGTGGTCTCCTCCGGGGCGCTCTGGAACACGCCCAGGCCGAGGGCAGGCAGGGTGACGCCATTGTTCAGAGTGAGAGTGGGGATGTCGGTCATGGGCTCGACGCTAGGTGGAGGGTGCGGATCGAGGGAGGGCCTGACAGTGCCCCCGAACAACCCGGGTCAGTGTTGGCCGACCCGCACCACCAGGGCGCCCGGGTCCACCCGTGCAGACAACTCGGTGACCTGACCGATCACGTCACCGTCCACCTGCACGTACTCGCCCCCGGCGATGCGGACATGCACCTCACGGGCGCGAGCGTGGTCGATCCGGCCGATCTTGGCAGGCAACTGCGGGTGGACGCCGACGCCCTGGAGCACGACCTCGCCGAAGAGTTGCGCCCATCCGGCCACGCCGCCGCGGGTGTCGATGGCGGCGATGTCCAGCCAACCGTCGTCCAGCTCGGCGTCCGGCAGCAGGGTGATACCGCCGGGCAGTCGGCCACAGTTGCCGATCAGCAGGGAACGCACCCGGGCGGGCTCCTCGGTGCTGTCGTCCAGGGTGACCTGGGTCCGCAGTCGACGACCGTGCAGGTGCTTGATCCCGGCGACGAAGTACGCCACCCAGCCGACCTTGGCCTTGAGGTCGTCATCGGCGTCCGCGACCATCGCAGCATCGAACCCCACCCCGGCGATCACCAGGAAGATGTGGTCGCGGGGGATGTCGGTGTCCTCGGGCAGCTCGTCATTGGCCTCGGCGATGTCGTCGTCGACGTCCGATTCGAACTTCAGGACCCGGAGCCAGCCGACGTCGATGGTCCGGTCGATGCCGTCCAGGGCCAGCTGGAACGCGGCGAGCGGGTCGCCGATCGGGATGTCCAGGTTGCGGGCGAGCAGGTTCCCGGTACCGACCGGGACCAGGCCCATTGGGACGCCGGAGCCGACCAGTGCCTCGGCCACTGCGCGCACCGTGCCGTCGCCACCCAGCGCCACCACGAGGTCGGCACCGCGCTCCACCGCCTGCTTGGCCTGACCGACACCCGGGTCCTCGGGGGTGGTCTCCAACCAGAGCGGTTCGGGCAGGTATTGCTCGGCGCAGAGGCGGCGCAGCTGGGGACGCAGATCCGGCACACCGGTCTTGGACGGGTTCGCCACGAACGCGATCAGCGGCCGGGTCGGTTCCTCGCGTTCCGGCACCGGCGCGGTCACGGTGCCACGGAACGGGGTTCGGGCCGGGAGCGTCGCTCGACGGGTGGCCAGCGCCAGTGTCAGGGCGGAGACCGCCACGAGCAGTGCGGCGACGGCTAGCCATCCCTCCCAGGTCATGACAGCAGAATCTACGCACATCCGACGGCTTCCGCCCAGGACTGTGGATAACGGGTGGCTCGGTCGCCGCGCTGGGTACGCTCGTCCGGTGATCGATCTCAAGCTGCTGCGCCAGGACCCCGACGTCGTACGAGCGAGCCAGGTGGCCCGCGGTGACGACCCGGGGCTGGTTGACCAGGTGCTGGATGCGGATGCGCGTCGCCGTGCCGCCCTGACCGACTTCGAGAACAAGCGGGCCGAGCAGAAGTCCCTCGGCAAGCTGGTCGCCTCCGCGCAGGGCGAGGAGAAGCAGGAGCTGCTGTCCCGCGCGAAGACCCTGGCCGAGCAGGTCAAGGCGTTGCAGGCCGACGCCGATGCGGCCGAGACCGAGGCGAATGAGCTGTCCCGCCGGATCGGCAACATCGTCGCCGAGGGTGTGCCCGCCGGCGGCGAGGACGACTATGTGGTGCTCCGGCACGAGGGCACGGTGCCCGAGTTCGACTTCCGGGTGCGCGACCACCTGGAGCTGGGCGAGGGGCTGTCCGCCATCGACACCGAGCGCGGGGCGAAGGTCTCCGGCGCGCGGTTCTACTACCTGACCGGAATCGGTGCCCGCCTGGAGCTGGCCCTGCTGAACGCCGCCGTCGACCGGGCGCTCGCGGTGGGTTTCACCCCGGTGATCACCCCGACCCTGGTCAAGCCGGAGATCATGGCGGGCACCGGGTTCCTCGGCGCGCACGCGGACGAGATCTACCGGCTGGAGGCCGACGACCTGTACCTGGTCGGCACCAGTGAGGTGGCGCTCGCGGGCTACCACTCGGGGGAGATCCTCGACCTGTCCGACGGTCCGAAGCGCTACGCCGGGTGGTCGGCCTGTTACCGCCGGGAGGCCGGGTCCTACGGCAAGGACACCCGCGGCATCATCCGGGTGCACCAGTTCCACAAGGTGGAGGCGTTCAGCTACACCACCGTTGAGGACGCCGCAGCCGAGCACCAGCGGATCCTCGGGTGGGAAGAAGAGATGCTCGGGCTGGCCGAGTTGCCCTACCGGGTGATCGACACCGCGGCGGGCGACCTGGGCTCCAGCGCCGCCCGCAAGTTCGACTGCGAGGCGTGGCTGCCCAGCCAGCAGCGCTACCTGGAGCTGACCAGCACCTCCAACTGCACCACCTTCCAGGCACGTCGACTCGGTGTCCGCGAGCGCACCGCCGACGGTGAGGTCCGTCCGGTCGCCACCCTGAACGGCACGCTGGCCACCACCCGCTGGATCGTGGCCATCCTGGAGAACCACCAGCAGGCCGACGGCTCGGTGCGGGTGCCCGAGGGTCTGCGTCCCTACCTCGGCGGCCTGGAGCTGCTCGAGCCCACCGGAGGAGCATCGCGATGACCCACCCGCGCACCGTGGCCGGAACCCTGGTCGCCCTGGATGTCGACGGCACGTTGATGACCTACGACGGGGTGATCTCCGACGCGGTGCGTGAGTCCATCACGGCCCTGCGGGACGGTGGCGCCCACGTGGTGCTGGCCACCGGACGCGGGGTGCGCGCCACGGTGCCGGTCGCCCATGACCTGGGGCTGACCACCGGGTGGGCGATCTCCTCCAACGGTGCGGTGACCGTGCGGCTCGATCCCGAGCTGGACGACGGCTACGAGGTGACCCGGCTGACCACCTTCGACCCCGAGCCGGCGCTGCGGGTGTTGCAGATGGAACTCCCGGACGCGTTCTTCGCGGTGGAGGACCTGGGCCGCGGATTCCAGGTGACCCGCCCGTTCCCCGAGGGGGAGCTGACCGGTGACCAGCGGGTCTGTGACTTCGAGGAGCTGGTGTCCCGCCCGGCGACCCGAGTTGTGGTCCGCGACCCGGGCCGGACCCCGGAGGAGTTCCGCGAGCTGGTGCGCCGGGTCGGTCTGCACCAGGTCTCCTATGCGGTGGGCTGGTCGGCCTGGCTGGACCTGACCCCGGGCGGGGTGAACAAGGGCTCGGCGCTGGAGGACTTGCGTCGGGACCTCGGTGTGGAACCCTTCGCGACAGTGGCGGTCGGTGACGGGTCGAACGACGTGGAGATGCTCGACTGGGCGGCGCGCGGTGTGGCGATGGGCCACGCGGGCGACGACGTGCGGGCAGCGGCGGACGAGGTCACCGGGACCATCGAGGACGACGGGCTGGTCGACGTGCTGCGGTCGGTGCTGGCCGAGGGATGACCCTGGTGTCGCCCTCTTCGCCTCCGATATCATCGAGGTGATATCGGAGGTGATGGCAGTGGAGCAGCTGCTGATCAGGAATCTGCCGGGTGGCACCAAGGCCAAGTTGAAGGATCTGGCCCGACGTCATGACCGGTCGATGGAGGCTGAAGCGCGAGCCATCGTCGAACGTGCGCTCGAGCAGGACAGGGTCACGATGGTGGACCTGCTGGCGATGGACGGTGGCGAGTCGATCGAGTTCGAGCCCGGTCGCCTGGGCTTGACCGGTCGCCCGGTGGACCTATGAGCTTTGTCCTGGACACGAATGTGGTGTCGGCGCTGAGGGTGCCGGCCCGCAACCCGGACGTGGCCGGTCGGATCGCGAAGATCCCGGTGGCCGACCTCGCCGTGGCTGCACTCACTGTTGCGGAGATCGAACGCGGGATCTACGGCATCGAACGCACCGACGCCGCCCAGGGTGCTGCGCTGCGGCACTGGTTCACTCAGTCGGTGCTGCCCGCGTTCTCCGGTCGGGTGCTGCCCTTCACACTGAGCGCCGCCCGGATTCTCGCTGGCTACCGGGTGCCGGAACGCGCGCCCTATGACGATGCGCTGATCGCGGCGACCGCCCAAGCACACGGGATGACCGTCGTCACGCGCAATGTCCGGCACTTCGCCCCGCTCGGGATTCGGGTCATCGATCCGTGGACCGAGGACCTGCTGCCGGCGGGGTCCTGACCGGGGGGTAGTGACCGGGCCTCCCACAGAGGGCTCGCCGCTCCTACCGTCGTTGCTGAAGTCATCGACGAGCAAGGAGCAAGCACGTGCGCGGAGTAGTGATGCACGCCCCCGGCGACGTCCGGGTCGAGGAGCGGGAAGACCCGCGGATCGAGGAGCCCACCGACGCGATCATCCGGCTGACTGCCACCTGCATCTGCGGGTCGGACCTGTGGCCGTACCGCGGTGCGGAGCATGTCGATCACGCCCCGATGGGACACGAGTACGTCGGGGTCGTGGAGGAGATCGGGCCGCAGGTGCGCGACGTCAAGGTCGGCGACTTTGTGGTCGGGTCGTTCTGGTCCTCGGACAACACCTGTGAGATCTGCCAGGCCGGGTACCAGGCCTACTGCGTGCACCGGACCCTGATGGGGCTGATCGGCACGCAGGCGGAGAAGGCGCGTATCCCGCTGGCGGACGGCACGTTGGTGGCGACGCCGGGGATGCCGAGCGCGGATCTGATCCCGTCGTTCCTGGCGGCCTCCGACGTGCTGGGCACTGGCTGGTTCGCCGCGGTGGCCGCCGAGGCCGGGCCGGGCAAGACCGTGGCCGTGGTCGGTGACGGCGCGGTCGGACTGTGTGGGGTGCTGGCGGCGCGGGAGCTGGGCGCGGAGCGGATCATCGCGTTCAGTCGGCACGCGGACCGGCAGGCGCTGGCTCGGGAGTTCGGCGCCACGGACATTGTCACCGAGCGCGGCGAGGCGGGGGCGGCCCGGATCACGGAGCTGACCGGCGGTCTCGGTGCGCACTCGGTGATCGAGGCAGTGGGCACCCAGGAGGCGATGATGCAGGCCATCGCGTCCACCCGGGCCGGTGGGCACATCGGATTCGTGGGGGTGTCGCACGAGGTCGCGATCCCCGGTGACGTGCTGTTCGGTGCCGGGGTGCACCTGCATGGCGGACCGGCACCGGTGCGGCGCTTCCTCCCGGACCTGGTGCAGCGGATCTGGGACCGCCAGATCGACCCGGGCCGGGTCTTCGACCTGGTGCTGCCGCTGGAGGAGGCTGCCGCGGGGTATCGGGCGATGGACGAGCGCCGAGCGACCAAGGTGATGTTGACCCTCTGAACTCGGGGGCAGCACCCATCCGGTGGACCCCGCCCCGCCCGGCGATGCAGAATCGCGGCCATGGCGCACGGCATCGTCGACGTGGCCCGGGCGGCGGGGGTCTCCACCGCGACGGTCTCCCGAGCCCTGCGCGGATTGCCGAATGTCACCGAGTCGACCCGCGAGCGGGTGCGGCGGGTGGCCGAGGAACTGGGCTATGTGGCCTCGCCCTCGGCCTCGTCCTTGGCCAGTGGTCAGACCCGGACCATTGGGCTGCTGACTCCGTGGGTGTCGCAGTGGTTCTTCGCTCATGTGTTGGAGGGGGCGGAGCGTGCGTTGCGGGCCGAGGGCTTCAACGCGCTGCTGCACACCTTCGAGGTGGCGCACCGTCCGCGCAGGGTGGAACTGGACCCGGGGACGTTACGCCGTCGGGTGGACGGGGTGCTGGTCGTCGGGCTGCCGCTGGAACGAGCGGAGATCGCCGGACTCGATGCGCTCGGCTATCCGCTGGTGTTCGTCGGGCCGGGCACGCCGGGGCATGCGGTGGTCGGTCTGGACGACGAGGACGTTGCCGAGCAGGCGGTGGCGCATCTGACCGGGCTGGGGCACCGGGTGATCGGGCACATTTCCGGGGAGCCGGATGACGTGTTGGCCTGGTCGCCGGGGGTGCGGCGCGAGCGCGGGTGGCGCGCGTCGATGCGCCGCCGTGGTTTGCCGACCGACCCGGGGTTGACCGCGCATGAGGGCTTCGATGTGGCTGGCGGCCGCGCGTCGGTGCACCGGCTGCTGGACGCTCGGCCGGATATCACTGCGGTGTTCGCTGCCTCGGATGAGATGGCCCTGGGCGCGGTGCTCGGCTGTCGGGATCGAGGGCTGCGGGTGCCGGAGGATGTCTCGGTGATCGGGGTGGACGGGATCGAAATCGGTGAGCACCTCGGGCTGACCACCCTGGTGCAGGACCCGGGTGACCAGGGGGCGACGGCGGCCACAATGCTGCTGGAACTGATCACCGGCGCTCCGGTGCCCTCCGAGGTGGTGTTCGAGGCGACGCTGGTGGAGCGGGGCTCGACGGCACCACCACGGGACTGAGTTCACCCGCTCGGTCGCATCCGTCCGCGGGGCGAAACGCCTGGTCCGCCCAGAACGACCCCGCGTGACCGAATCGTGACGCTGAAATCGTCGCAACCGCTTGTGCGCGAGCCGTGTAAACGCTTGCATGAACCCCATCACGCCGGGCAACGAGGTTCGGCGAGCACCACGAGGATGTGGGAGGACGAGGATGACCAGCATCCGTCGGCACCGCAAGAGTGCCGTCATCGCCGGAGGGCTCGGCGTCGCGCTGGCCCTGGCGGCCTGTTCCAGCGACGGCGACTCCGGAAGCGACGACACCGCGAGCGGCGGGTCGACCACTACGGACTGCGCCGACTTCGAGCAGTACGGCGACCTGTCCGGCAAGACCGTGACCGTGTACTCGGGCATCGTTGCACCGGAGGACGAGCCGTACGTCGAGTCGTACAAGCCGTTCGAGGAGTGCACCGGGGCCACCATCGAGTACACCTCGGACAAGAACTTCGAGCAGCAGATCCTGGTGCAGGCCCAGGCGGGCAGTGCACCGGACATCGCCATCGTGCCGCAGCCGGGTCTGCTCCAGCAGCTGGTCGCCACGGGCAAGGCCGTCGCCGCACCGGAGGATGTCGCCGCGAACGTCGACGAGTTCTGGGGTGAGGACTGGAAGGCCTACGGCACCGTCGACGGCACGTTCTACGCCGCTCCGTCGGGTGCCAGCGTGAAGTCGCTGGTCTGGTACAACCCGCAGATCTTCGAGGCGAACGGCTGGGAGGTGCCGACCACCCTGGACGAGCTGTCCGAGCTGACCGCCACCATCTCCGACACCGGGCAGAAGCCCTGGTGCGCCGGCATCGCGTCGGGTGAGGCCACCGGCTGGCCGCTCACCGACTGGATGGAGGACATGGTCCTGCGCGTGCCCAGCGGTGGCCCCGAGGTCTACGACCAGTGGGTCAACCACGAGGTCGCCTTCAACTCCGAGGCCCCGACCGAGGCCCTGGACGCGGTCGGTGACTACCTGAAGAACCCGGACTACGTGAACGCCGGCTTCGGTGACGTGAACTCCATCGCCACCACCACCTTCCAGGACGCCGGGCTTGGTATCCCGCAGGGCACCTGCTTCCTGCACCGGATGGCCTCGTTCTACGCGTCTAACTTCCCGACCGACGGTTCGGTGACCGTCGCCGAGGACGGCAACGCCTTCGCGTTCTACCTGCCGGGTGAGACCGCGGACGACAAGCCGGTGCTCGGTGGTGGCGAGTTCAACCTCGCGTTCTCCGACCGCCCCGAGGTGCAGGCGTTCCAGACCTACCTGTCCACGGACACCTGGGCGAACAACAAGGCCATCGCCTCCTCGGACATCACCTCCGGTGGCTGGATCACCGCGAACAAGGGGCTGGACACTGCGAACCTGGTGAACCCGATCGACAAGCTGTCGGCGGAGATCCTCCAGGACCCGAACACGGTCTTCCGCTTCGACGGGTCGGACATGATGCCGGCCGCCGTCGGGTCGAACGCGTTCTGGAAGCAGGCGACCAACTGGATCACCGGCCAGTCCACCACGGACACGCTGGACAAGATCGAGGCGGCCTGGCCGGCCTCCTGATCTGACCGAGGTTCGGCCCGGGTGCTCACCCAGCACCCGGGCCGAACCTCACTCCACCTGTCACAGCGTCGTCCCGGGAGGGCCCGTGCATCTGGCTGTCTCCGCCGCCACCACCACGAGCGGCAAGCTCCTCACCATGGTGATCGCCCTGCTCGCCTTCGCGGCAGTGGTCGGCATCATCCTGTTCCTGGCCGGTCTGGCCGAGCGGCGTGGTCGCCGCAACGTCGCCTGGCTGTTCCTCGCCCCGACCGTGGTCCTGTTGCTGGTCGGGCTGGTGTACCCGGCCGGGCGCACCGTCGTCCGCTCGCTCTACGACGCGGCCGGATCGCAGTTCATCGGGCTCAGCAACTACCTGACGATCTTCAGTTCCGACGAGCAGTTGGTCGTGCTGCGCAACACCGTGCTCTGGGTGCTGGTGACGCCGTTCATCGCCACCATCATCGGCCTGATCTACGCGATCCTGGTCGACGGGGCGCGCGGGGAATCCTTCGCCAAGGCGCTGATCTTCCTGCCGATGGCGATCTCGTTCGTCGGGGCGTCGATCATCTGGAAGTTCGTCTACGAGTACCGCGACCACATCGAGAACCTGCTGCCAGGCCAACAACAGATCCCGCAGATCGGTCTGCTCAATCAGGTGATCGTCTGGTTGGGCGGGTCACCACAACAGTTCCTGATCAACTCGCCGTGGAACACGTTCTTCCTGATCGTGGTGATGATCTGGATCCAGGCCGGATTCGCGATGACCATCCTGTCCGCGTCGATCAAGGCGATCCCGGCGGAGATGACCGAGGCCGCACGGCTGGACGGGGTGAGCGCCTTCGAGATGTTCCGCTTCATCACCCTGCCGGCGATCCGGCCGACCATCGTGGTGGTGCTGACCACCATCGCCATCGGCTGCCTGAAGGTCTTCGACATCATCCGGACGATGACCGGTGGCTCCTTCGGTACCAGCGTGGTGGCGAACGAGTTCTACACCCAGTCCTTCTCCGCCGGTAACCAGGGTCTGGGTGCGGCGCTGGCCGTGCTGCTGTTCATCCTGGTGGTGCCGATCATCGTGTACAACGTCCGCCAGCTGCGTGCATCGGAGGCCCACTGATGGCCCAGCTCTCCGTTCCCGTCATCCCGGCCGACCCGGGCGTCGACACCGGCTCCGGCCGTCGTCGTCGCCGTGGCGGTGGCTCGGTCGCCGCGACCGCGCGCAAGCGGCTCACCTCCCCGTGGGCGTCACTGGCCGCAGTGGTGCTCGCCGTGCTGTGGACACTGCCGACCTTCGGTCTGCTGGTCACGTCCTTCCGGCCCGAGGCGGACATCAAGAACTCCGGTTGGTGGACGGTGTTCACCAACCCGAGCTTCACCCTGGACAACTACCAGGCGGTGCTCGGCTCCACCGGCCAAGACAACCTGGCGCCGTACTTCATCAACTCCATCGCGATCACACTGCCCGCCGTGCTGGCACCGCTGCTGATCGCCGCGCTGGCCGCCTACGCCTTCGCGTGGATGAAGTTCCCGGGCAAGAACACCCTGTTCGTCGCGGTGTTCGCGCTCCAGGTGGTGCCGTTGCAGGTCACCCTGCTCCCGCTGCTGGAGCTGTGGGTCGACATGGGCATCAACCGGACGTTCTGGCCGATCTGGTTGGCGCACACCATGTTCGCCCTGCCGTTGGCGGTGTTCCTGCTGCACAACTTCATGCGGGAGATCCCCGGTGAACTGATCGAGGCCGCCCGGGTGGACGGTGCCGGGCACGTCACGATCTTCTTCCGGCTGATGCTGCCGATGCTCAAGCCCGCGCTGGCGGCCTTCGGCATCTACCAGTTCCTCTGGGTGTGGAACGACCTGCTGGTCGGACTCACCTTCGGTGGACAGCCGAACGTCAACCCGTTGACCGTGGCGCTGTTCAACCTGACCGGCACCCGCGGCACGGCCTGGCACCTGCTGTCCGCCGGGGCGTTCGTGTCGATCATCGTGCCGGTGATCGTGTTCGTGGCGTTGCAGCGGTACTTCGTGCGAGGGCTGCTGGCGGGGTCGGTCAAGGGCTGACGACCTCCCGGATCGGCCCTGGCACTCCGCGGTGGGTGCCGGGGCCGACCTGTGCCCGGGCGAGGGGCGGCGCGGGTCATCGCCCACCTACGCTGACCGGGTGACCAACCGCGCCAGCATCCCCGCGCCGGTGCTGTTCGTCCTGTCCGGCCTGACCCAGTACGCCGGTGCGGCACTGGCGGTGGGCCTGTTCGTCCAGGTGGCCGCGCCGACGGTGGCGTGGTTGCGGATCGCGGTGTCGGCGGTGGTGCTGCTCGCATGGCGTCGTCCATGGCGTGCGCGCTGGACCGGGCGGAGTCTGGGGACGGCGGCGCTGTTCGGCGTGGTGCTGGCGGCGATGAACGTGTCGTTCTATCTGGCGATCGATGTGCTGCCGTTGGGGACCGCGGTGGCGATCGAGTTCCTGGGCCCGGTGGCGGTGGCGGCGATCACCGGGCGTGGCTGGCGGGAACGGCTGGGCATCCTGGTGGCGGGGCTCGGTGTGGTGGCGTTGGCGGGGGTGCAGCGGGGCACGGGAGAGGATCCGCGGGTGCTGCACGGGCTGGTGGCGATCGGCGCGGCGGCGGTGTTCTGGGCGGGGTACATCATGCTCGGGCGTCGAGTGGCGGTCGGTGCCGCGCGGGCAGGCGGTCGTGAGGGACCGGGCAGTGGGTCGGCGCAGGTGCGGCCCGCGCCGGACGGTCTGGCCTCGCTGGCGGTCGGGATGGTTGCGGGTGCGCTGGTCGGCGCGCCGTTCTTGGCGGCAGGGGCGACTCCGGTGCTGCACGACCCGGCCCTGGCAGCCGCGGTGCTGGGGATCGCCGTGCTGTCGTCGGTGGTGCCCTATGCCATCGAGCAGGTGGTGCTGCGTCGGGTGAGCGCGGCGAGCTTCGCGGTGCTGCTCGCCCTGCTGCCGGCGACGGCGACCGCGGTGGGGGCGGTGGCGTTGCGTCAGTGGCCGCATGGCTGGGAGGTGCTCGGGCTGGCCTGTGTCTCGGCGGCGATCGTGCTGACCTCACGCCCCGGTATGCGGCGCTGACCGCCTACTTCGCATACATATGCCGCCTACGGAGCATCTAGCTACTGCTCTATGACGCTTCGATCACTCACTGCCACCGTGTCGATTCCACTCACAATGGCGGCGGACGAGGCAAGATCGTCCCAGTCCGCAGGGATGGGACGGGCGCTGACAACCTCCACTCTCCCGATGACCGGACACCGCGCTCACAAGGCGCGTTCGCGCCACCGGGGGCGCAGGGCATGACGCTGACGCCCCGCCCCCGGTGAGCCGCTCCCCTCAGAGGTACTGGCCTGGGCCCGACCCAGGATTCTGCTGCGTGCCGGGCAGGGCACGGCGCATCTGGGTCAGCTGTGATTGCGCCGCCATCTGCTGGGCGACCAGCGCGGTCTGGATGCCGTGGAACAGCCCCTCCAACCATCCGACCAGCTGCGCCTGCGCGATCCGGAGCTCGGCGTCCGACGGGGTCTGCTCGTCGCCGAACGGCAGGGTGATCCGGTGCAGTTCCTCGACCAGGTCGGGGGACAGGCCGTCCTCCAGCTCGGTCAGCGACCGCTCGTGCACCTCGGCCAGCCGGGCACGGGCGGCCTCGTCCAACGGAGCGGAGCGGACCTCGTCGAGCAGCTGCTTGATCATGGTGCCGATCCGCATCACCTTCGCGGGTTGATCGATCTGCACGACCGGGTCCTGGTCGTCGACAGGGACAGGGGCGTCACCGGGCAGGACGATCCGCGGTCGGTCGGGGCTGCGGTCTTCGGTCATGCCCCGATGCTGCCCCGGACTGGTCGACCGCGCGCGGCCAGGTCGTCCCGCGGTGCGGCGGCTCGGGGCGTCGGTGCGGTCAGGGCACCAGCAGGACCTTGCCGAACACCTCGCCCGAGTCCATCAGCCGGTGCGCTTCCGGGGCCTGATCGAGCGGCAGCAGGGCATGGATCACCGGGCGGACCCGTCCGGCGGCGAGCAGCGGCCACACGTGCTCGGCGACACCGGCGACCACGCGGGCCTTCTCCTGCGGGGACCGCCCACGCAGGGTCGAGCCGGTGACGTAGGCGCGCTTGGCCATCAGCCGGGCCAGGTCGAGGGTGCCGCGGGAGCCGCGTTGCGTGCCGATCACCACCAACCGCCCACCGGTGGCCAGACAGTCGAGGTTGACCTCCAGGCCGCCCGCACCCAGTACATCCAGCACGACGTCGACCCCGCGCCCGTCGGTGGCCTCATGCACGGCGGCGGCGACATCCTGACCACGGTGGTCGATCACCACATCCGCGCCCAGCTGCCGACACCGATCCGCGCGCTCCGGGCCACCGGCGGTGGTCAGCACCCGCACCCCCAACGCCGCGGCGATCTGCACCGCCACCGAACCGACACCGCCGGAGCCGCCCTGCACCAACACCGTCTGACCGGGGGTCATGCCACCGGAGTCGATCAGATTGGTCCAGGCTGTGCAGGCGGCCTCCGGCAGACCGGCGACAGCGATCAGGTCGATCCCGGCGGGGACCGGAAGTGTCTGCGCGGCCGGGACGGTCACCAGCTCGGCGTAGCCGCCACCGCCCAGCAGTGCCGCCACCGCGAGCCCGTCGGGCCAGCGGTCGCCATCAACACCGGCACCCCGTCCGACCACGGTTCCGGATACTTCTAGGCCCGGCCACAGGGGCGCACCTGGCGGCGGCGGATAGTGCCCCTGCCGTTGCAGCAGATCCGCGCGGTTGACCCCGGCGGCGGCTACCCGGATCAGGAGCTCACCGGGCCCCGGCACCGGATCGGGCTGCTCGCCCGCCACCAGAGCCTGCGGACCGCCGGGTTCATTCACCTGCATCACGCGCATTCGTCGAGGGTACGCACGGATGAATCCACGCGGAGGGCTCATGTCGGCCCGCCGATCGGCCGATGGGCTGGGAACGGGTGTCCTGGCGACGCCCGCCGCCGACCGACGGGTCGCGCGGGGAACGGGAGGCAGGTCGACATGCTGCGCAGGCTCGGCATCCGCACCAAGGTGCTGGCGGTGCTCGCGCTGCCCGTGCTGGTGCTGCTGGGGACCAGCGGGTACATCGCGGTGCAGTCCGTGTCCCAGGCACGCACCGCCGCCGCGGTCAGCCGCGTGGTGCAGGTGCTGCCGGAGTACGCCGACGCGATCCAGGCGTTGCAGCAGGAGCGCACGCTGTCCATGCAGACCGTGAGCGGCGACGACCTGTCCGGCAGCCTGCCCGCCGCCCGCACCAACACCGACGCCACCCTGGCGACGTTGGCCGATACCCTGGCCGAGCTGGACGTGTCCGGTCTGGACCCACGCGTCGGTGAGGCCATCGAGGCGGCGACCCTGGCGCGCGGTCGCCTCACCAGCATGCGCGAGCAGGTGGACGCGGACACGGTGTCCTCCGCGGCGGTCATCGAGTCGAACGTCACCGACATCATCGCGGCCCACAACACCGTCCCGGCCCTGGTGGCGGAGACACTGTCCGACCGCTCACTGGCCTCCCGGCTGAGCGCCTACGGTCAGGTCGCCGGCACCATCGAGCGGGTGCTGCGAACCCAGCCCGCGGTGCTGGAGGTGCTGGACGACCAGGGCACCGACCCGGATGAGATCCGGGAGATGTCCGCCCTGTTCGCCGTGGCGGACGAGGCCCGTGCCACCGCCCGCACCACCACCAACAACCTGCGGCTGAACGACATCCAATTGGCCTCGCGCAGCGCCGACCTCACGGCGATGCAGATCGCGCTCAGCAACGGCAACCAGCTGAACATTCAGTCGATGGACCCGGTCCGTTGGAACACGCTGGTCAACACCGAGCTGAACATCCTGCGGGCGACCTCCGATGACCTGCTGGCCTCCGCGGATGCTCGTGCCGGGGCGTTGGCCTCGGCGGCCCAGCGGGAGTCGGCGTTCACCATCGGTCTGACCGTGGCTGCCACGGCGCTGTCCATCGTGATCGCGTTCGTGGTGTCCCGGGGGATCGTCGTCCCGCTGCGCCGGTTGACCTCGGCCGCTGGTGAGGTCCGTGCGGAGCTGCCCCGTCTGGTCGAGCAGGTGGCGGAGCCCGGGCGTGCGCCGGACCTGTCCCTGGCCGAGATCCCGGTGACGTCCCAGGACGAGGTCGGTCGGCTGGCCGAGGCCTTCAACTCGGTGAACGCCACCACCATCCAGGTGGCCCGCGACCAGGCCGCGCTGCGTGGCTCCATCGCGGAGATGTTCGTCAATGTGGCCCGCCGCGACCAGGTGCTGCTCGGTCGCCAGCTGGCGTTCATCGACTCCCTGGAACGCTCCGAGGAGGACCCGGCCACCCTGGCCAACCTGTTCCGCCTAGACCACCTCGCCACCCGGATGCGCCGCAACGCCGAGTCCCTGCTGGTGTTGGCCGGGATCGACTCCGGGCGACGACTGCGCGAGGCCATGCCGCTGTCCGATGTGGTGCGCACCGCGTCCTCGGAGATCGAGCAGTACGACCGGGTGCAGCTGGACCTGGGCGTCGACCCGCTGATGCACGGCTTCAACGCCCTGGCCGCCGCCCATCTGATGGCCGAGCTGCTGGAGAACGCCACCCTGTTCTCCGAGCCCGGCACCCCGGTGGCGGTCCGGACCGGCGAGGTCGCCGCCGAGCGCAGCGGGGACCGTCAGGTGCTGGTCACGATCACCGACCAGGGCCTGGGCATGAGCGACGAGGAGCTCGACGAGGCGAATGCCACCATCGGCTCCGCCGCGGCCACCGACGCGATCGGTGCCCAGCGGTTAGGGCTGTTCGTGGTGGCGCGGTTGGCCGCCCGGCTCGGGGCCACCGTCACGCTGTCGCGGGTGACCGATGGCGGATCGGGCACGGTGGCCACGGTGGCCCTTCCCGGCGCGCTGTTCACCACCGAGCCGGCCACCACAGGTCTGGTCACCACCACCGGGTCGCTGCCGCTGGTCGACCAGCCGCCTGCGGCCGCGGTGCCCGTCGACCTGGCGGCGCTGACCGACGGTGCCACTGACACGGGGTTGCCCCGTCGTCGCCGGGAGGCCGGCCCGCCGGTGTCCTCCGAACCCGAGGTGGTGCTGCCGGTCCCCGCCGCGGCCACGCTGGCCCCCGAGGTCGCCGCCGCGTCCATGGGATGGGCACCGGAGGTTGCGGCCGAGGGTGGTGTATTGCCGAGCCGAGAGCCGGGGCTGCCGACCCGGGACATCTCACTCCCGAGCCGGACCAGCGGGTTGCCGACGCAGAGCCCCGATCAGGCGACCGCACTCCCCGACGCCCACCGCGCGGCGGCACCGGTGCCGAGCGCTCCGCGCGCCGGGCTGTTCGCCGGATTCCGGGGGCGTGCGGTCACCACCGGTCCCACCGCGGCGGAGTCGCCGGCCGGGTCGGCCATTGAGTCGGTCGATGCCGGGCAGGTGCCGGTCGACGGGTTCGTCGTCCCGGGTCTGATGCCGGAGGAGGACGAGCCACTGGAGGCAGAGGGGGGTAACACCGCGTTCCGTCCGCTGCCGTTCAGCGTCCCGGAGCCCTTCGACCCGCCGCTGACCAGCGCATCCGACCCGGTGGTCCCGGTTTCGACGCCGGAGGGCCCCGGCACCGCTGACACCGGCGCGGCCCCGGAACCGGTCGCGGACATCGCGGTGCATGCGGGGGACAGCACTCTGCGCGCCGAGGACGAGCCCGCCGCAGCGCCGTCGCGGCCGGTCGAGCGGGTGTCGGTGCCGGACTTCGCCACTGTGGTGCGCGGTGACAGCTCGGATGACCCGGCTGCGCCCCGTCGGGACCGGGCACGCCGCGGTCGAGCGTCGTGGTTCTCCGCTCGTCGTCGACGGGGGACGGAGCCCCGCGCGGTCACCGGCGCGCACGCCCTGGTCACCCCGCCAGCCGGTGCCGTTGCTCCCGCCCCGGTGCGCCGCTCCGTGGCCACTGCGGTGGAGGCGTCGACGGTTGAACCCGCGTCGACGGTTCCCTCCGAGCCGACACCGACACTGACGCCGTTCGCGGCCGGCCGTGCCGCTGGCCCGTCGACGGGCTGGTCGCCACAGGAGACCGAGCCGACACCCGAGCAGGGTGCCCCGGCACGGTCGGGCTGGTCCCCCGCGCGGTCCACTGAGCCGGAGCCGTCCCAGGCAGTCGGGGGGCAGCCCCGCAGCGACCAGGCCGACGGGGCCATCCCCTCGGCCTGGTCACCGAGCGCGGCCGTCGCAGCACTCGCCCCGCCCGCCACCGACCTCGGCTGGTCACAGCCCGGCACCGACCCGGTCCCTGCCGGTGCCGACTGGGTCGCCGCCGAGCAGGCCTGGGCACCAGAGCCGGCAGAACCCACACCAGCCGCACAGCCCGCGACGAGTGCCACCGCTGCCGAGGGGGCGAGCATCACCGGTTGGGCACCGCAGCAGGTCGAGTCCCCGACCGGAGTGGCCGCCGTCGACCAGCAGGGCGCCGCCATGCTCGCGATGCGAGCCGACATCCAGGAGCAGGCGTTGAGCGAGCTGAGCCAGCTGTCCGCGTACCGGCCCACCTCGGTCGACCGGCCCACCGGCTCGCTGACCCGACGCGTGCCGCATGCGGTGCCCGAGGCTCCGGCCTTCGCTCCGGCAGCCTCCACCACGCCCCGGGACGCGGATGCGGTGCGCGACCGGCTCGCCAGCTTCCAGTCCGGCACCCGTCGAGGACGTCGAGCCCAGGGCGATGGCCCCGCCGACGCGGACACCGGCCCCGCACCCGTTCACCCCACCCCGATCCCGTGACCGCCGCTCGCCCGGCGCCCGCTACCGCAGCCCCGGCTGCCATCCACCAGGAGGATGCGTGACCACGCTCAGCACCGAGGCAGCCAACTTCGGCTGGCTGCTGGACAACTTCGTCCGGACCGTGCCCGGCACCCGGCACACCCTGGTGGTCTCCGCCGACGGTCTGCTGATGGCGATGTCCGAGCAGTTGGACCGGACCAGCGGCGACCAGCTCGCGGCCATCGTCTCCGGTATGTCCAGCCTGACCCGGGGCGCCGCCCGTCAGCTGCGCGCCGGTGACGTGCGCCAGGCCATCGTGGAGATGGACCACCTGTTCCTGTTCCTGATGAGCGTGTCCAACGGGTCGGTGCTGGCAGTCGTCGCCGATGCCACCTGCGACGTCGGCTTGATCGGCTACGAGATGGCGATGCTGGTGTCCCGCACGGAGGCGACGCTCACCCCGCAGCTGATCACCGAGATGCGCTCGTCGCTGCCCATCGACGGTGCCACCCGACTGGTGTGAGGCCGTGATGAGCGAGAACGAGTTCGAGACCCGCACGGTCCGGCCCTATGCCGTGACCGGTGGCCGGGTGCGGTCGGACCGGTCGGACTACCCGGTGGAGGCGCTCGTGGAGCTGCTGCCCGACGGGGTGGCCGGTCAGGGCCTCACCCCGGAGAAGCGCGCGATCCTCCAGCACGCCTCCCACGGCTACATCTCGATCGCCGAGCTGTCCGCGCTGCTGCACCTGCCCCTCGGGGTGGTCCGTGTCGTGGTGTCCGATCTAGTCGAGGCGGGGTACGTGCGGGTACACGGCTCCACCCCGGCCGAGGTCCGCACCGGCCAATCGCCCGCCCTGTCCCTGCGCGTGCTGGAGAGTGTTCTCAATGGCATTTCCGCCCTCTGACCCCGGCCTCGGCACCGTGGATGTGACGGTGCCCGCTGCCCGCACCGCCGGACCCGGCGAGCAGCCCGGTGCCGCGCCCACGGTGGTCAAGATCGTCGTCGCCGGTGGCTTTGCCGTTGGCAAGACCACCTTCATCGGGTCGATCTCCGACATCGAGCCGCTGAACACTGAGGCGGCGATGACCGAGCACTCGGTGGGCGTGGATGACGCCGGTGGGGTCTCCGACCGGAAGACCTCCACCACGGTGGCGATGGACTTCGGTCGGATCGCCCTGCCCGGATCGCTCTGGCTGTACCTGTTCGGCACCCCCGGCCAGGACCGGTTCCTGTTCATGTGGGACGACCTGGTGCGTGGGGCCATCGGTGCGGTCGTCCTGGTCGACACCGACCGGCTGGACCAGTGCTTCCCCGCGGTGGACTACTTCGAGTCGCGGGGCATCCCGTTCGTGGTGGGGGTCAACTGCTTCGACGGGGTGGCCAAGCACCGCCTGGAGGACGTCCGCGAGGCGCTGGCCATTCCGGAGCATGTGCCGGTGCTCTACACCGACGCCCGGTCCCGGACCGCCACCAAGCAGAGTCTGATCCAGCTGGTGCAGGTGGCGATGCAGCGGTTGCGGGCGGCCTGAGGCCGGACGGTCCCGATACGCTGCGGGACGTGCGGATCTACGCCGATGGTTCGGCGCTCATCCGCTACCTGGCAGGCGTTCCGCAGTCCGACGAGTGGAACCGGTGGGCAGCGGAGCGGGAGGCGGACCTCCTTGTCACGTCGTTGTCCCTGAGCGAGCTGCGTGCTGCGGCCGCCGGGCAGCCGACGGATGTCCGCCTGCGCGCACTCGACGTCGCGGACCGGTTGACCGAGGTCCGCTACTTCGACCAAGCGCTGCGGGTGGCGTCGATGGTGACCGGGGTGCTGTCGTCCTTCGGGGCGTTGCACCTCGGGGTGGCGGCCGCGCATCCAGAGGTCGACACCCTCGCCACCTACGACGCCCGACTCGCGCAGGTGGCTCAGATGTATCACCTGCGGGTGGTCAGTCCGGGGCTCGCTGATCAGTGGTTCGCCGCGTGACCTCGCGCGGCGATGACGGTCGACCTACCGTCACCCCATGGCCCTCACCCTCGACCTGACGGGTCGCACCGCCCTCGTCACCGGCTCCACTCAGGGAATCGGTCGCGCCATCGCCGCCACCCTGGCCCAGGCGGGCGCACGGGTCGCCGTCAACGGCCGTCGTCCGCAGGTGGTGCAGCAGGTTGTTGCGGAGCTGGAGGGCGACCTGATCGCCGCCCCCGGTGATGTCACGACCGAGGATGGTGCCGCCGCCGTGCTCGACGCGGTCGGCCATGTCGACATCCTGGTCAACAACCTCGGCATCTTCGGGGCGACCCCTGCGCTGGAGATCACCGACGACGACTGGCGACGGTACTTCGAGGTGAATGTCCTGTCCGCAGTGCGACTGATCCGCGCCACCCTGCCCGGCATGACCGCCGCGGGCTGGGGCCGGGTGCTGACCATCGCCAGCGACTCGGCGGTGGTGATCCCAGCGGAGATGATTCATTACGGCACCAGCAAGACCGCCCTGCTCGCCGTCACCCGTGGCTTCGCCAAGGAGGCCGCGGGCACCGGGGTCACGGTCAACTCGGTGATCGCCGGTCCCACGCACACCGGCGGCGTCGAGGACTTCGTGTACGAGCTGGTCGACCGGGAGCTGCCCTGGGAGCAGGCGCAGCGGGAGTTCATGCGCGTGCATCGTCCACAGTCGTTGTTGCAGCGGCTGATCGAGCCGGAGGAGATCGCGCAGATGGTCGCGTACCTCGCCTCCCCATTGGCCTCCGCGACCACCGGCGGCGCGCTGCGCGTGGACGGCGGCTACGTCGATTCGATCCTGCCCTGACCGGCCGCTGGTAGTCTCACCGCGCACCACAGGAGGGCTGGCTGAGCGGCCGAAAGCGACGGTCTTGAAAACCGTTGGGGCGGGACAACCCCGTCCTCGTGGGTTCGAATCCCACGCCCTCCGCATCGAGTACCTGTCACCGTGGGGCCATGCAGATTCAGGCTGTCCGTGGTGACATCACGCGTGAGGCCGTCGACGCCATCGTCAATGCGGCGAACTCCTCCCTGCTCGGCGGCGGCGGAGTGGACGGGGCGATTCATGCGGCCGCCGGGCCGGAGTTATTGGCCGAGTGCCGTGAGCTCAGGCGCACCCGCCTGCCGGATGGGCTGCCCGTCGGGGAGGCAGTGACGACCGGGGCCGGAAACCTGCCGTGCCGGTGGGTGATCCATACGGTGGGCCCGAATGCGCATCGGGGGCAGACTGACCCGGCGCTGCTGCGCGCCTGTTTCGCCCACAGCCTGGACGAGGCGGCGCGGGTGGGGGCACGGACGGTGGCGATGCCCGCGGTATCGGCAGGGGTGTACGGCTGGGCGGCGCAGGACGTGGCACGGGTCGCCGTGGAGGCGGTTCGCAGCTGGTTCGGCGAGGTCGACCTCGTGCGATTCGTGCTGTTCTCCCCTGCGGTGCTGGCGACATTCGAAGGCGAGCTGAACGGAACGCCCGGACACGCCCCACCATGATCCAGCTCACACCCGGAACCGGATGAAGCGGATGGCCGTTATCAACATCGGCACATAGGCTGCCACAGCCTCGACCCCCTGAGTGAGAAGAAGGACGTTCATGGCAGAGCTGCTCTACCGGCTGGGCCGGTTCTCCGCCCGCCGGGCCTGGATCGTGATCGTGGGCTGGGTGCTGGCCCTGGCGGTCGCAGCCGGCTCCTACCTGACCTGGGGTGGCACGCTCAGCTCCACGGTGGACATCCCGGACACTCCGACCTCCGCGGTCACCGATCGGCTGGCCGAGGACTTCGAGACCGCCAGCGGTGGCACCGGGACCATGGTGTTCTCCACCGAGGACGACGCCGCCTTCACCGCCGAGCAGCAGCAGGCCATCACCGATGTGCTGGCGCAGATCGCCGACATCGACGGGGTCGCGGGCACGGTGGACCCCTTCGCCACCGAGGCGCAGCGTGCCGAGCAGGCCACCCAGCTGGAGCAGGGGCAGGCCCAGGTCGAGGCCGGACGCGCCCAGGTCGAGCAGGGGCAGGCGCAGATCGACGCCGGCCAGGCACAGATCGACGCCGGTCAGCAGCAGCTCGACCAGGCGAGGGCTGCCGCCGAGGCCGCGGGTGCAGATGCCGCCACGTTGGCCCCGTTCGACGCCCAGCAGGCGCAGATCGACGCGCAGCAGGCGGAGCTGAACACCCAGCAGGAGACCCTGAACGCTTCCGCCGGTGAGCTCGACGCCAATGCGCCGCTGCTGGAGGACGGTCAGGCGCTGTTGACGATGGCCGCCGAGTACCGCACCGTCGCCGAGGACGGCTCCGCCGCAGTGGCCACGGTCTCCTTCGACAAGCCCCTGATGGAGGTCGACCCGGCCACCAAGGAGGCCGTCGAGGACACCGCCTCGGGTGCGGACATCCCCGGTGTGACCGTCGACTTCTCCTCCGATTTGGCCGCGGGGGTGCCGAGCATCGGTGGGGTGGCCGAGATCGTCGGTGTGGTGGTCGCCGCCATCGTGCTGTTCGTCATGTTGGGCACCCTGGTCGCCGCCGGGCTGCCGCTGGTCACTGCGCTGATCGGTGTGGGGGTCAGTGCGCTGGGCGCTCTGGCGCTGTCCGGCAGCATCGAGATGATGTCCGTGACCCCGATCCTGGGCGTGATGCTCGGGTTGGCGGTCGGCATCGACTACTCGTTGTTCATCCTCAACCGGCACCGCCGTCAGCTTCGTGAGGGTGCACAGGTGCACGAGTCGATCGGCCTGGCCAACGGCACCTCCGGCAACGCCGTGGTCTTTGCCGGGGCGACCGTGCTGATCGCGCTGCTGGCGCTCAACATCACCGGCATCCCGTTCCTGGGCCTGATGGGCTCGGTGGCGGCAGCCTCGGTGGCCATCGCGGTGCTGGTGGCGATCACCCTGACCCCGGCACTGCTGGGTCTGGCCGGCAAGCGGGTGCTGCCCAAGAAGCAGCGCGATGCGGAGCCGGTGCCGGTGAAGTCCGGCCTCAAGCCGATGTCCACCGGGTCCGCCGTGCTGCGTGTGGTCGCCGGAATCGCGGCGCTCGCTGTGATCGCCCTGCCCGCGCTGGGCATGCGCTTGGGTCTGCCGGATGGTGCCCAGGAGGAGCCGAGCACCACTCAGTACCGGGCGTACTCGATCACGGCGGAGAAGTTCGGTGCCGGGATCAACGGTCCGTTGCTGGTCGTCGCCGATGTCGAGGCACCGCAGGATGAGGCGGCAGCCACCCATCTGCAGGCCACCATCGGGCAGCAGATCATGAACCAGGACGACGTGACCGCGGTGGTGCCGATCGGTGTCTCCGAGTCCGGCACGATGCTCGCGTTCCAGGTGATCCCGGTCGACGGTGGGACGTCCGAGTCCACCGAGGACCTGGTGCACACCCTGCGCGACTTCACCCCGGACGGTGCGACCGATTCCCTTGGGGTCGCCGGCATGGCCTCAGGCAGCATCGATATCTCGGAGAAGCTGGCCGACGTGCTGCCGCTGTACCTGGCGGTGGTGATCGGGCTGTCGCTGATCATTCTGATCATCGTGTTCCGGTCGATCATCGTGCCGCTGATCGCCACGCTGGGCTTCGTGCTGTCGGTGTTCGCGGCCTTCGGTGGGGTGACCGCGATCTACCAGTGGGGCTGGCTGGGCAGCATGTTCGGTGTGCATGAGACCGGCCCGGTGCTGAGCTTCTTGCCGACAATCCTGATCGGCGTGCTCTTCGGGCTGGCGATGGACTACCAGCTGTTCCTGACCTCCGGCATGCGCGAGGCCTACGCCCACGGTTCCCCGGCGCGGCTGGCAGTCACCGAGGGTGTCCGTGCCGGGCGCGCGGTCGTCACCGCAGCGGCGATCATCATGATCAGCGTCTTCGGCGGCTTCGTGTTCTCGCACACCGCGATGATCCGGCCGATGGGCTTCGGCCTGGCCTTCGGTGTGCTGGTCGACGCCTTCGTCATCCGGATGCTGGTGATGCCCGCGCTGATGCACCTGTTCGGGGAGAAGGCCTGGTGGCTGCCGAGGTGGCTGGACCGGATTCTGCCGAATGTCGACGTGGAGGGCGCGAACCTGGAGCGGGCGCACCACACCGCTCCGGCCAACTCCGCCCACGTCGGTGCACATGCGGCCGGGCCGGTGGACGCGGCACCGTCCGGCACCCACCCGCACGGTCCCTCGCACAAGGCCTAGGCCCGACGACAACGGAGGCCGGTCACCCACCAGGGTGGCCGGCCTCCGTGCTGTCCAGGACGATCAGTGCGCCGCCCAGTGCCGTGCGATCTCGGTGACCTGCTCGGTGGTCAGCGCCGGTGCCAGCTCCGCCAGACCCGGACCCTCACGCAGGCCGTCGGTCACTAGCCGCAGGTACCGCCGGTAGGCCTCGGGCTCGACCTCCACACTGTGCGCGGCCAGCTCGCTGACCATCCACAGGATCAGTGTCAGATCGTCGTGGGTGACCCCCTGCCGTAGGTCGCCCTCGGCCCGGGCGCGGTCCATCAGGCCGCAGACGATCTCCGCGAAGCCCTCGACATGCGGGGTCAGCCCCTCCAGATCGCCATCGGGGCCCAGGGCGACATCGCGCAGACCGAGGTTGGCGGCGAGCAGGGCGGCACCGCGCTCCAGCACCAGCATGAGTCCGTCCCAGGCGCGAGCCGCTCGCTGGGCCTCGGCGGCGACCTCAGTGATCTCCCGCAGCGGTTCGGCCAGGGCCAGCTCGACCAGCTGCTGCTTGTCCGGGAACCGCCGGTACGCGGTGCCGACGCCCAGCCCGGCGTGGTGGGCGATCTCATTGAGTCCGACGCTCAGCCCCCGAGTGGCGTACAGCTCCCGGGCGGCGGTGATGATGCGGTCCCGATTCCTGGCGGCATCGGCGCGCAACGGGCGGGCGTCGGGAGTCGGGTCGGATGACACGCTCGGAGCCTACAAGCTGATAGATCTCATCCGGTTGTGATCGGGAGGCAGAATGGCGGGATGCCGGACGTTCCGATCCCCTCAGTGCTGCACTCTCGCGGCGGAATCTCGACGATAGTCGGTGCCGTGCTCGCCGTAGTCGCCGCCTGGTTGCTGTTCATCGGAGCGCGGGACGCCTCGCTGGTCGAGTGGGAGTGCGCGGTGGCCACCTGCGGCACCAATGATCCGCGAGGGGTCGCGCCCATGATCGGGGTCTTGGCGTTGGCGCTGGCCGGGACGCTCCTCGGTCGGACACTGCGCACGGCCTCAGCCCCGTTGATGGTCGTGGCCGGTGCGGCCGGGGCGCTGCTCGGCTGGCGCTCCGCACTCGACCAGGGGCTGGTCCACGTGGAGTCGATCCGGTGGTGGCTGATCGCCGCCGGCCTAGTGCTGTCCGTCGCGCTGGTATTGACGGTGCTGACTTCGGTCCGGGAACTGCGCCGGTCGTCGGCGTACTGGGTGCTGCTCGGACTGCGCTCGGCCTGGGGACGGGTCACCGACTACCAGAACGGCGATGGCGGGCGCTGCACGGGCACGGTGCACTTCGCCGATGAGGCGGGCAACCGACACCAGGTGCGGATGGAGGTGCCCCGGGACGCCTTCGCGCGCCCACCCCGGGTCTACTACGACCCGGTGGCCCCCACCGACCTCGGCCGTCTGCGGATCGGCCTGCCCGGTCGGCCGCTGACCGCCAAGGCCCGCGCGGAGCAGCTGGCCGCGGTCAAGCAGATGTTGCCGCTCCCCGGGGACATCGCCCAGGAGCACGCGACGATGCAGGTCGCCGCTGATGGCACCCGCACCACCACCAGCACCGGTGCGGACGGCACCCGCACCACCGTCGTCACTCCGGACGGCGTGCGGACCACCACGATCGTCGGGCCTGACGGCACCCGCACGGTGCGGAGCACCAGCAGCGCCAGCTCTGGTGCCGCCACCGAGACCGCCACCGATGTCACCACCGCGCTGGAGCGGCTGTCCGCGCTGCACGCCAGCGGTGCGCTCACCGAGGACGAGTTCCAGGCGGCGAAGGCTGCGGTGCTCCGACAGTGATCCCCAGGCCGGAGGTTCTTGAGCTGCTCGCGCAGCGCCGTCGGGAGGCCGAGAGTCGCCTGGCCGGAACCTCCGCCGAGCGCGCCGCCGTGGTCCTGGCCGCCCGGGAGTCCGCCACCGATGACGAGCACGACCCGGAGGGCGCCACCATCGCCTACGAGCGCGGGATGCTCGACGTGCTGAGCGCACGCCAACGGCAGACTCTCGCCGACGTCGACACCGCCGAGCGTCGCCTCGCTGCGGGCGAGTACCAGGTGTGCGAGCGGTGCGGCGGCCCGATCGCCGACGACCGGTTGCGCGCGCTGCCCACCGTCCGTACCTGTCGGGACTGCGCGGGCCGGACCTGAACCGGCAGCCCTCCTGGGCGCGGGTGACGGCGCGTTGCCGGTGACGCGGCTGCTTCCCCGGAGCTGAGCCCCGCCGCCCGCCCAGTCACCGGGCGGGCGTCGTCGCGCAGGCGCACACTGGCCCTCGGTGCCGTCGCCGTCTGGGAGGTCAGCCATGCCCCGCATCACGCCGTTTCTCTGGTACCACGAGCGGGCCGAAGAAGCCGCCGCCTTCTACGTCTCGCTGTTCCCCAATTCCCGGATACTGCACACCGTCCACGCCACCGAACCGATCCCCGGCGCCCACCCCGGCAGCGTGCTGACCGTCGAGTTCGAGCTGAACGGCCAGCGCATCGTCGCGATGAACGGCGGACCCACCTTCACCCTGGACGAGGCGTTCTCGCTGTCAGTCGAGGTCGATACCCAAGAGGAGGTCGACCGGCTCTGGGAGGCGCTGATCGCCGACGGTGGCACCCCGAGCCAGTGCGGCTGGCTGCGTGACCGGTGGGGCCTGTCCTGGCAGATCACCCCGGCCATCCTCAACCAGCTGATGGCCGACCCCGAGCGCGCAGCCCGAGCCGCCGCCTCGATGATGACCATGGGCAAGATCGACATCGCCACCCTGATCGCTGCGGTCGACGGAGGCTGACGCCTACCCTGATCCGGTGAGCACCACCTCCCGCCGAGGCCGCGTCCCGATGCAGGTCCGCTGGTCCGACGTCGACCTCTTCGCGCATGTGAACAACGCGGCCTACCTCCGGTTCCTGGACGACGCGCGCTTCGCCCTGTTCCCGAGCATGGGCGTCGACCCTGCCGGACGCCCCACCGATTCCATGCTGGTCGTGGTCAAACATGAGATCGATTACCTGGCCCCGTTGGCGTTCCGCCCGGAACCGGTCGTCGTCGAGGTGTGGGTGCCGAGAATCGGTCGCTCGTCGGTTGATTTCGCCTACGAGATCGTCGACCTGGACACCGAACCGACGACACCTGATCGCACCGTGTACCTGCGCGCGCGGTCCCGGATGGTCCAGCTGGATCGGCGCACACTCGCCCCGCGCGCATTCACCGATTCTGAGCGCGCGGTGTTCGAGCGATTCCCCGGCGAGGGGCCTGAGCTGCACGGTTGGTGACCGGACGCACGGCTCACCCATGCCGATCTCACAGCCAAGCGCGATTTCCCCACGCTTTGCTCGACGGAGCACCCTAGGAACTGCGATTTCCTACTCACGGCAAGCGTAAGCGCTCGTTCGTGCCGGTTAACGTGCGCGACGTCTCCTGTCTGAGCACCAAAGTCGGTGACCAGAGCGCAAGGGGCGGCGGCGGGCGCGGTGTGCATCCGTCGGAAAATGGATGACGGAGGGCTCACCCCAATGAAGATTCGTACCGTGCGTGCCGGCGGCGCGCTCATCGCGGCGCTGCTGGTCGCCCCGATCGGAGCCGGTGTCGCCGCCGCGGAGGTGGCCCCCGAGCCGGCCACCGCCACCGCGGAGACCGCCGAGGTCGCGACCGAGGCTCCGGCCGAGGAGTCGACCACCCCGGCCGACGAGGCCACCACCCCGGCGGATGACGCCACCACCCCGGTCGACGAGACCACTCCGGCCGAGGAGGAGACCCCCGCCGAGGAGCCGACCACCCCGGTCGACGAGGTCGCGACCCCGGCGGAGACGACCCCGGCAGAGGGCAGCGAGGTCACCGAGGCGGCCGCTCCGGTCGACGTGGAGATCAATGGCTTGCTGGTGGAGGGCTACATCGAGCCCGCCGAGCAGTTCTGGCACACGTCGGGTGAGTACAGCGCGCTGCTGACCATCTCCGACGTGATCGGTGTCGGCGTCGTCGATGGCACGATCACGCAGTTCCCCGGGATGACCGCGGATGTCACTTTCGTCTACACCGTGAACGGGGGGACCGAGATCCCCTTCACCCCCGCTGCTGACGGCACCTTCCTGATCGAGGGGCTGGCCGAGGGCGAGAACACCATCGGTGTGCGTGCCTCCTACCAGAACACCGTGGGCTCGACGCTGGTGGCCTCGGCCGTCCAGTCGGTCACGTCCACCGTGCTGACCCGTGCGGAGACGGTCGACCTGGTCTGGACCGACACCGCCGCCTCCGGCGCGTACGAGGACACGCGCTACCAGGGTGAGTCGATCACGATCATCAACTCCGGCTTCGACGCCAATGAGCAGGTGACCGTCTACCTGTTCGCCGCCGACGGCAGCATCGCGGACACGCTGACCGCTACTGCTGACGCGAGCGGTGGCCTGACCTACACGTACGCGGTTCCCGCGGGGATGAACCCGGCGGACTACCTGCTGTACTTCGAGGGTGCCACCAGCGGCACGGTGTCCTCGTTCCTGCTGCACGTGCTGGCCGGTACCGTGGTCGACCCCGGTAACGCCGGCACGGTCACCGCGGCCCCTGCGGCTCCGACTCAGGGCACCGGCACGCTCACCGAGCTCGCCACCACCGGTTCGGAGTCCTCGCACGGTCTGCTGATCGGCAGCCTGGCCACCGTCGCAGGCCTCGGCCTGGCGGTGGGTGCCCGTTCGCTGCGGTCCCGGTTGACCGCCCGCGACTGAGGCGCATCGCGTCTGACCTGACGGTGGCCCGGATGCTTCGGCATCCGGGCCACCGTGCTATCAGCGGCCTAGTCCGAGCGTCGCCGCGATTGTCGCCACCACACCGTGCTGTGTGTTCGCCGGGACGACGTAGCGCGCCAACGTCCGCACATCCGGGTGGGCGTTGTCCATCGCGCAGGACCACCGGGCAGCCGCGAGCATGCCCAGGTCGTTGCGGTAGTCGCCGAAGGCCATCGTGTGCTCCGGTCCGATCCCCAGATCCTCCTGCACCGCACGCAGTGCCACGCCCTTGTCCGCGTCCGGGCTCATCAGATCCAGCCAGTGCTGCCCGGAGACCAGCACCCGCACGGGTCCTTCCACATCGGCGAACACCCCGGCGGTCCGCTCCTCCACCAACCCGGCATCGTGCACCGCGACCTTGAGCAGCACGTCGTCGATCCGGGTGAGGTCCGGAACCTCGGTCACCAGGGCGTAGTGCTTGCGGACCTGAGCCGCGAACTCCCCGTCGAAGTGTTCGACATAGGCCGAACGTGCGCCCGAAACCACCACCCCGACCGGCAGGCCTGCTGCGGCGAGTTCGCGGGTGTGCTGGACGGCGCGCGGCACGATGCCCTCCGGCAGTGCCGTGGTGGACAGCACTTGCTCGCCACGGCCGACGTAGGCACCGTTCTCACCGATGCAGACCAGATCCTTCCCGCGCTCGCCGAACTGTTCCCGGATGTTCGCGTACTGCCGTCCGCTGGCCGGGACAAAGGCGATCCCTCGCCGGTCCAGCTCGTCCAGCAGCGGCCACAGCTCCGTCGGGATCCGGCCATCACCGTCCAGCAAGGAGCCATCCATGTCGGTGGCGATCAACCGAATCTGATCGGTGTCGGGCAAGGCGGGTGGGGACATCACCGGGGTGGGCATACCCCATTGTCCCGTGCGGAGGTCAGCCCCGGGCGATCAGCTCACGCACCAGCTCCGGCACCGCCGATTCGATGGGTTCGCGCACCACCCGGGATGCGAGGTGATCGTAGGGCGTCGGTTCGGCATTGACGATCACCACCTCCGCCCCGGCATCCGCGGCGACCTCGGTCAGACTTGCCACCGGCTGCACGGTCAGGGTGCTACCGATCACCAGGAACACATCCGCGTCCTGTGCGGCTGCGACCGCCCGCCCCAGGGCCTGCTCCGGCAACCACTCACCGAAGTAGACGACGTCCGGCTTGAGCACCCCTCCGCACTCCAGGCAGCCCGGGTCACGGTCGCGCTCCAGTCGGGCCAGGACGGCCGTGGTGGCCTGCCGCGCCCCGCAGCGCAGGCAGCTGGTGGTGCGCATCCCGCCGTGCAGCTCGACGACGAGTTCAGGGCTGTGCCCGGCTGCGTGGTGCAGTCCGTCGAAGTTCTGGGTCAGCACCGCCTCCAGCAGCTGCGCACGCTCCAGCTCCACCAGAGCGCGGTGCGCGTCCGACGGTGCGGACGCCCAGGCGGGGTGGTCCTGCCACATCGCCCAGCCGGCCATCCGGATCGCCATGTCGTTGACGTGACGATCGATCTCCAGCAGGTCGGCCTGCTCCGGATGCTGAGTCCAGGTGCCCTGCGGGCCGCGGAAGTCCGGGATTCCCGAGGCCGTCGACAGCCCCGCCCCGGTCAGTACGGTCAGGTGGGATCCGGGTCGACGTTGGTGCATGGCGGCAGAGCCTAATCCGCCCGAACCACGGTGCTGACCCTGGGAGCCCGAACTACCCCTCGAGGGTCATCAGACCACCTTGACGGTGCAGGTTTCTTACTCACGGTGTTCCTGGCGCTACTCAACAGTTGCCATGTGTCCCGAGCAGCCTCAGTGGGGGGCCGAAGATGGCCACTCATCGAGATATCTCCGCGGCCTGCGGGGAAACCATCGACACCCTCACCCGCACGACGGGCGGGCATCGGCGGGGCAGGTCGTGCGTGATGTCCCGGGGCACCCGGGTGGAGTCGGGCCACCCGTGCCGCCTCCGCGGTTCGGAGCGTCGGCTGCGCTCGGGTGCGGAAAGTCCGGTGGGCATCCGGCCCGCACCCCTGCACCACCCGATCCGCGGGACGAGCGCCCCTGTGCCCGGCCCTCGCGGACACCTGCCTTGAGGAGCAGTTCGTGAGGAAGATGTACGCGGCGATCGCCGGTGCGGTCGTGGTTGCCCTGGTGGCGACCATCGCCGTCCTGGGCATCAGCCGGGAGTCCGGCTACGCCATTGAGGACGCCGGTTACACCTACGCGGCGGACGGCTCGGTTGTCCCGGTGTCCGAAGGTGCGCGCTACGACGTCCAGAAGTCCCGGCCGGTGCTGGTGCAGGACAAGAAGGTCACCGAGCTGGACGCCGCCAAAGTCATCCGCGTCGAGGACGGCTCCGTCCGCCTGCTGAACTCCGCGGTCGCCATCACGTCCCCGCAGACCGTCTTCGACCTGGTCTCCAAGTCGCTGCTCGCCCGCGACGGGCTCGAGCGCTACACCGTCAGCAGCCCGGTTCTCGCTGAGCAGCAGCCGGTGCCCGCCGGATCGCTCGTCAAGACCGCCGACGGCCGCTACCTGGTGATGGACACCGCGGTGATGGAGCACGGTGAGGGCGAATCCACTGAGCAGATCGGCACCATCGGCTCCGAGGTCCTGGTTGCCCTCGACTC
Source organism: Cellulomonas sp. NPDC089187 (assembly GCF_040685135.1). Lineage (NCBI taxonomy): Bacteria > Bacillati > Actinomycetota > Actinomycetes > Micrococcales > Cellulomonadaceae > Cellulomonas > Cellulomonas sp. NPDC089187. The sequence continues at coordinate 577,292 of NZ_JBFBHI010000003.1, read as the reverse complement.
CTCCGGGACGGTCACGTTCTACGACGGAGAGACCTCCACCCAGCAGATCCGCGACCGGCTGCGCCTGGTGCTGGACACCTCCGGCTACATCTTTGACCTCTCCCGCGAGATCCTGATCGACCCGACCACCGGTGCTGAGCTGGCGCTGGGTGAGGTCCTGGTGGAGTTCGATGACGAGCCCACCGCCGGATCGGTCGACCGCAACCCCAGCGCGGAGCCCACCGAGGAGGCCACCGCCGAGCCGACGGCCGCGCCGAGCGACGACCCGACGTCGGACGTCTCCGCCGCTGACGACTCCGGTGCGGGTGCGAGCCCGGCCGGCGCTGCGGGTGCGGACGGCGCTGGGGGCGGTGACGGGCAGAACGCCCCGGCCGGCACGGACCCGAGCGATGGGTCCGACACGGAGCTGCCCGAGTTGCCCGAGCTGGTCGACGGCCGCGCGCAGGTCCCGAGCGTCCTGCTGACCGCCATCGCACCGGTGAACACCATCGACGCGGCACTGACCGTCGTGGACCCCTCGCTGGCACTGCGCACCTTGCAGATCCAGGTGACGGATCTGTCCGGCGCGGTGGTCGCCTCCGGTGACATCGACATCGCCTCCGGTGAGCACCCGTGGAGCAGCGCCGCGCTGACCCCAGGACAGCAGTACGTCGTGCAGGCCTCCGGGACCTACGCCGACTCCACCGGAACCGCCCAGCAGGCCGTGTTCGGCACGGTGCCGCTGACCGTCGGTGCGTTGCAGCTGACCTCCACCACCACGCAGATCGGTTCCACCGACGCGACGCTGGACCTGCGTGCCGTCGCCAACGGGGACACCCTCACTGAGCTGGTGCTCCGGTACCGGGCGAACGCGGAGGGTTCCCCGACCCTCGGCACCGTGACGGTCGACCCCGCCGCCCTGCGCGGCGGCGGCACTGCCACCGTCACCATCCCGGGCCTGAACCCGCAGTCCTCCTACGTGATCGAGGTCGAGACCGCCCGCGCCGGTGGTGTGGACCTGGTCGCCGACTGGAGCACCGTGGTCTCCACCCGGGCCACCGCGCTCACCGCTGACGGCGTGCAGGCGGTGTACTCCGCGAGCACCCAGGAGTTCACCCTCTCCCTGGTCGGGCTCAGCGACCCGGACAGCACCCTGACCCAGGTCCGCTACCTGGCCTTCTCCGCCAGTGACTACGCGGCCAACGGGCTGAACGCCACCATCAAGGCCTCTCTGGTGGTCGGTCCGGAGCGCGCCGCCCAGGACGTGGTGCTGCCGCTGCCGACCTCGATGGGTGAAGGCGAGTACCTGTTCGTCGCGCTGATCACCTCGCACGACGGCATCGACGACCAGCAGATCCTGGTCGGGCCCTCCGACTCCATCGCCGTGGCCGCCAAGCACATCCCGGCCGCACTGTTCAGCCTGGACTCCGCCGGTGCCGACACCCTCGGCATCCGGTACGTGATCAACGACCAGGACAGCACGATCATCCTGGACGGGTCCACGCACCCGGTCGCCAAGCTGTACAAGGTCGACGCCACCGGCGCGATCGTCGGCTCCCCGGTGGGGCAGGTCGATCTGCTGACCGCCGCCGAGCTGGAGCGCGGCACCTGGACCTTCGGTGGGCTGGAGCGCCTGACCGGCTACCGCGTCGTCCTGACCGCGACCTACGACATCGGTGAGGGCCAGCAGGTCGACCAGGTGATCGGCACCTCCGAGGTGTTCACCACCACGGATGTGGACCCGGTGCAGGTCACCTTTGCCCTGCCCGCGGACAGCAGCCTGATCACCACCACCACCGCGCAGGTCGACTTCCAGTTCTCCGAGGCAGGCACCAACCTGGCCACCGCCCGCCTCCAGGTGACCCGGGTATCCACCGGCGAGGTCGTGCAGACCCTTGACATCGATGACCTGATCAACGGGGCGATCACCCCGGACTGGTCCGCGATCGACCTGGCCAACCTGCTGCCGAACAACCGGTACCAGCTCACCGTGGTGCAGGGCTCCGACTCCGGTGGCAACGCCATCCCGGTGAACGGCAGCATGGACCTGATCACCCGCAAGCGCGCCCCCGAGGCGACGCAGGTCGCGATGTCCGCGGATGTCGCCGCCGCGACCATCACCGCTCGGATGCAGAACGGTGCCGCCGCGGTCACCGACCCGGACGCGGCCGTCACCTCGATCGTGTACCAACTGATCGACGCCGACGACCCGACCCAGACCCCGATCTCCGAGCGCACGGTCACGGCCAGCGGTTCCCAGGTCACCTTCGACCTGTTGGGCATCGAGGGTGCGGGGCGCGGTAAGACCTACCTGGTCCGCGCCGTGATGAACTGGTCGGACAACTACGCCTCGGACAGCCTGACCCTGGACTCCACCACGGTGGATGTGCCGAAGTCCGGCCCGACCGCTGACCTGACCTACCTGTCCCGTGACGGCGACAACCTCACCGTCCGCGTCACCGTGGTCGACGCGGACACCACCGTCACCTCGGCCCCGGTTCTGGATGTCAACGGCACCACCGTCGACCTGGTCGTCGGCACGCAGACCGTCACCGTCCCGGCCGGCCCGGGTGCGCTCACCGTGCAGGTGATCGCGGACTACCAGGTGCTCGCCAGCGACCAGCCCACAGTCGGAGAGGTGCTGCAGCGCAGCTCCGTGCTGCCGATCAACGGTTCCACCTCCGAGCCCAGCGCCACAGTGAGCTGGTCCGGTGGCCGGATCGTGCAGGTGGCACCCTCCGCCGGTGCCGACCTGTCCGACATCACGCTGGACACCGCCACCACGGTCACCGCCGACGGCGCAACCACCCCGGACTGGTCGGGCATCGGCCAGGGCACCGGCTCCTACGCTGCGCAGAACTTCACGCTGCCGCAGGGGTCGATGGTCACCGGGGCCGACTACCAGGTCGACGCCACGATCACTGCCCGGTACCGCCAGAACCACCTCGGCTACGACGCCCTGACCGGTTCCACCGTGTACCTGGCCACCGCGGACGGCAGCTCGCTGGTCGGTTCCAGCAGCGGCCGTTTGCAGATCGGTGCCTCGGGCACCGCCTACCAGGTGCAGTCCGCCTCGCTGGCTGCTAATGGCGATGTCGACGGCCTCGAGCTGGTCAACGCGGTCACCGGCGGATACGTCGGCTACAGCAGCTACCTCAACGACACCGCGACCAGCGCCAGCCAGCTCCGCCTGGTCAAGCTCGGCAACGGCACCCATGTGCTGTCGGTCAACGGCCGCTACGTCGCGCTGAGCACCTCCGGCAGCCAGCTGGTGACCACCACCGACCTGGCCACCCCGCTGTTCGTCTACGACACCGCGCAGGTCACGGGTCAGAACGTCCAGCCGCTGTCGATCCCGGCGCTCCAGGCCCCGACTGTGGTGGCCTCGAACCTGCAGGTCCGTGACACCAGCGTGGTGCTGGACGTCACCGGGTCCGACCCCGACGCGACCATGCTGCGCGACGCACAGAACCAGGCCCAGCTCTGGGTCTCGATCTACCGCAGCGACGACGGTACTCTGGTCAAGCAGGTGCAGGTCCCCGCCCTGTCGGCGACCGGTGTCACGCTGAGCGGTCTGGTCGGCGGCGTCGACTACGACCTGCGCGTGCACGGCACCTACAACCTGGGTGACGGTGCCGGTGACGTGGAGCACGTGTGGTTCACCGACACCATCACCACCGCCAAGTCGCTGCCGTCGCTGGTGACCGGTCCGACGCTGACCTGGATCCAGGGCTGTGGCGCCAACGGGCGCTCGACCACCGTCGTCGCCACCTGGGACGACCCGAGCCAGGTGCTCACCGGCATCCGCTACGACTGGTACGTCAAGACCGCGGCCTTTGACGGCGTGGACCTGACCAACACCGCACAGCTCGAGGCTGCCATCGCAGCCAACGGCCAGGCACCGGTCTACAGCTTCGACGCCGGACTGAACGGCAACACGGCAATGCCGATGTTCAACGGCTCGAACCAGAACTACTACGCCGGGGTCACCTATGTGATCGCCGCCTCGATGGTCACCGAGCTGCCGGACTCCCCGGAGTACCTGGTCTCCGGCAAGCAGCTGGCCATCACCGGGCCCAGCGCGCCCACCGGCACGCTGAGCATCGATTCGGTCTCACAGAACTCGGCGACCGCGACCTTCACCATCGCGGACCCGACCTCCTACCTGACCTGCGCCTCGCCGATGAACTTCAGCTACACCCTGAAGAAGACCGACACCGACGAGGTCGTGGACACCGGCAGCTTCACCGTCGCCCGGACCGCCTCCGGCCCGCCGGCACTGACCTTCACCGAGCTGGCCCCGGGCACCGGGTACACCCTGGTGATCGGTAGCGCCGCGCATGACCTGCGGGAGAACGGTGTTCGGTCCTGGTCGATTAGCAAGGCCTTCGCCACCGCCGACCAGTTCGTGACTACCAACGCGGTCACCTTCTCGATCAGCGGCAGCACCGGCACCGCCCGGGCCACCAACGTCCAGAAGGGTTCCGCCGACGCGATCACCGCAGCCCGGTTCGAGCTCTACCGGATCGACAACTACGGTGCCAGCAACCAGGAGGAGACCCTGGTGAACACCGTTCCTGCCACGGTTCCGGCCGATGGCGGCACGGTGCAGGCCGACCTGGACATGTCCTCCCTGCCCGAGGGCATCTACTACGTCCGCCTGGTGCTGACGTACACCTCCTCCGGCAGCGAGTACACCTACACCCGCGATTCGATCGGTCGCGACTACATGCCGAGCGCCTCGCCGGTGTCGGCCCGGGCCGCCGGTTCCCTGCTCTGGTTGAGCGGGGACGACATGGCGGATGGTGCCGTCGACGTGGTGGTCACCGACCGGGCGGGCAATGTCCTGACCGACACCTCCACCAACGCCGATCAGGGCACCGCCGTGGTGGCACTGCCCTCCGACGCCAGCGACGTGACCGTCCAGGTCACCGACTCCGAGGGCACGGTCTCCCGGGTCAGCGGCGTCACGGTGTCCTCCGGATTCGCGCTGGGCAGCGGTCTGCTGTCCGGTGCTGGCACGATGGGAGCCTCCCTGTGAAGGTTCGTGTGATCGCCGCGGTGTTGACCGTGGCCTGTGTGGGAGCCGGTGGCCTGGTCTACTGGGGTTCCGGGCAGGAGATCCGACTCGACCCGGTGGTGCTACCCGGTGACGGCGTCAGCCAGAGCACCGATGAGCTGCCGGTCCAGGTGGCCGAGGGGGACCTGCTGTACCGCAGCTGGGACGGGTCGGCGCATGTCGAGCTGGCCTCGTCCGATGACACCCAGCTCAGCGCGGCCGCGCTGGTCCGCTTTGCCGACGGTGACCTGCTGCTCACCCAGGACGGCGTCGCCGTCGACGAGGCAGGTGCGGGCACCGACATCGCCGCTCGGCAGGTGCTCGAGGCGCAGTCCGACCAGTCCTACGTCGCCGAGTCCGCTGAGGTCGGGCACTACGACGTGTTGCGTCTGGCCCAGCGCCGCTACTTCTGGGCACCGGAGGCCACCGTCCTGGTGGATGGGGTCGAGGTCGGCAGCACGTCGCAGACCCAGATCGCCATCGACAGGACCGGTGCCGCCACCCTCACCGGTGCCGACAACGTGCGTCAGCGCTACCTCGGTCACGTCCAGCTGGTCGCCGACGCGGGGCACATCCTCGATGTCAGCGCCGAGATGTTCCACGTCGAGGACCAGGCCATCGACCTGACCGCCTTCGGCGGTTCGGACAACGAGATGCTGGTGCTGGCGAACGGCGAGCCCACGCCCAGCGCGACAGCGGAGCCGACGGCCGAGCCCACCGAGGAGCCCACGCAGGAGCCGACCGCCGAGCCCACCAGCGGCACCGACGGCGACTCCGGCTCCGCCGACGCACCTGCGGGGTCCACCGCGGGTGCGGGTGGTGACGGTTCCGGTGGCACCGGTGGCACCGCCCCGACCGGCGGGAGCACCGGGGACGGCGGCAGTGGCATCGACGAGGAGACGCTGCGTCGGTACGAGGAGATGGCCGACCAGATCAACCAGATCAACGCTGAGCGCCAGCAGACCGCGACCCCGACCGCGACCCTCACGCAGGTGACCGCCGGTGCCTCGGATGTCAGCGCCACGCTGACCGTCGCCGACCCGTCCGCGGCGTTGGTGGGTCCGGTCACCGTCGAGGTCGTCGACTCCTCCGGCACCGTGGTCGACTCGACCACCGCTCCGGCCGGGATCAGCGCGGTGCAGCTCGGCCCGCTCACCCCGGGCGCGACCTACACCCTGCGCGGCTCCTTCACCTACGACTTTGGCAACGGCACCGGCCAGCAGTCCGGCACCGTCGGCTCCGAGCTGACGTTCACCACCCTCCAGGTGCACGCGCTGTACACGATCAGCGACGTGAAGTCGGCCAGTGCCCGCGTCCGGGTGTCACTGGACACCACCGTGCCGACCATCGCCGCCGCCAAGCTGACCATCTACCGCACGGGGAGCTTCCTCGGCCTGAGCGACGGTGTCGTTCAGGAGGTCGCACTGTCCGCCGCGGACCTGGCTGCCGGTGGTAGCTCGGTCCTGATCAGCGGACTGGACCCGGAGACCAAGTACTACACCCAGGCGCAGATCCAGCTGACCCCCGGTGGTGAGTGGCTGACCATGGCCAACTCGCCGAACCTGGTCACCTCGGCGGTCACCTCGCTGTCGGCATCCGCGGCAGTCTCACCGGTCAACACCCTGGCGGTCGACTACGACTGGTCCTCGGAGGAATACCGGATGACCGATGTCGAGGTCCGCCTCAGCACGCCTGGCCTCTTCGGTCGGTCCGTGGCCGCCACCGTCGTCGCCGAGGGCGCCGGCACCATCGAGCTGCTGCCCGAGTCCGAGGGCACCTACACCGGGTCCGTGGTGGTCACCGCCGTCAACGAGGCGGGCGAGGAACGGCAGTTCAGTGAATCCCTGCCCGCGGTCACCTGGACCGACGGCTGGGCCCTGGAGCTGACCGACACCGAACTCGTCCTCACCGGCCCCGCCGGAGCCGCGGACCAGGAGGGCGTGACCGTCCGATTCGAGCAGGCGGCTCTGGCCGCGAACTCGGCGTGGACCACGGTCGGCGAGCTACAGCCCGTCGCCGCCGATCAGCGCACCGAGGCCCGCTGGGTCTTCCCCGCGGAGGATCTGCCGTTCACCAGCGGGTCCACCTTCCAGGCCGTCGTGGTGCGCGACGGCTCCGACCTCCTCACCATCTCGCTGTCCACCGAGGACAGCGCCTCTGAAGGGACACAGTCATGAACGAGCTCGTCGTCGGCCTCTCGGTGCTGGGCGCCGCCCTCGCCGTCGGTCTCGCGGTGCTCGGCGCCTGCATCGGCCAGGGCATCGCGGTCTCCAAGGCCACCGAGGCCCTGGGCAAGAACCCGCATGTGAAGCCGGAGATCATCAACATCATGGTGATCGGTCTGGTCACGATGGTCGTGCTGATCATCTTCGCGCTGGCCATCGCCGCGGTGCTGATCTACTTCAACCCGTTCATCAACTGAGGCCCGGGCCGTGCTGGACACCTCCTTCGATACGGTCAGGTTCGAGTTCCCGACCCAGCTGATCGCAGCTGTCGTCATCGGCTACCTGATCTACCGCCTGTTCCTGGCTGTGCTGGGCCCGATCCGCCGGGGCTTCGCCGCGGTGGAGCGGGACGATGCACACCGCCTGGCCGCGGCGCGGCGCGAGCTGTCCGCCACCCGGACCGAGCTGGATGCCACCCGTGTCCGGTTGGCCGGGGTGGAGGGGCAGTTGCGCTCGACCACCGAGGCACTGGACAAGAGCCGTGTCGCGCGCAGTTCGCTGGACGGCGAGCTGCGCCGGGCGCTACGGCAACTCGACACCTTGGAGACCGCGTACGCCACCCCGCTGGGGCAGCCGTCCACGGTCACCACCACCGTCGCGGCCCCCGAGGCCACCGAGGAATCGTCGGCGCTGGTCGCCGACCGCGCCCCGGTGATCGCCGACCTGTTCGGCCGGGTGCTGCCGCGGCTGCTGCAGACCGAGGAGGAGCGATTCCGCTCCGCCGCGGCCGAGCACCTGAAGCAGCGGGAGACCCACCTGCACCGCTTCACCCTGCCCTTCGAGGAGATCCCGCTCATCCTGCGCACTTTGAGCGCGGGACAGCTGGCCGCCTTCGCCACCGCGCTCGCCCAGCTCAACCAGACGCTGGCCGATCCGCAGGCGCGAGCGATCGTCGAGGACAGGTGGCTGGAGCAGCCCGAACGGACCGATCTGCTGCGGCGGCTCGGCGCGACCACCGGCGTGGACCCCACGCTGGAGCCCGCGCTGGTCACCCTGGTGGGCCGGTACTCCCCGGTCGAGCTGCGCAAGTTCGCCCAGCGTCTGGAGGAATCCGTGACGCTGGCGACCGCCCTCACCACCGCGCGGGTGGCCAACGACCGGGCCGGCGAGCTGATCGCTCAGGTCTGGCGTGAGACGGCCGGCAACGCGCCGCTGGAGGTGACTGTCTCGCCCGAGCTGATCGGCGGACTGGTGCTCACCAGCGACCTGACCTACCAGGACGAGTCCTGGGCTCATGCGGCGCTCAGCGCCGGTTTTGACGATGAAGGAGAGAGCCATGGCTGAGCTGCTTGACCTGAGCTACGAGGCTGTCTACGCCCAGAGCGACGCGCTGGACCCCAGCGCCGGTCGCATCGAGGAGGTGGCGGACGGCATCGCGGTCTGCTCCGGCCTGCGCGACGCGCGGATCAACGACGCGGTGGTGCTGGGGGACAACATCCCCGGCATCGTGCTGAAGCTGGACGAGGACCGGGTCGGCGTCGGGCTGCTCGCACACGGTGAGCTGGCTGAGGGCGCCCCGGCGCAGCTCGTCGGCGAGACCCTGAGCGCCGCGGTCTCCACCGAGATCGGCGGACGGGTCCTGGACTCCGCCGGGATGCCCCTGGACGGCATGCCGGCCCCGGCCACCGATGTCACTGTCCCGGTGTTCGCCCCGTCGCCGCCGCTGTCGACCATCGAGGGGGTCTCCCGCCCGCTGGCCACTGGTCTGCTCGCGGTGGACGCCGTGATCCCGGTCGGGCGCGGGCAGCGTCAGCTGATCCTCGGTGACCGGCAGACCGGCAAGACCCAGTTGGCGATCGACGCGATCATCAACCAGCGCAGCCAGGACGTGGTCTGCCTCTACGTCTCCATCGGCAAGAAGATGGCCGAGATCGCTTCTATCGTGACCCGGCTGCGCGCCGCGGACGCGCTGAGCTACACCACTGTCGTCGCCGCCCCGGCCGACGCCACGCTGACCAGCCAGTACATCGCCCCGTATTACGGCATGGCACTGGCGGAGGCGCTGCGGGCCAAGGGCAAGGACGTGCTGGTGGTCTTTGACGACCTGACCAACCACGCCGACGCCTACCGCAGCATCTCGCTGCTGCTGCGTCGCCCGCCGGGCCGCGAGGCCTACCCCGGTGACATCTTCTACATCCACGGTTCGCTGCTCGAGCGCGCGGCCCAGCTCTCCGAGCTGCACGGCGGCGGCTCGATCACCGCGCTGCCGGTGGTCACCACGCTCTCGGACGACCTGTCGGCCTACATCCCGACCAACATCGTCTCGATCACCGACGGTCAGATCTACCTGCGCTCCGAGCTCGCGAACCAGGGCCGGATGCCGGCCATCGACATCGGCCTGTCCGTGTCCCGTGTCGGCTCTGACGCCCAGTTGCCGGTGATCAGTCAGCTGTCCAAGGGCATCTCCTTCACGCTGTCGCAGTACGCGGAGCTGCAGGAGCTGCTGATGTACGACGGCGCGCTCTCCGAGCACCAGCGTTCCCTGGTCGCCGACGGTCAGTGCCTGGTCGAGCTGTTCAAGCAGCCCGCCGGTGCACCCCGTGATCCGGCGACCACCATCCTGCTGCTCTGGGCGTTCCGGGCCGGGGCGTTCAACGGGTTCTCCTCCGCGGACGCGGCGGTGCTCACCGAGCGCCTGGTCGCGGTGGCCGAGCTGAACGCTGAGTACCTCACCACCATGTTGGCTCCCCAGCTGGTGCCCGGCGGCGAGCGCTTCCTGTCCGAGGCTCAGACCCAGGCGATGACCGAGCTGCTCGACTTCGCCCGGGCGGAGATGTCATGAGTTCCGGAGCCGAGAAGCAGATCCGGCACCGGGTCGAGTCGCTGACCTCGGCCCGTAAGCGGGTGCACGCCACCGAGCTGTTTACCCTGGCGATGCTGCCCAAGCTGCGCCGCCAGGCCGAGAACGCGGTGTCGTACTACGACCACGTGCTCGACTCGCTCGCCAACATCGCCGACACCGGTGAGCTGCGCGAGCTGATGGCGGGGACCACCGGTGAGGGCAAGGTGCTCACGTTGGTGATCACCTCCTCGCGGGGGATGTGCGGGCCGTACAACCGGAACGTCTTCGACCAGCTGGAGGAGTTCGCCGCTGCGGAGTCTGGAGCGGGCTTCCAGGAGGCGGACTTCGCGGTGCTGGGTACCAAGGGTCGGCAGTACCTGGAGCGGGCCGGTGCGAACGTGGTGCTCGCGGTGGACAAGGGCCTGGAGGACATCTCCCTGGAGGAGATGGCCGACCTGGGTTCCTGGCTGCTCGACCACAGCCGCGGCGGGACCTACCGCAAGGTCTTCGTGGTCTACACCCGGTACCTCGACGCGATGCACTCGCAGCCCACCACCATGCAGCTGCTCCCGCTCACCTCTGAGTCCCATCAGCGTGACGACGACAAGGGCCTGTCCATCCTCGACTTCGAGGGGGAGGCCGCCAACCTGGTCACCCGGCTGGTCGACAGCTACGTGGTCGGGATGCTCTACAGCCTGCTGCGCTACTCGGTCGCCTCGGAGTACTCCGAGCGCCGTAAGGCACTACAACAGGCCAGCCGCGGGATCGACGACGAGCTCGGCGCCACCCGTACCCAGCTCAAGCACCTGGTGATGGAACACCGCACCAATGCCCTGCTCGAGATCGTGAACACCCAGAGTTCCGGTGGCATCCGCCGGAGGAGGCCCGTATGAACACCCCGACCGGCACCAGCAGCAACGGCGTCATCGTCGCCGTCAACGGATTCGTCCTGACCATCACCTTCGAGGCCGGGCGTCTGCCCGCGGTCGGCGACGCCATCGAGTACAGCACCCCAGACCGTACGTATGTGGCCGAGGTGGCCGCACACATCGGCCTGGACACCGTGCAGGCCGTCGCCATCGGTGAGGTCTCCGGTGTGCGCCGCGGACAGGTCGTCCGCGCCCTGGGCGGTCCGCGCACCTTCCCGGTGGGCGGCGCGCTCCGTGGCCGGATGGTCGACGCCTACGGCAGCCCCACCGACGGCGGACCGTCGGTGAAGCCGGACGAGCACTGGTCCGTGCACCGCTCCGCCCCCGCGCTGGAGAACATCGCCGCCGAGCGCCAGGTGCTGACCACCGGCATCCGGGTGCTCGACGTGATGGCCCCGATCACCCGTGGTGGCAAGACCGGCCTGTTCGGTGGTGCCGGTGTGGGCAAGTCCGTGCTGATGCAGGAGTTGATCCACAACTTCGGCGCGATGGGCGGCACCTCGGTGTTCACCGGTGTCGGTGAGCGTTCCCGTGAGGGTGTCGGGCTCTACCAGGAGCTGCGTGACTCCGGGGTGCTTGCGCAGACCGCCATTGTGCTGGGCCAGATGAACGAGTCGCCCGGCACCCGGATGCACGCCGCCTACTCGGGTCTGACCCTGGCGGAGTACTTCCGGGACGTGCAGAAGACCGACGTGCTGCTGTTCGTCGACAACGTCTACCGCTATGTCCAGGCCGGTGCCGAAATCGCGGTCCAGATGGGTAAGACCCCCATCGTCGGCGGCTACCAGTCGACGCTCGCCCAGCAGATGGGCGAGCTGCAGGAGCGCATCGTCTCCACCAACGACGGTGCGATCACCTCCATCCAGGCGGTGTTCCTGCCCGCGGACGACGCTGACGACCCCTCCGCTGCGGTCACCTTCGGGCACCTGGACTCCACCATCGTGCTGTCCCGGCAGATCGCCGCGTCGGGCATCTTCCCGGCTGTCGACCCGCTGGCCACCACGTCGCGCGCACTGGACCCGCAGTTGGTCGGTCAGCGGCACTATGACCTGGCCACTGCGGCCCGCTCCACCCTGCAGCGCTATGTCGACCTCCAGGAAGTCGTCAACGTGCTCGGCATGGAGGAGCTGGCCATCGAGGACCAGCAGACCGTGTACCGGGCTCGGATGCTCCGGGCGTACTTCTCGCAGGCCTTCGTGGTCTCGGAGCGGTTCACCGGCAAGCCCGGCGTCTACTCCGACCTGGCGACCAGCCTGGACGTGATCGAGGGCATCATGGCCGGTCGCTACGACCACCTGTCCGACCACGACTTCCTCTACCTGTCCGGTGCCCCCGAGGACGCCCGCGCGGCGGACTTCACCGAGGAGCCCACCGGATTCGAGGACGACGCCGAGGACGCGGCATGAAGCTGACGGCGACCTCCCCCTTCGGCGAGGAGTTCAGCGGCACCATCGACGCGGTCGTGATCGACACCATCGAGGGTCGCCGGGTGATCCTGCCCGAGCACGGCGACTTTGTCGGGATCTTCGACCTGACCGAGATCACCGTCATCCAGTCCGACGACGCCCGCGTGGTGTGGGCGGCCTTCGGCTACGTGCACGTCTTCAACGGCGACGTGGTCGTGATCGCGCAGATGGTTGACGCCGACGCGGAGGCCGTCCAGGGCTTCCACGACCGGATCACCGCTGGACGATCGTCCAGCAGCAGTCGGTTCGCGGTGGCCATCGATGCGTGAGTTGATCGCAGTCGGCGTCCTCACCCTGGTGGTGCTGGGCGCGGCGTACGTGGTGCTCCGCTGGGCCGAGCGCTGGTGGCGGGACACCGACGACGCCTGGCCCACCGTGGCCCGGGTGCTGCGGGGGATTCAGCGCACCGGTCTGCGCCCCGAGCGGGTGGCGGTGGCACTGGTGCTGTCCTTCGTGACCCTGGGTGTGGCGGTGGCCGTGGCGATCTGCGGCGCGACCGTGCTGCCCACGGTGGTCGTGCTGTACCTCGCGCTGGCGCTGGTCGTGATCGTCGGGACCCGCGGCGAGCCGGTGCGGCAGCGCGTGTGGTCGTCGACGCTCGGCGTGCTGGTGTTGGCCCTGTCCCTGGCTTGGACCGCGTTCTGCGCCCAGTGGGACTTCTCGGGTGCCCAGGTGATGGGTGCTCTCGCTGTGCTGGTCGGTGGCGTAGCCGCCGCGGCACTCACCGGCTGGGCGGACAGCCTGGCCCACCGATGGACGGCCCGTGCCCAGGGTCGTCGTCGTCCGATGCCCTCCTGAGTCAGGACCATCCCCGTCCCACGACCGGACCCGGACGACCGAGGCGCCCCCGCCACACGCGGGGGCGCCTCATTCTTTTGTGCGCGACCGCAGCGCGACCCGTGACCCGCGACCTGCGACCCGCGACGCGTGACCCGCGACCCGCGACGCGTGACCCGCGACCTGCGACCCCCGACCCGAGGCCTGGGCACCGCAGCGCCGTGCCTGCTGCGCCCCCGACGAGTTCGGTGCGTGGGCGTCGAGTTCGGAGGCGGCAGCATCGACCTAGCGACACCCGCACCGAACTCGGCCGCGGGCGTGGCGCGAACCAGCCCGGTGTGGGTGCGGCGCTCGAACTCGGCCGTGGACGTGGCCCGAATCGGCCCGGCGCGGGCAGAGTGTGACTGCGTTGCGCTTCGGGTGGGGGCTCGGTGTGACGCGGTGTCGGCTCGCCGTTGTGCTGGCGTGGCCCGGGTTGCGGGCTGCGCGGCCCGGTGGGTGCAGGAGGGTCAGCGGCCTCGTCGGCGGGGGGAAGAACCGCGCCGGGGTGGGGCCGGCTTGCGTCGCGGGCGCTGGGCGGCGGTGGTGCGGGGGCCAGCGGTGGGGCGCTTCGCGGGGGATGCGGGTGTCGACGCGGGCGCGGACTCGGTGCGGGCACGACCGCGAGAGCTATTGGCGGTGCGCCCGCGGACGATGCCGATCAGCTCCTCGATCAGCGGGTCGTCCTCGCGGGATCGGGACCACGCGAGGGCAGTCTGGGAGGTGGGCGCGTCGGTGATCGGACGGTAGGTCAGGTCCTTGCGGTGGTGCAGCCGGGCGAGCGACATCGGAACGATCAGCACCCCGACGCCGGAGGCCACCAGCTCCACCGCGTCGGCGGTCGTCGCCGGGGTGGGCAGCAACGAGGGCTCGCCGGGCGGGTCGGTCCAGGCCAGCACGTCATCGGCGGGGGTGAGCAGTGTCTCCTCGGCCAGATCGTCGGGGCTGAGCTCATCGAGGGCGGTCAGGAGGTGGTCCTTGGGCAGGACGACCACGGTGACCTCGGTGTACAGCGGGATGGCATGCAGCCGGTCGCGGTCCACGGGCAGCCGGAGCAGTGCGGCGTCCACCGACCCGTCGATCAGCGCCGAGGGGGCCTCAGCGGCGGTGAGCTGCACCAGGTCCAGCGGGTGGTCGGGCAGCCGGTCCGCCCAGGTGCGGGTCCAGGAGGTCGGGGTCATCCCGGGGGTGAGTGCCAGCCGGAACCGGGCGTCCGAAGAGGGGGAGGGCATGGCGGTCCTTCCGATCGCGCGCCGCACCAGCCTACGTGGCCACTCCACACGAAGTCCGCGCCCACCCACCCGGGCTCCCGCGGACGCCCGCTCTGCCCGACCCCGCGCGTACCCACCGCGCCCGACCCCGCATGCGCCCACCGCCCGACCCCGCGCGCACCCAGCCCGCCCAACCCCGCCCACAACTGCCTTGCCCGCCCTCGCGCGTACCCACCGCGCCCAACCCTGCGCGCACTCACCCCGCCCAACCCCACGCGCACCCATCCCGCCCAACCCGCGCGCACCCGCTCTGCTCCACCCCACCCGACCCACCCCGCCCGACCTGTGCCCTGCGCGGAGCCCCCGCACGCCCACCACCCGCAGGTCGGCGTCGGCATCGATGTGTCAGAACCTGAGGCGATTCGGGTGGTATGCGGCTCAGAAACTGGCACATCGGCGGGGTGGGGTGGGTCCGCACGAACCGGCTCAGGCGATTTTTCGCCCAGGTGGGGGTGTGTGACCACTCGGTGCAGTGCCCCCGCTACCGCATGGCGGGGCGATTCGTACTCGGAGCAGGACTGTCGGCCCCGATGGGGGCGGAGGCGGCCTCTAGCGTGGTCGGGACGTTGACGACGGAGGGATGCACCATGAACCAGCGCAAGCCGATGCTGATCGGCACCGGAATCGCCGTGGCGGTGGTGATCGTGATCGGGCTGGTGCTCGCCATCGTGCTGCTGCCCTCGGGTTCCGCAGACCAGACGGCCAGCCCGTCCACCACGCCCACGGCAGAGCAGACCACCCCGACCGAGCAGACCAGCCCGGAGTCGACGGTCCATGCGACGACCTTCGCCCGGAACCTCCCGGACGACCCGATGGCGATCGGTGACATCGATGCGCCGGTGCTGATGATCGAGTGGGCGGATCTGCGCTGCCACTACTGCGGCGTGTTCGCCAACGAGACGCTGCCGGGCCTGATCAGCGAGTACGTGGATGCCGGGCTGCTGCGGATCGAGTGGCACAGCGCGGTCGTGCTGGGTGACACCTCGGCGGACGCCGCCGTGGCCGCCCGCGCTGCCGGACAGCAGGACCTGTTCTGGGAGTACATCGAGGCGATCTACGCCACCGAGCCCACCGGTCAGACTGTCTGGGACCGGGATGCGCTGGTCGGCATCGCCGAGTCGATCCCGGGCATGGATGTCGCGCAGTTCACCGCCGACCTGGACGACCCGGAGCTGATCGCCGCCGCGCAGGCTGAGACGCAGCAGTCCATCGATTCCGGCATCACCGGCACCCCGATGTTCGTCGTCGGAAGCGAGGTGCTCCAGGGCGCGCAGCCGTTGGAGAACTTCGCCGCGGTGATCGACGCTCAGCTGGGCTGATCACTCCTCGCTGGCGGGCGCCGGTGCGGCCAGACCCTGTTGGATCAGGTCCATCACCGAGGCGTCCGCCAGCGTGGTCGCGTCCCCGACCTGGCGGTGCTCGGCGACATCCCGGAGTAGTCGGCGCATGATCTTGCCCGAGCGGGTCTTGGGCAGCTCGGGGACCACCAGCACGGTGCGCGGCTTGGCGATCGGGCCGATCAGCCGGGCGACATGGGCGCGCAGTTCCTGTCCGGTGCTGTCCGGGTCGCTGGTCGCCGCATCGCCGCGCAGGATCACGAAGGCCACGACCGCCTGTCCGGTGGTGTCATCGGTGGCACCGACCACGGCAGCTTCCGCCACCGCCGGATGGGCGACCAGTGCCGACTCGATCTCGGTGGTGGACAGTCGGTGGCCGGAGACGTTCATGACGTCATCCACCCGGCCGAGCAGCCAGATGTCGCCGTCGTCGTCCTTCTTGGCCCCGTCCCCGGCAAAGTAGATCCCCGGGAACCGTGACCAGTAGGTATCGCGGAACCGCTGCTCGTCACCCCAGATGCCGCGCAGCATCGACGGCCAGGGTTCGGTGAGCACCAGGTAGCCGCCCGCTCCGTTCGGCACCGGTTGCGCATCGTCGTCGACCACGGTGGCTGCGATACCGGGCAGTGGGGTCTGGGCGGAGCCGGGCTTGGCGGCGGTGACTCCGGGCAGCGGGCTGATCATGATCGCGCCGGTCTCGGTCTGCCACCAGGTGTCGACCACCGGGGTGCGGTCGCCGCCGATCACCCGGCGGTACCAGGTCCAGGCCTCCGGGTTGATCGGTTCGCCCACGGACCCCAGCACGCGCAGGCTGGACAGGTCGCGTGCGGCGGGGATCTCTTCGCCCCACTTCATGCAGGTCCGGATCGCGGTGGGAGCGGTGTAGAGGATGGACACCCGGTACTTCTGCACGATGTCCCACCAGCGGCCACGGTCCGGGGTGTCCGGGGTGCCTTCGTAGATCACCTGGGTGGCACCGTTGAGCAGCGGGCCGTAGACGACGTAGGTGTGCCCGGTGATCCAGCCGACGTCGGCGGTGCACCAGTAGACGTCGGTGTCCGGCTTGAGGTCAAAGACGTTGAGATGGGTCCACGCGGCCTGGGTCAGATAGCCGCCGGTGGTGTGGAAGATGCCCTTCGGCTTCCCGGTGGTGCCGGAGGTGTAGAGGATGAACAGCGGGTGTTCGGCCTCGACATCGACGGGGGTGTGCTGGTCGTCGGCGGAGTCGACTACCTCGTGCCACCACTGGTCGCGGCCCTCGGTCCAGTCGACGTCTTGCCCGGTGCGGCGGACCACCAGGACGTTGCGCACGATCTCGCCGCTGCCCGCGGCCAAGGCCTCGTCGACGGTGGATTTCAGGGCGCTGGGGGCTCCACGTCGGTAGCCGCCGTCGGCGGTGATCACCACCCGGGCGTCAGCATCCAGGATTCGGGTGTGTAGCGCCTGTGCGGAGAAGCCGCCGAAGACGACTGAGTGCGGCGCGCCGATCCGGGCGCAGGCCAGCATCGCGATCACGGCCTCGGGGATCAGCGGCAGGTAGATCGCCACGCGGTCGCCTGTTCGGACGCCGAGGGTGGTGAGCGCGTTGGCGGCCTTGGACACCTCACGTTGCAGATCTGCGTAGGTGAGTGTCCGGGTGTCGCCGGGCTCCCCCTCAAAGTGCAGCGCCACTCGGTCGCCGTGCCCGGCCTCGACGTGCCGGTCGACCGCGTTGTAGGCGGCGTTCAGGCGACCGTCGGCGAACCAGCGGGCCACCGGGGCGTCAGACCAGTCGAGGGTCTGGGTGAACGGGGTCGACCACGTCACCAGTGCGCGCGCCTGGTCCGCCCAGAAGTCCAGCCGGTTCGCATTGGCCCAGGAGTACAGCTCGGCGTGGGCATTCGCCTGCGCGGCAAAGGCGGGATCAGGGGCGAAGCGGCGATCCTCAGCGAGCAGGTTCTCCAGCCCGGGGCGGGCAGGGGTGGTCTGCCCGGTGGCGTCGTCGGTGTTCAGGACCACGGTGTCCTCCCAGCGCGTGCGGCCGATCGACGGTCGTTGTCGACCGCCGATTGCACCTTAGTAGGACTTACGTCCTATGCGCGGGAAAACGTCCGAATCGTGATGCTCAGCCGCGTCGGGTGCGACGGCGATTCAGCGCGGCGAAGGCGATTCCTGCGCTCAGCAGCAGGGCTCCGATCACGAATACCGTGCCCGAGGATGCTGCCACCACGGTCCGCTCCACCGATCCACGGGTGTAGTCGGTGGCGATCCAGGACACCGTGTCCGCATGGGTGGTGGCGGGCACGTAGAGGTAGACCACGCCGATCACGGTGGCCAACAGCCCGGCAGTCGACGGTGCAGCCGAGGACCAGGTGCCGACCCCGATCAGCGCGGCGAGGATCAGCACCCCGACGGTCACCAGGACCACGCCCAGCGGGTCGTAGGAGGCGTCCCAGCCCGGTGCCTGGACACCGAGGATCCGCGACTGGCCGAAGACGACCAGCCAGATCCCGACCGCACCCGCGAGCAGGCCGATCAGCATGCCAAGTAGCAGCCGCCCCACGCCGCCCCGGGAACGCTCCGGGGCGTGGAACTCCTGCACCGGCTGGGGCGGAGTCGGTGCCAGGGCGGGCTCCGGCGTGGGCGCGGTGGTGTCGCCGGGCGGGACCTGGTCGTCCGCAGGGCCGGTGCCGGGCAGATCGGTGCCGTAGGGCGGGGCGGGCGGCGGGGTCGCGGCGAAGGGGGCGGCGGTCGCCGCGGGGACGTCCTGACCGGTGCGGAAGCTGGTGCGTCGGATCGGACCACTGGTGTCCGGCAATGCGTCCGGGGTGGGTGTCGCGAGCGGGTCGTGCAGCGGGTCCGTCGCCGAGGTCGGGTACGGGTCCGCGGTGCCGGATCGGTATGGGTCATCCAGCGCGGGCAGGGTGGTGGTGGGTGCGGTGTCGGCGGGTCCGGCCAGGCGGGGGATGGGCGGCACGTCGTCCTCGTCGGGCTCCGGCGGGACCGGGGACTGACGGCTGCGCAGGTGGGCACCACGGCCCGGGGTGTCGACCGACGGGGGTGTGATGGGGGCGGAGGTGGTCCGGCGTCCGGCGGTGCCGGACTGCGTGGTGTCGGACTGCTCCGTGGCGCTGGGCTCGGCGGACTCGGTGCCGGTCTCCTCGGTGGGGTTGTCAGTCACGGGCTCATCGCCCGCGGGGCGATCGTCCTGGCCGGGCGGCGGGGTCGGGGTGCTGCTCATCTCGGGCTCCTCGGGTCGCCGCCGGGCATCCCCGGGGCCGATCGCGACCCCGGGTCGGCTGCGTGCCCGAGGTCCTGTGCTGCCACGACGGTAGGTCGGCAACGGGTGCGATGCGCGGCGGCACGCCCGGGTTCGTCCGGATCGGGCGCTTCGGAACGGTACCGAGCGGCCGTCGCGGACGGGGTGGCTGGTACAGCCAGGTGTGGCCGAGTGTCCGCGAGAGGGCTCAGCGGCCCGTCGTCGCGGGTGCGGGGGCGTCGACCGGCTCATGCGGCCGGGGCAACGGCGTGGCGGGCGCGGGGGAAGCGGCGACCACATTGGCCGCGCCGACCAGCAGGCCACCGCCCACCAGGTTCCCGAGTCCGACCCACAGCACATTGCGGGCGAACTCGGCCACCGTGGCACCGGGCAACCCGTCGAACAGGCCCAGTCCGAAGGTGGTCATATTCGCCACCACGTGCTCGAAGCCGGAGGTGATGAAGACCATCACGCACAGGAAGATCAGCAGGATCTTGGCGACCTCGTTCTGTAGCCGTCCAGCGCACCAGATGGCCAGACAGACCATGACGTTGCACAGGATGCCGCGGAAGAACAGCTCGGTGTTGGACTCCGCGGCCTTGTGCTCGATCATGCTCGCGATGGCGCGACCGGCGGGGGTGTCGGCATTCCACAGTCCGGAGAAGTGCAAGATCCCGGCGAACACCAGGGCACCGAGCAGGTTCCCGGCCAGGCAGGCCAGCAGGGTCACTGCCGCGCGGGCCCAGCTGATCGTCCGCTTGAGCGCCCCCTGGACGAAGACCATCATCGCGCTGGTCGCCAGTTCGCCACCGGCGACGACCACCAGGGTCAACGCGATGCCGAAGACCATGCCCTGCACCAGCGGTGCGAAGCCGGAGCCGGCGTCCTTGAGCGGGCCGCCCGCGGTGGTCATGATGACGACCCCGATGCCGATATACGCACCGGCCAGCATGGTGTTCACCAGGTACACCCAAGGGCGGCGGGCCAGCTCGGTCTTGGTCCGCGCAGCACCGGTCTGGTAGTCGAGGGCCTCGGAGACGGTCAGCACGGGTTCCATGCTTCCGGACCCGGAGCCGCCAGACATGGGACGAAAAGCCCCTCAGATCCGGCGCAGCAGCACCGCGACCTCGTAGTGACCGGTCTGGGGGAACATGTCGAGCAGCTGACCGCGCACCGGGCGTAGGGACCCCATCGCCGCCAGGTCCGTGGCCAGCGAGACCGCGTTGCAAGAGGAGTACAGGACGTTCTGCACCCCGGAGCCCTCCAGCCAGGCGGCCAGCCGTGGGCCGATGCCGCGCCGGGGCGGGTTCACGATCACCAGATCGGGTGCGTGCGGGGCAGACAGGGCGTAGTCGGTGGCGTCCCCGGCGGCGAATCGCAGACCGGGCAGCCCGGAGTCGGCGGCGGTCTGCTCGGCGGAGGCGATCGCCTCCGCGCTCAGCTCGATGCCGGTCACCTCGCGGTCGGGGGCGGCGACATGCAGGGCGAAGCCGCCCACGCCGCAGTACAGATCCCACACCGTGCGCGGATTCGCCTCCGCCACCCAGTCCCGTCCGGTGCGATACAGCGCGGCGGCGACCTCGGTGTTGGTCTGGAAGAAGCTCTGCGGGCGCAGGTGCAGGTTCAACCCGTTCAGACGCATCCGCAGGGTATCGGTGTCGGTGAGCACGATCTCCCGCTCACCTTCCAACACCGCCTTGTGCTCGGGCAGCACGTTGACGGTGGCGACCACCAACGCGGGCAGCTCGTCCCGCAGGCTCGGCAGGTGCTTGCGGATGCGGGATAGCGCCTCGGTGCTGCGCAGCACGAACCGGACCATCAGCTCGCCGTCCGGGGACTGCGTCACCAGCAGGTTCTTCAGCTCACCGCGACGGGTCGCCAGGTTGTAGGGCTCCAGCCGCGCCCGAGTGATGAAGCGCGCCAGCGGGTCGAAGGCCGCCTGCATCGATGCCGGGTACAGCGGGCAGGTGCGGAGGTCGACCCCCGCGCCGCCCGGGTCGAGGATGCCGAGGGTCGGATGGTCCACGGTCCCGGCGACGGCGAGTTTGGCCTTGTTGCGGAACCCGCTCGGCGCACTGCGCACCGGCGGCAACCAGTCGATCCCCGGGCCGAGCAGCTCCACGCACTGGCGCTGCTTGCCCGCGAGCTGCTGGTCGTCGTCGAGCTCGATCAGCGTGCAGCTACGGCACCGCTGGGCGTCGTAGTGGGGGCAGATCAGGCGGGACACCGCGCCATCGTACGGAGCCTCAGACCCCCGGCAGTGCGGCGATGGCTCCGGTGTCCGCACGCGGTTCGGCTCCAGCCGACGCGACCTCGGTGACCGCTGAGGCGACCGTGCCAGCCACATCCGGGTGGAAGACGCTCGGGATGATGTACGCCGGGTTCAGCTCCTCCTCGGTGACCACCGAGGCCAGCGCCTTGGCGGCGGCGAGCAGCATGTCGTCGGTGATGGTGTGCGACTGCGCGTCCAGCAGCCCGCGGAACACCCCGGGGAAGGCCAGCACGTTGTTGATCTGGTTGGCCACATCGGAGCGGCCGGTCCCGACCACCGTCGCGTACTGCGCGGCCACCGTCGGGTCGACCTCCGGGCGGGGATTGGCGAGCGCGAACACGATGGAGCCGGGGTTCATCGTCGCCAGATCCTCACCCGACAGGATGTCCGGGGCGCTGACCCCGATGAACACATCAGCCCTGGCCACCGCGCCGCGCAGGCTGCCGGTCAGGCGACGCGGGTTGGTGTGCTCGGCGATCCAGTGCAGCTCCGGGGAGGCCAGTGGGCGGTCGGGGTGCACGATGCCGTCGATGTCGGCGACGACCACATCCCGTGCGCCATCGGCCAGCAGCAGCTTGAGCACCGCCGTGCCGGCCGCTCCGGCCCCGGACAGCACGATCCGCACCTCCTCGATCCGCTTGCCGACCACTCGCAGCGCATTGGTCAGGGCCGCGGTGACGACGATGGCGGTGCCGTGCTGGTCGTCGTGGAACACCGGGATGTCCAGGCGTTCGCGCAGCCGACGCTCCACCTCAAAACAGCGCGGCGCAGAGATGTCCTCCAGGTTGATCCCGGCGAACACCGGGGCCACCCGCACCACCGTCTCGACGATCTCGTCCACATCCTGGGTGTCGAGCGCCAGCGGGAAGGCGTCGATCCCGGCGAAGCGCTTGAACAGTGCGGCCTTGCCCTCCATCACCGGCAGCGACGCCAGCGGACCGATGTCCCCGAGCCCGAGCACGGCGCTGCCGTCGGTGACCACGGCGATGGTGTTGCGCTTGATGGTGAGCCGTCGGGCGTCGTCGGGACGAGCCGCGATGGCCTCGCAGACCCGTGCGACACCGGGGGTGTACGCCATGGACAGGTCGTCACGATTACGCAGTGGCACCTTGGGTTCGATGGACAGCTTGCCGCCCAGGTGCATGAGGAACGTCCGGTCGGAGACCCGCTCGATGTCCACCCCGGGCAGGGCGCGGACCGCCTCGACGATCTGCGCGGCATGCTCCTGACCGCTGGTGGCGCAGGTGACATCGACAGTGAGGCGCTGCTGCCCGGAGGCGGTCACGTCCAGAGCGGTGACGATGCCGCCGGTGCGCTCGATGGCACCGGTGAGTTCGCTCACCGCCGTGGGTCGGGCCTCGATGTGCAGGCGGGCGGTGATGGAGGAGGACACGGTCGGCGTCGACATGACCGCCATTGTGGCCCGTGTCACGCTGCGCGCATCCGGACCTAGGGTGGCCGGGTGACGCAACCTGCTGCTCTCGGGATGCCCGGTGGACTCGGCCGACCGCGCGCCGCCCGCCCGGTCGGCCCGGACCCCTTGGCGGGGTTGCTGGAGTTGGCGGGGGTGTCCGCCGCCGTCGACGCCGCCCGGACCGCCTGCGAGGAGCTGCGCTGGCACGAGGGCTTCCGCCGCCGGTGGCGGGAGGTGCGGGCCGAGGCTGATCTGCGTGCAGCGCGGGGGTCCGCCGCGGTCGACGGGGCGCGGGTGCCGCTGACCGCCGTGCGACGACTGGCGGTGGGTTCCCCGGTGGACGGCCCGGACCTGGGGCTGGTGGCCGGGGCGTTGCGGGCGACCGTGCTGGCCGGGCGGTGGCGACCTGACCTCGGCGCGTCGAGTGGTCCGCCGGTGCCACCGCTGGGTGAGCTGCTGGCCCGACTGCACACCGCGACGATGCGTGATCTGCTGCCCGCTGCTGACCTGGGTCGGTTGCGGGGCACCGACCAGCCCCGTGACCTGTCGGGACTCGGCCCGGCACCGACCGGCGCGCTGCTGGCTCAGCGGATCGCACTGTTGACGCGGACGCTGGCCGAGACCCGGGCTCCGGCGATGGTCACGGCTGCGGTGCTGCACGGGGAGGTGCTGGCGCTGCGCCCGTTCGTCGCCGGGAACGGGGTGGTGGCCCGGGCGGCGGCTCGGCTGGTGCTGGCGGTGCGCGGGCTCGACCCGACCGGTGCGGTGGTGGCTGAGGGCGGGTGGGCACAGTCGCCGAATATGTACCTGTCTGCGGCTGCGGGGTTCGCCACCGGGAGCCCGGCCGGAGTGGGCGGATGGGTCGCGTTCTGCGCCCGCTCCGTGGTGGCGGGGGCGGCGGTCGGGCGCGAGGTGGCCGATGCGGTGCTGGTGGGGCGGTTGGGGGAGTCGCCGGTGGGGGACGGCTTTGCATCGCCTGGCGGGGAGGTGTCGGTGGGGGACGGCCTCCCGGAAACGTCACGCGGGGATGCGTCGGTGGACGACCGCGCGGAGCGGCCAGACGGAGTCGGCCTTCCGGTGCCCGGCGGGGATGTGCCGAGTGCGGACACAGACGACGACGCCCGGTGAGAGGCGCCGTCGCTGAACGTCGGGTCCCGGAGGTGAACAGGCGTGCAGTGCAGTCGTCGCGACGGGACCAGCCCGGTCGACGCGTCCTATGCGTGGACGGATCGCGCGTGGGTGCCTCCGGCACCTTCAGTTGTGAGGCCGATCACAGCACGCGCGGTGGCGTTGCGGAAGGGGTCGCGGTGAAGTCGCAGGTCGTCGTCCGGCGTTGACCACGTGCTGGGACGACATCTCGGAGAGTGATCAACGACGGGCACGGCGGGCTGCGCCGACCCCGATCGCCGCGAGCGCGACGCCGACCAGAACAACGGCACCGGTCCGCTGCCGCCGCACATCCGCCCGGTGCCGCGCGGTGTGGAATCGCAGCGACTCCCAGCCCTGCTCCCGCGCCCACCGCCGCAATCGCCGGTCGGGGTTCACCATGTAGCCGTGCCCCACGGCGGCCAGCATCGGCGCATCGGTGGTCGAGTCGGTGTACGCCGAACTCGCCGCCAGGTCGTACCCCTCCTGCTGCGCCAGCGCCCGCATCGCCACCGCCTTGGCCGGGCCGTAGGCGTAGAAGTCGATCTCCCCGGTGTACCGACCGTCCCGGACGCTCATCTCGGTGGCGATCACCCGGTCCACCCCGAGCAGGCGGGCGATGGGACGCACCAGCTCCGCGGCGGAGGCGGAGACGATCACCACGTCCTCGCCCGCGGCGTGATGGGCGGCGATCCGCTCGACGGCCTCGGCATGCAGCACGGGACGGATCGCGCGGTCGACATGCGCCTGGACCAGCTCCTCGACCCGGGCCACCTCCCAGCCGGTGACCGTGCGAGACAGTGCGAGCCGCAGGCGTTCGGTCCGGCCCTCGTCGGCGGTGCCCAACAGGAAGGTCGCCTGGGCGTAGGCCGAGCGGAGCACCGCACGCCGGGTCAGCAGTCCGCCGGACAGGAACGGGCGGGCGAAGGCAGTGGCGCTGGACGTGGCGATGACGGTCTTGTCCAGGTCGAAGAACGCGGCGGCGGTGGCCATGCGGGAGCTCCTGTCGGTCCCGGTCGAGCGTATCCGCGTGATCGCGGGGCGACGACCTGTCCACAGCGCGGCTCGGCGGGCGGTGGTCCCCAGGTCCGCGGGGCCACGGGTGACCAGGACTCAGCAGCCGCCGAGGGTGGCCGCGTGCAGCTGGGGAGGGACGTATGGGCGTGATCGGTGTGCTGGGCGCTCGCGGCGGGGCCGGGGCGTCCACAGTGGCGGCGCTGCTCGCCCATGCGCTGGCCCGGGAGGGTGAGACGGTGCTGGTCCAGGTCGGCACCGGGCCGTCGATGGACGCGGTGTTGGGGACGGAGAAGGTGGCGGGTCTGCGCTGGCCCGACCTGCGCGAAGCGCGCGGTGAGGTCGATCCCGGTCAGCTCGGTGCGCGGCTGCGGCGGTGGGGGCGATGCGGTCTGCTCACCCCGGACGACCGGCAGCCCGAGCCGGTCGACGCCGAGGTGGAGGGCGACGTGCTCACCGCCCTGCGACGCCGACATCACTGGGTGGTGGTCGACCTGGACCGTCCGGGGCTGCTGAGCGGGAAGCCACGGCCCGCGGTCGAACTCTGCGAACGGGTGGTGCTGATGGTCCCGCGCGACATTCCCGCCGTGGCGGGGGCGCGGGCGGTGCTGCGTCAGTTACCGGACACCGCAGAGGTGGGGGTGGTGACCCGCGGTCCCGCACCGGGTGGCCTCGGTGGGGCGGAGATCGCCGTGGCGCTCGACCGCGGCTGGTGGGGTGACCTGCCTGGGGGGCGACGACTGGCACGGTCGGTGGACGCCGGGGTCGGGCCGGTGCCCGGTGCACGCACGGCGCGGTGGCTGCGTCGGGCGGTCCGGGTCTGCGCGGGTGCCGGATGAGCGGGAACGACGGCTCCCTGGTAGCGGCTGTGCGCGAACGCCTGGCCCAGGAGTCGGGGCCGGTCACCCCCGACCGGGTGGCAGCGGCGCTGCGCGATACCGGAGCGGTGGTCGGCAGTGCAGCAGCCGATCAGGTGGCGGAGGTGCTGCGTGCCGAGCTGCTCGGTGCCGGCCCATTGCAACCGTTGCTGGACGATCCCGAGGTCACCGATGTGGTGGTGAACGGGCCGCGCCAGGTGTGGGTGGAACGTGCCGGTGTGTTGCAGCCGACCGAGGTGGACCTGGGGGATGCGGCGGCGGTGCGGATGCTCGCGGTGCGATTGGCGGCGACCGGTGGGCAGCGGCTCGACGATGCCCGCCCCACCGTGGACGCGCGATTGCCGGATGGCACCCGCCTGCACGCCGTGCTGCCACCGGTGGCGGACGGGTGCACGCTGCTGTCACTGCGCGTGGTGCGGCATCGCCCGTTCACCCTGGCCGATCTGGTCGCCGGGCAGACGCTCGCACCCGGCGTGGACCAGGTGGTGGAGGCACTGATCCATGCCCGGGCGAATCTCCTGATCTCCGGTGCCACCGGGACCGGCAAGACAACACTGCTGTCCACCCTGCTGTCCCTCGCAGACCCCGCCGAACGGATCGTCTGCATCGAGGAGTCCGGCGAGCTGCATCCCCAGCACCCCCATGTGGTGCGGTTGCTGGTCCGCCGGGCCAATGTGGAAGGCGCGGGCGCGATCACGCTGGAGGACCTGGTCCGGGAATCGCTGCGGATGCGACCGGACCGCGTGGTGCTCGGTGAGTGCCGCGGGCCTGAGGTTCGCGAGGTGCTGGGCGCGCTCAACACGGGGCACGACGGCGGCTGCACCACGGTGCACGCCAACACCGCCGAGGATGTACCGGCGCGACTGGCCGCACTGGGGGCCCTGGCCGGGATGAGTCCGCACGCGCTGGCGACGCAGGCGGCCAGTGCCCTGCACGCGGTGATCCACCTGCGGCGCGAACACGGGCGACGGCGCGTGACCGAGATCGCCGTGGTGACGCACGAGCCCGGCAGCCCGGTGCTGGGGGTGCAGACGGCGGTGCTCTCACCCTTTGGAGCGGAGGCCACGGTGGGGCCGGGCTGGGCGCGACTTGCCGAGCGGATCGGGTGGGGCGGATGACCGCTCAGCTGCGGTGGTGGCGGGGACTGCGAGGCTGCCCCAGGCCGTGGAGATACCGACGGGTGGGGCCGCGCGCCCAGGTGCGCAGGCACGCCGGTGTGCGGTGGCGTTGCCCGGTGGGGCGGCGACGGTGCTGATCGCCGCTGCCGCGCTGGCCGCTGCCGCGGTGTTGCTCGCGTCGCCACCGGCCCGGGTAGGACCAGCCCCTGGCCACCGATCGGGGAGTCGACGGACACGCCGTGTCACCGGTGCGCTGGTGCGCTTGCTGTCCACGGTGGCGGCGGGGTTGCGGGCTGGGCGGTCCCCGCAGGAGGTGTGGTTGTCCACGGTGGGCCGTCCCGAACCCACCTTGGAGGCGGTGAGCGCCGCCGCCCCCGACCTGCCCGCCGCGATGGCGCAGCTGCCGCAGGTGATCGCCGCCTGCCGGGTCGCCACCGAGCTCGGTGCCCCGCTCGCGCCGGTGCTCGACCGGGCCATCGCCACCCTGGAAGCGGAGCAGGAGGCTGCCACTGAGGCCGCCGCGGCGCTGGCCGGACCCCGTCAGACGGTGCGTCTGCTGAGCTGGCTGCCGCTGTGGGGTGTGCTGCTGGGCATCCTGGTCGGTGCCTCCCCGGTGACAGTGCTGCTGGATGGCGGGGTCGGGTCGCTGTGTCTGCTCGGTGGCGCGGGTTGTGCGCTGGCCGGTCGCCGCTGGGTACGGGGGTTGGTGGCGGATGCGCGGGCGGCCGGGGAGCCGGGGTCGGGTGATGGGTGAACTCGCGGCGGCGCTGGTCCTGGTCGCGGTGCTGCTGTGGACCGGTGGGCCACGACGTTCGGTTCGTGTCGATGCTGCACCCGTCGACCAGACCGTGACCGTGGTCGATCCGGCGGCGGTACTCGACCTGATTGCCGTGGCGATCGAGTCCGGTGCGGATCTGCCCCGCGCGCTGGCGGTGGTCGGTGATGCGGTGGACGCCGTGGCGGGCGACCGACTGCGACGGGTGTCGGCGGGGCTGCTGCTGGGCGCGGAGTGGTCCGCGGCATGGGGCCAGGACCCGCCCCCAGCCGTCCGTCCGGTGATGGGCGCACTCGGCTCCGCGTGGACCACCGGGGCCTCGGCGGTGCCCGCGCTCCGGGCTGCGGCGGTGGAGGAACGGCAGCAGCGTCGGCGGCGCGCGCGGGAGGCCTCCTCCCGGCTGGGCGTGCGGCTGGTGGTGCCGCTGGGTGTGTGCTTCCTGCCCGCCTTCGTCCTGGTGGGGGTGGTGCCCGTGGTGATGTCACTGGTGGGGCGGCTCGGGTGACCCGCGGTTCGACTGTCCACAGGGACGGACACCCTCTGTCGGTCCCCAACCGTCGACGGCGGCACTGTGCGGGACGGCCCGCACCGGCGAGGGTCGATGTCGACCGGCAGGGTGCCGGAGCGGGGAGAGGAACAGATGTCGAACGAGCTGGTGGCGGTGGCGCAGGAGGAGCTGGCCGAGGTCGTCCCGGTGCGGGAGCCCGCCGGGGTGCAGCGGAGGGGACGCTGGCGTCGACGGCTCCGTCGTGGGGTGGCGGATGCCGGGATGGCGACCGCGGAGTACGCGGTGGTGCTGCTCGCCGCGGTCGGGTTCGCCGGGCTGTTGATTGTGATCCTGAGCTCCTCGGAGGTGCGCGAGATGCTCACCGGTCTGGTCCGCGACGCCCTGACGGTGTGAGCGAGCGTGCGGTGCCCACCGGCGACCGTGGCGCGGTGACCGCCGAGTTCGCCGTGCTGCTGCCGGTGGTCACGCTGTTGATCGCCGCCGTGTTGGTGATCGCCACCTGCACGTCGGCGCAGATGCGATGTGCGGACGCGGCACGTGCGGGGGCGCGCAGCGCAGCACTCGGGGAGTCGGACACGGTCGTGGTGGAGACGGCCGAACGTGTCGGCGGTGACGTGGTGGTGGCGGTGGCCCGGGGCGGGGAGTGGGTGCAGGTCGAGGTGCACCGGGAGCTGGGTCCGCGGTTGCCGGTGATTGGTGGGATCACGGTGCGAGGGGAGGCGACGGCATGGGTGGAGCCGTGAGGGTGCCCGACCCGGAGATCCACCCTCGGCGGCGTTCCGGGGGCTCGGATCGCGGCTCGGGTTCCGTGGTGGCCTTGCTGGTAGTCGCGGTGATCGGGGTGCTGATCGGATGGTTGGGGCTGCTCGCCCAGGCGCAGGTGGCCCGGGGCACGGCACAGGCTGCGGCGGACCTGGGGGCGCTCGCTGGGGCCACGGCGGCGCGGTCGGCTGATGACCCCTGCGCCCGCGCTGCCGAGGTGGTGCGGCGCAACCGGGCCGACCCCGGCAGCTGCGAGCTGGTGGGCGCGGGGCAGGTGCGGGTCAGTGCGTCGGTGCGCACCGTGATGGGCACTGCCACGGCGCAGGCCAGGGCCGGTCCGGCCAGCGCCCGGACCGGTGGGCCGTAGCGGTGAGCGAGCGGGCTTCAGGTGTGGGAGAGCACCGCGTCCAACAGCCGTACCGCCGCCGCCTTCTCCAACGGGTTGTTGCCGTTCCCACACTTGGGGGACTGCACACAGGCCGGGCAGCCGGTGCGACACGGGCAGGTCGCCACCGCATCCCGGGTGGCTCGCAGCCAGGTCGCCCCGAGGTCGAATCCGCGCTCGGCGAATCCCGCCCCACCCGGGTAGGCGTCGTGCACGAAGACCGTGGCCTGCTCGGTGTCGGCGTGCATCGCGGTGGACACCCCACCCAGGTCCCACCGGTCGCAGGTGGCCAGCAGCGGCAGCAGGCCGATGGAGGCGTGTTCGGCGGCGTGCAGGGCACCGGGAGCGAGTTCCTGGGTCACACCGGCGGCGGCCAACACCTCGGCCGGGGCGGTCCACCACACGCCGGTGGTGCGCAGGGTGCGGGCGGGCAGCTCCAACGTCTGGGAACCGAGCACCTGAAGGTCGGGGATGCGTTTGCGCTGGTAGCTCATCACCTGAGTGGTGACATCCACGACGCCGAAGCCCCAGGTGACTGGTCCCCAGCGCTGCTCCTGGGTGGTCTCCTGGATCTCCACGGTGGTCAGCCAGCGCGACCAGGTGCCGTAGTCCACATCGCGGCGCTCGGCCAAGGCGATGCCATCGGCCAGGTGCAGCTCCGAGACCACGTAGCTTGCGCCCTGGTGCACGTAGACCGCGCCCTCGTGCACAGTCGAGTCGGCGGAGGCGGCGTCCACCGTGCCGAGCAGCCGACCGGTGGCGGATTCCACCACCCGGACCGGGTCCCCGCCGGTGCCGCGCAGATCGGTGAGACGGGTCGCTTGCTCCGGGTGCGTCCAGTACCAGCCGGAGGGTCGACGACGCAGCGCCCCCTGGGCCACCAACACGTCCAACAGCTCCCGCGTGTGCGGGCCGAACAGGTCGAGCTCCTCGGCCCGGATCGGGGTCTCCGCTGCGGCGGCGCACAGGTGCGGGGCGAGCACGTACGGATTGCCCGGGTCGAAGACGGTCGCTTCCACAGGGGCGTCCAGCACAGCTTCCGGGTGGTGCACCACGTAGGTGTCCAGCGGGTCCTCCCGCGCCACCAGGATGACCAGGCCGTCCGCCCCGGCGCGTCCGGCCCGACCGGCCTGCTGCCAGAGCGACACCCGGGTGCCCGGCCATCCGGCGATCACCACCGCGTCGAGCCCGGAGATGTCCACGCCCAGTTCCAGCGCGTTGGTGGTGGCCAGGGCGCGCAGCCGTCCGGTGCGGATCGCGTCCTCCAGTTCGCGGCGCTCCTCCGGCAGGTAGCCGCCCCGGTAGGCCGCCACCGCTGCGGCCAGCTGGGGGTCGATGGGGCGCAGGTGTTCGCGGGTGACGGTGGCCACGGACTCGGCGGCGCGGCGGGAGCGGGTGAAGGCGAGGGACCGTGCACCGGCGGCGGTGAGGTCGGCGAGTAGGTCGGCGGTCTCGGCGGTGGCGGAGCGGCGGGGACGGTCGGTGTCCTCCGCGACGACGTCCTCACCGGTGCCGACCGGGCCGTGGGCGGAGCGGTCAGGGTCGGCAGGACCGGGGTCAGCCGGGACCGCCCCGGTCGCCGCATCCACCCGTCCGTGCACATCGCCATCCGCATCGCCGGCACTGTCCTCCCCACCCCGATCCACCTGCGGCGGAGTCGGTGCCAGCGGCAGTGCCCACGGGTCCTCCTCCGGCAGCAGGTCGGACCACGGTCCGGTCGCCCCGGGCAGCTCCGGCGGCTGCCACAGCGCGATCGTCTTGCGACCGGCGGGGGAAGCGTCCTCGTGCACCGAGTGCACCTGCTCCGGGTCGACGCTGATCAGTCGTCCGGCGCTCGCAGCCGGGTCGGCGGTGGTGGCGGAGGCCAGCAAGAACACCGGCTCCGCCCCGTACAGCCCGGCCAGTCGACGCAGCCGACGTAGCACGGCGGCGACATGCGCCCCGAACACGCCCCGGAACGCGTGGCACTCGTCCAACACCACGTAGCGCAGCGACCCGAGCAGCCGGGACCAGCGCCGGTGTTGTGGCAGCAGCGCGAAGTGCAGGAAGTCCGGGTTGGTCAGCACCACATCGGCGTGGTCCGCGATCCAGCGGCGTTCCTCCCGGGCGGTGTCGCCGTCGCAGGTGGCCACCCGCACGTCGGTGATCCCCCCAGCGCCCAGCACCCGGTCGACCGCCGACAGTTGGTCCGCCGCCAGCGCCTTGGTCGGGCAGAGGTACAGCACGGAGCCGCGGCGGCTGACGGTCTCGATGCGTCCGCGGTCGGCGGCGGACAGCTGCCGGTGGGCGCGGACCGCGGTGATCGACGGCAGCCAGAACGCCAGTGACTTACCGGAGCCGGTGGAGGTGGACAGCACCGTGTGGGTGCCGGACCAGGCGGCCTGTGCGGCATCGGCCTGGTGCTGCCAGGGTTCGGCAACGCCGAGCGTCTGGTACCCGGACACCAGCGCGGGGTCCGCCCACTGCGGCCACGGGGCGGTGCGGCCCTCCCGTCGGGGCAGCTCCCGCAGGTGGGTCAGTCGACCGTCGCGGCGTCCGTCGGCGAGCAGCCGGTCCAGGAGGGAACTCACGGCACCATCCTCACCCGTGGGGGCCAGTCGGGGGGTAGTGGCCCGGTCGTGAGCGTTCCGACACTCACGATGAGGTGCTTGAGTACCGCAGACTGAGTGCCCTGTCGTCTGTTTGAATGCTCCCAGCAGGGAGGGGGTGGGTACTCATGGATGTCACCGTGTCCAGCACGACGGTGAACGGCCGCACCGTCGTCGACGTCACCGGAGAGGTGGACGTCTACACCGCACCGGCTCTGCGCGAGCGCCTGAACGCCCTGGTCGACGTGGGGCGCACCGACCTGGTGGTCGACCTGATTCAGGTGCGGTTCATGGACTCCACCGGGCTCGGCCTGCTGGTCGGCGTGCTCAAGCGGGTGCGTGGCCTGGGCGGCCAGCTGCAACTGGTGATCGATGCCGAACGCCTGCTCAAGGTCTTCCGGATCACCTCCCTGGATCAGGTGTTCACGATCCGGGAGACCCGCGACGAGGCGTTGGCGGCGGCCAGCCTCACCGGGGACTGAACCGCACCACAGCGAAAAATCGCCATTCGTCCTACAGTGCTGATCTGCTCGGCAACGGGGCCGAGCTCGATCCGCGACAGCGGCAGCAGCCCGTCGCCGCGGCGCGAGGGGGAACGATGGTCGATCTCGGTCCGGGCAGTCTGGTCATCGTGTCGGTGGTCGCCGCCGTCGCGATTGCGGCGCTGGTGGTGGCCGTGGTGCTGCGACGTCAGGTGCTGGCGGCGGATGAGGGCACCCCCTCGATGCGGGAGATCGCCACCGCGGTGCAGGAGGGCGCGCAGGCCTACCTGTCCCGGCAGCTGCGCACCCTGAGTGTCTTTGCGGTGGTGGTGCTGGTGCTGCTGGCGATCCTGCCGGGGGATGCGGGTGTCCGGATCGGGCGGTGCGTGTTCTTCCTGCTCGGTGCGGCGTTCTCGGCCTCCATCGGCTACCTCGGGATGTGGCTGGCCACGCGGGCGAATGTCCGGGTGGCAGCCGCCGCGTCCCGTCCAGGCGGTCGTGCAGAGGGGGCACGGATCGCGCTGCGCACCGGCGGTGTGGTCGGGATGAGCGTGGTCGGGCTCGGACTGTTGGGTGCCGCGGCGGTGGTGCTGCTCTACCGGGGTGAGGCCCCGGCGGTGCTGGAGGGCTTCGGATTCGGGGCGGCGCTGCTCGCGATGTTCATGCGGGTCGGCGGCGGCATCTTCACCAAGGCCGCGGATGTCGGCGCTGACCTGGTGGGCAAGGTGGAGCAGCACATCCCGGAGGACGACCCGCGTAATGCTGCGACCATCGCGGACAACGTGGGGGACAACGTTGGCGACTGCGCGGGAATGGCGGCGGACCTCTTCGAGTCCTACGCGGTGACACTGGTGGCGGCGCTGATTCTCGGGCGGGCGGCCTTCGGGGAGTACGGCCTGGTGTTCCCGCTGGTGGTGACCGCCATCGGCGCGGTGGTCGCGGCCTTGGGGGTGGCCGTGACCCGGGTCCGCGGTGGCGAGAGCGGACTGACCGCGATCAACCGGGGCTTCGGCATCGCGGCGGTGGCCGGTGCGGTGCTGGCCGGGGTCGCGGCGTTGCTCTACCTGCCGTCCAGCTTCGCGGAGTTCGCCGGGACGGCGGGGTTGCAGGACCACCCGGGTGACCCGCGGTGGATCGCGGCCGGTGCGGTGCTGATCGGGGTGCTGCTCGCCGGGCTGATCCTGTGGGTGACCGGGTACTTCACCGGCACCACCTCCAAGCCGACCATCCATGTCGCCCGGACCACCCGCACCGGTGCGGCCACCGTGGTGCTGTCCGGGATCGGGGTCGGGTTCGAGTCCGCGGTCTACACCGCGGGGATCATCGCCGCGGCGATCTGTGGCGTGTTCCTGCTGGCGGGTGGGTCGATCGCCCTGTCGCTGTTCCTGGTCGCACTCGCCGGATGCGGGCTGCTGACCACGGTGGGGGTGATCGTCGCGATGGACACCTTCGGGCCGGTCAGTGACAACGCGCAGGGCATTGCGGAGATGTCCGGTGATGTCACTGAGGAGGGCGCGCAGATCCTCACCGACCTGGATGCGGTGGGCAACACCACCAAGGCGGTCACCAAGGGCATCGCGATCGCCACTGCGGTGTTGGCGGCGACCGCGCTCTTCGGCTCCTACGCGGATGCGGTGAGCACCGCTGTCGCCGGGCTGAGCTTGTCCGAGATCCCCGGCGACATCGTGCTGGCGATGACCGACTACCAGATCATCAGCCCGATCACTCTGGTGGGGGTGATCCTCGGCGCGGCCACCGTGTTCCTATTCAGTGGTCTGGCCATCGACGCGGTGACCCGGGCCGCGGGGGCCATCGTGCTGGAGGTGCGGCGCCAGTTCCGTGAGCTGCCGGGGATCATGACCGGAGAGCAGCGTCCGGAGTACGGCCGGGTGGTCGACATCTGCACCCGCGACTCGTTGCGTGAGCTGGCCACCCCTGGACTGTTGGCGGCCTCCGCACCCATCGCGGTCGGATTCGGGCTGGGTGTCGGTCCGTTGGCCGGGTTCCTGGCCGGGGCCATCGGTGCGGGGGTGCTGATGGCGGTGTTCCTGGCGAATGCCGGTGGCGCGTGGGACAACGCGAAGAAGCTGGTTGAGGACGGGCAGTTCGGCGGGAAGGGGTCGCCGGAGCATGAAGCGGCCGTGATCGGGGACACCGTCGGAGACCCGTTCAAGGACACTGCCGGACCGGCGATCAACCCGCTGATCAAGGTGATGAACCTGGTGGCGCTGCTGATCGCCCCGGCGGTGGTCACGGTGAGCATCGGCGACGACGCGAATCAGGCGCTGCGGCTGGGCATCGCACTGGTGGCCGCCGCGGTGGCCTTCGGGGCGGTGATCCTGTCCCGCCTGCGTGCGGCCCGGGTCGACACCGCCGCGGAGGTCACCGCCGATCCGTTGCCCCCGGTCGACTCGCGGGCCTGAGCGACAGTGCTCACCGCATGAGGCAGGCTGGCCCTATGCGCCTCGCTTCCGCCACCGCCTGCCTCGCCCTGCTTCTGCCGCTCGCCGCCTGCACCGGCGGAGGCGACGATGCCACCACCTTCTGCGAGCAGAGCGAGTCGACGCTGGCCGAGGTCGACGCTGCGGGGACGCTCGGTGACGACACCGCGGGGTTCGTCGACGCGGTGTCGGAGATCAGCGATGGCTTCACCCAGGCGGACCCGCCGTCCGAGATCGCCGACGATTGGCGGACGTTGGGCGGGGTGTTCGCGGATCTGGACGAGCAGTTGCAGGCCGTCGATCCCGAGGACCAGGACGCGGTCGCGGCGGCGCTGACCGGCTTCTCCGAGCAGGCCAACTCCACCTCGCTGGCCGACGCCTCGGACCGGGTGTCCCGCTACATCGCCGAGAACTGCACCGAGTGACCATGCGTCTGCACCTGATCCGGCACGGCCAGACCCCGTCCAACCTCATCCACGCCCTGGACACCGACGAGCCCGGTCCGGCGCTCACCGCCGAGGGCGAGCGTCAGGCGGCTGCGGTGGGGGCGGCGTTCGCCGGTCGACCACTCGATCTGGTCTACGCCTCCCCGCTCACCCGGACCCGGCAGACCGCCGCAGCCATCGCGGAGCCGCACGGTCTGGAGGTGCACATCCGGGCGGGCCTCCGGGAGATCCTGGCCGGTGAGCTGGAGATGCGCACCGATGACGAGTCCGTGACCCGGTACCTGGGCACGATGGTCCGGTGGGCGGCCGGTGACCTGGACCTGGTGCTGCCCGGCGGTGAATCGGGTCAGGCCACCTTGGACCGCTTCGATCAGGTGGTGTCCGAGGTCGCCGCGACCGGCGCGCAGGAGGTGGCGTTGGTCAGCCACGGCGCGATGATCCGGTTCTGGGCGATGGTGCGGGCTGACAACCTGGACGCGAGCACCGCCGCCGACCGCTGGTTGGACAACACCGGCGTGGTCAGCCTGATCGGCGCACCCGGCGGGTGGCAGGTCACCCAGTGGCAGGACGAGTTGGTGGCGCACACCTCCGCGACACCGGGCGACGGTCCGGGGGGACAACCCGCGCCGCAGCCGGTGCGCTGACCGTCCGGGCCTCGCATCCGGGAGGATGTCCCTGTGCGCCCCGACGATGCTCCCTTCGCAGCCGACCCCGCCCTGATCGACGCCCTGCGCGCCGACCTCACGGTGGCGGGGTTCACCGTCGACGGGGTGGAGGACCTGCTCGGCCCGATGGCCGCCGCCGCCCTGCACCGTGAGGAGCCGCTGCCTGCGCTGCGCGCCACTGTGAGCGACGGGCAAACCGAGGTAGCCGACCCCCGTGCTGCCCTGGTCCGCGCCTTCGTGCTCGGCGTCGACGTGCCCCGTAACCGGTTGGCCGCTGCGCTGCCCACCCTTGGCGTCGACGGGGCGGACCGGCTCAGGTTGGTCGCTGCCGCCGGGGCCGGACCGGAGGATGCGGTGCGCGCCCGGGTCGATCTGCGCCCGTACCAGGCGGCGGACGGTGCGGGCCGGGTGGACTGGTGGATCGCCTCCGACCTGGGCGAACTGGCCACCGGTGGTGCGCTGCGCACCGATCACGTGCTGGGCGTCGGCGGCGCGTCGACCACCCTGGCGCAGGTCACTGTCCGCGATCACCGGGCGCGCACCCTCGACCTGGGCACCGGCTGCGGCATTCAGGCCTTGCACGCCACCCGGCACAGCGGCCAGGTGGTGGCGACAGACATCTCAGCCCGGGCGCTGGACTTCGCGCGGTTCAACGCCGCGCTCGCCGGGACACAGCTGGATCTACGGCTGGGGTCGATGCTGGAACCGGCGGCGGGGGAGCGATTCGACCTGGTGGTCTCCAACCCGCCGTTCGTGATCACCCCGCGCGGCCGGGACGATGTGCCGCAGTACGAGTACCGGGACGGCGGTCGCGCCGGCGACGCCATCGTGCGGGAGCTGATCACCGGGGTGGGCGACGTGCTCGCACCCGGCGGGGTGGCGCAGCTGCTCGGCAACTGGGAGATCCGTCGCGGTGAGGACTGGCGCGAGCGGGTGGGCGAGTGGTTGGTCGAGTCTGGACTGGACGGCTGGGTGATCCAGCGCGAGGTGCAGGACCCGGCGCAGTACGCGGAGACCTGGATCCGGGACGGCGGCACCTCTCCGGATCGTGATCCGGTTGGCTGGCGGGAACGGTACGGCGCCTGGTTGGACGACTTCGCGGGGCGGGATGTCGAGGGGATCGGCTTTGGCATCGTCGTCCTGCACCGGCCAACCGGCGACCGCCCGCAGTGGCACCGACTGGAGGAGATCACCGGCACGGTGCGGCAGCCGCTCGGTCCGGTGATCGCCGATGCGCTGGGTGCTCAGGACCGGCAACTGGCCCTCGATGACGCGGCGTTGGCCGACCTGCACCTGCGGGTGGCACCGGATGTCACCGAGGAGCGCTACCTGCGGCCGGGCGCGGTCGACCCGCAGATCGTGTTGCTGCGCCAAGGCGGCGGCTTCGGGCGGACGGTGCAGGTCGGCACGGCGCTGGCCGGGTTCGTGGGTGCCTGCGACGGGGAACTGTCGGTCGGGCAGATCGTGGGGGCGCTGGGTGCGCTGCTCGGCGTGGGGGCCGATGCGGTGGCGGCGCAGGTGCTGCCCGAGGTGCGAGGGTTGCTCGCCGATGGGCTGCTGCTGGGCTGAGCCCCGGTCAGGCGCGGCTCATCAGCAGCAGGGAGGGACGCGCACCGGCGGTGACCAGCCACACGTGGGTGCCATCTGGGTCGACCAGGATGCCCTGCGCGCCTGGCACGGCGACCGTCTGCTTCCACTCCCAGGTGTCGCGGTCGAGCACCTGCACTGATCCGCCGTCGAGTCCGGGCACCGCGATCAGGATGCTGCCGGTGACCGGATCGACATCGACGGCCGACGCCCCCGTGACCGGCCAGGATGCCAGGGCTGCTCCGGTGTCGGCCTGCACCCGGTCGAGGCTGGTGGCGGTCACGATCAGGGCGGTGCCGTCGTCCAGGGTCAGCACCTGGCGGATGCCGGTGCCCGTCCAGGTGTGCAGCACCGCGCCGGTGGCCGGGTCCAGCACCCAGACGGCGGTGCCGTCCGCGGCGGTGGCGTGCAGGACACTGCCGTCCTCGGTCAGGGTGCCGACTGCGCCGGGCAGGGACCGGGTGCCGCTGACGGTCGGGTTACCGGTCAGGTCGAGCACGGTCAGTGTGCTGCTCCCGACCTCGGTGGCCCAGGCGGTGCGGCCGTCTGCGCTGACCGTGAGGGTGTCGGGGACCGTCGACATCGGTACGGTCGACGTCACCGTGAAGGTGTCCGGGTCGACGATCGCCACCGCGGATGCGCCGCCACCGGTGAGACCGACCAGGAGTCGTCCAGTGGCCGGGTCGACGGCCAACGCCCCGGGCGTCGAGGCAGCAGGGCCGTAGAAGTGCAGCCGAGGCGGACTCCGCCATGTGTCCACGTCGACGGCAACCACGGTGTCACTCTCCGGGCGGGTGGAGTAGACCCGCCGTCGCTCGGCATCCAGCACCACATCCGCGGTCGGATCGAGCAGGCTCCAGGTGACCGCCGGGGTCAGGTACCGGGTCTCGATCGGCACCCCCGGCACCGCCGGCACAGCGGGGTCGCCGGGTGCGACCGGGGTGGTCGTCGTCGGGCCGGTCGTCGCCGGGGCGGTGTCCAGCTCCACCCCGGCGATGGCCTCGGCCCAGGCCGCTGCGACCTGGGTGAAGGCGGGCGGCACCGGGTTGTCCGGGGTGGTGGACCCGGGGGTGTCGGGGGTGGTGCGGTCGACAGTCGTGGCCTGGCGGGTGGCGGCAGTGGTCGGGCCGGTTCCCTGGTCGGAGGGGGCGAGCAGGAGCG
Organism: Cellulomonas sp. NPDC089187; assembly: GCF_040685135.1. NCBI lineage: Bacteria > Bacillati > Actinomycetota > Actinomycetes > Micrococcales > Cellulomonadaceae > Cellulomonas > Cellulomonas sp. NPDC089187. The sequence goes on along the minus strand of NZ_JBFBHI010000003.1, from coordinate 538,548 downwards.
CGCCGAGCACCAGCAGGCCGACGAGCAGCGCGCCGCAGGGCAGAGCGCGGGCGGCCCACCGCGCCCCCATGGACGTCCAGAACGGTGTCCGGCGTCGGGTGGTGCCACGTCGGCGGGCGGAGGCCGTCGCCCGCGGCTCGGAGATGTCGGTCACCGGCAGCACGGTCATCCCGACTAGCAGCGGCAGCAGCAGCACCGGGAGGCGGGAGTTCTCCTCCCGCATCGACTCCAGCAGCAGGGTGCAACTGACACAGCCGTCCAGGTGGCGTTCCAGCCGGGAGTGCACGGAGCGGGACAGCCGACCGCGGATCAGCGCGGGCATCAGCTCGGCGGCGGCCCGGCACTCTTCGGGCAGCTGATCGGCGTCGGCCATCGTCTGGAGCCACCGGTGACGCAGACCCTCGCGGGCCCGATAGGTCAGGGCGGCGGTGGCATTTGGCGACAGCCCCAGCTCGGTGCCCAGATCGGAGGCGGTGCGGCCCTCCACCTCCACCGCCCACAGCACCGTGCGCCAGTTCTCCGGCAGTGCGCGGAACGCGGTGAGTAGGTGGTGGCGGTCGGCCTGGGCGGCGACGACCTGGTCCGCGGCGGGGGCCACCGGGTCCAGTTCGGGCGGCTCGGGCAGGTGACGGTGCGCGTGAGCCGCGGTCATCTGGTCGACCAGGAACAGCTCCACCGACACCGGGAGTGCGCTCCCCGCCTGCACCATCGCGGTCAGGTCGGCGAATGCCTCCTGCAGCAGGTCTTCCGCGTCCTGGTCGCCGGTGATCGCGCGCGCAGTGGCCAGCATCGCGTCGTGGTGCCGGTGCCACAGGTCGGCGAGGGTCGCGTCGTCCTGGCCGAGATGGCGCAGGGGATCGCGATCGATTCCACCGGGGGCAGACATGCGGTACCTCGGGACGCTGACGGAGGAGATTCCACCGGGCTGACAGCCGGGGGAGGGCTGCCGTGACCGTACGCGTCGACTGCTGCGATGTTCACCCCCCAGGGCAGGATGCAGTGCCCATTCGACGACATCTGAGTGATCAAGGGCCGCGACCGGGGGTCACTTCCGACCTGTCTGAGCAGCGTTGCCGTCGGCCCGGACGGTGCCGCGACCAGCTCGGTCGCTCCCACAGGTCGGGCACAGCGTCGTGCTACGGCGGACCCAGCGGCGGTTCCTAGCGTGCCGGTCATCGAGCTCGCCGGATCGTCCTCGCGGTGCTCGCCGGATCGTCGTGAGGGAGAACATGCTGTCGCTGTGGAGGCGGACCCGCCCCTGGGTGCGGGTCGTGAGTCTGGTGGTGCTGGTCGGTGTGGCCGGGACGGGGGTGTACTGGTTCGGCCTGCGTGAGGACACCGCATCCGCCGCTGACACCTCGACCACCACCGCGGTCACCGCGAGCACCACCACCTTCGAGCAGTCGGTGTCCGCCACCGGCACGGTGACCCCCGCGGTGCAGGAGGAGGTGTCCTTCGCGGTCTCCGGCACGGTCACCTCGGTGGATGTCGCGGTGGGGGACACCGTCACTGCCGGGCAGCAGCTGGCCACTGTCGACACCCTGCAACTCAACGCTGACCTGCTCGCCGCCAAGGCTGATCTGGTCAGCGCCCAGGCGAGTCTGAGCAACGCCCAGGCGGAGGCGGACGGCACGGACAGCTCGGATGCGCAGATCGCCGCGGCGGCCGCGCAGGTGGAGGTGGCCCAGTCCGCCTACGACGATGCCGAATCCGACATGGCAGCGGCCACCCTAACCGCGCCGGTGGCCGGACTGGTGACGACGGTTGACGTGGCGGTGGGTGACGCCGTGACCGGATCGGGGTCCACCTCGACCGGCGGCGCGGAGGGTGCGATGGGCACCGGTGTTACCGGGACGACCACCACCAGCACCGCGCAGTTCGTCATCATCGGCACCGACGCCTGGACCGTCGACGTCAGTGTTGATGAGACGGATGTCGCGTCGATCAGCGTCGACGACCAGGTGGAGATGACCGGCGACTCGCTGGACGACACCCTCTACGGCACTGTCGCGGAGATCGGCCTGGTCTCCACCAGCACCACCGGTGTGGCCGCGTACCCGGTGTCGATCTCGGTCACCGGCTCCCCGGAGGGACTACGCGACGGCACCTCGGTCACCGCGGAGATCATCTACCAGCGGCGGACCGGCGTCCTGGCCGTGCCCAGCGCGGCGGTGACCACGGTCGACGGTGAGTCCGTCGTCACCCAGGAGGGCGCGGGCGGCGAGCAGACCACCACCGTCGTCACCGTCGGGGAGACCTCCGGCACGATGGTCGAGATCACCGAGGGTCTGACCGAGGGCGACACGGTGCTGGTCACCACCTTCACCCCCGGGGCTGGGTCGGGCGACGACTCCGACAGCCAGCAGGGCCAGGTGCCCGGCGGCGGCGAGCTGCCGGACTTCGGCTCCGGTGAGATGCCCGACTTCTCCGGCGGCATGCCCGGCGGCGGTCCGATGGGTGGCGTCAATGGCTGAGCTGCTGCTGGACGCCGACACCGCCGAACGTGGCACCCCCGACGGTCCGGTCATCGATCTGGCGGGTGCCCGCAAGACCTACCGTTCCGGCGCGATCGAGTTCGAGGCGCTGCGCGGGATCGACCTGAGGATCGGCACCGGGGAGTACGTGGCGATCATGGGGCCCTCCGGCTCCGGCAAATCCACCCTGATGAACATCATCGGCTGCCTGGACGTGCTCACCGCGGGCACCTATCAGCTGGCGGGTGAGGACGTCGGTGACCTGGACGAGGTTGACCTGGCCGAGGTCCGTAATCGTCGACTGGGCTTCGTCTTCCAGCAGTTCCATTTGCTGCCGGCGCTGTCCGCCTGGCGCAATGTGGAACTCCCGCTGATCTACCGGAACCTCCCGGCCCCGGAGCGTCGGGAGCGGGCCGTCTCCGCGCTGGAACGGGTCGGGCTGGGCGACCGCTTGGACAACCGCCCCGGTGAACTCTCCGGCGGTCAGCAGCAGCGGGTGGCAGTGGCCCGGGCGTTGGTCGGTGAGCCCGCGCTGATCCTGGCCGACGAGCCCACCGGCAACCTGGACTCGGTCTCCACCGAGGACGTGCTGGCGCTGTTCGACGAGCTGCACGCGCACGGCCGCACCATCGTTTTGATCACCCATGAGCTGGAGGTCGCCCAGCGGGCCCGACGGATCGTGTTCGTCAGGGACGGCCTGGTCCAGTCCGATGAGGTGAATCCGCGATGAGCTGGTCCGAGACCCTCCGCACCAGCTGGTCCGCGGTGCGCGGGCACACGCTGCGCTCGCTGCTCACCGTGCTGGGCATCCTGATCGGGATCGCCGCAGTGATCCTCACCGTCGGACTGGGGCTGGGCACCCAGAAGGACGTCAGTGAGCAGATCAGCTCCCTGGGCTCCAATCTGCTGATCGTCACTCCCGGGTCGAGCACCGACGCCGACGGCATGCGCGGCGGCTTCGGCACCGCGTCCACCCTCACCCGCTCAGATGCGCAGGCGTTGGCCTCCTCGGTGAACGCCCCCGATGTCGGCGCGGTCGCCCCGGAGAAGGAGACATCGACCTCCGTCGAGGCCAATGACACCAACTGGACCACCACCGTGGTCGGCAGCACCGTCGACTGGCTGGAGGTGCGCTCGCGGTCGATGACCTCCGGGGAGTTCTTCACCACCGAGGACGACGACTCCGGCGCGCTGGTCGCCGTGATCGGCCAGACCACCGCCACCGAGCTCTTCGGCACCACGAATGTGGTCGGCCAGAGCCTGACCATCGCCGACATCGACTTCCAGATCATCGGGGTGCTCGACGCCGCCGGGTCCAGCACCGACTCCGACCTGGACGACATCGTGGTGGTGCCGCTCACTACCGCCGCCAACACCGTCTCCGGTGGGCTGGACCGCAACGCGCTGAGCACCATCTACGTGCAGGCGGCCTCCGCCGATCAGCTCTCCGCCGCATACCAGGAGTCGCAGACTCTGCTGCTCAATCTGCACGGCATCACCGACGCCGACTCCGCGGACTTCACCATCGACTCCCAGGACTCGCTGGTCAGCACCGCCACCTCGGTCTACCAGACCCTGACCGTCCTGCTCACCGGCATCGCAGCGCTGTCCTTGCTGGTCGGCGGGATCGGGGTCATGAACATCATGCTGGTGTCGGTCACCGAGCGGACCCGGGAGATCGGCCTGCGCAAGGCTCTCGGGGCCCCGCCCTGGGCGATCCGGCGGCAGTTCCTGGTCGAGGCCGCCGTGCTCGGCCTCGCCGGTGGTCTGCTCGGCGCGGTGCTCGGGATCGTCGGTGCCTACGCCCTCCCCTCGGTGCTGGGCACCTCCATCGTCGTCTCCGGTGCGGCGGTCGGCGGCTCGGTCGCCGTGGCCATCGCCATCGGGATCGTCTTCGGGGTCTACCCCGCCACCCGCGCGGCCAAGCTCGCGCCCATCGACGCCCTGCGGTCGCAGTGACCGCGCCATCTGTGAGGAGAACCATGTCCATCCCCCGTACCCGCGCCCTGCTCGCACTGCCCGCCGTTTTGGTCCTGTTGGCCGCGTGCTCCTCGGGCTCCGACACCACGACCAGCTCCGATGACACCGCCAGCGCCCCGCCGGCCCAGGACGGTCAGCTGCCCCAGGGCGGCGGGGGTGTCTCCGGTGAGATCGCCGCGGTCTCGGACGCGCTGATGCAGGTGCAGGGCGACGACGGGCAGACCGCCGTCACCTGGGACGACAGCACCACCATCACCCAGACCGTCTCCGCCGCGCTCACAGATGTCACCGTGGGCGTGTGCGTCTCCGCGACGGTCGGCGACGACGACATCGCCACCAGCATCGTGATCAGCCAGCCCGTGGACGGATCCTGTGTCGGCGGATTCGGTGGCGGCGGGGGCGGACTCCGGCAGGGGGAGGTGCCGAGTGGGATGCCCACCGACCTGCCCGAGGGTGAGGCCCCAGAGGGCATGCCCACCGACCGGCCCGACGGCGCGGCGGGCGGCGGCTTCGGCCAGTTCACCACCGGACTGGTCACCGCCGTCGACGGCAGCACGATCACCGTGGACGCGGTGTCGATGGGCGAGCCCGGCGACGAGGCGACCGAGCCGACCACCGAGTCCACCGCGCTCACCGTCGGTGACGCCACCACGTACACCACCAGCGTCGACGCCGATGCCACCGCGATCACCGTCGGCCGCTGTGTGCAGGCCCAGGGCGAGCAGGACGACTCCGGACAGATGTCCGCCAGCACCCTCATGCTCTCCGACGCCACCGACGGCAGCTGCACCACCGGATTCGGCGGCGGACGCCCGCAGGGTGGTGGCTCCGATGCGTGACCTGCTGCGCCGACACCGCCCGGGCCGTTCCGCATCCCGCCGTCGGGTGTCACGCCGTCGACGCCTGATCACCGGCGGGGTGGCCGGTGCGCTGGTGCTCTGCCTGCTCGGCGGCGGAGTCGCCCTCGCCACCCGCTCGGGCAGCACCGGCTACCGCACCGCGGTCGCCACCGTCGACGGCGTGGACCAGACCATCGACACCACCGGCACCGTCGCATCCAGCACCCGCCTGGACCGGGCATTCTCCGTCGCCGGGACGGTCGGCAGCGTGAACGTCGCGGTCGGGGACACGGTGACCGCCGGGCAGGTGCTCGCCTCCTTGGACGCGACCTCATTGCAGGAGGCCGTGGACGACGCCGAGCAGGCAGTGGTCGACGCGGAGCAGCGGTTGCAGGACGACAAGGACTCGCAGACCTTCGGGTCGTCGACGGGTTCCACCACGACGAGCACCGGCGGGACGGGCGGGTCGAGCACGGCAGGAGACGGTGGCTCCGGCGGGGTGCCGACCGAGTCCGCGCCAACCGATGCGTCCACCCCCACCGACCAGGGCCCGTCGACCGACCAGAGCCCGTCGACTGGCCAGGGCGGCACCGGCGCGGGGGTCGGCTCCTCCGGCGGGTCCGGCACGGGGCAGGTCGACCCCGCGCTCACCGAGGCCGTCGCTGCGGTCACCGCCGCGCAGCAGACCCTGCTCGACCAGTACCAGAACGCGCAGGCGGCGCTCGCGGCATCGAGCACGGCGGTGAGTGAATCGGCGACCATCTGCGAGCCGTTCCTCAGCGCCACCGCTGACACCGGGACTGATGCGGGCTCGTCCACCGGCTTGGGCACGGGCACTGACCCGGACACCGGGGACACCGGCGCGGGTACGGGTACCGGCTCCGGCCCTGGCACGGGTACTGGCTCGGGCACCGGGGGCACCGACACGAGCGGTGCCGGTGCCACCGAGGACGACGCCCAGAGCACCGCCGCCACCGAGGCAGTGGTCGTCCCGAGTGCGTACCTCAGCACCTCGACCGCGGCGTCCACGACCAGCACCGCGGATAGCCTGGCGGCATGCCAGGAGGCGATCACCACCGTCCTGACCGCGCAGACCACCGCGGACGAGGCGCAGCAGGCGTTGACCGCCGCGGCGGATGCGCTGAACTCGGCGGTCTCGGCCGCGCAGGAGGCGTTCACCGCCGCCGCCGCGACCGCCTCAAGCGGCTCTGACGCGGGGTCGACGGGCTCCAGTTCGACGGGCTCCGGGTCGACTGGCTCCAGCGGGACCGGCTCCGGCGCATCCGGCTCTGGTGCCTCCGACTCCGGCACGACGGATTCCGGTGCGTCCGGGTCCAGCTCGACCGGTTCCGCCGTGTCTGGTTCTGGCCCGACCGGCTCCACGGGTGCCTCGGGGGCGTCCCCCTCGGGCAGCTCCGGCAGCGGCACCGACACCGGTGCCGCCGGGGGTTCCACCACCGCCACCGCAGCGGACCTGCTCGCCGACCAGGCCGCCATCGACCAGGCGGAAGCAGAGCTGGCCCTGGCGCAGAGCAAACTCGCCCTGGTCGACCTGACCAGCCCGGTGAATGGCACCGTCGCGGCGGTCTCCCTCGCCGCCGGGGATGAGGTGACCGCCTCCTCGGCCACCGCGGTGATCACGATCATCGGCGACGACGGCTACACGGTCTCCACCACTGTCTCGCTCAGTCAGGTGGATCTGGTGGAGGTGGGCCAGTCCGCCACCCTCTCCGTGACCGCGGTCGACGGGGACTTCACCGGCACGGTCAGCTCCATCGGTCTGCTGAACTCCTCGACCACCTCCGAGCCCGCCTACACGGTGGACATCGCCGTCGACGACCCAGACCTGACCCTGTTCAACGGGTCCTCCGCGCAGGTGTCCATTGCGGTCGCCGCCTCGCAGGACACTCTGACGGTGCCGTCCTCCGCCGTGCATCTGGACGGGAGCACGGCCACGGTCCAGGTGCTGCGCGACGGTGCGGTGCAGGACGTTGAGGTCGAACGCGGTGCGGTCGGCTCCGAACTGACCGAGATCACCGAGGGGCTGTCTGAGGGTGAGGAGGTGGTGCTGGCGGACCTCAGCCAGACCCTGTCCACCGGCAGCGACGAGGAATCGACCGGGCTGACCGGTCTGGGCGGCAGCTCCTCCGACTCCGACTTCGGCTCCGGCGGATTTACCCCGCCGGACGGGGGAGCGTTCCCCGGTGGGCAGCTGCCCGAGGGCTTCGGGGGGTAGCGACCGCCGGTCCCGGAACGGGCGGCCATCGGCCCGTCGTTCCGCACGAGCTGCCGTGCCCGGTGCGCCGTCCCCACGCACCGGGCATGGCATCGTCGCGCGCCGGGCCGTCGCGCAGCGGACTAGGCTCCGCCAGGTCGGACCGCAGCCACCGGAAGGCCCTCACCATGACCCAGACCACCACCGGACAGCCCCGCGTCGCCGTGCTCGGCGGGGGTGTGATGGGGGAGGCCCTGGTCTCGGCCCTGCTCACGGCGGGCTGGGATATGGACGATGTGGCGGTCACCGAGCGCAGTGCCCTTCGGGCCAATGAGCTGTCCAGCCGCTACGGCGTGCGCTCCGCCGACCCGAACCCCAAGGCGGTCCGCTCTGCCGGTCTGGTGCTGATCTCGGTCAAGCCGCAGGTAGTGCCCGACGTGCTGGCCGAGATCGCCGATGCGCTCGCCCCTGGCACCCTGGTGGTGTCGGTCGCAGCCGGTGTGCCGCTGGCCGTCTACGAGCAGGCGTTGCCCGAGGGCACCCCGGTGGTCCGCGTCATGCCGAACACCCCCGCGCTGGTCGGCAAGGGTGCCTCGGCCATCGCCCCCGGACAGCACGCCACCGATGACCACCTGGCCCTGGTTGAGCGCGCTTTGGCCGCCACCGGTCTGATCGTCCGTGTGCAGGAGAAGGACCTGGATGCGGTGACCGCGATCTCCGGTTCTGGACCGGCGTACGCCTTCTATCTGATCGATGCGATGGCCGAGGCGGGTGTGCTGCTCGGACTCACTCGCGACCTGGCCACCCAGCTCGCGGTCGCCACCGTTGAGGGCTCCGCGGCCCTGGCCGCCCAGACCGGTGACCATCCGGTCGTGCTCCGGGAGCGGGTGTCCTCGCCGGGTGGGACGACGGTCGCCGGTGTCGCGCAGCTCGACGCGCACGGCGTCCGCGCCGGGATCGTGGCTGCCGCCCGCGCCGCCCATGATCGCTCCCGTGAGCTGGGTGAGGCCACCCGACCGGCGACACCCCCCGCCCAGCCGACCCCCGAGCCTGTGGACGCCAGCGCCGACCCCGCCCAGTCGACCCCCGACCCCGCGGACCTCAGCGCTGACCCCGCCCGCCAGGCCGACCACTGACCACGATGACCGATCACCCGCGCCCCCCGGCGATGAGCGACGTCGCCGCCCGCGCCGGGGTGTCGCACCAGACCGTCTCCCGGGTGCTCAACGACCACCCGAGCGTCCGGCCCGAGACCCGCGACCGCGTGCTGGCGGCTATCGCCGAGCTGGGATACCGCCGCAACAGTGCCGCCCGAGCGCTGGTCACCCGGCGCTCCGGCGCGTTCGGGGTGCTCACCTCCGCCACCGGTCATCACGGCCCGGCCAGCACCCTGCTCGGTGTCGAGCGCGCCGCCCGTGAGGTCGGCTACTACGTGAGCGTCGCGGCCGTCGACCGGTTCGAGCCCGACACCCTGCACGCCGCACTCGACCACTTCATGGATCAGGGCGTAGAAGGCGTGGTGATCATCGCGCCGCAGGTCGACGTGGCCGAGGCGGTCACTGCCTTCGCCGCCCCGGTGCCGACGGTGATGGTGACCTCCGGTGGCAGCCTGAGCCCCGCGACTTCGCGCCTGGTCAGTGTCGGCGTCGACCAACGTGCGGGTGCCCGCGATCTGGCCCGCCACCTGATCGACCTCGGGCACCGGGAGATCGTGCACCTGGCCGGTCCGCAGGACTGGTTCGACGCCCGCGACCGCCTGACCGGTTGGCAGGACGAGTGCCGCGCCGCCGGTCTCACCCCGCCGGACCCGATCCGGTGCGACTGGTCCGCCGAGTCCGGTTACCGCGCAGCCCAGCGCCTGATCGCCGACGGGTTGCCCACCGCGATCCTTGCCGCCAACGACCAACTGGCCCTCGGTGTGCTGCGCGCCTGCTGGGAGCACGGGATTGACGTGCCCGGTCGCCTGTCGGTCACCGGATTCGACGACGAGGTCGGCGCGGGGTTCTACACCCCGCCGTTGACCACCGTCCGCCAGGACTTCGCCGCCCTCGGCCGCGCCGCCGTCGCCGCCCTGGTCGACGCGCTCGCGGGCAACCCGACGCCCGACCTCGCGCTCCCGGCCACCGTCGTCCTCCGCGCCAGCACCGCCCCGCCCCGCGCCTGACCTGCCCGGCATGCCCCGCCCCGTGCCGGGCACGCCCCCCGCGTCCGACCTGCCCCGCGCACGCCTGCCGCATCGAGACTACGGAAATCGACCTTCGCGCCCCCTCCCAGCGTCGATTTCCGTAGTCTCGGTGGCCCCCTCCGAGGGTCCGTGCTCAACTCTGCGCGTGGTTCGGCAGCAGGTCACCCCGAGCCCTCGACGCAGCAGGATGTGAGCGTTAACATCACCTGTGGCCGCCGATGTCCGTCAGCGGCCGCTGCCCGTCGTCGCATCCGGCGCGGGGATCGACTGCACGGAGGGATCGGCGATGGCGCAGGACACCACTTGGCTGGGCATCGAGCTCGGCTCCACCCGGATCAAGGCCTGCCTGATCGGTGCCGATCACACCCCGCTGGCCACGGGGTCGCACGCGTGGGAGAACCAGTTCGTCGACCGGCTGTGGACCTACTCCCTCGACGATGTCTGGACCGGACTGCGCGCCGCCGTCGCCGACCTGCTCTCCGACGCCGCGGACAAGAACGTGCCGGTCACCGGCATCTCCGGCCTCGGAGTCTCCGCGATGATGCACGGCTACCTTGCCTTCGACGCCGAAGGTCAGCTGCTCGTGCCCTTCCGCACCTGGCGCAACACCAACACTGGCCGCGCGGCCACGGAGCTGACCGGGCTCTTCGGCACCAACATCCCGCTGCGCTGGTCCATCGCCCACCTGCATCAGGCTGTTCTGGACGACGAACCGCATGTTCCGCAGATCGACTTCGTCACCACCCTCGCGGGCTACGTGCACTGGCAGCTCACCGGTCGCAAGGTGCTCGGGGTCGGCGACGCCTCCGGGATGTTCCCCATCGACCCGTCGACCCATGACTACGACGCCCGCATGGTCGCGGCTTACCCCGGCGCGGATGTCACCGCCCTGTTCCCGCAGGTGCTGGTCGCCGGACAGGACGCCGGCACCCTCACCGCCGAGGGAGCGGCGCTGCTCGACCCCACCGGCACGCTGACCCCCGGCACCCCGCTGGCCCCGCCGGAGGGTGACGCGGGAACCGGCATGGTCGCGACCAACTCCGTCGCCCCGCGCACCGGCAATGTCAGTGCCGGGACCAGCATCTTCGCCATGGTCGTGCTGGAGCAGCCGTTGACCGAGGTGCATCACGAGCTGGACCTGGTGACGACGCCCGCCGGTGACCTGGTGGCGATGGTGCACTGCAACAACGGTGCCTCCGAGCTCGGTGCCTGGGCGCAGGTCTTCGGGCAGTTCGCCGCCGCCACCGGTCACCGGTTGGAACCGGATGAGGTCTACGCCGCGCTGTTCCGCGCCGCCCTTGACGGTGAGCCGGACGGCGGTGGCCTGATCGCCTACAACCACCTGTCCGGGGAGCCGATCGCCGACCTGTCCGAGGGTCGACCGATGATCGTCCGCACCCCGGACAGCACCCTGAACCTGGCGAACTTCGCCCGGACCCAGATCGCCGGGGTCTTCGGCACGCTCAGCCTCGGCATGCAGGTGCTCGCCGGGGAGGGCGTCGCCATCGACACGATGTTCGCCCACGGTGGCCTGTTCCGCACCGCCGGGGTGGCGCAACGGTTGCTCGCCGCCGCCATCGACGCCCCGGTCGCCGTCGGGGAGACCGCTGGAGAGGGCGGTGCCTGGGGGATCGCCGTCCTGGCCGCCTACCAGGGCCAGGGTCGGGGCACCTCCCTCGACGACTACCTCACCCACCAGGTGTTCGGCGACGCGCGACTCGACATCGCCGACCCCGATCCCGCCGATGTCGCGGGCTACGCCACCTACCTCGACCGCTACCGCGCGGGGCTCGCCGCCGAACGCGCCGCCGTCGACGCACTCTGACCAGCGCCCGCCCCGACGCGCTCTGACCCCCCGCCCGACTTCGGACGCTCCGCCCCGAAGCCGGCAGCCGCGCTCCCGACCTCAGGGCCGAACCCCCGAATTCGACACCCCAAAGCCCCACCACCGGAGGACCCATGCCGCTGACCGACTATCCCGAGCACGTCCGCGAGGCCGTCGCCGCCACCCGTGAGGTCGTCGCCCGCCTGCACGCCGAGCTGCCCCGCTGGGGTCTGATCGTCTGGACCGCGGGCAACGTCTCCCAGCGGGTGCAGGTCGACCCGTCCGGCCCGTCTGAGGGCGACCTGCTGGTGATCAAGCCCTCCGGCGTCACCTACGACGAGCTGACCCCCGAGTCGATGGTGGTCTGCGACCTGGACGGCACCCTGATCGACGGTGACCGCAGCCCGTCCAGCGACACCGCCGCGCACGCCTACGTCTACCGGCACATGCCCGAGGTCGGCGGCGTCGTGCACACCCACTCCACCTACGCCACCGCCTGGGCCGCCCGCGCCGAGCCAGTGCCCTGCGTGCTGACGATGATGGCCGACGAGTTCGGTGGCCCCATCCCCATCGGCCCCTTCGCGCTGATCGGCGACGACTCCATCGGCCGGGGCATCGTCGACACCCTGCGCGAGTCCCGCAGCCCGGCGGTGCTGATGCAGAACCACGGCCCGTTCACCATCGGCAAGGACGCCAAGGCCGCGGTGAAGGCCGCCGTCATGGTCGAGGAGGTCGCCCGCACCGTGCACATCTCCCGCCAGCTCGGCAACCCGCTGCCCATTCCCCAGGACAAGGTCGACTCGCTGTTCGACCGCTACCAGAACGTCTACGGCCGCTAAGGAGCGACACCCATGAGCAAGCCCTACTCCGAGCGCGAGATCTGGTTCTTCACCGGCTCGCAGGACCTCTACGGTGAGGACACTCTGCGCCAGGTCGCCGAGCAGTCCCAGACCGTCGCCCGCACCCTCGACGACTCCGATGCCGTCCCCGCGCGCATTGTCTGGAAGCCGGTGCTCAAGGACTCCGCCAGCATCCGCCGCGCGATGTTGGACGCGAACTCTGACGACCGGGTGCTGGGCGTCATCACCTGGATGCACACCTTCAGCCCGGCCAAGATGTGGATCGCCGGTCTGGATGCGCTGCGCAAGCCGCTGCTGCACCTGCACACCCAGGCCGGTGTCGAGCTGCCCTGGGACAGCATCGACATGGACTTCATGAACCTGAACCAGGCCGCGCACGGTGACCGTGAGTACGCGTACATCGCCACTCGGCTCGGCACCCCGCGCACCACCGTCGTCGGCCACGCCAGCAACCCCGCCGTCGCGCAGCGGGTCGGCACCTGGGCGCGTGCGGCCGCGGGCTGGGCCGCCACCCACGAGCTGAAGCTGGCCCGGTTCGGGGACAACATGCGCAATGTCGCCGTCACCGAGGGCGACAAGACCGAGGCCGAGCTGCGATTCGGTGTCTCGGTCAACACCTGGGGCGTCAACGACCTGGTCGCTGCGGTGGACGCCGTCGCCGACGCGGATGTGGACCGCACCGTCGCCGAGTACGAGGACCTCTATGACGTGGTGCCCGAGCTGAGCCGCGGTGGTGACCGGCACGACTCCCTGCGCTATGCCGCCCGCCAGGAGGTCGCACTGGAGACCCTGCTGACCTCACTGGGTGCCAAGGCCTTCACCACCAACTTCGAGGATCTGGGCGGGCTGCGTCAGCTGCCCGGCATCGCGGTGCAGCGCCTGATGTCCAAGGGCTACGGCTTCGGTGCCGAGGGTGACTGGAAGACCGCCGTCCTGGTCCGCGCCGCCAAGGTGATGGGTGAAGGCCTGCCCGGTGGTGCCTCGCTGATGGAGGACTACACCTACGACCTGACCCCGGGGCAGGAGAAGATCCTCGGCGCGCACATGCTCGAGGTCTGCCCGTCCCTGACCACCAGCACCCCCAAGGTCGAGATCCACCCGCTCGGCATCGGCGGCAAGGAGGACCCGGTGCGGATGGTCTTCGACGCCGACCCGGGTGAGGGCGTCGTCGTCTCGATGGCCGACATGCGCGACCGGTTCCGTCTGACCGCGAATGTCGTGGACATCGTGCCGCCGTCGCAGCCGCTGCCGAATCTCCCGGTCGCCCGCGCGGTGTGGGAGCCCCGCCCGGACTTCGCCACCTCCGCCGAGGCCTGGCTGACCGCGGGCGGCGCCCACCACACCGTGATGTCCACCGCCGCCGGGATCGAGGCCTTCGAGATCTTCGCCGACATCGCCGGCACCGAGTTGTTGGTGATCGACGAGCACACCACCCGGCGTGGATTCCGTGACCAGGTGCGCTGGAACCAGGTCTACTACCGGATGGCCCAGGGCCTCTGACACCCGATCCACGACGCCCGTCCCTCCGCGGTGAGGGGCGGGCGTCGTGTGCTGTCAGACCGCGTTATTGCGACATTTCGGCATGCGATCGCTGCACGAGTGACGTGGCATCTGCACTCAACACCCCTCAAAGAACGCTCAAGAGGTCAGGTTTTTACCACTCTGACCGGTGCCGTGACCCGACGCTGGATTGGTCCTCTCCGCGACCTGTCAGCCACGGAGGGGCGTTGGGTGACGCACGACGCGTCTAGTGCAGATCACCCCCGGACGACCGCCTCCCCACAAGGGCTGCGACGGTCGTGCTGTCGTTCGGGCATCCGCGCCGTCGACTCCTGGGGTGGCGAATCGAGGAGTAGCCATGTCGTTCAGGAATCGTCGAGCCGGTCAGCTCGCGGGGCGGATCACAGCCACCACCGCAGCGCTGACCCTGGCCGTGCTGGGGGGTGGGTCGGCGTCCGCATTGGCGCTCTCCCAGCAGGCCGAGTCCACCCCGCCCATGGTCGCCGCAGGTCAGACCGTGGGGGGGATCACCACGGTGGACGACAGTTACGGCGAGGGACTTGTGATGTCCCAGATCTCCGCGTCCGTGTTGGGCAACGACACCGGTGACGGTCTGAAGATCGTCAGCGTTGTCGGTGCGACCGGGAACGAGACTGGAACAGTCAGCTTCTCCGCGAGCAACATCGGCTACAGCTGGGACCCGACGACCCAGCCGCAGGGTGTCGAGACGTTCATCTACACGGTGCAGGACTCGCACGGTGATACTGCGACAGCCTCCGTCGACTTCCGGCTCTGGGGCCCGATGGTCGCCCCCGACTTCGAGGCGACTATCCCGATGACTCCGTGGGACCAGTCGAGCAGGAACCGAGCGACGTTCGATCTCTGGGGCTCCCCGGAGTTCCAGGCGTTGAAGGACCAGGGCATCCTCCTCGAGGACGACGACTGGATGTTCTCGATTCTGCCCTACGGGGAGACGTCTAACCTCTCCTCCGACGTGGGGGCGCTCAACTTCAACAACCTCAGCAAGTTCACGTTCATCCCGGCTCCGGGGTTCTACGGAACGGCGGTGCTCGAGTACTACGTCCGCGATTACGTCCTCCAGTCGTCCCAGGTCGGCACGGTCACGGTCGAGGTGGTCCCGCCACAGATGGCCACCACCGCCGTGACCACCTTCAACGCGCCGGTCGAGGTCCCGGTTCTCCAGTTCACCGAGGGTGAGAACGTCCGCGTCGACGACACTCTGGTGATCGAAGCCGCCAACGGCACAGTCCAGATCGTCGACGGTGTGCCGGTCTACACCCCGAACCCCGGCTTCTACGGCGTCGACACCTTCACCGTCCGCACCTTCGGTGACAACCCGGGTTGGCCTAACCAGCCGCTGGACATCGTGGTGAGCGTGACGGTGCTCGAGCCGCAGGTCATCAACGACCAGACCCCGTACAACACCCCCAAGACCGTCGACCTGAGTGAGACCGGCACGATCGAGACGACCTCGGTCGACCAGCCGGAGCACGGCACCGTCGAGATTGTCGACGGCCAGGTCATCTACACCCCGACCCCGGGCTACGTCGGTGAGGACTCCTTCGTCGTCGCCGGGTTGGACGAGAACGGCCAGCTCACCTCGGTCACCGTCGAGATCACCGTCGCGCCCCCGGCCGACCAGCAGCTCGACGCTTCTACCCCCTACGAGACCCCGAAGACCATCGACGTCGTCGCCGAGACCGGCGCGTCGTCGGTGACCTCGGTGGGCCAGGGCAGCAACGGCACCGTGGAGATCGTGGACGGCCAGGTCGTCTACACCCCGAATCCGGGCTTCTCCGGTGATGACTCCTTCACTGTCACCGTGGTGGACGAGTACGGCACCCCGATCACCGTGACCGTGGACGTGACCGTGGGCGACCCCCTGGCCGCGTCGGACGAGGTGGCGTACAACACCCCGCAGACCGTCGACGTGCTGGGTCAGACCGGTGCGGAGTCGGTGACCGGCGCGCAGGATGGCGCGAACGGCACGGTGGAGATCGTCGACGGCGAGGTTGTCTACACCCCGAACCCGGGATTCATCGGTGAGGACACCTTCCCGGTGACCGTGATCGGTGAGGACGGCGAGCCGGCCACGGTGATCGTGACCGTGACCGTCGCGGGTCCGGACCCGGTGGAGATCGCGACGACCACCCCGTTCGAGACCCCGAAGACCGTGGACGTGCTGGGTGAGTCCGGTGCGGACACCATCGCCTCGGTTGGTCAGGGTGAGAACGGCACCGCGGAGATCGTGGACGGCCAGGTCGTCTACACCCCGAACCCCGGCTTCATCGGTATTGACGAGTTCGTGGTCACGGTGACCGACGAGTGGGGCAACCCGGTTGAGGTCACTGTTGAGGTCACGGTGGGCAATGTGGTCGAGGCTGCGACCGAGACCGACTACAACACCCCGGTGACCAGCGACCCGGTCGCGGAGACCGACGGTGGCACCATCACTGACACCCGGGACGGCGACAACGGCACCGTCACGGTCAACGAGGACGGCACCGTCACCTACACCCCGAACCCGGGTTTCACCGGCGAGGACCAGTACACGGTGATCGTCACCGATGAGAACGGTGACTCCACCGCCGTGGTCGTGACCGTCACGGTGGGTGAGCCGGAGGATGTGCTGACCAGCGCCGTCACCCCGTGGGAGACCCCGGTGGTCGTGGATGTGCTGGGTGAGTCCGGCGGCACCGGGATCACCGGTGCGGGCCAGGGGGAGAACGGCACGGTCGTCATCAACCCTGACGGCACCGTCACCTACACCCCGAACCCGGGCTTCACCGGCGAGGACGAGTTCACCGTCACCGTCACTGACGAGTACGGCACCCCGGTCGAGGTCGTCGTGACCGTGACCGTGGGCGACTTGCTGGAGCTGTCGGAGGAGGCCCCGTACAACACTCCCAAGGTTGTGGATGTCCCCGGCGAGGTCGGCCAGACCACGGACGGCGAGCACGGCACCGTCACCATCGACGAGGACGGGAACGTCGTCTACACCCCGAACCCCGGGTTTGTCGGCGAGGACCACTTCACCGTGATCGTCACCGATGAGGAGGGCAACCCCACCACGGTGGACGTCACCGTGACGGTGCCCGGGCCGGCCCCGGCCGAGGTCGAGGACCGCACCGACTACAACACCCCGAAGGTGGTCGACGTCCCGGACGGTGTCACCGAGGCGACCGATGGTGACAACGGCACCGTCACGATCAACCCCGACGGCACCGTCACCTACACCCCGAACCCCGGGTTCGTCGGTGAGGACGAGTTCACCGTGATCGTCACCGATGAGTACGGCAACGACCAGGAGATCACCGTCACCGTGACGGTGGATGGTCCGCCGGCGATTGAGGTTGCCGACTCCACTGGGTATGAGACCCCGAAGGTGATCGAGGTGCCGGATGGTGCCACGGGTGTGACTGACGGGAAGAACGGTTCTGTCACGCTGAACCCTGATGGCACGGTGACCTACACCCCGAACCCCGGTTTCTCCGGTGAGGACTCCTTCACGGTGACCGTGGTCGATGAGTTCGGCACCGAGCAGCAGGTCATCGTCACCGTCACGGTGGGCGCTCCGGCCACCGCGGATCTGGCGACCGAGACCCCGTTCGAGACGGCCAAGACCATCGACGTGCTCGGTGAGACCGGTGCGGAGTCGATCTCGTCGGTGACGCAGGGTCAGAACGGGACTGTGACCATTGTGGACGGCAAGGTCGTCTACACCCCGAACCCGGGCTTCTCCGGGACGGACACCTTCACGGTCACGGTGATCAACGCCGATGGCACCCGCACGGTCGTGACCATCACGATGACCGTGGGTGACCCGGCCGCGGCACCCGGCAGTGCTGAGGTCAAGTCCGGGATCCTGGCCACCACCGGGTCCGACGCCGGGCTGCTGGCCCTGGTCGCCGCTGGTGCGGCCGCGCTGGGTGGGGTGCTCACGATGATCACCCGCCGTCGCCGGGCAGCCATGCAGCGCTGATCCACCGCGTGACGTAGTGATGCCCGCTCCCTCTGTTGGGGGGCGGGCATCACACGTCTAGGGGACAAACCACAGGATCGCGACATATCCAGCCGTGTCGTACCCCTCCGTGTACCCCCACTGCACTCAAGCCCCTCTGAGTTCCACTCAACCATGTGGGTGCCTGCCCTCGCCCTCTGGTTACTAGGCCAACACTGGGTCGGTTCCATCCGTGTTTGTCAGCCACGG
Organism: Cellulomonas sp. NPDC089187; assembly: GCF_040685135.1. Taxonomy (NCBI): domain Bacteria; kingdom Bacillati; phylum Actinomycetota; class Actinomycetes; order Micrococcales; family Cellulomonadaceae; genus Cellulomonas; species Cellulomonas sp. NPDC089187. Next base: position 520,439 of record NZ_JBFBHI010000003.1, on the reverse strand, counting down.
AGGGGACAACGGGTGACGCACGACGCGTCTGAGTGCAGCTCACCCCCGGACGACGGACCGCTCCATGGGCGGCCCGTCGTGCCGTCGTTGCGCCCTGCGCCGACGACTCCTGGGGTGGCATCTAGAGGAGAAGCCATGTCTTACAGGAATCGTCGAGCCGGTCGGCTCGCGGGACGGGTCACCGCCGTCACCGCGGCGCTGACCCTCGCCGTACTCGGCGCAGGCGCGGCATCCGCGCTCGCCGGAGCGAACACACCATCGGCGGTCCCGCCGGTGGCCGCCGCGGAGACCGTGGGTGGGATCACCACGGTGGACGACTATGGGTACACGTACGTCGGCAAGGGAGCGGGCTTCTACCCCCGGGTCTCTGTGCTCTCCAATGACACGGGCGATGGCCTGACGGTGCTCAGCGTCGTCGGGGCCACCGGGCAGGAGTCGGGGACCGCGACCGTTGTGGGTGGAGCATCCATCTCGTGGACCCCCGCCGACTCCACTGCGGCTCACCACGAGGACTTCATCTACACGGTGCAAGATTCCAGTGGCACCACTGCCACTGGTGTGGTCCATTTCTCGGTCCGCGATATGCCCGTGGCGCTGGATCACGAGATCACGCTTCCGATGCGACTGTGGGACCAGAGCAACTCCGAGGAGGCGACCTGGGTCGAGTACCTCGCCGAGAATCCGCGCTATGTCGCCCTAGCTGAAGCCGGGCAAGCGAGTATCCCCGCCCCGCGCAGCTATTTGTACCAGGCGCTGGATCTGGATATGGCTGTGGGCAGTTTCACGGGATATTACCCAGATGGCTGGGTGTTCCTGGCGGGCCAGGGCGTCTACGGGGATTACACGTTTACCTACCAGATCACAGATACGCTTTTCTCCAACGTTGTGAGCAATGTCGGCACGATCACTGTGCATTTGCTTCCGCCGAGCCTTGAGATGATTGCCGTGACCACTTTTGGCACGCCGATCAAAGTGCCGGTATTGGAGAAGGACGAGACCGGTCTGGGCTGGATCGACAGCATCGTGTCGGACCCCGAGAATGGCGCAGTCGAGATCATCGACGGCGAGACGGTCTATACCCCGCAGCCGGGCTTCTACGGTGTCGACACCTACACCGCTCGCATCAAGGTCCAGTTCGACGGTGTGGACTACATCAGCGTCCTCGACGTCGTCGTGAAGGTCACGGTCCTGGAGCCCCAGGTCATCACCGATCTGGTGGACTACAACACCCCCAAGTCCATTGACCTGGCCTCCACTGGCACCACCGACATCACCAGCTTCGGCCAGGCCGAGCACGGCACGGTCGAGATGGTGAACGGTGAGCTGGTCTACACGCCCACCCCCGGGTATGTCGGCGAGGACTCCTTCGCCGTCTCCGGGCTGGACGCGGATGGACAGCTCACCTCGGTCACCGTCGAGCTCACCGTCGCCCCGCCGGCGGACCAGCAACTGTCGACCAGCACCCCGTTCGAGACCCCGAAGACCATCGATGTCGTCGGTGAGACCGGTGGCACCTCGGTCGGGTCGGTCGGCCAGGGCAGCAACGGGACTGTGACCATCGTGGACGGAGAGGTCGTCTACACCCCGAACCCTGGCTTCTCCGGTGCGGACTCCTTCACCGTCGCGGTGCTGGACGAGTACGGCACCCCGCACACCGTCGTGGTCGACGTGACGGTCGGTGAGGAGATCGCGGCCTCGGCGCAGACTCCGTACGAGACCCCGGTGACCGTCGATGTGCTGGACCAGACCAGCGCCACCGAGCTGACCGGCACCGGCCAGGGCGAAAACGGCACCGCTGAGATCGTTGACGGTCAGTTGGTGTACACCCCGAACCCTGGCTTTGTCGGCGAGGACACCGTGATGGTGACCGTTGTGGACGAGAACGGTGAGACCGTCGAGGTCCCGGTGACCATCACGGTCGCCGGTCCGGAGGCCGTCGAGCTGAACACCAGTACCCCGTACCAGACCCCGAAGACGGTGGACGTGCTGGGTGAGTCCGGCGCGGAGTCCATCGATTCGGTGGGCACGGCGGGTAACGGCACGGTGGAGATCGTGGACGGCGTGGTCGTCTACACGCCGACCCCGGGTTTCTCCGGTGAGGACTCCTTCACTGCGACCGTGCTGGATGAGCACGGCACCCCGGTCGAGGTCATCGTCACGGTGACCGTCGACGAGCCGCTGACCGCTGAGGACACGGTGGACTACAACACCCCCAAGACCATCGACGTGCCGGGTGAGAGTGTCACCGGTGTGGAGGACGGCGCGAACGGCACCGTCACCATCGATGAGGGCGGGAATGTCATCTACACCCCGAACCCGGGGTTCATCGGTGAAGACACCTTCCCGGTGACGGTGATCGGTGAGGACGGCGAGCCCGACACGGTGATTGTCACCGTCACGGTCGCCGGTCCGGACCCGGTGGAGATTTCCACGACGACTCCGTTCGAGACCCCGAAGACCGTTGACGTCCTGGACGAGACCGGCGCGGAGACCATCGCCTCGGTGGGTCAGGGTGAGAACGGCACGGTGGAGATTGTGGACGGCGAGGTCGTCTACACGCCGAACCCGGGCTTCATCGGTGAGGACTCCTTCACCGTGACGGTGACCGACGAGTACGGCAACGACATCGAGGTCACCGTGGATGTCACGGTGGGCGATGTGGTGCACCTGGCGGAGGACACTGACTACAACACCCCGGTGATCAGCGATCCGGTCGCCGAGACCGATGGCGGCACCGTCTCCGAAGTGACCGATGGTGACAACGGCACCGTCACGGTCAACGACGACGGCACCGTTACCTACACCCCGAACCCCGGTTTTGTGGGCGAGGACCACTACACGGTGATCGTGACCGATGACGAGGGCAACTCGACCGCGGTGATCGTGGATGTCACCGTCGCCGGCCCCGAGGATGGGACCGCTGAGGCGGGCACCGACTACAACACCCCGGTCGAGGTCGACGTCACCGAGAACGACGGCGACACCGTGACCGGTGCGACCGATGGTGACAACGGCACCGTCACGACCAACCCCGACGGCACTGTCACCTACACCCCGAACCCCGGGTTCGTCGGTGAGGACGAGTTCACCGTGACCATCACCGACGAGTTCGGCAACGAGCACGACGTCACCGTCACCGTGACGGTGGACGGTCCGCCCGCCACGGAGGTCACTGACTCCACCGGGTACGAGACGCCGAAGGACATCGACGTGATCGGTGACTCCGGTGACACCATCTCGGGCACAGGTCAGGGCGAGAACGGGTCGGTCACGATCAACCCCGATGGCACGGTGACCTACACCCCGAACCTCGGCTTCTCCGGTGAGGACTCCTTCACCGTGACCGTGGTCGACGAGTTCGGCACCGAGCGCAAGGTCATCGTCACGGTGACCGTGAGTGACCCGGCCCGGGTGGACCTGGCGTCGGAGACCCCGTTCGAGACCTCGAAGTCGATCGACGTCCTCGGTGAGACCGGTGCGGAGTCGATTTCGTCGGTGACGCAGGGTCAGAACGGGACTGTGACCATCGTGGACGGCAAGGTCGTCTACACCCCGAACCCGGGCTTCTCGGGGACGGACACGTTCACGGTCACGGTGATCAACGCGGACGGCACCCGGACGGTCGTGACCATCACGATGACTGTCGGTGACCCGGCCGTGGCCCCCGGCGACACCGGTAACGGTGGTCAGGGCGTCCGGACCGGCGTGCTGGCGATCACCGGTTCCGACGCGGGCTTGCTCGGGCTGATCGGCGCGGGTGTCGCGGCGTTGGGTGTCGCGTTGACGATGGCGACCCGTCGCCGTCGGGGGTCGGTCCAGGACTGATTCTCGACTCCTCAACCGGGCCGGGACCCCACTGCGGTGGGGTCCCGGCCCGGTGTCGTCTCTACGCATAGAGAAGGTGATGGGCCTGGACGCGCCCCCGATGATGGATCGTTTGCACTCAACATCCACTCATTTGCACTCAAGCCGCACGCTGTTCGCCCGCAACTTCTCGGTGTGCGCTCAACGATTGAACCGCCCGTCGCGCGTGATCACACCACCGACGGGGCTCGGGGCATGCGTCCGCGCCGGGCCACGCAGTCCGCGCGCCCTGCCGCGGCAGCCCATCTGGGGGATCCACCGTTGAGGAGTACGTCATGTCGTTCATGAATCGTCGAGCCGGTCGGCTCGTGGGGCGGTCCACAGCCGTCGCCGCGACGCTGGCCCTGACCGTGCTGGGCGGTGGTGCCGCCTCAGCCGTCGCCGGCGCGGGTCGCTCGGCAGTGATGGCTCAGTCTCCGGTGGTCCCCGCAGGGGAAACGGTTGGCGGCATCACGACCGTTGACGACACGGTGATCCGGAAGGCGTCCAGCACGGGTTCGCAAATCATCAGGGTGCTGGACAATGACACCGGTGCATCGCTGAGCCTCGTCAGTGTGGTCGGAGCGACGGGAGCCGAGAAGGGCAGCGTGTCGATCCAGGGCTCGTGGATCAGCTACGTGGGAGTGGAGGGATTCGTCGGCGTCGACGAGTTCATCTACACCGTGCAGGACAGCGGCGGGCAGACTGCCACTGGACGTCTCCGGGTGCTGAACCGACCCCCAGCCCCGGCGCCTGACCTCGAGGCCACTGTCGAGATGACTCCGTGGAATGGCACTCCCCCCGACGGGATGTATACCTGGACGCAGGCGCTCATCGAGACTCCCGAGTGGTCGGAACTGGCGGCGGAGGGCCTGCTCGCGGACTCTCCGGTCCTCTGGTGGCAGAACGATCAGGGCTCCCCGACATCCAGCCTCGTTGGGGACTTCGGCGTCGTCGCTGTGACCGCCGACTCCAATCTTGAAGGCAAGTCCCTGGTCTTCGCCGGTGCCCCGGGTTGGTACGGGACGGTCACGCTCCAGTACCAGGTCGTGTCGACTGGGGAGACGTCGGTCGGCACGGTGACCCTGCACGTCGTCCCCCCGCGGGCGACTGCTACTGCCGTCACCACGTTCGGCACTCCGGTTCGTGTTCCGGTGCTCGACGAGCTCGATACCGAGGGGTGGATCGACAGCCTTCAGGCAGCGCCCAGCCACGGCAGCGTCGTGCTGGAGGAAGGCCCGTCGGGCGAGGCTGTCTACACCCCGGAGCCTGGATTCGTGGGTGTGGACACCTTCACGGTTCGGCTGCTGACCGATGGTGAGTTCTCCGACTACACCCAGCCCCTCGACGTCGTCGTCACCGTCACCGTCAAGGAGCCGATGCTCACCTCCGACCAGACCGCGTACAACACCGCCAAGACGGTCGATGTCCTCGCCAGCACGGGTCTGGAGTCGTTGTCCAGCATTGCCGCGACTGTGAACGGCACGGCTGAGATCGTGGACGGCAAGGTCGTCTACACCCCGAACCCCGGCTTCGTCGGTGAGGACACCGTCACCGTGATGGGCCTGGACGCCGATGGGGCCATCGTCCCCGTGATCGTCACGATCACGGTGGGTGCTCCGGACTCGATCGAGCTGGCCGCTGCCACCCCGTTCGAGACCCCGGTCGCGGTCGATGTCGTCACGGACGCCGGCGTAGAGTCCGTGAACTCGGTGGGTCAGGGCGCGAACGGTACCGTCGCGATCGTCGACGGCGAGGTCGTCTATACCCCGAACCCGGGCTTCTTCGGCGAGGACGAGTTCACGGTGACCGGGCTGGACGAGTTCGGCACCCCGGTTGAGGTCGTGGTCTCGGTCACGGTGGGTGCTCCGTTCGAGGTCGCCACCGACACCGACTACAACACCCCGGTCGACGTCGATGTGCTCGGCGAGTCCGGTGGCACGGAGATCACCGGTGCCGGCCAGGCCGACAACGGCACAGTGACGGTGAACCCGGACGGCACGGTGACCTACACCCCGAACCCCGGCTTCGTCGGTGAGGACTCCTACCCGGTGAGCGTCATCGACGAGGACGGCAACCCTGCGACGGTCATCGTGACCGTGACGGTCGCCGGCCCGGAGCCGGTTGACGTGGCCACCTCGACCCCGTTCGAGACCCCGGTGAGTGTGGATGTGCTGGGTGAGACCGGCGCGGAGTCCATCACCTCGGTCGGCCAGCCGGAGAACGGCACGGCCGAGATCGTGGACGGTGAGGTCGTCTACACCCCGAACCCCGGGTTTGTCGGCGTCGATGAGGTCACCGTGACGGTGACCGACGAGTACGGCAACGACGTGCAGGTCACCATTGAGGTGACCGTGGGCGACGTCGTCAAGCTCGCCACCGAGACCGACTACAACACCCCGGTGATCGTGGACCCGGTCGCTGAGACCGATGGTGGCACCGTCTCCGAGGTGACTGATGGTGACAACGGCACCGTCACGATCAACGATGACGGCACCGTGACCTACACCCCCAACCCGGGCTTTGTCGGCGAGGACCAGTTCACGGTGATCGTGACCGATGAGAACGGCGACTCCACTGCCGTGGTCGTGGATGTCACCGTCGGCGGGCCCGAGGACACCACGGTGGACGCGGGCACGGACTACAACACCCCGGTCGAGGTCGACGTCACCGAGAACGACGGCGACACCGTGACCGGTGCGACCGATGGTGACAACGGCACCGTCACGGTCAACCCCGACGGCACCGTGACCTACACCCCGAACCCCGGGTTCGTGGGCGATGACGAGTTCACCGTGACGGTCACCGACGAGTTCGGCAACGAGCACGACGTCACCGTCACCGTCACGGTGGATGGTCCGCCGGCCATCGAGATCGCCGACTCCACCGGGTACGAGACCCCGAAGGTGATCGAGGTGCCGGACGGCGCCACCGATGTCACCAATGGCAACAACGGCACGGTCACCCTCAACCCCGATGGCACCGTGACGTACACCCCGAACCCCGGGTTCTCCGGTGAGGACTCCTTTACGGTGACCGTGGTCGACGAGTTCGGCACCGAGCGCGAGGTCGTCGTGACGGTGACCGTGGGTGACCCGGCCCGGGTGGACCTGGCGTCGGAGACCCCGTTCGAGACGTCGAAGACCATCGACATTCTCGGTGAGACCGGTGCGGAGTCGATCTCGTCGGTGACGCAGGGTCAGAACGGGACTGTGACCATTGTGGACGGCAAGGTCGTCTACACCCCGAACCCGGGCTTCTCCGGGACGGACACCTTCACCGTCACCGTGATCAACGCGGACGGCACCCGCACGGTCGTGACCATCACGATGACCGTGGGTGACCCGGCGGCGGCACCCGGCGACACCGGCAACGGTGCGGGCAGCCGTGTGCTGGCTGTGACCGGCTCGCCTGCCGGTATCACGGTGCTGCTGGCGCTGGCCGCCGGTCTGGTGGGTGCGGTGCTGGTCGCGCTGCGTCGGCGGGGGACCGCGCGCGACTGAGTGACATGGCGGTCTGACCGCTGACCCGACGAACGGGCCGGGACTCCCTACGGAGTCCCGGCCCGTTCTTGTTGTGCGCACACCCCGGGGTTTGAGTTTCGAAGCCAAACACAATCACCCGACCGGAGTGCACAAGTCGCCCGATCCGGCCACGGGTCCGTGAACCGAGACACCTGCTCTGATCTGCAGTGATGCACCCTTCCGCACGATTAAGTGGCTTGTTACCCATCTGCAACCTCTGCCCCCTCGGCTTTGGCTTGACTTCTTGAAGTCAAGCCCCGAGAGTTTCTGCGTGCCCGGCACCGACGCCTGGAGGTGCACCGGAGACGGCCCGACGACGGTCCGCCCCGGCTCAGGGGGAATGAGCGATGACGACGAGGTCAGCACCCCTCTCAAGGAGGAGAAGGACATGAAGAGCATCAGGTTCGCGGCTGTGGCGGGGGTTCTCGCCCTCGGCCTGGCCGCATGCTCCGGCGGCGGCGCCGGCAGTGACAGCGGCTCCGGCGGTGGCGAGAGCGCCGACCCGAGCGAGCAGACCATCGGTGTGGCGATGCCCACCGAGACCTCCGAGCGGTGGATCGCCGACGGCAATGCCGTGAAGAGCCAGCTCGAGGACGCGGGCTACAACGTCGACCTGCAGTACGCGGCGGATGACATCCCGACCCAGTCCCAGCAGATCGACCAGATGATCACCAAGGGCGTCGACCTGCTGATCGTCGCGTCCATCGACGGCACCGCACTGGCCAACCAGTTGCAGGCCGCCGCCGACGCCAACATCCCGGTGATTGCCTACGACCGCCTGATCAACGGCACCGAGAACGTCGACTTCTACGTCACCTTCGACAACTACAACGTCGGCGTGCAGCAGGCCACCTCGCTGCTGGTCGGCCTGGGCCTGCTCAACGCGGACGGCTCCGAGGGCACCGCCACCGGTCCGTTCAACGTCGAGCTGTTTGCCGGGTCGCTGGACGACAACAACGCGCACTTCTTCTTCCAGGGCGCGATGGACACCCTCCAGCCGTTCATCGACGACGGGACCATCGTGATCAAGTCCGGTCAGACGGACATCGAGCAGGTCGCCACCCTGCGCTGGTTGCAGGAGACCGCTCAGAAGCGCATGGAGGACCTGCTGACCTCCACCTACTCCGACGGCACCAAGGTCGACGGCGTGCTGTCGCCCTACGACGGCATCTCCCGCGGCATCATCACCGCGCTGCAGAACGCCGGTTACGGCGACTCCATTGAGGCCGGTCTGCCCATCGTCACCGGTCAGGACGCCGAGATCGCCTCGGTGAAGCTGATCAACGATGGCGTGCAGTTCTCCACCATCTTCAAGGACACCCGCAAGCTCGCCGAGCAGGCCGTCACCACCGCCAAGGCGTACCTGGCCGGTGAGGAGCCCGAGGCGAACGACACCGAGACCTACGACAACGGCGTGAAGGTCGTCCCGTCGTACCTGCTCGAGTCGGACATCGTCTACCAGGACAACATCCAGTCGCTGCTCATCGACTCGGGGTACTGGACCGAGGACCAGGTCGCCAGCGGCCAGGCCTGATCCATCTGAACACCCTGCTCCCGGGGTCGGTGCGAACCGGCCCCGGGGGCGTCCCCCACGCATGAGGAACGAGGACGGCTGCATGAGCGACCACATCCTTCAGATGCAGTCCATCACCAAGACCTTCCCGGGCGTCAAGGCCCTGCAGGACGTGAACCTGAACGTCCGCCGCGGCGAGATCCACGCGATCTGCGGTGAGAACGGTGCCGGGAAGTCGACCCTGATGAAGGTGCTCTCCGGGGTGTACCCGCACGGCACCTACGACGGCGACATCGTCTTCGACGGAGAGAAGGTCGAGTTCGGCTCGATCAACGACTCCGAGGACAAGGGCATCGTGATCATCCACCAGGAGCTCGCCCTGGTGCCCTACCTGTCGGTGGCCGAGAACATCTTCCTGGGCAATGAGCGCCAGGCCGGCGGGATCATCGACTGGAACAAGGCCAACTCGGAGGCCGCCCAGCTGCTGGCCCGGGTCGGTCTGGACGAGAACCCGACGACTCCCATCGGCCAGCTTGGCGTTGGTAAGCAGCAACTGGTGGAGATCGCCAAGGCGCTGTCCAAGAAGGTCAAGCTGCTGATCCTGGACGAGCCGACCTCGGCGTTGAACGACTCCGACTCCGAGCATCTGCTCGACCTGCTGCGGCACCTGCGCGGGCAGGGCATCACCTCGATCATGATCTCGCACAAGCTGAACGAGATCGCCGACATCGCGGACTCCACCACGATCATCCGCGACGGTCGCACCATCGAGACCCTGGACATGCAGGCCGACCAGGTCACCCAGGAGCGGATCATCCGCGGGATGGTCGGACGTGACCTGGACAGCCGGTTCCCGGACCACACGCCCACCATCGGCGAGGAGGTGTTCCGGGTCGAGGACTGGCACGTCGAACACCCCACTCAGCCGGGCCGGGTCGTGGTCGACGGGGCGAACTTCGCGGTCCGAGCCGGGGAGATCGTCGGCATCGCCGGGCTGATGGGTGCCGGGCGCACCGAGCTGGCGATGAGCGTCTTCGGGCGCTCCTACGGTCGCAACGTCTCCGGCAAGGTCTTCCTGCACGGCAAGGAGATCAACACCCGGACCGTCACCGAGGCCATCTCCCACGGCATCGCCTACGCCACGGAGGACCGCAAGACCTACGGCCTCAACCTCATCGAGGACATTCGCCGCAACATCTCCGCCGCCGCACTGAAGAAGATGTCGCGCGGTGGCTGGGTGAACGGCAACGAGGAGATCAAGGTTGCCGAGGACTACCGGCGGTCGATGAACATCAAGGCCCCGACCGTCATGGCGCTGACCGGCAAACTCTCCGGCGGCAACCAGCAGAAGGTCGTGCTGTCCAAGTGGATCTACACCGATCCCGAGGTGCTGATCCTGGACGAGCCGACCCGCGGCATCGACGTCGGTGCCAAGTACGAGATCTACACGATCATCAACAAGCTCGCGGATGCCGGAAAGGCCGTCGTGGTCATTTCATCCGAGCTGCCTGAACTGCTCGGCATCTGCGACCGCATCTACACCCTCGCATTCGGCCGGATCACCGGAATGAAGGACCGGCACGAGGCGACACAGGAAGGGCTGATGGAGCTCATGACGCTCGAACGCGACCACTCGAAGGGGGCTGTCCAGTGACGGCAGTGACCGGGCTGCGGGACATCTTCACCAAGAACCTGCGCCAGAGCGGCATCTACATCGCGTTCGTCGCGATCATCGTCCTGTTCGCGATCCTGACCGGCGGCACCCTGTTGCAGCCGGGCAACATCACCAACATCGTCCTGCAGTACTCCTACATCCTGATCCTCGCCATCGGCATGGTCATCGTGATCATCGGCGGGCACATCGACCTGTCCGTGGGATCGGTGGTCGCACTGACCGGCGCGGTCTCCGCGGTGCTGGTGATCAAGAACGGCAACCCGTGGTGGGTCGGCATCCTCGCCGCACTGGCGGTCGGTCTGCTGGTCGGCGCCTGGCAGGGGTTCTGGGTGGCCTACGTCGGGATCCCGGCGTTCATCGTCACCCTGGCCGGCATGCTGCTGTTCCGCGGCCTCACCTATGAGGTGTTGGACAACATCTCGCTGTCGCCGTTCCCCGGCACGTACCAGAAGGTGGCCGGTGGATTCCTGAACGGGCTGTTCGGCGGCGACGGGTATGACGTTTTCACGCTGGTGATCGCCGCCGTCGCGGTGGTGGGCTACGCGGTGGCGTCCTACCGCTCGCGGATGGGCCGGGTGCGCTACCAGCAGTCCGTCGAGGCAATGCCACTGTTCATCGCCAAGATCGTCGCGGTGGCCGTCGTCGTGATGCTCTTCGCCTGGCAGCTGGCGCACTCGCGCGGCCTGCCGATCGTGCTGATCATCCTCGCGGTGCTGATCCTGGCCTACAACCTGGTCACCAACCGGACGGTCTTCGGTCGGCACGTGTACGCCATCGGCGGCAACCTCAACGCCGCGCAGCTGTCCGGTGTGAAGGTCAAGCAGGTCAACTTCTGGATCTTCGTCAACATGGGCTTCCTCGCCTCGGTCGCGGGTGTCATCTACTCCTCGCGGTCCAACGGTGCCCAGCCCGGTGCGGGCAACATGTTCGAGCTCGACGCCATCGCCGCCTGCTTCATCGGTGGCGCGTCGACCACCGGCGGTGTCGGCCGGGTCACCGGTGCGATGGTCGGTGGTCTGATCATGGCCGTGATGTCCAACGGCATGCAGCTGATGGGTGTCCCGCAGTCGACGCAGCAGATTGTCAAGGGTCTGGTGCTGCTGCTGGCCGTGGCCTTCGACATCTACAACAAGCGCCGCGCAGGCACCCGCTGACGCCTCCCGCCACGCAGGCCCGGGCCCTCCCGCACAGGGTCCGGGCCTGCGCGCGTCTGTGCCCGCACCGAGTGCCGGGGTGCCGCGCTCTTCCCGGCCCGCGAATTGCGCTTCTGCCCGCACTCGAAGCGTCCGCGCCGTCCGCGCCCCGAGCCTGTGCTCGCCCGCGCCTCCACGTCCACGTCCGCACATGCACTCGCACCCGCTGGGCCCGGGCCGTCCGGTCTGCGCCGATGGGTCACTTTCTGAGCCCGATATTGCCTGAATCGCCTCAGAAGGTGACCCATCGGCGTGCAGGCGCGGGCTGGGTTCGCTCGGATACGGGCCGGACAGCTGGGGGGCGAGAGCCGCAGGGTTGCGCGACCGCCGCAGCGGGCTCAGCGGGCGAGCAGGTCTGCCAGTGCCCAGTCCCGGGCGAGCAGCAGGGCACCGCGCGCGGGGGCGGCAGGTCCCAGCTCGCCCGCGACCACGTCCACGACCGCGCCGGAGGTGACGGCGGTGCGCTCGGCCAACACTTCGCGCAGGGGATCGAGCAGCAGGTCGCCTGCCCGGGACAGGGTGCCGCCGACCACCAGCACATCCGGGTCGAGCACCGCGCAAACCGAGGCCATCGCGGTGCCGAGGTGCCGTCCCACATCGGAGAGCACCCGGCGGCAGCCCGGGTCGCCGAGCACCGCCCGGTCCAGCACCTCATCGATACTCAGCGGACCGTGGCTGGCGGTGAGCAGTCCGGTGACCGCATCCGATCCGGCGTAGACCTGGAGGCAGCCGCGGTTGCCGCAGGAGCACACCGGTCCGAGCGGGTCGATGGTCAGATGCCCGAGTTCCCCGGCTGTGCCGGTGCGGCCGTGCACCAGTTCCCCGTCGTGGACGATGCCGCCGGAGACTCCCTGGGACAGCGACACCTGCACGACGGTGCCCCGTCCGCGCCCGGCACCGAGGCGCGCCTCCGCCAGCGCCGACAGGTTGCCCTCGTTGTCGAAGATCACCGTCCCGGGTGCAATCAGATCGGGCTGCGCAACCACCTCACCCCAGCCGTCGCGCACACCGGCCCCACCGACCCGGCCAGTGCGGACCTCCACCGGTGCTGGCACCCCGACGGCGACGGTGAGCAGATCCTCCGGTGTCACGCCCGCGGCGTCGAGCAGCCCGGCGAGCAGGTCCCGGGCGGCGGTGACGGCGCGCTCAGCATGGCGACCGTCCGGCAGGGGTGCCTGCGCCTCGATCACCGCGCGGCCATCCCCGGGGTCCAGCAGCACCCGAGCCTCGTCCAGGTAGCAGTGGATGCCGACCAGTGGCCCGCCGGGCCCGATCAGGGTCACCGCGCGGGCCCGTCGACCGGTGCGCACCACATCCCGCACCCGGACCAGCCCGTCGTCGAGCAGTCCGGCGACCACGGTGGACACGGTGCCCGCGGTCAGCCCGGTGGTCGCGGCGATCTCCACCTGGGTCAGCTCACCGGCGTGCCGGAGGGCGGTCAGCACGGACACCCGACTGCGCGGGGCAGGTGCGCTCACGGCCGGGCCGCGAACCTCTCCAGCAGGTCCGCGTGCCCGGAGACCACCAGCAGGTCATTCGCAGAGATCCGCGTCTCCGGGGTGGCGTACACGAAGTCGATCCCGGGGCTCTTCACGCCGATCACGGTGACGCCGTAGCGCTCACGGATCCGGGACTGGGCGATGGTGAAGCCCTGCGTCTCGCGCGGCGGGCGCATCTTGACCACGGTGAACCCGTCCTCGACCTCGATGTAGTCGAGCATCTTCCCGGACACCAGGTGCGCGACCCGCGAGCCCGCGTCGGCCTCGGGCAGCACCACGTGGTGGGCGCCGATCCGTTGCAGGATGCGGGCGTGTTCGGCGCTGATCGCCTTGGACCAGATCTGCGGGGTGCCGATGTCGACCAGGTTCCCGGTGATCAGCACCGACGCCTCCAGGTACGACCCGACCCCGACCACCGCCACTGAGAAGTCCCGTGCGCCGAGCTGTTCCAGCGCCTCCGGGTTGGCGGCATCCGCCTCGACCAGCGGAATGCGTCCGGACCACTGCGCCACGAGCTCGGGGTCGCGCTCGACCGCCAGCACATCCTGTCCGAGGCGGTCGAGGGTCGCGGCGATGGCGCTGCCGAACCGGCCCAGGCCGATCACCAGCACACCGGAGTCACGCCGAGACTCCTTGCGCTTGCGCTCCTGCCGGTCCAGCGGACGGCCGAAGGTGCGCTGGTGCGCGGCCTCCTCCTCCGCGGGGCCATGACCGCCGAGCGGGCCGGACTCGGTGTGAGGCGACTCGGAGCGCTCACCGAAGGGCCCGCGGCCCCCGAACGGTCCGCGGGCGTCGCGTGGCTCACGGCCAGGACCGCCCCCGTCGCCCGACCGGGGCTGGCGCGGGTCCGCGATCGGGGGCATCCCGCCCCGCGTGGTGTCATCCAATGATCGGCCTTTCCTCCGGCAGCCGGATGACCCGACGACGACTGCGCAGCGCGAGCGCGGCGGCCAGCGTCATCGTGCCGGTCCGGCCGATGAACATCAGAACGGTGAGCACGTATTTGCCCGCGTCAGGCAGGGTCGGGGTCAGCCCGGTGGACAGTCCGCAGGTGGCGAAGGCCGAGATCACCTCGAACAGCACCACATCCAGCGTCTCGTTCGGGACGATCGCGAGCAGCAGCAGCGAGGCGGTCAACACGATGGTCGCGGACACCAGGGACACCGCGATGGCCACCTGCAACGCCTCGCGCGGGATGCGCCGACCGTGGGCCTCGACGTCCTTGTCACCGCGGGCCTCGGCGCGGATCGCCAGCAGCATCACCGCCAGCGTCGTCACCTTGATCCCACCCGCGGTGGATGCCGACCCGCCGCCGACGAACATCAGCGCGTCGTTCAGCAACCAGGTGCTCTCATGCATCTGCGTGATGTCGACGGTGGCGAACCCGCCCGAGCGCGGCATCACCCCGGCGAACAGTGAGGCGAGCAGGGTCTCGTTCCAGTCCATCCCGCGCAGGGTGCCGGGGTTGGTCCACTCGAAGGCGGCGACCATGACGGTGCCGAACAGCACCAGGCCGATGCTGGTGGTGATGGTGAGCTTGGCGTGCAGGCTCCACCGGCGCGGACGGCGCAGGTGCTTGGCGACATTGAGGATCACCGGGAAGCCGAGCGAGCCGATGAACACCCCGATGATGATCGGCAGCAGCATCCACCAGTCGCCGGAGAATGGCAGCAGCCCCTCGGCGGTGGGCACGAACCCGGCGTTGTTGAACGCGGAGACGGCGTAGAAGAACCCATGCCAGACCGCCTCGCCCCAGGAATCGCCGACAATCCGCAGCCGGGGCACCAGGATCAGCGCGATCATCACCTCCAGCAGAGTGGAGGTCACGATGACGGTCCGCAGCAGGGAGCCGACCTCGCCCAGCCGGGTGGTCTTGGTCTCGGAGGTCACGAGCAGCCGCTGGGTCAGGCCGATCCGTCGGGAGACCGCCAACCCGAGGATCGAGGCCAGGGTCATCACCCCCAGACCGCCGATCTTGATCCCGATCAGGATCACCGCATGCCCGGCGGTGGACCAGTAGGTGCCGGTGTCGACTGTGACCAGCCCGGTGACGCAGACCGAGGACGTGGCGGTGAACAGCGCGTCGACAAAGGGTGCTCGCTGGCCGGACGCGGTGGCCCAGGGCATGGACAGCAGTCCGGTGATCAGCGCGATCACCGCGGCGAACACGCCGATGGCCAGCCGGGCCGGTGACTGACGGGCCAGGCGGTCGACCAGTTCGCGACCGGTCCACAGCACACCGGGCAGACCCCGTGCCATCAGCCCTCCGCTCGCTGCCCGTCGTCAGCCCGGGGCGGTTGCCGCCGAGCGGAGCCCACTCTCCCACGTGGGTGCGCGCGGGGTGGGCCAGGGCACGGCTACGGTGTGGGCATGTCGCAGCGGGTGCGCGTGGTGTGGACCCCCGAGCTGCTGGATTACGACTTCGGCCCCGGGCACCCCATGTCACCGCTCCGGTTGGACCTCACGATCCGGCTGGCCCGGTCGCTCGGCCTGCTCGACCATCCCGATGTGGAGGTGGTCGGCGCGCAGCCCGCCCCGGATGAGGTGCTATTGACCGCACACGATCCGGACTATGTGGCGGCGGTGCGGCGGGCCTCCGACGGGGGAGCGGTCGACCCGGCGTGGGGGATCGGCACCGAGGACGACCCGGTGTTCCCCGGCATGCACGAGGCCGCTGCTCGGGTGGTGGCCGGTAGTCGGGATGCGGCGCTGGCGGTCTGGCGTGGGGAGGTCGCGCACGCGGTGAACCTCACCGGCGGGATGCATCACGCGATGTACGGCGCGGCCAGCGGCTTCTGCGTGTACAACGACGCGGCGGTGGCGATCCGTGGACTGCTCGACGCCGGGGCGCGGCGGGTGGCCTATGTGGACATCGACGCCCATCACGGGGACGGGGTGCAGGCGGCGTTCTGGGACGACCCGCGGGTGTTGACCGTCTCGGTGCACGAGAGCGGTCACACACTGTTCCCGGGCACCGGTGATCCGGTGGACATCGGGGGGCCGGAGGCGGTGGGCGGTGCGGTGAATCTGGCACTGCCCGCGCACACCGGCGATGCGGGCTGGTTGCGGGCGGTGGACGCCGTGGTGCCGGAGGTGCTGCGGGCCTTCCAGCCGGAGTTCCTGGTCACCCAGCATGGCTGCGACGCCCATGTCGAGGATCCGATCGCGAATCTGGACGTCAGCATCGACGCGGAGCGGCTGGTCTCGCACTGGCTGCACGAGCTGGCCCATGAGGTCGCGGGGGGCCGGTGGCTGGCGCTGGGTGGCGGGGGCTACGCCGTGGTGGACGTCGTGCCGCGGGCGTGGACCCATCTGTTGGCCGAGGCGACGCACCGTCCGGTGGAGCCGAGCGCCCGGGTGCCGCGGGGGTGGCTGGATCAGGTGGTGGCGCTCTACGGCCGGGAGGCGCCGGGGTCGATGACGGATGGCGCGGATCTGCGCTGGCGGCCCTGGGCAGCGGGATTCGACCCGGATGACGGAGTGGATCGGGCGATTATGGCGACCCGTCGGGCGGCGTTTCCCGCGGTGGGGATCGACCCGCTTCTGGATTGATTGCGCATCACACGCGTCTCACCTTTCACAGGGACCTCACCACCCACTACAGTTGCGCCGGACCATCCACCGCACCCGACGTGCGACGACGAAAGAGCGGCCAGCATGAGCGAGCAGTCCCGGCGCGTCCGGTTCCTCACTGTGGCCGAGGTCGCCGAGGCGATGCGGGTGTCGAAGATGACCGTCTACCGCCTGCTGCACTCCGGTGAGATGCCGGCGGTGCGGGTGGGGCGCTCGTTCCGGGTTCCGCAGGATGCGCTGGACCAGTACCTGGCGACGGCGCACTTTGACGTGGATCTGGCCGAGGACGAGGGTGGCAGCGGTGCGGCGGGTCCGCGCCGGATGTCCTCCTGAGACCGTTCACGCCGATCCTGGCGCGGTCATCGCGGCGGATCGACTAAGGTAGGGGCGGACTTTCCCGTGCGTGGGTGTCCTGCCCGGCCCGGTGACCGGGGGTGAGAGCCCCCGTGTGCTGGTCGGAGGGGACACGCTGCGCGACGAACGACCACAACCGGCGGACGCCTGACGCGCTCGCCACCGGAAGCGAGTGAGGACCCATGGGCTCCGTCATCAAGAAGCGCCGCAAGCGCATGGCGAAGAAGAAGCACCGCAAGCTGCTGCGCAAGACGCGTCACCAGCGTCGCAACAAGAAGTGATCGCGGCCGTCCTCGGACGGCTTCGGTAGCGAGAGGCGCCCCGTCGACCCCGGTCGGCGCGGGCGCCTTCGCGTGTGTGACGACGGTCACCGTTCTACAACGATGTAGTCGAACCTTTCGTCCCTCTTGACGGCAAATCGCCCCACTGCTTCACTCGCACCCGGCGGCTCTTCAACGTTGAAGAGCCAGGCGCTTCGTGGCGCCAGCCCGGGTGTGAGGAGGTCAACGGTGATCTCACCGAACAGTCAGGGCATCAGCAGGCGGGCACTGATCCGCGGCGCGATGCTCGGAGCCGGTGCTCTGGCCGGCTCGTGGGCACTCAGCGGATGTGGCGGCACCGCCGCGGCCGCGGGGGCGACCCGGATCCAGATGTGGCACCTGTTCACCGGCGGTGACGGCGGCATCTTCCAACAGATGCTCTCCGAGGTGCAGAACGAGGACCCCGCGCTGGCCATCGACCCGGTGGTGCTCACCTGGGGTGCCCCGTATTACACGAAGCTGATCATGGCCTCGGTGGGTGGACGGTCGCCGGATCTGGCGGTGATGCACCTGACCCGGGTGGCCGGCTGGGTGCCGGGCGGCGTGCTCGACCCGTGGGACTTGGACGAGCTGGCCAGGCACGGCGTCAGCCAGGAGAACTTCCCGCCGGCGCTCTGGGACCGCGCGGTGATCGACGGGCAGCTGTGGGCGGTGCCGCTGGACTTCCACGCCTTCCTGCTGTTCTACGACCGGACGCTCGCGGACCAGGCGGGCATCCTCGGGCCGGACGGACTGGTCGGCGTCGACTCCCCGCAGGGGTTCCTGGACGCCGGTCGAGCCATGGCCGAGGTCACCGGATACGCCGGGATCGGCTACGGCTACACCGGCGACGGTGCCCAGATGTCCCGCATGCTCTGGGGGCTGTACGGCCAGACCGGCGCGGAGATCGCCCTGGTGCCGGGTGAACGTGCGCAGGTCGACCGGGACGCGCTGATCGAGGTCACCGCCTACGTGCAGTCGATGCTGGACGACACCGTCGCCATCGCCAACAGCGACTACAACGCCGCCGTGGCGTCGTTCAGCACCGGCCGGGTGGGGATGTGCTTCAACGGCAACTGGGAGCTGCCCACCTTCGTGAATGCCGGGGCGGACATCGACGCGATGCCGATGCCGACCCTCTTCGGCACCCCGGGCACCTACGGCGACTCGCACTGCTTCGTGCTGCCGCACCAGGTGAACGTCGACCCCGAACGCCGCGAGGCGGCCTACCGCACCGTGGCCGCGATGCTGAAGAAGTCGCTGCTGTGGAGCCAGGGCGGGCATATCCCGGCCAACCGCACGGTGACCGAGTCCGCCGAGTACCGCGCGGAGCTACCGCAGGCGCACTACGCCTCCGCCAGCGAGAACGCCATCTTCGACCCGCAGGCCTGGTTCACCGGCTCCGGATCGGACTTCCAGGCCCGGGTCGGCGAGGTGCTCCAGACCGCGTGGCTGGACAAGGGATCGCCCGAGTCCGCGGTGGACGGCCTGATCGACCGGCTGAACTCCGCCCTCCAGACCAAGCCGCCGGCGTGAGGAGACCGTGATGACCACGCAGATCAATCCCACCCGGACCGGTGCGGCGACCGTCGCCCTCACTGAGTCGCGACCGGCCAAGAACCGTCGCGGACGCGAGGGGCGTGGCTGGCCCTTCGTGCTGCCGTTCCTGATCGTCGCCACGCTGTTCCTGATCGTGCCCACGCTCTACGGGCTGGGCATGAGCTTCACCGAGCAGTCGCTGATGGGTAACGGCGGCTGGGTCGGCCTGGACAACTACGCCGAGGCGCTGGGCGACGCCACCATGTGGTCGACCCTCGGTCACACCGTCGCTTTCACCGTGTTGAGCACGATCCCGCTGGTGGCGGTCGCGTTGGCGATGGCATTGCTCGTCTACACCGGGCTGCCGGGTCAGTGGTTGTGGCGGCTGGCGTTCTTCGCCCCGTACATGCTGCCCGTCGCCGTCGTCGTGCAGATCTGGGTCTGGCTGTTCCAGCCGGAGATCGGGTTCCTCAACTACTGGCTGGACCGGTTCGGGCTGGACAAGGTCGGCTGGCTGACCGACACCAATGTCGCGATGTGGTCGATGGTGCTGCTGACCCTGTGGTGGACAGTGGGCTTCAACTTCCTGCTGTACCTGTCCGCATTGCAGGCGATCCCCGACCAGATGTACGAGGCCGCCGCACTGGACGGGGCCGGGTCCTGGCGACGACTGTTCTCGAT
This sequence comes from Cellulomonas sp. NPDC089187, assembly GCF_040685135.1. NCBI lineage: Bacteria > Bacillati > Actinomycetota > Actinomycetes > Micrococcales > Cellulomonadaceae > Cellulomonas > Cellulomonas sp. NPDC089187. The sequence continues at coordinate 500,746 of NZ_JBFBHI010000003.1, read as the reverse complement.
CACCCTGCCGCAGCTCAAGGGCACCACGGTCCTGATCACGGTGCTCCAGGTGCTCGCGTCCCTCAAGGTCTTCGACCAGATGTTCATCGCCTTCAACGGCGGCTCCGGCCCGGGCGGCGTGACCCGGCCGATCCTGCAATACATCTACGACACCGGCTTCACCGGCTACCGGATGGGCTACGCCTCGGCGATGTCGTACATCTTCTTCGCGCTGATCATCGTCGTCACCGTGGTGTTCCAGCTGTTCACCACCCGTCGTCGGGAGGCCAACCGTGGCCGTTGAGACCGTGAACGTGAGCCGGCTGCGCAGTGCGTGGACCGAACGCCGCGATGACAACCGTCGGACCCGGGCGCTGGTGCTCGGCCGGTCCACGGTCGCGACTGTGCTGGCCGTGGTGATCCTGGTCGTGCTCGCGGTCAGCTGGCTGCTACCGATGCTCTGGGCGATCAGCACCAGCTTCAAGACCGAGGCGCAGGCCCAGTCGGTGCCGCTGCAGTGGATCCCGGACGGCGGGTTCACGCTGGAGAACTACACCGCCGTGTTCTCCCGCGGCGAGGTGATGCGCTGGATGGGCAACACCCTGCTGATCGCCGGGGCGGTGACCATCCTGACCGTGGTGCTGTGCGCGTTGGCCGGGTACGGCTTCTCCCGCACCCGGTTCCGCGGTCGACGGCTGCTGTTCGCCGGGACCATCGCGCTGATCGCCATCCCCGGACAGATCCTGATCGTGCCGCTGTTCCGCCAGATGCAGGCCATCGGCGCCGTCGACACCTACCAAGGCGTGATCCTGCCCCAGCTGGTGGCACCGGTCATGGTCTACATCTTCGCCAAATTCTTCTCCGAGATCCCGCAGGAGCTGGAGGACGCCGCCCGGGTGGACGGTGCCGGGCACTGGCGGACGTTCTGGTCCATCGTGCTGCCGATCTCCCGACCGATCGTCTCCGCGGTGGGGATCTTCGTGTTCATCGGGGCGTGGAACAACTTCCTGTGGCCGTTCATCGTCACCAACAACCCGGACCTGATGACCCTGCCGGTCGGACTGTCCACGGTGAAGAACGCCTACGGCACGATCTACGCCCAGACGATGGCTTCCGCGATGATTGCCGCCGCTCCGCTGATCATCCTGTTCATGCTGTTCCAGCGGCAGATCGTCAAGGCCGTGGCGACGACCGGACTCGGCGGACGATGACCATGTGCTAGAACCACGGGGGGCAGAGCGAGGAGGCCACAGTGAGCGCAGCCCGACGGTCGAGCGGTGCGACGATGCACGACGTCGCGCAGCTGGCCCAGGTGTCCGTGAAGACGGTCTCCAATGTGATCAACGGCTACCCGCACATCCGCCCGGCCACCAAACAGCGGGTGGAACAGGCCATCGACCAGCTCGGCTACCGGGTGAACATCACCGCCCGGAGCCTGCGGCAGGGTCGGACCGGCATGATCGGTCTGGCCCTGCCCGAGCTGGGGCTGCCGTACTTCGCGGAGTTGGCGGAGGCGATCATCCGGGTGGCGGAGGAGTCCGGCACCCTGGTGCTGATCGAGCAGACCAACGCGAATCGCGGGCGGGAGATCGAGGCGCTGGGCTCGCGGGTGCGGCACCTGACCGACGGGCTGATCTTCTCCCCGCTGGCGCTCGGGCAGGAGGACGTCGACCTGTTCGATGTGGACTTCCCGATGGTGCTGCTCGGTGAGCGGGTGTTCGGCGGGCCCACCGACCACGTCACCATGGACAACGTCGCTGCCGCCCGCGCCGCCACCGAGCACCTGCTGTCCCTCGGCCGACGTCGGATTGCGGTGATCGGCGCGCACCCGGGGGAGAAGGTCGGCACTGCGGCGCTGCGCATGCAGGGCTACCGCGAGGCGCTGACCGCCGCTGGGCTGCCCGTGGACGAGCGTCTGGTCGCGGAGGCCGGGGCCTGGCACCGCTCCACCGGGGACGCGGCGATGACTCGGCTGTTGGACGACGGGGTGGAGTTCGATGCCGTCTTCGGTCTGAACGACGCGGTGGCCCTCGGTGCGATGCACGCCCTGCGCCTGCGTGGCCGCTCGGTGCCGGAGGACGTGCTGGTGATCGGGTTCGACGACATCGAGGAGGCGTCCTACTCCGCGCCGACGCTCACCTCGGTCGCACCAGGTCTGGAGCAGATCGCCCGGACCGCGGTGCGGTACCTGCTGGAACGGATCGAGGGCAGCGCCCCCGACGGTCCACGCCAGGTGGTGACGGACTTCGCCCTGGTTCCGCGCCAGTCCACTAGTGCCTGACCCACCCCGACCCACCCTGACCCACCCGCCCCCAGCCGCACCGCCGGACCGCACCGGACCGCCGAGTTCGGTGGATCCGAGCCGAGTTCGGTTGCGGCGCAGACGACCTCGCGACCGCACCACCGAACTCGGCGCGGTGCGAGGCGGACCGGGCGCGGGGTCAGAGTGTCCGGGTCAGGACCAGGTCGCGCTCGGTGCGGGCACCGACGGTGAAGGTGCGCTCACCGGCGACCTCGAACCCGTGCCGCCGGTAGAACGCCTGGGCGCGCGCATTTTGGCCGTTCACCCCGAGCACGACCGCGGGCGCACCGCTCGCGCGGGCGGCGTCCAGGGTGGCGGTCATCAGTCGGCCGGCGACCCCGGTGCCCTGAGCGGCGGGTATCAGGTAGCACTTGGACAGGTAGGCGGTGCCCGGCACCGCACCCAGATCCTGATCCAGCGGCTCGCCGATCAGGGTCAGTGTGTAGCCGATCAGCGCCCCCTCGTGCTCCGCGACCAGGACCAGATGCCCCGGGGTGCGCAGATGCTCGGCGAAGTGCGCCGCGGTGAGATGTCCGGCGATGAAGGTCTGCTGGTCGGCGTTCGGCATGTCCGGCGGGCACGCCAGCGGGAAGGTGGCGGCCGCGAGCTCTGCCACCGCGTGCGCCTCAGCGGTCAGCGCTGGCCGGATGACCAGCTGGCCCGGTCGGATCGTCTGCGTGGACCCGGTCGCCGGGGAGTCGGCCTGGACCGGCACTGGACCACCCCTGTCCGTCATCGTCCCCACCGGCTGCGGATGGTCCGGCGCAGGGTCCGCGCGATCAGCGCCAGTGCCCAGATCGAGCCCGCTGCGGTCGCCGCGTCCACCCCGCGTCGGGTCCGGGCCCGACGGTTGCGGAACTCGCGCATCGGCCAGCCGACCTCTGCCGCGTGCCGTCGCAGCCGGGCGTCCGGGTTGATCGCGCAGGGGAATCCGACCTCGGACAGCACGGGCACGTCATTCGCCGAGTCGCCGTAGGCGAAGGACTGGCTCAGATCCAGTCCCTCGCGCTCGGCGAGCGTCCGGACGCCCTCAGCCTTGGCCTGGCCGTGCATCATGTCGCCGACCAGCCGTCCGGTGTAGAACCCGTCGGTGTGCTCGGCGACGGTCCCCAGCGCGCCGGTGGCCCCCAGCCGACGGGCGATCAGGTCGCCGATCTCGACCGGGGTGGCGGTGACCAGCCAGACCTGGTGTCCGGCGCTCAGGTGCTGGTCCAACAATCGCTGGGTGCCCGGGAAGATCCGCAGGGCGAGCACCTCGTCGTAGATGTCCTCGGCGATGGTGAGTACCTCGGCCACCGAACGTCCGCGCATGATGCTCAGCGCCCGGTCGCGCACCTCAGCGATCTGCGCCTTGTTCTCACCGAAGGCGAGGTAGCGCATCTGGTGCAGCGCGAACCGCACGATGTCGCTGGTCTTGAAGAACCCGCGCCGGTAGAGACCGACCCCCAGGTGGAACGCGCTCGCGCCCCGGATGATCGTGTTGTCGACGTCAAAGAACGCCGCGACCCGGGCGTCTGGTCCGTGCTGTGCAGCCAGATCTGCCGCGACCTGCCCGGATGCTCGCCCCTTGGCCGTCGTGGCATCGACGGGTCGGGGCTCGGTGGGCTCGGGCACCCGGCCACTGTAGCCATGCGGCCTAGGCTCGTCCTGTGCCCACCGCCGACAGTCGCGTCACGCTCTTCACCCGTCAGGGGTGCCACCTGTGCGAGTCCGCCCGTGCCGTGCTCCGGGAGGTCTGCGGTGACGACTGGCACGAGGTCGACGTCGACCTGCCCGATGCCCTGACCGGTGACGGTCGACCGGCGGGATCGGCCTACGGGGAGCTGCTGCCGGTGCTGGAGGTGGACGGTCGGCGGGCCGGGTACTGGCAGATCGACACAGATCTGCTCGTCGCAGCCCTGCAACGGTCGTCGAAGCCCTAACCTGGGACCGTGCGCCCGCTGCCGTCGACCACTGTCGCCCGACTGCCGGGATACCTGCGCTCGCTCGGCGGTCTCGCGTCGGAGGGGGCACACACGGTGTCCTCCGACCAGCTCGCCGACCTGGTGGGAGCGTCCCCGGCCCAACTGCGCAAGGACCTGTCCTACCTGGGTGCCGGTGGGCGTCGAGGCGTGGGGTACGAGGTCGACAGTCTGCGCCGTCAGATCGCCCAGGTGCTCGGGATGACCGAGGAGCGCCGACTGGTCATCGTCGGCATCGGTAACCTCGGGCACGCGCTGGCCACCTACTCCGGGTTCGCCGACCGTAGCTTCGAGCTGGTCGGGTTGGTCGACACCGACCCGGCTGTGGTGGGCACCACCGTCGCCGGTCACGTGGTGCGGCATGCGACGGAGCTGGAGAAGGTCGTCGCCGACGGGCAGGCCACCATCGCGATCCTGGCCACGCCCGCGTCGGCCGCGCAGCAGACCGCGGACCGCCTGGTCGCTGCCGGTGTGTCCGGCATTTTGAACTTCGCCCCGCGCACGGTCCGGGTGCCCGATGACGTCGAGGTGCGCGAGGTGGATCTGGGCTCGGAGTTGCAGATCGTGGCCTTCCACGCGCGGCGGCTCAGCGCCGAGAGCTGACGCCTGGGACAGCGCGAGGGCCCGGCCACGGCAGGGGATGTGCGTGGCCGGGCCCTCGCGGGTCCGTGCGGGGTGGGTGCCGGCGGCGGCTGGGCTCGCCAGCACCCACTCCCGGGAAGGGTCAGCCCTTGATGGCGGAGACCTCGAGCGCGATGTTCACCTTGTCGGAGACCAGCACGCCGCCGGTCTCGAGGGCCGCGTTCCAGGTCAGGTCGAAGTCCTTGCGGGAGATCGGCAGGGTGGCGGAGAAGCCGGCGCGCTGGTTGCCGAACGGGTCGGTGGCGGCACCGCCGAACTCGACGGCCAGGTCGACGGACTTGGTCACGCCGTGGATGGTCAGGTCGCCGGTGACGATGTAGTCCTCGCCGTCCGCCTTGACCGCGGTGGAGGTGAAGGTCCACTCGCCGAACTTCTCCACATCGAAGAAGTCGCCGCTCTTGAGGTGGCCGTCGCGGCCCGCGTCACCGGTGGTGATGGTGGACGGGTCCAGGGTGGCGGTGACGGCGGAGACCTCGAGGTCCTCGCCGACGGTGATCGCGCCACCGGTCACGGCGACGGTGCCCCGCACCTTGGAGATGCCGGCGTGGCGCACGGTGAAGGAGGCCTCGGTGTGCGACGGGTCGATGTTCCAGGTGCCGGCGACCAGGCCGGTGGGCAGAGCGGTCATGATGTCCATCCTCGTTAGTTGAAGCGTCAATCGCTGATAGTTGAGATTTCTACTACAGTGGACGCGAGGATGCAAGAGGACGTGCGAGAGGATGGTCCGGTGACCGACGTGAAGTGGCTCAGTGACGACGAGCAGGGCTGGTGGCGCGCTTATCGCGACGGCACCGCGCGTCTGCTGGACGTCCTCGGGCACGAGCTGGAGCGGGACACCGGCCTGTCGCTGGGCGAGTACGAGGTGCTGGTGCGGCTGTCCGAGGCGCCCGAGCGCACGCTGCGGATGTCCGAGCTGGCCGGTGAGCTGGCTCACTCGCGCAGCCGCCTGACCCACACGATCCGCCGGATGGAGAACGCCGGACTGGTCGAACGCACCCCCTGCGCACAGGACGCCCGCGGGGTGAACTGCACGATGACCCCCGCCGGTCACCAGCGCCTGGTGGCGGCCGCACCCTCGCATGTGACCTCCGTGCGCACCTACCTGGTCGACGCGCTGACGACCGAGCAGATGCGCGCGCTGGGCGAGGCGATGGCCGCCGTCGGAGCCGCGCTGAACGAGTCCGCGGCGGACGAGTAGGCGCGAGCACCCAGAACGGTTTGCGAGACTGACGCCATGGTCACCACCACCGTCCATCTGATGCGGCACGGAGAAGTGCACAACCCGGAGGGTCTGCTCTACGGCCGCCTGCCCGGCTACCACCTCTCCGAGCGCGGTGTGGCGATGGCGCAGATGGTGGCCGACCACCTGGCCGCCAAGGGCGGGATCACGGTGCTCTACGCCTCACCGCTGCAACGCGCGCAGGAGACCGCCGCGCCGATCGCCAGCGCCCTCGGGTTGGAGATCCGCACCGACGAGCGCCTGATCGAGGCAGCGAACCACTTTGAGGGCATGACCTTTGGGGTCGGCGACGGCTCGCTGCGTCATCCCCGGCACTGGCCGAAGCTGATCAACCCGTTCCGGCCCTCCTGGGGTGAGCCCTACACCGAACAGGTCGCCCGGATGGTCGCCGTCGTCGAGCAGGCCCGGGACGAGGCGCGCGGGCACGAGGCCGTCCTGGTCAGCCACCAGCTGCCGGTGTGGATCACCCGCCTGGCGTTGGAGAACCGGCGGCTGTGGCACGACCCGCGTCGTCGCCAGTGCTCGCTCGCCTCCCTGACCAGCATCACCTACGAGGACGACCGGCTGGTCGGCATCGGGTACTCCGAGCCCGCCGCCGACCTGCTGCCCGGTGCCTCGGCGGTGGCCGGCGCATGACCCCCCGGATCAGCCGCCGGGCTGTCGCCAGCGCACTCGCCGCCGGACTCCTCGCCCTCACCGCCTGCTCCGGTGGCACCACCTCCGGGGAGTCGACCACCGACGCGGGCTACCAGTCCCAGGACGGCTCCTTCACCTCCTGGTCGGTGGACGAGCGCCAGGGACCGGTCGAGGTCGCGGGCACCGACTATGCCGGCACCACCCAGGACACCGCGGACTGGCTCGGCGACGTGGTGATCCTCAACACCTGGTACGCCGCCTGCCCGCCCTGCCGGGAGGAAGCCCCGGACCTGGTGGACATCGCGAACGAGTACGCCGACCAAGGCCTGCATGTGCTCGGAATCAACGGGGTGGACGACGCGGGTGCCGCCGAGTCCTTCCAGCGCACCTTCGACGTGCCCTACCCGAGCATCGACGACCGGGACAAGGCTGCGGTGGCCTCCTTGCAGGGCGTCGTGCCGATCCAGGCCACCCCCACCACCGTCGTCCTCGATCGCGAGGGCAAGGTCTTCGCCCGGATCGTGGGGATGGCCGAGGGCTCCACCCTGCGCGCACTGGTCGAGGAGGCCCTGGCCGAGGACCCGGCGTGATCCCGGCCTCCGTCGGCGACAGCTTCGCGCAGACCGCCGCCACCGGGTCGCTGCTGGTCGCCGTGCCGGTGGCGGTGCTCGCTGGACTGGTCTCCTTCGCCTCACCCTGTGTGCTGCCGCTGGTGCCCGGGTACCTGGGTTACCTGGGCGGGATGTCGGCGGCGGTCGCCCCGACCGGAGCCTTGCCCGCTCAACCCGGACGGCTCGGCACCCAGACGGCCGCCCCTGCCCCGGCCCGCGGACGACTGGTGCTCGGTGTGCTGCTGTTCGTCGCCGGATTCACCGCGGTGTTTCTGGCCTACGGGTCGCTGGCGGGCTCGCTCGGCCGATTGCTCCTGCAATGGCAGGACCCGGTGACCCGGGTGCTGGGCGTGATCACCCTCGTGATGGGCCTGGCGTTCTGCGGCCTGCTCCCGTTCTGGCAGCAGGACCGGCGACGACTGATCGCCCCCCGCGCCGGGCTCTGGGGTGCCCCGGTGCTCGGCGTGACCTTCGGCATCGGCTGGACCCCCTGCATCGGACCCACCCTGGCTGCGATCCTCGCGATGTCCCTGGACGGCGGCTCCGCCGGTCGTGGCGCGCTGCTCGCCCTGGCGTTCTGCGTGGGGCTCGGGGTGCCCTTCGTGCTGGTGTCCTTCGGGGTGCAGCGCAGTCGACGGGTGCTCGACTGGCTCGGGCGGCACCGGCTCGCGGTGATGCGGGTTGGCGGCGGACTGCTGATCGCACTCGGCCTGGCGATGGTCACCGGCCTGTGGGGCCACCTCGCGTCCTGGTTGCAGGGCATCCTGACCGACTCCCAGCCCTTCATCCCGGCGGTGTGACATGACCCAGCAGAGCTACCGCCCGGAGGGCCTGGAGGACGCCTTCGCCGACTCCGGGTCGACCCCCACGGGGCCGACAGCGCCGGTGCTGCCCAGCCTGGGCGTCGTCGGTTGGCTGCGCTGGATGTGGCGGCAGCTGACCAGCATGCGGGTGGCGCTGCTGCTCCTCATGCTGCTGGCAGTGGCGGCGGTGCCCGGCACGGTGTGGCCACAGCGCGCCCAGGACGCCGACAAGGTCGCCACCTATCTGGCCGACCACCCCACACTCGGGCCGCTCCTGGACCGGTTGCAGTTCTTCGACGTGTACTCGTCGGTCTGGTTCTCCGCGATCTACCTGCTGCTGTTCATCTCCCTGGTGGGCTGCATCCTGCCGCGCTCCAGGCAGCATTGGCGTGCGATGCGCGGCCGTCCGCCGAGGGCACCGCGACGCTTCGACCGGTTCCCCGCCAAGGCCGACGGCACGCTGGACGCCAGCCCCGAGCAGGCCGCGCGCCGGGCCGCCGGGGTGCTGAGCGCCGGACGACGGTTCCGGGTCGACATCCGGGACGAGGGCACGGGCGTGTGGAGTGTCGCCGCCGAGCGCGGGTATCTGCGCGAGACCGGCAACCTGGTGTTCCACCTGGCGCTGGTCGGCCTGCTGGTGTCCATCGCCGCCGGGCAGATGCTGCACTACCGCGGGCAGGCGATCATCGTCGAGGGCCGGGCGTTCGCGAACACCCAGAGCGACTACGACACCTTCGAGTCCGGCACCGCGTTCCGGGCGTCCTCGCTGTCACCGTTCAGCCTGCGTCTGGACTCCTTCGAGAGCCGATTCGATCCGGACACCCTGCAATCCCGCGACTTCACCGCCGATGTGACCCTCACCGAACCCGACGGGCAGCCCACCGCGGAGACGATCAAGGTGAATCACCCGCTGGAGACCGGCGGCGCCAAGATCTACCTCCAGGGCAATGGCTACGCCCCCCAAGTCACCGTCCGGAACGCCGACGGGGAGGTGACCTTCTCCGGCGCGGTGCCCTTCCTCCCGCAGGACACGGTGTACACCTCGCAGGGCGTGATCAAGGTCCCTGACGTCACCTCCGGGCCGCAGATCGGCCTCCAGGGTGTGCTGCTACCCACCGCGGAGAACATCGGCGCGGACCTCTACCGTTCCATCGACCCGCAGCCGAACGATCCGCTGCTGGCGCTCGCGGTCTGGACCGGTGACCTGGGGTTGGACGACGGCATCCCGCAGAACGTCTACCAACTGGACGAGACCGGGCTGACCCAGATCACCGAGGACGACGGCACCCCCCTCACTCTGTACCTGCGTCCGGGTGAGACTGTGGACCTGCCGGAGGGGCTCGGCACGATCAGCTTCGAGTCGCTGCCCCGGTTCGTGGCACTGGATCTGCGGCACGACCCGTCGCTGGGCTGGGTGCTGACTTTCGCGCTGCTGGCCTTCGCTGGACTGGCCGCCTCGTTGTTCGTCCCTCGACGGCGGATCTGGCTCCGCTTCCGTGACGCAGACCCCACCGATTCCCAGGACGAAGGTCCTGTGGTTGGCCGTACAGTGGTCACCGCCGCGGCTCTGGCGCGCGGCGACGACGTGGGGTTGCAGGCGGAGCTGGACCGGGCGATGGACCGACTCCTCGGTCGCGACCCCAGCGAACGACGCGCGGGCTGAGCCCGGACGAGGACGGCAGAACATGGCAATCGGCGATATCAGCACCCTGCTGGTTTGGGGTGCGGCGACCGCGTTCACCATCGCGCTGATCGCGTACTCCGTGGCACTGGCCCGGGTGGCCGATGCGGCGACCGCCGAACACCGCCGGGAGCGGGCCCGCAAGATCACGGAGGCCAAGGCGGAGAAGGCCGCCGTCGGCGCCAGCGGGGGACTGATACTGCCGGTCGAGGACGATCCCACCGAGGACCCCGGCCCCGATCCGGTCGACGTCATCGGGCCCTCGCGCGCCGCCAACGGCATCGCCCGCAGTACCTCCTGGCTGGGTCTGCTGCTGCTCGGCGTCGGCATCGTGTTGCGCGGGATCGCCGCCGGACGCTGGCCCACCGCCAACATGTACGAGTTCACGCTGGTCGGCACCTTTGTGGCCGCCGTCGTCCTGGTGCTGGTGCAGCGCCGTCGGACCATCCCCTTTGTCGGGGTGCTGGTGATGGGCATCGCGGTGCTCGCGCTGGTGCTCGGCCTGAACGCCTTCTACGTCCAGGCCGATGAGGTGCAGCCCGCCCTGCAGAACTACTGGCTGGTGATCCACGTCGGCGTCGCCATCGCGGCGACCGGCGTCTTCACCGTCGCCTTCGCCACGTCGGTGCTCCAGCTCCTCCAGGACGGTCGGGAGAACGACCGCTCGCATGTGGCCGGCAACAAGGGTCTGGCGCGCTGGCGGGTCACCGGGCCGGCCTGGGCGTGGTTGCGCACCGTGCCCTCCGCCCGGCAGTTGGAGGCGCTGTCCTTCCGGCTGAACGCCATCGGCTTCGTGCTGTGGACCCTGACCCTGATCGGCGGCGCGATCTGGGCCGAGCAGGCTTGGGGCCGGTACTGGGGCTGGGACCCCAAGGAGGTCGGCACCTTCATCGCCTGGGTGGTCTACGCCGCATACCTGCACGCACGCACCACCCGCGGCTGGGCCGGTCGCCGGGCGGCGTACTTCGTCTTTGTCGGCTACGCGGTGGTGCTGGCCAACTTCACCGTGGTGAACCTGTTCGTCACCGGGAAGCACTCTTACTCGGGGCTCTGATCCCCGCTCGGAGCTGAGCCGCCCTCCTGCTCCCGCTTGCGGCGGCGTTGCTCCTGCTCCAACCGCCACAGGAAGTCCGGGTCGTCATCCGGGGCCACCGGGCCGCGCTGCGGTCGGGTCGGACCGGCTGACGGTCGGCCCGCACCGCCACCGGATGACGGGCCACCAGCCCGGGCCGCGCGCTGCGAGCGGCTGACCATGAACCACAGGATCGGCCCGATGACCGGGAAGACCACCACGATCACCAGCCACAGCCCGGCGGGCAGCCCGCGACGGTCGTGCTCCTCGCTGTTGGTCACGTCCACCGCCGCGTAGACGGCGAGCGCGATGATCAGCAGGAACAACAGGACGCGGGCCATACGCCCCAGCGTAGACGTCGGGCGCGGTTACGCTGGGTGAGTGCCTGTGGTGATCTACTCCCTGCTCCGGTTGGCCCTGTTCGCGGTCTGCACCGTCGCCCTGGCCTTCGCCGGGATGGGCTGGCTGTTCGCGGTGATCCTGGGCGCGATCCTGGCGGGGCTGCTGTCCTACCTGCTTCTCAAGGGTCCACGGGACTCCGCCGCACTGTGGATGCAGGCACGCTCACAGAAGCGCGGCGACCGACCGAAGCTCTCCCGTCGGGCGCAGGAGGACGCGGACGTCGAGGACGCCGCCGCCGACGGGCTGGATCAGAGCGCGAGCCCGAGCCCCAACAGCACGCCGTAACCCAGCTCGAACATCCCGGTCCCGGCCAACACCGGGATCAGCGCCCGGCCCTTCGCGCCGAGCAGCACGGTGGAGGACAGCAACACCGCGGGCAGTGCCAGCAGCATGACGATCAACGCCCACGGGTTCGCGACGGCGCAGACCAGACCCAGCAGCACCGGCACGGTCACCATCAGCACATAGGCCCGACGGGCCCGACGCTCACCGAGCCGGACCGCCAGCGTTCGTTTGCCCACCAGCGAGTCAGTGGGCACATCGCGCAGGTTGTTCACCATCAGCAGGGCGCAGGCGATCAGCCCCACCGCGACCGCACCGACAACGGCGGGCCAGGTGACCCGGTCCGCCTGGGTGTACGTGGTGCCGAGCACGGCGACCAGCCCGAAGAACACGAACACCCCGACCTCGCCCAGTCCGAGGTAGCCGTAGGGCTTCTTACCGCCGGTGTAGAACCACGCCGCCAGCACGCACAGCACGCCGATCGCCAGCAGCCACCACTGCCCGCTCAGCGCGACCAACCCGAGCCCGAACAGTCCGGCCACCCCGAAGCTCGCGAACGCGGCACCCTTGACCGCGCGCGGGCTGGCGGCGGCCGACGCGGTCAGTCGCATCGGGCCGACCCGCTCGGTATCGGTGCCCCGAATGCCGTCGGAGTAGTCGTTCGCGTAGTTCACCCCGACCTGCAACGCCAGGGCGACCCCCGCGGCCAGCAGGGCCCGTCCCGGGTGCGCGGCGTCGACCTGGGCCGCGGCCCCGGTGCCGACCAGCACGGGTGCAGCGGCGGCGGGCAGGGTGCGCGGACGTGCACCGGCGATCCACTCGGACAGCGTGGCCATGAGACTCCTGATTCAGGCGGTGAGGCGGTCGGCGGCCAGTGCGGCCACCCCCCGGCGGTCGATCTTGCCCGGTCCGCGCAACGGAAGCGCATCCAGCACGAGTTGGTGTCGGGGGGCGGCTGCCGGGCCGAGCGCGGCAGCGACGGTGGAACGGACCGCGGCGAGGTCGGGTTCCATCGCGCCCGGATGCAGCACCAGTGCCGCAGTGACCGCCTGCCCCCACTGCGGATCGGGCACCCCGACCACGCAGACCTCAGCGATCCCCGGCAGGGCAGCGATCACCCGCTCCACCGCGGCGGGCGGCACCTTCTCCCCGCCGGTGATGAGCACGTCATCGGCCCGGCCAAGCACGACCAACCGATCGTCCACCCAGGAGCCCAGGTCACTGGTGTGCAACCAGCGCGTGCCATCGGTACGGGTGCGGAAGGTGTCGGCGGTCAGCTCCGGGCGGTCGCGGTAGCCGGTGGCCAGCATGGGCCCGGACAGAGCGATCCTCCCGTCGTCGACCAGCTCGATCCGGACACCGTCCAGGGGCACCCCGTCGTAGACGCAGCCGCCGCAGGTCTCGGACATGCCGTAGGTGGTGACGATCCGGATGCCCCGCGCCCGAGCGTCCTCGACCAGCGACCCCGGCGCCGCGGCACCACCGAGCAACACGGCGTCGAATCCGGCCAGGGACTCGGTGGCGGCAGCGTCGGCCAGCACGCGGAGCAGTTGGGTCGGCACCAGGGACACATAGCGCGGACCGTCATCCGGCACCCGGGCAGCGGCGGCCCGGAAGCTCTCGGCGCGGAACGGCCCGGACAGCTGCACCGGCTCGGTGCCGGCGGCCACCGAGCGGAGGACGACTTGCAGTCCGGCGATGTGCGCGGTGGGCAGGGCCAGCAGCCAGTGCCCGGCCCCAGAGAGGCGGCGATGGGTGGCCGCCGCCGAGGCGCGCAGGGCATCCGCGGATAGCAGCACGTCCCGGGGTGCACCGGTGGAGCCAGAGGTGCGGACCAGCAGCGCGACCTCGTCCGGGACATCCGAGCCGGGCTCGATCTGATCAGTCGCCCCGGGCCGGTCTCCGTCGACAGCCACCGGCAGCACCGCTGGCCCGTCACCGTCCAGTGCCGCCCGCAGCGCGTGACTGAGCGCCGATACCGGGGCAGAGGGGACGACTCGGACGGGGCGGCTCACCGGATCAGGGTAGATCCGCCCGTACAGTGGTCGGCGCTCCCACCGGTGAGGGCGTGCGCAGTCAGCGCCCTCGCGGACCAACCTGAAGGCTTCCGATGTCGAAAACCATGCGTCCCCGTCGCAGCGCCGGAGTCGTCCTGGGCACCTGTGTGGCTCTGCTGCTCGCGGCCTGCGCCACCGGCAGCCCCGACCCCGCGGTCAGCACCGCCCCGGCGACCATCGAGCCGAATAAGGGTGCGGTGCCCGACCCCGACCTTCCGGCGGTCTGGCCGCTGACCGGTGAGCAGGGGACCATCGAGGACCGTGCGGCGCTCGCGGTGAAGATCGAGAACACCGCCGTCGCCCGGCCGCAGAGCGGGCTGAACCAGGCGGATGTGGTCTGGGAGACCATCGTCGAGTTCGAGGTCTCCCGACTGGTGGCGGTCTACCACTCGCAGGTTCCGGAGGAGATCGGCCCGATCCGCTCCGTGCGACCGATGGACACCGCGATCACCTCGCCGCTGAACGGGCTGCTGGCGTTCTCCGGCGGGCAGGCCGGCATCCTGCAGATGGTCGAGGCCTCCCCGGTGCAGGCGCTCAGCCACGACGCGGGCATCGACGGGATGTACCGCAAGAAGGGCCGCTCCGCCCCGCACAACGTCTACGCCACCCCGACCGCGCTGTGGTCTCAGGCAGACCCAGAGCACCAGAGCAGTCCGGAGCGTCAGTTCGCCGTCGCCCGGACCGCCGAGGCTGCCACCGCGACGCAGATCGGTGCGCCGGCCACCCGGATGGACTTTGACCTGTCCGGGCAGTCGAAGCCGTCCTGGGTGTGGAACGGTGAGGTCTGGCAGCGCTGGGAGGGCAGCTCCGAGGCGATGGATGCCGCGGACAACACCCAGGTGCACGCGGACAACGTGGTGGCGATCGTCGCCGCGCATCCGAACACCGGATTCGCCGCGCAGGGTGGCGCCCCGGTGCCGACCTACACGCTGGTCGGTACCGGCACCGGGACGCTGGCCACCGGCGGGAAGACCGTCGACGTCACCTGGCAGAAGGACTCCGAGACCGCACCGCTGCGCCTGCTGCTGCCCGACGGCACCGAGGCGCAGCTGGCCCCGGGGAACACCTGGGTGGAGCTGGTGCCCGCCGAGACCGGGACGATGACGATCTCCTGATCCGCGGCCACTTCACCCACGAGCGACCCGGGTCCACCGATCGCCCGCCATGCGACCCCGGGTTCATCGCTCGTTCCCCTGCGCGCCCCGGGCCGCCGATGCGCCACTTTCTGAGGGGCATATCGCCCGTATCACCTCAGAAATTGACCCATCGGCGCATCGCGAGCGTGCACGAGGTGACGGGTGGGCGCAGGGGCTGGCTCAGTACATGTAGCCGAACTTGCCCCAGTCCGGGTCGCGCCGTTCCAGGAACGCGTCCCGACCCTCGACTGCCTCGTCGGTCATGTACGCCAACCGGGTGGCCTCCCCGGCGAAGACCTGCTGCCCAGCCAGTCCGTCGTCCGCGAGGTTGAACGCGAACTTCAGCATCCGGATCGCCTGCGGGGACTTGGTGGCGATGATCCGGGCGTATTCCAGCGCCGCATCTTCGATCTGCTCGTGGTCGACCACGTCGTTGATCGCGCCCCAGTCGTAGGCGTCCTGCGCGGAGTACTCGCGCGCTAGGAAGAAGATCTCCCGCGCCCGCTTCTGTCCGACCTGGCGGGCCAGCAACGCCGAGCCGTAACCGCCGTCGAAGGAGCCGACATTCGCGTCGGTCTGCATGAACCGGGCGTGCTGTCGGGACGCGATGGTCAGATCCGCCACCACGTGCAGCGAGTGCCCGCCGCCGGCAGCCCAGCCGTTCACCACGGCGACCACGACCTTCGGCATGGTCCGGATCAGGCGCTGCACCTCCAGGATGTGCAGCCGTCCGGCGCGGGCCGGGTCGATCTGATCAGCGGTCTGGCCCTCGGTCGACTCGGTGTACTTGTACCCGTCCCGGCCGCGGATGCGCTGGTCGCCGCCGGAGCAGAACGCGTAGCCGCCGTCCTTGGGGGAGGGGCCGTTGCCGGTGAGGATCACGGTGCCGACATCCGAGCTCATCCGCGCGTGGTCGAGCACCCGGTAGAGCTCGTCCACGGTGTGTGGCCGGAAGGCATTGCGGACCTCGGGCCGGTCGAAGGCGACACGGACGACGGGGAGGTCGCGGGGCTCCGGGCCGGTGCGGTCGACCCCCCGGTGATAGGTCAGGTCGGTCAGGTCCTCGAATCCGGACACCAGCCGCCAGCGGCTCGGATCGAAGGTGTCGGAGACAGAGGCGGGGAGCGTCGAGGTCACATCGGCCAGGGTAGGCCAGCGGCAAAAGTGGTACGGTTGTGCCACTTACGCGAGGTGCGACGGCGGAGAACCCACCCGGCACCTCGAAGGGCGGGGCGTCCCGTCGGGGAGACATGACATGGCCTGGGTCGTCTTGATCCTGTCTGGACTGTTGGAGGCCGGCTGGGCGCTGAGCCTCAAGGCCTCCGAAGGCTTCACCAAACTGTGGCCGAGCGTGTCCTTCGTGGCGCTGCTGGCCCTGTCGATGTTCGGGCTGAGCTGGGCGCTGCGGACCCTGCCGGTGGGCCTGGCCTACGCGGTGTGGGTCGGTATCGGTGCGGCGACCACGGCGATCCTCGCGATCGTCTGGCTGGGCGAGGGGGTGTCGGTCGGCAAGATCGTCTCCCTGGTGCTGATCGTCGCCGGCGTGGTCGGCCTGAACCTCAGCTCCGGCGGCGGGCACTGACGATGACCGTCGGCGGCGGCACCGCGAAGGGGGCCCGGCGACGGACCGCCATCGCCGCTGCCGCCGCCGCACTGGTGCTGTCCGACGGTCCCGCGGCGCTGAGCCACCGCGCGGTCGCTGCCCGGGCCGGGGTGCCGCTGGCGGCCACCACGTACTACTTCCGCGATCTGGACGAGCTGGCGGCTGTCGCCGGAGCTGCGCTGGTGGACGGCTGGGCGGCGCATGCGCAGCAGGCCTTGGATCGGTTGCGCGACGGGGGTGGGCCCGGGGCGGGACGGGGCGCGGGATTCGCCACCGCTCAGGCTGCCGAGGGCCGCACTGTCGGGTCCGCGAGGTCTGCTGACGCTGGGCGGACGGAGCCTCGCCACGGCGACCGGGCGCCGACCGCGATGGGCGACCCCGGCTCGATGGGCGACCCCGGTTCGACGGGCGACCCCGGCTCGATGGGCGACCCCGGCTCGATGGACGGCCCGGTCTCGATGGACGCCCAGGTCGGGGTGGGTGGCCCGGTCGGGATGGACGATCCGGCCGCGGTGCTCGCGGACGCCCTGCTCCCGCCGGGTGACGACGCCGCGATCCGTGCCCACCACGAGCACCTGCTCGCCCTCGCCCGGCACCCCGCACTGGCCGCCGCAGTGGGGGAGGCCCGGCAACGCCTGGACGAGGTGTTGGTCGCGCTGACCGCTGCGGTGTTCGACGGCCTGAGCGCGCGGCCGGTCGACCCGGCCCTGGTGCTGGCGGTGGTCGACGGTGCGGTGGTGTCCGCAGCGAGTGAGGCGCGTGCCATCCGCCCCCACGCCCGGCTGCTGTTGACGATCCTGATCAGCGCCCTGACCTGACCGCGCGGCCCGGCGCAGGCGCACCCTCTACCCTGGCCGGGTGCATGTCTACGCGATCGGCCTGCGGACCCGGTTCCGGCGGATCACCGTCCGTGAGGGCGTGCTGGTCGAGGGTCCGGCCGGGTGGGGCGAGTTCAGTCCGTTCTGGGACTACGACCCCACCGAATCCGCCGCCTGGTGGCGTGCCACGCGCGAAGCGACCGAACGGGGCTTCCCTGCGCCGGTCCGCGAGCGCGTGCCCGTGAACGTCACCGTCCCCGCCGTGGACCCCGAGGTCGCCACTCGGATCGTCCGCGACTCCGGCGGTTGTCGCACCGCCAAGGTCAAGGTCGCCGAACCCGGGCAGACCGTCGAGCAGGAGGCCGACCGGCTCGCAGCGGTGCGCGATGCCCTGGGTGCGGACGGCGCGATCCGGATCGACGCCAACGGTGGCTGGGATGTGGATACCGCGGTGGAGCGCATCCACCGGCTCAACCGGGCTGCGGGCGGGCTGGAGTACGTCGAGCAGCCGGTGGCGACCGTCCCTGAGCTGGCGCAGGTGCGCCGCGCGGTGACTGTGCCCATCGCCGCCGACGAGTCGATTCGGCGCGCCGCGGACCCCGACGCGGTCGTGCGGGCCGACGCCGCCGACATCGTGGTGCTGAAGGTCCAGCCGATCGGTGGAGTGCGAGCCTGCCTGGAGCTCGCGGAGCGGATCGGACTGCCGGTGGTGGTGTCCTCCGCCATCGAGACGTCGGTCGGGCTCGCCGCCGGTGTCGCCCTGGCCGCTGCCCTGCCCGACCTGCCCTACGCCTGTGGTCTGGCCACCGCCCAGCTCCTCACCGACGACGTCACCGATCACCCGCTGCTGCCGGTGGCGGGCGCGTTGGACGTGGCCGCTGCTGCCGCGATGCGCCCCACCGCGGAACGGCTCGATGTCACCGCCGCCGACGACTCGACCGCCGCACGCTGGCAGGAGCGGCTGGACCAGGTGCTGGCGGTGACGCGATGACCGCCCCCGCGCCGCACAGTGCCCGGGTGCTGCTCCAGGCGTTGGCCGCGCTCGGTGTGCGGGATGTGGTGCTGGCCCCCGGCTCGCGCTCCGCGCCGCTGGCCTATGCCCTCGCGGATGCGGCAGCCGACCCGCGCCCACCGCATGCCCCTGAACTCCGAATGCATGTGCGGGTGGACGAGCGGGTCGCCGGGTTCCTCGCGCTGGGTCTGGCCCGTGCCGCCCGTGAGCAGGGCGATCTGCGACCGGTGGCCGTGGTCACCACCTCCGGGACGGCCGTGGCCAACCTGCATCCCGCGGTGCTGGAGGCTCATCACGCCGGTCTGCCCCTGCTGCTGCTGACCGCCGACCGTCCGCATGAGCTGCGGGGAACCGGTGCCAACCAGACCACCGTGCAGATCGGGATGTTCGGTTCCGCGGTGCGGCTGTCCCTTGACGTGCCCGCGCCGACCGGACGCCCCGGCGAGGACCGCGATCTGCGCCATCTGGCCACCCGCGCGGTCACGGCCGCCCTCGGCACGCGGACCGCCGACCCCGGACCGGTGCAGCTGGACCTGGCCTACCGTGAGCCGCTGACCCCCGACGACGCGGTCTGGCCCGAGCCCGTGATGGCCGGGCTGACGACGGTGCGCCCCGCTGCGGCTGCGGTTCCCGAGGCCCCGCGCCCGACCGGACCGACCGTCGTGGTGGCCGGTGACGGTGCGGGGGCTGCGGCCCGCGATCTGGCCGAGGCTGCCGGGTGGCCGCTGCTGGCCGAACCGTCCTCGGGCGCACGCTCGGGGGCGCATGCCGTCGCTGCCTACCGCCTGCTCCTCGGCGAGCCTGAACTCGGTGGCCGGATTCGCTCGGTGGTGCTGCTCGGTCGTCCCACGCTCTCCCGCCCGGTGTCGGCCCTGCTGGCCCGGGACGAGGTGGACCTGACCGTGATCGCCCCCTTCGGAGCGGACTGGCCCGATGCCGGACGCGCAGCGGACCGGGTGCTGCCCGGTGTGCCGTCGAGTTGGTCCGAGTCGGATGCCGACCCCGGCTGGCTGCGCGCGTGGCAGGACGCCGACGCCCGGGCCGCCGCCGCGATCGCCGACGTGCTGGGTGACAGTGCCGTCGATGCCGTCGATGCCGTCGATGCCGTCGATGCCGTCGATGCCGTCGATGCCGTCGATGCCGGTGACGTCGTTGACCGGGACCGGGGCCGGGGCGCTGCCTTGCCCGGAGCTCTGTCGGGCCCGACCGTCGCCGCCGTCGTGTCCGCCGCCATCGGCCCGGAGGATGTCCTGGTCCTCGGCTCCTCCAATCCGATCCGCGATGTCGATCTGATGGCCCGCTGGCCCGAGCCGGTCACCGTGATCGCCAATCGTGGTCTGGCCGGGATCGACGGCACCATCTCGACCGCCGCCGGAGTCGCCCTCGGCCTGCCCGGTCGGCAGGTGCGCGCGCTGATGGGTGACCTGACCTTCCTGCACGACGTGGGCGGACTGCTGCATCTGGAGGCCGAGCGCCGCCCGGACCTGCAGGTGATCGTGATGAACGACGCCGGGGGCTCGATCTTCGCCACACTGGAACACGGCGCGCCGGAGCGGGCGGGTGTCTTCGAGCGGATCTTCGGCACCGCCCATCGGGCCGACCTGGCCGGACTGTGCGCAGGCTACGGCGTCCCCCACCGCCGAGTCCGCACTACCCAGGAGCTGGCCGCCGCACTCACCGATCCGCCCCGCGGCACCACCGTTGTCGAGGTGGTGGTCGACCGTGCCGACCGTCGCGCACTCACGCAGCGGCTTTCCCGCGCTGTGCAGGTCGCTGTCGGGGGACAATCCTCCTGAGCGCCAACGGATTCGCAGCAGACTCCCAGGATTCCCCGAGGCACGCTCCAGATCACTGGGGTCCAATGATCCCCACGAGGAGGTAGACCCCATGAGCACCACACCCGAGGACCGCCCCGACGGCACCCCCCACGAGGGCGAGCAGGTCCCCGCTGCATCACGTGACCAGGCGTCTGGGCAGCAGGTGCCGGGCAGCCCGGCCACCGAGCCGGTCGCCGCGCAGTCGCCGACCCCCACCGAGCCGCCGGTGCAGCACCCCGAGCAGTCGGCGACCGAGGCGCTGCCGCAGCACGCGCAGCAGCCCGCGACTGAGCCGCTGGCGCAGCAGCACCCGCAGGAGTCCCCGACCCAGCGGATCGCGCCGCCCGCGCCCACCCAGTCGTTCCCGCAGGCCCCGCGCTCGGATGCCGCGCCGACCCAGCCGCTGCACGCCCCGCTGACCGGCCCCGCTCCGACTGGATCTGCCCCGGCCGGTGCCGCAGCGACCAGCCCCACGCCGACCGGCCCCGCTGCGACCGGCTTCACGCCGAGCGCAGCCGCTGCGACCGGCCCCGCCCCGACCGGTGCAACTGCTCCCGGTTCCCCGGCCCACGACTCGTGGGCTCGGCCGAGTGATCCGCGCTGGGCCGGTCACGCGCCCGCCCAGAGCGCCCCCGCGGCTTCCTCTGCGACCACCGGCGGGCCGACTGCCGCTCCGGGCACTGCCGCCTCCGGCTCGGCCTCGCCGGAGAGAGCGTCGTCCTCCTCCGCGGGGCAGACCCCCGAGCCCCGCCGCGTCGTCGCGCAGCCCACGGACCCGTTCGCGGTTCCTGGCTCCCCGGTACCCGGACAGGCCATCCCCGGCTCGGCCGCTGCACCCGGCCACCCAGCCCCGCAGCCCTCCGCGCGGCCCACTGTGTCCTGGGGTGCCCCCACCCCGCCGCCGCAGCAGCCGACCCCGGTCGCATCCACCCCGGAGCAGCCCGGCCCCTACGCCGGCCCGTACGGCACCGCCACGGAGTCCGATCCGGCGAATGGCGGCCCGGAGTACCCCGCCGCCTTCGGTGCCCCCGCGCCCGAGGACCAGCAGCCCCCGGTTGAGAAGAAGCAGCGCGGCCGCACCCTGCTCCCGATGGTGGCCGTGGCGGTGGCCGCCGCAGTACTGGCCAGCGGTGGCACGGCCGTTCTGGTGACCGCGCTGGATGACGGCGGCAGCTCGGGCAGCGCGAACATCGCCACCCTCGGGCAGTCCAATGCCGCGGGTGTGCCGGTCTCCGGATCGACGGTGGAGAACCCCGACTGGCAGGCCGTGGCCTCGGCAGTGAAGAACTCCGTGGTGGCGATCCAGGTCGTGACCAACGCGGGTGAGGCCGAGGGCTCCGGTGTGATCGCCGACGCCGACGGCAACATCATCACCAACAACCACGTGGTCAGCGGCGCTCAGGACGACCAGGTGCAGGTCACGCTGTCCGACGGACGGATCTACACCGCCGACGTGGTGGGCACCGACTCCACCACGGACCTGGCAGTGATTCGTCTGCAGGACCCGCCGGAGGACCTGTCACCGGCGGCGATGGCCGAGGACTCGCCCACCGTGGGTGACCCGGTGATGGCGGTCGGTAACCCGCTGGGTCTGGCCAACACGGTGACCACCGGCATCGTCTCCGCGTTGGACCGTCCGGTGTCCACCACCGAGACCGGCTCCTCGGAGACCGTGGTGACCAACGCGATCCAGATCGACGCCGCGGTGAACCCGGGCAACTCCGGTGGTCCACTGTTCAACGCGCAG
Source organism: Cellulomonas sp. NPDC089187 (assembly GCF_040685135.1). Lineage (NCBI taxonomy): Bacteria > Bacillati > Actinomycetota > Actinomycetes > Micrococcales > Cellulomonadaceae > Cellulomonas > Cellulomonas sp. NPDC089187. Next base: position 478,945 of record NZ_JBFBHI010000003.1, on the reverse strand, counting down.
GGTCAGGTCATCGGGATCACGTCCTCCATCGCCACCACCTCCAGTGCGTCCGGGTCGATCGGCCTGGGCTTCGCGATCCCGATCAGCCTGGCGCAGATGGTCGCCGGTCAGCTGGTGCAGGACGGCGTGGCTGAGCACGCATACCTCGGCGTCGGGCTCACCAATGGCACGGCGACTGCTGATGGGGTGACGCGGGCCGGTGCGCAGGTGCAGTCCGTCTCCGGTGGTTCCCCGGCGTCCGCGGCGGGGCTGCAGAACGGCGACGTGATCGTGGCCATCGACGACAAGGTCGTGGCGGGTGCTGAGTCGCTGACCGGCTATGTGCGCACGCATTCCTCCGGTGACGAGGTCACGCTCACGGTGGTCCGCAACGGGCAATCGATGAGCGTGGACGTGACGCTGGCGGTCCGCGAGGAGGAGGGCACCGCCGGTTCCGGTTCCGGTGGCTCCGGCCAGGGCGGATCGGGTCAGGGCGGCCAGGGCCAGGGTGGTTCCGGTGACGGATCGGATGGTTCTGACGGCTCCGGCGACGGACTGGAGAACATGACTCCCGAGCAGCTCTGGGAGTGGTTCCAGCAGCAGCAGGGTGGCGGGCAGGGCTGAGTCCCGCTCCTTGCCGGCTGCGCGGTCCGGGCGGTGTTCCCCCTGCCCCGCCCGGACCGACGACGGCCCCCGCACCTCTCGTTGGTGCGGGGGCCGTCGTGCGTCGGTGGTGCGACCGGTTCAGTCCGAGCCGAGCGCGTCCCGCATCGGCACCAGCTTCGCCCGGGACTCGGCCAGCTCGGACTCCGGGTCGGAGGCTGCGACGATTCCGCACCCGGCGAACAGTCGCAGCCGGTGCGGGTCAGTCGGGTCCAACTCCGCCGAGCGCAGTCCGATGCCCCACTCCCCGTCGCCGTCCGCGCCCAGCCAGCCCACTGGCCCGGCGTAGCGCGCCCGGTCCATGCCCTCGATCCGGCGGATCAGATCGCGGGCGGCCCGGGTGGGGGTGCCGCAGACCGCGGCGGTCGGGTGCAGGGCAGCGGCCAGACTCAGTGAGGTGCTTCCCGAGTCCGGTGCCAGCACGCCGGTGACATCCGAGGCCAGGTGCAGCACATTCGGCAGGTGCAGCACGAAGGGCACATCCGGCACGTTGGTGGACGAGCAGAACGGGGCCAGCGCCTCGGCGACCGAGGACACCGCGTACTCGTGCTCCTCCAAGTCCTTGGACGAGTGCGCCAGGATCGCGGCCCGGGCCAGGTCGGCGTCGTCGTCCCCGGTGCGGCGGATGGTGCCGGCCAGCACCCGGGAGGTCACCAGGCCCTTCTCCGCGCGGACCAGCAGTTCCGGGGTGGCACCGATCAGCCCGTCGACGCTGAAGGTCCAGCAGGTCGGGTAACGCTCGGACAGTCGACTCAGGGCGTGCCGGATGTCGAAGGGTTCGGCGGTGCGGGCCACCTCGTCGCGGGCCAGCACCACCTTGTCGACCTCACCGGCCTTGATCGCGGCGACGCCACGGGCGACCACCTCGGTCCAGTCGTCGGCGCGCACCGCGCCCGGGCCGTATTCGACCTTCCCGGGCGCGCGCACGGGGGTCAGCGCGGCGCGGTGGGTGGCGAGCAAGGTCGCATCCGGGGCCGCCCCGAGGTTCCCGGCGGTCTCGATCACGGTCAACCACGCATGCCCATCACGCCGTCCGACCACCACCCGCGGCACCACCAGCGCACCACCCGCGGCGGAGCGATCGTCGAAGGCGAAGGACCCGAAAGCGACCGGCCCGGTGCCAGGCAGCTGCACCTCGTCCCGGACCACCGCATGCGCGATCAGCCCCTGCCAGGCGCGCTCGGCATCCGCGAACCGCTGCTCCCCGGTGACGTCGATCCGGACCGCCTCACCCCAGCCGACCAGCCCGTCGCCGCGCCGCACCCACGCCAGTGGGGCATCGGCGGGTAGCAGCGTCAGCAGATCATCAGGGGCGTCGAGCGGAACGGTGCGCACCACCAGCGGAGTGGCGTGGGGCGCGGCGGCAGGCGACGCGGGGTCGCCGAGAGGCGTGGTCATCGCGGACCAGGGTACGTCCGAGGATCGCCGTCATCGCCTGGGAGTGACGCAACACTCGCGACGACCTGACACGATGGGCCCCATGTCTCGCGCCTCCCTCGACAAGGACCCGCACGACGTCGCCGCGATGTTCGACGGCGTCGCCCGGCGGTACGACCTGACCAACGATGTGCTCTCCCTGGGGCAGGACCGCGCCTGGCGCCGGGCCACCCTCACCGCATTGCAGGCGGTGCCGGGGGAGAAGGTCCTGGATCTGGCCGCGGGCACCGGCACGTCGAGTGAGCCGCTGGCCGACGCGGGGGTGCGCGTGGTGCCCTGCGACCTGTCCACCGGGATGCTGGCGGTGGGTAAGCAGCGCCGTCCGGATCTGCCGTTCACCGCCGGGGATGCGACTGCGCTGCCCTTCGCCGACGACTCCTTCGACGCGGTGACGATCTCCTTCGGTCTGCGGAACGTGGTGGACACGGTGCGCGCCCTGGAGGAGATGCGCCGGGTGGTCCGACCCGGCGGGCGTCTGGTGATCTGCGAGTTCTCCACCCCGTCGTGGCGGCCGTTCCGCGCGGTCTACGACGGGTACTTGGCCGCGTTGCCCGCGGTGGCCCGGGTGGTCGCCAAGCAGTCCGCGGCATACAGCTACCTGGCGGAGTCGATCCAGGACTGGCCGGACCAGCTGGCGCTTGCCGGTCTGATGAAGCAGGCCGGGTGGGGGTCGGTGGCGTATCGGAATCTCACCGGCGGAATCGTGGCGCTGCACCGGGCGACCAACCCTGGACAGTGACCGGCGTCACCCCGGCGTGATCGAGGCGATCTGACCTGGTTCGGGACGTAGGTCCCGATGGCAGACAGGGTGTCAGCATGAGGCTGATCAGGCCCGATCTCGCACGCGGGACCTAGGTCCGGGCTAGACTCGGCGCAGGCGAGTGTGACGGCATTCACATAGGTGAGGATTCTGTGACCAGTGCAGTGAGCGATGACGCGGATGTCATCGTCGTCGGTGCGGGGCCCGGTGGCTCCAGTGCCGCCTATCACTGTGCCGCCGCGGGGCTTCAGGTGCTGCTGCTCGACAAGGCCTCCTTCCCCCGGGACAAGATCTGCGGCGACGGACTGACCCCACGCGCGGTGGCCGAGATGGTCCGGATGGGTGTGCCGATCCGCGAGCAGGACGGCTGGATCCGGAACACCGGACTGCGGGTGCTCGGCGGCGGTCACGTGATCGAACTGCCCTGGCCCGAACTGTCCAGCTATCCCTCCTTCGGCCTCGCCCGGGCCCGGATGTCGTTGGACCACCTGCTGGTCGACCACGCGCGCTCCGCCGGTGCGAAGTTCCAGGAGCGGACGACCGTCACCGGCCCGCTGCTGGACGAGCGGACCGGCCGGGTGATCGGGGTCCAGGCGAAGGTCGCCGGTGAGGACGGTCCGGTCACCTACCGCGCACCGGTGGTGATCGCCGCCGACGGCGTCTCCGCCCGTCTGGCCACCGGGATGGGTCTGGAGAAGCGCCAGGACCGTCCGATGGGCGTGGCCGTGCGCACCTACTTCCACACCCCGCGGCACGACGACCCGATGATGGAGAGCCACCTCGAGCTCTGGGACGGCAAGCCCGGCGAGTCGGACCTGATGCCCGGCTACGGCTGGATCTTCTCCCTCGGCGACGGCACCGCGAATGTCGGTCTCGGCTCGGTCAGCTCCACCGCCGCCGCCACCAAGGTCGACTACAAGGACCTCTTCACCAAGTGGATGGCCAATGCCCCCGCCGAGTGGGAGTTCACCCCCGAGCACCAGGTCGGCCCGGTCCGCGGTGCCGCCCTGCCGATGGGCTTCAACCGCGGCCCGCTCTACGGCAAGGGCCTGATGCTGGTCGGCGACGCGGCCGGCATGGTCAGCCCCTTCAACGGCGAGGGCATCGCCTACGCCCTGCAGGCCGGGCGGGTCGCCGCCGACGCCATCACCCAATCCCTCGCCCGCGGCACCGCCGCCGGACGTGAACGCGCGCTGGCCACCTACGGCACGCGGATGAAGGACGACCTGGGCGGGTACTACACGCTCGGCCGGGTCTTCGTGAAGCTGATCGAACACCCGCAGGTCATGCACCTGTGCACGCGTTATGGGTTGCCTCGCCCGCTGCTCATGAAGTTCGTGCACAAGCTGCTGGCCGACTGCTACGAACCGCACGGCGGCGACTGGGCCGACCGCGTGATCGCCGGACTCGCACGGATGGCACCCGCGGCATGAGACCACCAGACACCGCATCGGCGCCGGTTCCCCTCCCCCCCACCAGGAGCCGGAAGAGCCTGAGATGACACCCGTGACGCCCCCGGAAGCACTCCACCCCCCACTGGGAGAGCCCCGATGAACAACCCGTACATTCCGCTGCTCGTGATGATGGGCGTGGCCGCGCTGCTCGCCCTCGGCGGGCTGGGCGCGAGCGCGATCATCGGCCCGAAGCGCTACAACCGCGCCAAGCTCGAGGCCTACGAGTGCGGCATCCAGCCGACCCCGCACGCGGTCGGCGGCGGCCGGTTCCCGGTGAAGTACTACCTGGTGGCGATGACCTTCATCGTCTTCGACATCGAGGTGGTCTTCCTCTACCCCTGGGCGGTCAGCTTCTCCGAGCTGGCCCTGTTCGGCCTGATCGCCATGCTCGGGTTCCTGGCGCTGATCACGGTGCCGTTCATGTACGAGTGGCGCCGCGGCGGCCTGGAATGGGACGAGGACTGACATGGGTATCGAAGAAGCACCCTCGGGATTCGTCCTGACCTCGGTGGAGAAGTTCGCCGGGCTGGCCCGTAAAGCATCGGTCTGGCCGGTCACCTTCGGTCTGGCCTGCTGCGCGATCGAGATGATGGCCACCGGTGGTTCCCGCTTCGACATCTCCCGGTTCGGCATGGAGGTCTTCCGCGCCTCGCCGCGCCAGTCCGACCTGATGATCGTCGCCGGCCGGGTGAGCCAGAAGATGGCCCCGGTGGTCCGCCAGGTCTACGACCAGATGGCCGGGCCCAAGTGGGTGCTGTCGATGGGCGTGTGCGCCAGCTCCGGCGGCATGTTCAACAACTACGCCATCGTCCAGGGCGTCGACCACATCGTGCCGGTGGACATCTACCTGCCGGGCTGCCCGCCACGTCCGGAGATGCTGATCAACGCGATCCTCGAGCTGCACGAGCAGATCCGGAACGAGCCGTTGGGGAAGGACCGCCGGGAGATCGCCGAGGCGGTGGAGGCGGCCGCACTGCGCGCCGAGCCCACCTCGCACATGACGGGACTGCTGCGATGAGCGAGGAGAAGAAGGACGCGGCGGAGTCCGTGAACACCGACGTGCAGTCCACCTCCGAGACCGCGCTGGAGGCCGCGTCCCAGGGCAAGCGCACACCGCTGGACGTTGTCGCCGTGCGCGAGGGCATGTTCGGTGTGCACGGCTCCGGCGACACCTCCGGCTTCGGCGGGCTGGTCAGCACCGTGGCGATGCCCGGTGCGAGCGAGCGGCCCTACGGCGGCTGGTTCGACGAGGTCGTCGACGTGCTGGCCGAGCTGCTGGACGCCTCTGGCACCGGCTACGACAACGCGGTGGAGTCGGTGGTCGTCGACCGTGGCGAGCTGACCCTCAACATCGTCCGCGACCACTTGGTCGAGGTCTGCCAGCATCTGCGCGACGACCAGGACCTGCGGTTCGAGCTGTCGCTGGGCGTCTCCGGGGTGCACTACCCGCAGGACACCGGCCGGGAGCTGCACGCGGTCTACCACCTGACCTCGATCACCCACGGTCGTCGACTGCGGCTGGAGGTGGCGGTGCCGGACGGTGACCCGACCATCCCCAGCACCGTCGGCGTCTACCCGGCCAACGACTGGCACGAGCGGGAGACCTGGGACTTCTTCGGCATCGTCTTCACCGGGCGCGACGACCTGGCCCGGATCGAGATGCCGGACGACTGGCCGGGTCACCCGCAGCGCAAGGACTACCCGCTCGGTGGCATCCCGGTGGAGTACAAGGGCGCCACCGTGCCCCCGGCCGACCAGCGGAGGCAGTACAAGTGAGTACCCAGACGAACGCGACCCACGCGACCCCGCACCTGGTCGACTCCGAGACCGACGGCATCCGCACCTTTGAGGCGGTGGGCGGCGACTGGTCCGACATCGCGGAGGAGGCGGCCCGGCTCGCCGAGCAGCGGATCGTGGTCAACATGGGCCCGCAGCACCCGTCCACCCACGGCGTGCTCCGGCTCATGCTGGAGATCGACGGTGAGACGGTGACCGAGGCCCGGGCGGGCATCGGCTACCTGCACACCGGCATCGAGAAGAACATGGAGTTCCGCACCTGGACCCAGGGCGTGACCTTCTGCACTCGGATGGACTATCTGGCGCCGCTGTTCCAGGAGGCCGCCTACTGCCTGGGCACCGAGCGGCTGCTGGGCATCACCGACGACATCCCGGAGCGGGCCAGCCAGATCCGGGTGCTGATGATGGAGCTGAACCGGGTCGGCTCCCACCTGGTCGCCCTGGCCACCGGCGGCAACGAGCTGGGTGCCACCACGATCATGACCATCGGCTTCACCGCCCGCGAGGAGATCCTGCGGGTGTTCGAGCTGATCACCGGCCTGCGGATGAACCACGCGTACATCCGGCCCGGCGGCGTCGCCCAGGACATCCCCCCGGGTGCGCTGGACCAGATCCGCGAGGCACTGGTCGGCGTGAAGAAGTACCTGCGCCAGCTCGAGGACCTGATGCTCGGCCAGCCGATCCTCAAGGGCCGGTTGCAGAACGTCGGCGTGCTCAACCTGGCCAGCTGCATGGCGCTGGGCATCACCGGCCCGATGCTGCGCTCCACCGGTCTGCCCTACGACGTGCGCAAGGCCGCGCCGTACTGCGGCTACGAGACCTACGACTTTGATGTGCCGGTGCTGGAGGGCGCGGACTGCTGGGACCGGATGGTCCTGCGGATCGAGGAGTGCTACCAGTCGATGAAGATCGTCGACCAGGTGCTGGAGCGCCTGGCGGCCTCCGCCGGTCAGCCGGTCATGGTCGAGGACAAGAAGATCGCCTGGCCCGCACAGCTGGCGATCGGCTCGGATGGGATGGGCAACAGCCTGGACCACATCCGGGAGATCATGGGCACCTCGATGGAGGCCCTGATCCACCACTTCAAGCTGGTGACCGAGGGCTTCCGGGTCCCGGCCGGACAGGTCTGGCAGACCGTCGAGCACCCCCGCGGCGAGCTGGGTGTGCACCTGGTCTCCGACGGCGGCACCAAGCCCTACCGGGCGCACTTCCGCGACCCGTCCTTCAACAATCTTCAAGCCGTCTCGATGCTGTGCGAGGGCGGGCAGATCGCGGATGTGGTCTGCGCCGTCGCCTCCATCGACCCGGTGCTGGGAGGGGTGGACCGATGACCGTCGTCAACACGGGCCGTCGGTACGACGACCAGACGCACGCCCGGCTGGCCGCGGACGCCGCCCAGGTGGTCGCCCGCTACCCGGACGCTCGTTCCGCCCTGCTGCCGCTGCTGCACCTGGTGCAGTCCGAGGACGGCTACGTCAGCCCCTCCGGCATCGCGTTCTGCGCCGAGACCCTGGGGCTGACCACCGCCCAGGTCTCCGCGGTGGCGACGTTCTACACCCAGTACAAGCGTCGCCCGAACGGCGAGTACACCGTCGGGGTCTGCACCAACACCCTGTGCGCGATCATGGGCGGCGACGCGATCTGGGAGGACCTGACCGACCGGCTCGGCATCGGCAATGACGAGACCACCGCGGACGGGAAGATCACCCTGGAGCGGATCGAGTGCAACGCCGCCTGCGACTACGCACCGGTGATGATGATCAACTGGGAGTTCTTCGACAACCAGACCACCGAGTCGGCCGCGGAGATCGTCGGCAAGCTGATCGCCGGTGAGCCGGTGGCACCGACCCGCGGACCGGACCGGGTGGGCACCTTCAAGGAGGTGTCCCGGGTGCTGGCCGGATTCCCGGACGGGCACGCGAACGAGGGTGTCGGCGCCGGTACGCCCACGCTGCGCGGCCTGGCGCTGGCCCGCGAGCACGGGTGGACGGCCCCGGAGTTCCCGACCGGAACCCCGGACAGTGGCGCTGCCCCGGTCAACGCCGGTGACACCACCCCCGCGGTGGGCGAACCGCAGTCCTCCACCGACCGTCCGGCCGCGGGTGCGGCCGAGCGTTCCGGTGAGCAGGAGAAGAAGGAGCACGGCACCACCAGCGAGAAGGAGTCGTGATGTCGCAGTCGCCGACCCTGACCCCGGTGCTCAGCGAACGCTGGGACGCCGACCGGTCCTGGACCCTGAGCAGCTACGAGGCGCATGGCGGATACCAGGGGCTGCGCAAGGCCCTCGGCATGGACGCCGGAGACCTGGTGAACCTGGTCAAGGACTCCGGTCTGCGCGGCCGTGGCGGTGCGGGCTTCCCGACCGGTCTCAAGTGGTCCTTCCTGCCCGCCCCCGACGGTGGCCCCCGGTACTTGGTGGTCAACGCCGACGAGTCCGAGCCGGGCACCTGCAAGGACATCCCGCTGATGATGGCGGACCCGCAGGTGCTGGTGGAGGGCGTAGCGATCACCTCCTACGCCATCGGCTGCCACCACGCGTTCATCTACCTGCGCGGTGAGGTGGTGCACGTCTACCGCCGGCTGTTGCAGGCGGTGGAGGAGGCCTACGCCAAGGGCTATCTGGGCAAGAACATCCTCGGCTCCGGCTACGACCTGGATGTCACCGTGCATGCGGGCGCGGGGGCGTACATCTGCGGTGAAGAGACGGCGCTGCTCGACTCGCTGGAGGGCCGTCGCGGTCAGCCGCGGCTCAAGCCCCCGTTCCCGGCGGTGGCGGGCCTGTACGCCCGGCCGACCGTGGTGAACAACGTCGAGTCCATCGCCTCGGTACCCGGCATCGTGCGTGGCGGCTCGGACTGGTTCCGGGCGATGGGCACCGACAAGTCCCCGGGGCACGGCATCTTCTCCCTGTCCGGGCATGTGAACCGGCCCGGACAGTACGAGGCCCCCTTCGGCATCACCATGCGTGAGCTGTTGGAGATGGCCGGGGGAGTGCGTGAGGGCCATGAGCTGAAGTTCTGGACCCCCGGTGGCTCCTCGACGCCGCTGTTCACGGCGGAGCACTTGGATGTGCCGCTGACCTACGACGACGTGGTGGCCAATGGCTCCATGCTCGGCACCCGGGCGTTGCAGGTCTTTGACGAGACGGTGTCGGTGGTCAAGGCGGTTTCCCGCTGGACCCAGTTCTACAAGCATGAGTCTTGCGGCAAGTGCACCCCCTGCCGGGAGGGCACGTTCTGGCTGACCCAGGTGCTGGGCCGCTTGGAGAACGGCCAGGGTCAGGACGGTGACATCGAGCTGTTGCTCGACCTGTGCGACAACATCCTGGGCAAGGCGTTCTGCGCGCTCGGCGATGGTGCGACCTCCCCGATCACCTCGGCGGTGAAGTACTTCCGGCCGGAGTTCGAGGCTGGGATGCACACCGCCGCGGATGAGCTGTTCCCGCCGGAGCGCTCCACCCTGTTCCCCTCCACGCCCCGCCGGAAGTCGGGTCAGTTCGCGGGAGTCCACGCATGACCGTCACCGCCAACAAGGCCGACGCCCCCGCCGTCCAGGACGGTGTCACCTTCACCATCGACGGCATCGAGACCACCGTGCCCAAGGGCACCCTGGTGATCCGCGCCGCCGAGCAACTGGGCATCCAGATCCCCCGGTTCTGCGACCACCCGCTGCTCGCCCCGGCCGGTGCCTGCCGTCAGTGTCTGGTCGAGGTCTGGGCACCCGGCCGCGACGGCAATCTGGCCAAGATGCCCAAGCCGCAGGCCTCCTGCACGCTGACCGCCACCCCCGGCATGGAGGTGCGCACCCAGCGGACCTCCGCCGAGGCGGATAAGGCGCAGCACGGTGTGATGGAGCTGCTGCTGATCAACCACCCGCTGGACTGCCCGGTCTGCGACAAGGGCGGCGAGTGCCCCCTGCAGAACCAGGCGATGTCCAACGGCCGGGGCAGCACCCGGTTCGTGGACATCAAGCGGACCTTCCCCAAGCCCATCGCGGTCTCCACCCAGATCCTGTTGGACCGGGAGCGCTGCATCCTCTGCCAGCGTTGCACCCGGTTCTCCCGTGAGATCGCCGGCGACCCGTTCATCGATCTGCAGAAGCGTGGCGCGATGCAGCAGATCGGGCGCTTCGACGCCGAGGTGCTGGGCTTCGACGACGCCGCTCCCGGGCAGGACCGGCTCACCACCGACGGCCAGGTGCTGCTCGGCACCGAGATCCCGGTCGGTCCGGCCGAGCTGGACGAGGAGGGGCAGACCTTCGCCTCGTACTTCTCCGGCAACACGGTGCAGATCTGCCCGGTGGGTGCGCTGACCAGCGCCGCCTACCGGTTCCGGGCCCGGCCCTTCGACCTGGTGTCCACCCCGGGTGTGGCCGAGCACGACTCCAACGGCTCCGCGATCCGCGTCGACCACCGTCGCGGTGTGGTGCTGCGTCGACTCTCCGGTGAGGACCCGGAGGTCAACGAGGAGTGGATCAGCGACAAGGACCGCTTCGCCTTTGCCTGGCAGTCCGCCGCCGATCGGATCACCACCCCGCTGGTGCGCGAGGACGGCGAGCTGCGGCCCGCCTCCTGGGCCGAGGCGCTGGAAGTCGCGGCGCACGGGCTGGAGCAGGCCTCCGGCGTCGGTGTGCTGCCCGGCGGTCGGCTGACCCTCGAGGACGCCTACGCCTACGGCAAGTTCGCCCGGGTTGCGTTGAAGACCAACGACGTCGACCTGCGTGCCCGTCCGCACTCCGACGAGGAGTCCGCCTTCCTGGCGCACGCCGTCGCCGGGACCGGGCTGGGTGTGACCTTCACCGACCTGGAGCACGCCCCCGCGGTGCTGCTCGCCGGTCTGGAGGCCGAGGACGAGGCGGGCATCCTGTTCCTGCGCCTGCGCAAGGCCGCGGTGAACGGGAAGACCCGGGTGCTGTCCGTAGCACCGTTCGCCAGCCGTGGGTTGGAGCGGATGAACGGCACGCTGATCCCCGCCGCCCCGGGCACCGAGCCCGAGGTGCTGGACGCCATCACGAAGGGAAAGCTGTCCGACCCGAAGCAGGCGCTGTGTGCGGATGGCGCCGTGATTCTGGTCGGCGAGCGGCTGGCCGCGGTGCCGGGTGCGCTCTCTGCGGTGCTGCGCCTGGCCAAGCAGACCGGTGCGCGTCTGGCCTGGGTGCCGCGCCGCGCCGGTGAGCGAGGTGGGGTGGACGCCGGTGCACTACCCGGGCTGCTGCCCGGCGGCCGCCCGGTCACCGACCCGGCTGCCCGGGTGGATGTCGCCGCGGCGTGGGAGGTCGAGCACCTGCCCGCCGAGCCCGGTCGTTCCACCGACGCGATCCTCGCCGCCGCGGCTGCCGGTGAGCTCGGCGGACTCGTGGTCGGCGGTGTCGATCTGCGTGACCTGGCCGATCCTGCCGCGGCGCGTGCCGCGCTGGATGCGGTGGGATTCCTGGTGTCGCTGGAGGTGCGGACCTCCGAGGTCACCGAGCGCGCCGATGTGGTGCTGCCGGTTGCCCCACCGGTGGAGAAGCCCGGCACCTTCGTCAGCTGGGAGGGTCGTCGTCGGCCGTTCCCGCAGGCGCTGACCTCCACCGCCATGTCCGACCACCGCGTGCTGGACGCCCTGGCCGACGAACTGGGGGTGTTCCTCGGTACCAAGACAGTGGCGGCGGTGCACGTCGAGCTCGACGCACTGGGCACCTGGGACGGCACCCGCGCCGAGGCACCTGCGGTCTCCGCCGGTCCAGCCCCGGCCATCGACGCCGGGCAGGCCGTGCTGGCCACCTGGCACCTGCTGCTCGACACCGGACGGCTCCAGGACGGTGAGCCCTTCCTGGCCGGCACCGCCAAGCGTCCGGTCGCCCGGGCGTCGGCTGCGACCGCGGCCGGGATCGGCATCGACGCGGGCGGGCTGGTCGAGGTGTCCACCGATGCGGGGACGATCACGCTGCCGCTGGTGGTCGACGATCTGCCCGACCACGTGATCTGGCTGCCCACCGCTGCCCCCGGATGCCAGGTGCGGGACACCCTGCACGCGGTGAACGGTGACGTGGTGCGAATCGCCGCTGCGACCACCGGGGAGGTGACGGCATGAACGCGGCCAGCGCTGCGGTGACCGCCGACTTCAGCAATGACGTGTTCTGGGTCTGGCTGCTCAAGGCCGTCGGGATCATCGTCTTCCTGCTGCTGTCCGTGCTGATCGCCATCTGGTTCGAGCGCCGCGTCGTTGGCCGGATGCAGCTGCGTCCGGGCCCGAACTGGCACGGACCGCTCGGTCTCTTCCAGTCCCTGGGCGACGCGATGAAGCTCCTGCTCAAGGAGGACATCACCGTCAAGGCAGCCGACAAGGTGATCTACATCGTCGCGCCGGTGATCGCGGTGTTCTGCTCGCTGCTCACCTACGCGGTGATCCCCTTCGGACCGGAGGTGAACATCTTCGGGGTGATGACCCCGTTGCAGCTCACCGACTTCCCGGTGGCGGTGCTCTACATCCTGGCCTGCGCCTCGGTCGGCGTGTACGGCATCGTGCTCGGTGGCTGGTCGTCCAACTCGACCTACCCGCTGCTCGGCGCGGTGCGTTCCACCGCCCAGGTGATCAGCTACGAGCTGTCGATGGGCCTGTCCTTGGTCAGCGTGTTCATCGTGGCCGGGTCGATGTCGACCTCGCAGATCGTCGACTCCCAAACCACGATCTGGTGGCTGATCCCACTGTTGCCGGCCTTCGTGATCTACGTGATCTCGATGGTGGGCGAGACCAACCGACTGCCCTTCGACCTGCCCGAGGCCGAGGGTGAGCTGGTCGGTGGCTACACCACTGAGTACTCGTCGATGAAGTTCGCCTGGTTCTTCCTGGCCGAGTACATCAACATGCTCAACGTCTCCGCGGTGGCGACCACGCTGTTCTTCGGCGGGTGGCGTGCCCCGTGGCCGCTGTCCGCGATCAACGACGGCATGTTCAACACCGGCTGGTGGCCGCTGCTGTGGTTCGTGATCAAGGTCTGGCTGTTCATGTTCCTGTTCGTCTGGATCCGCGGCACACTGCTGCGCTTCCGCTACGACCAGTTCATGAAGTTCGGCTGGAAGGTGCTGATCCCGGCCGCACTGGTCTGGGTGGTCTGCGTCGCGGTGGTGCAGGGCGTCCAGCAGTTCACCGACCTGGATGTGCGCGCCTGGTCCATCGGCGCGGCTGTCGTGCTGCTGGTCGCGGTCGGGATCACCTTCCTGATCCCAGAGAAGAAGCAGTCCGATCCGGAGCAGCGACCGGACGAGCCCTTCGACGCCTTCGCCGATGGCTTCCCGGTGCCGCCGCTGCCCGGACAGCAGCTGCCGCCGTCCCCCCGTGCCGCTCGTCGTGCGGCCCAGACCGCGTCGGTGACCCCGGCGTTGGTCGGCGGCGACGACACCACCCCCACCGAGGAGTCGACCCGTGGCTGACAACTCCGTCCAGAAGTCCAGCGGCGGCGGCGAGGTGCAGCGCTCCGGCCGTGAGGTCGCTGCGCCGCAGCCGTACCAGTCGCTGATCCCCAAGCGGTCGGTGGTGGCCGATGTGCTCGCCCCGGCGGCCGGATTCGGCGTCACGATCAAGAACTTCTTCTCCAAGACCGTGACCGAGCAGTACCCGCGCGAGCCCGCCCGGGTGAAGCCGCGGTTCCACGGTCGCCACCAGCTCAACCGCTACCCGGACGGGCTGGAGAAGTGCATCGGCTGTGAGCTGTGCGCCTGGGCCTGCCCGGCGGACGCGATCTATGTCGAGGCCGCGGACAACACCGCCGAGGAGCAGTTCTCTCCCGGCGAGCGCTACGGCCGCGTCTACCAGATCAACTATCTGCGCTGCATCTTCTGTGGGCTGTGCATCGAGGCCTGCCCGACCCGTGCGCTGACCATGACCAACGACTTCGAGTTGGCCGGTCCGACCCGCGAGGGCCTGATCTACGAGAAGCAGGATCTGCTGGCCCCGATGGCTGAGGGCATGCTTGCCGCCCCGCACCCGATGGTCGAGGGCACCACGGACACTGAGTACTACCGCGGCGATGTGATCGGCCCGACCGCCGCCCAGGTGGACTGGGTCGCCGGTCTGCGGCCCGATGACCCGACGCTGGCCGCCGCCCGCTCTCGTGCGGGTGCGGTGGAAGGGCAGGAGGCCCGATGAACGACCCGTCGACCGCCGAGGCTGTCCTGTTCTGGGTGCTGGCCGTCGTGATGGTGGCCGCCGCCTGTGGACTGCTGTTCGCGCGCAAGGCCGTGCACGCCGCGATGAGCGTCGTGCTGGTGATGATCTGCCTCGCCTTCCTGTACGTCACCCAGGACGCGCCCTTCCTCGGGGTGGTCCAGGTGGTGGTCTATACCGGCGCGGTGATGATGCTCTTCCTGTTCGTGCTGATGCTGGTCGGCGTCGACGCCTCGGACTCCCTGGTGGAGACGATCAAGGGTCAGCGCTGGATCGGGTGGATCGCCGGCGTGGGTCTGGCCGTGGTGCTGGTCGGTGTGCTGGTCAAGGCCACTTACCCGGCCACCGTCGGTCTGGAGCAGGCGAATGCGGATGGCAACCCGACCGGTGTCGCCCGGATCGTCTTCGGCCAGCACGTCTTCGGGCTGGAGGTGGTCGGTGCCCTGCTGGTGATCGCCGCCCTCGGCGCGCTGGTGCTGACCCACCGCACTCGGCTCAAGAAGCTGATCAAGCAGCCGGAACGCCAGGCGATGCGGATGAAGGCCGGCACCCGGGTCACCCCGCTGCCTGCCCCCGGCGTCTACGCCCGGCACAATGCGATGGACGTCCCGGCCCTCGACCCGCACGGCAACCCGATCGAGGACTCGGTCCCGCGGGTACTGCGCATCCGTGGCCAGGAGGCGGGTACCACCAGCTACCACGCGGACACCTACCGTCGCGCGGTCACCGCGGTGGTCGACTCACCCGAGGACGAGGCCGCCCTGCTCGGCACCGAGGAGTCCGAGGCCAAGCCCCCCGCGGCAGCGCCGGGTACCACCAGCGGCCCCACCACTGAGGTGGACCTGGGTGCCGCCTCCACCAAGACGGAGACCGAGCCGTGAGCCTGACCCACTACCTGGTGCTGTCCGGGATCCTGTTCTCCATCGGAGCGGCCACCGTGCTGCTGCGGCGGAACGCGATCATCGTGTTCATGGGCATCGAGCTGATGCTCAACGCCTCCAACCTGGCGCTGGTGACGTTCTCCCGGCTGCACGGCAACCTGACCGGCCAGGTGATGGCCTTCTTCGTCATGGTGGTCGCCGCGGCGGAAGTCGTCGTCGGGCTAGCGATCATCGTGTCGATCTTCCGCACCCGGAAGTCGGCCTCGGTCGACGACATCAACCTGCTGAAGAGCTGAGGGGACCGTGAACCTGACCTCCCTCGCCCCGCTCCTGGTGGCGGTGCCCCTGGCCAGCGCGGCGATCCTGCTGTTGCTCGGCCGGGCCTCCGACCGCTGGGGCCACTGGCTCGGTGTGCTGGCGTCCGCCGCCTCCTTCGTGGTGGGCGCGCTGCTGCTGACCGAGCTGCTGGGCCGTGACGCCGGCGACCGCGTGATCGACGTGCACCTGTTCGACTGGATCACGGTCGGGCGCTTCGACCTGGCCGCCGGGCTCCGGGTCGACCCGCTGTCGTTGACCTTCGTGCTGCTGGTGACCTTCGTCGGAACGCTGATCCACCTGTACTCGGTGGCCTACATGGCGCATGACGCCGCCCGCCGCCGGTTCTTCGCCTACTTGAACCTGTTCATCGCGGCGATGCTGATCCTGGTGCTGGCGGACTCCTACCTGCTGCTGTTCGTCGGCTGGGAGGGTGTCGGTCTGGCCTCTTACCTGCTGATCGGGTTCTGGAACCACCGCACCGAGTACGCGGTGGCCGCCAAGAAGGCCTTCGTCGCCAACCGTGTGGGCGACATCGGCCTGCTGGTCGCGATGGGGCTGCTGTTCAGCCAGCTCGGGTCGCTGGACTTCGCCTCCGTGGCCACCGGGATCGAGTCGGGTGCGGTGTCCACCGGGATGCTCACCGCCATCGGCCTGATGCTGCTGTTGGCCGCCTGCGGCAAGTCGGCGCAGTTCCCGTT
Organism: Cellulomonas sp. NPDC089187; assembly: GCF_040685135.1. Taxonomy (NCBI): domain Bacteria; kingdom Bacillati; phylum Actinomycetota; class Actinomycetes; order Micrococcales; family Cellulomonadaceae; genus Cellulomonas; species Cellulomonas sp. NPDC089187. Next base: position 462,811 of record NZ_JBFBHI010000003.1, on the reverse strand, counting down.
GCAGTCCTGGCTCGGCGACGCGATGGCCGGTCCGACGCCGGTGTCCGCGCTGATCCACGCCGCCACCATGGTCACCGCCGGGGTGTACCTGATCGTGCGCTCGGCACCGGTGTTCGAGGGCGCGCCCACCGCGCAGCTGATCGTCACCATCGTCGGTGCGATCACCCTGGTGCTCGGCGCGATCATCGGCTGCGCCAAGGACGACATCAAGAAGGCGCTGGCCGCCTCGACCATGTCGCAGATCGGCTACATGGTGCTGGCCGCGGGCCTCGGCCCGATCGGCTACGCCTTCGCGATCTTCCACCTGGTGACGCACGGATTCTTCAAGGCCGGGATGTTCCTGGGCGCGGGTTCCGTGATGCACGGGATGGACGACACCACGGATATGCGGCACTTCGGTGCGCTGCGCACGTCAATGACCATCACCTGGGCCACCTTCGGCCTCGGCTGGCTCGCGATCCTGGGTGTGCCGCCGTTCTCCGGCTTCTGGTCGAAGGACAAGATCATCGAGTCCGCCTTCGTGGTGCCGGAAGGTGCCGGGGAGTGGCGGGCCTGGGTCTTCGGCATCGTCGCCCTGGTCGGTGCCGGGATCACCGCGTTCTACATGTCGCGGATGTTCTTCATGACCTTCCACGGCAAGGCGCGCTGGACCGACCAGAAGTCCAAGGCCTCCGACGACCTGCCGCTGCGGCACCCGCACGAGTCGCCCTGGCTGATGACCGTGCCGATGATCATCCTGGCCATCGGCTCGCTCGGACTGGGCTTCGTGCTCCAGCTCGGCGGCGGGTTCACCACCTGGCTCGAGCCGGTCACCGGGCACGTCGAGCACCACGAGCCGGTGCTGTCGGTGCCGGTGATCCAGATCGTCACGCTGCTGGCGGTGGCGATCGGCCTGGTCCTGGCCTGGCGGCAGTACGGCGCGCTGCCGGTGCCGACCACCGCCCCGAAGGGCTCGGCGCTCACCCGCGCCGCCCGGGTCGACATGTACCAGGACACCGTCAACGACGCCGTGCTGGTGCAGCCCGGGCAGTACCTGACCCGGTCGCTGGTCTTCGGCGACCGCTCGGTGGTGGACGGTGCGTTCACCGGCCTGGGCAAGCTCACCGTCGGGATCGGACAGCTGCTGCGCAAGCTCCAGTCCGGCTACGTCCGGCAGTACGCCGCCACCATGCTGTTCGGTCTGGTCGTGCTGGCGGTCGTCGTCCTGGCTCCGCGGATCTGAGGGAGAAGAACCGTGCTCACGCTCACCCCCGCTGCCATGGACGACATGGTCGCCGCCACGGTGCCCGCGGATGTGCCCTGGCTGACGCTGCTGATCGTCTGGCCGCTGATCGGTGCCCTGCTGCTCTGGGTCCTGCCCCGCCGGGCCGCCGACGGTCCGACCGCCGGACCGCGCCGCGTGCGCGAGATCGCACTGGTCGTCGCCGTCGTCGAGCTGGCCCTGGCCATTGGCGCCGCGGTCGTCGGCTTCGGCGGCTCGATGTCCGACGCCTCCCTGACCGGCAGCTACCAGCTGTACGAGAGCCACGCCTGGATCCCGCAGTTCGGGATCTCCTACGCCCTCGGCGTCAACGGTGTGGCCATGCTGCTGATCCTGATGGCACTGGTCCTGGTGCCGCTGGTGATCCTCGCGGCCTGGAAGGAGCAGGGTTCGCAGAACGGGGCGTCCAACCGGCTGCGGCACTACCTGGCCCTGGTGCTGGTGCTGACCTCGTTCATGGTCGCCGTCTTCGCCGCGCGGGACCTGTTCCTGTTCTACGTGGTGTTCGAGGCCATGCTGATCCCCGTCTACTTCATGATCGGGGCCTTCGGTGGACCGCAGCGGCGCTACGCCGCGGTGAAGTTCCTGCTGTTCTCGCTGGCCGGTGGGCTGGTGATGCTGGTCGGCGTGATCGTGCTCTCCCTGCACGGTCCCGGCGGCGAGCAGGGCTTCCTGATCAGCAACCTCACCGGACTCGACCTGGGCACCGGCACCGGGCGCTGGCTGTTCCTGGCGTTCTTCCTGGCCTTCGCGATCAAGGCCCCGATGTTCCCGGTGCACTCTTGGCTGCCGGACACCGCCGAGCAGGCCCCGGCGGGAACATCGACCCTGCTGGTCGGTGTGCTGGACAAGGTCGGCACCTTCGGGATGCTGACCCTGTGCCTGCCCCTGTTCCCGGAGGCCTCCCGGTGGGCGGCGCCGGTGATCATCGCGCTGGCCCTGGTGTCGATCTTCTACGGCGCGCTGCTGGCCCTCGGGCAGCAGGACATGTTCCGCCTGGTCGCGTACACCTCGGTGTCGCACTTCGGGTTCATCGTGCTGGGCATCTTCGCCTTCACCTCGACCTCCATCGCCGGGTCGTCGTTCTACATGGTCAACCACGGGCTGAGCACCGGCGGGCTGTTCCTGCTGGTCGGGTTCCTGGTCGCCCGCAAGGGCTCGGCCCGGATCGCCGACTTCGGCGGACTGCAGAAGATCACGCCGGTGTTGGCTGGGACCTTCCTGGTGGTCGGCCTGTCCGCCCTGTCTCTGCCGGGGCTGAGCACCTTCGTCAGCGAGTTCCTGGTCATTGTCGGGACCTTCGGGACGCACCGTCCGGCCGCGATCATCGCCGCGGTCGGTGTGGTCCTCGCCGCGCTCTACGTGCTGTGGACCTACCAGCGGGTGTTCACCGGCCCGGTGCGCGACGAGCTCGCCGAGACCCGGGACCTGTCCGGTCGCGAGCGCTGGGTGGTCGGTCCGCTGATCGCCCTGATGCTGGTGCTGGGCTTCTACCCGGCTCCGGCACTGGACCTGGTCAACGACCCGGCCACCATCTCCGTCACGCAGGTGGGCGTCGCCGACGCCCCGGATCTGGTCACCGTGGGTGACGAGGGGAGCGAGCAGTGAGCTTCATCGCGCCGGACATCGCGTGGGCCCAGCTCACGCCGGTGCTCTTCCCGCTCGGGGCGGCCGTGCTCGGCGTCCTGATCGAGGCCTTCGCGCCCCGTGCCGTCCGCCGTCCCGCCCAACTGGTGGTGACCCTGGCCGCGCTGGTCGGCAGCCTGATCTCGGTGGCGCTGCTCTGGCGCGGCCTGGAGAATGCCGACGGCACGTTCAGCGGTGGCACCGATGTGCTCAGCGGATCGTTGCTGGTCGACGGCCCGACCCTGGTGATGCAGGCGGTCATCGCGCTGCTCGCCCTGCTGGCCGTGCTGATCGCCGCGGACCGCACCTCCACCGGGGAGGACGCCTTCGCCCCGCAGGCCGCGTCGGTGCCCGGCTCCGGTTATGAGGAGTCGGCACGGCGGGCCGGTCTGCAGCAGACCGAGATCTACCCGCTGATGCTCTTCGCCACCGGCGGGATGATGATCTTCCCCGCCACCGGCGACCTGCTGACGCTGTTCGTCGCACTCGAGGTGCTGTCCCTGCCGCTGTACCTGCTGACCGGGATGGCCCGCCGTCGCCGCCTGCTCAGCCAGGAAGCGTCGATGAAGTACTTCTTGCTGGGGGCCTTCGCCTCGGCGCTGCTGCTGTTCGGCATCGTGCTGCTCTACGGCTACTCCGGCTCGATCCGGTACAGCGAGATCGCCACCGCCGTCGGCACCGTCACCGGGATGGACGGCCTGCTGCTGGTCGGCTCGCTGCTGGTGCTGATCGGCCTGCTGTTCAAGGTCGGCGCGGTGCCGTTCCACTCCTGGACCCCGGACGTCTACCAGGGCGCGCCCACCCCGATCACTGGGTTCATGGCCGCCTGCACCAAGGTCGCCGCCTTCGGTGCGCTGCTGCGGGTGTTCTACACCGTGCTGCCCGGCATGAGCTGGGATCTGGAACCGATGATGTGGACGGTCGCCATCGCCACCATGGTGGTTGGCACCGTGATCGCCCTGGTCCAGACCGACGTCAAGCGGATCCTGGCCTACTCCTCGATCGCGCATGCGGGCTTCGTGCTCACCGGCGTGGTCGCACTGGCGCAGACCGGCATCACCGCCGTGCTGTTCTACCTGCTGGCCTACGGTGCCGCGACGGTGGGTGCCTTCGGCATCGTCTCGCTGGTCCGGGAACGGGGGACCACCACCACCACCGTGCCCGAGGCCGCCCGTGCCTCCCTGGGGGTGGCGGTCGCCGCCGGTGTGCTGCCCGCCGGGTCGGACTCCCCGACGGTGACCGAGGCGGCACCGGAGAACGACGCCGACGCCCCGGTACTCGGTGAGGCCACTGACATCTCCCAGTGGGCCGGGCTCGGTCGCACCCACCCGGTGCTGGCCACCACCTTCGCGCTGTTCCTACTGTCCTTCGCCGGAATCCCGCTCACCGCGGGCTTCACCGGCAAATTCGCGGTGTTCTCCGCGGCAGTGGACGGTGGGGCGTGGCCGCTGGCTCTGGTCGGTGTGCTGGCCTCGGCCGCCGCAGCGTTCTTCTACGTCCGGCTCATCGTGCTGATGTTCTTCACCAGCCCGGACGGTGGACCGCTCACCGACGCCGACGCCGGCTCCCGTCCGCGCACTGTCGTGGTGACCTCGCAGGGCTTCGCGCTCGCTGGCATCGCGATCTGTGCGGTGCTGACCGTGCTGCTCGGTGTGCTGCCCGGACCGGTGTTGGACGCCATCTCCCAGGTGGCGGTGTTCCTGCCCTGACCCGCGTACCCTCGTCAGGACTCGACCGCCGCCCCGCACCCATTCGTGCGGGGCGGCGGTCGCACGTCAGTTCTGCCCCCAGCCGCCCGGCCAGATAGGTTCGTCCCGTGACATCCCCGACCGCCCTGCCGCTCGCCGACCCGGCACTCGCCGAGCGGATCGCGGCTCGCCTCGACCAGGTCGAGGATCGCCTGCGCACCGCCGCCGCCTACGCCGACGAGCTGGTCAATGACGCGGCGCATCACCTGGCCGACGCCGGGGGTAAGCGCCTGCGTCCGATGCTGACCCTGCTGGCCGCTGAGCTGGGCGACGGTTCCCGCGACGAGGTACTGGACGCCGCGGTCGTGGTCGAGCTCACCCACCTGGCCTCGCTGTACCACGACGACGTGATGGACTCCGCCCCGCTGCGTCGCGGTGCGCCCGCCGCACACGAGGTCTGGGGCAACTCTGTCGCCATTCTGGTCGGCGACCTGCTGTTCTCCCGCGCCTCCACCACCGTCGCCGATCTGGGCCCTGAGGCGGTCAAGATCCAGGCCGGCACCTTTGAGCGGCTGTGCCTCGGTCAGCTGCACGAGTCGATGGGCCCGCGCGAGGGCGACGACGCCGTCCAGCACTACCTGCAGGTGCTCGCCGACAAGACCGCCTCGCTGATCGCCACCTCCGCCCGGCTCGGCGCGATGTACGGCGGCTGCGCCCCCGAGGTCGTGGAGACCGTCGCCGCTTTCGGGGAACGGATCGGCATCGCCTTCCAGCTCGCCGACGACGTCCTGGATGTCTCCGCCGACGCCGCGCTCTCCGGCAAGACCCCCGGCACGGACCTGCGGGAGAAGGTCCCCACCATGCCGGTGCTGCTACTGCGCGAGCGCGCCGCCCGCGAGCGCCGCCCGGAGGACATCGCCCTGGTCGACCTGCTCGACTCCGACCTGTCCGACGATGACGCACTCGCCCGTGCCGTCGCCGCCCTGTCCACACACGAGGTGGTCGCCGAGACCCGGGCCCGCGCCCTCGCTCTGGTCGACGAGGCGGTCGCCGTACTCGACGTGCTGCCGGCCGGACCGGTCAAGGATTCCTTCATCTCCTTCGCGGACGCCCTGGTGAACCGCGCGTCCTGACCTCACCACCCGGACAGGTCGTCAGCCGCGGGCCTGTCCGCCACTCAAGGGGGAACCATGCCCACCCACGCGGCCTGCCCGATCTGCGCTGCCGACCTCGACCCCGGTGCTGCCTTCTGCGGCTCCTGCGGTCAGCGGGTGCCCGTGCCGGATGCTCCCGACCACGCCGACCCGTTCACCAGCTCCGTCGACTGGCCTGCCGCGGCACCGAATCCGGCCCGCGTCCCCACCTCGGATACACCACCTCCGAGTGCCGACACCGCCCGTCCCGCGCCCCAGGCCTGGGAGTTCGGCCTCGACATCGAGGACCGGGTCGCCCCCATTGGCCGCCGCCTGCTCGCGCTGCTGGTGGACCAGATCGCCGCCGCACTGCTAGTCGGGGTGGCGGTGGTGCTGATCCTGCCCACCCTGCGTGACCAGCTGACGCCGGGCGTGCTGCTGATCCCTGGTCTGGTCGCGCTGGTGGTCGCCGCCGCGCAGTGGATGGCCGAGGCTTTCACCGGGGCGACTGCTGGATCGGCGCTGCTCGGCATCCGCACCCTGTCGGTCCGGACCGGTCGCCCGGCCGGCCTGTGGGCGGTGCTGCTGCGGGGGATCGTCCAGGGTCTCGGCTCGTTGCTCGCCGGGGTCGGGGTGTACGTGATCGCGGCCTCCGGCGCGTGGGACGAGAGCCCGGCCCGGCGGGGATGGCATGACAAGGCCGCGGGCACGATGGTGCTGCGCGCGTCGGCAGTGCGTGCGGGGCGGAGGGGGGAGACGTCTGTTGGTGCGGCGTCCGGCGGACCCGATGGTGCCGGCGCTCCTGCGGCGGGGTGGGTCGCCCCGGCGGCCGGTGGTGCAGCGCCCTGGGGGGTCGACCCGCTGGCCACGGCGCGGGGGACCGATCCGCATGCCGCTGCTGGGCCGGACGCGATGGTGACGGCCACGGGGATCGAGGTGCCGGGGCCGTCGGCGTCAGTGGAGGTCGCGACGCCCCCTGCGCCGCCGGCCCTGGGCGGAGTGCCGACGAGCCTCGCACCAGCCGCGCCCCCGGTGCCCGCAGCGCCTGCACTCCCGACGCCGACGCGAGCCGAGCCGCCAGCGCCTCCGATGCCGGTCGATGTCCCGATGACGCCCGCATCGGCCACATCTGTGTCGTCCGTCGATGCGCCTCAGGCCTCCGAGCCGGGCGACGACGGGCAGCCCGCACGTGACCCGAGTCGCCCTGAGCCGGCATTGCTCGTACCCGAGGCCGTCGCCCACCCGTCACCGGCCCCTGCCGACCGGCCGTCGACCCCGGCCCACACGACGCCCCCGCCCCCGCCCCTCCTGCCCGTGGATACTCTCCCGACCGTCGCCGCGCAGCCGACGCCACCGTCCGTCCCCGAGGGGCTGGGCGAGCTGGAGCTGACCCGGGTCGCCGGTCCACGGACGCACACGCCGGTGCGGATGGCCTTCGACACCGGTGAGCTGATCGAGGTGACCGGCCCGGGGCTGGTCGGCCGCAACCCGTTCCCGTTGCTCGGTGACCCCGATCCGGCACACCTGGTGGCGATCACGGACCCCGCACAGTCGGTGTCCCGGGTGCACTTCGCCTTCCGCCCGGAGCCGGGTGGCCTGGTCGTCGTCGACCAGAACTCGACCAACGGGACCGTGCTGGTCGACCCGGCGGGCAACCGCTGGGCGCTCCCGGCGGGTCAGGAGGCGCGGGTCACGCCCGGGTGGTTGGTGCTCTTCGGTGAACGCACGGTCGTGATCGAGAGCGTGTGAGACGACGAGGGGCCACGCACCGGTGCGTGGCCCCTCGTCGGTCAGCTGGGTCGGGTCAGTCCTCGTCGGCGAGCGCCAGGGCGATCCGCACCATGTCCTCGCGGGGGACGACCTTGATCCGCTCGCGTCCCTGCGTCTCGCCCAGCGTCCGCTCGTAGGCGTCCAGCAGTTCCCACCCGGGCCAGTGGATCGGTCGTGCCCCCCGTGCCCGCAGGAAGTCGAGGACGGCCTCAGGGTCGGGCTCGGTGGCGGTGCGGAACGAGTCGGCCGCGGCGTCCTCGACCAGGTGCTCGATGGTCTCCTTGGCGTCGGACTTGGTGTGGCCGATCAGGCCGACCGGTCCGCGCTTGATCCAGCCGGTGGTGTACACCCCCGACACCGGTTCGCCGTCCACATCGACCACCCGACCCTCGCGGTTGGCGATGACCCCGCCCTGATCGTCGAAGGGCACATCCACCACCGGGGAACCGAAGTACCCGACCGCGCGGTACACCGCGGTCACCGGCCAGTCATGGAACTGGCCCGTGCCAGCGACGGTGCCGTCCCCGGTGAGCACGGTCCGCTCGGTGCGCAGCCCGACGACCTTGCCGTCCTCGCCGAGCACCTCGGCCGGGGCGTGCAAGAAGTGCAGGTGGATGCGGCGGCTCGCGGTCAGTTCCTCCGGCTCCTTGAGGGTCCAGTCGGTGAGGGTTTTGACCACCTGTTTGGTCTGGTTCGAGGACCGGATCGCCGCCTGAGAACCCTCATCGAACTCGAAGTCCTCCGGGTAGACGACCACGTCGACATCCGGGACGTGCCCGAGCTCGCGCAGCTCCAAGGAGGAGAATTTGGCCTGCGCCGGTCCGCGCCGGGCAAAGACATGCACATCCGTCACCGGGGAGGCCGCCAATACCTGGTGCACGTTGTCCGGAACCTCGGTCGAGCGCAGATCCTCGGCGTGCTTCGCCAGAATCCGCGCGACATCCAAGGCCACGTTCCCGGCGCCGATCACCGCGACCTCGCGGTCGTCCAGCGGCCAGGTGCGCGGCACGTCGGGATGCCCGTCGTACCAGGACACAAAGTCGGCAGCCCCGTAGGAACCGTCCAGATCGATGCCGGGGATCGGCAGGTCGGCGTCCTTGATCGCGCCGGTGGCGAAGATCACCGCGTCGTAGTGCCGCCGGACATCCTCCAGCGTGAGATCGACCCCGTAATCCACATTGCAGATCAACCGGATGTCACCGCGTTCGAGGACCTTATGCAGCGCGGTGATGATCTGCTTGATCCGCGGGTGGTCCGGGGCGACGCCGTAACGCACCAGCCCGAAGGGCGCGGGCAGCCGCTCGATCAAGTCGATCGACACGTCCAGATCGGAGCGCGACAGGATGTCCGAGGCGTAGATGCCAGCGGGTCCGGCGCCGATCACGGCCACCCGAACGGGTCGGTGGGAGCTCACGCAGCTGCCTTCTTTCTGGAGGAGACGTCATCGCCGCGCCGTCGCAGGCCACCGAGTCCGGATCGGACCTCCAGGTCGCCGCGCTGCGGTCGCGGGCTGCGGCCAGTCTAGGTGGGCAGGCAAGGGCACCCTCACCTGGAGGCGCGGTCGCGTCGATGGAACCGCGCCCGGGATGTCGGCCAGGAGGGATACCGTCGCGCTGTGAGCACACCCTCCCCGTCGACTTTGGACCCGCGCGGTCTCGCCAACGGCGCTTCGGCCTATCTGCTGTGGGGCGTGCTCCCGCTGTACTTCACCCTGCTGGTCCCCGCCGGACCGGCCGAGATCATTGCGCACCGGGTGTTGTGGTCGCTGGTGTTCTGCGCGGTGGTGCTCACCGCCGGACGTGCCTGGGGCCAACTGGGCACGGTGCTGCGTACCGGTCGCACGGTGGCGGTGTTGGCGGTGGCGGCAGTGCTGCTCGCGGTGAACTGGCTGACATTCGTCTACGGGACACTGTCCGGGCATGTGGTGGACGCGGCGCTCGGGTACTTCATCAACCCGATCGTCACCGTGGCGCTCGCGGTGCTGGTCCTGCGTGAACGTCTGCGCCGACTGCAATGGGTCGCGTTGGGGGTGAGCGCTGCGGCGGTGGTCGTGATCACGATCGGGGTCGGCCGGTTGCCCTGGGTGGCGCTCACCCTGGCGTTCTCCTTCGGGGTGTACGGCCTGTTGAAGAACCGGGTCGGTCGCTCGGTGGGTGCCGCCCCATCTCTGGCCGCCGAGACCCTGGTGTTGGCTCCGGTGGCGGCGGGCTACCTGATCTGGTTGCACGCCACAGGCCAGGGCACTTTCGGTAGTGAGGGCGGCGGCCAGGCGCTGGCGCTCGCCGGGACGGGTATCGCGACCGCGTTGCCGCTGCTGCTCTTTGGTGAGGCCGCTCGGCGGTTGCCGTTGAGCGTGGTCGGGATGCTGCAATACCTGGCACCGATCCTGCAGTTCCTGATCGGGGTGACCATCCTGCACGAGACCATGCCGCCCGCCCGGTGGTGGGGATTCGGGCTGGTGTGGGTGTCGCTGGTGTTGCTCACCATCGACGGCGTGCGCGCCGGACGGGTGCAGCGCCTCGCCCGGGTGGCGGACTCAGCGAGCTGACCCGCGGCGACGTCGACCGAACCGCGACGCCAGAACGGACAACAGCACGACGGTGCCCCCACCGAGGACCCACCACACCGCCGCCGCGCGAGCTCCGGTCAACGGGTCGACCCGAGGTGAGGAGTCCACGACCCGTGCGGTGACCTCGGTGCTGAGCGTCTCACCATGCACCGGGCTGGTCGGTCCGGCCGCGGTCCCGTCGTCCACGAACCCGAGCGCCAGATCCGGCCGGATCACGCCCCACCCGACCAGCTCGTCGTGCTGCGCGGGCTGGGCGCGTAGCGCCGTGACCTCCAGTCGGTACGCCCACTGTGCGGGCGTCTCATCCGGATAGCGCTCGGCCACCAGTGCGGCGGCGGCGCTGACATAGGCCGTGGCGAAGCTGGTCGAGGCGTCCGACCCGGCCAGCACGCAGTCACCTGCGGCATGGAAAGCGGTCAGCACCTCCGTGCCGGGGGCAGCAACATCAATGTGCTCGCCGTGGATCGCCGCCTCTGTCGGTGCGCCGGTGCCGTCCACCGCGGTCACGGCCAGCACCTCCGGGTAGGCGGCCGGGTAGCGCGGTCCATCACTGGTGTCGGTGCTGGTCCCGCGATTGCCCGCCGACGCGACGACCAACGACCCAGCGGCCCGCGCCTCCTGCACCGCCGCCTGCAGATCGGGGGAGTCGTTCGGGGTGCTCATCGACACGTTGATCACCTGGGCACCGGACTGGGCGGCGTAGCGGATGCCCTGCGCGATCCGACCGGCGTCCGGTGCGGTACCGGCCTCCTTCGCCTGGTCGTCGTCGGCGTAGTACACCCGCACCGGCAGGATCGTCGCCTCGGGGGCCAGTCCGATCACACCGGAACCGGAGACCTCTCGCGCGGCGATCTGCCCGGCGATGGCGGTGCCGTGCCCGGCCACATCCGTCTGACCGCTCGGGTCGCCCGCCTGTCCGACCAGATCGGTGCCCGGCACGACGGCACCGGTCAGGTGAGCATTCGCGCTGTTCACGCCGGAATCCACCACCGCCACAGTCACCCCAGCACCGGTGGCCCACTGCCAGGCGGCATCCGCGGCGAGCCGGGGGAGCGCCGAGGGTGTCGACGCGATGCTGCGCGGTGTGTCCGGTGAGCACTGGTCCTGGCCTTCGGTGGCCGCCTGCGCTCCGGTGCCCGGCATCAGCAGACCAGCCGCCACCAGCGCCGTCACCAGGGCGCGATTCATGCGTCCTCCGTCGACCCGGTGACCTCGGTGCTCGCCCGGCTGATCGTCAGCGTCGGACCGGTGGGCAACAGGGCAGCCCATGCCGGTGGCACCGTGGCGACGTCGTCCATCCGGTAGCCCAGGCGCGCGAGCAGCTCCTCATCGGCCTCCGGCATCGGGTGAGCACGCCCGGTGCCATCCACCAGCGACACCATGCCCTGCGCGCCCGCGGTGCTCCGCGCGTCGAGCAAAGCACCCGAACCGGGCGCGACATGCACCCCGGTGCCGGGCACAGCCTCCGGGTCGGCAAACGCCAGATCCACCCGGCCGCCATCCCGGGTGTCCAACACGACGCAGGGGGTCGACCCCTCAGTCAGCTCCGGTGCCTCCTCCGGCCAGTCGGTCGGGTCCACCGCAATGGTCGACGTGGTGACCTCCGCGATGTCGGCGGTGCTGACCCGGATCGGGTCCGCGGCCAGGTCGCCCGCCCCCAACACGTACAGCGGATAGGCGAAGTCGGACAGCGGGGCCAGCTCCCCGGCTCGATCGACCACATAGCGGCGCAGCCCACCGCCGGTCCCGCTCACCTCCACCAGGGCCCCGACCCGGGTGTCCGCAGGTAGTCCCTCGGTCGGCAGCGCCGGCTCGCCGGAAGCCTCGATGCTCAGCGGGCCCAGGTCGGTGCCCATCGGGATCAGGTTCAGCCAGTCGGCCGTCACCTCCACCGGGGTTGCGGTGTCCATCGACAGGGCACGCAGCACGGCGGCCTCCTGCCCGGGCTCGATCCGGTATCGCGTCCCGGCGTTGACCAGGTACGACTGGTCACCGTTGCGCACCAAGGCGGTGGCCCGGGTCGTGGCGGGCTCCGGGTCACCGGCAGGGTCGATGGTCAGCGCAGTGCCGCCGTCCCCAGCCACACAGGCCGTCCATCCGGTGTCGACCAGCCGATCGGACGGCGGCAACTCATCCGGGGCCCCCGGAATGCCGATGGTGGCACCGCGCGGAGTTTCAGCAATGTCCCCCTCGTCCACCGTCACCACGTGGTACGACGACGAGTCCAACGCGAGTCGGGCACTGGTCACATTCAGCACCGGGTACAGCGTCCCCTGTAGCGCCACATACCGGCTGCCGTCACCGTTGACGACCACCAGCGATTGGTCGTCCCAGCCGTCCGGCAGCCCGGAGTTGAGCATCCCGAACCCGAGGCTGCCCAACACCAACAGCACACTCAGCGACACCCCGGCGACGACCCCGCGCAGCGGCTTGGTCGGCTCCAGCTCCCGCCCACCGGGCGCACCGCTGGTGAAGGCGGTCAGCAACCGCCGACGACTGTAGGTCTGCGCCTCGGCCAGATCCCGCTTGCTCGCCATCGATCAGACCAGTCCTGCCGCGGCCACACCCAGTGGCAGCAGCACCGCCAGGCACAGCACCTCCAGGAAGTCGCCAACCCGGGCAAAGGTCAGCCGCTGCCGAGGGGCGATCAGGCTCACCGTCACCACCACCGCCGCGGCAGCGCCGCACAACCCGACCAGCAGCGGCCGCCACTGCGGGTGCAGCGCAGCCGCCAACAGCACAGTGGCACCGAGCCCGACCACCGACAGCGTGACCGTCAGCAACACATCAGTCCGCGAGTAGGTCTGTCGAGTGGCCAGCAGCATGCCGGTGAATGCCAACATCAGCAGCACCGTGCCTGGCACCCCGGTCGCGACCACCGCCGGCGCCGCCGCCACTGCCAGCACCCCGATGGCCACCCGCAGCGATACCTGCACCCGGTGGCCGGCCGCCAACTGAGAGCGCACCCGCTGCGCCTGTACCTCCGGCGGGTCGGCGAAGATCTCCGCATCGCTACGCGGCGTCACCACCCGCAGCGGCGTACTCGCCAACGCCAACCAGGGCACCCCGATACTTGCCGTCGCTGCCAGTGCCACCACCACGGCGAGCACCACACCTGGCTCGATATCCGCCAGCTCGATCACCGTGCCGCTCACCGCCAGCGTGAAGCCACCCGCCAAGGACGCCGCAGCGAACTCCCGCTGATCCACGAGGGCCGGCAGCGACGCCAACCCGGTGAGCAGCAGTCCTGCGCCAGCCCAGGCTGTCGGCCAGCCCCACGACGGAGCCTGCGCCCCCGCAATGAACCCGGCCAGTCCCCCGAGCGCCGGTGCGATCAACACCAGCAACCGTCCCGCTGCCGGTTCGGCACCGGTCCGCGTCACCACCGCCCCCGAGACCAGGACCAGCACCGCGGCCACCCCGGCGATCACCGGCGGCAGCAGAGACGCGCGATCCGCGCCCAGCAGCAGCACCGCCCCCGCCGCGAGCAGCGCGATCGACGCCCACACCGCACTGAGGGCCGAGTCCTTCGGCGTCCACGGCGCGTACCCGCTCTCCACCGCATCCGCGACGGCCTCGACCACGTCGTCGTAGATCCGCTCCTCGTCACGCAGCGCGCCGGACTCCAGGGTCAGCACCGTGCCATCCGGCACCCCCTCAGCCAGCAGACTCCGGGCGGAATCGATCGGCGCGCCGTCCGGTCGGATCAAGCGGTACCCGCCGTGCGCACTCATCGCGTCCAACAGCCCCAGCGCCCGAGCCAGCCCAGGCACCACCTCAGCCACAGGGACATTCCCGGGGATACCCAGATCGACCCGCCGGTCACCCGCAGTCACCGAAACTCGGATCAACATGCCCACCGGCAGTGCCGTCATTGCGTCTGTCATCGCAGGTCCCCTGTGCCTCCTGATCGGAACGGCCGCCAAACTAGCCGCGGGAGAGGGCCACGGAGGCCGAACCGTGGGAGATCAGGGCAAAGGTGAGTAGTACCGACCCCCCTGGCCGGGCTCCTGATGCGCTGACTTCGGCCCTGAGTGCCCCCTGTGTGGGCGGCAACCTCCCCTAATGGACCGCTCACACCACGGGAAGTTGGCCGCATATGCCCCCTCCCCTAAAAGTGCTGGTTAGCGTCGTCAGCGATTCCGTACTCACCACCGTGGGCCCGGAACGGGCCGTTGTCATCGGACTGCGGCCGACACGTTGCCCCCTCATGGGGCGGGAAGGGGGAGGTGACATGTCCGCAGAGGTTGCAGCCGGTGATGGACAGATCAAGCGCGGAGCCCAGATCGTCGCGAGCAGCAAGCAGGCACTCGACGGGGAGCTGAAGGCTCTCGAGGGCCAGCTCTCCGGCATCGGCTCCATGTGGGTCGGCCAGGGCGCCACCGCGTTCCAGCAGTTGATGACCCGGTGGCGTGAGGACGCCTCCAAGATCATCTCCGCGCTGAACGAGTTCGAGCAGAACCTCATCGGTTCCGACAAGGACTACACCGCGCAGGACGACCAGCAGTCGTCCGTCTTCAGCAATCTTCAGGGCCGGCTCGGCTGAGCAGGGGGAGGAATCATCATGGGTGACCTGAAGGTCAACTTCGGAGCAGTGTCCACCGCGTCCCAGGACATCGTGTCCGGCGCGAATAAGGTCGAGCAGCAGCTCAACGACATGGACCAGCAGCTCCAGCCGCTCAAGGCCAACTGGTCCGGTGAGGCCGCCAGTTCCTACGAGGCCGCACGCGCTAAGTGGAGCGCCGCCCTCACCGACATGAAGGCCCTGCTGGCCGAGATCGGTAAGGCCGTGCAGTCCTCCGGCGAGCAGTACCAGTCGACTGAGCGCAGCAACGCCAGCCGCTGGTGATCAACCCCCGAGGGCCACGGCACTCCGCACCGAGTGACGTGGCCCTCGGGTTCTAGACCGCCGTGCGGTCGTGCCTGCCGCCGTCAAGGCATGAGGGGGAGGCGCGACCGCACGGTGCCGTCCGCCATGCGGTGGACGTCGAACGCGCGTGGAAGGACGTGGGGCATGGCGGGGGACATCCAGTTCGACGAGGACGCGGTGCTGACGCAGGTCAACCGCCTGATCGAACTGCACGGCGAGACGAGCCAACTGCGCAGCACGCTGAGCCGGCTGGCGGCACACCAGAGCGACGGCCAGTGGTCCTCGGTGCCCGCTGCG
This sequence comes from Cellulomonas sp. NPDC089187, assembly GCF_040685135.1. Classification (NCBI taxonomy): domain Bacteria; kingdom Bacillati; phylum Actinomycetota; class Actinomycetes; order Micrococcales; family Cellulomonadaceae; genus Cellulomonas; species Cellulomonas sp. NPDC089187. Next base: position 447,597 of record NZ_JBFBHI010000003.1, on the reverse strand, counting down.
GCGGCATTCGCGACCCGGGTGGCCGGGGCGATCGACGAGGTCCGCATGGGGCTGGAGCAGGCCGAGGCGCGGTTGCAGGTCGCGGCGCAGAACCTGTTGGACAGCCGGGCCGCCTACGAGCAGCAGGACGCCGACGTGCGGAGCCGCTTCGACGCGCTCGCTCGGTGCCTGGGGGACGGGCAACCCACCACCGGCGTGCAGAGGGCCGTCTGATGCGCGGGGTGCGCAGCGCGGGCGTGGCGGTGGTGCTGGCGGGGGCGTTGGTGCTCTCCGGCGGGCAGGCTGCCTCGGCGTCGTCGGGGGACTGGTACTACGACGACGGGGGCTTTGAGGAGATTCATGAGCGGGCGGACGGGTCTGGGATTCGAATCGCGGTGCTCGACACGCAGATCAACCCGACGGCGCCCGAGCTCGCGGAGGCGAACCTCAATGTGCGGGAAGACTCGTACTGTTGGGACGCCGACATGAATCCGTTACCAGCGACAGCGACGGGTGACCCGGGAGTGCATGCCACGTCGATGATCGCGATGATCTCGGGAACCGGGGATGGAATTAACGGTCAGCCAGGAATCAGAGGCATCGCCCCGGGGGCGGAGGTAGACCATTATGCAGCGATGCTTCCAGACTCTGCGAAGTTGAACGGGGAAAACTGTGCCAAGGCGCACGAGGACGGGCTTTCCGCCAGCAATGCGGCGTTTCGTGACGCCCTCGAGAGCGGCGCGAATATAATCAGCATCTCGGCGTGGCTTACTATCGACTCGGATTGGATAGCTCGGGCTGTGGCTGCAGGCGTCATTGTGGTTGCTGCTGTTGGCAACGAAGGTATCCAATGGATCGCCCACCCTGCGTCTTACAATGGTGTCGTCGCAGTGGGGTCCTACGGGCCGGAATACCTAGTTTCTGAGTTCAGCAATACTGGAAAAGAGCTAGGGGTTGTCGCGCCAGGCGAGGGGGTTCGCTCCTACACCACGGCGATCGACGGATACAAAGAATCGCAAGGGACCTCGTACTCTGCCGCGTACGTTTCGGGCGCCCTAGCGCTCGCTTGGTCGGCATTTCCTGATGCTAGTTCGAATCAAATTCTACAGCTTCTTGTCCATAACACGGGAAGCCAAGGTGCGACGCACGAGCCTGTACGCGACCAAGAAGTCGGCTACGGGTCATTGAATATTAAGGCAATGCTCTCCGACGATCCGAACAATTATGAGCACGAGCATCCGTTCGTGACTGAAGACAACACCGAGGGCCCCTCGGTCTTCGAGATCGAAGAGGCCAGAGATGATCTCATCGACCAGAGTGTACCCACGGTCTCACCTACGACTTCGACGGTAGTGGCCAACGATGCGGAGCCGCAGTCTGGTGACGGTAGCAAAACGGCGGTGTACATCGGCGTCGGTGTGGGGGTCGCGATACTCGTCTTTGGTGTCACGCTAGCCGTCATACTCGTCCGACGTCGGCAGTCGGTCTCGTCCTCAGCGATGATTCAGGAGAAGCAGTGATGGCAGGGGAGCATGAGAGTGAGCTGGCTCGAATCAACGAGGCGCGTCCAGGTGGAATCGCCAGCGACGTTTCAATCCTGCGACAGCGCGGCGAACAGGCTCTCGAAGTTTCTCAGCTGGTGCGGACCGTCGCGGCAGACGGCGGCGGGCTCAGGGGGGTTTCAGGGGAGTCCGCCACCGCCTACCTCGACGAGATTCAGAAGAACGTGTCTACTCTCGCGGATTCTCTTGCCGGAATCAGCGGCGGGGTGGAGGCGGGTCGTGCTGCGGTAGAGGAGGCTCAGTCGGACTATGCCAATCTGCCGACGTTGACCCTCACTGCTGAGGAGCAGCGAGCCGTCGCGCGGGCTGGAGGAACGGCAGACACCCCAAGCGCGGCACGTCGCGCTTCCGCCGAGGCATCGCGAGAGTTCATGGCTGCGCACGAAGCTGCCAGGGAGGAAACCGCCCGAGCGGCCCTTGAGAAGCTCGTGACATCACTGAATGCAATCAGTCTTACTCCGGCGGAGTCGCGCTTCGAGGAGGGGCAAGGATCGACATCCCCGGCGGGCCCGAATGTCGGATCGTCACCCTCCAGTGGCTCCGGCGGCAGTTCCGGCGGATCCCGGGCGGGCGGCGGAGGCGACTTCGGTGGCATCGCCATCCCCGACTACACCGGTTCCTACGGTTCCGGCGGATCGGTGACTTCTCCGGGCGTGACCGTCGTGGCGCACCAGGCACATGGGTTCGGGAGCGGCGGGCAGTACTCGGGCGCGGGTAGTCCCCTTGGCGACTACTCGACCTCCGGCAACAGTTCCTGGTCCAACGCGGGCTCCGGCAGCGGTTCATCCTCGGGTTCGTTCGGTGGTGGAACTGGAGGTGGTGGCGGCACCGTCGGCGGCTACACCCCGCCCCCGGGCCTCGGTGACGGCACCTCCTCGGACGGTGCGATGACCGGAACCTTCGGCACGGGCACCGGCGCCGGTGGCACCGGGTCGGCCTACGCCTCGTCTGGATTCGGTTCGGGCATGGGCGGCGCGGGGTTGGCTGCGGGCGGTCTGATGGCCGGCGGTGCCGGGTTGGCGATGTCCTCCGGTGGCCTGGGCGCTGGTGCTGGTCTCGGCGGCGGAATGCCCGGTGTCGGGACGGGTGCTGGTGCGCTGGGTGCGAGCGGGTCGAGTGTGTCTGGTTCTGTATCGATGACGGGCTCCGGTGCGGCGGGCTCGGGTGCGGGTTCGCGGGCCGGGGGTGGATCGTCGTCCTCGGCCATGCCGATGGGCGGCGGTGGTCGCGGTGGTGCTGGTGGGGACAAGAAGCAGGGCCGGTCCTCGTCCGGTGATCTGCTGGCCCCGGATTTGGGTGTCGATGACGGCACCGGTCCCGTGGCGTTGGGTTCGGGGGCGAGTGCGGGTGGCCGCGCGCAGTTGCCGCAGTCGACTCCGGCCGTGGTCCAGGAGGATGACGACAGCTGGTGACCGACATCACGAGGGCCCGGTGGAGTCAGCTCCACTGGGCCCTCGTCATGTGTGCGGTCAGTCCACGTGGACGCTGCGGGCACCGACCTGGATCGTGGACCCGGCGGGCACCGCGACTCGCTGGTCGACAGGCACCGGAACGACTCGCCCGTCGGGTAGCTGGAGCGTGGTGCCGTTGCCGGAACCTGCGTCCTGTACCCAGAAGCGTCCCTCGTCCATGCCGAAGCGTGCATGGGTGCGCGAGACCGAGCGCTCCGGGTCCTCGATGGTGACGACGTGGTCGCAGGGTTCGCCAGGGATCGGCTGGGGGGCCCGCCCGATCACGCCGGGGCCGGTGACCGACATCGCGACGCCGGTGTCCAACGTGAGGATGTGCAGGGTCGGCATCCCCGGAGGGTTGGCCGCCGGTGTCGGAGCGGGAAGGCCGGTCGACGCGGCCGATGAGACGCCTGGCTGTCCGGTGGTGGGGGCTGAGGGTGACGCCAGATGTGCCGTCTGGGGCACGTTCGGTTGCCCGGCCGCCGGTGCTGACGGCCTACTGACCGGGGTCATCGCAGGCCGCCCACCCGGTGTCGCCGCAGTGGTGGCCCCAACCTGTTGCCCCACCGCCACGGTCGCCACCCCCGACTGTCCAGCCGCACCGGCGGTGCGCGGAGCGGCCGGCCGCGCTGCGTAGGCATCAGCCGGTGCGCTCATCGCCTGCGCCAGCGCCTCCTCGTCGGCGATGACGGCACGCTCCTGCGCCCGGATGTCCACCACCACGGCCCGTCCGGCGCGGTCGTGCCAGCCCTGGTTGCGGCCAGTGCGGTCGAACCCCGCGGAGGCGACCACGGCCCATTCACCGACTCCGGCGACGAGGTAGCCGCCGGCCAGGGGCAGTGCACGCAGGAACGCGCGGCGTGGTCCGACGTTGTACGGCGCGTCGACCCGGGCCGTGCGCAGTCCGAACAGAGAGTTGCCGAGCGTGCGGCCGGTGCGCGCCTCCCAGACGGTGAGCCCGATCCCGAGTTCGACGACGGCGAGCGCCGGGTAGAGCACATGCCCGGTGCCGAACCACACCCCGGCTGCCACAGCGGCGGTCGCGGCGAGGTCGACGGTGAACGCGGCGAGTCGTCGGCCCAACCCGGCCGGGGCGGCCAGCCCGAAGGAGGTGGCCAGCACGGGAGCCTGCTCGGTGGGACGGGCCCGGCGGCGTGCCTCCGGCTGCGCATCCTGGACGACCGTGATGGGGGCACCGCCGAGCGTGCTCTCCGCGGCGGGGCCGCCGACCGGTGTGCCACAGGAGGTGCAGAACCGAGCGCCGGCCCGCAGGGGGCGGCGGCAGCCGGTGCACGGCGGTCCGTCGGGGGTGATCTGCTGCACGGATGTTCCCAGGGTCGTCGGGTCAGGACGTCACACGTCGGAGGATCTCGATCAGGTCGACCGCCACCAGCGCGGCGGGCAGAACCAGGGCCATGGCCAAGCTCTCGGCGGTGTCGGCGAGCCGGGAGGCGAGGACGGAACGCCAGCCACGGCCCAGGAACGAGGCGACAGCCACCAGCACGAGTGCCAGCGCGACGGCGATCCCGGCGGAGGCCGCACCGACCAGGCCCAGCCACGGGCCGAGCAGTAGCACGCCTTCGACCAGCACGATCCCGGCGGCCACCCGGGGCGCCCAGCGGGCCACCGCCCGTCGTGCGGTGCGCGGTTGCAGGGCCAGCACGGCCAGGAGCAGCAGCACCAGGGCGAACCCGGCCCAGCGTGTGAGTGCGCCGCCCTGCAACGCGGCGGTCAGCACCGCGGGGAGCAGCAGCACCGGCAGCAGTGCGACCAGCAGCACCCCGGCGTCCGCGCGGCGCTCAGCGGCGTGCACGGTGCGGTTCACCTGGCGGTCGTTGACCCGCCCCAGGCCACGGGGTCGGGTGCCACGGACGCTGGGGGCGGAGCGGCTGACATGGGCCAGGTCGATCAACTGTGAGTCGGGCACCCGCAGCGAGAGCACCGGCAACAGCCGCAGGGCGAGGGGCGCGAGTCCGACCAGCAGCCCGGCCGCGATGACAGTGGGCTTGGTGGTGAGCAGGGTGGCGGCGCAGGTGACGGCGGCGGTTCCCCAGCCGGCCAGGAGCACCGCAGCCAGGTCCTCGCCCTGACGGTCGATCCGGGTGCGCAGGTAGTCGATCCCGGCGATGGCAGCAGCGGCGGTCAGTCCGGCGACCAGGGCGAGGCGTCGGTCGGGGCCAGACTGGGGGGCGCTCGCGATCACCGCGGCACAGCCGGCCCACACCGGTGCGGCCACCGTCGCGGCGGTCGAGTGGGACAGGGTCGCCAGGGCGACAGCCGCAGTGCCGATGACCGCGCCGGCAACGGTGGACGTGATCCCGTCCGGGGACCCGACCCACAGGAAGATCAGTGCAACGGCCAGAGTCACCGCGCTGCCGGCGGCGAGCATCCCGCCCACGGGGAGGGGCCGTCGGGGCGTGTCGTCGCCGACCGGGCCGAGCACCCGGCCACCGCGTCCGCGTCGAGGCCGAGGTGCGGGGGCGACCACGTGCACCAGGGCCCCGTCCTCGACCTGGGCGGCGACCGGCGCGTTCAGGTCGAGCACCCGACCGGCGGAGTCGAGCACCAGCAGCCCCCGCACGGGCGGGACCTGGGCGGCGGTGAGGACCTCGGCGAAGGTGCGCGCGTCGTCGAGGGCGACGTCGATGCGTCGTGGACCCAGGTGCAGGCCGACCCGGACCAGTGGCGCGGTCGCCACCGTCATGTCTCACCTCCGGGTCCCCTCGCGCGACCGGAGCGGTCCAGCGCGGCATCTGCACTGTAGGTCCCGTGACCACCACCAATGGGCGATCCGGGACCATTCTGAGTAGTCCGGCACTCATTAAGAGGCGTTTGACTGCTTCACCTCGGCCGAAACGGGCCTGAGTGAGCATCCGTGCGCCTACGTTCACGGTGAGAGCCGGGGACGTCGTGTGCCCGCGCGCACAGGGGAAGGGGCGACGAACGTGTCGAGTTCGCCGCAGCACACGGGTCGGTTGGACCCGCCGTCGGTGCCGTCCGGGCAGGTGGTGTTGCAGCCACCGCCGGAGACCCAGCCCTCGGACGGGATCAGCGGTCTGCTGGCCAACCTGATTCCGATGCTCGGGTCGGTGGGGTCGATCGTGTTCGTGGCGATGAACCAACCGGGTGTGCGCGGAATGATCACGGCGGGCATGTTCCTGTTCGCCTCGTTGGGATTCGTCGCGGTGAACGGCTGGCGGCAGCGGTCGCAACACCAGGCACAGGTGGTCGGCGCACGCCGGGAGTACCTGGCCTATCTCTCCGATCTGCGGAACTCGGTGCGCCGCGCCGCCTCCGCGCAGCGTCGGGCCGCCGAGTGGAATGCCCCGGATCCGCGCGCCCTGGCCGCGGTGGCGGAGGAACGCACCCGGGTGTGGGAGCGGCGACCGGCACACGAGGACTTCATGCGGGCACGGATCGGGGTGGGTCCGCAACCGCTGTGTGTGGATCTGGAGGCACCGGAGACCCCGCCGCTGGCGCAGCTCGACCCGGTGGCGGCCTCGGCGGCGCACCGGTTCCTGGTCACGCACCGGGTGCAACAGGGCGTGCCGCTGACCGTGGAGGCGGCGGGCGCGGCCCGGATCGAGATCACTGGTGCCGAGGGGGAGTCCCGGGCGCTCGCGCGGGCGCTGATCACGCAGCTCGCGACCTTCCACAGCCCGGAGGACCTGCAGATCGCGGTGGTCGCCTCGGCGGCGGCCCTGCCCGAGTGGGACTGGGTGAAGTGGCTCCCGCATGCGCACTCCGCACGGTCCCGTGATGCGGTGGGCGCGGCCCGAATGCTCGGCACCGAGTTGGCCGATGTGGAGTCGCTGCTCCCCGAGGACCTGTCCGATCGGCCCCGGTTCGGGCTGGCGGGTGAGGCGGTGCTGCCCCATGTGGTGATCGTCGTCGACGGTGGGCACATCCCGGTCGGCAACAGCATCGTCACCCCGGACGGCGTGCAGGGCGTGACCGTGCTGGAGCTGCCGGAGCGCTGGGACGAGCTGTCGGTGCCCAGCACGCTCCGGTTGACGGTGGGGGCGGCGGTGACCGGGCCCGACGCGGTGACCCGTGCCCCGGTGGACGTGCTGCGTCTGGGCAGTGCGCCGGTGCGGGTGGAGGGCGACCAGCTGTCGGTGGCTGATGCCGAGGCGACGGCACGGCGGTTGCTGCCGCTGTACGTGGCGGCCGGTCCGGAGCGCTCGGATGAGGAAGTCTCCTCCGAGCTGACCGACCTGCTGGGGCTGGGGGACATCCGCGACCTCGACCTGCGCCAGGCGTGGAAGCCGCGTCTGGCCCGTGACCGGCTGCGGGTGCCGATCGGTGTCACGACGCAGGGCCAACCGATCGCTCTGGACATCAAGGAGTCGGCGCAGCAGGGCATGGGCCCGCACGGGCTGATTATCGGTGCGACCGGGTCCGGTAAGTCGGAGGTGCTGCGGACGCTGGTGCTGGCGCTGGCGTTGACTCACTCGTCGGAGGACCTGAACTTTGTCCTGGTCGACTTCAAGGGTGGTGCGACCTTCGCCGGGATGGCGGATATGCCGCATGTCTCGGCGATCATCACCAACCTCGGTGAGGAGCTGACCCTGGTCGACCGGATGCAGGACGCGCTCCAGGGGGAGATGGTGCGCCGTCAAGAACTGCTGCGGTCGGCCGGCAACTTCGCGAATGTCTCCGACTATGAGAAGGCGCGTAAGGACGGTCGCACGGATCTGGCCCCGCTGCCGGCGCTGCTGATCGTCGCCGACGAGTTCTCCGAGCTGCTGACCGCCAAGCCGGAGTTCGTGGACCTGTTCCTCACCATCGGACGGCTGGGTCGATCGCTGCAGATGCACCTGTTGATGTCCTCGCAGCGCCTGGAGGAGGGCAAACTGCGCGGGTTGGAGTCGCACCTGTCCTACCGGATCGGTCTGCGCACGTTCTCCGCGGCGGAGTCGCGCACGGTGCTCGGTGTGCCGGACGCCTACGAGCTGCCGCCGGTGCCGGGTATGGGCTATCTCAAGCCGGACACGACCACGATGATCCAGTTCCGTGCCGCCTATGTCTCCGGTCCGCCGAAGACCCGCCGCCGGGCCGCTGGTGTCACGACTGAGGGTGGCCGGGCGGGTCTGACCCGGTTGGAGAGCTTCACTGCGGCACCGGTGCTGGCGTCCATCGACGCTGAGGTGCCCGCCACTGCTCAGGTGGTGCCGGGCGAGCCGGAGGAGACCCGGGCCACCTTCGACATCGCGGTGCAGAAGATGAAGGGTCAGGGTCCAGCCGCGCACCAGGTGTGGTTGCCCCCGCTGGTTGAGCCGAAGACGCTCGACGAGTTGATGCCGGATCTGACCGTGGACCCGCAGCTCGGGCTGGTCTCTCCGGGGTGGCGGGCCGCGGGTGCGCTGACCTTCCCGCTCGGCATCGTGGACCGGCCGTTGGAGCAGCGCCGGGAGAACCTGACCGTCTCCTTGGACGGGGCAGCCGGGCACATGGCGGTGGTCGGTGCTCCGCGGACCGGGAAGAGCACGGTGCTGCGCTCGGTGCTGACCGGTCTGGCGTTGACCCGGACTCCACTGGAGGTGCAGTTCTACGTCCTCGACTTCGGTGGGGGCACCTTCGCGCCGCTGAGTGGGTTGGCCCATGTGGCCGGGGTCGCTGCGCGGTCCGAGCCGGAGGTGGTCCGCCGGATGGTCGCCGAGGTCGAGCAGATCGTGGACGAGCGCGAACGGTACTTCCGTGCGCATGGCATCGACTCGATCGAGACCTACCGGGACCGCCGGGCACACGGTCAGGTGGACGACGGCTACGGCGACATCTTCCTGCTGGTGGACGGGTGGTCGACCATCCGGCAGGAATTCGACGAGTTGGAGCAGCGAATCCAGGCGCTGGCCGGTCGCGGACTGACCTTCGGTATGCACCTGGTGGTCTCGACTGCGCGGTGGATGGATTTCCGGACCCAGATCAAGGACCTGTTCGGCACCCGGTTGGAGTTGCGGCTCGGTGACCCGATGGACTCCGAGTTCGACCGGAAGATCGCCGGGAACGTGCCCAAGGGCCGTCCGGGCCGTGGCCTGGTGGCGACCAAACACCATGTGCTGACCAACCTGCCGCGGATCGATGGCGACTGCGATCCGGGCACGCTGGGCAGCGGTGTGGCCGACCTGATCGAGAAGGTGAACGGTTCTTGGCAGGGACCGCTCGGCCCCAAACTGCGGCTGCTGCCGGAGGAGATCCGGTTGGACGCGCTGGTGGCGACCCCGGGCCTCGACCCCGGGCGCGCGGTGCTGGGCGTGGACGAGTCGAAGCTTGCCCCGGTGGGCTTGGACTTCCGCGCCGAGTCGCATCTGTATGCCTTCGGCGACGGTGGCTCCGGCAAGTCCAACCTGCTGCGGGTGGTCGCGGCCGAGGTGCAGCGGATGTACACCCCCAAGGAGGCGCAGATCTTCGCGGTGGACTTCCGGCGCTCGCTGCTGGGCGAGATCCCGGAGGAGTACCTGGCCGGGTACTTCACCACCCAGGAGCAGGCAGCGGGGGAGCTCGGCGGGTTGGCCGAGTACCTGCGCAACCGGCTGCCGGGCCCGGATGTGACTCCGGAGCAGCTGCGGGCACGGTCCTGGTGGACCGGTGCGGAGGTGTTCCTGCTGGTGGACGACTACGACCTGGTCGCCACCGCCACCGGCAACCCGGTGGCGGCGCTCGCCCCGCTGCTGGCCCAGGCCTCCGACGTCGGACTGCACCTGGTGCTGACCCGTCGTTCAGGTGGTGCCAGCCGGGCGATGTACGAGCCGGTGCTCCAGGGGCTGCGCGACCTGGCCGCTCCGGGCCTGGTGCTCTCCGGCAGCCCGGACGAGGGGCAGCTGATCGGGGCGGCGCGTCCGCATCCGGCGGTGCCCGGTCGGGCGCAGCTGGTCACCCGGGACGAGGGCCTGCAAGTGGTGCAGCTCGCCTGGACCCCGCCGGCGCTCTGAGCGTCGGCGGGGCGCACCGCCCGCGGTCAGTTCGAGGTGAAGCGGTGCAGGAAGTCGCGGGTGCGCTGCTCGCGCGGCTCGACCAGCACCTGCTCCGGTGGGCCCTGCTCCAGGATCCGACCCTGGTGCAGGAAGCACACCTGGTCGGCCACGTGCCGGGCGAAGCTCATCTCATGGGTGGCCAGCACCATGGTGGTGCCGTCCTCCTTCAGCTCGCCGAGCAGGTCCAGCACCTCGCCGACCAATTCCGGGTCCAGTGCGCTGGTGACCTCGTCCAGGAGCATGAGCGCGGGCTGACCCACCAGGGCGCGGGCAATGGCCACCCGCTGCTGCTGTCCACCGGAGAGCTCGTCGGGGAAGGCCGTGGCCTTGGCGGACAGCCCGACCCGGTCCAGCATCGCCGCGGCGCGCTCGCGAGCCTCGCCCCGGTCGAGTTTGTGCACCAGCCGTGGGGCCAGGGCGACGTTGTCCAGCACTCGCAGGTGCGGGAACAGGTTGTAGGACTGGAAGACCATGCCGATCCGCGCCCGGATCGCGTTCGCGTCCGCGCGGGGGTCGGTGATCTCCTGCCCGGCGACGGTGATCACGCCGTCGTCGACCTCTTCCAGCAGGTTGATGCAGCGCAGCAGCGTCGACTTCCCGGAGCCGGAGGAACCGATCAGCACCACGACCTGGTGCTCGTGCACGTCCAGGGACAGGTCGTCCAGGACCACGTGGTCACCGAAGGCCTTGCGCACCCGGTCGATCTGCAGCAGGGGCTCGCTCGTCGCGGTCATCGCATGGCCCCCGCCCCGCTCAGCCCGCTTTGCGAGCCCAGCCAGCCGCCGCGCTTGGCCAGTGCGTCGGTGAACCGGGTCAGCGGGATGGTCAGCAGCACGAACAGGATGCCCGCCACCACGTAGGGCGTGAAGTTCGCGTACTCGGCGGTCTTCATCTGGGCGGCCCGCACCGCGTCGATGGCACCCAGAATCGAGATCAGACCGGAGTCCTTGGACAGTGACACCAGGTCGTTCAGCAGCGGCGGGATCACCCGGCGCACCGCTTGCGGCAGCACCACATGGCGCAGGGTCTGCCCCCGGGTGAGTCCCAGCGACCGTGCCGAGGCGATCTGCGACGGGTGCACGGACTCGATGCCCGCGCGGAACACCTCGGCGACATAGGCCGAGTAGGTCAGCACCAGCGCGATCCCGCCGAGCACTACCGCCGAGGTCGGGATGCCCTGCAGGCGCAGGCCGGGCAGTCCGAAGCCGACCAGCAGCAGCACCAGGATCAGCGGCAGGCCGCGGAACACGTCGACATAGCCGGTGGCCAGTGCCCGCAGCGGGAAGAACGCGGGCCCGCGCAGGGTCCGGGCCAGGGCGAGCAGCATGGCGAGCACCACGATGATGACGGCGCACACCACCATCACGCGCACGTTCAGCCAGAGGCCTTCCAGCACTTTGGGCAGCGAGTCCCAGGCCACATGCGGGTCCAGGAACGACTTCTTGACCCGCGGCCACCCGGGCGAGCTGACCAGGGCCAGCACCGCCACCCCGACCACCAGCACGGTGCTGACGATGGCCACCAGCACCGAGCGTCGGGCCCGGCCACGGCGGTAGGCGTCACGGTCACGCTGACGCGCCGACGGCGTCCAGGCGGTCTCGGCCCGGACGCCGTCGGCGTGCTGATCTGCGGTGCTCATCACTTCAGGACCGGGGCACCTGCGGCGTCGGTCAGCCACTCGTCCTGCAGGTCGGCGAGGGTGCCGTCCTCACGTAGGGCGTCCACCGCCTCCGACACCGGCTCGGTCAGCGCCGAGTCCTTGTCCAGCACCAGGCCGAGCTGGTCCGGGTCGTCACCGGCCGGCAGCTGCCCGACCAGCACCCCACCGTCCAGCTCCGCGGCGGTGATGTAGAGCGCGGTCGGCAGGTCGACGACGATCGCGTCCACCAGGCCGGAGGTCAGCGCCTGCTTGACCTGGTCATTGTCGTTGAAGACCTGGATGTCGGTGGACGGCTGGATCGAGTCCTCCGCCACCTGCAGGCTGGTGGTCCCGACCATCGCGCCGAGCTTCACGTCCTTGAGGTCGGCCAGGCTCGCGGCATCCGCTGCCGGGCTGCCCTCGACGGTCACCACGGCCTGGGCGGTGTCGTAGTACGAGGTGGAGAAGTCCAGGTTCTCCGCGCGCTCCGCGCTGATCGACACCTGGTTGATCGCGAAGTCGAAGCTCTTGGCACCCGGCGCGATGATCTGGTCGAAGGTCACCGGGACCCACTCGACCTGGTCCGCGTCGTAACCCAACTGCTCCGCGACCGCATAGGCGACCGCCGCCTCGTAGCCCTCGCCGCTGCTCGGGTCGTTGCCCACCACCCAGGGCTCGTAAGCCGGGTCGGAGGTGCCGATGGTCAGCACGCCGTCGGTCAGCGTGCTCAGGCTGCCGTCGGTGGCCGTGGTCGCGTCGTCGGTGGTCTCGTCGGTCGGCGCACACGCCGCGAGCGCCAGCGCGCTCGCAGCGGCCAGGGCCAGAATGCGGGTGGTACGCACGATGTCTCCTCAGGGGGAAGTGTTCGGTGTCGCGCGCGGGTCAGCGCCCGCGCGCGAGCACAGGGTAGGGGAACCTCCGATGCAGGTGCGGCGTTGTCTCGAAGGACGAGGCATCCGCCGAGGAAGGACGACCATGGGTCACCGGCACTACAACGGGTTGAAGACCGCGCTGCTGTTCGGCGTGCTCTGGGCGGTGCTGCTTGGCATCGGGGCGTTGATCGCCGGTGGCCGGTACATCTGGATCTTCACGGTGCTCGGCCTGGTGACCACCGCGTACTCGTACTGGAACTCGGACAAGATCGCGATCCGGTCGATGCGCGCCCGCCCGGTGTCGGAGATCGAGCAGCCCGCGATGTACCGGATCGTGCGCGAGCTCTCCACCGAGGCCCGTCAGCCGATGCCTCGGCTCTACGTCTCGCCTACGGCGGCACCCAACGCCTTCGCCACCGGTCGTAACCCGCGCAACGCGGCGGTCTGCTGTACCGAGGGCATCCTGCAGATCCTGGACGAGCGTGAGCTGCGCGGCGTTCTGGGCCACGAGCTGATGCACGTCTACAACCGGGACATCCTCACGTCCTCGATCGCGGCTGCGGTGGCCGGTGTCATCACGTCCATCGCCCAGTTCGCCCTGATCTTCGGTGGCGGGAACAGTCGGGAGCGCGGGGGTAACCCGCTGGCGGGCATCCTGATGGCCCTGCTGGCGCCCTTCGCGGCCACGCTCATCCAGCTCGCGATCAGCCGGACCCGGGAGTACGACGCGGATGAGGACGGCGCGAAGCTGACCGGCGATCCGATGGCCCTGGCCTCGGCGCTGCGCAAGCTGGAGGCGGGCACTCAGGCGCGCCCACTGCCGCAGGAGCGCGAACTGGTGGACGTCTCACACCTGATGATCGCGAACCCGTTCAAGGGCGCCGGGGTGGGCAAGCTCTTCGCCACCCACCCGCCGATGGCCGACCGGATCGCCCGATTGCAGCGGATGGCGGGGGAGCAGGGCGGGATCACCCGGTACTGATGCTCGCGGCTTGTCGGCGACCGTCAGTACCGGGTGATCGGCGGTGGTCAGCGGTAGTTAACGAACTGCAGTGCCGCGTCGATGTCGTCGGCACCCTTGAGCAGCGCGATCACGGTCTGCAGGTCGTCGCGGCTCTTGGCGGACACCCGGACCTCGTCACCCTGGATCACGCCCTTGACGCCCTTGGGGCCCTCGTCGCGGATCAGCTTGGTGACCTGCTTGGCGATCTCCGAGGACAGACCCTCCTTGATCGACGCCTCCAGGCGGTACTCCTTGCCGGAGGGCTTCGGCTCACCGTCGCCGGTGTCCAGGGACTTCAGGGAGATGCCGCGCTTGATCAGCTTGGTCTGGAACACGTCCAGCACCGCCAGCACCCGCTCGGCGGAGTTCGCGACCATGAGGATCTTCTCCCCGCTCCACGCGACGGAGGCACCGACCCCCTTGAAGTCGTAGCGCTGGGCGATCTCCTTGGCGGCCTGGTTCAGCGCGTTGTCGACCTCCTGCCGATCCACCTTGCTGACGACGTCGAACGACGAGTCGCTGGCCATGACTTCCTCCTGCGAGACGGGGTTGGTGCGGGCTCCGGGCGATGCAGCACGTGGACGGATGTCACGAGCGGCCCCGAACCCTTGCTATCCTTCCATCCGCACGCTGGTCGCGAGACCGGTGCGCCACCCTTGGCGGGTTACCCGAGCGGCCAAAGGGGGCTGACTGTAAATCAGCTGGCTATGCCTACGGGGGTTCGAATCCCTCACCCGCCACCCTCGACAGGGCGTCCTCCACACGGAGGGCGCCCTGTTCTGGTCTCCGGTGCGGGTCGTGGCCGGTGATCATGCGGGTCCCACGCTCGATTTCACTCCGGGGCCACGAGCCGTGTACTGTTTCTCGCGCTGCCCCGATAGCTCAGTCGGCAGAGCGTCTCCATGGTAAGGAGAAGGTCAAGGGTTCGATTCCCTTTCGGGGCTCTGTGATGTGACACGGGCCAGGACCAGATGGTCCTGGCCCGTGACTCATCCCTGGCGGGGTAGCTCAGTTGGTCAGAGCGCACGACTCATAATCGTGAGGTCGCGGGTTCAAGCCCCGCTCCCGCTACCACGTACGAACCAGCGCGTCGGCCGGCGCGCGATCAGGCAGAACACGGCGCCACTGGCGCGAAGGGTGGCACGAACATGGCCAGCAAGAGCTCGGACGTCCGTCCGAAGATCACGCTCGCATGCACCGAGTGCAAGGAGCGGAACTACATCACCAAGAAGAACCGTCGGAACGACCCCGACCGTCTGGAGATGAAGAAGTTCTGCCCGCGCGACGGCCGTCACACGCTGCACCGCGAGACCCGCTGACCCAGCGGATCGACCGTGGCCGTCAACTCGGAGTTCGCCGGGCGGGTGTACCCGCCGAACGAGCCCTATGAGGTCGGCCGTGTGAAGCTCCGCGAGTTCGCGGAGGCCGTGGGAGCAGAACATCCCGCGCATGTCGATCCCGCCGCCGCTCAGGCGCTGGGTCACCCGGACGTGATCGCCCCACCCACCTTCGCGGTGGTGGTGGCGCAGCGGGCCGAGGCTCAGCTGATCCAGGACCCGGCGGCCGGGATCGACTTCAGCCGTGTCGTCCACGCTGACGAGCGGTTCGTGCACCACCGTCCGATCCACGCCGGTGACCGGCTGGTGACGGTGCTGCACGTCGACGCGATCACCGAGCGTGCCGGATTGTCGATGGTGACCACCCGGTGCGAGATCGCCGCCGAGGACGGCCAGCCCGTGGCCTCGGTGACCTCCACCCTCGCGATCCGCGGGGAGGATTCCTGATGACCCGTCCGGTGTTCGCAGAGCTGTCGGTCGGCCAGGAGGTCGCCCGCCGCACGCTGACCGTTGATCGGTCCCGGCTGGTGCGCTACGCCGGTGCCAGCGGCGACTTCAACCCGATCCACTGGAACGAGCGCTTCGCCACCGAGGTCGGACTGCCCGGAGTGATCGCTCACGGCATGTGGACCATGGGTGCAGCCTCCTCAGTGGTCGCCGACTGGGTGGGCGACCCGGGGGCGATCGTCGACTACCAGACTCGCTTCGCCCGTCCGGTCCCGGTGCCCGATCCTGGCCATGCCGAGGTCGAGGTGGTCGCGGCGGTCGGGGCGCTGGACGCCGACGCCGGCACCGCGCGGATCGATCTGACGGTTACCTGTGACGGTGCCCGGGTCCTGGCCAAGTGCCAGGCCGTGGTCCGGTTGGGCTGAGTCCGACCAGCTCTCGCTCGACCGTCCGCTGGTCTCAGGGGATCGGTGCCAGGCCGGTTGTCGTCCCGACCCGCAACGCGACGGGTAGCACCGCGTCCTCTGGTTGGCCCCCGGCCAGCAGCTGTTGCACCGCGCGTCCGACCACGGCCCCCTTCTCCGCGATCGGTTGCACCACGGTGGTGAGCACATCCGGGGTGAGCCAGGGCAGGTCCAGCCCGTCGAACCCGGCCACGGACACGTCCTCCGGTACGCGCAGGCCCAGTTCCCGCGCGCCGATGACGACCCCGGAGGCCAGCAGATCGGATTGCGCGACGATGGCGGTGGGTCGGTTCTCGGGTGGTCCGGACAGCAGCGCATGGGCGGCGGCGGTGCCGTGTTCGACCAGGGAGGCCGGTGTCTCGAAGACCGCCGTCGGCTGCACGCCCGCGTCGGTCAGTCCGGCGAGGCGGCGCTCGGCGATTTTCCACTGGATCTGGCCGATCCGCCCGGCGTCGGCGACCGCGGAGCGCCGGTCCGGGCCGAAGGGCAGGGTGACGGTGGCGATCCGGCGGTGTCCGAGCTCGACCAGGTGTCGGGTGACCTCGGCCACGCCGTGCCGGTCGTCGATGCCGATGGTGAGGATGCCGTCCAGCTCATGGCCCTCAACCACCACGGCGGGGATACCGCGCCGCCGCAGGGCTTGCAGCGTCGGGTCCTCGGTGGTGCCACCCCAGATCATCACTGCCACATCCATGGCGGCGGATTCGATCAGCGGGTCGACGGCGGGTTCGTTCACATCGGTGGGCCCGGGGATCAGGAGCACGCCGAGTCCGGCCGGGGCGATGGTGTCGACCAGTCCGTCCAGCAGCTGCACGGACACCGGGTCGCGGAACGCGCGTTTGAGCGCATCCCCGACCACCACGCCGACGATGCCGGAGCGACCAGAACGCAGTTGGCGGCCCAGCGGATTCGGTCCGGAGTAGTCCAGCTCGGCGGCGGCGTCCAACACGCGCTGCTTGGTGCTGTCGGCGATGGGGCCCGCGCCGGAGAAGGCCAGTGAGGCGGTGGAGACGGAGACCCCGGCTCGGGAGGCGACGTCGGCGAGGGTGGGGCGGGACACCGAATCTCCTTGCCGGTCGGCGACGGGTGGGGCGGCGAGGCCGTTCCGGCCGGTGATCACGGGGATCGATGTTGACGCCGCTGTCAGCGTACCCGCACACTGGTCGCACCCCTCATATCGATTCGACCGTTGGTCGCCGCCGTGTCCTCGAATCGATTCGACCCCCGCCCGTTGGAGACCTGCCGTGAGCCGCCCGCAGCGCCCCGTCCGTGGGGTCCCCCGCCCGCGCCCGCCCCGTGCCGCCGCCGATCCCGTGGTGGCCCGTGCGCGCTGGCTGCTGCTGGGGCTGTTCATGCTCACCGGGCTGATGTTCTCCTCCTGGCTGGCCCGAATCCCTGCAGTGCGCACCGCCCTCGGAATGAGCGAAGCCGAGCTCGGCGGCATCCTGATCGCGGGTTCGGTCGGATCGTTGGCCACGGTGTCGTTGGCCGGATGGATGGTCACCAGGTTCGGCGGTCGGACGGTGCTGTACCTGTCCACCGTGGCGTTCTCGGCGGCCTATGTGCTGATCGGGCTCGGACCCACGGTGCACTCGGTCCCGGTGCTCGCGGTGGGGATCTTCCTGTCCGGAGCCGCCTTTGCGCTGGGCAATGTGCCGCTGAACGTCGAGACCGCGGCGGTGGAACGGCGACTGGGCCGCACGGTGCTACCGCAGTTCCACGCGGCCTTCTCCATCGGATCGGTGGTCGGCTCCGGGATCGGTGCCCTCGCCGCGCACGGACAGGTGCCGCTCCTGGTGCAGTTCGTGGTGACCGCGGCGGTCGGGGCGATCTGGCGCGTGCTGTCGATCCCCGGCGCGGTGCTCGACTCCCTGCCACCGGACCCGCAGCAGCGCGCGCTAGCCAAAGCCGCCCGGATGGAGACCGCCACCGCGCCGGGGCGAGCCGGGTTGCTCAGCCGCACGCTGCGGCTGCGTGGGGTGCGATCCACCGCACGGCCCGGATCGGCGCTGCATGCCTGGCGTGAACCCCGCACCCTGCTGATCGGGGTGGTCATCATGTCTGCCGCCCTGTCCGAGGGCTCTGCGAACGACTGGCTGGCGTTGGCGGTGGTCGACGGCTTCGAGCAGACCGAGGCCATCGGTGCGGCGATGTTCGGTGTGTTCGTGGGGGCGATGACCGCGGTTCGGCTGCTCGGCACCGCGTTGATCGACCGTTACGGGCGGGTGTTGGTGCTGCGGGTCTCCGGTGTGGTGTCGCTGCTCGGGCTGCTGTTGTTCGGCTTCGCGCCGAGTCTGCCGCTCGCCGCAGTGGGGATCATCGCCTGGGGCTTCGGGGCCGCATTGACCGTGCCCATCGGCATCGCGGCTGCCTCGGACGACCCCTTGCGCGCCGCCGCCCGGGTGTCCGTGGTGTCCTCGTTCAGCTCCACCGCCTCGCTGGCCGCCCCGCCGCTGCTCGGTCTGGCCGCTGAGGCGATGGGTGCCCGCCATGCGCTGCTGCTGATCACGGTGTCGATGGTGACCAGCGTGCTGTTGGCGCGGGTGGTCGCTCGCCAGGAACAGCCCACACCTGCCACCCTCGAACCTGCCACCACCTGACCCCCGGAACAGACGAACAATGACAACTCACCCCCAGGTCCGCGCGGCCTCCTTTGCCGTGTTCGCCGTCTTCGTGCTCAACGGCGCGAACTTCTCCAGCTGGGCCGCCCGGTTGCCCGCCGTCCGGGACGGGCTCGGGCTGCAACCCGCCCAGATGGGCCTGCTGCTGCTGGTCGGCTCGCTGGGCTCCATCGTGGCGCTGCCGCTGTCCGGGCTGATCGTGACCCGACTGGGCGCGGCGCGGACGGTGATGGGCTTCGCAGTGCTCAACGCCTGCGGTTACCTGCTCGCGGCCACCGGTGTCGGTCTGGGCCAGGTGCCGATGGTCGCGGTGGCCCTGGTGCTGTGCGGCATCGGTACCGGGGTGTGGGACGCGTCGATGAACCTGGAGGGCGCGCTGGTTGAGCAGAAGCTCGGTCGCACCGTGATGCCGCGGTACCACGCCGGGTTCTCGGTCGGCACGGTGGCGGCGGCCGGGATCGCCGCGGTGGCCGCCGGTGCGAAGGTGCCGGTGTGGGTCCACCTGCCGGTCGTGGTCGTCCTGACCACCGTCGGGGTGGCGTTCGCGGTCCGCAGGTTCCTGCCCTCCGGCCACGCCGAGGCACAGGCCGTGGATCATGACGGACCCCGGCAGTCGGTGTTCGCCGCCTGGCTGGAGCCGCGCACCCTGCTGATCGGTCTGGTGATCCTGGCCGCGGCGCTGACCGAGGGCGCGGGCAACGACTGGCTGAGCCTGGCGGTGGTGGACGGCTTCAGCCAGAGCGACACGGTGGGGGCCGTCGCCTTCGGGATCTTCGTGGCGGCCATGACCGCGATGCGGTTCCTCGGGACGGCGCTGTTGGACCGGTTCGGTCGGGTGGCGGTGCTGCGGATCTGCGCGGGACTGGCCCTGGTCGGATTGCTGATCTTCGGCCTGGTGCCCCGCGACATGCTCTGGCTGGCCGTGATCGGCGCGGTGCTGTGGGGGATGGGTGCCGCGTTGGGCTTCCCGGTCGGGATGAGCGCCGCCTCCGACGACCCGCTGCGTGCCGCTGCCCGGGTGTCGGTGGTCTCCACCATCGGGTACACCGCATTCCTGGCCGGTCCGCCGCTGCTCGGTCTGCTCGCCGACCATGTCGGTTACCGGCACGCACTGTTGGTGATCGCGGTGCCGATCGTGATCGGTTTGGCGGTGGTGAAGGTCGCCGCGCCGCCCGTCTCGCACACGCCGGTCGGGTCGGCGCCGGTGAAGCCGCCTACCGTAGAGCCATGACTGTCACCACCCGCAGCGCCGACCTCGCCGACCTCACCACCCTCGGGGTGGGTGGACCGGTGCAGCAGCTGGTCGAGACCGACACCGAGCAGGAGTTCATCGACGCGATCCGTGCGGCAGACGCCGACGGCGCTCCGCTGCTGGTGCTCGGTGGTGGCTCCAACCTGCTGGTCGACGACGAGGGATTCGACGGTGTGGTGGTGCGGGACATCCGCCAGGGCTTCACCGTGCCGGACCACTCCGCCTGCGCCGGGGTCACGCTGACCGTGCCGGCCGGGACCCGCTGGGACGATGTGGTCGAGCACTGCGCCGGTGTGCGACTCAAGGGCATCGAGGCACTCTCGGGCATCCCGGGGTCCACTGGTGCCACGCCGGTGCAGAACGTCGGTGCCTACGGCCAGGAGGTCTCCGAGACCATCGCCATGGTGCGGGTGTGGGACCGGGAACGTTCGCGGGTGCGCACCCTGCCGCTGGTCGACCTGAAGTTCGGCTACCGGACTTCGCTGCTCAAGCAGTCGATGCTCAGCGCCCCGGACGACCCCGCCGCCCCCTGGTACCCGACGCCGCGGTACGTGGTGCTGGACGTGACCTTCCAGCTGCGGGTGGCGCAGCTCTCCGAGCCGATCCGCTACGCCGAGCTGGCCCGCACCCTGGACATCGCGGTGGGGGAGCGTGCTCCACTGCCGGAGGTCCGGGCGGCGGTTCTGGGTCTGCGCGCGGGCAAGGGCATGGTGCTGGACCCGAGCGACCCGGACACCCGGTCGGCGGGATCGTTCTTCACCAACCCGGTGCTGAGCGAGGGCGAGGCCGCGGCCCTGCCGGAGGACGCACCGCGGTTCCACGCCGGGGACGGGCTGGTGAAGACCAGCGCCGCCTGGCTGATTGAGCAGTCCGGCTTCGGCAAGGGCTATGGCCTGCCTGGCCCGGCGGCACTGTCCACCAAGCACACCCTGGCGTTGACCAACCGGGGCGGGGCGACCGCCGGTGACCTGCTGGCCCTCGCCCGGACCGTGCGGGACGGGGTGGCCGAGCGGTTCGGGATCGTCCTGGTGCCGGAGCCGGTCCTGGTGGGTGCCTCGCTCTGAGAGCTGGTCAGTCGGCGGGGGCGGCGATCCAGTCGTCGACCCCGGCGAGCAGCCGCGCCTTGCTGCTTTCACTGGCCCGGGAGGCGCGGATGGAGGACCGTGCCAGCTCGGCCAGCGCCGCATCGTCGAATCCGTGCACCTCCCGCGCAGTGACGTACTGGTCCACCAGCCGGCTGCCGAACAGCAGGGGGTCGTCCGCGCCGAGTGCCACCTGTGCCCCGGCCGCGACCAGCGCGCCCAACGGAACATCGGCGGCCTCCGGGTAGACCCCCAGGGAGACATTCGATGCCGGGCACACCTCCAGGGCGATCCCGGCGTCCACGATGCGGTGCAGCAGGTCCGGGTCCTCACCGGAGCGGACACCGTGGCCGAGCCGGTCCGGATGCAGGTGGTCCAGCACCTCGGCGACATGCGACGGTCCGAGCAACTCCCCGCCGTGTGGCACCGCGGCCAGACCGGCCCGGCGAGCGATGGCGAAGGCGGGCCCGAACTCGGCGGTGTCCCCCCGGCGCTCGTCATTGCTCAACCCGAAGCCGACCACCTCCCCCGGACCGTCACCGGCGTGCCGGGCGGCAAGCCGGGCCAAGGTGCGGGCGTCCATCGGATGGCGCATCCGGGAGGCCGCGACGATCACGCCCACCTCGGTGCCGGTGTCCTGCCAGGCGGCCCGTGCCTCGTCCAGCACGATCTCCAGCGCCGGGGTGATCCCGCCCACCCCCGGGGCGTAGGACGTGGGATCGACCTGGATCTCCAACCGGCCGGAGCCCTCCGCAGCATCATCCACCGCGGCCTCGCGGACGATCCGGCGCAGGTCGGCCTCGCCGCGCACACACGCCCGGGCCGCGTCGTACAACCGCTGGAACCGGAACCAGCCCCGCTCATCGGCAGGCACCCGCAGGCCCTCACCGTCCAACAGCGTCGCGGGCAGACGCAGGCCCCGGTCGACGGCCATCTCGGCCAGGGTGGACACGCGCATGGACCCGGTGAAGTGCAGGTGCAGGTGCGCCTTCGGCAGAAGGGCGAGGTCTCGCATCGAAGGATGATGCCCGATGGACCGGTCAGTCACGAACTCGCAGGCGTGCGCACCACGCCGTCCACTCCCAGCACCAGTCGGGTCGGGCCACCCTCTCGTGCCGCCACCAGCGCCTCCTGCACCCCGCGCAGCAGCACCACCTCGGTGTCCCGACCGACCGGGGACGACGGCCCCTCGATCCGCACGGTGAGGCCGGTCTCGGCGTGGAATCGCTGCACGAGCCGGTCGACGGTGTCGGTCAGCCCACCATCGTCCAGGGTGGCGGAGCCGAAGGCGGCGACGAGAGCCCGCGCCTCGGCCAGATGCGCACGGGCGACCCGCTCCAGCTCGCGGGCGGCGGCGGCACCACCGGCGGCATCCCCTGCGGACAAACGGGCCTGTCCTCCCTGCGCCAGCAGGACGATCCCGGTGAAGCCCTGCGCCAGGGTGTCATGCACCCGCTGGGCGACCCGCTCCCGCTCGGCCAGCACCCCCGCCTTGTGCTGCGCCACTGCCGACTCGGCCTGGGTGCGCTCGACCTCCGCGATCAGCTCGGCCAGCACCTCGTTCTGCTCATTCATCCGGGTGAGCCAGAACCCGAGCGCGATCGAGAATCCCAGTGCCACCAGGTACTGCCCGGCCAGCTGAGCGAGCTCGATGCCCTCCGGTCGGACCCGCCAGAGCTCGCCGCCCGCGACTCCCAGCGTCAACAGCAACGACCCCACGGTTCCGCTACGCAGCCCACGGGAGAAGTACCAGAGCTGGGCGAAGCCGAGGAACAGCAGCACCGTGCCCCCGGAGTTCAGGGCGGTGCACAGCGACACCACGACGATCAGCACACCGACATAGGCACTGGTCAGCCGACGATTCCCGCGCAGCGCACCCCGCCGGGCCAAGCCCAGATAGGCAACCGCCAGGGTCCCGAGCAGTACACCGACCGCCACCGGTTCACGGGCCTGGCTGCTCGACAGCATGGACAACGCGCTGAGCACGAGCAGCACCGCGAATCCGGCGTCCCACCCGGGCAGGGTGCGACGCCAGAACTGGTGCCTGTCGACCGGTGGGGTCATGGCCGGGGCAGCAGTCCGCGTTCGAGTGCGACCGTGACCGCCCGAGTGCGGTCGTCCACGCCGAGTTTGGCGAACAGGCGCAGCAGGTGGGTCTTGACGGTGGCCTCGGCGATGAACAGCTCGGCACCGATGGCGGCGTTGGACAGGCCCCGCGCGACGGCGGCCAGCACCTCCAGCTCCCGCGGGGTCGGACGTTCGATATCCCCACCGCGCATCTGCTGCACCAGGCGGGAGGCCACCGACGGGGACAGTGCCGTCTCACCGCGGGCCGCGCCCCGCACCCCCGCGATGAGCTGATCGCGGGGCGTGTCCTTCAACAGGTACCCGGTGGCACCGGCCTCGACCGCACGCAGGATGTCGGCATCCGTCTCGTAGGTGGTCAGCACCAGGACTCGCACCCCCGGCACCTCGGCGACGATCCGGGCGGTGGCGGCCGCGCCGTCCAGCACCGGCATCCGCAGGTCCATCAGCACCAGGTCCGGGTGGAGCGCAGCGGCGGCCTCGACCGCGGCAGCACCGTCCGGCACCTCACCGACCACCTCGATGTCGGGCTCCACCGCCAACATCCCGGCCAGCCCGGAGCGGACCACCGGATGATCATCGGCCAGCAGCACTCGGATGCGGTCCTCGGCAGTCATGCGGATCTTCCTTCCACGGGCAGGGTGGCGAGCACGCGCACCCCGGGTTCGGCACGGCTGACCTGGACCTGACCACCAGCAGCGGCGATCCGCTGGCGCATGCCGCGCAGTCCGACGCCATCGGTGGCATCGGGTGGCAGTCCACGCCCGTCGTCGACGACTTCGAGTTCGACCCGGTGGTCCCGGCTGGTCATCCGCACGGTGACATGGTCGGCGTGGGCGTGCCGTCGGACGTTGTTGAGCGCCTCCTGAGCGGTGCGGAGCAGAGCGACCTGCTGCTCCCGGCCGAGGTCGATATCGCCCTCGACCTGCACCGACACGATCAGCCCGGTCTCCTGGTGGAGGCGATCACCCACCCGGTGCAGGGCGGTGCTGAGATCGCCCTCGGTCAGTCCGGAGGGGCCGAAGGCCGCGACCAGCGAGCGGGCCTCGGCCAGATTCTCCCGGGCCACCGCCTCGATCTGCGCCAATCGCTCGGCAGCGGGCTCCACCTGGCCGTGTTCGACCTGGGCCTGCGCGGTCTGGGCCAGCATCACGACGCTGGTGAAGCCCTGGGCCAGGGTGTCGTGGATCTCCTGGGCGACCCGGCCGCGCTCCGCCAGGACCCCGGCGGCATGGTGTCGCGCCGCCAGCTCGTCCTCGGCTGCGTGGAGTCGGCGTAACAGCTCTGCCCGCTGTTCACGGGAGCGGTCGATCCGGGTCAACCACCACCCCATTGCCAGGGAGAACAGCAGACCGATGCCCAGCTGTCCGAGCAGGACCGGCAGCTCCTGCACGTTCAGGGCCTGCCCGGCGGCGATCGACACCCCGACCGCACCGGTCAGCGCCGCGCACCAGCCGATGCCGGAGCGCAGACTCGGGGTCAGCAGCCAGATCTGGGAGTAGCCCACCACCAACAGCAGGCTGCCCGGTGACGTCGACCCGGAGGCCAGCGCCACGACGACGACCAACAACGCCAGGTAGTAGCGCACCCGGCGTCGGTCCCCGGTGAGCGCACCGCGGCGGCCGACCAGGGGGTAGGCCACGATCAACCCGACCACCGCGCACAGTGCCACCACCATCACCGGGCGATGCCGGTGATCGGCGACCAACATCGACGCCGCGGACAGGCCGGTCAGGAGGTAGAACGCACTGTCCCAGCCCCGGGGAATCGCCGGGGCTGGGACAGTGGGGTCGACGGCGGTCATCGGGCTCAGTCTGATGGACTCAGCCGTCATCCCGGCGACGCCACCGGAAGGTCCGCAGCGCCACCACCAGTCCGAGCACCAGCCAGATGCCCAGCACCAGCGCGGTCATGCCGTGCTCCCAGGACCCGGCGGGCTCCAACGTGGCGGCACCATCCGGCAGGAACACCGAGCGCATCCCCTGCGCCATCCACTTCAGCGGGAAGATCGCCGCGACCTCCTGCATCCAGCCCGGCAGGTCGTAAAAGGTGAAGAACACCCCGGAGATGAACTGCAGCACCAGCACCACCGGCGTCACCACCGCGCTCGCGGACTTGCCGGAGCGGGGGATGGAGGAGAACGCCACCCCGCAGATCGCACCCGTCGCGGTGCCGAGGACGAACACCCAGGCCAGCGTGCCCCAGCGCGCCGCGGTGTCCGGCAGCGGCACGTCGAACAGCAGCGCCGCCTCGGCCAGCAGCAGCGCCAACTGCACCAGCGCGGTGGCCAGCACCTGACCGATCTTCCCCAGGAAGTACGCGGTCGGGGGCAGCGGGGTGGCGCGCAGCCGCTTGAGCCCGCCCCGGTCCCGCTCACCGGCGATGTCGATCGCCAGCGACTGGAAGGAGGTCAGCAGGATGCCGGTGGCGATCATCCCGGGCAGGAAGTACTGCGCGAAGGGCACGTCCTGTCCGACGGTGGCCCCGTTCTGGCCGAAGACCGAGGCGAAGATCGCCAGCATGATCATCGGGTAGGCGAAGATGAAGATCACCGCGTCGCGCTCCCGGCTGAAGGAGCGGATCTCGTAGCGGGTGCGCTGCCACCCCAGCCGCAGTGCCCCGGGCATCGGTCGGGTGTCCAGGGTGCTCATCGCACGGTCTCCTTCGGGCGCTGCTCGTCGATCAGGGACAGGTAGACGTCCTCGAGGGTGGGGCGGAGCACCTGAAGTCCGGGGATCTCCGTGAACCGGCTGCCCAGCTCGGCCACCACCGCGGTGGGGGTGTCGGTGCGGATCTCCCGGTGTTCACCGTCCTCGATCCAGCGCACCGCGGCTTGCCGGGCGCTGCGTCCGCCCAGGTCGGCGGGGGCACCGGTGGCCACCACGCGTCCGGCGCTGACTACCACGGCCCGGTCCGCCAACTGCTCGGCCTCGTCCAGGTAGTGCGTGGTGAGCAGGATCGTGGTGCCGTCCTCGCGCAGTCCGGCGATCAGGTCCCAGAACGAGCGGCGGGCCTCCGGGTCGAATCCGGTGGTCGGCTCGTCCAGGAACAGCAGCTCCGGCCGTCCGATGATGCCGAGGGCCACATCCAGCCGGCGACGCTGGCCGCCGGACAGGGTGCGGGCCCGGTTGCGCGCCTTCTCCCGCAGACCGACGGCGTCGATCACCTCGTCCGGGTCGCGCGGGTCCGGGTAGAAGGTGCCGAAGTGGTGCACCACCTCGGCGACGGTGGCCTCGTCCAGATCGTTGCTGGTCTGGAGCACGACACCGATACGGGACCGCCAGGCACGGTCGGCATGCCGCGGGTCATGGCCGAGCACCGCGACCTCGCCGGAGTCCCGCTGCCGGAATCCCTCCAGGATCTCCACCGTGGTGCTCTTGCCCGCACCATTAGGGCCGAGCACCGCGACGATCTCACCCCGCGCCACGTCCAGATCGAGTCCGTCGACGGCGTGCTTGTCGCCATATCGCTTGTGCAGCCCTCGTACCCGGACCGCGGGGTTGTCGCTCGTCATCGCCCCAGCATGGCCGACGTCGCTGGTCAGCCGGGACAACCGGAGGTGGGGACCTGCCGTCCACCGATCGGTGGACGGCAACGACGCAGTGGGGTCAGCGCGCCTCGGCGAGCAGTGCCTGGATGCGGCCCACACCCTCGACCAGGTCGTCGTCGCCGAGCGCGTAGGACAGCCGCAGGTAGCCCGACGGCCCGAAGGCCTCGCCCGGGACGACCGCCACCTCGACCTGCTCCAGGATCAGCGCGGCCAACTCGGCGGAGGTGGACGGCACCACCCCGCGGATGTTCCGGCCGAGCACACCCTGCACCGAGGGGTAGGCGTAGAAGGCACCCTGCGGGACCGGGATCTGCACCCCGTCGATCTCCGCGAGCATCCGCACCATGGTGCGCCGCCGCCGGTCGAAGGCCGCCCGCATGTCCTCCACTGCGGATAGGTCACCGCTGACCGCGGCCAGCGCCGCCCGCTGCGAGACATTCGCGACGTTGGAGCTCAGATGCGACTGGAGGTTGGTGGCGGCCTTGATCACGTCGGTGGGGCCGATCATCCAGCCCACCCGCCAGCCGGTCATCGCGTAGGTCTTGGCCACGCCGTTCAGCACCACCGTGGTCTCGGCCAGCTCCGGCACCGCCCGGACGATCGGCGTGGCGACCGCACCGTCGTAGACCAGGTGCTCGTAGATCTCGTCGGTGATCACCCAGATGCCGTGCTCCAGCGCCCACCGGCCGATCTGCTCGGTCTCCTCCGGGGTGTACACCGCGCCGGTGGGGTTGGAGGGGGAGACGAACAGCAGCGCCTTGGTGCGCGGGGTGCGCGCGGCCTCCAACTGCTCCACGGTCACCCGGTACCCCTGGTCCTCCCCGGCGAAGACCTCGACCGGCATGCCGCCGGCCAACCGAATCGCCTCGGGGTAGGTGGTCCAGTACGGCGCGGGTAGCAGCACCTCATCGCCCGGGTCGAGCAGGGTGGCGAAGGTTTGATACACCGCCTGCTTCCCCCCGTTGGTGACCAACACCTGGCCCGGGGAGACCTCGTAGCCGGAGTCACGCAGGGTCTTGGCCGCGATCGCCTCGCGCAGCACCGGCAGCCCAGCGGCGGGGGAATACCGGTGGTTGGCCGGGTCGTGTGCGGCACGGGCGGCTGCCTCGACGATGTAGTCCGGGGTGGGGAAGTCCGGCTCGCCCGCCCCGAAGCCGATCACCGGTCGACCCGCCGCCTTCAGTGCCTTCGCCTGGGCGTCGACCGCGAGCGTGGCGGACTCGGCGATGCCACCGATCCGGGCGGAGACCCGACGGGGCGTGGGGGTGGGAACGGAGCTGGAGGCGGCATGCTCGGTCACGCAGACCATCCTCGCAGACGCGAGTTCGTTTCTGGTGCGTGCGTCGCGTACAGTAGGCGACCGGTGGTTGACCTCCGCCATGATGAGCCGTGCCCAGCGCGGTGCATCGTGGGGCGGAACACCGCCGTAGGGCAGTGGCGCAATTGGTAGCGCACCGGTCTCCAAAACCGGCGGTTGCGAGTTCGAGTCTCGCCTGCCCTGCGCGTGTGGTCACGGCCAGCCGCTCCGTGTTCCGCGGACGGCGGAGGACCGCTGACGACCGAGATCAGGCGCCACACCGGCGTCGCAGAGACGTAGGGGAACGAACCGTGAGCGAATCGGCACCGGTGGCCGCGTCCGGCGCGGACGAGCCCGCCCGGACGAGCGGGTCCGGCGGCAAGTCCGCCAAGCCTGAGAAGCGTCGTGGGCTGTTCGCGCGGATCGCCCTCTTCATCCGTCAGGTGGTTGCCGAGCTCAAGAAGGTCGTCTGGCTGACCCGCTCGGACCTGATCACCTACACGATCGTGGTGCTGGTCTTCGTGGCCGTCGTGATGGCCTTCGTGACCGTGGTCGACCTGGGCATCGGGCAGCTGACCCGCTGGATCTTCGGCGGCTGACGCCGGATCACCCGATCTCCCGCTCTCATCTCCACATCCGCAGCAGAAAGCAGGTCAGTACGTGTCGCAGGAATCGCAGGAGCCCCAGGTGGGCGCCGCCGAATCCGAGCTCGATGACGCCCTGACGTCGGTGCAGGCCACCGAGGACGAGGCCGGCCTGGAGGCCGCTGAGGCCGTCGGTGACGAGGCGGCGGAGTCGGACGAGCTGGCCGAGGACGGCGAGCCCACGGAGGACGTCGCCGAGGTCGACGCCGACGAGGACCCCGTTGAGGCCTTCAAGGCGCAGCTGCGCTCCCAACTGGGCGACTGGTACGTCATCCACTCCTACGCCGGGTACGAGAACCGGGTGAAGGCGAACCTGGAGAACCGCACCCAGTCCCTCAACATGGAGGACTTCATCTACCAGGTGGAGGTCCCCATGGAGGAGGTCGTGGAGATCAAGAACGCGCAGCGCAAGGTCGTGCGCCGTGTCCGGATCCCCGGCTACGTCCTGGTGCGGATGGACCTGACCGACGAGTCGTGGGGTGCCGTCCGGCACACCCCGGGCGTGACCGGGTTCGTGGGTCACACCCACCAGCCGGTGCCGCTGACACTCGACGAGGTCTTCTCCATGCTGGCCCCCACCATCGAGGAGAAGGCCCCCGCGGCTGCCGCCTCGGGTGGTCAGAGCCAGTCCGGCGGCAAGGCTGCCTCCACCATCGAGGTCGACTTCACGGTCGGCGAGTCGGTCACCGTCACCGACGGTGCTTTCGACACGCTGCCGGCCACGATCTCCGAGATCAACCCCGAGAACCAGAAGCTCAAGGTTCTCGTGTCCATCTTCGGCCGGGAGACCCCGGTCGAGCTGTCGTTCAGCCAGGTCGCCAAGATCTGAGTCCCTGCTCGACGGCACTGCAACCGGGTCATCGCCCACGGCGTCGGTCCACAATCACGAGAGGGGAAGGCTCATGCCTCCCAAGAAGAAGGTCACTGGCCTCATCAAGCTCCAGATCAACGCGGGTGCCGCGACCCCGGCACCGCCTATCGGCCCGGCCCTCGGTGCCGCCGGTGTGAACATCATGGAGTTCTGCAAGGCCTACAACGCGGCCACCGAGTCGCAGCGCGGCAACGTGATCCCGGTGGAGATCACGGTCTACGAGGACCGTTCCTTCACCTTCATCACCAAGACCCCGCCGGCCGCGGAGATGATCAAGAAGGCCGCCGGTGTGGCCAAGGGTTCGCCGACCCCGCACACCGTCAAGGTCGCCTCGATCACCGCCGACCAGGTGCGCGAGATCGCCACCACCAAGATGCCGGACCTCAACGCGAACGACATCGAGCAGGCGATGAAGATCGTCGCCGGCACCGCTCGTTCCATGGGCATCACCGTCCAGAACTGACCTGAGCGCCGGATGTGCCGGCGTTCGCAGTGGCAGGGCCCTGTGCGGCCCGTCGACCACGACTGCTGAATACCTAGGGAGAAGCAGATGACCAAGCACAGCAAGGCGTACCGCGCCGCGCTCGAGAAGATCGAGCCGGGCGAGGTCTACAACCCGCTCCAGGCGGTCCGTCTGGCGCAGGCCACCTCGACCACCAAGTACGACGCCACCGTTGAGGTCGCCATGCGCCTCGGGGTCGACCCGCGTAAGGCGGACCAGATGGTTCGTGGCACGGTCAACCTGCCGCACGGCACCGGTAAGACCGCGCGCGTCATCGTCTTCGCCAACGGCGAGCGCGCCGAGCAGGCCCGTGAGGCCGGCGCGGACGAGGTCGGCGGCGACGAGCTGATCGAGAAGGTCGCCGGCGGCTGGACCGACTTCGACTCCGCGGTCGCTACCCCGGACCTGATGGGCAAGGTCGGTCGTCTGGGCAAGGTGCTGGGTCCCCGTGGCCTGATGCCGAACCCGAAGACCGGCACCGTCACCATGGATGTGGCCAAGGCTGTCGCCGACATCAAGGGCGGCAAGATCGAGTTCCGCGTGGACAAGCACGCCAACCTGCACTTCATCATCGGCAAGACCTCGTTCTCCGATGTGCAGCTGGTGGAGAACTACGCCGCCGCGCTGGAGGAGATCCTCCGTCTGAAGCCGTCCTCGTCGAAGGGCCGCTACATCTCCAAGGCGACCATCTCGACCACCAACGGCCCCGGCATCCTGGTCGACCAGACCAAGACCCGGAACCTCACCTCCGAGGAGGACGCTGCCTGAGGTAGCGCCCACCACGGCTGAACGGCCCCGGCCCCTCGTCATGAGGGACCGGGGCCGTTCGCCATGTGCGACGGGTGCGGTCTCGGATGACGTCGCGAACCCGCACCCGCCGGTCAGTGGTGGTGCTGTTCTGCGGGCAGGCCGTGGCTGCCGTGCGGTACTGCGTGGGCACCGGCGTCGGTGGCGGCCAGGCCGGGCACGGTGATCGTCGCCACCAGCATCGCCCCCGCGAACATCGCCAACGCCTGCTGCCCGGCCGGTGGTGCCTGGTCCACCGGGTCCGTCCGGAGGTGCAGCCCGATCAGCACGGCGGTGAGCAGCCCCAGGGTCAGGGCCGAGGCCTCGGCCGCCGTGGGCAGTGTGCCGGTGAACCGTGCGCTGAGCAGGACCAGCGGCGCGGTGACCACCAGGGCGAGCAGTGCGGGGCGAGCGGAGGGGATGGTCCCCCGCAGTGCCAGCACCGCCCACCCCAGTCCGGTGAAGCCCACCAGGAGCAGCCCGATCCCGACCGGCAGGTAGTGGGCCAGGTGACCGGCCCCGATGCCGATGGTCACCAGCCCGTAGCCCAGTCCGGACAGGGCCGCCCAGATCCGGCTCGCCTCCGGGAGTACTCGGGCGCGGGGCCGGACGTCGGCCACCGTGCGGTGGCCGACGTGCACGGCTGTCATGCCCGGGCCGGTGCCACGCTCCGGTCGGCACCCAGGCCTACGGCGAGCAGCAGGATGGCCGAGCCGAAGTGCAGCACATTGTCGGCACCGTTCAGCGCCAGGATGTTGGCCGACGAGCCGACCAGGAACAGGCCGATGATGCCGACCACCAGGTAGACCGCACCGACGGCGGTGTTGGCGGCCTTCGCGGATTTCACCGAGGCGGCGGCTGCCCCAAGCAACAGGGCACCGATCAGCAGGTGCACGATGTTGTGCAGCGGGTTGACCTCAAACACGATCAGCGTCTTGCCCTCGGTCCCGGCAAAGTCCACGCCGGAGGTGATGAAGAAGCCGACGATGCCGACCAGCAGGTAGACGACGCCGAAGATCCCGCCGATCAGGCGGTTGACCGATGTACCCATGATGATCCCTCTCCTCCCGGGGCGGACGCCCCGTCGCGCGTGCACGGGTGGTGTGCACGACCGGGGTTCGGAGCCGTCGTCCCTACGGATGGGTGGCCGGGCTGGACGGGGTGGACCAGGTGCGCGAGGGTGGGGGACATGTTGGTGGCCTTCTCGGTATCCCCGCTCGGGGCAGGTGAGTCCGTGGCGACGGCAGTGGCCGCGGCGGTGCGCGTCGTGCGGGAGTCGGGGCTGCCACATCAGACCGATGCGATGTTCACCACCATCGAGGGTGAGTGGGACGAGTGCATGGATGTGGTCCGGCGGGCCAGCGAGGCGGTCGGCGCGTTCTCTGGTCGGGTGAGTCTGGTGCTGAAGGCGGACATCCGCCCCGGCCACACGGGTGAACTCTCCGGGAAGGTCGAGCGGCTGGAGGCCGAACTCGCGCGATGACGTCTCCGCGCCGGGCGTGGACATGTCGTGCAGATGGTCGTGCCGGGTCCGGTGGGGCCGGGTCCAGATGACAGAATTCACCGGTGGCGGTCCGGGTGGGCGGCCGGATGAGCAGGTGCGGCGGACGACGATCCGCGCCCTGACGTGATGGGGATGGGGCAGAAAACGGATGGCGATCTTCGAGCTCGACGACGGCCATGGCACGCTCGTCCAGCCGATGCGGCCGCATGCGGACTCCTTTGACCGCGACGCCGCGGCGTTGGTGGCGGAGAACGCCGGCGACCTGATCGGTGAGCCGGTGCTGACCGTGCGGGAGATCGGTGCCGGGGACGGCTCCCAGCTGTTGGCTCTGGATGCGGCCGCGCAGCCGGTGGTGGTCGAGGCGGTGCAGCTGTTGGACGCCACGACGCTGCTGCGGGCGTTGCGGCATGCCGGTGGTGCCGCCCGGATGAGTCGCTCGGATATCGCGCGGCTGTACCGGAACGGGCCGGAGGCATTCGAGGCGGATCTGGCGGTGTTCCGGGACCGCGCCCCGATGGTGCGTGCCGAGCGGATCGGTCGCTCCGGGGTGCGGCTTGTGCTGGTCTGCGGCGAGATCGCCGAGGGCTTGCAGGAATCGGTCGAGTACCTGACCGGGGACACGCGGATCGACGTGCTCCGGCTCGGCGTGACCGAGGGGCCCGGTGGGCGTCGCTACCTGGATGTGTCGCCGCTGCGCCCCGGTGCGGGCCGGGAACGACGGCCGGTGGAGCCGGGGTCAGCGACAGGTGCCATCCCGGCGGTGAGTGAACCGGTTCCTGCGCAGGTCGAGGACCCGAGCCCGGTCGCAGCCGTGGAGGTCCCGGAGACTCCCGCTCCCACGCGGCGGCGTCGACACCACGGGGGGCGCCGTCAGGCCGGTGCGATGCCGGTGCAGCCTCCGGTGCCGTCGGGCGATCCGGCCACTGCATTCGGGACCGCTGCCGTCCCGCAGGCCGTGGCCGTTCCGGAGACCGGAGCCGTCACCGACGCCGCTGGGGAGGCCATCGCCACATCGGGCACCGTCGCCGTGCCGGAGGTCGTGGCCGCGCCCAGTGACAGGGCAGCGACCGATGTGTACGGCCCGCTGCCGGAGCTGGCCGCACTGGCCGCCGCGGAGCGCAAGCCGGTGGATCTGGTGTGGCTCCGGGTGCGTCGTCAGCAGCGACTGACCGCGACCCTGCGCACCGACGGGCTGATCCAGCTCCCGGACGGCAGTCTGCACGCCGACCCGGGCCAGGCGGCGGTGATCGCGGCGGATCTGGAGCGTCCGGCGGACGGCTGGCGGGTGTGGAAGTTCGGCGAGAACGGGCCCAGCCTGGGTGAAGCGGTCGGCGTCATCTGAGCGCCGCTGCACTGCGCGGACCGAGGTCGGGGGTCACTCCCAGCCGTAGCCCGCACACCAGCGGGCGATCTCCGCGTAGAGCCGAGTGCGCACCGGCAACGGGGACAGCGTGAGGTCATGCAGTCCACCGTCGATCCGGACCACGGTGACCACCGGTCCCAGATGCACCGCGCGCCGCACCAGTGACTCGACGTCCAGCACCACATCGGCCGAGCGCATGTCCTCGTTCCACCACGGGCTGATCGCACTGCGGGCCGAGGCCAACATCAGCACCGGCACGGTGATGTCCAGCCCGCGGGCGACCCGGGCGTGGCCGGCCAGCACTGCGGCCAGCCAGCCAGCCCGGGCGGGGAAGGACGGGGTGGGTCGCCACAGCTCGTCGTAGGTCCACTCGCCGCCGTCGGTCTGGCGGACGGTCCGGGCGTAGAAGCCGGGGTCGATGTTGGGCAGAGGTGCCTTGGGCTGGAGTTTGGCCAGTCGGGCGACGGCGGGGGAGCTGATGTGCCGCACCACGGACGAGCCCTGGAGTTCCAACCACGGACTGTTGAGCACCAGACCGTGCACCCGTCCGGGGTTGCGATGTACCCAGAGGGAGGCGGTCAGGCCTCCGGTGGAGTGGCCCATGAGCATCACGCGGGCGGGCTCGCCCAGGTCGGCCTTGATCTGGGCGAGAGCGGCCTCGATCTCCTCGTCGTAGCTGGCGAGGTCGTCGATGTAGCCCGGGGTCTGGTGGGGGCGCAGGCTGCGGCCGTACTTGCGCAGGTCGAGGGCATAGAAGGCCACGCCCTGACCGGACCAGAACTCGGCCAGCCCGGTCTGGAAGAAGTAGTCGGACCAGCCGTGCAGATAGAGCACGGCCCGCGACGGGCGCAACGGCTCGTCGCTGGGCGGGGTATGCCGAATCAGGGTGGCGACCACCGCGCCCTCGTCGTCGTCGGCCAGCGGCAGGGTCAGCGCCAGGTAGTCGGGGCCGAGGACATCCTGTTGCCACTGCGCCGTCACGCCCGGTCCCTTCAGATCTCCAGCCCGATCTTGCCGAACTGCTGTCCGCCGGCCAAGCGTGCCAGGGCCCGGTCGGCCTGCGCGAGCGGAAAGACACTGTCCACCACCGGACGGACGCCGGTGCGGGCGCAGAACGTGAGCAGCGCGGCCAAGTCCTCCTTGCTGCCCATCGTTGCGCCGAGCACCTGGATCTCGGTGAAGAAGATCCGTTGCAGCTCCATCCGCTCCGGGTCTCCGGTGGTCGCCCCGGCCACCACGATCCGACCGCCCGGCCGGGTGGAGCGCACCGAGTGTGACCAGGTGGCAGCCCCGACGGTCTCGATCACCAGATCGGCGCGGGTCGGGAGCCGGTCCCCGGGGGCCAGTGCACCGGTGGCGCCGAGGGTGAGCGCCCGCTCCCGCCGAGAGGCGTCCCGGCTGGTCACCCACATCTCCAGACCGGCGGCAGCGCCCAGCAGCAGCGCCGCCGTGGCGACACCGCCGCCAGCGCCCTGGACCAGCACCCGCTGACCGGGCTTTGCGCCACCGGTGGTGAACAGCATCCGGTAGGCGGTCAACCAGGCGGTGGGCAGACACGCGGCCTCCACGAAGGTCAGCTCGGCGGGCTTGTCGACCAGATTCCACGTGGGCACTGCCACCCGCTCGGCGAGAGTGCCGGGGTAGCGCTCGGACAGCAGCGACCGCGGCTCGGCCGGTCCGACTCCGTGACCGAGCCCGCCACCGATCACGGCGTGCAGCACCACCTCACGGCCGTCCGGGGTCACGCCTGCACCGTCGGTGCCCAGCACCATCGGCAGATGCTCGGCACGCAGCCCCACCCCGCGCAGCGACCACAGGTCGTGTTGGTTCAGCGCAGCGGCACGCAGGTCCACCGTGGTCCAGTGCGTCGGCGGCTCTGGGTCGGGGTGGTCGCCGATGGTGAGTCCGGCCAGCGGATCGTCGGGGTGGAAGGCGGTGACCTGTGCGGCGAGCATGCCTCGACCCTAGGCGGGTCAGAGCACCGGGAGCATCCGCCCGAGATCCGGCACCGAGTCGGAGGTGAAACGTGGGGCCAAGGCGGCGGCGAGCAGGTCCACGTCGTAGGGCAGTCGCCCGGCGGCCAGTCGTACCCAGGTCAGGGGCTGGCTCAGTTCCAGGTCCCAGCCGCCGCGGGCGACGACGATCCGCAGTAGCTCGTGGGCGACCAGGTCCAGGGCGTCCCCGTCGATGGGTCCACCGGCGCTGACCCCGTCGCCGAGCCCATCCGTCGGCCCGAGGGAACCGCGCACACCCGGCAACGGGCCGATGCCACTGCCCAGCTCGGCCCGGCTGCCCGGTGCGGCACCCCGGCTGCGGGCCAGTGAGCGTTGCAGGTCGTC
This sequence comes from Cellulomonas sp. NPDC089187, assembly GCF_040685135.1. Lineage (NCBI taxonomy): Bacteria > Bacillati > Actinomycetota > Actinomycetes > Micrococcales > Cellulomonadaceae > Cellulomonas > Cellulomonas sp. NPDC089187. The sequence continues at coordinate 411,973 of NZ_JBFBHI010000003.1, read as the reverse complement.
GGCATGGATCACCAGCTCGGCGATCCGGGAGGCCACCATGGTGGACAGCAGCACCGGCGCTCGGCGGGCCTGCACCACCCGGTCGGTGGGACCGAGCTCCCGGGCCCGGTCCAGGGCGGCGCGAGCGCGCTGGTCGACCTGGCGCAGGGGGTCGTCGGCGATCTCGGTGGCCAGCGCGCGGGTCACCTCCGCGATGTCATCGGCCCGGCCGCGGTAGCCCCCCAGGTACTCGCCCAGGGTGACCGGATGCGTGCCCTCCGGTGCGGGCTCGCACACCGCCAGCGCCTCCATGGCCCGGCCGAGGTGAGCGACCAGTTCCGCCACGGTCCACCCGTCCAGCACTGAGGCCGCGCCCCGGTCCCGACCGGCCACCGCCGCGCCGACCCAGTCACGCAGCGTCGTCCACTGCCGTTCCAGCAGGTCGATCCGAGCGGCCAGGTCATCGGGGCGCAGAGACATGGGCACAGCGTCGCACGACCGGTCAGTCGGTGGGGTGGTGAACGGCTGTCTCCAGGTGCTCGCGGATCCACGGGCCGAGCTGGGCGTGTTCGATCAGGAACCCGTCGTGGCCGTAGGGCGTGTGCAGCGTGCGCAGGGGTGCCGCGCCCGGGATGCCGGCCTGGATGCGAGCGGACTGGGCGGGCAGGAACAGTCGATCGGAGTCCACCGCCACCACCAACGTGCGGGCGGTGATCTGACTCAGGGCGGCCTCGACCCCACCGCGGTCCCGGCCGAGGTCGTGGGTGATCATCGACCGGGTGAGCACGGCGTAGGTGTTCGCATCGAAGCGCCGGGCCAGCTTCTCCCCGTGGTGGTCAAGATAGGACTGCACCGCGAAGCGTCCACCGGCCAACGGCTGTTCCCCGCCCTGGGGGATGCGGCCGAATCGGGTGTCGAGCTCCTGTGCGCTGCGGTAGGTCTGGTGGGCGATCTGTCGAGCCAGCCCGAGTCCGGCATGCGGGCCGTCACCATCGGCGGCCTCGTAGTAGTCGCCGCCGCGGAATCGGGGATCGGCGGACAGGGCGGTCAACTGGGTGTGGAAGGACGCGATCTGGTCGCCGGTGGTCTGCGCGCTGGTGGCGATGGCGGCCAGCGACCGGACACGTTCCGGTGCGGTGACCGCCCACTCCAACGCGCGCTGGCCGCCCATCGAGGCACCGACCACCAGGGCCCAGGAGCGGATGCCCAGGGCATCGGCCAACCGCAGCTCCGCCGCCACCTGATCCCGGACGGTCAGATGGGGGAACCTGCTGCCCCACGGGCGTCCGTCCGGGTGGGTGCTGGCCGGACCGGTGCTGCCCTGGCAGCCACCCAGGACGTTGGGCGCGACCACGAACCAGCGGTCGGTGTCGATGGGAGCGCCGGGCCCGACCAGCGTGGACCACCACCCGGGGGTGGGGTGGCCGGGCCCGGCGTCACCGGTGACGTGGGCGTCACCGGTGAGGGCGTGCAGCACCAGCACCGCGTTGGAACCGTCCGGGGCGAGAGTGCCCCAGGTCTCGTAGGCCAGTCGGACCGCGGGGAGCAGCCCGTCGCCCTCCAGCGCGAGCGGACCCAGGTCGGCGAACTGCCGTCGGCCGACCGGGTCTCCCTCCCGCCAGGCGGAGGAGGCCCGGGGCGGTTCCGGTGTCCGGGTCCGGGACGGTGCCAGACGGTGCTGGATCATCAGGCTCCCTTGGCTGCCCGGAAGCCGGCATCCAGGTCGGCGAGGATGTCCTCGATCCCCTCCAGCCCCACCGCCAGCCGGACCAGGCCCGGTGTGACACCGGACTGGGCCTGCTCGGCCGGGGTGAGCTGGCTGTGGGTGGTCGAGGCCGGGTGGATCACCAACGAGCGGACGTCGCCGATGTTGGCGACATTCGAGTGCAGCTCCAGCGCGGAGACGAAGGCCTGTCCGGCAGCGGCGCCCCCGGCGATCTCGAAGGCCAGCACCGCACCGGTGCCGCGGGGCGCGTACTTGCGGCCCAGCTCGTACTGCGGATGGCTGGGCAGGCCGGCGTAGGTCACCGACAGCACGTCATCCCGGGCCTCCAACCACTCGGCGACCTTCTGGGCGTTGGCGACGTGGCGCTCGACCCGCAGCGACAGCGTCTCCAGGCCCTGGGCGATCAGGAAGGCGTTGAACGGGCTGATCGCGGCACCGAGGTCGCGGAGTAACTGCACCCGGGCTCGCAGGATGTAAGACAGGTTGACTCCGAAGGCACCGTCCTTGCCCAGGTCCCGGGCGAAGACCAGTCCGTCGTAGGAGGGGTCGGGCTCATTGAACGACGGGTAGCGCTGCGGGTCCGCGCCGAAGTCGAAGGTGCCGCCGTCGACGATCACCCCGCCGATGGCGGTGCCGTGCCCGCCCAGATACTTGGTGGCCGAGTGCACCACGATGTCAGCGCCGTGCTGCAGGGGCCGGATCAGGTACGGGGTGGCGACGGTGTTGTCGACGATCAGCGGGACACCGGCCTCGTGCGCGATCGCGGCGACGGTCTCGATGTCGAGCACGTCCTGCTTCGGGTTGGGCACCGACTCCGCGTAGAAGGCCTTGGTGTTCGGCCGGATCGCGTCCCGCCAGGCCTGCGGGTCCTGCGGGTCGGTGACGAAGGTGGTCTCGATACCGAGCCGGGGCAGCGTGTAATGCAGCAGGTTGTAGGTGCCGCCGTAGAGGCTCGGGCTGGCGACGATGTGGCTGCCCGCCTCGGCGACGTTGAGGATCGCGTAGGTCTCGGCGGCCTGGCCGCTGGCCACCAGCAGCGCGCCGACCCCGCCCTCCAGCGCGGCGATCCGGTTCTCCACCACCTCCACGGTGGGGTTGCCGATCCGGGTGTAGATCGGGCCGAGGTCCTTGAGCGCGAACCGGTCGGCGGCGACCCCGGCATCGGGGAAGACGTAGCTGGTGGTCTGGTAGATCGGCAGTGCGCGGGCACCGGTGGTCGGGTCCGGGGTCTGGCCGGCGTGGATCTGCTGGGTCTCGAAGGACCAGTTCTGCGACATCGGATTCTCCTGGGGTGGGGCGGGGCTGCTTGTGGGGGAGCGGGGCGCACGCCGCGGTGCCAGGAAGGCAGGGGTCCGGGTTGTTCCGCAGAGGAGCCGGATTCCGGCCTGCGGGCACAGCCGAGCGTGCGCTGGTCAGCGACACATTCGGCAGGTCATGGTCTGGACGATACGGGCGGGTCGCCGCGATGTGGAACACCCGTCTTGCCCCCTGAGACGAGCGGGAGTCTCGTGGACTGTCGGCGGGTCGGCGCGGCGAGTCGTCCGGATTTGGGGCAGTTGTTACTGCTGTGAAAGCTGTGAACTATGTGACAGGAGTTCACTTCTGTGGTGAAGGCAGGTAGCGTCCCCCGCGGACCACGTGAATGGAATGAGGGGACAGCTCCCGTGAAGCAACCGAGTCGTCGGCATGCAGGACGCACCGCCGCCGCTGTGATCGTGGCGAGCCTGCTCATCGTCCCCGGCAGCATCGCCCTCGCCGACCCGAACGTCAGCGACGATGACGTGCAGCAGGCCCAGCAGGCTGTGGGCAGCGCCGCCGATGCGGTCGCCGACATCGAGGTGCGCCTGGCGCAGCTGGCCTCACAGAGCGACCAGGCGCAGATCGCCGTGCAGGAGGCGGGCGAGGCCTACGCCCAGGCACAGGCCGATCTGACCACCGCACAGCAGACCGCCAGTGAGGCGCAGACCAAGTACGAGGCGGCCCAGGAGGATCTGGAGTCCGCGCGCTCGACCCTGGTGGCGATCGCCCGTGAGCAGGCCCGCAACGGCGGCTCGATGGACGATGTGCAGGCGCTGCTGTCCGCCGAGGGCATGGAGGATGTGGTCGCCCGCAGCGAGGCGCTGGGGCTGGTCAGCTCCAAGGCCGATCAGGCGGTGCAGAGCTACCGTGCCGCAGACCAGGTCGCCACCACCCTCAAGCAGGAGGCTGATGACGCGCAGGAGGCCAAGGAGACCGCCGCCTCCGACGCCGAGGCCAAGCTGGCCGCTGCGGAGTCCTCCCAGGCCGACGCGGATGCCGCGGTCGCCCAGGCGGCCACCGAGCGTCAGTCGCTGATCCAGCAGCTGGCCACCGCACGCAACACCTCGGCCGAGGTGGAGCAGCAGCGGCAGGACCAGATCGACGCCGAGCGCCGCGCACAGGCGGAGGCAGCGGCTCAAGCGGACCGCGCCGCGACCCCGGCCCCGACGGCACCCTCGGTCACCCCGCCGACCGCACCGAGCACCGGTGGCGGGTCCAGCGGTGGCGGTGGGTCCTCCTCCGGCGGTGGTTCCTCGTCCGGCGGTGGATCGTCCTCCGGTGGCGGGTCGTCCTCGGGCGGGGGCTCCTCGTCCGGTGGTGGGTCGTCCTCGGGCGGCGGGTCGTCTTCCGGTGGCGGCAGCACCGGAGGCAGCTCCTCGGGCACCGCGACCTCAGCGGAAACCGCCATCGCGTGGGCCAAGGCACAGCTCGGCAAGCCCTACATCTGGGGCGGCACCGGGCCCACCGGCTACGACTGCTCGGGGCTGACCCAGGGCGCGTGGCGGGCGGCCGGGGTCAACCTCAACCGCACCTCCCGCGACCAGTACCGGCAGGTGCAGAAGGTCAGCTACTCCCAGATGCGTCCGGGTGACCTGATCTTCTACGGGAACAACCCTAACGACGCCAGCAGCATCTACCACGTCGCGATGTACCTCGGGAACGGGCAGATGATCGAGGCCCCCAAGCCGGGCGACGTCGTGAAGATCACCTCGGTGCGCTGGAGCAACTCGATGGCCTACGCCGGTCGTCCCTGAGCCCCACCACGACGCGAAAGCCCCCGTCACCGGATCGGTGACGGGGGCTTCGTGCTGGACGGGATGCGCTCAGTGCGCGTTGTACCCGGCGTCCGCGGCGCGCTGTAGCGAACGGGCGATCTCCGCCTCGGCCTCGGCGCGGCCGACCCAGTGCGCGCCCTCGACGGACTTGCCGGGCTCCAGGTCCTTGTACACCTCAAAGAAGTGCTGGATCTCCAGCCGGTGGAAGTCGGACACGTCGTCGATGTCCTGCCGCCACGCCGCGCGCTGGTCACCGGTGGGCACGCACAACACCTTGTCGTCACCTCCGGCCTCGTCGCGCATGCGGAACATGCCCAGCGCGCGGCAGCGGATCAGGCAGCCCGGGAACGTCGGCTCCTCGAGCAGCACCAGGGCGTCCAGCGGGTCGCCGTCCTCACCCAGGGTGCCGTCGATGAACCCGTAGTCATCGGGGTAGCGGGTCGAGGTGAACAGCATCCGGTCCAGTCGGATCCGGCCGGTGGCGTGATCCACCTCGTACTTGTTGCGCTGACCCTTGGGGATCTCGATCGTGACGTCGAACTCCACTCCCGCTCCTTCGTCGACCCGTGGGGGTCCGGCGTCGGACCCTGCGGCACATCTTCACACGCCGCGGCGACGGCTGGTGGCCCCGCGTCGCCTAGTGTGGCGCACGGCAGGCGATCCGGGAGCGTCCGGCGTCTGATCGACGGCGAGGAGGAGCCGGTGGCGCGCGCGGCACGGACAGTGGGGATCTCGGCACTGGTGCTGCTGGTCGCCGGCGGCGGGTACCTGACCGCCGACGCCTATGACGTCGTCCCGGGATTCCTGACCGTGGAGCCGGTGCCCGCGCCGGCCGCGCCGTTCCCGACCGCCCCCGGTGCCACCGACCAGCGCAGCGACGCGAGCGTGCTGGCCGAGCTGGACCCGGCCGCGCCGGTCCCCTCCGCCACCGTGCTGGGCCAGCGGGTGCAGGCGTTGACCACGGACGAGCGGCTGGGCCCCACGGTCGGAGTGCTGGTCGCGGACGCGCTCACCGGTGAGGTGCTGGCACAGAACAACCCGGATCAGGGCCGGATTCCGGCGTCGACCCAGAAAGTCGTCACCGCGGTCGCCGCGCTGACCGACCTGGGGGCGGACACCACCTTCGACACCACCGTCGTCCAGGGCGGCGCGGCGGATCAGATCGTGTTGGTCGGCGGCGGGGACATGATGCTCGCGGCGGGCGAGGGCGACCCGGATGCGGTGAATGGCCGGGCCGGGCTGGCGGATCTGGCCGCGGGCACTGCCGAGCAGCTGCGGCTGGCCGGTGTCACCGAGGTGACGTTGCGGGTGGACGACACCCTGTTCTCCGGCAGCGCGATCGCCCCCGGATGGGACCCGGCCGACGTCGCCGCCGGATACGCCGCCCCGGTGGCTGCACTCGGGGTGAACATCGCCAAGAAGTCCGACGAGGAGTACGCCCCGCGCTACGAGGACCCTGCGATGCACGCGGCCCAGGTCTTCGCGCAGCGGCTCGCGGATCAGGGGATCACGGTGCGCGGCGCTCCGGCCCGGGCGGGTGCGAACGACACCCGCGGTGAGCTGCTGGCCACGGTCAGCTCGGCACCGGTGCCCGAGGTGACCGGGTACTTCTTGGACCACTCGGACAACACCATCACCGAGGTCATGGCCCGGATGGTCGCGGTGCAGCGGGGCTTCCCGGCCAGCTTTGAGGGGGCGACCCAGGCGGTGCTGCAATCGGCGCGTGCGCTGGGTGTCGATGTGACCGGCGCGGTGCTCACCGATGCCAGCGGTCTCGCAGAGGGCTCGAGTCTGAGCCCGACCATGCTGATGAGCTTGTTGCAGCTGGTGGTCGACCCCGCCCACCCCGAGCTGCGGTCGGTCGCCACGGGGATGCCCATCGGCGGTTTGACCGGCACGCTCAGTGATCGCTTCACCTCCGGCGCGGGCACCGGTGTGGTGCGCGCCAAGACCGGCTCGCTCAAGGGCGTGACCTCGCTGGCCGGCCTGGTGGTGGACGCCGACGGCCGGATGCTGCTCTATGTGGTGATGGCCGACCAGACCGGTGAGGGCGGCCAGTGGGGCCCGCGGACGGCCATCGACGGGTTCGTCGGCGGGTTGGCGGACTGCGGTTGTCAGGGTTGACCAGAGCGGCACTGGTTACCGTGGGGCGATGAGCGCACCGGCAGTGGACTGGGAGCTGGCGGCCCGGGTGGCACCCCGGCTGGTCCGGCCCGGTCCGGCGGCGGCGTGGACTGACCGGATGCAGGTGGTCGACTCGCTGCGCACCGCGGCCCGGACCGCGCTGCCGCATGCCGCGCGGGTCACCGGACTGGAACCGCCGGAGGACCCCCAAACGCTGGTGGTGGACCGCGGCGGCTGGGCCCGGGCGAACGTCCAGGCGTTGGCGACGGTGACCGGCGCGACGCCGAAGGCTCCGCGGAGGCCCCCGCTCGGACGCGGTGCGGCCACCGGCCTGGAGCTGGCCGGTGCGCTGGCCCTGCTGTCCGGCTCGGTGCTCGGTCAGGTCGACCCGTGGGGGAGCGTCCGGCCCCGACTGTTGCTGGTCGCACCGAATGTGCTGGCCACCGAACGCAGCATGGAGGTGCCCGCCGAGGACTTCCGGTTGTGGGTGGCCCTGCACGAGCAGACCCATGTGCTGCAGTTTGGTGCGGCACCGTGGCTCGCCGGACATCTGGCGGACCGGGTGCGGGCGCTGTGGGAGCACCAGCCCCGGCTGACCCCGGCCACCGTGCGGCGTGTCGTTGGTGCGGGCACCTGGTCGCCGCTGGAGCTTCTCGACCCGGAGCAGCGCGCGGAGGTGGACCGGATCGGCGCGGTGATGTCCGTGCTGGAGGGGCACGCCGACGTGGCGATGGACGCGGTGGGCACCCGGGTGATCCCCAGCGTGCGGCAGCTGCGGCGGCGATTCACCCGCCGTCGGTCAGCGGCGGCTCGGGCCACTGGCATCCGCCGCGTGGTCCGCACCCTGCTCGGGGTGGACGTGAAGATGGCGCAGTACGCCGACGGTGCCCGGTTCGTCCGGGGGGTGCGGCGTCGGGTGGGCTGGGACGGGTTCAACGCGGCCTGGTCCGCCCCGGAGCTGCTGCCCTCTCCGCAGGAGGTCGCCGACCCGGCCGCCTGGGTGCGACGGGTGCACGGCTGAGATGGCCGGACCCGCGCCCGCGGTCGCCCGCACCCGTTCCGCGGTGACCGCCAGCTGCGCCGATCTGCCCGACGGCGGGCTGGTGCTGGTGGCCTGTTCCGGTGGCGCGGACTCTCTGGCACTGGCCGCGGCCACTGCCTTCGCCGTCCGGGCGCACGGTCCGCTGGCCCTGCGCGCCGGTGCGGTGGTGGTCGATCACCGGATGCAGCCGGACAGTGCGGCGGTCGCCGAACGGGCTGCCGCGCAGTGCCGGACACTCGGATTGGACCCGGTGCTGGTGCGGACGGTGACGGTGGACGGCCCCGGTGGTCCGGAGGCGGCGGCCCGGGACGCCCGCTACACGGCACTGCGCGCGGTCGCGGAGGAGGTGGGCGCGGCGGCGGTGCTGCTCGGGCACACCCGCGACGACCAGGCCGAGGGGGTGCTGCTCGGGTTGGCCCGTGGGTCGGGCGGTCGTTCACTGTCCGGGATGGCCCCGGTGCGAGGGCTCTGGCGTCGACCGCTGCTCGACCTGCCGCGCTCGGACACCGAGGCGGCCTGCGCGGCCCAGGGGCTCGACCCGTGGCACGACCCGACCAACGCACCTGCGCCCGACGACCTGGGGGCACCGCTGCGCTCGCGGGTGCGGACCCGGGTGCTGCCCGTGCTGGAACGGGAACTGGGCCCGGGCGTCCCCGCCGCGCTGGCGCGCACGGCCGCGGCGCTCCGGGAGGACACCGACGCGCTCGACCAGCTCGCTGACCTCTTGGCGGGGCAGGTGATCGACCCGGACGGTCGGGTGCGGATCGAGCCCCTGGCAGGTCAGCCCGCTGCGCTGCGCCGTCGGGTGCTGCGGATCGCGGTGCTGCGCGCCGGAGTGCCCGCGGCTGCCCTGACCCGGACCCACCTGCTCGCCGTCGATGCCTTGCTCACCGACTGGCACGGTCAGGGCGCGATCCCGTTGCCCGGACGGGTGGAGGTCGTCCGGGCGTGTGGCAGTCTTGCTCTGCATCAGCCGCCTCGTCCGGTGACCCCGGACAGCCCGCATCAGCAAGGAGAACCACAGCGGTGAACGTCGAAGACATGGGCGATGACCTGGAGCGGGTGCTCTTGACCGAGGAGCAGCTCGGCCAGCGCCTGGACGAGATCGCGGCGCAGATCGACGCCGACTACGCCGGTCAGGACCTGCTGCTGGTCGGGGTGCTCAAGGGCGCGGTGATGGTGATGGCTGACCTGGCCCGCCGGATCAGCACACCGGTGTCGATGGACTGGATGGCGGTGTCCTCCTACGGTTCGGGCACCAAGTCCTCCGGTGTGGTGCGGATCCTCAAGGACCTGGACGCGGACCTGACCGGGCGGCACGTGCTGATCGTGGAGGACATCATCGACTCCGGGCTCACGCTGTCCTGGCTGCTGGCCAACCTGCGCAGTCGTGGTCCGGCCAGCGTCGAGATCGCCACCATGCTGCGCAAGCCCGAGGCGGCCAAGGTCGACGTCGAGGTGCGCTACGTGGGCTTCGACATCCCGAACGAGTTCGTCGTCGGCTACGGCCTGGACTATGCGGAGAAGTACCGCAACCTGCCGTTCGTCGGGACGCTGGCCCCGCACGTCTACTCGCACTGAACGCCGATCCTGCCCTGGGCGAACATCCGGTCACCGGACAGCCAACGTCCAGATCCACCGTGTAGCTTCAAGGCCTTCACCCCTGCAACCGGAGGGACAAGAGGGCGCGCGCTCTCGCTGACCACATGACTCTCAAGCGACTCACCCGCGGACCCATCCCGTGGATCCTGCTCGCGGTCCTGGTCCTCTGGATCGGTGCCAGCCTGTTCACCTCCTCCGGCGTGCAGCGGATCGACACCTCCGACGGCCTGGAGCTGATCGACGACGGCAAGGCCGAGCAGGCCAAGATCACCGAGGGCGTCCAGCGCGTCGACCTGGTCCTGACCGAGGACTTCGTCAAGGACGACAAGAACTACGGCAAGAACGTCCAGTTCAGCTATGTCCTCCCGCAGGGGCCGACCGTGGTGGACGCGATTGCCGGCGCGGATCTGGAGAAGGGCTACACCTCTGAGGTGCCCACCACCCCGTGGTGGAGCAGCCTGCTGACCTTCGTGCTGCCGTTCGTGATCATCGTGGGCCTGTTCTGGTTCCTGATGAGCTCGATGCAGGGCGGTGGCCGGGGGGCGATGGCCTTCGGCAAGTCCAAGGCCAAGTTGGTCTCCAAGGAGACGCCGCAGGTCACCTTCGCTGATGTCGCCGGGGTGGACGAGGCGGTGGAGGAGCTGCACGAGATCAAGGAGTTCCTCTCTGAGCCGGCCAAGTTCCAGGCGGTCGGCGCGAAGATCCCCAAGGGCGTGCTGCTCTACGGCCCGCCCGGAACCGGGAAGACCCTGCTGGCCCGTGCGGTCGCGGGTGAGGCTGGGGTGCCGTTCTACTCGATCTCCGGGTCGGACTTTGTCGAGATGTTCGTCGGTGTCGGTGCCTCCCGGGTGCGCGACCTGTTCGACCAGGCGAAGCAGAACGCCCCGGCGATCATCTTCATCGACGAGATCGACGCGGTGGGTCGCCACCGTGGTGCCGGGATGGGCGGCGGTCACGACGAGCGCGAGCAGACCCTGAACCAGATGCTGGTCGAGATGGACGGATTCGACGTCAAGACCAACGTCATCCTGATCGCCGCCACCAACCGGCCGGACATCCTTGACCCCGCGCTGCTGCGCCCGGGCCGGTTCGACCGCCAGGTGGCCGTGGAGCCCCCGGACCTCAAGGGCCGTGAGCGGATCCTGCAGGTGCACGCGCAGGGCAAGCCGATGGCGACCGATGTGGACCTGGTGGGTGTGGCGCGCCGGACCCCGGGCTTCACCGGTGCGGACCTGGCCAATGTGCTGAACGAGGCGGCGCTGCTCACCGCGCGGTCGAATGCGCAGATCATCGACAACCGGGCGTTGGACGAGGCGATCGACCGCGTGATCGCCGGTCCGCAGAAGCGCACCCGGGTGATGAACATCAAGGAACTGAAGATCACCGCGTACCACGAGGGTGGCCACGCCCTGGTGGCGGCGGCGCTGCGGTACACCGACCCGGTGACCAAGGTGACGATCCTGCCCCGCGGCCGTGCGCTGGGCTACACGATGGTGATGCCCACCGAGGACAAGTACTCCACCACCCGCAACGAGCTGCTGGACCAGCTGGCCTACGCGATGGGTGGACGTGTCGCCGAGGAGCTGGTGTTCCACGACCCGACCACCGGTGCCTCCAACGACATCGAGAAGGCCACCGCCACCGCCCGCAAGATGGTCACTCAGTTCGGGATGAGCACCCGGGTCGGTGCGGTCAAGCTCGGTCAGGACTCCGGCGAGGTGTTCATGGGCCGAGACATGGGCCACGGGCGCGACTACTCCGAGGCGGTGGCCGGCACGGTCGACGTCGAGGTGCGCGGGTTGATGGACCACGCCCACCACGAGGCCTGGGAGATCCTCAACGAGTACCGGGACGTGTTGGACGCGCTGGTGCTGGAGCTGCTGGAGAAGGAGACCCTGAACCAGGAGGAGCTGGCGCGGATCTTCGAGCCGGTGGTGAAGCGTGAGCCGCGCGAGGTGTGGCTGACCAACGACGAGCGAGGCGTGTCCGACCGTCCGCCGGTGATGACCCCCGCGGAGCTGGCCGAGCAGAACGGCCAGGTCATCCCGCAGGACGAGGCGGCCGCGGCGAAGGATGAGCACCCCGCGGTCGGCGCGGTCGAGGTTCCGCCGAGCCAGACCCCGGACCCGCAGGACTGACCCGTGGAGAAGCGAGGCCCGGTCGGAGCCTATGACGCCGCGCGTGCCGAGGCCGCCATCCGTGAACTGCTGCTCGCGGTGGGGGAGGACCCGGACCGCGAGGGTCTGCGGGACACCCCGGCCCGGGTGGCGCGGGCGTACCAGGAGATCTTCGCCGGGCTGCGCCAGGACGCCGGAGAGGTGCTCAGTGCGACCTTCGACATCGGCCATGAAGAGATGGTTCTGGTCAAGGACATCGAGGTCTACTCGACCTGCGAGCACCACCTGGTGCCGTTCCACGGGGTGGCGCATGTGGGGTACATCCCGAGCGAGAGCGGCAAGGTCACCGGCCTGAGCAAGCTGGCGCGGCTGGTGGACGTGTATGCCCGTCGCCCGCAGGTGCAGGAGCGGATGACCGGCCAGATCGCGGACGCGTTGGTCGAGCACCTGCAACCGCGGGGTGTGCTGGTGGTCGTCGAGTGCGAGCACCTGTGCATGTCGATGCGCGGGGTGCGTAAGCCCGGCAGCCGGACGTTGACCTCGGCGGTGCGGGGGCAGATGCGCGACCCCGCAACCCGTGCCGAGGCGATGAGCCTGATCCGCTGACCACGATGCCCTCCGAGCGCCTAGGCTGACCGGCGTGCATCACCCCTCCCCGCTGCCCGATGCCGTGACCGCGGTCGACCGCACCCTGGTGATGGGTGTGGTCAACGTGACGCCGGATTCCTTCTCCGACGGTGGCGAGTGGTTCACACCGGATGCTGCGCTGCGGCACGGGCTGTCGCTGATCGCCGAGGGCGCGGACATCCTGGACGTCGGGGGTGAGTCCACCCGGCCCGGTGCCGAGCGGGTGCCCGAGGGCGAGGAGCTGCGCCGGGTCATCCCGGTGATCCGCGAGTTCACCGCCCGTGGCGTGCCAGTCAGTGTGGACACCACCCGGGCCGCGGTGGCGCAGGCGGCGGTCGAGGCCGGTGCGGTGATCATCAACGACGTCTCCGGCGGATTGGCCGACCCGGAGATCCACCAGGTGGTCGCCCGGACCGGCGTGGTCTACGTCGCGATGCATTGGCGCGGGCACGCGGATGTGATGGACCGGTTGGCCCACTACGACGATGTGGTCACCGATGTGCGGACCGAGCTGGCGCAGCGGGTGACCGAGCTGCGTGCCGCCGGGGTCGCCGATCACCAGATCGTGCTGGACCCCGGACTGGGATTCGCCAAACCCGGCTCCGCGAACTGGCCGCTGCTGGCCCGGCTGGACGAGCTGCTGGCCGACGGGTTCCCGGTGCTGGTCGGGGCCTCCCGCAAACGCTTCCTCGGCCACCTGTTGGCAGGAGCCGACGGGCAACCCGCCGCGCCGCTGGAACGGGACCGGGCCACCGCGGCGATCTCTGCCCTGGCCGCGGCCGCCGGGGCCTGGTGTGTGCGGGTGCATGAGGCACAGGGGACCGCCGACGCGGTGCGGGTGGCGTCGGCCTGGACGGGCGCACGGAACGTAGGAGAGGACGCACGATGAGCGAGCAGCCGACCACCCCGGACACGATCCGGCTGACCGGCGTCAGCGCCACTGGGTACCACGGCGTCTTCGACCACGAGCGGCGCGAGGGCCAGACTTTCGTCGTGGACCTGGTGATTGAGCTGGACACCCGGCGCGCGGCCGCTACGGACGACCTGAGCCACACCCTGGATTACGGCACCGTGGCCGAGCAGGTGGTGGCGGTGCTGCGCGGCGAGCCTGCCGCGTTGATCGAGACCGTCGCGGAGCGGATCGCGGCCACGGTGCTCGCCCACCCCCAAGCTCACGGCGTGGACGTGACGGTGCACAAGCCGCAGGCGCCGATCCAGGTGCCCTTCGGTGATGTGGAGGTCCGGGTGCACCGCGACCGCCACCGGTTGCCCGCCGCCGAGCCGTTGGCCGCGGACGCCCAGCCCTGGCAACCCGCCGCGGAGGAACTGCCCACCCCCGATGGGCGGCCGACCACCGGGCCGATCCGGGTGTCCGGCACCGGTGCCCCCGCCACCGCGGTGCTGCCCAGTGTGTCGCCGGAGGTCGCGGGTGGAGCGGTCGCCGGGGCGGCCCTGGCCGGGGCTGCGCTGGCCGGGACCCTGGGCGCACCGAGCCCGGAGCCGGAGCCGAGCGCGGATGCCGAGCAGTCCGCCGCCGCTGCCCTGGCCGGGATGACCGGTTCGGCACCGGTGCCGGTGGTCGGGTCGACCGCTGCCGACCCGGGGCCTGATCCGGTGGACCAGAGCGACCAGTTCGACGTCGCACCCGCCGAACCCACCGAGGTGGTGCTGGCCCTGGGCTCCAACCTCGGCTCGGCGCAGGAGACGTTGCGCGCCGCCGTGGTCGACATCGCCGACATCCCCGGCGTCGAGCTGCTGGAGGTCTCCGCGCTGGCCCGCACCGCGCCGGTGGGTGGCCCGGAGCAGCCGGACTACCTGAATGCGGTGGTGATCGCCCGGACCACGCTGGCCCCTCGGGCCCTGCTGCACGCCACCGGTGCCATCGAGCAGGCGCACGGCCGCGAGCGCCTGGAGCACTGGGGGCCGCGCACCCTGGACATCGACATCATCGCCTTCGGCGGGCTCAGCATGGTCACCGATGACCTGGAGCTGCCGCACCCGCGGGCACATGAGCGGGCCTTCGTGCTCCAGCCCTGGGCGCAGGTCCGCCCGGACGCGGTGCTGCACGGTCTTGGCGGTGGACCGGTGGCTCAGCTGGCCGCCACCGCCCCGGACCGCGAGGGTGTGCGCTGGTTGGCACTGGACTGGCTGACCCAGCCGCTGCCCGCCGCCGCGGAGACCGACCAGCCCGAGGGCGTGACCGTGGAGCCGGAGCATGACCCGGTGCGTGATCACCCGGCGCTGTTCGATATCCCGCCGATCCGCCCGGAGCTGCCGGAGCCCGACGCCGCCGCTGAGCATCAGGCACCCTGATATGTCCCGTACCCGGGTCGGCACACTGCTGCTGATCGCCGTGGTCACCGCCGCGGCGGCCTGGGCGGTGATCCGCGCGCTCGCCAGCCGAGGGATCCTGCTACCTGCCGTGCCGTGGGCGACCGGTCTGGTCCTGGTGTTCATCGCTGCGGTGGTGTGCTGGTTGGGCTGGACGGTCCGGCAGTACCTGCGCGGGAACCGCCCCGGGCTCGACCCGCTGCGGGCGGCACGGACCGCCGTGCTGGCCAAAGCGAGCAGCTACGCCGGTGCGCTGCTGGCCGGCTGGTACCTGGCGCAGGTGCTGCATGCCGTCACCGAGCTGACCGGCACCGTCCGACAGGACCAGGCGTGGTCGGCCGGGGTGGCCGTGGCCGGCGCGGTGGTGTTGACCGTCGTCGGACTGCTGGTCGAGTGGTGGTGTCACATCCCGCCGCCGCAGGACCCGGAGGAGCGTGAGCAAGTCGGCGACCCCGCGATGGGGTGATCTGCTCCGGTGATGCCAGGATGGTCGCCATGACCATCGAGCCGTTCGAACCCGAGGGCGTGTCCTGGACCCCGGTGTCGCCACGACTGATCACCGCCCGCCTGCTGGTGGCTGCTCTCTGGCTGATTCCTGTGCTGCTCTGTGCAGTGCTGGCGGCGGCGCTGTCCGGCCTGGTGTGGCTGTGGGCGCTCCCGGCCGCGGTGCTGGTGGTCGCGCTCTGGATCGGGTGGCTCGTCCCGCGTCAGGTCCGGGCGATGGGCTACGCCGAACGTGCCGATGACCTGCTGCTGCGACGCGGCATCCTGTTCCGGTCGATGGTCGTGGTGCCCTACGGGCGGATGCAGTACGTCGATGTGAACGCCGGTCCGCTGGCGCGCAAGTTCGGCATCGCCACTGTGCAGTTGCACACCGCCTCACCGAACAGTCAGGTCACGGTGGACGGTCTGCCCACCGACGAGGCCGCCCGGCTGCGTGACCAGTTGGCGTCCCGGGGCGAGGCCCGGCTGGCGGGGCTGTGAGCGCGCACCGACCGATCACCGCGGGCACGGCGGCCCAGATCGAGGACGGCGTCCAGTGGCGGCGGATGCACCCGGTCACCCCTGCGGTGAAGGGGTGGAAGGTCTTTGTGGCGGCGCTGGTGGTGATCGGTACCCAGTCCGCGGACGGCGTGCAGGAACTCGCCGACTGGCTGGGCGGTCGGGTGTGGCTGGCCGCGGCGGCACTCCTGGTCGTGGTGCTCCTGGTGGGTTTCGGCTACTCGGCCATCGCGTGGCGGGTCACCCGGTTCGCGGTCACCGACGATGCGGTGCAGCTGCGCACTGGTGTGCTGTTCCGCCAGCAGCGGCATGCCCGGTTGGACCGGTTGCAGGCCATCGACGTGGTGCAGCCGCTGTTGGCCCGCCTGTTCGGGCTGGCGGAGCTGCGGTTGGAGGTCGCAGGCGGTGCGGGTAGTGCGGTCTCGCTGGCCTTTCTGCGTGAGGCGGAGGCGGAGCAACTGCGGGCCGATCTGCTGGCCCGGGCGGCGGGACTGCACCGTCGCCCCTCGGATGCGGCACCGGCCCCTGGACCAGCGGTGGGCACGGATGCGGGTGCGACCGCCGGCCCGCACCCCGCGGCCCCAGTGGCCTCCGGTGGCATGACAGTTCCGGGTGCGCAATCTGCCATCGAGGGAGAGGTGCCGGGCGCGCCCGACTTCCTGCCCCCCGCGCAGACCGCCCCTGAGCGCCCGGTGTTCTCCGTCCCGCTGCCCCGACTCCTGCTGTCCACGCTGCTGACCTGGGCGGTGCTCTGGCTGCTGGTGTGGGTCGGCGTGGTCGTGGTGGTCATGATCGTCTCGCGCAGCATCGGGCCGGTGGTCGGCATCCTGCCCGCGATGTTCGCGGTGGTCTCCTACCTGTGGGGCCGACTGAATCGCGGCGCGAACTTCCGGGCGGCGATCTCCCCGGACGGCATCCGGCTGCGGCACGGACTGACCGAGACCCGGGCGCAGACCGTGCCGCCGGGGCGGGTGCAGGCGGTGCGGATTTACCAGAGCATCCTGTGGCGCAAGGCCGACTGGTGGCGGATGGAGATCAACGTCGCGGGCTACAGCCAGGAGGACGACAGCCAGCAGACCGACACCTCGCTGCTGCCGGTGGGCACCCGAGAGGACGTGATGTTGGCCCTGTGGCTGGTGCTGCCCGACCTCGGCGTCGAGGACCCGCACGCGCTGGTGGACGCCGGACTGACCCGGACCGACCGGGAGTTCGGGTTCCTCACCGCGCCCCGTCGTTCGCGCTGGCTGGATCCGATCGCCTGGCGTCGTACCGGCGTCACCGTGACCGAGCGGGCGCTGCTCATGCGGCGTGGCCGGATCACGCGGTGTCTGGTGGTCGTCCCGCATGAGCGCACCCAGTCGCTGGGGCTGAGCCAGGGTCCGTTGGAACGTCGGATGGGGCTGGCCAGCTTCCAGGTGCACTCCACGCCGGGGCCGGTCACACCCGCCGTGCACCACCTGGCCGCCACGGATGCAGCGCAATTGATCGAGGACCAGTCGGTGCGGGCACGGACCGCCAGGGCTGGTGCCGGTCCGGAACAGTGGATGAGCGGACGATGACCACACGGTTGGGCGTGGGCGTGATCGGTGCCGGGCGGGTCGGTGCGGTGCTGGGCAGCGCGCTGCGCTCGGTCGGCCACCCGGTGGTCGGTGTCTCGGCGGTGTCGGAGGCCTCACGCGAGCGGGCCGAGACGCTGCTGCCGGGGGTGCCGGTGCTGGACGTGCCGGAGGTGGTGCGTCGGGCCGAGCTGGTGTTGTTGGCGGTGCCGGACGATGCCCTGCCGGAGCTGGTCGAGGGCCTGGCGCGCACCGGTGCATGGCAGCCCGGGCAGATCGTCGTGCACACCGCCGGGCGTTACGGGGCCGCGGTGCTGGACCCGGCCCGGGCGAAGGGGGTCATCCCGGTGGCGTTGCACCCGGCGATGACTTTCACCGGCACGTCCTTGGATCTGGCCCGGTTGGAGGGCTGCACCTTTGCGGTGACCGCTCCGACTCCGGTTTTGCCGATCGGACAGGCACTGGTGGTCGAGATGGGCGGTGAACCGGTGGTGGTCGAGGAGTCGGCGCGGCCGCTCTATCACGCGGCACTCGCCCACGGGGCGAATCACCTGGTGGTGTTGGTCGCCCAGGCTGGTGAGGCGCTGCGGGCGGCTGGGGTGTCCGACCCCGGGGCGGTGCTGCGACCGTTGCTGGACGCGGCGTTGGACGGTGCGCTGCGGGCGGAGTCCGCGGGGGGTGCGATCGCCACGCTGACCGGTCCGGTCCGGCGGGGGGATGCCGGTACGGTGCGCGACCATCTGGCCGAACTGACCGATCTGGCCGGGCGGACCGGGGCGGCCGACGTGCTGGACTCCTATACCGCGCTGTCCCGCGCGGCCACCTCACGGTCGCTGGTGGAGGGGCTGATCACCCAGGCGCAGAGTGAGGCACTGCTGGACGTGTTGCAGCCGACTCACACCTCGGGGGGAGCCGGGGGTAGCGTTCCCGACGTTCAGCCCACCGATCCGAAGGACCAGGAATGACCACCGCACCCACTTTGGCGCGTACCCGGGCTGAGTTGGAGGTGGCGCTCCGACCCGTTCCGCGGTCGGTGGTGATGACCATGGGTGCCTTGCACGAGGGGCACCTGTCCCTGGTGCGGGCGGCCCGGTCGCGGGGCGAGCAGGTGGTGGTGACGATCTTCGTCAACCCGTTGCAGTTCGGCCCCAGCGAGGACCTGGACCGCTACCCGCGGGATCTGACCGGTGACCTGGCGCAGCTGACCGGTCCAGGGCTGCTCGGGCCCGGTGACGTGGTCTTCGCCCCGGAACCGGCTGAGGTGTACCCGGATGGTGATCCGGTGGTGCGGGTGTCCGCCGGTGCCATCGGCGAGGTCTATGAGGGTGCGGTCCGGCCCGGCCACCTTGACGGTGTGCTCACCGTGGTGCTCAAGCTGATGCACCTGACCCGGCCTGATGTGGCGCTGTTCGGGCGCAAGGACGTCCAGCAGTTGGTGGCGGTGAGCCGGATGGTGCGTGACCTCGATCTGGGCCTGAGTGTCGTCCCGGTGCCCACCGTGCGCGACGAGGACGGTCTGGCGCTGTCCTCACGCAACGCGTATCTGACCGAGGACCAGCGCCCGGCCGCCTTGGGCTTGTCCCGGGCGCTCGCGGCGGGGGAGCGGGCCGCGGCCGAGGGTGCCGATCCCGCCACCGTGCGGGCCGTCGCCCAGGAGACGCTGATCGCCGCCGGGGTGCTCGCCGACTATGTGGCATTGGTCGACCCGTTGACCTTCGCCGACCTGCCCGAGGACGACCGTCCGCAATCCGGCTCGGTGTCGGTGCTGGCGGTCGCCGGTCGGGTCGGCGACACCCGACTGATCGACAACACGGACGTGAGGTGGGCGTGACTATGCAGCGCCCGATGATGATCGGCAAGATCCACCGCGCCACCGTCACCCAGGCCGACCTGCACTACGTCGGTTCCATCACGGTCGACGCTCACCTGCTCGCGGCAGCGGATCTGCTGCCAGGACAGCAGGTGGACGTGGTCGACGTGACCAATGGTGCGCGCCTGACCACCTACGTGATCGCGGGGGAGCCGGGTTCGGGGCAGATCTGCATCAACGGTGCCGCTGCCCACCTGGTGCACCCCGGTGACCTGGTGATCCTGATTGCCTACGGCATGCTCGACGACGACGAGGCCCGCACGTATCAGCCGCATGTGGTGCTGGTGGATGCGGACAACCGGATCATGGACACCGGCCATGATCCGGGCACCGTGCCGGAGTCCTGGACCGCACAGTCCGGTCTGCATCCCAGTGGACTGCCCTTCGACGACGGGCGCACCGCGGTCCGTGACGACGACGGTCACCACGGAGGCCACGAGGGCACCGCAGTCCGCGATGACGACAAGCAGCACTCGGGCCAGAAGGGCGACAGCCGCGCCCTCCTCGGCGACGGTCCGGACACCGGTCGGTGACCACGCCGGTCCTGGCGCGCACCCTCGCCGCACCCGCCCCCGGGTGGACCGTGACTGCTGATGCCGTGGTGGTCGGCTCCGGGATCGCCGGGCTGACCGCCGCCCTGGAGCTGCGTAGCCGGGTGGACCGGGTGCTGCTGGTCACCAAGGGCGAGCTGGTCTCGGGCTCCACGATCTGGGCGCAGGGCGGCATCGCGGCGGCACTCGACCCCACCGACTCCCCGGCCGCGCACCTGCACGACACCCTGGAGGCCGGGGTCGGACTGTGCGACCCGCGGGCCGCGGAGGTACTGGTCACCGAAGGGCCGGCCCGGGTGCGGCAGTTGGTGGACGCCGGGGCGGTGTTCGACACCGCGCCGGACGGACGGATCGCGTTGACCCGGGAGGGTGGTCACCGGGCGGACCGGGTGGCCCATGCCGGGGGTGATGCCACCGGGGCGGAGATCTCCCGGGCACTGATCGCGCAGCTCACCGCCGTGCAGGAGGCCCCGGGCATCGAGGTGATCGAGCATGCCCTGGTGCTCGATGTGCTGACCGCAGCCCCCGACGCCGACGGGCGACCCGGCCCGGTGTGCGGGGTGACGCTGCATGTGATCGGCGCGGGGTCGCGGGACGGAGTGGGCGCGGTGCTGGCACCCGCGGTCGTCCTGGCCACCGGCGGGATCGGTCAGGTGTTCCCCTCCTCCACCAACCCGGCGCAGGCCACCGGCGACGGCATGGCCGCCGCGTTGCGGGCCGGCGCGGCGGTGGCGGATGCCGAGTTCGTGCAGTTCCACCCGACGGTGCTCTGGCTGGGCTCCGGGGTGAAGGGTCAGTTGACGCTGATCTCCGAGGCGGTGCGCGGCGAGGGCGCGGTCCTGCTGGACGTGGACGGCCAACGGTTCTTGCCCTCGGTGCATCCGATGGCCGAGCTGGCACCCCGGGATGTGGTGTCCCGGGCGATTGTCGATCAGCTCTCCCGCACCGGGTCGGACCATGTGCTGGTAGACGCCCGACACCTGGGCAGCGCGGCAGCCCGCCGCCGATTCCCGACCATCGCGGCGCGGCTGGCCGAACACGGGCTGGACCTGGGAGCGGACCTAATCCCGGTCGCCCCGGCGCAGCACTACCACTCCGGGGGTGTGCTCACCGACCTGTCCGGACGGTCCACGCTGCGCGGGCTGTACGCGGTCGGCGAGGCGGCCTGTACCGGGGTGCACGGGGCGAACCGGTTGGCGTCCAACTCGCTGCTGGAGGGCCTGGTGTTCGCGCATCGGGCCGCCCGCGATGTCGCCGAGCGGATCGCCCGGGGTCGACTGGGCCACGCCGACCCGGTGCGGCGCGCGGGGGCGAGCGCCCTGGTGTCCGGTGCCGCCCGGTCGCGGGTGCAGTGGATCGCGGCAGCCGGGCCGGGGGTGCTGCGATCGGCTGACGGGCTGCGGACCGCTGCTGACCAACTGGCAGCCGTCCGGACCGATGCGCACCGCGACGCCGACGGGGGAGAGGCTCTCGCCGATCCGCAGGTCGCTGAGTGGGAGACCACCAACGTGCACCAGGTCGCCACGGTGCTGACCGCGGCGGCCACCGAGCGCACCGAGACCCGTGGCGGTCATGTGCGGACGGACTTCCCGGCGACCGACCCGACGTGGGCCGTGCGGGTGCGGGCGGAGTTGGACCCGGACGGTGGGCTGACGCTGACCCGGGTACCGGTGGCGGACTGACCCTGCGGCAGACCGAGTGTGCTGGCGCGGCGGCGTGCCGCCTAGGCTCGTGGGGTGAGCGCAGCCGAGCAGCCCCGGACCGTCCCCACCGTCGACCCGGGACGCCTCGACCCCGACTGGCTGCGCCGCACGGTGCGGATCGCCCTGGACGAGGATCTGGGCCCCGAACCCGGTCGTGACCTGACCACCCAGTCCACTGTGCCCAGCCACTTGCGCGGCACGGCCCATCTGGTCGCCCGTGAGCCCGGCGTGGTGGCGGGCCTGCCGGTGGTGGCCGAGGTGACCGCGCAGGTGGCCCAGCGCCTCGGCCTGCCACCGGTGACCGTCGACCAGCGGGTGCCAGACGGTGCCCGGGTCGAGCGGGGCGACGTGCTCGTGGTGGTGACCGGCCCGGTGCAGGTGCTACTGGTGGCCGAGCGGACCGCGTTGAACCTGGCCTCGCGGGCCTCCGGGGTCGCGAGTCACACCCGCCGCTGGGCGGACGTGCTGGCCGGTTCCGGCGCGCAGGTGCTCGACACCCGCAAGACCACCCCCGGCCTGCGGGAACTGGAGAAATACGCGGTGCGCTGCGGCGGTGGGACCAATAAGCGGATGGGCCTGCATGACGTCGCGATGATCAAGGACAACCACGTGGTGGCTGCCGGGGGTATCACTGCCGCCATCGAGGCGGTGCGCTCGCGGTTCGGCGATGTCCCCTTGCAGGTGGAGGCGGACACCCCGGCGCAGGCACTGGAAGCGGTGGCGGCCGGTGCCCGGTTCCTGCTGCTCGACAATATGCCGCCGGAGGTGCTGACCGAGGTCGTCACGTCGGTGCGTGCCGGGGAGTCGAACACCGGCCCGATCGAGCTGGAGGCCACCGGCAACCTCACCCTGGATCGGGCTGCCGCGGTGGCGGCCACCGGCGTGGACTACCTGTCGGTCGGGGCGCTGACCCATTCCTCGCCGATCCTGGACCTGGCGCTGGATCTGGTCGACGGGCTGTCGCAGGCGTAGACATGACGAGGGCCCCCGGGGAGCGATCCCCGGGGGCCCTCGTGGGTGTCAGCCGCGTGCGCCCTTGCGGCCAGTGATGGCACCGTAGATCGCCAGGACGATCACCGATCCGACAATGGCCAGCGCCCAGGTCTGGATCGACCAGAAGTCCTCCAGCGGCGCATCGAAGATGATGCTGCCGAGCCATCCGCCGACCAGCGCACCGATCACACCGAGCAGCAGAGTGGCGAACCAGCCGCCGTTGTCACGCTTGAGGATCGCCTTGGCGATGGCACCCGCGATGAGCCCGAGAATGATCCAACCGAACAGTCCCATGTCAGTCCTCCCTCGTATTGACGCAGTGAACCGTGACATGGGATCGGGCGCTCCGCATCCGGAACGCCCCAGGTCAGCGGACGATGGCCCGCAGATCGGCCTGCGCGGACCGGTAGAGGTCGAGCGGGTCGGTGTCCTGGGTCTCGGCCCATCGGGCCCAGAGCGCATTCCAGACGGCGACCGCGACCTCGGCGAGCACCAGCAGGGTCCGGGGATCTAGTTCCGGACGCAGTGCGGTCAGCCGGGCGCGCAGCCGCTGGGCGAGTTGGCGTTCCTGTGCGGCGGCCAGTCCGCGTAGATCGGGTTCGGCGGCCAGCAGGCGGGCCAGCCGCCGTGCCTCCTCGTCCCCTGCTGACATCGCTGCGGCGGCGGTGGACTCCACGGCGGACAGCAGGTCCGGGAGGGTGGCATCCGCGGGGACGTCCAACCCGTCTATGGCCTGGCGCAGCCGACGTTGACCGGGCAGTGCGGCCTGCTCCTTGCTGGTGAAGTGTCGGAAGAACGTCCGGGTCGAGATGCCCGCCCGGTCGGCGATCTGCTGCACCGTGGTCTCGCGGACGCCCTGCTGCTCGAACAGATCCAGCGCGGCGCGGTGGATCTCCTGATGGGTGGCGGCATGCCGTCGGGCGCGCAGGTCCTGCGGGGCGTCGTCCATGGCGACCTTCCTAGCACGTGTGGCGGAACTCACTGGTCCTGGCGGACCAAGACATGTTGGCACGATGTGACATCATTTCCTGTCTTCCCACCCCCACAGGAACGAGTGCTTCCGCATGCCCGAAACCCAGCTCCGCGACCAGCGCACCAGCACCGGTCACACCCCACCGCAGACGATCGGTCGTCCGGTGGTGGTCCTGTTGGCCGTGCTGGTTGTCGCCGCGCTGGTGATGATCCTCAACGAGACCGTGCTCTCGGTGGCCCTGCCCGCGCTGATGGGCGACTTTGGCGTCACCGCCGCCACCGCACAGTGGTTGACCACCGGATTCATGCTGACCATGGCCGTGGTGATCCCGACCACGGGGTTCCTGCTCCAGCGCTGCACCACCCGCACCCTGTTCCTGGCCGCGATGGGCCTGTTCGCGGTCGGCACCCTGCTGGCCGTGATCGCACCGAACTTTCTGGTGATGCTCCTGGCCCGCGTCGTGCAGGCCTGCGGAACGGCGATCATCCTGCCGCTGCTGATGACCACCACCCTGCACAGCGTGCCGCCCGCCCGGCGCGGCACCGTGATGGGCCTGAACTCCGTGGTCATCTCCGTTGCCCCCGCCATCGGCCCCACCGTCTCCGGCATCGTGGTCGACGCCCTGGGCTGGCGCTGGCTGTTCGGCCTCATGCTTGCGGTCACCGCCGTCGTGCTGGCGATCGGCCTGGGCGCGGTGCGCTCCGGCGGCGAGACCCGCTCGGCGCCGCTGGACCTCGGCTCGGTGCTGCTGTCCCTGATCGGCTTCGGCGGACTCGTCTACGGTCTGGGCTCCATCTCGACCGTGGTCGACGGCGACTGGATCGCCCCGGTGGTCTCCCTGGCGGTCGGCATCGCCGGCCTGACCGTCTTCGTCTTCCGGCAGAACGGCCTCCAGCGCCACGACTCCGCGCTGCTGGACCTGCGCCCGTTCCGGGTCGGGGCGTTCCGGGTGTCGGTGATCGTCGTGATGATCTGCATGGCGACGATGCTCGGCAGCGTCGTGGTGCTGCCGCTCTACTTGCAGGGCACCCTCGGGGTCAGCGTGCTCACCACCGGTCTGCTGCTGCTCCCCGGCGGACTGATCCAGGGGCTGGTCTCCCCACTGGTCGGTCGGCTGTACGACAGCATCGGCCCGCGCCCGTTGGTCATCCCCGGTGCGATCCTGCTCGCCGGTGGTCAGTGGTGGTTGTCGACCATGGACGCCTCCACCTCCACTGGCATGGTGGTCGCCCGGCATGTGGTGTTCTGCGTCGGCATGGCCATGCTGATGACCCCGCTGATGACTCTCTCGCTCGGGTCGCTGCCGCGTGAGCTGTACGGGCACGGGTCGGCGATCATGAACACCCTCCAGCAGCTCGCCGGTGCGGCTGGCACCGCGGTGATGGTGGCGGCCATGACCATCGGCGCGCGCTCCTCGATGGAGCACGGGGTGCGGATCGCGTTCGTGGTCGGTGGGGTGCTCGGGATCGTCGCGCTGGTCGGTGCGGTGCTGGTCAAGCGGCCGCAGCCGGTTCCTTCCGGAAGATGATCTTCAGGATCGGGAAGAACACCACGAACGAGATCAACGCGTTGATGACCATCGTCAGCACGTCGGCTCCAGCCTCCCCGGTGCCGCCCCAGCGCCCGATCATCCACTGGTAGATCGGATCCTTGTAGAAGCCCTGCAACCAGGCGGCCAGGACCGTGATGATCACGTACGCCAACGCGTACCAGGCCGCTGCGCGCCACGGGTTGGAGGTCGACTTGAATGTCACCCTCCGCTGCAAGAAGAAGTTGATCACCTGCGCCACCAGCAAGGTCAGCTGCACCGCCAGGAAGTACGCCAGCCCACCACCGCCCTCCGGCAGGGCCCCGGCCGGGTAGTCGAAGAGAAAGAACTGGCTTCCGTCTGCGTTGGTGGTGGTGGGCAGCACCTGGAACGTCGTCTCCACCAGACCAGTCCGGCCGAAGATCCACTTGAGGAGCGGCATCAGCGCCAGCTGCAGCACAGTCATCCCCATGCTGATCAGGCTGAAGACAACGAACTCGGCAGTGGCGGGTCGGGCGGTGGCGAACCGCGCCCAGGTCCGGGTGAGGCGGGGCATGTGGCGTCCTTCTGACACGGGTGGCCGGCTCGTTCCGGACCCGTGGCTCAGGTAAGCGCAGGCCACCCGCTCGAGAACATGCGACGGGGACAACCTGTCGGCTGAGCCGCACAGGTTGTCCCCCTGATCGAGTGCGTCACTTGCGTCGCGCCGTGATCACCGTCGACCGAACGGATCAGTCCTGACTGCCCGGCCTGCGCCAGTGCCGCCGACCGAGGATCAGCAACGCCCCCGTCGCGAGCAGCAGCGTGGCCAGTGCGGCCGCACCGCCGACCTGTGCGCCGGTGACCGGCAACCCACCCGATCGCCGCCCGGCATCACCCGGGTCCGGAACGGGTGCCGGTGCTGCCGCGATGTCGTCATTGGTCACCGTGCAGACCACATCGCCGCGGTCACCGATGGTCACCGTGTCGCCATCGACCGCCAGCTCGCTGCCGTCATTGCGGTCCACACACACCCACCCCTGCGCGGTGTACCCCGCCGGGCCTGACTCCGCCAAGGTGTAGGTACCCGGGTCGACCGGTGCCAGCGTCACCTCCGGTGCATCGGTGACCCCGCTGATCCCCGGGGTCGGGCCGGTGGCGCTCAGAGTCCAGTCCCGCGCGGTCGCGGTGCCGCCCGCGTCATTGATCACCTGCTTGACGAGGGTGAGGAACGGTTCGCACTCCACCCGGTTCACGACCTGCACGGTGCGGGGATCGCCCGCGGTCACGGTGGCAGGCAGGGGAGCGTCGGCGGCGGCTCCGTCAACGGCGGTCACCCGGGCATCGATCAGGCGGCAGCCCTCCGGCAGATCGACCTGCTCATCGACCACCACATCCTCTGCGCCGTCGTAGCCCTCGCGGATCGCGCCCCAGTCCTGATTGCTCGCCGCCGCGCCGCCCGGACCGGTGAGGGTCAGCTGCGCGGAGTAGTCGGCGGGCTGGTCGCCCTCGGCATAGGTCTGCCCCTGGATCACCCAGGTTTTCTCCACCTGCACCGAACTGAGCACCTTGTTGTAGACCAGGCAGTTGATGAATCCTGCCTCGGGCAGTCCGACTGAGAAGGCGGTCTCGCCGGTGTTGGTCACTGGGACCGGGGCGTCGTCATCGAGTTTGTCGACACAGCTCGCATGTGCGCCACCAGGACTGACCAGCGTGTATCCGGGTTGCTGCGTCTCGGTCAGCTCCATCACCGTGTCCGCCGGGGTGCCCTGGTAGGTCGCGGTGAACGCCACCGACCCGGTTCCGTCATCCTCGGTGGTCTTGCTGCTCGCATCCAGCGTGACATCCGGGTCGGCGATCTCGGCGTCGAACTGCCAGCCCGCCCCCGCCACCTGCGCCCCGGTCACGTCGTCGCCGGTGTTCTCGGTCGGGACGATGAGCTTGGTGACGTTCACTCGGGGCACGCAGTTGCTCAGCACCAGATTGCGCAACGTCTGCCCGGCCGCCTCAAAGTTGTCCACATCGAAGTAGTCCGCCAGCTCCGGGTTCGGCCCGCCGGTGTAGAACGTCTCACCGGACAGCGCGCGCAGGTTCAGCCGGGTCACGTCGTCGACGCCGGAGCCCACGCCCATCACCACCAGGCGCGACCCTTCGGCCTTGATCGCGTTGGCGGAGTAGATGCCGTTCTCCACATCCGCGAAGTGCGTCGTGCCGCCGGTGCCCAGATTCGGTGACGCGCTGTACCGGGTCGGGTTGCCGTCGGTGATCATCACCACCAGCTCGTACGTCGGGTCAGCCTGGGCCACCGACCACAGCCCGCGGTCCCAGTTGGTGCCTGACCCGGTCGACCAGTTCGCGTACTGCGCCTTGAACTGCGCCGCGCTCTGCGCCGTGGCGACCGACACCAGCTCCGGGTAGTTCTGCGTGCCCGTGCTGGGGGAGTTCGCGTCGAAGGAGAACACCGCTGCCCGCGAGGGTGTCCCCACCAAGGAGTCCGCGATGGTGTTCGTCGCCGCTTTCAGGTTGGTCACTTGGCTGCCCAGTGACGAGGACAGATCCAGCACGAACGCGATGTCGATCCCGCACGCGGCCTGGAACGGCGGGTTGGTCCGCGACTGCTGCCAGACACCCTCGGAGGCATCCTCCGAGCTGCCCGACACCGCCGGCTGCGCCATGAAATCCGACTGCGAGGAGTAGGTCTGCCCCGCCACCAGCGCCGGAGTCGTGAAGGTGTAGGGCCGCGCCGTCGACACCGACCCGCTTCCGTTCCCGGTCCGCAGAGTGGGGTTCGTGTACCAGCCCGCCGGGGCGGAGATCTGCTGCACCACGAACTGCGCTCCCGCGTTCGCGCCACCGTCCTGCGTGTCCGGCACCGTGAAAGAACAGTCGCCATCCGCGTCGGAGGTGCACACGCCCCAGGACGGGTCCACCGCCTCGGTGTCACCCGCTGCCGCGTACAACCCCAACTGCGTGCCCGCTAGGGGCGCCACCGTCCGGGTGCCGGTCCGGTCACCGCCCACTCGCACGGTGACCACTGACTCCCCGGCGGCGGGCGTCGGTACGGCAGCCCATGCGGGTGTCGCGGCGAGACCGAGCCCGGCCAGGACCGCGGCGGCCATCGCGGCGGACCATCGTGTGCGCGGACGGGTGGTGCGTGGCATGTTCCCTCACTTCGGCTGCGGCTCTCCTGTGCACCGTAGGGAGTTTCCGGTCTGGGCGAAAGCGCTGGTTCAGGCGAGTGAGGGGGATTCAGCGGTGTGTCGCCGAATCAGCACGGCCACCCCCACACCCAGGGCCGTGAGTGCGCCGGTCACGAGGAAGACGGTCGAAGTCCCGGCCACACCGCCCAGCCAGCCGGCCACGATCGGTCCGGACACCTGCCCGAGGTACTGCGCTGAAACGTTGTAGCCCAGGACCAGCCCGACGGAGGTTGCCGGGACGATCCGCCGCAGCGTGCTGACGACGGTCGGCGTGATCCCGCCGAGGGCGAGCCCGGTCACGAATCTCAGCGCCGCGAAACTCCACAGGGTGGGTGCGGACGACTGGACCATCAGGAGCACCGTCGCCACTGCCAGGCTCGCGGTCAGCACTCGCAGCGGGCCCACCCGGTCGGCGAGCTTGCCGAGCCAAGGCCCGGAGAGCACTGTGCCGAGGGCGGTCAGCGAGAACACGGCTGCCGAGGCGATGGCGACGTTCGCCGTGCTCCCGGTCAACTTCTCCACATGCACGGTGATGATCGGTTCGACTGACATCGTCGCGAACATCAACAGGGTGGACAGGCCGAGCAGTGCGACGGGTCGGTGCGCGGGGTGGGCCCCGTGGGGATCGAACCCACAACCCGCGGATTAAAAGTCCGCTGCTCTGCCAATTGAGCTAGAGGCCCCGTACTGCCCGCCTAGCCTAGCGGCGCATGGCACGTGACCGAGGTCACCCCACCCCGCGCTCGCGTTCGCGTCACTCCCGGCGTCTCTGTTCACATGACCTGCGATCTGAGCACCGGCCTCTGCGGTCCGGCGGAGTCCGAGCAGCGCGTGCGCGTCACCTACGTCACCGATCCGATCTGCTCCGCGTGCTGGGCGATGGAACCCGCCTGGCGATCGGCCCGGCTGCGGTTCGGTGACACCCTCGACGTGCAGCATGTGTACGGCGGGCTGTTGCCCAGCTGGGACGGGTTCGCCGACCCTGCCAACGGCATTCATGGGTACGAGGATGTCGCCGAGCACTGGCGGGAGATGGCCGAGCACGTCGGTCAGGCGACCGCGGTGAGTGTGTGGGCCGATGACCCGATCCTGTCGAGCTTCCCGGCGTCGATGGTGATGACCGCGGTGCGGTTGATCGATCCGGAGCGGGAGGAGTCGGCGCTGCGGGCCCTGCGCGAGCAGCTGTTCTTCCACGGTCGGAACATCGGGCGGCCGGAGATCTGGTCCGCCGCGGTGGGTGTCGACCCGGATCTGGTGGCGCAGAAGCTGGCGGACGGCTCCGCGAAGCGAGAGTTCGCGGCGGATCTGGGACGCGCTCGGGCGCTCGGGGTGTCGGGCTTCCCGACCCTGGTGGTCGAGTCCGGTGGGGACCGCTTTGCGTTGCGCGGGGTGCAGAGCCCGGAGCGGCTGACCGCCGTGCTGGGTGCGCTGGTCGGACAGGTGCCGGACGGTCGTCCCCGGGAGCTGGCTGAGGCGATCACGACGCTGGGCTCGGGCACCACCGCCGAGTACGCCGCGGTGCTCGATCTGCCCGAGCAGGTACTCGTTGCGGGCCTCACCGACGCGGGCCTACGCCGGATCGACCTGCCGGGAGGCGCAGCATGGCTGTCATGAGTGTTCAGTCCGAGCGCCGCGAACTCCTGACCCGCATGGTCGCCGAGCAGCCCGGGCGGTTGGCCCGCAAGATGCGCGCGGCCGGACACCAGGGCGCCGATGCCGAGGATCTGGCGCAGGAGACGCTGCTGCGGGCACTGCGGTCGTTGGAGGGTGTCCGCGGACCGGCGGATGAGGCATTGATGTGCGGGTGGGTTGATCGGATCGCCACGAATCTGGCCCGGTCCGCCCACCGTGCGCAGGCGCGGCATCCGCA
This sequence comes from Cellulomonas sp. NPDC089187, assembly GCF_040685135.1. Classification (NCBI taxonomy): domain Bacteria; kingdom Bacillati; phylum Actinomycetota; class Actinomycetes; order Micrococcales; family Cellulomonadaceae; genus Cellulomonas; species Cellulomonas sp. NPDC089187. The sequence continues at coordinate 382,126 of NZ_JBFBHI010000003.1, read as the reverse complement.
GGACCCCCTGGAGTCCGCGCCGGAACCCGCCGACCCCGGCGACGCCGACCTGATCGCCTGCCGCCGGTCGTTGGAGCCGTTGCTGTCCGGGCTTCCGGAGTCGCAGCGGGTGGTGTTCGTCGCCCGCGTGCTGGAGGAACGCAGCACCGCCGAGGTCGCTGCTGAGCTCGGCATCCCGGACGACCTGGTCCGCTGGCGGCTGCGCACCGCCCGCCGACGCCTGCGCGAGCAGCTCGACCGCGACTGAACGGCTCCGGTCGGAGTCGTCCCCTCACACCCGGCGTGCACCACCCGGTGCCACGTCCTACTTCCGCACACCCTGATGGAGGAATCACCATGATCACCAACCCCACTGACCTGCACCCCGCCTGGGCCGCCGCGTTCAACGCCGCGGATGTCGACGGCATGCTCGCCCTGGCCGAGCCGGGGTCCGGATTCGCCCCGCAGCCCGGCACCGTGGTGACCGGCGACGACTACCGCGCCGCCCTCGGCGGATTCCTGGCGATGGGCCTGCCGATCTCCCTGACCCTCAAGCACAGCCTGGTCAGCGGGGACATCGCGCTGCTGATCTACGACTGGACGATCGCGGGCACCGCAGCGGACGGCTCCGAGGTGTCGATGTCCGGCACCACCGCCGACGTTGCCCGCCTGGGTGAGCAGGGGTGGAAGTACGTGCTGGACAACCCGTTCGGCACGGCCTGAGAACCAGATCCGGCGGGCGGCACGAGTCGCCCGCCGGATGCTCGGCTCACCGCGTCCGCGCCACCTCCCGCACGAACCGCCCCGCCCGCTCCCGCAGCCCTTCGATCCGCAGCTGCACAATGAGCTCGCGCTCCTCCTCGGTGGCGTCGCCGGCCTCCGCGCGGGTGGGCTTGCGCCGGACGTTCTGCGAGCACTGGAACTCGCCGCAGATCAGCGTGCCGATGGTGTCGCCCTTGCGTCCGGCCGCTCCGCCGCGGCGCGCGACGTAGAGCGCTACGTCGTCGGTGTTGACCACGTCCTCGCACCAGGCGCACACGGCCTTGCGCCGCTTGCCGGTGCGCTCGGCGGCGCGCAGCAGGACGGCGACCGGTTCGCCGTCGACCTCGGCGACGACATAGGAGGACAGCGGCGCTTTGCGGTCGCGCCAGCCCAGGTAGTCGAGGCGATCCCAGTTCAGGGAGTCGAGGTCGGGAAGGGTCGCCTGCGCTGCTTCGCGACGGGAGGCGTTGACGAAGGCGGAACGGATCTGCTGCTCGGTGAGCGCGTGCATGGTGGGTCCTTGGGTGACGAGGGGTGTGCGGGGTCAACGAAGTCCCGCGTCGCCAGTACCTGAGGTCAGGCGACGCCGGGGCGGGTGCGCGCGAAGCAGGCCATGTCGGCCACCCCGCATCCCGTGATGCCCCGCATCAGCACTCCTCGATTCGATTCCGGACCGCGGATGACGGTACGCCCCGCACGCCGACGCGTCGAGCCGTTTCAGCGGTAGTAGACCGCCAGCGGGTACGGTGCGGAGCCCTCGACCACCTGGACCGGGGTGCCGAACACGTCCTCCAGCACGTCGGGGCGCATCACCTCGGTGGGGGTGCCGGTGTGCACCACCTGCCCGTCCCGCAGCGCGACGATGTGATCGGCGTAGGCGGAGGCGAAGTTGATGTCGTGCAGCACCATGACGATGGTCGACCCGAGCACGTCGCAGGCGTGCCGCAGTTGGCGCATCATGTCGACGGCATGGCGCATGTCCAGGTTGTTCAGCGGCTCGTCGAGCAGCACGTAGCGGGTGTCCTGGGCGAGGACCATCGCGACATAGGCCCGCTGCCGCTGGCCACCGGAGAGCTCGTCCAGGTAGCGACCGGCCAGGTCGACCAGGTCGAGCAGCTCCAAGGCGGTGTCGACGCGCTCGCGGTCGGCGGCGGTCAGGCGGCCCTGCGAGTGCGGGAACCGACCGTACTCGACCAGCTGCCGCACGGTCAGTCGGGTGACGAAGTGGTTCTCCTGCCGGAGGACCGACAGCACGGTGGCCAGGTCGCGGGTCGGAGTGCTCGCCACGTCCTTGCCGTCGACGGTGGTGTGCCCGCCGGAGGCGTCCAGCAGCCGACCGATGATGGTGAGCATCGTGGACTTGCCCGCCCCGTTCGCGCCGACCAGCGCGGTGATGCCCCCGGCGGGGATCTCCAGGTCCACCGGACCGAGCACGCGGGTGCCGTGGTAGCTCTTGGAGACGTCGGTCAGGCGGATCATCGCAGTCCCTTGCGCAGCAGGAGGATCAAGAAGGTCAGGCCACCGGCGAACTCGATGATCACCGAGAGCATCCCGGCGGCGTAGAACACGTGCTTGAGCACGGCGTAGCCGGTGAGCAGGGTGGCGGTGCCGAGCAGCACCGCCATCGGCAGCACCCGGGCATGCTGCGGGCCGGGGGTGAGGGCGTAGGCCAGTGTCGCCACCAGGAACCCGAGGAAGGTCATCGGCCCGACCAGCGTGGTGGAGATCGACACCAGCAGCGCGACCACGATCAGGACGGCGGTGACTTCACGCCGGTAGTGCAGGCCGAGCCCGGTGGCGGTGTCACGGCCCAGCGCCAGCACATCGAGCCGGTGCCGACGCCGCCACACCCACACCCCGACCAGCACGCAGATCAGCGCGGCCCACGGCAGGTACTCCGGGTTGGAGTTGGACAGGTTCCCGAACAGCCGGGCGGAGAGGATGTCGAACTCGCTCGGGGTGAGCAGCCGTTGCATGAAAGTCGACAGCGAACCGAAGCCCAGCCCGAGAACGACGCCGACCAGCAGCATCAGATGCAGGTTGGACCGCTTGCCGGAGAACAGCCAGCCGTACAACACCGTGGCGAAGCCGACCATCAACGCGCTCTGGATGATCACCTTGGGCAGGCCGTCGGTGGCGGTGAGCGAGGCGGCACCGAACAGGAACACCAGCGCGGTCTGCATCACGGTGTACAACGCGTCGAACCCCATGATCGACGGGGTCAGGATGCGGTTGCCGGTGACGGTGTGGAACAGCACCGTCCCCACCGCCTGACAGAACGCCACCACCAGCACCGTGCCCAGGCTGGTGATCCGCATCCGCAACACCAGGTCGAACGCCCGGGTGCCCGGCTCGCTGCTGATCCCGTAGCCGAGCACCACCGCGGCGGCGAGCACGGTCAGCAGACCGAGCGCGGCGTACCGGGGCCAGATCCGCTCAGCCACGACGCCACTGCCGGGTGATCAGGGCCAGGAACACGGCCGCGCCGACGATGCCCAGCACCATCGACACCGGCACCTCGAAGGGCATCCGTACGACCCGGCCGATGATGTCGCACACCGTGATCAGCGCGACCCCGCCCAGACACACCCAGGGGATCGAGGAACGCAGATCGTCACCGCGGATCAACGACACGATATTCGGCACCACCAGACCGAGGAACGGCAGGAACCCGACGACGACAGTGGTCACCCCGGTCGACACCGCGACCAGTACGGTGCCGAGCAGCACCAGCCGGTCGTAGTGCAGCCCGAGCCCGGTCGCCACGTCCTTGCCCAACCCGGCGACGGTCAACCGGTCGGCAAGCAGCCACACCGCCACCGCGACGAGGGCGACCACCCACAACACCTCATACCGGCCGCGCACCACCTGGGTGAAGGAGCCCATGAACCAGGTCCCGAGCATCTGCAACCGGTCCGTGGACACCGCGAGGTACGTGGTGAAGGACGACACCACCGCGCCCAGCATGATCCCGACCAGGGGCACGACCAGCGACGACCGGAACGCGATCCGGCGCAGCACGGACATGAACACCAGCGTGCCAACCAGGGCGGCGGCGCTCGCGGCCAGCATCTGCACGGTCAGCCCGGCGCGCGGTGCGACCAGTGTCGTGATCAACAACCCGAGCGCGGCCCACTCGGTGGTGCCGGTGGTGGTGGGCTCGACGAACTTGTTCTGGGTGAGCAGCTGCATCACCAGGCCGGAGGTGCTCATCGCGATCCCGGCCAACACCAGCGCCAGCGTCCGCGGCACCCGGGAAGCCCAGAACATCCGCCAGCCACCCTCAGCGGACAGGTCGTACATCCCGATGAACAGCGAGAGCACCACCAGTGCGAGGACCACGATCACGGCGGTGGGCAGCGCGAAGCGCCGCAGCGACCATCGCGGGTTGACGACGGTCGCTGCGGCTCCGGAGGGCGGAGCAGAGGTCACGCGGAGAAGGCGTCCCGGATCTGCTCGAACAGGGCGGTGTACGCCTGGATGTCCTCGGTCAGGTAGAAGTTCGGGTCCAGGTAGATGACCTGGCCCTCCTGCACCGCCGTGACGTTCGCCAACAGCTCGGAGCCCTCGATCAGCTCCTGCGCGGCGACATAGCCCTCGGTGTCCAGCGCCCCGTCACGGTCCAGCACGATCAGCCAGTCCGGGTTGGCCTGAGCGATGGCCTCCAACGAGATGTCGTCGCCGTGGGTGGCGTCCTCCGCCTCGGTCTCGATCGCCGGGACCAGATCTAGCGCGGTGAACACCGGTCCGACCGACCGACCGGAGCCGGGTGCCGCGTAGGAGATCTCCCCGCCCGAGGTGATCAGCCCCAGCGCGGTGCTGCTCCCGTCGTACGCGTCCTTGGCCTCGGCGGTGGCGGTCTCCAGCGCCTCGGTCAGCTCCTGCGCCTCATCCTGCTTGCCGAAGATCTCGCCCAGCGTGGTCACCTGGCGGATCAGACCGTCGGTGATCAGCTCGTCGTCCTGCGGCTCGGTCTCGATAGTGGTGGCGATCTCCGACAGCTGGTCGTAATAGTCACCGAACCGGCTGCCACCGATGATCAGATCGGGCTCCGCGGCGATGACCTGCTCCAGATCCGGCTCGCGGTGGGTGCCGACATCCAGGATCGCCTCATCGTCCTGGTACTCCGGCCAGATCCCGGTGCCCATCAGGCCCTTGGCCGCAGCCACCAGCTCGACGTCCCAGTCGCTCAGCGTCTGCAGCACGTGGTTGTCCAGTGCCACCACCCGCTCTGGCTGATAGGGGACCTCCACCTCACCGTGGTTGTCCGTGATGGTCACGGTCTCCGGGGTGGCGGCGGCGCTGGTGGAGCTGTCAGAACTCGCCTCGGTGCTCGAGGAGCACCCGGTGAGGGCGATCAGCCCCGCGGCCAGGGTCGCGGCGATCAGGGTCGGGCGGCGCAGGACGGTCACGTGGAACTCTCCGTGGTTGCGGTTGCCGGCTGGGGTCTTGCCGGTCGGTCGGGACGAACTTAGCGCATCCTTAGTTAGGGTTGGCTAAGTTGACCGGATCGTGACCTGGGCCGGGCTACGAGCGTTCGCCAGCCTCGCCCAGATAGCTCTGGGTGGCTCGGTCGAACGCGGCGCGCTCTTCCGGGTCCATCGTGCGCAGGTGTTCCTGGTACTGCTCGGCTCCGAGGGTGACAGCCGCGTCGAGCATTGAGGACGAGAGAAGCTCGCGCGCGTTGCGCTGACCGCTGAGAATGTCGCCGCAGAGCGCGCGCAGGGCAGGGTCGGGGGCCTCGTCGCGCAGCGCTTGGAGGGCGCTCTTGACCGTCGCATGTAAGGGGGACTCGCGCGGGATGCTCTGCAGGAGCGCGGGCTCGTCCTCGTTCTGTCGATCCATCTCAGGCAACTCCCGGGTGGCTGTAGGCGGCGGGGAAGGAGACCGACTCGAATCCCCGGACTGCTCCGAGGCATCCGGCGATCACCCCGACAGCCCCCTGTGTCAGGGCTACCGACGCGTTCCAGACGCTCACGATGTCGGCGAAGACGGCAAGCGCGCTCGCCGCGGCGGCTCCGGTTGCCACCGTGCCGGCGACGGCACCCACGCCGGTCCACGACGTCAGCGCGGTCGCAGCGAGCGACAGCCCGAAGGCTATGAGCGCATCGATCAGGGACTCAAAGTACCCCACGATCGCATTGACAGACTCCTGCATTCCGGCGGCCACTGCGCGGAACTGGTTTGCGCAGTCGGTGAGTGAGTGGCGTAGCGAATTGATCGCATCACTCAGGCCGGTAAAATAGTCCTCCATGGCATTGGCGGCGTTTCCGTCCCAGTCGGCGCGAGCTGATTTTGTGTTCAAGGTCAGCTCACCACCCAGCCGGTCGGCGTATTCGGCAAGTTTGTCGAGGGCATCGGAAACGAGCATGACGTTGCTCCAATCTCCGCCCATCCACTCGGCAACCTGCTGGAATGGGTTGACATCGAATACGGCGTCGATCGCGCAAACGACCCAATGCCCAAAGCTTATGTACTGCCCAAATCCGGCGATGTTGTCGACGATCTGAGGGATAGGCATGTCCGCGACAGGTGGTGCCAGCGCCTCGGTGGGTGTGTATGTCGTCATCATCCCTCAGTACGTGCTGTCCAAAGTGGTCGCGGTGTCGGTGTCAGTAGCGGCGTACATAGTTGCTGTGCGATTCAGCTCGTCCCGGCATTCATCCAGGAGGTTCTTGAGCCGATTCAGCGCGTCGATCACCGCGTCGTGGGTCTCTCGGGTTGTTCCGCGGATGTTCTGGTACAGGGCTCCCGTGCTGACCCCCTCTTGCAGGCGGAGGTAGTCATCCGCGTAATCCCGCGCTGTTCGGGCGCCTGCTCCGTGTGTCTCGATTCGTGCCGCAAATCGTTGAATTGCGGCCGGATCGACATAGAACCCAGTCATCAAACCTCCTCGGAGCTGACTGTAGCGCAGGCACCGTCCTCGAGAGGACGGCGAATCGTGCATGATCGGCGAGTCGAGCGTTTTGCGCTATGGCATGATCTGCGGACATGTGGAACCGCGCAGCCCTGGGGCGACTGAGCTACCGCTTGTTATCAGCTACCGCCGCGATCTTTGCCGTTGGGTTTCTGGTGTCGGCGATCGGAAATCAGAGCTGGGCCTCCTTCGGGTGTGCAGTAATCTTTTCCCTCCAGGCTGCAACGCTATGGTGGCTCTCGGGATGGATACCCGAGGCCATGCATGAGCGGAAGTCGATGAAGCAGATGGCTCTGGGGTTCTTCGTGCTTCTCGCCGTCTTGTTGAGCGTCTTCCTGATCCCACTTTTCGGCCCGCTCTGATCCACCTTCATTGGTAAGGCTCGCCCCGGTGTGCGATGCGATGCATGCTCCGCATATCGAAGTGCCCGATGGTGTGACTGTTCGTCTGGACGTGAGAGCGACCTTGGTTCCGTCGTTGGCGCGCCCTGGGACGCTCTCATCGTACTTCGACCGCGCTATGAGGTGCCTTTATCGCGATTCGAGGCCGGATTAGCAGAATGGCCATTGACCCGCATCTCGCGACCTCCATGTGCCCTTGGATTGAAGATATTGTTTTTCCGGGAGTTGAACGAGAGAAAGATGAAAATGAACCGTCAACGGTTCCGTCGACTACGGATTCGGCTCGCATCCGGCGCATTGGGCCTGGTGTTACTGCTCATGATGATCTCAGCGGTGGCCAATGGACGCCCTCGCGAAGCGGTCGCCTTGTTGCTCCCGAGTGCGGGTGTTGCCTGGTTGTGTTGGGCAGGGCTGCGTGCGTTGTCCGTCCCGCAGGATGGGGTCCCTCGTCCCGGGGTGGGTGGTCGTCTGCTGCTCCACATCGCAGGGGCGTTCCTCGTGATCATGCTGGGATTCACAGTGGCCAACGGAGCCGGGTGACAAGCGGTCTTGGTCGATGTGACCCGCGGCGGAGGGCACTGCGCCCCTCGCTAGCTGCGGGCGGCACCTGGACGAGGAAGGTGGCGTCGTGGCGGCGCTTGTGGTGTCGCCTGGATGTGCCTGCCTGCCCTGAAAGCTCTTTCGCGAGAAGACCAGACGCCGGCGGCTGGTGTCGGACTACGGTTGCTCGGTCATGCGATGGCAGGATTCGTCGTCCTCATGCTCGGATTCCCCCTGGCCAACACCACGTGGGAGTAGCGCGGTTCACGAGCCGCGGAGCGCCCTGACCACCGGTGCCGCGGAGAAGTGGATGCCGGCAGCAGCGCCGTGGTATTCCGCGGTCTCCGGTGCTGCCTGCCCTGGTCAGGGCCGGAGGGAGTCACGGCCCCTGCGTCGCCCCCGCACTAGGCCCCACCGAGATCGTGATCGTCACCTGCGCCGTGCTCCCGAAGTGCGCCTGCGCCAGCCCCGCGGCGGGCAGCCCCAAAGCCAGCGCGACCAGCACCGTCCCCAGCGCCAGCCGTTCCCATCGCCGCATTGCCGGAGCGTCGCTGTCATCCGAGCAGGAGCGCATCCTCGGCCACCTCCCGCCGGTTGGTGGGGCGGGTGCGGCGTTCGCGGAGCAATGCGAGGCCTTCCAACGTGGCGAGGGCGAGCAGTGGTGGCCCGAGCAGGATGAGTCTGCCCCGGGGTGATCCGGCCCAGTCGAGGACCCAACCCCACCGGGGGTGGACGTCCAGGACGATGCCGCGCACCTGGGACAGCGGGGTGGCATCCGGGTCGGGGCTGGCGTTGGCGTCGCCCTTGGTGAAGATGTACGGGCGGGTGATCGGCTCGCCGGTGGCCGGGTCGAGGGTGGGGACCATGCGGCCGGTGTCGGTGTCTTGCTGCATGACGGGCAATGAGCGCAGGGCGACGATCCGGTGGGTGACGAGTTGGTCGGAGCCGACGGGCCAGAACGAGGCGACTTGGCCGACGCGGAGTTCGGAGGGGTCGCTGATCTGCTTGAGGACCACGGCGTCCCCCGCGTCGAAGGCGCCCTCGGCGGAGCCGGACATCGACCCGGAGGTGACGATCATCAGGCGCTGGTCGTTGAGGGTGAACCAGAGCGGGACGGCGACGGAGGTGGCGTAGGCCAGGCCGAAGAGGATGACGACGGTCCACAGGGCGGCGCTGACAATCCGACGGACGGGCGGTGGTGGCGGGGTGCGGTGCCGTGGTGGCGCGGGCGCGCGACGGTCGGCCGAAGGGCCGGGCGCGTGTCCGGTGGTGGCGAGGGTCGACATCAGCGGTGCGGGTCGACCGGGTCCTGCTGTGCGGCGAAGGTGAGGGTGAGGTCGGCGCGGGAGTCCTGATACTCGTTGCCGATGTCGGGCACGGTGACGCGGACGCAGAGCAGCTCGGAGGCGTTGGCGATCAGGCCGCGGTCGGTGGTGGTCAGCGGGGTGGTGCTGGTGGCCAGTCCCGGCCCGGCGGTGCCGATCGGGGTGGCGCCGGTGAGCCCGGCCTCGGAGCAGGCGGCGGCGTCGGCGACGGCGAACAGGTCCATGGCGAGGACCCCGGCCAGGTCTTTGCCGTCCGGGCTGGTGGCGGAGTACTGCACGCCGTAGGTGAGGGCGAGTGATCCGGCGTTGTTCACGGTGACCGGGGAGTGGATCGAGTCGCCGGGGGCGAGGTTGCCGGGCGGCAGGGTGAAGGCGACGTCCTCACCGGCCTCGATGTCGACGGTGCCGGTGACGATGCCGCTGCGTCCGGTGTCGTCGTTGTCGGTGAAGACCGCGGAGGTGACCAGGGTGGTCAGCCCGAGGCCCGCCATGCCGAGGATGGCCGCGGTGCCGATCACTCGGCGGCGTCTCGCGGGGTCACGACGCGGTGCCGGCGGGGTGATCATCTCGCGGAGCAGGTCGTCCATCGGGTCCTCACGGGTGAGCGGGATGAGGGCTGTTCGGGTGGTTATCGGCGCTGCTCGCGGGCGACTTGAGGCGATGTGTCGGATTTTTTGTCACCCAGTCGGGGGAGGATCTGTTCGGCCGGAACCGCGGGGGAGTAGAGGTAGCCCTGCGCCTGGTCGACGGTGAGCCGGCGCAGCGCCTCGGCGGTGTCCTCGTCCTCGACGCCCTCGGCGACCACATCCAGCCCGAAGGAGTGCGCCAGGTCGACCATTGCCTTGACGACGACCTCCGAGCCGCGTTTGCCGCTGGTGGCCAGATCCGCGACGAACAGCCGGTCGATCTTCAAGCCGTGCACCGGCAGGTCGCGCAGCAGGGAGATGGAGGTGTTGCCGATGCCGAAGTCGTCGATGGAGACCCGAACCCCGACCTCGCCGAGGTGGTGCAGCACGGGGACGACGCGGGAGGGGTCGGAGACCAGTGCGGTCTCGGTGATCTCGACCTCGAGCAGATCGGCGGGCACGCCGTGCAGGGTGAGCAGGTCTTCGATCACCTCGACCACGTCCTGGGCGGCCACGTCGTGGGCGGAGAGGTTCACGGCGACCGGCACGGTGGCGCGGTCCGTCGACCAGGCGGCGATCTGGGCCACGCAGGAGCGCAGGGCATAGCGGGTGAGGTCATGGATCAGGCCGGACTGTTCGGCCAGCGGGATGAACAGGTCGGGCGGCAGCATCCCGCGGGTGGGGTGCCGCCAGCGCATCAGCGCCTCCAACCCGATCACCTGGCCGGTGTGCAGGTCGATCTTGGGTTGGTAGTGCATCTCCAGCTCGTTCTCGACGCCGAGCGCACGGTGCAGATCGCCGAGCAGGACCAGGCGGGCGGGGGAGGAGTCGTCCTCCTCCGGGGAGTACACCGAGACGCCGAGTCGGTGGGTCTTGGCGGTGTACATCGCCACGTCGGCCATCCGCATCAGCGAGGAGGCGTCGTCGGCATGGTCGGGCAGGCAGGCCACACCGATGGAGGTGTCGACGTGCAGGGCGAGGTCGCCGAGCGGGAACGGGGGTGCGAACAGATGCCGGACTCGGCGGGCGGCCGCCTCGGCATCGGCCACGGAGCGGATGTCGGGCAGCAGGATGGCGAACTCGTCGCCGCCGAGCCGGGCCACCACGTCGTCCTCGCGCATCGCGTCCCGGAGCCGGGTGGCGACCTGTTGCAGCAACTCGTCCCCGCGGTCGTGCCCCAGGGAGTCGTTGATGTCCTTGAACCGGTCGACGTCGAGCAGGGCCAGGCCGACGGTGGTGCCCTGGGCGGTATGTTCGGCGATGGCCTTCTCCAGCCGGTCGCCGAGCATGCGTCGGTTGGGCAGGCCGGTCAGCGAGTCGATCAGCGCGAGGCGGGCGTTCTCCAGCGCGGAGGACTGCAATCGCAGGGAGGCGTTGCGCACGGTCCGGAACAGCAGCAGCCAGAGCAGGACGAGTCCGCCGGCGACGACCGCCGTCACGATGCGGATGGCCCGGCTGAGCGCGGATTGGGTCTCGGCGTAGTCGAGCATCACCTCCGCGGCACCGACCACGGTGCTGCCGTGCTCGATGGGCACGTAGACGTCGAGCTGAGTCGACTGGGTCCCGCCGAACTGCTGTCCGAGCACCTCGGTGACGACCTGGGCGTCGGGTTCGCGTTGCCGGGTGGCGGCGTCGAGTCGGTCACCGTCCGGGAAGCCGGTGGAGTCGTGCAGCGAGTCGAAGAGCAGCACGCCGTCCACCGTCCACAGGCGCAGCCGGGTGAGGTTCTCGAATCGGGTGATCTGCTCGGTGACCCGGGCTGACGTGGCGGCGTCCAGTACTCCGACGGTGTAGGCGTCGTCGGTGACCTCGGAGGTGGCGTAGGACTCGATGCTCTGTGCCATCGCGATGCCGTCGCGTCGGGCCTGGTCGCTCATCACGGTGTCGGTCACCCAGACCAGCGCGACGCCGAGCGCGAGCATGGCGACCACGCTGACCACGGCGAAGTACCGGGTCGGGGACCAGCGGCGTCGGGCGGCGGTCAGGGGGAACCTCGCGGGAGGGGGAGCGGGCAGGTCGACCGCGGCTGCGAGCGACTCGGGGCGAGACTAGGGGGTATGTCCTGTCATAAGCGAGATGCCGGGATTCGGCGTTTCGGCGGCGTCAGACCGTTTCACCCGGCCTCCAGGGCGTTACCCCCTCGACACAGCGCGCCCGCGTCCGAGGCCCCCAGTAGCGTGACCGCGCGCCGCCCACTCCGCCGGAAGGACCCCGATGCACGAGCTCGCCGTCTGCACCGTCGAGGTCGAGGGTGCGGTCCGACTGGATGGCTACGTCCGGGAGTTCGCCGACGGGGTGATGTGGATCGGGTCGCAGAACCTGGTGCGGGGCTTCACCGAGGGTGAGCGCGTGGTGCTGCGGGTCCTCGACGACCAGCGCGGGGAGTGCGTCTACGGCGGTGTGGTGGGTCGGATGTCCGCCGATCTGCTGGGCTGCGCGCAGGTCGAGTTGCTGTCCACCCTGCAGAAGCGCGCGGTGGCCCGGGTCCAGGTGCATGTCGAGTGTGAGGGCTGGGTCCGGTTCCCCGACGGGGCTGACGTTCCTGACGACGAGGCCGCCGACATCGACCCCGAGACCGGGGAACGTCGACGCAGATTCACCGTCCTCGATGTCTCCGCGCACGGGATGCGTATGATGGCGATGACCGCACTCCCGATCGGGAGCCTGGTCCGGTTCGTCTTCCCTGAGCTCTCAGAGGCGTTCTGGCTGCACGCAGAGGTTGTGCGTGCCCAACCATCCCGCAGCGGCACCCACTACGGCTGCCAGTTCCGGGATGCCAGCCCACGGGAGCTCGACGACCTGTTCAGCTATGTCCTGCGCACGCAGGGCGCCCTGCGCCGCCAGCAGATGCTCAGCCGAGAGTGACCTTCTGCAGCGCGCAGCCGAGCGCCGCGGGTGCGGACCCAACCGCCGGAAAGGCGACATGACCTTCACAGACCTCGGCGTTCCCGCTGTGCTCACCGACTCCCTCGCGGAGCGTGGCATCACGGAGCCGTTCCCCATCCAGACCGCCACCCTGCCGGACACGCTGTCCGGCACTGATGTGCTCGGCCGTGGCCGCACCGGCTCAGGCAAGACCTTGGCGTTCAGCCTGCCCGTGGTGACCCGACTGGCCGCCTCCGGCAAGCCGCGCACCGCCGGACGTCCCCGCTCGCTGATCCTGGCACCCACCCGCGAGCTGGCCACCCAGATCCATGCCACCGTCGCCCCGCTGGCCGACGCCCTCGGTTTGACCAGCACCACCGTCTTCGGTGGGGTCGGCCAGGGCCCGCAGGTCAACGCCCTGAAGAAGGGCATCGACGTACTGGTCGCCTGCCCGGGCCGACTGGAGGACCTGATCCAGCAAGGCCTGTGCAACCTGGACGCGATCGAGATCACCGTGCTGGACGAGGCCGACCACATGGCCGACCTCGGATTCCTGCCGGTGGTCCGTCGACTGCTGGACCGCACGCCCGCCAGCGGCCAGCGGCTGCTGTTCTCCGCCACCCTGGACAACGGGGTCGACACGCTGGTCAAGCGCTACCTGCACCAGCCGGTCACCCACTCGGTGGACCCGGCGGTGGCCCCGGTGTCGACCATGACCCACCACGTCTTCGCGCTGGCCGACGCCGACGCCAAGAAGGCCGTGCTGCGCGAGCTGGCCTCGGGCACCGGTCGGCGGGTGCTGTTCACCCGCACCAAGCACCAGGCCAAGAAGCTCGCCAAGCAGCTGACCGCCGACGGCATCCCCGCTGTCGACCTTCAGGGCAACCTCGGCCAGGGCGCCCGGGAGCGGAACCTCGCCGCGTTCACCTCCGGTGAGGTCAAGGTGCTGTGCGCCACTGACATCGCCGCCCGCGGCATCCACGTCGACGACGTCGAGCTGGTGGTGCACGTCGACCCGCCCGCCGAGCACAAGGCCTACCTGCACCGTTCCGGCCGCACCGCCCGCGCCGGGTCCGGCGGTGTGGTGGTCACCCTCCAGCTGCCCGAGCAGGCCGGTGATGTGCGCGATTTGACCCGTAAGGCGAAGATCCAGGTCACCCCGGAGCGGGTCAGCCCTGGATCGCCGGCTGTCGCCGCGCTGGTCGGTGAGGTCGCAGCCCGGGTGGAGCCGAAGCCGGTCGCTGCGCCGGTCCAGGGTAAGTCGACCGGTCGGAATGCCACCGCCAAGCGCGCGGCGCGCAACGGCGAGTCCGCACCGAGCGCCGGCGGCGGTGGACGTCGTCGTCGGGGTCGCGGCCGCTCGGGCGCCTCTGGCGGTGCCGCGTCGTCGAACTCCGGTGCCCAGGGCCGTCCGGCCCAGGGAACGGCGCGTCCGGCTCAGGGGGGCGCGCGCTCGGCTCAGGGCACCGCGCGTCCGGCTCAGAGCGCTCCGCGTTCGACCCAGGGCGGCGCTCGCCAGGCCGCTGCCGCACCGTCGGGTCAGCCGCGCCGCAACCGCAACCGTCGCGCGGGTCGTCCCGCCGGTCCGGCGCAGTCCGGGCGCTGATCCCTCGACCGAACGGGCGCTCGGCGACGCTGGTGCCCGAGCGCCCGTTCGCGGATCAGCGGAGCTCCCCCCACCGGCTCGCCGTGCGTTGACCCGGGATCGGCAGCAGCATCGGAACACCCGGGCGTCGTCCGGGGTTCCACAGCTGCGCCCTGACGACGGGGCGGATGAGGGAGGAACACGATGTCGACCTACGAGGTCACCAAGGACGAGTCCGAGTGGCGTGCCGTGCTCGACCCGGCCGAGTTTCAGGTGCTGCGCTTGGCGGGCACCGAGCGGCCGTGGACCGGTGAGCTGCTGGACGAGAAGCGCGAGGGCGTCTACCGCTGTCGGGCCTGTGGAAACGAGCTGTTCCGCTCGGAGACCAAGTTCGATTCGCACTGCGGATGGCCCAGCTTCTACTCCCCGCTGGCCGGGGACAAGGTCGAGCTGATCGAGGACCGCAGCCTGGGCATGGTCCGGACCGAGGTGCGCTGCGCCAAGTGCGGCTCGCACCTGGGTCACGTCTTTGACGATGCTCCGCAGACCCCGACCGGCGACCGCTACTGCATGAACTCGGTGAGCATGACCTTCGAGCCCGCCGAGGGCTGACCGAGGTCGAGGGCCGGGGCGGTTCAGCTCCGGTCGTCGGCTGCCGATACCCCTGACATGGAACCGTCCCTGATCGTGCATCGGTGGTGCCGCTACGGCGCGGACCGGCTGTACGTCCGGGCCGGGACGGGCGCGCCTCTGGGCAGTGTCGATCTGGTGTCCGGGGCGGTGGATCTGGCACCAGGTGCGCGGTGGGCCGACGAGGCGGTGCGGGCGGCCGCCCAGGCCTTCCTCCGACGGGATCTGCCGGAGCTGGTGCTGCCGCTGTCGGCGGTGCTGGGTGGCGGCAACCGAGCCCCGGGCCGTCGCGCCGCCGCGGGACCGCCCGATCATCCGTCCGGAGACCTGAGCCCGTCACGTGGCCGGTCCATCGACCCGACGCCGTTGCCAGGATTCGCCACCGGGAGGCCGCCGCTGCTGCCCGCGCCGCGTGGTCGGCACCGAGCGGACGCCGACCCCGCACCGGACGGGTTGCGCGACCGGCTTGAGCGCCTGGTGCTTTCTGGCTGGTCGCTGCTGCACGATGTGCCGGTGGGCCGCCAAGGCACGGTGCTGGACGACCTGCTGATCGGGCCAGGCGGCGTATTCGCAGTGTCCGATGCGACCCGCATTCTCGCCCGGGGATTCGTGCTGGACGGTCGACGACTGTCCGCGGACGGTGCGGCGGTCGCCGAGCTGCGCGAGGTCCGGTTGGCGGCGGCGCGGGTTAGTGCGTTGCTGCGTTCGGCGGTGGGCGCTCCGGTCGGGGTGCGTGGGGTGCTGGTGGTCGGCGCTCCGGTGCGGGAGGTGTCGACCGCGGACGCCCTCGCCGTGCCACTGGACGCGGTGCCGGAGTTCTTCGCCCGGATGCCGCGCCGATGGGATGACGGTCGGGTGGCGGCGCTGACCCAGGTGGCGCAGCGGGCCACCACCTGGTCATCGACCTGGGCGCGCTCCTGAACGTCCTGCGCTGTGGTCAGTCGTCCTCGTCGGACATCCGGTGCGCGGTCAGATCGTGGTTCAACCGTGCCAGCTGATCGGCGAACAGGGCGCGGTCCTGCTCGCTCCAGTCCGACAACGCGTCGGAGAGGAACACGCGTCGAGCCTGCCGGGCGCGCTGCATCTGGTCCGCGCCCTGCGCGGTGAGCTCGATCAGCTGCCCGCGGGAGTCCTGCGGATCAGGGCTGCGGGTGATCAGGCCGAACTCCTCCAGTCGGGCGAGTTGGCGGGACATCGTGCCCCGACCGATGCCGATCAGACTGGCGAGCTCGCCGGCGCGGATGCCCGGATGTGACCCGATCCGGACCAGCAGGGGGTAGGCCGAGGGTTCCAGCTCCGGGTGCACCTGCCGGGACAGTCGCTCGGTCTGGGAGCGGGCGCGGCGCAGCAGCAGACCCAGCTCGTTCTCCACCCGCGACAGCGGATCGTGTGCGTCCATGGCCGCATTCTTCCGTAGCGCGACGACGCCCCCGCCCGGAGGGATATCCGGACGGGGGCGTGGCGTGTGTGGCAGGCGATCAGGCCTCGACGGTCTCCATGTCCTCGACGACCGCCGCGCGCTGCTCCAGACCGGAACGGTTACCCAGCGGGACCTCCTTGAGGAAGATCACCGCGATCAGGGCGACCAGGCCCAACGGCGCAGCCACCATGAACAGCTCGGCGATGGCGTCACCGTAGGAGGACTCGACCACGGTCTTGATCGGCTCCTGGATGGTGGACACATCGGGCACCGAGGTGCTGCCGCCACCGCCCAGCGCGGCCGGGTCGATGCCGAGCTTGGCCAGCCCGTCCATCATCAGCGTGGTGATCCGCGAGGACAGGACGGCACCCAACGCGCTGACACCGATGGCCCCACCCAGGGTCCGGAAGAACGCCACGGTCGCGGTGCCGGAGCCGATCTCGTCGACGGCCAGGGTGTTCTGCACCGCCAGCACCAGGTTCTGCATCAGCATGCCGACGCCGCAGCCCAGCACGAACATGTACAGGCTGACCAGGACGAAGCTGGTGTCGTAGTGAATCGTGCCCATCAGCACCAGGCCGACGGTGAGCACCGCGGCACCGGCGATCATGAAGTTCTTGTAGTGCCCGGTCTTGGTGATCCGGCGTCCACTCAAGGTCGAGGAGAGGAACACACCGAGGATCATCGGGATGGTCAGCAGACCGGACTGGGTCGGGGTCTTGCCGCGGGCGACCTGCATGTACTGGCTCAGGAACACCGAGGTGCCGAACATCGCCACACCGACGGCCACCGAGGCGACCACGGAGAGCACCAGCGTGCGGTTCTTGAACAGGTCCAGCGGAATGATCGGGTCAGCAGCCTTGGACTCGACCCACACGGCCAGGGCCAGCAGCACCACGGCACCACCGGTCATGGTCCAGGTCTGCCAGGACAGCCACTCGAAGCTGCTGCCGGCGAAGGTCACCCAGAGCAGCAGGCAGGCGATGCCGGCACTGATGAGCAGCGCGCCCCAGTAGTCGATCCGAACGACCTTGCGGGCCATCGCCGGGAGCTTCAGGGTGATCTGCAGGACGATGATGGCCGCGACCGCGAAGGGCAGCCCGACAAAGAAGTTGTACCGCCAGCCCATGCTGTCGGTGATCACACCGCCGAGCAGCGGGCCGCCGACCATGCCGATGCCCATGATGCCGCCCATCAGACCCATGTACTTGCCGCGTTCGCGGGGGCTGAGGATGTCGGACATCAGGATGGTGGCCAGGGCGGTCAGACCGCCGGCTCCGATGCCCTGCACCGCGCGGGCACCGATCAGGAAGCCCACGTTGTGCGCGAATCCGGCGGCGGCGGAAGACAGGACCGAGATGATCAGTGCGATCTGGATCAGCAGCTTGCGGTCCATCAGGTCCGCGAGCTTGCCCCAGATCGGGGTGGTGATCGTGGTAGTCAGCAGGGTGGCGGTGACCACCCAGGTGTAGGAGTGCTGCGATCCGTCCAGGTCGCTGACGATCTTGGGCAGCGAGCTGGACACGACGCTCGTGGCCAGGACGGACACGAACATGCCCAGCAGGATGCCGGACAGCGACTCGATCACCTGGCGGTGGGTCATCGGCGCGGGGGAGGCCGTGGGCGGTGCCCCGGCAGTGGATGCGGTCATGCTCTCGGCTTTCGGTTCGAAGGGGTGGAACCCGGCGCCGTCGTCGGGAAGGGGGTCGGGGCGGTGCGGGCCGCCCGGGTGGTTCCGCCGGTCGCCAGGGGAGGGGCGACGGGCGGCACGCTCAGATGCCGACCAGGGCCGGGGTGTCCGGCTCGGGGGCGGTGTGCTCGGCGAAGGCACCGACGGTCTCGGCCACGCGGCTGATGTGCGCGGCGGCGAGGCGGATCTGCTCCGGTTCCCACTCGTGGAAGATCTCGGCGAGCATCGAGTCGAGCCGCAGGCGGGTCTGCTCGGTGAAGGACCGCCCGGTCTCGCTCAGGCGCACGGTGCGCACTCGATGGTCGGCACCGGGAGTGCTCTGTCGGGTCCGCTCGGCGTAGCCGGCGTCGACCAGGGCGCTGGTCTGGCGGCTGGCCACGGAGATGTCCACCCGCAGGTGGCTCGCGATGTCACCGACGGTCAGCTCGCCGCGCTTCTCCAGCACCCAGAGCAGTCCGAGCGCCGCTCGTGGGCAGTCCAGCTCCCGGGACAGCCGGTCCGCGACCTCACGCTGGACGCGCGAGAGCCGACTGATCGCGTCGATCAGTGCGCGGGAGTGCGTGGTCACGGAGCTGCCTTCTTTCTTGGTTGCAGCAGGCAACTTACGTCGTGTAGTTGCAGAAGGCAACTGTTGACGGGTGTGAGCTGTGCCTCAGAGAGGACTAGCTCGCTCAGCGACCGGCGGCGTAGCCCTGCATCCCGCGCGGATTCGCCCCCGCATGCAGCAGACCGTCGGGCCGCACCCCCGCTGCGCTGACCCGGCCCAGTGACCACGGACCCGCGTCCCGCACCTGGTGGCCTCGTGCCCGGAGCCCGTTCAGCACCGCGCTACCCAGCCGACTCTCCGCCTCGACACCCAGGTGTTCGCTGACCCGCGGGTGGAAGGACGAGGGGACATGGGTGGAGTGCCAGCCCGGCGCGTCGATGGCGGCTTGCAGGTCCGCGCCCCAGAGCAGGTGGTGCAGGAGGAACGGAATCGTCCACTGGTCCTGCTGATCGCCGCCCGGGGTGCCGAAGGCGAAACCGCTGCCGTCCGCGCGCAGGGCCAGCGCGGGGGACAGGGTGGTCCGGGGGCGACGGCCAGGGACCAATGAGGCGGACAGCCCGGGTTCGAGCCAGAACATCTGTGCCCGGGTGGGCAGCCCGAAGCCGAGGCCCGGGACCACCGGTGACGATTGCAGCCAGCCGCCGGAGGGGGTGGCGGAGACGCGATTGCCCCAACGGTCGACCACATCCACATGGCAGGTGTCGCCCCGGGTCTCGCCGGTGGTCTCGGTGCGCATCGCCTCCGGTCCGAAGGGTCCCCGGGTGGGTTCGCCGCCACCGACGACTCCGGCAGCACCCTGGTAGCGACCGGGCCAGACACCATCCACCAGGTCACCGAAGACACTGGCCAGGCGCGGAGTGCGTCCACCGGGGGAACCGGGGCGCAGTCCATCCGCCGCGGTGGGGCCGACCAGGGCCGCGCGCTCGGCGGCATAGCGCGGGTCGAGCAGGTCAGCCAGCGGGACATCGCCGTCGCCGTACCAGGCCTCGCGATCGGCGAAGGCGAGCTTGGCCACCTCGACGGTGGTGTGCACCAGCTCCACCGACCCGGGCTCGGCATCGGCGACGTTCAGCGCGTCGAGCATCTGGAGCTGCTGCAACAGCACCGGACCCTGACCCCACGCCGCCGTCTTGTGGATCTGCGCCCCCGCGAACTCCACCGCGACGGTGGGCTCCTCGGTGGGGTGCCAGCGAGCCAGATCGTCGCCGGTGAGCAGACCCGTGTGGTCGCGGCCGGAGGAGTCACGGACCGGCGTGCGCAGGAACTCGTCCATCGCCTCGGCGACGAACCCGGTGTAGAACGCCCGGTGTGCCGCCTCGATCTGAGTCACCCGGTCCGACCCGGCGGACTGCGCCTCGGTCAGCAGCCGACGGTAGGTCGTCGCCAGCTGCGGATTGCGGAACCGGGCCCCGGCGACCGGCAGGTCACCGTGCGGCAGGTATACCTCGGCCGACGTCGGCCAGTGCTCGGTGAACAGCTCCCGGACGGTGCCGATGGTGCGCGCGGTGGCCGGAACCAGGGGGTAGCCGTCCTCCGCGTAGCCGATCGCCGGGCTCAGCACATCCGCCAGGGGCAGCGTGCCGTACCGGGCCAGCAGATCCAGCCAGGCACCCACCGCCCCCGGCACCACCGCGGCCAGGTGTCCGGTGCCGGGGATCTCGGTCAGACCCAGGCCGGTGTAGGCGTCGATGGTGGCCGTCGCCGGGGCTGGGCCCTGCCCGCACAGCACGAAGGTGTGCCCGTCGTCGGCGCGATACCCGATGATCGGCGCGTCCCCACCCGGCCCGTTCAGATGGGGCTCGACCACCTGAAGGGTGAACCCCGCCGCCACGGCCGCATCGAAGGCGTTCCCGCCCTGTTCCAGGATCCGCATCCCGACGGCGCTGGCCAGCCAGTGTGTGGACCCGACCATCCCGTAGGAGCCGACGAGTTCCGGGCGGGTGGTGAACATCCCGCCACGGTACGCGGTGGTCAGCGGGCGTACCGGCGCATGGTCAATGGGCCGAAGACCGCGATCAGTCCGGCGCTCCAGGCCAGCACTGCGAGCACCTCGCCACCGACCGGCACATCGTTCATCAGCCCGCGCACCGCGGTGACCAGATCGGAGACCGGGTTGACGTGCACGAAGGCCTGCAACCAGCCCGGCATCGTCGCCGGGTCGACAAAGATGTTCGACCCGAAGGTCACCGGCGTGATCACCATCATGCTCACGCCCATCACCGAGTTCGGGGTGCGCAGGATCAGGGCCAGGAACGTCCAGATCCAGCCAAAGGCGAAAGCAAACAGCAGCAGCAGACCGACCCCGGCGAGCACCCCGAGCCAGTTCGCCGGGCGGAAGCCGATGGCCAGGCCCAGGGCCAGCACCACCGCGCAGGAGATCGTGAACCGCACCGCGTCGCCCAGCAGCATGCCCACCAGGGCCGAGGGCCGCCAGATCGGCAACGAGCGGAACCGGTCGAAGACGCCCTTCTGGATGTCGGTGTTCAGCGTGACGCCGGTGTACATCGTGATCATGATGACGCCCTGCACCAGGATGCCCGGCAGCAGGAACTGGATGTAGTCGCCGACGCTCCCGGCCAGCGCGCCGCCGAACAGATACGTGAACAGCAGCGTCATCATCACCGGGAACACCGTCACGTCGAACAACTGCTCCGGCACGTGTTTGATCTTCAGCAGCGCGCGCCACCCGAACGTCAGCGACGTGCGCAGACCGGAGGGCCGTGCCGGGCGGGCGGTGTCGGAGCCCAGGGCCGCGCGGACGGCGGCGACGGCGGTGTCGCGCTCGGTGAGCGTGGTCTGCTCGACGCTCATGCCACGGCCTCCTGGGCGGTGTCGCGGTCCTTGGCGGGCCGCCCGGTCAGGGAGAGGAAGACTTCGTCCAGCGTGGGCTGGCCCAGCGCGAACTGGGCGACGGGAATGTCGGTGCCCTCCAGTGCGGCGATGGCGCGCATCGCCGGAGCGGAGGAGTCGACGGTGGCGGACAGCGCGGCGGGGTCGGCCTCATCGGTGACCGCCTCGCCCAGCAGCGGGCGCAACACCTCGCGGGCGCGCGGTCGGTCGTCCGGGTTGAGCAGGCGGATGTGCAGGGCGCTGGCACCGACCGAGGCCTTCAACTGCCCGGGGGTACCCTCGGCGATCACCTTTCCGGCGTCGATCACACTGATCCGGTCGGCGAGCTGATCGGCCTCGTCCAGGTACTGCGTCGTCAACAGCACGGTGGTGCCCGCTTGGACCATCGCCCGGACGATGTCCCACACCTGGTTGCGGCTGCGCGGGTCCAGCCCGGTGGTCGGCTCGTCCAGAAAGATCAGCTCCGGGGTCTGCACGATGCTGGCGGCGATGTCGATCCGTCGCCGCATGCCACCGGAGTACTTCTTCACCTGGCGGTCCGCCGCGGCGGTCAGGCCGAAGGCGCTCAACAGTTCCTCGGTCCGATGCCGTGCCCCCGATCGGCTGTGACCGTAGAGCCGGGAGATCAGGATCAGGTTCTCCGCGCCGGTCAGATCCTCGTCGACGGAGGCGAACTGCCCGGTGAGCGCGACCTTGCTGCGGACCAGGTCAGCCTCGGCGACCACATCGTGGCCGAGCACCCGGGCGGTGCCCGCATCCGGACGGAGCAGCGTGGCGAGCATCCGGATGGTGGTGGTCTTCCCGGCACCGTTCGGACCGAGGAACCCGTGCACGCCGCCGGTGGCGACCGACAGATCGATGCCGTCCACGGCGCGGGTGGTTCCGAAGAGCTTGACCAGTCCTTCGGTCTCGATGGCGGTGCTCATGGGTCCTCCAGGTGGGGCTGGCACGACTGGAGCTCGGCGTCGATATCGACGCGAGGACTGGGGGACAACCCCCGGGAGAAGGGCTACCTGAGCGCGATGCCGATCAGCGTAGGTTCACCGGGTGGAGGCGGCAACAGAGTCCCCGTCGCGTCCCATCCGCGAGTGCCGGTAGGAGTACCCGGCGTAGATCGCGATGCCCAGCGCCAACCAGGCCAGGAACCGCAGCCAGGTGGTCACGGTCAGGTTGCTCATCAGCCACAGGCAGGCCACCCCGGACAGGATCGGCAGCACCGGCGACCACGGCACCCGGAAGCCCCGGGCCAGATCCGGCCTCGACCGGCGCAGCAGCGGCACCCCGAAGCTCACCAGCACAAAGGCGGAGAGCGTGCCGATGTTGATCATCTCCTCCAACAGCTCCACCTTGGCCAGCCCCGCGATCAGCGCGACCGCGATGCCGCAGATGATCTGCAAGCGGGCCGGGGTGTGGAACCGCGGCGACGTGCGCGACACCCCGCGGGGTAGCAGACCGTCCCGGCTCATCGAGAACACGATCCGGGTCAGCCCCAGCAGCAGCACCATGATCACCGAGGTCAGCCCGACCAGGATGCCGATCGAGATCACCTTGCCTGCCCAGTCCGCGCCGACCAGGACGAAGGCGGTGGTCAGCGACGGATCACCGGACTCGGCGAGTGCGGTGTAGGGCACCATCCCGGTGACGACGACGGTCACCAGCACGTAGAGCACGGTCACGATGGCCAGACCGCCGAGGATGCCGCGGGGCAGCGCCTTCTGCGGGTTCTTGGTCTCCTCCGCGGTGGTCGCCACCACGTCGAATCCGATGAACGCGAAGAACACCAGTGCCGCACCGGACAGGATGCCCACCACGCCATAGGTCGACGGTTCCAGACCGGACAGGAACGCGAACAGCGACTGGTGCAGCCCGGAGTCGGACTCGGCGGGCTGCGACGGCGGGATGAACGGGGTGTAGTTCTCCGCTTTGACGTAGAAGAACCCGGCGACGATGACGAACAGCGTGATGCCGACCTTGAGGATGGTGAAGATGCTGTTCACCCGGGTGCTCAGCTTGGTGCCGATCGCCAGCAGCGTGGTGAACACCCCCACCACCAGCACCGGACCCCATTCCAGCGCCACCGGCCCCACGTGCACCGTGGTCGGCACGTCCACCCCGAACAGCCCGAAGGCATCCGAGAGGTAGACACCCCAGAACTTCGCGATCACCGCCGCCGCCAGCAGCATCTCCAGGATCAGATCCCAGCCGATGATCCAGGCCACGAACTCGCCCATCGTGGCGTAGCTGAAGGTGTACGCCGATCCTGCCACCGGCAGAGTGGAGGCGAACTCGGCGTAACACATGATCGCCAGCCCGCACACCACCGAGGCGATGAGGAAGGACAGGATCACGCCCGGACCGGCGTAGTTCGCGGCCGCGGTCGCCCCGACGGAGAAGATGCCCGCGCCGACCGCCACCGCGACCCCGAGCACCGCTAGATCCCAGGCGGTCAGGTCCCGACGGAGCGAGCGCTCCGGATCATCGGCGGTGGCCAGTGACTCCTCGACGGACTTGCGGCGCAGGATGCTGCGGTTGATGGCCACGGCTGGCCCCCTCCGGTCGGCGACGGCGACCGAGCATTCCGGTAGTCGGCTCCCTGCGCATCCCGAGGGCCGTGAGATGTCAGACCCCGCCGGTGAACTCCAACTGCCGCCACGCCTCGTATAGCGCGATGGAGGCCGAGTTGGTGAGGTTCAACGAGCGTCGTCCTGGCAGCATCGGAATCCGCAGCTGCCCGGTGATCCGCGGGTGTGCCAGCACCTCCGGGGGCAGCCCGGTCGGCTCCGGCCCGAACAGCAGCGCGTCACCGTCCTGGTAGTCCACATCCGTGTAGCCCTGGTCGGTGTGGGTGGTGAACGCGAACACCCGGCCGGGCAGCGCGGCCATCGCGTGCTCCAGATCCGGGTGCACCACGGTGTTCGCCAGGTCGTGGTAGTCCAGTCCGGCCCGCTTGAGCCGCGGCTCATCCATCACGAAGCCCAGCGGCTCCACCAGGTGCAGGGTCGCGCCGGTGGCGGCGGCCAGGCGGATCGCGTTGCCGGTGTTGCCGGGGATGCGGGGCTCGAAGAAGACGACGTGCAGCACGCCGCGATCCTCTCACCTGAGATGATCGCCGGAGCAGACACCCAGTCGAGAGGCCCGCCATGCCCGTCATCCCCCCGTACCGCGCCGCCGACGACCGGTACGAGTCCATGCCCTACCGCCGCGCCGGTCGCTCCGGCCTGGACCTGCCCGCGCTGTCGCTGGGCCTGTGGCACAACTTCGGTGACGTGAACCCGATGGAGACCCAGCGCGCGGTGCTGCGCCGAGCCTTCGACCTGGGGATCACGCACTTCGACCTGGCGAATAACTACGGCCCGCCCTACGGCTCCGCGGAGGCGAACTTCGGTCGGCACCTGGCGCAGGACCTCGGGCCGTACCGCGACGAGCTGGTGATCTCCTCCAAGGCCGGCTACGACATGTGGCCCGGGCCCTACGGTGACGGCGGTTCGCGCAAGTACCTGCTGGCCAGCCTGGACCAGTCGCTGGCCCGCACCGGCCTGGACTACGTCGACATCTTCTACTCCCACCGCCCGGACCCCAGCGTCCCGCTGGAGGAGACGATGGGCGCGCTGCACACCGCCGTGACCAGCGGTAAAGCGCTGTACGCGGGCATCTCCAACTACAGCCCGTCCGCGACGCGCGAGGCCGCGCGGATCCTGGCCGAGCTCGGCACCCCGCTGCTGATCCACCAGCCGTCGTACTCGATGTTCAACCGGCATGTGGAGCAGGTGGCCGAGGGAGAGACCGAGGCGCTGCTGGACACGGTGGGCGACCTGGGCATCGGGATGATCGTGTTCTCCCCGCTGGCCCAGGGTCTGCTGACCGGGCGCTACCTGTCCGGTGACGTGCCCGCGGGCTCGCGTGCCGCCCAGGGGAAGTTCCTCAAGGCCGAGGCCATCGACGAGACCTACCTGGAGCGGTCACGCGGGCTGAACGCCATCGCCGAGTCCCGGGGTCAGACCCTGGCGCAGCTGGCGCTCAGCTGGGTGCTCCGCGACGCGCGGGTGACCTCGGCGATTATCGGGGCCTCCTCGGTGGCACAGCTGGAGGACAACGTGCAGGCGCTGTCGGCCGCCCCGCTCGCCGACGAGGAGATCGCCGCCATCGAGCCGCTGGCCGTGGACGGTACCGGCCGCGGGTGGTGACCGTGGCGGGCTTCCATCACGTCGAACTCTGGGTCGAGTCGATCGGTCCGGACTGGGAGTGGCTGCTCGACCGGGTCGGCTTTGTCCGTCAGGAGAGCTGGCCCGGTGGGCAGAGCTGGGCCGCGGGCGGCGCGTACCTGACGCTCACGGTGTCGCCGACGATGAATGACCCGGTGCATGACCGGCGTCGGGCCGGGCTGAATCACCTCGCCTTCGCACTCGGGTCGTCGGATGAGGTCGATGCGGTGATGGCCGAGGCTCCCGAGCATGGGTGGCTGCCGCTCTACCAGGAGCGTTACCCGCATGCGGGCGGCCCGCGGCACTATGCGGGATGGCTGGCGAATGCGGCCGGGTTCAAGATCGAGCTGGTCGCGGTCTAGGCCGCAGCGCCCTCGATCCAGCTGATCAGGTCCGGTGCATCATCGATGGTGTAGAGGCTGTTTTCCGGGCAACCTGGGAGCACAGTGAGACCGTCATCGTCGGTGTCGGGGGCGAAGAGGAGGAGCTGGCCCGTGCGGTGGTGGGCGAGGGTCGTGTTCCCGTTGGCCTCCACGGCGACCGTGTCCCACTCGGAGACATCGATCGGGAGGGAGAGTCCCTCGTTCGTCCAGATCCAGGCGTAGGCATCGAGCATCCCGGCGATGTCATGGTCGAGGCACTCCGGAGTGAGGAGCTGGTCGAGGTTCGGGTTCCACCAGGTCCTCTGCTCCTGCTGTGGTGTGCTCAGGTAGATCGACCCACCCCACGCCTCGGCGAGGGAACGCAACAGCGGATGTCGGGGCCGGTCGGTAGTCCACGGGGCGGGGCCGAAAGTGAACCGTGGCCCCTCCGGCAGATCCCAGGCCAGCAGTTCCATCGGTCGGCCGGCCACCCGGAGCTCGGTGACCCGAGACCTAGCCAGGAGGGCGCTGAATGCCGGCAGGCCCGCCACTGGCCCCCGGCACCAGCCGTGCACCGGTCCCACCTCGACGTGATCCGCCCGCACCAGCCATCCATGGTCCGCGAGGAACAGCGCCCAGTCCGAGCTCATGGCCGTCACTGCCCGGCTCCGTCCCCGGGCTCCCGCCCCGACACCACCGCCAGCACCTCATCCCCGTACTTCTCCAGCTTGCTCGCCCCGACCCCGCTGATCGTGCCCAGCGTGCCGGTGTCCTCCGGTCGGGCGGTGGCGATCGCGCGCAGGGTCGCGTCGTGGAAGACCACATAGGCGGGCAGCCCGTTGGCCTTGGCGGTGCGGGCTCGCCAGGCGCGCAGCCGCTCGAAGAGCTCAGTGTCGGCGTCGTCCAGGGGAGCGGCGTCGGCGGTGGACCGGCGGCTCTTGGCACTGCTGGCGGTGGAGCGGGCGACCCGGGTGTCCTTGCGCAGCGGCACCGCCCGCTCGCCGCGCAGCACGATGGCGCTCTGGTCGGTCAGCCGCAGAGTGCCGTAGCCGTCGGTGTCCACGCCGAGGATGCCCTGGGCGAGCAGCTGCCGGACCACCCCCCGCCATTCGCCGTCAGAGAGGTCAGCGCCCAGGCCGAAGGTGCTCAGCGCGGTGTGGCCGAGCTGGTCGATCCGGGGGGTCTGCTTGCCGCGCAGGATGTCGATCAGGTGCCCGGCGCCGTAGTGCCGGCCATACTCGCGTTCCAGACGGACGATGGTGGACAGCAACTTCTGCGCGGGGACCGTGCCGTCCCAGGTGGTGGGCGGGGCCAGGCAGGTGTCGCAGTTGCCGCAGGGTTCGGACTGTTGACCGAAGTAGGCGAGCAGCTGCTGGCGTCGGCAGGTCACCGTCTCGCAGAGCGCGAGCATGGCGTCCAGGTGCTGGCTCAGTCGTCGGCGGTGCTGCTCGTCGCCCTCGGAGCTGTCGATCATCTTGCGCTGCTGCACCACGTCGGCCAGCCCGTAGGCGAGCCAGGCGGTGGACGGCTGCCCGTCGCGTCCGGCGCGACCGGTCTCCTGGTAGTAGCCCTCCACCGACTTGGGCAGGTCGAGGTGCGCCACGAATCGGACGTCCGGCTTGTCGATGCCCATCCCGAACGCGATGGTCGCGACCATGACCAGGCCGTCCTCGCGCAGGAATCGGCTCTGGTTGCGGGCCCTCACCTCCCGGTCGAGGCCTGCGTGGTACGGCAGCGCCGGAATGCCCTGGCCGGACAGGTACTCCGCGGTCTGCTCCACCGAGGCGCGGGACAGGCAGTAGACGATGCCGGAGTCCCCGGGATGCTCGGTCCGCAGCAGGTCGAGCAGCTGCGCACGCGGGTTGTCCTTGGGGACGATCCGGTACTGGATATTCGGTCGGTCGAAGCTCGCCACAAAGTGCCGGGCCTGCGTGAGTTCCAGCCGCTCGGCGATCTCGGTCCGGGTG
This sequence comes from Cellulomonas sp. NPDC089187, assembly GCF_040685135.1. Taxonomy (NCBI): domain Bacteria; kingdom Bacillati; phylum Actinomycetota; class Actinomycetes; order Micrococcales; family Cellulomonadaceae; genus Cellulomonas; species Cellulomonas sp. NPDC089187. The sequence continues at coordinate 354,458 of NZ_JBFBHI010000003.1, read as the reverse complement.
GCGGCGGTGGCCGTGGCGGTCAGTGTGATCCGGGGGACATCCGGCCAGCGCTCGTGCAGCACGGACAGCCCGAGGTAGTCCGGGCGGAAGTCGTGACCCCACTGGGACACACAGTGCGCCTCATCGATGGCGAAGACACTGATCGCGGCCCGGCCGAGCAGTTCCAGGGTCTCCGGCACCCGCAGCCGTTCCGGAGCGAGGTACAGCAGGTCGAGTTCACCGGAGATCAGTGCGTGCTCCACCGCGCGTCGCTGGCTGAAGTCCTGGGTGGAGTTGAGGAACCCGGCGCGCACGCCCAGGGCGGACAGCGCGTCGACCTGGTCCTGCATCAGTGCGATCAGCGGGGAGATCACCACACCTGTCCCGGGCCGGACCAGCGCGGGCACCTGATAGCACAGCGACTTACCGCCGCCGGTGGGCATCAGCACGAGGGCGTCCCCGCCACCGACCACGGTGTCCACGATGGCGGCCTGCTCACCGCGGAAGTCGTCGTAGCCCCACACCTCGCGCAGCACGTCCAGCGGCGACTGCCCGGTGTGTGATCCGGCCGCCGCCGCAGGGGCAGCGCTGGGCGCGGAGGGCAGGCCCGTCGGCTCCGGTGCACCGTCGTACTCCGGGTCGTAGGGCGGTTCCTCCGGCAACGGCCATTCGTCTTCCCATGCCACCGCTCCACCCTAGGTGGCGGGCCGACCGCTGAGGGCGTCGTCCCCAGGTCTTCAGGTGCTCGTTGATTGTGGACGGGTGTCCGGATCGGGACGTTCGGGCGGTTGGCCTGTGAGACACGGGCCGTTACCCTCGTCCGTGGGCCATCCGGTCCGCACGACGCGAGGAGGTGGCGCGATGAGTGACTCCGCAAGTAGTCCGCATCCGTCGACGCCCGTCGTGCCGTCCGCGCTGATCTGACAGCGGCGGATCGTTCGTCGAGGCGTCGACGGAGAGCTCCGGCACCGATTCGGTGCGTTCATCACTCCGCCTCCCGCGGTCCCTTGACCACCCCCATACCCGGGCCCACGTCGACGTCGACGGTGTTGCCCGGGTGTCGGCGTGTGCACGTTGGCCGTGGGCCCCCTGTCAGGAGAAGCGCCATGACGCCGCCCACCACCGCCCTCACCGACCTCGACCTGCACGACGTGCTGTCCGCCGGGACGCCCCGCGCGGTCGAGATCTGGTTGGACACCGTTCCGGACCGCAGGGGCCGCAGCGACCAGCTCGCCGATCTGTCCGATGCCCAGGTGCGCAACCTGGTCCGTCTGCTGCGCCCCGACACCGCCCGGGAGCTGTTCGGTTCCCTGGACCCGCACGCGGTGGCCGAGGTGTTGCAGCTGCTCCCGCCCCGGGTCGCCGCCGGGCTGGTCGACTCCATGGAATCCGACACCGCCGCCGAGGTGCTGCGCGCTGCCGATGACGAGCTGCGTGCGCTGGTGCTGTCCGCCATGGGCATCGCCCGTTCGGCCGTCGTCCGGGGACTGCTCGCCTGGCCGGAGGATTCCGCCGCCGCGCAGATGAACCCCGATGTGGTCACGGTCCGACCGACCCAGGATGTGCGCGAGGCCGTCGCGGAGATCCAGCACCAGTCGCCGGCCGAGGACACCACCGAGGTCTACGTGACCACCCCCGACGACGACGGCCGACAGGTGCTGCGCGGGGTGGTCAGCTTCCGGGATCTGGTGCTGGCACCCGCGGACGCCATGGTCGCCGATCTGATGCGGGACGAGCCGATCTGCGTGGATGCCACCGCCGACCAGGAGCGCGCCGCCCGACTGCTGAACGAGCACCGCCTGGCCGCGCTGCCGGTCGTTGACGACGGGCGTCTGGTGGGGGTGCTCAGCCCGGACGACGTGGCCGACATCATGGAGGAGGAGACCACCGAGGACGCCGCGCGGCAGGGCGGTTCCGAGCCGCTGGAGGTGCCCTACCTGCGCGCCAGCCCGTGGCTGCTCTGGCGCAAGCGGGTGGTGTGGATGCTCGCGCTGTTCCTGGCTGAGATGTACACCGGCTCGGTGCTGCGGGCATTCGAGGAGGAGCTGGCCACGGTGGTGGCGCTGACCTTCTTTGTCCCCCTGCTGATCGGCACCGGCGGTAACGCGGGCACCCAGATCACCACCACGCTGATCCGGGCGATGGCCACCGGAGAGGTACGGCTGCGCGATGTGCCCCGGGTGCTGGCCAAGGAGATGACCACCGGCTCGATGATCGCCGTGACCATGGCGGTGATGGCGTTCATTCGGGCCTGGACACTCGGCGTCGGACTGGAGGTCGGTCTGACGGTGGCGGTGTCCGCTGCCGCGATCGTGCTGTGGGCCTCGCTGATGGCCTCGGTGCTGCCCTTGGTGCTGCGCCGGATCGGCATCGACCCAGCGGTGGTCTCCGGCCCGATGATCGCGACCATCGTGGACGGCACCGGACTGATGATCTACTTCACGGTCGCCCGGCTGTTCATCTCCGCGCTGGGGTGAGGGCCCTAGGCTGACCGGGTGCAGGAGAACGCGGCCCCGGTGGAGAGCGTCGACCGGGCGCTGCGTGCCCTCGACCTGCTCGCCGCGGCCGGGCCGGACGGGGCAGCACTGGCCGACCTGGCCGGTGAGCTCGGGCTGCACAAGACCACCGTGCACCGGTCGCTGGCCGCGCTGCGCCACCGGGGCTATGTCGCACAGGACCCGGTGACCGGGCGGTATCAGCTCGGGGGTGCGGCGGTGGCGCTCGCGGACCGGTTCCTCGCCGAGGACGACCTCCCGGCTCGGCTGCGGACCGCCCTGACCGAGGTGTGCGCTGCCACCGATGAGCTGGTCCACCTGGGCGTGCTCAGCGGGGTGCAAGTGATCTACCTGGACAAGGTCGAACCCGAGCGTGCGGTGCGGGTCTGGTCCGCGGTGGGTCGACGCAACTGGGCCGCCACCACCGCCCTCGGACGGGCGATGCTCGCCCAGCGCGACCTGCCCCGGTCCACCGCGGACGGGTATGCACGCGCCGTGGAACCGCCCGCCGCCGTCGACCCCGAGCACCTGTGGACGGAGCTGACCGCCGCACGGGAACGGGGCTGGGCGCAGGAGACCCAAGAGAACGAGCCCGGCATCGCCTGCCTGGCGGTGCCGCTGCTGCGCAGGCCCGGCCACCCGGTGGCGGCGATCAGCGTGACCGCCCCGGCGGAGCGCCTGTCGCCTGGCCGGATGGCCGAGCTGCACGCGACGCTCGCGGACCTCCTGCCCCCGCTGCTGCCGCCCGGTCTGGTCCTGCCCGCCTAGCCGCCTCGGGCAGTTCTTCACCGAGACTGCGCAGATCGACGCTTCGCGGCCGTCGAAGTGTGGATTTCTGCAGTCTCGGCGTCGCCGACGCGATCTGTGGCAAGCTGGCGTTGCACACAGTGACGCGCGCGTTGCGCAGAGTGAAACGGAACCGAGATGGCCGATGACGTCCTGACCCAGTTGTCCACCCACCGCCTGGTGCCCGTCGTGGTGCTGGACGAGGTGGCCGACGCCGCCCCGCTGGCCTCCGCACTGGTCGACGGCGGGCTGCCGGTGGCCGAGGTGACCTTCCGCACCGCGGCGGCACCGGACGCGATCCGGGTGATGGCCGACCGCGGCGATGTGTTGGTCGGCGCGGGCACGGTGCTGACCGCGGCACAGGTCGACCGGGCCGTCGATGCCGGTGCTCGCTACATCGTGTCGCCGGGCACCTCCCGTGCGGTGATCGAGCGCGCCCGTGAGCGCGGTGTGCCGGTGTTGCCCGGTGCGGTCACCGCCACCGAGGTGCAGACCGCGCTGGAGCTCGGGCTCGACACCGTGAAGTTCTTCCCGGCGGGCAGCTCCGGCGGCGCGGCGGCCATCGCGGCGCTGGCGGCACCGTTCACCGGGGTGGCCTTCGTGCCCACCGGCGGGGTCGGCCCGACGAACCTGCACGAGTATCTGGCGCTGCCCTCGGTGGCCGCGGTCGGCGGCTCGTGGATGGTCCCGCGTGACCGGGTGCGGGCCGGGGATGTCGACGGGGTGCGGTCGCTGGTCGCCGACGCCGTCGCCCTGGCGACCCGACTGCGGCCGTAGTCGCCGCGCACGGCTCGGCTAGCCGCACATGCCTCGACCCGCCGCCCGGGTCCACCGTCCCCGCGCCGCACCGGCGCCCCACACCGTTCGCCATCCCAGGAGACACCATGACCACCCTCCCGCTCCGCCCCGCCGAGGACTGCCGCTACGACGCGGTCGCCCTGGGCGAGGTGATGCTCCGACTCGACCCCGGCGAGGGCCGAGTGCGCACCACCCGCAGCTTCCGCGCCTCCGAGGGCGGGGGTGAGTACAACGTGGCCCGCGGCCTGCGCCGGGCCTTCGGGCTGCGCACGGCGGTGGTGACCGCCCTGGTCGACAACGAGGTGGGTCGGCTGGTCGAGGACTGCATCCTGACCGGTGGCGTCGACACCGCGTACATCCGCTGGGTGCCCTCGGACGGGGTCGGGCGCAGCGCACGCAACGGGCTGAACTTCACCGAGCGCGGATTCGGCGTGCGCGGTGCGGTGGGTGTCTCGGACCGGGGGAACACTGCCGCCAGCCAGCTGCGCGCCGAGGACGTGGACTGGGACGACCTGTTCGGGCGGCAGGGGGTGCGCTGGTTGCACACCGGCGGCATCTTCGCGGCACTGTCTGAGACCTCTGCCCAGACCACGCTGGCGGCGGTGCAGGCGGCGCGGCGGCACGGCACCCTGGTGTCCTACGACCTGAACTACCGCCCGAGTCTGTGGAAGGCCATCGGTGGTCAGCCGAAGGCGCAGGAGGTCAACCGGGCCATCGCCCCCTATGTCGACGTGATGATCGGCAATGAGGAGGACTTCACCGCGGCGCTCGGGTTCGAGGTCGAGGGTGTCGACGCCGATCTCGCGGAGCTGGATGTGGAGGGCTTCGCACGGATGATCGACCGGGTCGCCGCCACGTACCCGAACTTCCGGGTGATCGCGACCACGCTGCGGACGGTCCGCTCCGCCACCGTCAATGACTGGGGGGCGATCGCCTGGTCCGCGGACTCCGGTCTGGTGCGGGCCACTCACCGCGAAGGGCTGGAGATCCTGGACCGGGTCGGTGGCGGGGACTCCTTCGCCTCCGGACTGATCGCCGGCCTGCTGGACGGTGAGCCGCTGGCCACCGCGGTGCAGTGGGGTGCAGCGCACGGGGCGCTGGCGATGACCACGCCGGGTGATACTTCGATGGCCAATCGCGCGGAGATCCTCAAGCTGGCCGGGGGCGGCGGAGCGCGCGTCGACCGCTGAGCACAGCAGAAAGGGGGCCCGGTCACCCGGGCCCCCTTTCTCATGCCTGGATCAGCGCACGTCCTCGTCGACCCAGTCGAAGGTCTTGGTGACAGCCTTCTTCCAGAGTCGGTACTGACGGTCGCGCTCGGCGGAGTCGATGGACGACGTCCAGCGCTTGTCCTCGGCCCAGTTGTCGATCACGTCCTGCTCGCCCGACCAGAAGCCGACGGCGATACCGGCGGCGTAGGCGGCACCCAGAGCGGTGGTCTCCGCGACCTTCGGCTTGATCACCGGCACGTCGAGGATGTCCGCCTGGAACTGCATCAGCAGGTTGTTGGCGGTCATGCCGCCGTCCACCTTGAGCTCGGTGAGCGCCACCCCGGAGTCGGCGTTCATGGCGTCCATCACCTCACGGGTCTGGAAGGCGGTGGCCTCCAGCGCCGCGCGGGCGATGTGGTTGCGGTTGACGAACCGGGTCAGGCCGACCAGCGCGCCACGGGCGTCCGAGCGCCAGTACGGGGCGAACAGGCCGGAGAACGCGGGCACAAAGTACGCGCCACCGTTGTCGTCGACCTTATTGGCCAGGTACTCGATGTCCGGGGCGTCCATGAACATGCCCAAGTTGTCCCGCAGCCACTGCACTAGCGAACCGGTGACTGCGATAGAGCCCTCGAGCGCGTAGACCTGCGGGGCGTTGCCGATCTTGTACGCGACGGTGGTCAGCAGACCGTTCTTGGACGCCACCGGCTCAGTTCCGGTGTTCAGGAGCATGAAGTTGCCGGTGCCGTAGGTGTTCTTGGCGCTGCCGACCTCAAAGCAGGCCTGGCCGAAGGTGGCCGCCTGCTGGTCGCCGAGGATGCCGGCGATCGGCACGCCAGGCACCAGGCCACCCTTGCGGCCCTCGCCGTAGACCTCGGAGGAGGAGCGGATCTCCGGGAGCATGGACAGCGGAATGCCCATCTCCGCGGCGATCTCCTCGTTCCAGGTGAGGTCGTCGACGTTCATCAGCAGGGTGCGCGAGGCATTGGTGACGTCGGTGACGTGGATGCCACCGTCGACGCCACCGGTCATGTTCCACAGCACCCAGGAGTCCGTGTTGCCGAAGGCCAGCTCACCGCGCTCGGCCTTCTCCCGCGCACCCTCGACGTTGTCCAGGATCCAGCGGATCTTCGGGCCGGAGAAGTAGGTCGCCAGCGGCAGACCGGTGCGCTCCTTGTAACGTTCAGCGCCCCCGCCGAGGGCGGCCAGGTCGTCGCAGATCTTCTGGGTGCGGGTGTCCTGCCAGACGATGGCGTTGTAGATCGGCTGACCGGTGGTGCGGTCCCACACCACGGCGGTCTCACGCTGGTTGGTGATGCCCACCGCAGCGATGTCGGTGTAGGTCTTATTCGCGCGGGACAGGGCTAGGCCGACGACCTCGCGGACGTTGGTCCAGATCTCGTTCGGGTCGTGCTCGACCCAACCGGCTCGCGGGAAGATCTGCTGGTGCTCGGTCTGGCCGACGGACACGATCTGACCGGCGTGGTCGAAGATGATCGCCCGGGACGAGGTGGTGCCCTGGTCGATGGCCATGACGAACTTCTCGGACATGTGACTTCCTTCGATGTCGGGGGGAGGGACGGCGCGCGGGCCGGCGACGACAGTGCCGCTCGACCCGCGCGCGGAGACTGCGGGTCAGCGCTGGGTCAGAACACCCAGCCGAGGGCCGAGGCCAGCAGACCGCCGACCACACCACCGACGACGGGGCCGAGTACCGGCACCCAGGCGTAGGACCAATCCGAGGAGCCCTTGCCCTTGATCGGCAGCAGCGCGTGCGCGATGCGCGGACCGAGGTCACGGGCCGGGTTGATGGCGTATCCGGTGGGGCCACCGAGGCTGGCACCGATGGCGAGCACGACCAGCGCCACACCGAGCGGGCCGATCTGGGCCGGGGTGTTGCCACTGATGACGACCCAGAACACCAGCACGAACGTGGCCAGCACCTCGGTGACGAAGTTCCAGCCGTAGGAACGGATCGCCGGACCGGTGGCGAAGACCCCGAGCTTGTCGGCCGGGTCGGCTTCCTCGTCAAAGTGCTTCTTGTGCGCGAGGTACGCCAGGGCGGCACCGACTGCGGCACCGGCCATCTGGGCAGCGATGTAGACGAATCCATTGGCCGCGTTCACCTCGATGCCCGGGGCGAACTCGTCCTTGCCAGCGGCCCAGATACCCAGCGTGACCGCGGGGTTCAGGTGGGCACCGGTCTTGAAGGCGACATACACACCGGCGAAGACCGCGAGGCCCCAGCCGAAGTTGACCAGCAGCCAGCCGCCGGCGTGACCCTTGGTCTTGGGCAGGACGACATTCGCCACCACACCAGCACCAAGAAGTAGCAGCACCGTAGTGCCGAGGAACTCGGACAGGAACACCTGTCCCATTGAGATGGACTCCACAGCCAACCTCTTTCTGGACGTCGTTGTCTCACAGGGGCTCCGGTCCGTCGGGAATCAACCCCGACGGACCGGGATCGTGCGCGGTCAGATCATGTTCCTGCCGGGCCCGCGGCGGCAGGGGTTGCGGGGTCTGAGCCCGGCTTTGTGCCGGACTTCACCCGATCGCCGCCCGGCAGAGGCAGCATCGGCGCCAGATCCTCCGCCTGGAGCCGGGCGACCTCGGCGGCGGCGTCGTCCGGCTGCTCGGCCGCGGCGAACTCCGCCTCGGCGCGCGACCGGTAGGCGGCGATCTCCTTCTCGCGGGTGGCGGCGTCCCAGCCGAGTCGCGGACCGATCAGGTCGGCGATCTCCTCCAGGGCACCGACACCCTTGTCCGCCTGCTCGTAGTTCAGGCGGGTGCGATGCATCATCACGTCGTCCAGGTGCAGCACACCCTCGTGGGAGGCGGCGTAGACGATCTCGGCCCCGATGTACGCGGGGGCGTTCTTCAGCGGCTCGGCCAGGGACGGCTCGGCCTCGATCAGGTCGGTCAGCTCGTGGATCAGCGAGCCGTACCGGTGCAGCAGGTGGTCCATCCGCCCGCGGTCCCAGCCGTAGCGCTTGGCGGTGTCGCGGGACTGACGCTGGACGACCTCCAGCCCTTCGGCGCCGACCAGCGGAACCCGGTCGGTGATCGACGGCAACGTCGTGGCACGCGACCCGATGGCGAAGTCCACCGCGTCCTTGGCCATCACCCGGTAGGTGGTCAGCTTGCCGCCGGCGATCACGGTCAGGCCCGGGGTGGGCGAGGCCACGGTGTGCTCACGGGACACCTTGGCGGAGGAGGTGCCCTCCTTGGTGCCCGGTTGGAGCAGCGGACGCAGCCCGGCCCAGGTACCGATCACGTCCTCGCGGGTCAGGGGTCGGGCCAGCACCGCATTGGCGTGGTCGATGACGTAGTCGATGTCCTCGCTGGTGGCGACCGGGTGGGTCAGCTCCTGCTCCCAGGGCGTGTCGGTGGTCCCGATCACCCAGTAGCGCGACCACGGGATGACAAAGAGCACGGACTTCTCGGTCTGCAGGATCAGACCGGTGTTCCCGGCGATCCGGTCCCGCGGGACGACGATGTGGATGCCCTTGGATGCCAGCACCCGCAGTCCGCCGTCGGTGCCGGCCAGGCCCTCGGTCTGTTCGGTCCACACGCCGGTGGCGTTGATGACGTGCCGGGCCCGGACGGTGATCTGCTCACCGGTCTCCAGATCGACCAGCTCGGCACCGGTGACCGCGCCCCCCGGGGTGGTGGTCAGATCGACGACCTGGGTCCGGGATGCCGCATGCGCGCCGTAGGAGACGGCGGTGCGGATCAGGGTGGAGGTCAGTCGCGCGTCGTCGACAGCGGCATCCCAGTATCGGACCGCGCCGACCGCGGCGTCGTGGCGCAGATCGGGGAACAGCTTCTCCATACCCTTGCGGGTCAGGTGCCGGTGGATCGGCATCGCGCGCTCGCGCCCGGAGACGCTGGCCAGGGTGTCGTACAGGGCGACGCCCGCCCCGACGTAGGCCCGCTCCCAAACCCGGTGCTCCAGCGGGTAGAGGAAGGACACCGGCTTCACCAGGTGCGGGGCCAGGGTGTTGATCAGCAGATCACGCTCGGTCAGCGCCTCGCGGACCAGGTGGAAGTCGAGCATCTGCAGGTAGCGCAGTCCGCCGTGCACCAGCTTGCTGGATCGGCTGGACGTGCCCGAGGCCCAGTCCTGCGCGTCGATCACCGCGGTGGACAACCCGCGGGTGACTGCATCGAGCGCAATGCCGGCTCCGGTGACACCGCCGCCGATCACCAGCACGTCGAGCTCAGGGCCGTCCTCCGAGGTGGAGCGCAGAGTCGCCAGGGCGTCCTGGCGTAGCTGGGGGGTCAGTGCTGCCGTCCTCATGGATGTCTCTCCGATGCGTCGCCGTCGGCCGCTCGCCCTCCCCGTGTGCGGCTGCTCACCGGGATAGGACTTCGGTCCTGCCTGCCGCTATCGTCAGCGCCAGCGAACAGACGCGCAAGCGCTGTGCACGAATGTGCAGTCACCAAGGAGGGTGGGATGGCCGACCGGGACCAGGACGTGCTGCGAGCGGCGTCGATGTACTACCTCCAGGACGTCAAGATGGACGTCATTGCCCGGCACCTGCGCACGTCACGGTCCACGGTGTCCCGACTGCTGAAGCAAGCGCGGGAGAGCGGTCTGGTTGAGATCACCCTGCGTCCATCCACGACGCGCGCCCCCGGACTTGGCCGATCCATCTCCGCCGCCTTCGGGATTGAGACCTATGTGGTGCCGGTGCCGGACTCCGCCGAGGAGATCGACCGCCTGGATCAGGTGGCCCGCACCGCCGCCCGGCTGCTCTCCAACTGGTTCGACTCCGACATGATCCTGGGCGTGGCCTGGGGAACCACCCTGGCGGCGATCTCCCGGCACCTCCAACCCAAGCCCACCCGCGGCTCGGTGGTGGTCCAGCTCAACGGGGCCGCCAACACGCGAACCTCGGGCATCGAGTACGCCTCGGACCTGATCGCCTCCTTCGGAGCGGCCTATGGGGCGGCGGTGCACCACTTCCCGGTGCCGGCCTTCTTCGACTACCCGGAGAGCAAGGCGGCGATGTGGCGCGAGCGCTCGGTCCGACGGGTGCTGGATGAGCAGGCGCGGGCGGACATCGCACTGTTCTCGGTCGGCTCGGTCGGTGGCGCGTTGCCCTCGCACGTCTACTCGGCCGGGTACCTGGACGCTGACGACGTGGACCTGCTGCACGAGCAGGGGGTGGTCGGTGACGTGTGCACGGTCTTCCTGCGCGCGGACGGGTCCTGGCGTGATGTGCCGTTGAACGACCGTGCCACCGGTCCGACCCCCGAGCAGCTGCGCCGGATCCCGCACCGCCTGTGCGTGGTTGCCGGTGACAGCAAAGCGGTGCCGCTACTCGCCGCGCTCCGGGCCGGGACGGTGACCGACCTGGTTGTCGACGAGCGGACGGCCGCGCGACTGCTCGACCTGACCTGACCCACCCGCGCAGGCCGACGCCGATGTGTCAGAAACTGAGGCGACTCGGGCGGAATGTGGCTCCGAAAGTGACACATCGACGGGTGCGTGTGCGGTCGTACGGGGTCTCGGTGGGCGGGCCCGGGGGAGTGCGGGCGCGTGGGCGGTCGTAGGTTGGCCCCGTGACCTCGCGCGATGAGTCCCCGATCCGGATCCGGCCCGCCCTGCCCGCGGACGTCCGAGCCATCGGCGCGCTGGTCCAGCCCTACGCGGACGAACGCATCCTGCTGGCCAAAGAATGGGTGGGCTACTACGAGGCGGTGCAGGAGTTCCTGGTGGCCGAGGCCCCGGACGGGACGCTGATCGGCTGTGGGGCGCTGCATGTGATGTGGGAGGACCTGGCCGAGATCCGGACGCTCGCGGTCTCCCGGGACTGGCGCAAGCGCGGGGTCGGGCACCTGCTGTTGGACGCGCTGACCGAGCGGGCCCGGGTGCTCGGGCTGCGGCGGCTGTTCTGTCTGACCTTCGAGGTGGACTTCTTCACCGGACATGGCTGGTCGGAGATCGACGGGACACCGGTCGACCAGCAGGTGTACGCCGAACTGCTGCGCTCACAGGACGATGGGGTGGCCGAGTTCCTGGATCTGGCACGGGTGAAGCCCAACACGCTCGGCAATACACGCATGCTGATCGAATTGTCCGAATAGCCTCGGTCCGGATTCGTACCCTGAGCCGATGACCAGCACCACCGCCCCCGATCATGACGAGCTCGACCGCCGGGCGGAACGGCTGAAAGAGCGGGTCTACGTCTCCTTCGCGGCGCTCGCGGTGGTGATGACGATGCGCGGCCATGTCGACGGTGCAGGTGGCGCGGCCAAGACGCTGGTGATCACGGTCGGCGGCACCCTGCTGGCGGTGCTGGTGGCAGATCTGGTCTCCCATGTGGTGGTGCACCAGGAGTTGCCGCACCGGGCGGAGCTCCGACACTTCCTGGGGATCATGCGCAGCGGGATCGGCCCCGCGGTGATCCCGCTGATCCTGTTGGCCGGGGCGGGCACAGGAGCCTGGCAGGTGGACACCGCGTTGCAGGCTTCGACCATCGCCCTGCTGGGCACCCTCATCGTCATTGGCTGGGCAGCGGCCCGACGACTGCGGCTGAGCTTCCCGCAGCGGTTGGTGGTGCTCGGGGCCGAGGGGCTGCTCGGGCTCGCGGTGGTGCTGCTCGAGCTGGCCGCCCACCACTAGTTACCTCGCGGATAGAGTCCGAGCGTCACGGCGCTGACCTGGCGCTTCGGTCCGAGGAGGGCACATCATCGACGCCACACTGGCCCAGGCGCGCGAGCTGATCGCAGAGGGGGAGCAGGGCGCTGCCCGTGCCCTCCTGCTCACCGCGCTGTCGCACTCCGCACCCGCACAGGATGCCGCGCAGGCCACCGCCATCGCCCAGGCGACCGGGGTGCTGATCGATCTGGACGCGCCGATCGAGCCGTCGACCGTGGTGGATGACCATCTGGACCGGATGCAGGCACTGACCGACACATTCGATGACGTGGACACCCGGGTGGCTCGCGCCGAGGCGGAGCTGCGCCAAATCGAGTTCGTGCACCGCCGGGAGGATGACGATCCGGTGCTGTTCGTCGAGGTCGTGCGGCGGGCCGCCGACCTGGATCAGCGGCTGCGGGATGCGGTCCACGTGGGCGAGCGGCGAGTGGCGGCGGAGGCGGCGCTCACCGCGCAGATGCTCCGTGAGCGGCTGCGTCAGGACCCGACGTCCATCGCGGTGGCCCTGGATGAGCTGGCGTTGCGCCTCGGCGATGAGGATGACGACCGACTCGGGGCGATCCGACTCGACGCGATGGTGACCGCCTCACGCCTGCGCATCGAGCACGGCGACGACCGCGCGGTTGCTCCGGAGGTGCTGCACCGGGTGCTGCGCGAGGCCCCACGGGTCCGCGCCGGTCGGGTCTTCGCCTGGCGGGCATCGCTCCTGCTCGCCGATTTGGCACTGGCGGACGGTGCGACCCCGGACGAGGCAGTGAGCACCGCCCGCGCACTGCTGATCGATGAGGCCGCCGCCGGGCACACCCCGCATGCGGCCTCGCTGGCGATCCGACACCTGCACGGAATCTTGCGCAGGCTCGACGACCAGCGCCGCCCAGTGGTCGAGGCGGAGGACTGGACCCGTCTGGTCGACGCCTACGCCGCCGCCACCGACCCGCGCACCCGGGCGGTAGTGCTCACCGGACTGGTCCGTGCCGCACAGCCGACGGCGCGGACCACTGACGGCATGCTCGCGGTCCTGCGGCACGCCGATGCCCTGGCCCGCGCGGATGATCACCCCGACACGGCGCTGCCCCGGTTCTCGGTCGCGGCACTGATCACCCAGGTGTTGGGCCACCCCGACGGTGCCGAGCCCTCGCGGTCCTCCGCTGCTCCGGCCCGTGATCCGCAGGAGGCGGTGCGCCTGTCGGTCGAGGTCGAGCAGCGGTTCGTCACCCTGTGGTCCCGCCCGGACGGCATCCCGGCGATGGCGGCCCTGCTGCTCGACCGGGGGCTGCGGCTGTCCGACCTCGGGCGGCGGGCAGAGGCCCGGTCGGCGTTGGCCACACTCCGCAACCGGGTGGACGAGTCCGGGCTGGACATTGCGCGGGTCGAACGCGCCCAAGCCGCCTACTGGACGATCCGTTTCCTGCTGGAGGAGGACCAGATCGCGCTCGCCCGCGAGGGGATCGGAGCGATCCTGGCGGAGTTCGGCACCGACCCCTCCGCCGACGTGCGCATCTGGGCGGCCACCGCGCTCTGGTCGACCTGGCGCTCCGGACGGGTCGATCAGCCGGAGGCGGCCGCCCTCCGGCAGGAGTTCGCCCGCCGGTTCGCCGACGACCCCGATGTGCGCCTGCGTCGGTTGGACGCCAGCCGGCTGCTCGGTGAGGCGGCTGCGCAGCACGAGGCCGGACACAGTGACCGTGCTCTCGCGCTGTTCCAACAGATCGAGCAGCGCTACGGCGAGGTCCAGGACGACGACATCCAGGACACCGTCCGGATCGCCCGGGAGAACGCCCGGATCGTGGCCGTCGCCACCGCTGCGGCGGGTGCCGGGGCCTATCGCGTGCTGCGCGACCGGGTCCAGGCGGCTGACGATCTCGCTGCGCAGGGTCGGATCGCCGAGGCCGAGCCGCTGTGGCACTCCATCGTCGCGGAGACCACCGGCGCGACCGACCCGGACCTGGTGGTGCTGCGCCTGGCCGCACTCGATGTCTGGGCGGGCTGGATGCAGGAGGCTGGACGCTGGGAGCAGGTCGCCCAGCTGTCGCAGCAGGCAGCGGTCCTCCCGTCCCAGGCCGACAGCCGGGCCCACCGGGTCCAGGCCCGTGCCCACCTGCGGCTCGGGATGGCGCTGACCAAGCTCGGGGACCACCGGGGCGCGATCAGGGCCTATGAGGCATTGGACGCGCTCGCCGCGGGCACCAGCGATCTGGACACGGCGGTGTCCCGGCAGCAGGCGGTCTACAACCGTGCGGTGCTCATCGATGAGCTCGGTGACCCGCTCGGTGCGCTGGCGGCCTATGAGCACGTCGTGGCGGTGCACGGTCAGCACCTCGAGACGGCGGGCGGGCACCTGCGCTGCGCGAAGGCACTGCGCAATCAGGCGGCGACCTTCACCGAACTCGGGCGTACGGCCGAGGCCGCCGGTGCGCACCGCCGGGTGCTGGACCTGGTCGCGGTCTCCACCGATCCGGAGTTGATGATCCGGGCCAAGAAGTCCGGATTCGACCTGGCGGCCGCATGCACGATGCTCGGCGACTTCCCTTGTGCGGTCGCGACCTATGCCTGGATGCGGTCGACGCCCCAGCTGGGCCTGTCCGCGGCGGAGCTCCGGGAGGTGACGCGGGCGGAGAAGAACGCCCGGCGGGGTCGGCGCTGACCCCGGCTCAGTCCGGCAGCCGATAAGTCTGGCCGACCTGCTCCACCAGACCGTCGGCGAGCAGCGAGGTCAGGCACCGTGCGCGCTGCTCGTCGTCCGGCCACACCGCGGCGACCGCCTCGGCCGGTGCGGGTTCCAACGCCTCGCGCAGCAGCGCCATGATCCGCCCGCGGACCTGACGGTCGGTCCCCGCCCACGCCTGGGTGCGTCGCCGTCCGGCATGCGCATCCGCGGGGAAACCGGCCGCGCGCCAGGCGCACAGGCCGCGCACCGGGCAGTCGTCGCAGCGCGGGGAGCGGGCGGTGCAGACCAGGGCCCCGAGTTCCATCGACGCCGCTGCCCACCGTGCCGCATCCCCGTCGGCCTCGGGCACGAACTCTCCGGCGAGCCGCCGCTCCGCCACGGTCAGGGACGGGGCGGGTAGCGCGATCCCCTCGGCGACGCGGGCCAACACCCGGCGGACGTTGGTGTCCAGCACGGTGGAGCGCAAGCCATAGGCGAAGGCCCGTACCGCGGCGGCGGTGTACTCGCCGATTCCGGGCAGCGCCCGCAGCTCGGCCTCATCGGTGGGCAGCTCGCCACCGTGTCGTTCCACCACAGCCTGAGCGCACTCGCGCAGTCGAAGGGCGCGGCGCGGGTACCCCAGTCGGTCCCAGGCGCGCAGCACATCCGCCGGGGCCGCCGCGGCCAGGTTGGCGGGGGTGGGCCAGCGGGTCATCCAGGCGCGCCAGGCCGGTTCGACCCGGACCACCGGTGTCTGCTGCAACATCACCTCGCTGACCAGCACGCCGTAGGGGGTGCGGTCCACCGAGCGCCAGGGCAGGTCACGGGCGTGGGCGGCGAACCAGTCGACCACCAGGTCACGGACCTCCTCGACCTCATCCGCGGGGACGGTGGGGGAGGGGTCGGCGACGGGCACGGGGGACATCTTCACATCTGCGACGGACCGGCGTGCCGCACCCGGGCGGGTCCTAGCCGCTGGTTACGGTGATCGTCAGGCGGACGGGGAGGATCGGATGAGCGTGCTGCGGCCGACCGGGCCAGAACCGGCGAGCGTGTACTGGCGACGTCGACTGGTGGTGCTGGCGGCCCTGGTTCTGGTGATCGTGCTGATCGTCGTCGTGGTGAAGGCCCTGACCGGCGGTGGCGACGAGCCGCAGACGCCGATGGCTGAGCCGAGCCCCAGCCAGAGCGCCGCGGCCAGCACCGAGCCGGTTACCTGTGATCCCGCGAGTCTGACCGTGGAACTGAGCGCGGATGCGGCGACCTACCCCGAGGGCGCGCAGCCGGTGTTCACCGCGACGATGACCAACGCCGGTGCCACACCGTGCCTGTTGGACGCGGGGGACGACCAGCGCCAGATCGTCGTCACCTCCGGCAGTGACCGGATCTGGGCCAGCACCGACTGCGCGACCGGTGACCCCTTGCAGCTACTGCTCGCGCCGGAGCAGGCGGACCAGCGGCAGACCCAGTGGGACCGCAGCCGCTCCGACGAGGCCTGCTCCGCGGGCCTGCCTGCGACGCAGCCCGGGACCTACCAGGCGGTGCTCACCCTCAACGGCGTGAGCACCGACCCGGTGGTCTTCACCCTGGGGTGATCACCCGGTCGATCCCTGGCTGATCAGGGCTTGACGATGATCTTGCCGCGGGTGTGCCCGGCCGCCAGCTCGTCGTAGGCCTGCGCTGCACGGTCCAGGGGGTAAGTCGCGGAGACCTCGATCCGCAGGTCACCGTCCGCGGCTAGCTGTGCCAGCTCGCTCAGGTCGGCCGGGTCGGGGCGGACCCACACGTAGTGGCCGCCGAACTCGGTCCGGGCCCGCGGGTCGGCGATGGAGACGACCGTGCCGCCCTCACGTCGCAGCTGATCGGTGACGTCCATCGCCGCGCCACCCACATAGTCGAGCACCACGTCGACACCCTCGGGTGCCAGCGCACGTACCGCCTCGACCAGGCCGTCACCGTAGGTCACCGGCTCGGCACCGAGCTCGCGCAGGTAGTCGTGATTGCGCTCCGAGGCGGTGCCGATCACCCGGGCCCCGGCGCGCACCGCCAGCTGCACGGCGATGGAGCCCACCCCGCCGGCGGCAGCATGCACCAGCACCGTGTCACCCTCGCCCAGGCCGGAGCGGCGCACGCTCTGCAGGGCGGTCAATCCGGCCAGCGGCAGGGCGGCGGCCCGGTCGAAGTCCAGCCCGGCGGGCTTCTTCGCGGCGGTGCGGACCGGCACCTGCACGTACTCGGCGAGGGTGCCGTCCTGCACGGTGTCCTTACGGGCGTAGGCCAGGATCTCGTCCCCCTCAGCGAACTCCGGGGTGTCCAGACCGGCCTTCACCACCACACCGGCGACATCCCAGGCCGGGATCGCGGGGAAGCGGGTGTCGATCAGCCCTTGGAGGTACCCCTCGCGGACCTTGTAGTCGACCGGGTTGATCCCGGCGGCCACCACCTTCACCAGCACGGAGTCCGGACCGACATGCGGTTCGGGCTGTTCGGTGACCTGCATGACCTCAGCGCCGCCGAAGCGGTCGTACGTGACTGCCTTCATATTCGGGCCAACCACGGTCGACCCGGGCGCATTCCGTCAGACGTACCTCTCGAGGATGCTGGATTCGGCCAGCCGGGACAGTCCTTCGCGCACGGCACGGGCGCGCTGCTCGCCCACACCGTCCACGGCCATCAGGTCGTCGATGCTCGCAGCGAGCAACTTCTGCAGGCTGCTGAAGTGCTCGACCAGTCGGTCGACGATGGCACCGGGAAGTCGGGGAACCTTCGACAGCAACCGGTAGCCGCGGGGCGCGACGGCGGCGTCCAGGCTTTCCACTGTGCTGGACAGGCCGAGCACCCGAGCCATGGCTGACAGATCCAGCAGCTCGGTGGCATCCAGGGTGCTCAGCGCCGCCTGCACCTGCTCCAGGCTGCGCCGGGTGGTGTCGACGTAATCGCGGATGACCAGGCTGGCGTCCGCGCCGATCCCGCCGGTCAGCTCATCCAGTTGGAGGGACAGCAGTCGACCGTCGGTGCCGAGCTCGACCACGTATCCCGCGATCTCCTCCGAGATGCGACGCACCATCTCCAACCGCTGCACCACGACGCCGACATCGCGGACCGTGACCAGGTCCTCGATCTCCAGCGCGGACAGGGTGCCGGAGACCTCGTCCAGTCGGGCCTTGTAGCGCTCCAGAGTGGCCAGCGCCTGATTCGCCCGGGACAGGATGGCGTCCGCGTTCTCCAGCACGTGCCGCTGATTGCCGACGTACAGGGCGATGATCCGCATCGACGCGGAGACCGAGATCACCGGCAGGCCGGTCTGCTTGGCCACCCGCTCGGCGGTGCGGTGCCGGGTGCCCGACTCCGAGGTGCTGATCGAGGAGTCCGGCAGCAGTTGCACCGCCGCGCGCAAGATGGTGCCCCCCTTCGGGTCCATCACGATCGCGCCGTCCATCTTGGCCAGCTCGCGCAGTCGGGTCGCGGAGAACTCCACCGCCAACTCGAATCCGCCCGAGCAGATGCTCTCCACGGTGTCGTCGTAGCCGAGGACGATCAGCGCGCCGGTCCGGCCACGCAGGATGCGCTCCAGACCGTCGCGCAGCTCGGTGCCGGGCGCGACAGCGGCCAGTGTGGAGCGGAGCAGCTCGTCCGCCTGGGAGGTGGGCACGGGCGTGATCCTACGGGTCGCTGCCCTGCTGACGCAGGTGTTGTCCCGGCGTGTGGGCGCTCGGGGCTAGCGTGACCGACCGTGAGCACCAGCACCTCCCGTCAGAGTCGTACCGCCCGCGCCGCACGGGCGGGTTACCGCTGCTCGGAGTGTGGGTGGACCACCAGCAAATGGGTCGGTCGGTGCGGGGAGTGCCAGACCTGGGGCAGCGTCGGCGAGGACGGCGGTGCCGGTGGCGCGGCGCCGCGCACGGTGGCCAGTGCCCCGCCGCGCGGTGCGGCTCGGCCGATCGCGCAGATCGACGTCGAGGCGAGTCGGTCCTGGCCCACCGGCGTGGACGAACTGGACCGGGTGCTCGGCGGTGGCCTGGTGCCCGGTGCGGTGGTGCTGCTGGCCGGGGAGCCGGGCGTGGGCAAGTCGACCCTGCTGCTGGATGTGGCCAGCCGGGTCGCGGACTCCGACGGGCGCACCGTGCTGTACGTGACCGGGGAGGAGTCTGCCGGGCAGGTGCGGCTGCGCGCCGAGCGGATCGGGGCGTTGGCGGATCGTCTGCTGCTCACCTCGGAGACCGACCTGGCGACCATCCTCGGGCACATTGAGCAGTCCGCGCCGGATCTCCTGGTGCTCGACTCGGTGCAGACCGTGGCCTCTGCCGAGGTGGAGGGCTCGCCGGGCGGTGTTGCGCAGGTGCGGGAGGTCGCCGGGTCGTTGATCGCGGCGGCCAAGGAGCGCAACCTGCCAGTGGTGCTGGTCGGGCATGTGACCAAGGACGGGTCGGTGGCCGGACCGCGCACCCTGGAGCACCTGGTGGATGTGGTCTGCCAGTTCGAGGGTGACCGGCACTCCCGGCTGCGACTGCTGCGGGCCACCAAGAACCGGTTCGGGCCCACGGACGAGGTCGGCTGCTTCGACCTGAACGAGGGCGGCATCGTCGGACTCGCCGACCCCTCCGGACTGTTCCTGTCCACCGAGCGCAACCAGGTGCCCGGCACCTGCGTCACCGTCACCCTGGAGGGTCGACGCCCGCTGGCCGTGGAGGTGCAGTCCCTGGTCGCGCCCAGCATGCTGTCCAATCCGCGGCGGACCACCAGCGGGGTCGACGGGTCCCGGTTGGCGATGGTGCTGGCGGTGCTGCAACGACGGGCTGGGCTCAAGGTGGCCGACCAGGACGTCTACGTGTCCAGCGTCGGCGGA
Organism: Cellulomonas sp. NPDC089187; assembly: GCF_040685135.1. Classification (NCBI taxonomy): domain Bacteria; kingdom Bacillati; phylum Actinomycetota; class Actinomycetes; order Micrococcales; family Cellulomonadaceae; genus Cellulomonas; species Cellulomonas sp. NPDC089187. Next base: position 335,026 of record NZ_JBFBHI010000003.1, on the reverse strand, counting down.
GCCCGGGTGGTGGAGCCTGCCGCTGATCTGGCGCTGGCGCTGGCCACCGTCAGCTCCCGGGAGAACGTCGCGCTGCCGCCGCGGTTGGTGGCGATCGGGGAGGTCGGCCTGGCGGGGGAGATCCGACCGGTGTCCGGGACCCTGCGGCGACTGTCCGAGGCCGCACGGCTGGGCTTCACCCACGCGGTGGTGCCCGCCGGCTCCATTGAGAAGGGGCAGGCCCCCGCCGGGATCGCCGTGGCACAGGCAGCCGACTTGATGGAGGCCGTGCGTGCCACCAGATCATCGGGCTCAGCGGCGGGCTAGTCGGCGCAGCCGCCCACCCGGGACACGACGGGCAGCGGATAGCCCCGGACGCAGGCCCCCACGCCGCTAGGCTGCGCGGGACCATGCGGCGACCAGCGAGAGGTCGCCGGGGAGAGACAGATGACTGAGCGCGATACCGACCGGCAGCAGCCCACCACCCCCACCAGCGACCCCGTGGCCCCGGCCCCGGTGATTCCCACCGCCTTCGGGAGCGCCCCGTCCGGCACACCCGCCGTGGCGGAGGGACGACCGGCCATCGGCCATGACGCGGCCGCCCCGGTCGCCGAGGAGTCGACGGTCGAACCCGCTCCGGTGACCGGTTCCTTCGCGCTGCCCCCGGTGCCGAGTCGACGCTCGCTGCGCGGCAAGCCGCCGGTGAGCACCGCGGCGATCCCCATCGTGCCCGCGCCGACCGGGGTGCAGGTGCCGACCCAGGCCGTGCCGTCGCCCCAGGCGGAGTCGCTGACCGGGGCGGAGCCGTCGACCCACGCGGAGCCAGTGGCCCACCCCGAGCCTCTGTCCCCGTCGAAGGCCCCGACCGGCGACGATACGGCTCTCGCCGCGGACCGCCCGATGGGGGCGACCGCCACGACACCCGTGACGCCGACCATCGCGACACCGGCTGCTCCGGAACCGCAGGGGCACCGCGAGTCGCCGATGGTCGACTCGGAGCTGGCGGCGGACCCGCTGGGCGACGAGCCCGCACCCGTTCCGACCTGGCACCCGATCACCGGTGCGGTGCCCGTGGTCGCCCCCGCGTCCCCGTGGGAGCCGGTCACCGGGCAACAGCCGGTTGTCCCGGCCGCGCCCGTCGGGGCCCCGGCTGACAACACGGCACCGGCTGACACCGCTATATCGCAGGAGCCTGCGACAGCGAGCAACGCCGAGACAGCGCAGTCGTTCGAGCAGGCCGCCCCAGTGCCGCAGCCCTCGGGACAGGCGACCGTGGCACAGCAGCCCGCGACATCCGAGACGTCAGCGCCCATCCGACGACCCACCCGCACGCTCCGCCCCGCCGCCTTTGAGGAGCCCCCCGCGATGATCCCTGCCCCCCATGACGATGGAGCGGCGTTCCCCGGCGGGCAGGTGTCCGAGGAGCCGGTCGACACTCCCCGTCGCCGTCGCGGCCTGTGGATCGCGCTGGTTGTCGTCGCGGCGTTGGTGCTCGGTGGGGCTACCGCCTGGTATCTGATGAACCGGGACGACACCGCATCGGAGCAGCAGGTCGTTCAGGCTCCGTCGCCCACCAGTGAGGTGCCCGCAGTGGACCGGACCGCCGCCACCGCCTTCGCTCAGTCGTTGCCCGCCACGGTGTTGCAGTACGCGCTCAGCGCCTCGCAGGACGATCCGCAATGGGTGGCAGCCGGAGCGGTGGAGGCCTACCAGGACACCTACGTCGACCAGTCCGGTGCGACCTTGACCGTGCACTCGGGTCAGTGGGGAACCGCTGCGGAGGCGCAGACCCAGCAGGCGTCGCTGGCCGGTGCGCTGGTCGGCGAGGTGATCAGCGCGGGAGCGGTCACCGTGGAGGGGGTCGACACTGGTGCCCTGACCGTGGTGGACCTGGGCGATGGCACCGGGACCGCGGTGTGGAACAACGGGTCGGCGGTCTTTGTCCTCACCGCGCCGATCGCGGATGTGAGCAACGCTTACGCGGCGTTCCCGATGTGAGCGAGATTTCGCTGCGGTGGGGACGTTGCGAGAGTATTTTTGGGGGATCGGTAGTTCGATGAGTGTGGAGTGTGTGTTGTGACGGTCACGAAGTACGATGACGCGAGCTGGCACTACGGGGGCACGTATCCCGACGACCTGCCGGACGATGCCGCGGCGACACATATCGGAATGTTCCTCGCCTGGTGCCTGTTCAGTGGTTTCGCCAGCGACGATGCTGCGCAAGAGCTGTCAGGCGAACTGCAGGAACTCAGGGATCGGCTGACCACTCCGGGCAAGTTTCTCATCGAGGCGATGGACGAGAAGTTCATCAGTGCTGATCTGAACGAGGAAGGCAACGCGTTCACCGTCGCCTACTACGAGGGAAAAGACAACGACTCTCGTTACGTCGGTGACTTCCTTGCTGCTTTTGGCACCAGCGTCGCCGATATCTACCGGGTTCCTGATACCTGGGAGGTATTCGAACGTCTCGCGCCGATGATCTCGCAGCGTTACGCCAACTGGATCGCGGCAGGCCGTCCGCAGTTCATCGTCTAGGCCTCTGCGGTTGCTCGGGGCAGCCTGACGGTGAAGGTCGTCGCCCCGGGTGTGCTGTCTACCTCGATGGTCCCGCTGTGCGCGGTCACCACCGCATGCACGATGGCCAGTCCCAACCCGGTCGACCCGGCAGCGCGGTTACGTGACTCGTCGCCGCGGGTGAAGCGTTCGAACAGGCGCGAGCGCAGCGGCTCGGCGATACCGGGACCGTCGTCGCGCACCCGGAGCACCACCTGCGTGCCCTCGTCCCGGACCGAGACGGTGACTGTGCTCCCGGGCGGTGTGTGTACCCGGGCGTTGGACAGCAGGTTGAGCAGCACCTGACGCAGCCGGTGCTCGTCGCCGATCACGGGGGACGGCGGTTCGGCATCCTCCTCGCCTAGATCCAGGTGCCACACGTGATCCGGCCCGGCGACATGGGCGTCCGCGACCGCATCCACGGCGAGTCCGGCCAGGTCGACCTCGGTCTGGTCCAGATCGCGGCCCGCGTCCAGTCGGGCGAGCAGCAGCATGTCCTCCACCAGGCCGGTCATGCGCGTGGCCTCCGACTCCACCCGGTCCATCGCTCGTCGCGCGTCCTGCGGGACCGGCTCGGGCAGGCGCTGCACCAGCTCCGCGTAGCCACGGATCGAGGCCAACGGCGTGCGCAGCTCGTGCGAGGCGTCGGCGACGAACCGGCGGACCTGGGTCTCGGACTCGTGCCGTGCGGACAGCGCGGACTCCACGTGGCCGAGCATCCGGTTCAGGGCAGAACCGACCTTGCCGACCTCGGTGCCCGGGTCGGTGTCGGCCTCGGGTACGCGCTCGGCGATCTGCACCGCGCCACGGGCCAGCGGCATCTCGGCCACACGTGTCGCAGTGGCGGCGACCCGGTCGAGCGGGCGCAGCTCCCGTCGGAGCAGCACAGTGGCCAGCCCGCCGCCGACCAGCAGGCCGACCACGCCGACCGCGATCTCCACCGCGAGGAACGCGTCCACGGTGGCGGTGGCATCGGCCAGTGGCAGGGCGGTGACGGACAGGTCACCGTCGGCATTGGTCACGGCCACCGCCCGGTAGGAGCCGAGGTCGGGTAGATCGAGGGTGATCGGGTCGCCGTCCGGGGTCAGGCTGAGCAGGAGGTCGAGTTGAGCGTCGGTGAGCTCCTGACTGTCACCGTTGTCATCGAGGTACCCCGACAGGGTGATGCCGTCGAACTGGTAGACGTTCACCGTGCCGACGTCCTGCCCGGGCAGGCCCAGCGCCGGCGGGGTCTGGGTGGACGGGCGGGGGGCAGACGGGTCGGGAGCGTCCTCCTGGAATCGCTGCGGTGCCTGCTGCGCGCGCTGACTGGCGGCGGACAGCCGGTCGTCGATCTGCCCGATCAGCGAGCTGCGCAGCGCCACCGTCGACACCACACCCATCACGGCGGCCACCGCGGCCAACAGGATCAGCACCACCGCGACCAGGCGACGGCGCAGGGTCCAACGACCGCGCGGTCGACGACTGGACGCGGCCTCGCTCACGCGGCGGGCTTGAGCACGTAGCCCACCCCGCGCAGGGTGTGCAGCATCGGCTCGCGTCCCTTGTCGATCTTGCGGCGCAGGTAGGACACGTAGAGCTCGACGATGTTCGCCTGCCCGCCGAAGTCGTACTGCCAGACCCGGTCCAGGATCTGCGCCTTGGACAGCACCCGCTTGGGGTTGCGCATGAAGTAGCGCAGCAGCTCGAACTCCGTGGCGGTCAGCCGGATGTCCTGCCCGGCGCGGGTGACCTCGTGGGAGTCCTCGTCCATCACCAGGTCACCGACGGTCAGCACCGCCTCTTCCCGTTGGTTGACCGCTCCGGTGCGGCGTAGCAGGGCGCGCAGTCGGGCGACGACCTCCTCCAGGCTGAACGGCTTGGTCACGTAGTCGTCGCCACCGGCGGTGAGCCCGGCGATCCGGTCCTCGACAGCGTCCTTGGCGGTGAGGAACAGCACCGGCACGGTGGGGTGCGTGGTGCGGATTCGTCGCAGCACCTCCAGGCCGGACAGGTCGGGGAGCATGACGTCGAGCAGGATCACGTCCGGGTCGAGGCTCTTGGCCTGCTTGATGGCGGCCTGGCCGGTCAGTGCGTGCTCCACCTGCCAGCCCTCGTAGCGCAGGGCGGTGGACAGTAGCTCGGCCAGGGTGGCCTCGTCGTCGACGACGAGGGCGCGGACGGGCTGGCCGTCCGGACGGGTCAGGGCTTCGCGGGTGAGAGTGGAGGCGGTCATGAGAACACTGTGGATCCGCTGTCTGGACCAGCCCTGACGTCTCCCTGTGAAAACCCTGTGGTCAGTCGTCGGCGACGATGGACAGCACGTTGCCGGCCGGATCGGTGAACCACGCGATCAACGGTCCACCACCGCGGAACACTCCGTCGTCGTCGGTCTGGGTGGGGGTGCCCTCGTAGCGCTCGAACTCCACCCCACGCTCGCGCAGCTCGGCGACCGTGCCGGGCACATCGGCTACCCGGAAGTTCAGCACGGTGAAACTCGCCGGTCGGTGGGCGTCACCTTTCGGGTACAGCAGCACCTGCGCGCCGGTCCCCAGCTGCAGCCAGAGCAGCCCGTCCACTGCGCGGGTGTCCAGGCCGAGCACCTCGCCGTAGAACTGTTGCGCCGCCGCCACGTCGTCCACCGAGAACCCGCTGAACGGGTTGCTGAGATCGGCCATGATCGCCACCCTCCGTCCTCGGTCACCACGGTGTGACCGCTACCGACAGCGTGGACCTCGATCGCAGGGCGCGCACGCGGCGCGTGCACATTCGGTGTGCGGCTGTGGATGGAGTCGGTACCTGTGGCACCCGTCGCTTACCGTGAGCGCCATGACCCCGACCCACGCCCCGCCGCCCGCCGCTGTGCGGGCACCCCGCGCGGGAGCGGTGGCCTGGACGGTGGTGGTCGTGCTGGTCGCCGCGTTGGCGACGGTGGCGTGCTGGCGGCTGTTCGTCGGGACCGAGCAGGGTCAGTCGGTGGACCAGGCCGCGCTGGAGGGTGCGCACATCGGCCAGACCCGACTGTGGCAGGTCGCCGAGCCGGTGCTGGACGTGGTGTCCGTCGGGTTCATCGTCGCCGCCGTCCTGGCCTGCGGGGTGGTGGCACTGCTGCGCCGTCGCTGGTCGCTCGCGGTGGCCGCAGTGGTGGTGCTCGGCGGGGCCAACATCAGCACCCAAGTGCTCAAGAAGCTGGTCTGGGACCGTCCGGACTGGGGGCACGGCCCGGACTTCAACACGCTGCCCAGCGGTCACACCACCGCGGCGGCCTCGGTGGCGGTGGCGGTGCTGTTGGTGGTGCCGCCGCGTGCTCGATCCTGGGTGGCGGTACTCGGTGCGGTCTACGCCGCGGCAACCGGGATCTCCACGCTGGTGGGGCAGTGGCACCGGCCCTCGGATGTGATCGCCGCCCTGCTGGTGGTCCTGGCCTGGGGTGCGTTGGCCTGCCTGGTGCCCGCTGTCGGCGTTCGCGCCGACACAAGGCCACCCACCGCAGCGGTGCCGCTGGCCACCACCCGGCCGATCGGGCGCGCCGGTGACCGGATCGCGGTGGGGTTGCTGCTGGCGGCTGCCGTCGTCACCGGGGCGATGGGCACGGTCGGACTACTCGGCACCTGGCGTGCCGCTGATCCGCTGGCCACCCGGACGTCGCTGCTGACCGCCTATGCCGGGGGAGCGCTGGGCATCGTGGCGGTGGCGGCACTGTCCTTCGCGGTGCTCACTCTGATCCGCCGTTCGGCCACCGCATCCGGTCTGCGGGACGGACCGTCGTAGAGTTCCCCCGCATCGGCGGATGGCATGCTGTCGTCGTCGCCGCATCACACGCTCGAGGAAGCAGGAGTCCATGTCCGCAGGTCGCAAGCTCGTCATCGTGGAGTCGCCCGCCAAGGCGCGCACGATCGCGGGGTACCTCGGCGACGAGTACGACGTCGAGGCCAGCGTCGGGCACATCCGTGACCTGCCGCAGCCCTCGGAGCTGCCCGCGGAGATGAAGAAGGGTCCGTTCGGCAAGTTCGCCGTCGACGTGGACAACGGCTTCGAGCCGTACTACGTGGTCGACGCGGACAAGAAGAAGAAGGTCGCCGAGCTCAAGCGCAAGCTCAAGGACTCCGACGAGCTCTACCTCGCCACCGATGAGGACCGTGAGGGCGAGGCCATCGCCTGGCACCTGCTCCAGGAGCTCAAGCCGAAGGTTCCGGTCAAGCGGATGGTCTTCCACGAGATCACCCGTGAGGCGATCACCCGTGCGCTGGAGAACACCCGCGAGCTGGACGAGCGCCTGGTGGACGCACAGGAGACCCGGCGCATCCTGGACCGGCTCTACGGCTACGAGGTCAGCCCGGTGCTGTGGCGCAAGGTCCGCCAGGGGCTGTCCGCCGGTCGTGTGCAGTCGGTCGCGACCCGCCTGGTGGTGGAGCGCGAGCGCGAGCGGATGGCCTTCGTCCCCGCGGACTACTGGGATCTGACCGGCACCTTCGCGGTGACCGCCGCCGACGAGCCCGCCTTCGAGGCCCGACTGACCCGGATCGGCGACCAGCGGGTGGCCACCGGACGGGACTTCGGCGACGACGGTGTGCTGAAGAAGTCCGCGGGTTCGGTGATCCACCTGGATGAGTCCGCCGCCACCGCCTGGGTCTCCGCCCTGGACGGCGCGGACTTCACGGTGCGCTCGCTGGAGTCCAAGCCGAGCACCCGTCGACCTGCCGCTCCGTTCACCACCTCGACCCTCCAGCAGGAGGCCTCCCGCAAGCTCCGGATGGCGTCCCGTCAGACCATGCGCACTGCGCAGAGCCTGTACGAGAACGGCTACATCACCTACATGCGAACCGACTCGCCGGTGCTGAGCAGTCAGGCGATCGATGCTGCCCGCCGGCAGGCCGCCGAGCTGTACGGTGCCGACCACGTCGCGGACAAGGCCCGGGTGTACGCCGCCAAGTCCAAGGGCGCGCAGGAGGCTCACGAGGCGATCCGTCCCGCCGGTGACAACTTCCGTACCCCGGCGCAGGTGGCTCGGGAGCTGTCCGGCGACCAGTTCCGGCTGTACGAGCTGATCTGGAAGCGGACCGTCGCCTCGCAGATGGCTGACGCCAAGGTGCAGACCACCACGGTGCGCCTGGGTGCCACCGTTCCCGCTCCGTCGACCGGTACCCCCACCGAGGCACAGTTCTCCGCCTCCGGCACCGTCATCACCTTCCGCGGCTTCCTGGCCGCCTATGAGGAGGGTCGGGACGTCGAGCGTTACGAGGGCAAGGAGTCCTCCGGCAAGGACGAGACCCGGCTGCCCCGGATGTCCGAGGGCGACCCGCTGTCCGCCGCCGACCTGACCGCCGACGGTCACCGCACCTCTCCGCCGCCGCGTTACACCGAAGCCAGTCTGGTCAAGGCACTGGAGGAGCGCGGGATCGGCCGCCCGTCGACCTACGCCGCGACCATCTCCGTGATCCAGGACCGTGGCTACGTCACCAACCGCGGACAGGCACTGGTCCCCACCTGGTTGGCCTTCGCGGTGACCCGGCTGCTGGAGGAGAACTTCGACCGGCTGGTGGACTACGACTTCACCGCCGGGATGGAGCAGGACCTGGACGCCATCGCCGCGGGCACCGAGGACCGGGTGGACTGGCTGACCCGGTTCTACTTCGGCAATGCCGCAGCTGATGGCGTGGACGGGGACGGCCTGCGGGAGTTGGTCGCCAACCTGGGGGAGATCGACGCCCGCGAGGTGAACTCGATCGACCTGGGTGACGGCCTGACCCTGCGCGTGGGTCGCTACGGCCCCTACATCGAGGACGCCCAGGGCGAGCCCGGCCCGGACGGCAACCCGCGTCGCGCCTCGGTGCCGGATGACCTGGCCCCCGATGAGCTGACCGCCGCCAAGGCACGCGAGCTGCTGGAGGCCGAGCCCGAGGGCGATCTGGTGCTCGGCACCGACCCGAACACCGGCACCACCATCGTCGCCAAGAACGGTCGCTTCGGGCCGTATGTCACCGAGGTCCTGCCGGAGCCCGAGCTGGACCCAGGTCTGTCCGCGGCCGCCAAGAAGAAGGCCCTGGCCGCGCAGCCCAAGCCGCGCACCGGGTCGCTGTTCAAGAGCATGTCGCTGGACACCGTGACCCTGGACGACGCGCTCAAGCTGCTCAGCCTGCCCCGGGTGGTCGGCACCGACCCGGAGACCGGCACCGAGATCACCGCGCAGAACGGTCGCTACGGCCCGTACCTGAAGAAGGGCACCGACTCGCGCACGCTGCCGTCGGAGGACGCGATCTTCAGCACCACGCTGGAGGAGGCGCTGGCGATCTACGCCCAGCCCAAGCGCGGTCGTGGTGCCACCGCCGCGCCGCCGCTTCGCGAGCTGGGTGACGACCCGACCTCGGAGAAGCCGATCGTCGTCAAGGACGGCCGGTTCGGGGCGTACGTCACGGATGGCACCACCAACCGCACCCTGCCCCGCGATGTGACTCCGGAGACGATCACCCGCGAGCAGGCCATCGAGTTGCTGGCGGAGAAGCGCGCCCAGGGGCCAAAGAAGAAGCCCGCGGCCCGCAAGACCACCACGCGGAAGGCTGCGGCCAAGAAGTAGCACCGGCCGGCCGACTGAACCGCCTGGGGCATGCGCCCCGGGCGGGGTCAGTGCGCGATGAGCCAGCCGCGGGCCGGAACCGTGGCCTCACCATCGTGCAGCGCGACCGCGGCAGGATCACCGTGACCCGGCGACTCGTCCGGCGCTGACACCGCCAGTACCTCGCCCGCACCCATCGGCACGGTCTCCGCCTCGCCCAGGTTCAGCGCCACCGTCATGGTCTGCCCCTCAGCTCCGTGCTGTCGGTAGACCAGCAGCTCACCGCTCACCCGCAGCACCTGCGTGCTGGCGTCGGCCAACCACGGGTGCCGGTGGCGCAGGCCGAGCAGCAGTTGGTGCAGCCGCCGGAGCGCCGCACCACCGGGTGCCATCCCCTCGGCCGGGATCTCCGCGGGGGACGGGGGGTACGCCGGACGGATCGCGTCATCGCCGCCGGCTCGCTCCTCCTTGAGGCCGGGCATCGCCTGCTCGTCGCCGTAGTACACCGCGGGGGTGCCACGCAGGGTGGTCAGCAGCACCAGCGCGTGCCCGGCGGTGCGGGGGCCGCCGACCTGCGTGACGATTCGGGTCACGTCGTGGTTGCCGATGAACGTCCACGGTCGGAACCCCGCACCGAACTCGTCGTGACGGCCGAGCGTCCAGACCAGCTCGTGCCAGTTGTGGTCGATGATCGAGCTCCAGACCGCCTTCCAAAGTTCGTACTGGGTGACGGTGTCGACGCCGGAGTCGGCGACGAACCCGGTGTAGTCGCCGTGGATGACCTCGCCGAGCAGGTAGGCGTCCGGGTGCCGGGCGCGCACCCGGGCGGTGACCTGCGCCCAGAACTCGGTGGGCACCGCGTAGGCCGCGTCCAGCCGCCACCCGTCGGCCCCCGCGTCCAGCCAGTGGATCATCACCTCGGCGACCCAGTCGACCACCCGCGCGCTGCTGTGGTTCAAGGTGACCAGGTGGCGGTGTCCCTCGAAGCAGTCCCAGGTGGGTCGGTCACCGGACCAGTCGATGCGGAACAGCGCGTTGTCCGGGTGCTCCGGTCCGGCGGTGAGCACGGCCCGAAAGAGCGGGTGCTGTTCCCCGACGTGGTTGAACACGCCGTCCAGCAGCACTCGCACCCCGCGGTGATGGGCGGTGGCAATCAGCGCGTCGAAGTCCGCCCGGTCGCCGAGCCGCGGGTCGATCCGCAGATGGTCGACGGTGTCGTAGCCGTGGGTGCTCGCGGCGAACACGGGACCGAGCGCCAGGCCGTTGCAGCCGGTCTCCACCAGGTAGTCCAGCCAGGCGGTGACGTGCGGCAGCCGGTGCGTGAGTGTGGGGGTGAGCGTGGGTTCGGTGCCGGTGAAGCCCAGCGGGAACACCTGCCACCACAGGGCATCGGCCGGTCGGACCAGGTCAGCGCTCACCCGGCCCACCGTAGGCCCGGCGCATCACCCCACGCATGACGCAGGTCCTCCCGTCGGGCCCGCGCAGGCGAGAAGGGCCTGGACATGGCGCAGGTCCCCGGCCCAGGGAGGACGGCCGGGGACCTACGGGTTCGCGAGTCAGCGCTCGTGCATCAGCGCCCGTGGATCAGTGCGCGCGGTGCAGCACCGGCTCGGGCAGACCAGCGTCGGCGCGGACCTGACGGCTGAAGCCCTCGATGGAGCGCAGCGCGTCCACCAGCTCCGGCACCCGGACGGTGAAGGGCATCGCGTGGATCGTCTCACCCTCGACGGTGGCGAGCTCGGCGACCCGGGTCAGGTCGTCGACGTCGTCGGTGGTCAGGCCGATCTCGGTCAGGGTGTTCGGCAGGCCGACCCGGGTGGTGAACTCGATGAAGTCGCGCACCTCCTGGGTGGGGGCGCCCTCGAGGATCAGCTGGGTCAGGGAGCCGATGTTGACCTTCTGGCCGTGGGTGAGCCCGTGGGTCTGCGGGGCGGCGGTCAGGCCGTTGTGGATGGCGTGCGCCGCGGCCAGACCACCGGACTCGAATCCCAGCCCGGACAGCAGGGTGTTCGCCTCGATGACCTTCTCCACCGCGGGGGTGACCAGGTGGTCCCGGACGGCGGCGATGGCGGGCAGCGCGTTCTCCCACAGGGCGTCCCAGGACAGCTTGGCCAGCGCGGTGCCGGTCATGGTCGGCAGCCCACCGGCCATCGTGGTGGCGTCGGTCGTGGCCACCGCACGGGCCTCGATCCAGGTCGCCAGCGCGTCGCCGACCCCGGCGATCAGGAACTTCACCGGCGCGTTGGCCACCAGCTGGCTGTCCACCAGCACCAGGTCCGGGTTGTGCGGGAAGAACCGGTACTCCTCGAATGCGCCCTCCTCGGAGTAGATCACCGACAGCGCCGAGCAGGGGGCGTCGGTGGAGGCCACCGTCGGCACGGACACCCACCGGATTCCGGCCAGGTGACCGGCGGCCTTCACCGCATCGATCACGGAGCCACCGCCCACGCCGACCACCACGTCAGCGCCGACCTCGGCGATCCGGGCGGCGATGGCGTCGACCGCCTTGGCGGTGGCGTAGACCCCGAAGGTGTCGCGGGTCAGCGGCAGACCGGCCTCGGCGAAGGAGGCAGTCACCTGCTCCCCGACGAACCCCCAGACCACGTCGTCGGCGACGACCAGAGGAGTGGAGCCGATGGGCTTGGTCAGCTCACCGAGCCGGGCGAGTGCACCGCGGCCCTGGGCGTAGCGACCGGGGGATATAACGGTACGGATCGGGTGAGCTGCGGACACGGGGGGCTCCTTCGGATCACGCCGACGGTGCCCCCGCGGTGTTCCGCGGAGACCGTTCACCGCCGACCCCACCAGCCTAGGCAGCACCGGACCGGTCCGCGCAGGGACCTCAGGCCCTGGGCGCGGACGCCGAGGGGGTGGGTCGGCACTAGGGTCGGGGCCATGACGCTGATCGCAGAGCCGCGCACCGCGCCCGCCCTCCGCTGGGGCATCCTCGGCGCCGGGAACATCGCCGGACACTTCACCGACGCCCTGCACGCCGAGACCGAGTCCCGGGCGGTAGCCGTCGGCTCCCGCAACCGGGACAAGGCCGCCCGCTGGGCCGCCGCCCACGGGGTCCCGACCGTGCACGGCAGCTACGCCGAGCTGGTCGCCGACCCGCAGGTGGACGTGGTCTACGTGGCCACCCCGCACTCCGAGCACCGCGAGCACGCCCTGCTGGCGATCGCCGCGGGCAAGCACGTGCTGGTGGAGAAGGCCTTCACCCGGAACGCCGCCGAGGCCCGCGAGGTGCTGGACGCCGCGAAGGCCGCCGGGGTGTTCGTGATGGAGGCGATGTGGACCCGGTTCCTGCCGCACGTCCAGGCGCTGCACCAGATCCTCGACTCCGGTGAGATCGGCGAGGTGGTCGCGCTGTTCGCCGACCACGGGCAGTTCTTCCCGCTGGACCCGAGCAGTCGGCTGTACGACCCGGCGCTGGCCGGTGGCGCGCTGCTGGACCTCGGGGTGTACCCGGTCAGCTTCGCCCACGACCTGCTGGGCGCACCGCGGTCGGTGCACGCCACCGGCCAGCTGACCACCACCGGCGTCGACGGGCAGATCGGCGTCGTCCTCGACTACGGCGAGCGCACCCAGGCCACCCTGTCCACCACACTGTGGGCCCGGACCCCGACCACCGCCGCGATCACCGGCACCGACGGGGCGATTACCGTCGAGGGCTCGTTCTACGCCCCGACCTCCTTCACCGTGCAGCGGCGGGACGGTCGGGTGTGGACCTTCGACCGGCCCACCCCGCACGGCCTGCAGTTCGAGGCGGCGGAGGTGGCCCGCCGGATCACGGAGGGCGCCACGCAGAGCCCGCGGATGACCTGGCAGCACACCCTGGACGTCATGACGACGATGGACACGATCCGCGAGCAGATCGGGGTGCGCTACCCCGGCGAGTGAGTGCGCTGCGCACCAGGACGCGCCGACCCGGTGACCCGCCGGGTCGGCGCGCCTAGGGTCGGCACATGGACGTGATCGGCCCCGGCACCAAGGGCTTCTGGCAGACCGCACCGGTTCCCGCGACGCAGTGGCTGGCCGAGGGACACCACCTGTTCGACGGATCGTTGAGCTGGCCGGTGCTGACCGTGGACTCCGCAGCCGTCGACCACAACGTGGCCACGATGGCCGCCTTCGCCGCCGAGCACGGGCTGCTGCTCGCCCCGCACGGCAAGACGTCGATGGCCCCCGCCCTGTTCCGCCGCCAGCTCGACGCCGGTGCGTGGGGCATCACTCTGGCCAGCGCCACGCAGGCCGCCGCAGCTCATGCGGCGGGCATCGGCCGCATTCTGATCGCCAACGAGGTGCTCGACCCCAGTGCCCTGCGCTGGATCGCGTCGGTGGCACCACAGGTGATGCTCCAGGTCGACTCCGAGACGGGGATCACGGCGCTCGCGGCGGTGGCGGACCCGGACAACCCGGTGCCGGTGCTCGTCGAGCTCGGGCACGACGGTGGTCGGACCGGGGCGCGCGATCTGCCGCAGCTGCTCCACCTGGCCCAGCAGGTGCAGCACACACCCGGACTGCGACTGGCCGGGGTCACCGCCTATGAGGGTGGGCTGCCCGGCGCGGCCGAGGTGCGCGCGTTCCTCGGTCTGCTGCGTGCGGCGGGCACCGCGGTGGCCGAGCTGATCGACGGGCAGGTGATCGTCTCCGCGGGTGGGTCGGCGTGGTTCGACGTGGTCGCTGAGGTGCTGGGTGGGATGCCGGGTACCCAGGTGCTGATGCGCAGCGGGTCGACGCTGACCCACGACCACGGCATCTACGCCCAACGCACCCCCTTCACCCGCATCCCCGGCGAGCTGCACCCGGCGCTGCGGGTGTGGGCGCAGGTGACCTCGCGTCCGGAGCCCGGACTGGCGATCCTGGGTGCCGGGAAGCGCGACCTTCCCTACGACGAGGGACTGCCACTCCCGCTGCGTCGGCACCGTGCCGGGGCTGTCAACGATCTGGCCGGGTGGACGCTGACCCGGACCAACGACCAGCACGCCTATCTGGAGGCAGACGGTGCCGCCACGGAGTTGGCGGTCGGCGACGTGGTCGAGTTGGGCCTGTCCCACCCCTGCACCAGCTTCGACAAGTGGCGGGTGGTGCCGGTGCTCGACCCCGATCAGCGGGTGGTGGAGCTGCTGTTCACCCTGTTCTGACCGTTCCACCGCATCCGCTCACCCGCGACCAGCACGTGGGTGACACCGTTCGCAGTCGACCGCGGGCGCTCATAGGTCGCGGTGTCAGCCACCGTGCCCGGGTCCACCACCACCACATCGGCCCGGGCACCGGGACGCAGCACACCCCGATCCGGCAGGCGGAACACCCGGGCCGCAGTCCCGGCCAGGTGCTGCGCGGCCTCGCCCCAGGTCCAGTCGCCGAGCGCGCGGACGTGGGTGCCGAGGAACCGGGCGAAGGTGCCCCACCCGCGCGGGTGGGGGTGTCCGCCCAGGTAGATGCCATCCGATCCCGCGCAGTGCGCCTCGTGCCGCATCAGGGCACGCACCGAGTCCAGCGAGTTGGTCGGCGGCTGCTCGAACACGCAGCCCACCCGCAGTCCGGTGGACACCAGCAGCCGCAGGGCGGTCTCTGCTGGTGATTCACCCAGCTGCTCGGCGACGGCGGTCAGCCGCTGTCCTTCGGTCCAGCGGTAGTCGGGGTGTGGCACGGAGGCCAACGTCACTCGCGGCCACACCTGCGCGCGGGCGGGCAGGTCATCCGCGCGCAGTCGGGCCAGCACCTGCGGGTCGGTCAGCATCGCGGTGGCCCGCTCCGGATCGGCCAACGGCAGCCAGGTCGGCAGCGCCACCAGCGCGAGCACCGAGGCGCCCCGCAAGTAGGGGTAGCTGTCGAAGGTCAGCTCCACCTCCGCGCGGGCGGCATCCAGTAGCGGGACGATTACCTCCGCCGGACCGTGCAGGTGGGAGACATGGGTCGCGACGCCGGTGGCCCGGGCCAGGTCCAGGAGCTCGGTCAGCGCGGCGGGTGCCTGGGTCTCGTACCCGCGCATGTGCGAGACATGGGGCAGGTCGTGCCGGGCCAGCACCGCGCACAGGGCGGTCAGCTCCTCGGTGGTGGACCAGCAGGCCGGGGCGTACTCCAGACCGGTGGACATCCCGCGTGCGCCCTGGTGCAGCCCCTCGTCCAGCAGCTCGCACATCCGCTTGATCTCCGCCGTCGTCGCCGGTCGAGGATCGGAGCCGAGCACCGCGTAGCGCAGTGTGCCGTGCGGGACCAGGTAGGACACGTCCACGGTGGACCGCCCTCGGTAGCTGGCCAGCAGCTCGGCCACTGATCCGCGGTCGAATCCGGGGTGGTCGCCGTCGATGGCCGCGAAGTACCGGCGGGTGAACGCCGCGGCGTCCGGACCGTCCGGGCTGGCATGCGACGGGGCGTAGGACAACCCGTCCTGGCCGACCACCACCGTGGTGACGCCCTGGGAGGTCAGCGCGTCCTGCACCTGGGGGTCCAGCGCCACCGCATCGGCGTGCACATGGGCGTCGATGAAGCCGGGCAGCACCATCTGCCCGGAGACGTCCACGGCCTGCGCGTCCTCGACCGGGTCGCCGGGGGTCAGCACCGCCGCCACCCGATCGCCGTCCAGCAGCAGATCGGCGGGGCGGGCCGGGGCACCAGTGCCGTCGGCGAGCAGACCGCCCCGCAGCAGTAGCCGGCTCACCCCGCGCCGTCCTCGGCGTGCACCAACCGGCCCAACTCGTCGAAGCGCAGCGGCCAGCCGGGCACTCCTGGGCGGCGCTGCCAGGGGCGGGGGCCGTCCAACGGTCGGTACTCCACTCCGGCCGCAGCCAGCCGGTCCAGATGCGCGCCCCGCAGTCGCCGGTCGAAGTCGTGCCAATCCCGGCGCTCCCGCGGGCTCCACACCACCTCCGCGAAGGCGGACAGCCGGGGGTAGGCGGCGTAGTCCATCCGTCGCTCGGAGTTCAGCTGCTCGCTCCACAGCTGGGCCTGGGCACCGAGCACCCGTCCGGTGCCGGACTCGCTGGTGGCCTCGGCGACCTGGTCGGTCACCGGTTCGAACCGGTACACATCCTCGATGGTGTGCACCGTGCCGACCGGAACCGGCTCGTCCAGACCGGGGGCGGCGCGGTGGTCCAGGTAGACCTCGTGCTCCGGGCAGACCACCACATCGTGGCCGTCGCGCAGGGCATCGATCCCGCCGCGGTACCCACGCCAGGAGTTGATCACCACGTCGGTCGGCAGCCGGGAGCCGCCCACCTCGTCCCAGACCACCGTGCGCCGACCGCGGGCCCGCAGGTGATCGGCCAGCTCGCCGATGAACCACGGCAGCAGCTCCTCGACGGTGGACATCCCGAGCTCCTCGGCGCGACGCAGACTGGCCGGGTCGGCGGTCCACTCGTCCACCGGCACCTCGTCGCCGCCCAGGCAGATCAGCGGGGCGTCGAAGATGGTCAGCACCTCGTCCAGCACGGTGCGGTAGAAGTCGAGCACCCGGTCGGTCGCACCCAACACATGGGGATTCAGGCCCCACCGTGTCCACACCGCCCAGGTGGACGCCTGCTCGGGCAGGGCGGCGAGCTCGGGGTAGGCGGCCATCGCGGCCTGGGAGTGTCCGGGTAGGTCGATCTCCGGTACGACGGTCACGCCCCGGGTGTGGGCGAAGGCCACGATCTCCCGCAGGTCGTCCTGGGTATAGAAGCCGCCATGCGGGGTGCCGTCGTAGTGCGTGGAGCGGGAGGACCCGAGCTGCGACTCGGTGCGCCAGCTGCCCACCTCGGTCAGCCGGGGGAAGGCGTGGATCTGGATCCGCCATCCCTGGTCGTCGGTCAGGTGCAGGTGCAGCAGGTTCAGCTTGTGCGCGGACATCAGCTCGATGAAGCGCATCACCCCGGCCTTGGGCATGAAGTGCCGGGCGACATCCAACAGCACGCCACGGTGGGTGAACCGCGGGCCGTCCTCGATCCGCACCGTGGGCAGCGCGAGGGCGTGCGCCTGCCGCGGCACCGCGCGGTAGGCGTCCGGACCGATCAGCTGTTGCAGACTGCGCAGGGCATGCCGGGCACCGTCCGGGCCATTCGACTCGATCCGGACCCCGGAATCCACCATTAGGCGATAGTGCTCGGGGTCGAGGGTCGGATCGTGGTGCAGCACGAGATCGGCGGCCCCGTCGACGGTGACCAGCTCCCGACCGAGGCGTACCGCCAGCACATCGATCAGCAGAGGGCGTACTGCTGCCAGCTCCGCGTGAGTCGACACGGTCAGGCGCTCGGGCATGGTCCATCCGCGCCCGTCCGCTACCAGCGTCGCGGGGGCGGGGACCAGCTCGGGTCCGGTCATGTCAGGCCTCTCGGGTGGTGGGACGGGGTGCGCGGGACCAGCCCATCGCGCCGGACAGCGAACGGGCGAGCTCAGCGGTGGCTCGGGCGTGCTCGCGCAGCACCACCGGCGGCATCCGGTGGTGGTCGAGTGCCACACCGACCGCGGCGACCACCATGCCGGTGTGGTTGAGCACCGGCGCGGCCACCGCCCGCAGTTGGGGGTCGTGCTCGCGGTCGTCCAATGCGAATCCGCGCTGCCGGGTGCGGTCCAGCTCGCCGCGCAGCTCGGTCGGGTCGGTGATGGTGCGTGGGGTGAGCGCGCGCAGCCCGGTCGCGATCGCGCGGTCGATCCAGGCCGGCGGCGCGACGGACAGCACCGCCTTGCCCCAGGCCGAGCAGTAGGCGGGGATCAGTGCGCCGGCGCGCAGTGCGCCGCGTCCGGTGCTCAGCGCCACCCGGATCCGGTCCTGGTCAGGCACGCCAAGTGCGCAGATGCCGCCGGTGCGCTCGGCCAGTTCCCGCAGCGCCGGTTCGGCCAGCGCGGGCAGGTCGATGGCACCCAGGTAGGACTGTCCGAGGCGGAGCGCTCCGACCCCCAATCGGTACCGACCGGCGGGGTCGCGGATCAGCAGGCCCTCCTCGATCAGCGGCGCGAGCAGCCGTGCGGCAGTGGACCGGTGCACGCCGATCGCCTCGGCCAGCTGGAGCACCGGGACGCCGCGGTCGGCGGTGGCGTGGGCCCGGACGTGTTCCAGCAGGTGCAGGCAGCGGCGGACGGACAGGGACTCGTTGCGGCCGGTGGCCTCGACGGCGGTCATCGGACGGGGGAGTGCGGACGGCGGCGGTGCACGGACGCTCCTGGGGGCTCGGGTGGTCGTGACGCTAACAGCGATATCGGCGGACTTGTCGTGTCCTGCGCACGGAATGCACCGCTGATGGCGTGTGCATCCGTCCGTGTCCGGCTTGGGTGCGTTGTGCGTGTGCAGTGCACGACGCGTTGGGCCGTGGGTGTGGCTGGATACCCTGAGCCCCGTGACCACCACCCCTGCGCCCGTCCCCGGCGGCCTGTTCATCTCCTTCGAGGGTGGCGACGGCGCGGGGAAGTCCACCCAGTTGCAGCTGCTGGGGCGGTGGCTGACCAGCGAGTTCGGGCTCCGGGTGGTGCCGACCCGAGAACCCGGCGGCACCACGCTCGGTGCGGTGCTGCGTGACGCCGTGCTGCACGGCGAGGACATGGACCCCCGTACCGAGGCGCTGATCTACGCCGCCGACCGCGCCCATCACGTGGCGTCGCTGGTCCGGCCCGAGCTGGACGCAGGGGCCGTCGTACTGACCGACCGCTACCTGGACTCCTCCGTCGCCTACCAGGGCACCGGCCGCGACCTGGGTGCGCACGAGGTCGAGCAGCTGTCGCTGTGGGCCACCGCCGGGCTGCTGCCCGCGCTCACCGTGCTGCTCGATCTGGACCCCGCGGTCGGTCTGGGTCGCCTCGCCGACCGCGATGCCGCCCCGGACCGGCTGGAATCCGCGGGGGACGACTTCCACCGCCGGACCCGCGCCGCGTTCTTGGACCGTGCTGCCGCCGACCCCGACCGGTGGTTGGTCCTCGACGCCGCCCGCCCCGCCGAGGACATCGCCGCGGACATCCGCACCCGGGTCACCGCTCTGCTCGCGGAGCGCGGGGTCACCGCATGACCACCGTCTGGGACGACGTGGTGGGACAGGAGCCCGCCGTCGAGGTGCTGCGGGCTGCCGCCGAGCACCCGGAGAAGATGACCCACGCCTGGCTGCTGACCGGCCCGCCCGGCTCCGGTCGCTCCAACGCCGCCCGCGCCTTCGCTGCCGCACTCCAAGACCCGAGCGCCGACCCGCACAGCCCGGGCTGCGCGCAGGTGCTGGCTGGCACCCACCCGGATGTCACCTTCGTCGCCACCGAGGGTGTCGTCATCCGGGCCGAGACCGTGCGCCCATTGGTGGAGCTGGCCCAGCGCAGCCCCGCGCAGGGTCGGTGGCGGGTGATCGTGATCGAGGACGCCGACCGGCTGAACGAGACCTCCGGGAACGTGCTGCTCAAAGCCATCGAGGAGCCGCCGCCGCGCACTGTGTGGCTGCTGTGCGCCCCGAGCCCGCAGGACGTGCTGGTCACCATCCGCTCCCGGTCCCGCGCCGTCGCCCTGCGGGTGCCGCCGGTGCAGGCCGTCGCCGACCTCCTGGTCCGCCGGGACGGGATCGACCCCACGGTGGCGCTCACCGCCGCGAAGGCCGCGCAGAGTCACGTGGGTGTCGCCCGTCGCCTGGCCCGGGACCCGGCGGCACGCGCCCGCCGCGACCAGGTGCTCCGGCTGGCCTCTCAGGTCCGCGGGGTCGGGGACGCGGTGTTGGCCGCCGCCGATCTGGTCGAGACCGCGCAGGCCGACGCCAAGGCCGCCACCGAGGAGCGCGATGCCGCCGAGCGCACCGCCCTGCTCCGTTCCCTCGGTGCCGAGGGCACGACGACCATCCCGCCCGCGCTGCGCGGTCAGATCCGCCAGCTGGAGGAGGAACAGAAGCGGCGGGCCACCCGCGCCCAGCGCGACGTGCTCGACCGCGCGATGGTCGACCTGCTGTCCCTCTACCGGGATGTCCTGGTGGTCCAGCTCGGTGCCGGCGTCGACCTGGTCAACGGTGAGCAGGAAGAGGCCGTCCGGGACCTGGCCCGCAGCAGCACCCCGGAGCAGAACCTGCACCGGATGGACGCCGTCACCGAGGCCCGTGAGCGATTGGCCGGGAACGTCTCCCCGCTGCTGGCCGTCGAGGCGATGATGATCGGCCTGCGTCCCCAGCGGGCCTGAGACACCCGTTACCGTGGCCCGGTGACTTCCCAGCGCCATGCCCGCACCCTCGCCCTGACCGCTGTCGCCGCCCTCGCGCTCGCCGCATGCAGCGCCGGTGACGGCCGCACCGACACCGATGCCACACCCTCCCCGGTGGTCCCGACCTCGGTGCCCGACGGCGCGGAGAAGATCTACGCCCAGCAGATCGACTGGTCCAGCTGCGGCGACCTGGAGTGCGCCACCGTCACCGTCCCGCTCGACTGGTCCGACCCGAGCGGCGACACCATCGACATCGCGGTGAACCGGCACCAGGCCACCGGTGAGAAGCTCGGCTCGCTGCTGATCAACCCCGGCGGCCCCGGCGGCTCCGGCATCGACGCGCTGTCCTCCATCGCTCTGGGTGGATTCGGTGACGATGTGATCGCCGCCTATGACCTGATCGGCTTCGACCCGCGCGGCGTCGGCCAGTCCACCGCCGTCGACTGTGTGGGCGATGCCGAGATGGACGCACTCGTGTCCGCCGACTACGACTTCAGTACCGATGAAGGCGTGGCCGCCGCAGAAGCCGCCTACGCCACCCTGGGCAAGGGCTGCCTGGCGAACACCGGTCCGCTGCTCGAGCACGTCGACACGGTCAGCGCGGCCAAGGACATGGACGTGATCCGTGCCGTGCTCGGCGACGACACGCTCACCTACGTCGGCTACTCCTACGGCACCCAGCTCGGCGCCACCTATGCCGCACTCTTTCCGCAGCAGGTCGGTCGCCTGGTGCTCGACGGTGCACTGGACCCGACGCTGAGCAGCCAGGAGCTGTCCCTCGGCCAGGCCGTCGGCTTCGAGAACGCGCTGCGCGCCTACGTCACCGACTGCCAGAACGGCACTGACTGCCCACTCACCGGCACCGTGGACGAGGGCCTCACCCAGATCCGCGCCCTACTCGACCAGGCCACCGCCACCCCGCTGCCCACCGGCACCGACGGTCGCACCCTGACCGGCGCGCTCGCGTTCAGCGGAATCGCCCTGCCGCTCTACGACGAGTCCAGTTGGTCCTACCTCACGATGGGCCTGCGCGAAGCCCTGGCCGGCGACGGCTCCGTCCTGCTCCAGCTCGCCGACCTGTACTACGACCGGGACGCCAGCGGCACGTACACCACCAACTCCACCGTGGCGTTCTGGGCCATCGGCTGCGCGGACGACCGTGGCACCACCGACATCGCCCAGATGCGCGCCGACGCCGCCGAGATCGAGGCCGCAGCCCCCACCGTCGGCAGCTTCTTCGGCTACGGCGGCGTCCTGTGCGCCAACTGGCCCGTCGCCGAGGCCGGCGGCCTGGACTCCTACACCGCCGAGGGCGCCGCCCCCATCGTCGTCATCGGCACCACCAACGACCCGGCCACCCCTTACACCTGGGCCGAATCCCTCACCGCCACCCTCGGCGACTCCGCCACCCTGCTCACCTACGAGGGCGAGGGCCACACCGCCTACGGCCGCTCGAACTCCTGCATCCTCGACGCGGTCGACGCCTACCTGGTCGACGGCACCGTCCCCGCCGACGGCACCCGCTGCTGAGAAGCACTTTGGAGCACCGCCGCCTCGCCGGGTACAGTGGGCGCGCTCGTCCTCCGGGACGACGCCGCCTTAGCTCAGTCGGCAGAGCGTCTCACTCGTAATGAGAAGGTCGTGGGTTCGATTCCCACAGGCGGCTCCGACGGAAGGCCCCTCACGCCAACACAAGCAGTGGTGCGAGGGGCCTTCTCATATCCGGCGCAGGACTGCTCCGGGGTTGCCTCTCGTTGGTGGATGGTTACACGCCTACTCGCCCTGAGCGCGAGGCTCTCGCAAGCCCGGTTCGGCTGCGGCGTGAGGCGATGACGGTGTGTGGCCGACGGAAACGAGCGCGTGCAGTCGCCCGCCTGGGGTAACCCGAATAGAGGTCGTCCACCGCCCCGCCCGGCGGGTCAAGTACTCCGTGACCGACGCCGCAGCGAACCGGAGTCTCCGAGGTTGCCCTAAGCGCCGACCCGCGCCAGTGAGCAACATGCATGCCCATGCTGTGGCTGAGAAGTGGACGAACGCGACTCTCTGAACTCTCAGTGATGTGTGTGGCTTGGCGGGAGGACCTCACGGATGCTGAGGTCAGTTCTTGCTGGCTTGTGCCGAGGCGCTGGTCGGGTGTAGGGCCGAGCGCGGCGCTACGGACTCCCTGACGACGACCGACGCCGACGAGAGTGGGACACTGCGGGCGAGACCAGGTTCGAGTTCGAGGTGCTGGTGGGTTTGCCTGCTGTTTTTGGCGGGCTGCGCGCTATTGCCGACGATGCTGAGCAGGGCTGCCGAGCAGCATCTCTACATCGATGGGCACGCCAACACGGTGATCTACGTGGGCGAGAGCGGTCAGCGGGATCAGCACTCAGTCGGCTACGACCAGTCCAGACGTCGGAGCCGAGGGGGATGTCAGTGCTCGTGAGCATGATGTCCTCGTGGTCGAGGTGCGTAGTGGACACTGGTAGTCGCGCAGCCACGAACGCGGGCACACGTGTCGGTTCGATGCCGCCACACCGGGGCGGATCCCGGTCTTGTGCTGGGTGTTGATAGAAGATGAGGCGGCGCGTGCGCTTGCCGACGATGAGAGGACCACTCGATGGCTGACGAACAGCGGCTGACCGGGCTTGAGATTTGCGCCGGGGCTGGCGGGCAGTTCATTGGGTTGGAGCAGGCAGGTTTCGATCATACTATTGCTGTCGAGATCGAGCCCGAGGCATGCGAGACGCTGCGAATCAATCGCCCCAATCAAAATGTGCATCAGGGCGATGTGCGCGACGTCAACGGCAAAGACTATAAAGGGATCGACTTGCTTTCGGGGGGCGTTCCGTGCCCTCCTTTTAGTATCGCTGGCAAGCAGCTGGGGGCTGACGATGAGCGCGATCTCTTCCCCGAAGCGCTCCGTCTCGTGCGCGAGGCTCAGCCTGGAGCGGTGATGTTAGAGAACGTTAAAGGGCTGGCGGGTGCAAAGTTCGCCCCTTACCGCGATTCCATCCTGGCGGCGCTCGATGCGATGGGCTACGACGCCTATTGGCACCTGCTGTTTGCGAACGATTTTGGCGTTCCACAGTTGCGGCCTCGGTTTGTGCTCGCGGCAATCAAGCGCAAGTATCTGCGAAAGCAGCGTTTCGAGTGGCATGCGATCGGTGCTACCGCGGCCACAGTCGGCGAGACGCTGTACCCGATGATGTCGGCGAATGGATGGCTCGGTGCGGAGGCGTGGCGCGACCGCGCGAACGGAATCGCACCCACTGTCGTAGGTGGCTCTCGCAAGCACGGAGGCCCCGACCTGGGTCCGACTCGCGCGCGCGCCGCGTGGCTCGAGCTTGGTGTTGACGGTCGAAGTATCGCGGACGCAGCGCCGGACTACGACACCCCGGCTGATCACACGCCGCGTCTCACCCTCCCGATGGTCGCCGCGATCCAGGGTTTCCCTGGTGACTGGAAATTCTCCGGGCGTAAGACTGCTGCGTACCGCCAGGTCGGGAATGCCTTCCCGCCTCCTGTTGCGAAGGCGGTTGGGCTGTCGATCCGCGCTGTTCTCACCGGAACGCCGCTCCATCGCCTGGTCGAGGACGAAGGCGACGGTCTCACCTACTCGGAGAGCGTGTCCCGTGCCTCGTTCCACCAGTCCGCGCTGCGCCTACTCAAGGCGGTGTGAACGGCAGGTTCACTGCTGGGGTGAGCGACTCTGCTCGTTACGGCTTGGCGCCTCCGTCGAGCCTCTTTTCCTTAATGGCGCGCTCCGCTGCACTTATTTGCGCTCGGATCGGCCCATCTCCCCATGGCTCGCAGTGCGTTGCTTGGTAGTATGTCCGCACCCGTGTGCCCTCGTGGTAGCGGCGCTGAGACTTAATGATCCAGCCCAGCTTGCGTAGTTCCCGCAGGCGCTTCTGGTAGTCCTCTTGATACTGCTTCGCGGACGCGACGATACCGATGAGATCGGATGGCACCCATTTGCCTTCGAATGCCTTGAGTAGTTCCCCGATGCGACGGTGAGGTTCATCATGGAGGATTGCTTCCTTGATCTCCTCACTGTGGGAGTCGTACGTCGCGTAATAGTCCTTCTTACCCGAGTTGCAGTCCTCGCATAGGGGCTGAAGGTTCTCGATCTCGTTTCCGCCGCCCCATGCTTGCGGGATCTTGTGGTCTACCGCCAGCTTCACCCCGTCCTCGGACGGCGTCCGACCGCACTGCGCGCATCGTTGAGAAGCAAGCACCTCGGCGCGCACTCGCAGCGAGATCGGGATCGTGTCGACCGATGGCTTCTGCTTCCATCCAACGAGGTGGTAGTGCCATTCGCCATCTACGCCGCGCTCGGATCGAATAACGAAGTACTTGCGAAGGTCGCGAACCCGACGATCGGTTTGAGACTGGGCCTCCCCGAAGGTCGCGACGATGTGGTCTCGGATCTCGAGCATGGTTGGCGGATCGTCACGCCTCGCGTGCAACATCGAGTAGA
Organism: Cellulomonas sp. NPDC089187; assembly: GCF_040685135.1. Classification (NCBI taxonomy): domain Bacteria; kingdom Bacillati; phylum Actinomycetota; class Actinomycetes; order Micrococcales; family Cellulomonadaceae; genus Cellulomonas; species Cellulomonas sp. NPDC089187. Next base: position 310,363 of record NZ_JBFBHI010000003.1, on the reverse strand, counting down.
TCGCGGCTTGGGCCCCTGAGACACCGAGGTCTTGGATGAGAGCCGAACCAGGCTCAGGAAGCTGACGCGAAACGGCGAGGATGTCGTCGTGCTCAACGGATTCGCCTGGTCGTGGTCGGATCGGGATCACGTTGTCCGTCGGGTCATTCGCGTTCAGTAGTCGACCGAAGAGAACCTCATCGTCCGAAGACGGTGCACCTGCGTCGTCGTTCATGTCCACACGCTAGCGAGAACACTGACGCACCTGACGGAGGGACACGGTTGCGCCATCGTGTTCGCTCAGCTGGCGACTTCGCAACGGCACGATTCTGCGTCAAGCGGGGCCTGTGCGTTCGAATCGGCCACAACCGGCACTCGTGGCAGCCGTCTCGGTAGGACTGGATCTCGTCGGACACTAGGCCGCGCCATCGAAGGCATGCATCCGACTATGTCGCAGCACAAGCCAATCATGTTCGTGCTGTCCCAGTGACCGTTGATCGCCGGTAGACAGTGGCGTGATGGGCCGCCATCGACGTCTGCCTCGCCAAGCTGCACGGCGGCCCTCACGCCACCGGCAGCCCCACCACCGCCTTCGTCCGCGACCGCCCCGCCGCGTCCTTGATCACGATGTACTCCAGGTCGACATGCGGCTCCAGCGCGCTGAACTTGTCGTTCGGTGCGCCGATGACCAGCTGGAAGCCGAGTCCACGCCAGGCACCGATCGCCCGGCCGGTGAACCGCGCGTCCGCCTTGATCAGTGCCTCGTCCAGGAACACGGGGGCGTAGCGCGGGCGGTCGGCACCGGCGTCACCGAGCTGGTAGCGCAGGGCGGCGCCGACGATGAACGCAACGAGCTCCTGGGATTCGCCACCGGACTTCTCTCCAATGTGGTCGTAGAGCGCGACGTGGTTGCCCTCCAGGTCGACCTTCTCCGCGGAGAGTCGGACGTGGCGGCGGACGTCGACCAGGTCGGCGAAGTCGGGTGCGGTGCGGCGGATGCGGTCGATGACCTTGGCCATCCGGGCGTAGCGGCGTTCGCGTTCGGCGTCGGTGGCCTCGGTGGCGAGCTCGTCGCGCAGGTCGCGCAGTTCTTTGCGGAACCGGGCGACGACCGTGGACTGGGTGTCCCGGGCGTCGATCCGCAGGCGGTGGTCGTCGTCGGCGAAGGGCAGCGCGGCCAGAATGTCGTTGACCGGGCGGATGCGCTCCTTGATCTCCCGCACGGAGCGGGACAGGGCGTTGTACAGGTCGGTGAGGTCGTTGCCGGACAGCCGTAGCAGGCTCTTGCGCCAGTCGGCCTCCAACTCGTGCAGGCCGCTGGTCTCCAACTCGGCGAGGATTCGGGCGAAGTCCGGGTAGGAGCCCTCCGGGTCGGTGCCGAGATTCGGGTCGGGCCAGCGCTCGACGAAGGTCTCGAAGATCCGGCGCAGGGTGTCCCGTGCGGTGCCGATCTCCTGCTCGGCGGCCTGCCGGTCGGTGCGCAGCAGCTCGGTGGCGCGGGCGGACAGGGTGTCGAAGGCGTCCAGGGCCGCGGCGGGTGAGGTGGGTGCGGGGCCGTCCGGGGAGCCGAGCAGCCCGTCGAGGTAGGCGCGCTGGTCCTCGGTGATCTCGACCTCGGCGTCGGCGGCGTCGTCCAGGGCCTGCTGGGAGACGTCGACGTCGTCGGTGATCGCGGACCAGCTCTCGGACAGTCGCTCGGCCTCACCCTTGGCCCGGCCCAACTGGTCGGAGAGTGTGCGGATCGAGCCCTCCAGCTCGGTGGCGCGGCGCTGGAGCTGGGTGACCTCGGGGCTGCCGGAGGTGACATCGTCGATGACCTGCTGCCAGCGGTCCCGGTCGGCCTGCGCGGTGGCGGTGTCGACGTCGGTCCAGGCGGTGGCGTCGATGATCCGGAAGGCGTCCAGCTCGGCGTCCTGCTGATCCAGGCCGGCATCGGCGGACTCGACGGCCTGCTCGGCCAGGAGGAGTCGCTTCTGCGCTGCGTCGATCTCCTGATCGAGGTGCGCGAGTCGACGGGTGTTGGTGAAGCCGAGCACGTTGGCCCGACCGCCACCGCCGTGGGCGCCGCGGCTGCCCTCGGAGGTCTGGCCGGTGCGGGTCAGCGCCTTGCGGTGCTGGGCGAGCTCGCCGGTGGTGTCGACGCAGACGTAGGCGAACCGGTTGGCCAGCTCGGTGCGTAGCCACCCGGTGAACGGCCCGGAGCGGAAGTCCAGGCGGCCGGGCAGGGTGCGCGGGTCGAGGGCGACCTCGGTGTGGATGTCGGTGGGTACGCCCTCGAATCGCAGCCGGCGTCCGAGCTGCACCCCGTCGATGGCCTCGCGGAACCGGCGCAGGTCGGCCATGTCGAGCAGCAGCTGGGTGGCGAATCCGCCGAGGGCCAGGTTGAAGGCTTCCCGCCACGGCTCGTGTTCGGCGCGGACCTCGATCAGCTCGGCGACGAAGGGCAGCTGCTCGGGCGACATTCCGGCGGCCTCGGCCAGGGCGGCCCGGGCACGCAGCAGCTCACCGGGGATCGCGCCCTTGTGCGAGGTGGCGGCGACCCGGTCGGAGCGGAGCCGGGCCAACTCAATGGCGGCGTCCTTCTTCTCGGTCATCGCGTCACCGAGCGCGCGGCGGGCGTCGGCCTTGGCCGCACCGTCGGTCAGCGCCGTGCGGGCCCGGGCTGCCAACGCATCGAAGTCGGACTTGCCACGCAGGTCGCTGCCCAGCGCGTCCCACACGGTCTCGGCCAGCCGGGTGCGGGCCGCGGTGACCCGGGCCAGGCGCTCCTCGGCGGTGCGTAGCTCGCGTTGGGCAGTGGCCAGGCGGTCGCCACCGGAGCTCCACAGCGTCTCCTTGACGCCGTCGAGCTCGGAACGGGCGGCCTCCACCCGGGCCTGGGTTTCGGTGACCTGGCGCTGGGCCTGCTTGTGGCGCTGTTGCAGGTCGTGTTCGACATCGCGCAACAGTCCGAGGCGCTGCTCGTGCCGCCAGACGGCTGCGGGGCTGTTGGGGGCGTCCACGTCACCGAGCTGGGCGATGACCCGCACGCGGTCGGCGGCGGCCTCGATGCCGTCGCGCAGTCCGCGGATCGGCTCCAGCGCCTTCACCTGTTGCCGGGCGGTGATCATCTGATCGCGGGTGCCGGTCAGCTTGTCGAACTGCTCGACCACGGCGTCGGCGGTGGCGAAGGTGGTGGGCTCCTCCAACACCATCGCCTTGTACAGCGCGTCCACGGTGGTGATCTGCTGTCCGGCCTGGATGCGCCCGAGCAGGCCGACCGCGCGGCTGCCGTCGCCGGTGGCCCCGATCCCCAGGGTCGAGTACAGGCGGGCGGTGAACTCCCGGTCGGTGTCATAGGCGGTCAGCCCGGTGGCGGTGACCGCGGCCCGGGACAGTCGCTCGGCGGCGGCCGGTTCCAGGGTGGTCAGGTCGAAGTCGGCGTCGACGGTGGCGCGCACCGCGGTGACCTCGTCCAGGGTCCGGGCGGCCGACGGGACGTACCAGGCACGCACCGCGGTGAACACCCGGCCGGTCTGATCCGCCCAGGTCATCGCGATGGCGGACCAGGTGTCCCGGCCATCGCCGCGCAGCACACGCTGACGGGTGCCCTCGTCGGTGCGGGACTCGTCCAGCTTGCCCCGGGCGTAGGACAGGATGTTGCGCTGGTCCTTGCCACGCGGACGTCCGACGACACCGCCGTTGGACGCGCCGTTGAACGGGGTGGTGTGCGGCATGAGCAGGGCGATGTAGGCGTCCATCAGGGTGGACTTGCCGGAGCCGGAACCGCCGGATAGCAGGGTGGCGGTGGGGGCGAGCAGCACCCTGTGATGGCCGTCGTAGCCACCCCAGTTCACCAGTTGCAGGTCGCGGGCCACCCACTGCTGACCGGTGGAGGCGGCGGGGATCAGCCCGAAGAGCGTGTCCACCATCGTCATCGGGCGGTCTCCTCGTCAGGGGTGAACAGGTCGGTGTCCTGGGGCGGTTCGGGGGTGTCCTCGACGGGCCGCTCGGGCTCGGACTCGGATGCGGCATCGACGTCGGGCTCGGCGGGCAGGTCGTCCACCACCACCTCCGCGCCGGGGGTGCGCAACCAGGCATTCAGCTCGGACAGTCGCTCATTGCTCAGCACCACCTCGACCAGCGGAGTGATCCGGTACCGCCCCTCGGAGGCCTCCTCGATCAGCCCGTCCTTGGCCAGACGGGCGATGGCGGCCCGGATCTCCCGCTGCCGGGTGGCCAGGTTGGTGCCCTCGGGGTCGAAGTAGGTCAGCGCGGTCTGCTCGATCTCCTCGACGTCGACCCGCACGGAGGTCTCCCCGGCACCGCGTTCGCGCTGGAACACGGTGCGCAGGTGCACCAGCACCAGGGTCTCGGCCCGGCTGTAGGGCTCGTCGCGCAGCAGCACCGGGACGTCCAACTCCGCGGAGCGGACCTGACGCTTGTAGGCGATGCCCCGGTCGTGGTCGACCACCAGGTGCACGAACAGGTCGTGCAGCCGCGACTCGATCACCTGCTGGTTCTCCACCAGGGTGCGCCACTGGGCGGTGTTCTTCTCGGCCAGGATCACCCGGCGCTGGAGCAGTCGGACCAGCACCCGGCGCACCTCGGCGTCCAGGGTTCCGGAGTCCCCGGCGAACAGCTCGCTCGGGTCCTCCTCCATCGACACGGGTGCGATGAAGGCGTCTTCAGTCATCGGATTCCTCCAGGCGGACCGCGACGCCCTCGAAGGCGAAGCGGCGCGGGGTGCCGTCGGGCCGGATCGCCTCGACCTGGGCGACGGTGGCGGTCTCGGTGGTGTGGTGCTGCTCGGCGATCTCCAGCAGACCCAGCAGGTCCACCGGTCGGCGCAGATGATCGGGTGCCGCGGCGAAGGCCTCGGCCAGGTCGGCGTCCTCGTGCTCGTCCAACCAGGTGGTCAGGTAGGCGCTCAGCTCCGCGTAGTGCGGTCCGCCCCAGGCCCGGGCCTCGGCAGTGGAGACCGCCGGGTCCAGATCGTCGTCCCACTCGGTGAGTGCCTCCGGGGGCTGCGGGGGCCGCAGGTCGCTCGGGGTCTGGCGCAGAGCCTCGACCTCGGCCACCGGCAGCCGGCGCAGCGGCTCGACAGCCTGCCCGCGTCGGGAGGTAGGCATCCAGTCCTGCAGGCCGGTCATCACCTCGCGCAGGAGATCGTCGACCTGCCGGTCACGCAGCGGGTCGTGGTTGCGCACCTGGGAGGTGATCACCGACGAGGCCTCACGCTGGGCGGCGAACACCTGCTCCAGACCCTGCTCGATCCGACGCCCGATGTCCGCGAGCTCCGCGCGCTGCTGGGCGGGCAGTTGCCGGGTGAACCGGTGCCGCAGCACCACGTCCAACTGTGCGGCCAGCTCATCCAGTCGCTGCGGGTCGCCGATCAGGCGCAGCGCCCCGGCGAAGGCCCGGCCCTCGTCGGTGGACTCCATCACGTGCTCGCCGCGTTCCAGGTACTCGCGCAGCACCTCACCGGTGGGGCGCTCATCCTGACGCAGGGCGGTGACCACATCGCGCTGCATCGCCTTGATCGACTCGGCCACCCGGGCGAAGTCGCCGGGTAGCTCGCGGACCAGGTGCAGGACGTTCTCCGCCTCTTCCAGCAGGATGTCGTCCGGGGTCTCGACCACTTTGCCGGTGCGCTGGATGCGGTCCAGCTCGGCCTTCTTCTCCGCGATCTCGGCATCCAGCCGGGCCAGGGCGACCAGCACATCGGGGTCGGCGTGCTGCGCCAGCCGGTCCAGGGCGTCCAACAGGGTGCGGACCCGGGAGTGCGACACCCGCGCCCGGGTACCACCGGCCCGACCGGCGACCTCCAACGCGCCCACCGCGTGCGCGGTCAGCTGATAGACCTCGACGTCGTCGTCCCGCACCTGACGGACCAGCCACCCGGCATCCGCCCACTGACGGCACAGCTCGCGCGCGGACCCGACGGGCAGGTCGTCGCCGTGCCCGTCGGCACGCAGCTGGTCCAGGGCGTCGCCGATCTCCGCATGCGCGTCGTCCACCGGCACGGTCGGGCGCTCCGCGGTGAAGGTCAGCGAGAGCATCGCGACGACCAGGGGAGCATGCCGCTTGTGCAGCAGGTCGAGCATCGGATTCTGGAACGCCCGGACGGCGCCCAGGTAGGCACCTTCGGCACGAGTGATCATCGGGACACAGCCTAGTGAAGCCCGACAGGTGCCCGTGCCACCCTGTGAGGATGCCCTCGTATCGCGTGACCATGACCATCGGACTGCTGCACCGCGGCGTGAACCCGTCGACGGTGCTCCCCGCTGCCGGAGCCGCCGCCGCGGAGCTGACTGAGGTGGAGGCGCAGGATCTGACCGTGGTCGCCGGGCAGCCGCGAATCGTCGTGCGGTACGTCGCTGAGCATGATGATCAGGCCCGGGATGTGGCCGGTCGGGTGATCGGAGAGGTGACCGGTCTGGCGCAGGTGTCGGCCTCGGTGGTGACCCGCCGGGAGGGCGCTCGCTGGCTGCCGGTCACGGCCTGAGCGCCGGAAAGAAAGCACCAGCGCGCTGATCGTCGGGGCCGGGGTTAGGTTGCGGTCATGCCCGAGGTGATCGTCTCCGCCGCTGCTCTGGCCGAGGAACTGTCCGGCCCCCGCCCGCCCCGGCTGCTCGATGTGCGCTGGCAGCTCGGCGGACCGCCGGGCGTGGACGGCTACCGCGCGGGCCACCTGCCGGGCGCGGTGTATGTCGACCTGGACACCGAGCTGGCAGCACCGCCCAGCCCGGCCGCCGGTCGTCACCCGCTACCGGACCCGGCTGCGCTGCAACGGGCCGCTCGGACCTGGGGACTGCGGCAGGGCGAGCCGGTCGTGGTCTACGACGACTCGGGGTCGATGTCAGCGGCTCGCGCCTGGTGGTTGCTGCGCTGGGCCGGGGTGGAGCGGGTGCGCATCCTCGACGGTGGACTGGCCGCCTGGGTGGCTGCGGGTGGCGCGCTGAGCCAGGACGAGGTGCATCCGCCGCTCGGTGATGTCGAGCTGACCGGGGGCGGGCTGCCGACCCTGGATGCCGATGGTGCCGCCGCCTGGCCGCAGGACGGTCTGCTGTTGGACGCCCGGGCCGCCGAGCGGTTCCGTGGCGAGGTGGAACCGATCGACCCCCGCGCCGGACACATCCCCGGGGCGGTCAGTGCACCCACCGCGGAGAACAACGACGACTCCGGCAGCTTCCTGCCCACCGACGACCTGACCCGCCGGTTCGCGGCGCTGGGCGCACCGGCGGGTGGTCGGGTGGCGGTGTACTGCGGCTCCGGGGTGACTGCGGCGCACCAGGCAGCGGCGCTGACCCTGGCCGGGTACACGCCGGTGCTCTACCCGGGCAGTTGGTCGCAGTGGTCCAGCGACCCAGATCGGCCGGTGGCGACGGGGGAATGACCACCCATGACCACCCCGCCGCCGGTCATCGGGTTGAGTCGACCCGGCCACCGGCGGAGGCCGCGCCCAGCCAGGTGTGCGGGTTGCGGTCCCAGCACCAGCCGAGTTTCGGGCGGCGCTGGCTGATCCAGATCGCTGGCACGCGCTGATTACCGGCCCGGGACGCCATCAGGCTGAAGCACTTGTTGGGGCGCAGCATGTCCGGTCGCACGGTCACCAGCGCCAGTCCTTCGGCGATGGTCAGGCCGACCCGTCCGCGCTGCTGCACCACGGTCAACGCGTGTTCTGGGGTCTGGTTGCAGAACTCCGACCCGGTGTCGACATCCACCAGCAGGTAGGGCGCGCGCTGATCGACGGTGCTGTACCCGGCCAGTTCCTGGTCGTCGATGACGCTGACCCCGGACGTCGACCCGCGACGCATGGCGGGGACCAGGGCATTCGAGGGTGCTGGGTCGAGCACCAGCAGGAAGGGGATGTGGTCCTCGTGCAGCACCACGTTCTCCGGCGGGGTGGGCAGCGGCTGCTCCGACCAGCCCAGAGCCGCGGTCACGCCGAGCGACTGGTAGGCACGCAGCTGTCGGGCGAGCTCGTCGGCGGCTGACACGGTGGGGTCGTAGGGCTCGGCGGGGCTGGTGTGGTCGGCGGTGGTCGGCCAATTAGGGTTGTGCGGGACGTCGGACAGGCCCATCGATACCTCCGGGAGTGGGGGAACCGGGCTCAACGGTCGACGTGCCGGGAGAGTTCCGTCAGCTCCGGTCCCGGTCCTTGCTGGGCTGCACCCGCTTGGGCTCACCCGGCATCTTCGGGTACTCCGGTGGGTAGGGCAGATCGCCCAACCCGTGGTCGCGCTCGTCCCGATCGGCCAGCTCCAGCAGTCCGTCGAGGGAGCCCCGGTCGGGTGCCCCGGCGCGCAGCGGGGCGAAGAGGTCACCGACCTGCGCGAACCGGGCGGGTGCGGTGCGCAGGTCGAAGTCGTCCGGGTGCACCTGGTCGACCTCGGCCCAGTCCAGTGGCATCGACACCGTGGCGCGTGGGTTGGGGCGGATCGACCACGCGGAGGCGATGGTGCGGTCCCGGGCCATCTGGTTGTAGTCGACAAAGATCGCCTCGCCCCGCTCCTCCTTCCACCACTTGGTGGTGACCTGCCCGGGCAGCCGCCGCTCCAGTTCCCGTCCCACGGCGATGGCGGCACGTCGGCACTGGGTGAAGGTCCAGCGCGGCTCGATGGGCGCGAAGATGTGCATCCCGCGGCCGCCAGAGGTCTTGGGATATCCGGTCAGCCCGTGTTCGGCCAGGATCTCCCGGACATGCGGGGCGACCCGGGCGGCGTCGGAGAAGTCGGTGCCGGGCTGCGGGTCCAAGTCGATCCGGAGCTGGTCCGGTGCCTCCACATCGTCGGCGGTGACCGGCCAGGGGTGGAAGGTCAACGTGCCCAGGTTGGCGGCCCAGATCACCACGGCCAGCTCGGAGGGACTGACCTCGTCGGCGGTGCGCCCGGAGGGGAAGGCGATCCGTGCGGTCTCGACGTAGTCGGGTGCGCCCTGGGGCACTCGCTTCTGGAAGAACGCGTCCCCCCGGTTGTCCGCCCGCGTGGACAGCGTGGCGCCGGGGAACACGCCCTGCGGCCAGCGTTCCAGCGTGGTCGGCCGGTGCTGCAGCGCGTTCAGGATGCCGTCACCGACCGCGAGCAGGTACTCGACCACATCCAGTTTGGTGTACCCACGCTCAGCGAAGTACACCTTCTGCGGGTTGCTCACCCGGACGGTGCGACCGCGAACCTCGAGCTGGGTGGCGGGGCTGGCACTGGGCGTCATCGCCCCACGGTAGGGCGGGCGGTCGCTGTGTGCTCGATGTGTGCCAGGCGCGACCGGTCGGGGCAACTCTGGTCAGCGGTGCGCCCACTGTGTCTAGGGTCACACCGGCTGCTCGCGATGACGCGGGCAGTGCGACGCAGGGGGCGCGCACCACTGTGCTGTCCCCTGCCCGACACAGGGGGATCCATGAATCGACGTCAGAAGATCGGCAGCGCGGTGACGGCGCTCGCGGTGGCCGGAGCACTCGGGCTGGCCGCGGCACCCGCCGCCCAGTCGCACGGCTACATCGGCGGCAGCAACTCGCAGCTGATCGCCCGCGCGGCTATGCCGGGCAACACCGGGCTCGGGGCGGTGCAGTACGAGCCGCAGAGCATCGAGGGACCAAAGGGCTTCCCGGCGCAGGGGCCGGCGGACGGCACGTTGGCCTCCGGTGGCAACACCCGGTTCTCCGAGCTGGACCAGCAGAGCTCCACCCGGTGGGTGAAGAACCAGGTCACCAACCGCACGGTGGATGTCGCCTGGAACTACACCGCGCTGCACGCCACCACCAAGTGGGAGTACTACATCACCAAGCCGGGCTGGAACCAGAACGCCCCGCTGACCCGCTCCTCGCTGGAGCTGATCAAGACCGTGCCCTACAACGGCGCGCTGCCGGTGCAAGGGGAGAAGCACACCCTGACCATCCCTGCAGACCGGACCGGGTACCACGTGATCTACGCGGTCTGGGTGGTCGACAACACGACGAACGCGTTCTACAACACGATCGACGTCACCATCCAGTGAGTCAGGAGGCCTGGACGTCGTGTTCGGCCGCGAGTGCGGCGTCCAGGTCCGCCAGGATGCGGCGGCATTCCTCGACATCCCACTGGGTGCCGGCGATCTCGAACTCGAAGAGCACCGGGCGGTCCGACATCGCCGCGATCTGGCGGCACGCCATCTGGTAATGCCGACCGAAGTTCCGGTTACCCGACCCCATCACGCCAACCATGCGTCGACGGTTGACCGGGTTGCGCAGGAACCGCCGCACCGCCTCGGGGATGGTGTCGTTGTTCTCGTTCCCGGTTTTGTACGACGGGGTGAGCAGCACCCACGGCCCGTCGGCCTCGCTCAGTCGGTGCTCGCGCTCGGCCAGGTTGAACACCGGCCGGTCCAGCCGCTCCGCGAAGGACCGCACCAGTCCGCTGGCGCTGGAGTAGTAGTACACGGGGGTCTGGCGCATCGAGTCAGGGAACCCCGGATTCCGCTCGGTCGATGGGGACGTTCGTCCCGGGAGACGCCGATGGCCGGGACCCTCGCAGGAGGGCCCCGGCCATCGGATCAGCTCACTGCTGGTCGCCGGTACCGGACGCGGTCGGTGCCGCGCTCTCGGTGCCCGGGGTGGAGTCACCGGCAGCAGCCAGCGATTCCTTGGCCGCGGCGACGACGGCCTCAGTGGTGATGCCGAACTCGCGGTACAGGGTCTCGTAGTCCGCGGAGGCACCGTAGTGCTCCAGGGACACGGCCCGTCCGGCCTCACCGAGGATCTTGTGCCAGGACAGCGCAATGCCCGCCTCGACCGAGACCCGGGCACGGACGTTCTTCGGCAGCACCGACTCGCGGTAGGCCTCGTCCTGCTCGGCGAACCACTCCAGGCTCGGTGCCGACACCACGCGGGTGGCAATGCCCGCGGCCTCGAGCTGCTCGCGGGCCTCGACGGCCAGCTGCACCTCGGAGCCGGTGCCGATCAGGATCACGTCCGGCGTGCCGGAGGAGGCCTCAAGCAGCACATAGGCACCCTTGGCGACACCCTCCGCAGAGGCGAAGCCCTGCTCGCCGCGCGGGAAGGTCGGCACGTTCTGCCGGGTCAGCACCAGGCCGACCGGCCCGTCGTGCCGCTCCAGGGTGGCCTTCCATGCCTGCGCGGTCTCGTTGGCGTCGGCCGGACGCACGATGGCCAGCCCCGGGATCGCCCGCAGCGCGGTCAGGTGCTCCACCGGCTGGTGGGTCGGACCGTCCTCGCCCAGACCGATGGAGTCGTGGGTCCAGACGTAGATCGCCGGCACACCCATCAGCGACGCCAGGCGGACAGCACCGCGCATGTAGTCGGAGAAGGTGAAGAAGGTGCCGCCGTAGGGCCGGGTCAGCCCGTGCAGCGTGATGCCGGACAGGATCGCGCCCATCGCGTGCTCACGGATGCCGAAGTGCAGCGTGCGGCCGAACTCGTTGCCCGCGAACTCGTGGGTGGAGCGCTCAGCCGGGATGAAGGACGGCTCGCCCTTCATGGTGGTGTTGTTCGACCCGGCAAGGTCCGCCGACCCGCCCCAGAGCTCGGGCAGCACCGACGCCAGCGCGGACAGCACCTCACCGGAGGCGGCCCGAGTGGCCACCGACTTCCCGGCCTCGAACACCGGCAGCTGCTCGGCCCAGTCGGCGGGCAGCTCGTGCGCGACCAGCCGGTCCAGCAGGGCCGCGCGGTCCGGGTTGGCCGCACGCCACGCCTGGTAGCTCGTGTCCCACTCCGCCTGTGCCGCGTTGCCGCGCTCGACGGCCTTGCGGGTGTGCTCGATCACCTCGGGGGCGACGTCGAAGGACGTCGAAGGGTCGAAGCCCAGGACCTCCTTCAGGCCGCGGACCTCGTCGGTGCCCAGCTTGGAGCCGTGCGAGCCGTGGGTGTTCTGCTTGGTCGGGGACGGCCAGGCGATGATCGTGCGCAGCCCGATGAAGGACGGGCGGTCGGTGACCTTCTTGGCCTCCTCGATGGCGGCGTAGAGCGCGTCGACGTTCTCGGTGTACTCGCCACCCTCGGTCCAGTCCACGAACTGCACATGCCAGCCGTAGGCCTCGTAGCGCTTGACCACGTCCTCGGTGAAGGCGATCTCAGTGTCACCCTCGATGGAGATGTGGTTGTCGTCCCAGATCGCGATCAGGTTGCCCAGCTTCTGGGTCCCGGCGATGGACGACGCCTCGGAGGTCACACCCTCCTGCAGGTCACCGTCGGAGGCGAGCACGTACACGAAGTGGTCGAAGGGGCTGGTGCCCGGTGCCGCCTCGGGGTCGAACAGACCGCGCTCGCGGCGGGCGGCCATCGCGAAGCCCACCGCGGAGGACAGGCCCTGCCCCAGCGGACCGGTGGTGATCTCCACGCCGGTGGTGTGCTTGTACTCGGGGTGGCCGGGGGTCGCCGAGCCCCAGGTGCGCAGTGCCTCGAGGTCGGACAGCTCCAGGCCGTAGCCGGACAGGTAGAGCTGAATGTACTGGGTCAGCGAGGAGTGCCCCGCGGACAGGATGAAGCGGTCACGACCCAGCCAGTGCGGATCGGCCGGGTTGTGGCGCATCACGTTCTGGTAGAGCAGGTACGCCGCGGGAGCCAAGCTGATCGCCGTGCCGGGGTGGCCATTGCCGACCTTCTCCACCGCGTCGGCGGCCAGGACACGCACCGTGTCGACGGCCTTGCGGTCGAGCTCGGTCCAACCGACCTGCTGGGCCAGGGGAGCCTTCGCGTTCACCACACCTCATTTCTGCCCGGGTGCGGCACCCAGGCTCGGGGACGGGCTCGGACCGGTGGTGACCGGCCTCGGGCACTGGTGCCGAGCCTAGACTCCTCGGCACTGCCCCTGCTTGCCTGCGTCCCAGAGGCGTGACCGAGGGATGGACCTGTCATCCCGCCTCTCGGGATGTTGACCTACGCTTGACCGTGTGAGCGACCCCCAGATCTCCCGCGAGGCCCGCAGCGGCCTGGCACGGCACGAGGTCCCGGACCCGCTCCGCAACGACGTCCGCATGCTCGGCGAGTTCCTCGGCCGGGTCATCCGGGAGTCCGGCGGAGACGATCTGTTCGACGACGTCGAGCGCGTGCGTGCGCTGACCATCCGGGCACATGACGAGCAGGACCCGGTCGCGCTGGCCGAGGCCGAAGAGCTTGTCGCGTCCTTCAGCATGGAGCGTGCCCAGCAGGTGGCGCGCGCCTTCACCTGCTACTTCCACCTGGCCAATCTGGCCGAGGAGCACCACCGGGTCCGGGTGCTGCGTGCCCGCGAGGCCGAGCTGCCCGCCGGTGAGCTGATGCAGGACGATTCGCTGCCCGCCGCCATCGATGCGCTGGCGAAGGAGGTGGGTCGGGACGAGGCCGTGCGCCGGTTGCAGGAGCTGGAGTTCCGGCCGGTGCTGACCGCGCACCCGACCGAGGCCCGTCGTCGCTCGGTGTCCCGGTCGATCCGCCGCCTGTCCGACCTGCTCGCCGAGCGGGACGCGCTGGCCGCCGGTGGCACCTCCCGGGCGGAGAACGACCGTCGGGTGCTGGAGGAGATCGACGCCCTGTGGCGGACCTCCCCGCTGCGGGCGCAGAAGCCGACGGTGTTGGACGAGGTCCGCACCGTGATGAACATCTTTGACACCACGCTGTTCGAGACCTTCCCGACCGTGTACCGCCGGTTGGACGACTGGCTGACCGGGGCGGATGCCGGACGTACGCCCCCGCTGGTCCGGCCCTTCGTGCACCTGGGCTCCTGGATCGGTGGCGACCGCGACGGCAACCCCAACGTCACTGCCGAGGTGACCCGGGCAGCCGCCGCGTTGGCCAGTGAGCACGTGCTGACCGCGCTGGAGGACTCCGCGCGCAAGATCTCGGCCAAGCTGACCCTGGACGACTCGGGCACCCCGGCCTCGGCCGAGCTGACCGCGATGTGGAAGGCGCAGCAGGACCTCTCCGAGGATGCCGCCACCAAGGCCGCTGCCGAGGTCAAGCACCAGCCGCACCGCCGCGCACTGCGGATGATCGCCGAGCGGATCGCCGCCACCCGCCGCCGGGACGCGGACCTGTCCTACACCGGGCCGGAGGCGTTGCTCGCCGATCTGGACGTGGTGCAGCAGTCGTTGATCGCCGCCGGTGCCACCCGCGCCGCCTACGGTGACCTGCAGCGGCTGATCTGGCAGGTGCAGACCTTCGGATTCCACCTGGCCGAGCTGGAGGTGCGTCAGCACTCGCAGGTGCACGCTGCCGCGCTGGCCGACATCGCCGAACACGGCCTGGACGGCGAGTTGCAGCCGCGCACGGTGGAGGTGCTGGACACCTACCGTGCGATCGGTGCGGTGCAGCGGCGCTACGGGGTGGCCGCCGCACGCCGGTACATCGTGTCCTTCACGCAGGCACCGGAGCACCTGGCGGCGGTCTACCAGCTGGCCGAGATCGTGTTCCCGGACCCGGCGACCCGACCGGTGATCGACGCCATCCCGCTGTTCGAGACGTTCGCGGACCTCGAGGCGTCGGTGGACATCCTCGAGTCGATGCTGACCCTGCCCCAGGTGCAGGCCCGGCTGGCCGAGAACGGTCGCCGGGTGGAGGTCATGCTCGGCTACTCGGACTCCTCCAAGGACGTCGGCCCGGTGGCCGCGACCCTGGCGCTGGATGTCGCGCAGAGCCGGATCGCGCAGTGGGGTCGCAAGCACGACCTGAACCTGACCCTGTTCCACGGCCGGGGCGGTGCCCTGGGTCGTGGTGGCGGCCCGGCGAACCGTGCCGTGCTGGCCCAGCCCCCGGGCTCGGTGGACGGCCGGTTCAAGCTGACCGAGCAGGGTGAGGTCATCTTCGCCCGGTACGGCAACCCGACCATCGGGGCGCGGCACATCGAGCAGGTCGCCGCCGCCACCCTGCTGGCCGGCGCGCCCTCCACCGAGGAGCGCAATGCCGCCGCCACCGAGCGCTTCGCGGCGTTGGCCTCGGCGATGGACGGCACCTCCCGCACCCGGTTCTACGAGCTGGTCCGCGCCGAGGGCTTTCCGCAGTGGTTCGCCCAGGTCACCCCGCTGGAGGAGATCGGTCTGCTGCCGATCGGCTCCCGCCCGGCCCGCCGCGGGTTGTCGGTGGAGTCGCTGGACGACCTGCGGGCGATCCCGTGGGTGTTCTCCTGGTCGCAGGCGCGCACCAACCTGGCCGGCTGGTTCGGTCTGGGCACCGCACTGGACCAGGTCGGTGACCTGGCGGAGTTGCAGGCCGCCTACGCCGAGTGGCCGCTGTTCACCACGATGATCGACAACGTCGAGATGTCGCTGGCCAAGACCGATGAGCGGCTGGCGCAGCGTTACCTGGCACTGGGCGACCGGGACGACCTGGCCGGTCTGGTGTTGGAGGAGATGGCGCTGACCCGGCGCTGGGTGATGGCGATCACCGGCTCGGAGTCGATCCTGTCCCGGCGGCGCATCCTGGGCCGAGCGGTCCAGCTGCGCAGCCCCTACGTCGACGCGCTGTCCCTGCTGCAGATCCGGGCGCTGCGCGCGCTGCGCACCGGGGTGGCGGAGGAGCAGGTCGAGGAGAACAAGCGGCTCCTGCTGCTCACCGTGAACGGGGTAGCGGCCGGGTTGCAGAACACCGGCTGATCGTCGGACATGAGAAAGGCCCCCGGTGCGTGTGCACCGGGGGCCTTTCTCATTCCGTCAAGCCCAGAGGCGCTGGGTGGCGAGCTCCGCTCCCTCGACCAGCGACCGCAGCTTGGCCCAGGCGATCTGCGGGTGGATGCGCCCGCCCAGACCGCAGTCGGTGGAGGCGATGACGTTCTCCCGGCCGACCAGGGTGGCGAAGCGCTCGATCCGGTCCGCGACCAGCTCCGGGTGCTCGACCACATTGGTGGCATGCGAGACCACACCGGGCAGGATGACCTTGCCGTCGGGCAGCGCGACGTCCTGCCAGACCTTCCACTCGTGCTCGTGCCGAACGTTCCCGGCCTCGAAGGAGTAGGCACCCGCGTTGACCTCGAGCATCAGCTCGACGATGTCCCGCATCGGCAGGTCGGTGGTGTGCGGGCCGTGCCAGGAACCCCAGCACAGGTGGTAGCGGACCCGGTCCTCCGGCAGGCCGCGCAGCGCGTGGTTCAGCGCCTCCACCCGCACCCGGCTGAACGCCTGGTAGTCCTCGACGGAGGGCTCGGGGGTGATCTGGTCCCAGTTCTCGGCCAGCGACGGGTCGTCGATCTGCAGGATCAGGCCGGCGTCGATGATCGCCTGGTACTCCTCGCGCATCGCGTCGGCGCAGGCCCAGACGAACTCCTCGTCGGTGCCGTAGAAGTCGTTGTCGATCCGGACCACGCTGCCCGGGGCGATCGAGGTGAGGAAGCCCTCGGTGTAGCCGTTCGCGTCCAGAGCGGCCTTGAGGTTGCGGATGTCCGCGGCGATGGCGTCGTGGCCGGTGTAGGTCACCGGGGCGACAGCGGTCGGGTACGGCTTGGGCGCACCACCGGCGAACACTCCGGAGGTCGGGTCGGCGTAGGCCTGCTCGAACCGTGCCCGGTCGCGGCGGTGGCCGAAGCCGGTGGTCCGCACGTCGCCGGGGCCGGACTGGATGTCCCGGGTGATCCAGCCGTAGCCCTCGCGCAGCTCCAGCCCGCCGAGCCGCTGGAAGCAGTAGGACCACCAGGCGCCGTAGTCGATGGGGGAGCTGGAGGCCTTGCCCAGCTCACCGTCACCCGGAACGGAGATGCCGATCTCGTCCTGAATCCGGACGGTCTCGCCCACGGCGTCGGTGAGCACAGCGGCGACCTCGGCCTGCTCACCGGCCTCGACGGCGGCGTGGGCGGCGGTCAGATCGTCCACCCGGGGCAGGCTGCCGGCGTGGGTGGTGAGGATGCGGTCGGTGCTGCGCTTCATCGGGTCTCCCGGGTCGAGGACGGTGCCGCGTCATCGTGGCACAGCGGGAACCTTGACGCGCCAGGTTTCTGCAGAGTGGTCAGACCCGGGCGAAGGGCGGGCGCAGCTCGTGCAGCACGTCCATCAGGATGCGGTTGAAGGCCACCGGGGCGTGGCTGTTCACATCGTGTCCGGCCTTCGGCACCACCCACTGGCGACTGCCCGGCCGTGCGGTCAGGTAGCGGCGGGCACCGAATCGCAACGGATCGCGGGACCCGTTCACCAACCACACCGGCAGATGCAGGACGCGCAGGTCGGCCAGCGGGGAGTAGCCGTGCAGGGCACTGAGCATGTCGCCCACGACATGCCACGTGCCGCCGCCGCGGCCGAATGCCCGGACCGCGCGGGTCGACACCCGCCGGTAGAAGCGCAGCGGCTTGCCCTTGATCTCGGTGGAGCACCCGGCCAGCACCACACCGGCCAGCCGGTCCTGGTGCCGCGCGGCATAGGCCAGGGACATGTAGCCGCCGAGGGACAGCCCCACCAGCAGCGGCGGGCGGTCGCAGGCGGCCACGGCCTCGTCGATGGCGGTCAAGCCCCCGGTGAAGGTGAAGCGTTCCTCGGCCCGGCTGCCGTGCCCGGGCAGGTCGATCGCCATCGTGGCGTGCCCGCCCTCGGTCAGGGCGCGGACCTGGTCGTCCCAGATCCGGCCGGAGGTGCGCGTGCCGTGCACCAGCACGATGGGGTGTTCAGTGGTCATGCGTGTGATCCGCCTTCTCGGTCGCCCCCATTCTCATCGGTTCGGCTGGGAGACGCCTGAGAGTGGGACTCCGCTGAGTGTGCGCCGCAGGTGTGGACATGCCGTGTGCCCCGGGCGCGGGGTCGGTACCGATCCGGGCGGGTCAGGGACGGATCAGGGTCCGGTCAGGGCTGGTCCCCGATGCGACCGGGGCGGTGCGGGCGGCAGGCTGAGTGCCAGACCCGGAACGGGTGACCCGATGTGGAGGAGGAACCTGAGATGAGCGGCATCTACGAGTCGATGTGGCGGGCCGGCCTGGTGCGCGCCCAGCAGGGCAAGGTGATCGGCGGCGTGTGCGCGGGATTGGCCGCGCGCGTCGGGATGGACGCCTGGCCGATGCGCTGGCTGTTCCTGCTGGTGCTGATCATCCTGCCGGGCAGCCCGTTCCTGATCTACCCGATCCTGTGGATTCTGATGCCCGGCGAGGACTGGGTGGCCCGCAACCACGGCTGGGGCGCGCGCTACAGCAAGGGCGAGGCGGCCTGAGTCAGCCTCCGAGCACCTCGACCTCGATCTCATGCGGCCAACCGTCCAGGACCTCCGCCGCATGTGCCCGGGCCACCCGCTCGGCGGTCACCTGATCCGGTGCCTCACCGCGCAGATCGAAGACCACGGTGGCCGGGCCGGTGAATCCGGGCGGGGCGTCGTCCCGCAGAGCGCCCAGGGCGTCGGCCATCCCGGCGCGGGTCTGGTCGTCGGGGACCTCGGTGACAGTGAGGTGAGCGAGGTAGTCCGGCATGGGCCGCATCCTGCCCGATCCCACCGACAACGGGTCGGGTCGCGACGCGCGGATCGATTCTCACACGGCAGAGCCCGGCTGCTTCGGGCACAGTATCCGGGTGGGTGATGTCAGGGATCTGCGATCGGCGCCGGCAGCGCGCCGTGCCGACGCCCGGGCCGAACACGATGAACTCGTGCTGGACGCCCGCCGCACCGCCCCACGCGCGGCCCGGCACTGGGTGATGACCCGGGTGGCGGCCTCCGGTGTGTACGGCCCGACCAATCAGGTGATCGAGTTGCTCACCGGTGAGGTGGTCGCCAACGCCGTGGTGCACGGCCCAGAGCACGGCCGAATCCGGGTCGGACTGCGGATCGACGAGCGCGGTGTGCTGGTCTCGGTCACCGATGAGAGTCCGGCCACCCCGGTGGTCCGGCATCCTGAACCCACCGCGGTCAGTGGTCGGGGCATGGCCCTGGTCGAGGCGCTGTCCCGGACCTGGGGCGTGGACCACCTGGACGGTGGGGGCAAGACCGTGTGGTTCCTGGTGGACCCCGAGGCGAACTGAGTCAGCCCACCGCGAGGTCGACCACCAGGGCTCGGTGGTCGGACATCCCGGTGTCGACCGCTATCGGCTCACTGGTGGGACGGACCGCACCGTCCAGCAGCACATGGTCGATCTGCCGGTCCGGGACCTCGACCGGGAAGGTCAGCGCCTGCCCCGCCGAACGCCACCGGCTGATCCAGGCCGGAGCCCTTCCCTCCAGGTTCAGGTCGCCGGTCACGGCCAGTGGGCGGGCCAACGAGCGGGCGTCCCGGACCAACCGACGCAACTGCACCGCGTTCCAGCCGGGGATGAACGTCAAATGGGTGGCGACCACCGTCAGCGGACCGTTCTCGGTCAGCACCTGCGCGGCCAGGGCGGCGCGTTGCTCGTCGCGGACCCAGGAGGGGTGACGGTTGCCACGGTGGATCATCGGCACCCGGGTGGGCAGGGTCGGCAGGGTCAGTAGCCGCCAGCGGCGCACCGGCAACCGGCTGAGCAGAGCGATTCCGTAGGCGGCCAGGTCGGGTTGGTCCTCGCCGGTGGCGGCAGTCCAGGTACCCGGATGACCGTGCAACGTGGCGACGAACCGGTGGTGCTCGGCGCCCATCGCCTCGGCTGCCACCGCGGTCAGGTCCGCCTGGTGCGACCGGGGCTGGTCCCGGTCGACCTCCTGCAACGCCAGCACATCGGCGTCCAGGCCGCGCACGGCGGCGGCGAAGCGGTCCAGGTCGACGCGGCCGTCGCTCAGGCCTCGTCCGTGCAGGATGTTGAAGGTCGCCAGTCTCACCCGGGGGATTCTTCCGGTCAGACTGCGACCTCGCCCGTCGTCGTGTACATACGAGGGATGGACGAGGCACAGGGCACCCACGTGCAGGCCGGTGCCCTGGCCGAGCCGCCGGATGACCGCACCGCTTTGCAGGATGCACTGCGCTTGACCGCAGTGGCGTTGACCGACGCCGGGATCGACTTCGCGCTGGTCGGTGGTTACGCGGCTTGGGCCCGGGGTGCGCCGGAGCCGAGCCACGACGCGGACTTCGCGGTGGCGCAGGCCGATGTCGACCGGGCCAAGGAGGCCATCGCGGCAGCCGGGCTGGATGTGCAGGACCCGGCGGAGAACTGGTTGTTCAAGGCCTTCCACCACGGGGCGATGGTCGACGTGCTGTTCCGGATGGTCGGCGAGCCGATCACCACGCAGCTGCTGTCCCGCTCCGAGCAGATGGAGGTGCTGGCAGTGCGGATGCCGGTGCTGGACGCCACCGACATCCTGTCGGCGAAGATGCGGGTGTTGGGCGAGCACTACTGCGACTACACCCGGATGATCGCCATCGCCCGGGCGCTGCGCGAGCAGATCGACTGGCGGCGGGTGCAGAAGGAGACCGCCGACACCCCGTACGGGCGGGCGTTCCTGCTGCTGGTGCACGAGTTGGGCATCAGCCCGGTGGGGCCGGTCCGGAGCTGACCGGCCGTCCTCACGGCAGGTCACACTCGGCCGGTCCAGGGCCCCGTGCAAGATCGCAGACAGCGGCGACACAGACAGCACGGTGGGAGCTGCCTGCCCGGCCCGTCCCGGACGTGCCGCCGACCCGGAGGTGACTGTGAGCGACCGAGCCGAGCGGCTGTCCGACGCCGAGGACTGGTTCACCACGCTGTTCCAGGACCACGCGGACGCCGTGCACCGGTATCTGCTCCGGCGCGGTGCCGGTCCGGAGGCGGAGGACCTCACCGCCGAGGTGTTGACCGTGGCCTGGCGGCGCCGGTCCGATGTGCCGCCCGGTGCCGAACTGCCCTGGCTGTACCGGACGGCGGGCTACGTGTTGGCGAACCACCGGCGCAAGGGCCGACCGATGCCGGTCGCGGAGCTGCCCGATGAGCCGGACCCGGACGACCCCGCGTTGCGGGCGGTGCAGGACGACCAGGTGCGCCGGGCGCTCGCGGGCCTGAGCGCCCGTGACCGGGAGGTGCTGCTGCTCGCTGCCTGGGAGGGGCTGAACGGGGCAGACCTGGCCGCGGTGCTGGGCATCGGGCGCGGCGGTGCGGATGCGGCACTGTCGCGGGCGCGGGCACGGCTCCGGGCGGCCTGGTCCACACCTGTCTGAGCCGGATCACGCATCGACGTCGGTGCAAGAACCTTCGACCCGGAGACATAGAGGGGGTAACGGGGGACGACGACACGAGGGAGCCAGCGATGGACGAGCAGCAGGGACGTGACGACGAGGCCTTCGCGCGGTTGCGTGCCGCCGACCCCGCCGCGGCGGCACAGCTCGACGCCGCGGCGCTCCGGGACCGTGTGGACCGGCGGATCGCCGCGGTCGACGCCAGCGCGCCCGGTACGCCGGGGGAGGACGTGCTGACGCTCGATCCGGCCCGCCGTCGTCGCCCGACGCGGTGGTTGCAGGTCGCTGCGGCGGTGGCCGGGGTCGCGGTGGTGGCCGGGGGTGGGTACGCCGTCGGTCGCTCGGGTGAGGGCACGGTGGCCGCGGTGCCGGCGATCTCGTTGGCGCAGGGAGACGGGGGCGGTGCCGCCACGGCGGAGTCAGCGGTGCCCGGCGCGCAGTCGATGGCAGCGGACACCCGGATGTTCCTGGGCGGACGCACCGTGTTCGCCGCCGGGAATGGGCTGACCGACGATGCGACCACGGCCACCGCATGGACCCTGGACGCCGCGTCGGCCGTCACTGAGCAGAACGCGCTCCGGGCGGCCCAACTCCTGGGGGTGGACGGTGCACCGCAGCAGCAGGACGGCTCCTGGGTGGTCGGTGCCACCGACGGCACGGGTCCGTCGGTGACTGTGTACGCCGATGGAACCGCCGGTCTGAGCTACTACGACCCCACCCGCGACCCGTGGAGCTGTGCCACGGCTGACAGCGCGGACAGTGCTGACAGTGTTCACAGTGCCAGCCCGAGTTCCTGTGCGACCGTGCAGGGCTCGGCCCCGGGCGGTGACCAGGCCGTCCAGATCCTGCGTGACACCCTCGGCGGGCTCGGCCTGGACCCGGAGTCCTTCCAGTACGGGGTGCCGGAGTCCTCCGACCCGCAGAGCACCAGCGTCTCGGCCGAGCTGGTGCTGGACGGGCAGGCCACCGGGGTCACCTGGTTCGCCACCCTGGTCGCGGACGGGGTGCAGAGCCTGTCCGGTGCGTTGGCTACCCCGGTGCAGCTCGGTAGTTACGACGTGGTCGGCGCTCGCACTGCGGTGGAGCGGCTGGGTGACCCGCGGTTCGGCCTGACGATGGGCGGGGTCATGCCGCTGGCCCGTGAAGGCGTGGCGGTGGACGACACGACGGCGGTGCCGCAGCCCGCCAGCACCGTGCCGCCGACGGTCCAACCGGGTGCGGCCATCGACTGGACGGTCCAGCAGGTGACGATCACCGAGGCCGAGCTCGGGCTGAGCCAGGTGTTCCAGGACAACGGGGCCGTCATTCTGGCACCCAGCTACCTGTTGACCGGTGATGACGGTGGTACCTGGGGCGTGATCGCGGTGGCCGACTCCGCGCTGGCCTTCGGCTGAACCGACTACTGCGGTTGCCGGGGGGTGCGGGCGGCGGGAGTGTCGGGGGATGAACGTGCCACGGCATGCCCCGGGACCCCGCCACCGCACCTCCGTCGACGGGGTGCTGCTCCGCTCGGCGCTGCTCGGAGTGGCCGCGGGCTGTCGGGCCAGTCTCGGAGTTGCCGCCCCGGTGTTGACCTCGGACGTTCCTCGACTGGTGCGGCTGACCGCCCGTGCCGGCGTGGCGGGGGAGCTGATCGGGGACAAGCTCCCGAGTACTCCGAGCCGCCTGCTGCCGCCCAGCCCGCAGGGCAGGATCGTCTCCGGAGCGACCGGGGCGGTGGCCCTCGCCCGCCGGGCCCGTCGTCCGGTCTGGTCCGCGGCGGGGCTCGGTGCACTGGGGGCTGCCGCCGGGACCTGGGGCGGTGCGGCCTGGCGGTCCTGGGCCGGTCGGCGCGGGCCGGACTGGCGAGGCGCGCTGGTGGAGGACGCGGTGGCCGTGGGCCTAGCGGCGGTGGCGTGCCGGCGGGGTCGGGTGCGCTGAACCCCCACACGACCGGAGTGACGTCCCCAGGACCGGACCAGCGTTTCCCCTCTCCAAAGCCGTCAACCGGTCGATAGGGGGGATCGACATTCCAGTTCCATGGAGGGGACACACTGATGAGCAGCACGCAGCGTCGGATCTGGGCCGACCGACCGGTCCTGGTGAAGATCGTCACCGCGGTGGCCGTCATGTTCCTGGCCACGGCGGTGCTCGCTGCGGTGGCCTTCGGGTCGTTGCGGGCGCTGCGCTCGGATGCGGCGCAGATGTACGGGGACAACGTGCAGCCGTTGCAGACCCTCGCGGACATCCAGCGTGCATTCCAGGGCGACCGTGCCCGGGTGATCCAGTACGGGATCGCCGATGCGCAGACCCGTGCGACGCTGCGCGACGAGCTGACCGAGCGGCAGGCCGATCTGACCGCACTGGTGGAGAAGTACCGTCCGTCCGCAGTGGACCCGGCGGGGGCGGCGGCCATCGAGCAGGCCCTGGACGACTACTACGCGGATGCCTACCAGATGATGGATCTGGCGGATGCCGGTGCGCAGGGCGAGTTCTCGACCTTCTTCAACGACACGGTCCGTCCGCAGACCACCGTGGTGATGGACGCGATGCAGGCGGAGGCGGACGGGCAGGGCGCGCAGGCCGCCGACCTGGCTGCGGACACCGATGAGCTGGCCAACCGGGCGATCTGGGCCGTGGTGATCGTGACTCTGCTGGGGGCCGTCGGTGCCTTCGCGGTGGCGATGGGGGTGGCACGGTCTATCGTGCGTCGACTGGGGCAGGTCTCCACGAGTCTGGCCGCGGCCGGTGACGGCGATCTGACGGTGGCCGCGGAGGTCACCGGTCGGGACGAGATCGGTCAGTTGGCGGTGGATCTGGACCGCACACAGCAGTCGTTGCGGACGTTGGTCTCCGGGGTGGTGGAGACCGCGCAGACGGTGGCCGCTGCGGCGGAGGAACTGTCCGCGGCGTCCCAGCAGGTCGTGACCGGGTCGGATCAGACGTCGGCGCAGGCGGGTGTGGTGGCCGCTGCCGCGGAGCAGGTGTCGCGCAACGTGCAGACCGTCGCCGCCGGTGCGGAGGAGATGGGTGCCAGCATCCGGGAGATCGCGCAGAACGCCTCGCAGGCTGCCAAGGTCGCCGGTCAGGCCACCGATGCCGCCGCGGTCACAAACGACCAGGTTGCCAGGCTGGGCGAGTCGTCGGTGGAGATCGGCAATGTCGTGAAGGTGATCACCAGCATCGCGGAGCAGACGAACCTGCTGGCGTTGAACGCCACGATCGAGGCCGCCCGCGCTGGTGAGGCGGGCAAGGGCTTCGCTGTTGTCGCCGGTGAGGTCAAGGAGCTGGCGCAGGAGACCGCGAAGGCCACGGAAGACATCGCCCGTCGGGTGGAGGCGATCCAGGCGGATACCTCCGGCGCGGTGACCGCCATCGGGGAAATCTCCACCATCATCGCCAGCATCAACGACTACCAGCTGACGATTGCGTCGGCGGTGGAGGAGCAGACGGCGACCACCACGGAGATGTCCCGGTCCGTGGCCGAGGCCGCCACCGGGTCGGGGGAGATCGCCACCAACATCACCGGCGTCGCCTCCGCGGCCAACTCCTCGAGCCAGACGCTGGGCCAGATGGGTTCGGCCATTGACGAGCTGGCCCGCCTGTCCGAGGACCTGCGCGGCCGGGTGTCCCGCTTCACCTACTGAGCCACCGCGCCGACTGCCCCGCACCCGGACCCGGGCGCGGGGCAGTCGGCGTTCAGGGGAAACCTCGGGTGAACGCTCACACCGGCGACCCCGCATCCGATGGGCCTGGGGAGGGGCACCAGGGGTGTGTCCGATGACGAGGGAGTCACCGATGCGGCACAGAGGTCGTCGACGTGTGGCAGCGACGGTGGTCGGGCTGCTGACGCTCGTCACCACCTGCACTGCCTGCACTGCCGGGCAGGTGGCGGGCGACCGCCCGCTGGTCGGGGTCGCGATGCCGACCACCGCCTCCGAGCGCTGGATCGCCGACGGGGAGAATGTGCGCGGACAGTTGGAGGCGCTGGCCTACGACGTCGACCTCCAGTACGCCGAGGACGACGTGCCGACCCAGATCGCCCAGCTGGAGCAGATGATCGCCGACGGTGCGGACGCCCTGGTGGTGGGCTCCATCGACGGGGTGGCGCTGAAGGATGTGCTGGCGCAGGCCGCCGCGGCGGACATCCCGGTGATCGCCTACGACCGGTTGATCCGCGAATCGCCGGATGTGGACTATTACGCGAGCTTCGACAACGCCCGGGTCGGGGTACAGCAGGCCACCACGCTGTTGCAGGGGCTCGGTGTGCTGGATGCCGCCGGGGAGCCCACCGGATCGACCGGGCCGTTCACCATCGAGCTCTTTGCCGGGTCGGCGGACGACAACAACGCCACGGTGTTCTACCAGGGTGCGATGCAGGTGCTTGCGCCCTACCTCGACGCCGGCACGCTGGTGGTCGGATCGGGTCAGACCGGCTTCGACCAGATTGCCACCGAACGCTGGGACCCGAAGAACGCCACTGCACGGATGGCCGAGTTGCTCCCCCGCTACACCGCCGGCACCCGGTTGGACGGGGTGCTGTCGCCCTATGACGGCATCTCGATCGCGATCCTGGACGCGGTGCGTGCGGCCGGACTGCCACTGCCGGTCGTGACCGGGCAGGACGCGGAGCTGGCCTCGGCGCAGTCGGTGGCCGCCGGGGAGCAGTACGCCACGATCTTCAAGGACACCCGCCAGCTGGCCGAGGTGACGGTGCAGATGGTGCATGCGCTGCTCGACGGTGGGGCTCCGGAGGTGAACGACACCACCTCCTACGACAACGGGGTGACCGTGGTGCCGGCCTATCTGCTGGCGCCCCAGGTCGTGACCGAGCAGAACTACGAGGCCGTCCTGGTAGACGGCGGCACCTACACCGCACAGGAGCTGAGCTGATGTCCCGTCGACGTGCCGCCTGGTTCTGGGACCGCCCGGTGGCGGTCAAGATCGCCGTCACCCTGCTGGTGCTCGGCGGGACCTTCGCCGCGGTGGGTGGGGTCGGTGCGGTGGCGCTCTACCGGGCCGGCCAGAACCTGGAGGAGATGTCCGGTCTGACCGGCGACCTGCAGACCGCGATGGCCGAGCTGCGCACCGGTCAGACCCGCAGCCACCTGCTGATGCACCGCGCCGCCGAGGCCACCGATGAGGCCATCCGGCAGCAGCTGCTCACCTCCTCGCAGTGGAACGACCAGGATGTGGCTGCGCAGATCGATCTGATCGGCGGTTTCCCGGAGTCCGCTACCCAGCAGTGGTCGGACTTCGTCACTCGGTGGGAGGCCTGGGTCGCCTACCGCGACACCACCGTCATGCCGCTGGTCGAGGCGGGTGATGTCGACGCGGTGGCCACCGCTCTGGCGGTGGATGTCTCCGCGGACCCGGAGTGGGCAGGTCGGGCGCTGGCGTTGGCACAGGGGCAGATCGACGCCCAGGTGGAGCAGATCCTGGCCCGGTCGCAGGCCGAGGTGACCCGGACCATCGTCGTCCTGGCGCTGGCCTTTGTGGTGGGTGCCGGGCTGTCCGGTCTGCTGGCGGTGCTGGTCACCCGTCGGATCACCGGAGCGGTGCGCACCGTGCAGCACTCGTTGGAGGCGATGGCCGAGGGCGACCTCACGGTGGCGGCACCGGTGCAGTGGCGGGACGAGACCGGAGCGATGGCCGGTGCGCTGTCCGCCGCGCAGGAGTCGCTGCGTGGGGCACTGACCCAGATGGAACGCGCCGCCGCCTCCGTGCAGCACACCGCCGACCAGCTGACCTCGGCCAGTGGTGAAGCGGTGGAGGGCACTAGCCAGACCAGTGCGCAGGCCGGGGTGGTGGCCACCGCCGCGGAGCA
The DNA here is from genome assembly GCF_040685135.1 of Cellulomonas sp. NPDC089187. Taxonomy (NCBI): domain Bacteria; kingdom Bacillati; phylum Actinomycetota; class Actinomycetes; order Micrococcales; family Cellulomonadaceae; genus Cellulomonas; species Cellulomonas sp. NPDC089187. The sequence continues at coordinate 283,615 of NZ_JBFBHI010000003.1, read as the reverse complement.
GGTGTCCCGCAATGTGCAGAGCGTGGCCGCCGGTGCTGAGCAGATGGGTGCCAGCATCCGGGAGATCGCGCAGAACGCCTCCGAGGCGGCGAAGGTCGCCGGTCAGGCCACCGAGGTCGCTGCTGCCACCAACGAGCAGGTCACCCGGCTCGGCGAGTCCAGCCAGCAGATCGGCAACGTGGTGAAGGTGATCACCTCCATCGCGGAGCAGACCAATCTGTTGGCGTTGAACGCGACCATCGAGGCGGCACGTGCGGGGGAGGCGGGCAAGGGCTTCGCCGTCGTCGCCGGTGAGGTGAAGGAGCTGGCGCAGGAGACCGCCAAGGCCACCGAGGACATCGCCCGTCGGGTGGACGCCATCCAGGACGACACCCGGGCCGCGGTGGTGGCCATCGGCCAGATCACCCAGACCATCGCCGGGATCAACGACTACCAGCTGACGATTGCGTCGGCGGTGGAGGAGCAGACCGCCACCACCACGGAGATGTCCCGCTCTGCCTCGGAGGCGGCGACGGGGTCCGGGGAGATCGCCGGTGCGATCACCGGGGTGGCTGGGGCGGCGACCCGCTCGGTGGCCGGACTGGATCAGGTGGCGGTGCAGATCACCGAGTTGGCCGGACTGTCCGCAGATCTGCACGGGCGGGTCGCGCGGTTCCGGTTCTGATCCTCACCCCCCCCAGGTCGTGCCCCGGGCCGCTCAGAACGACGCGGGGCCGACCGATGGGGAGGTGTCGGCCAGGGAAGGCCGGTGGTGACAGAGAAGAGGATGCTCGTGACCCGGATCAGGGTGCTGGTGGTGGACGACTCGGTCGTCGTGCGCCGGCTGGTCACCGACTCGCTCTCCCGCGACCCGGACATCGAGGTGGTGGGCTTCGCCTCGAACGGCAAGATCGCGCTGGCCAAGGTGGACCAGCTCGCGCCGGACCTGGTGACGATGGACATCGAGATGCCGGAGATGAACGGCATCGAGGCGGTGCGGGCGCTGCGCCGGGCCCGGCACACCATGCCGATCATCATGTTCTCCACGCTGACCGAGCGCGGGGCGTCGGCCACCTTGGACGCGCTGGTCGCCGGGGCCACCGATTACGTGACCAAGCCCGCCAACGTGGGCAGCGTGCAGGAGTCGTTGGCCCAGGTCGCCGGTCAGCTGATCCCCCGGATCAAGGCGCTGGTGCCCAAGCGTGCCGAGTCGTCCCGGATCGGTGCCCCCACTCAGGCCGTCCCCGCCGTCCCGCTGACCCGCGGGCAGCGTGGTCCGGTGAGCACCCGCCCGATGCCACCGGTGCACCCGGTGCAGGCGTTGATCATCGGATCGTCCACCGGCGGCCCCGAGGCGCTCTCCCAGGTGCTGAGCCACTTGTCCGTGCCACCCCCGGTGCCGGTGTTGCTGGTCCAACACATGCCGCCGGTGTTCACCCGGCAGCTCGCCGCCCGCCTGGACCGCCTCGGACCGGCCACCGTGGTCGAGGCTGCCGACGGCGACGTGCTGCACGCGGGCACGGTCTATGTCGCCCCCGGCGATCACCATCTGGAGCTGCGCCGGTCCGCCGGGACGCTGCGGGTGGCGATCACCGACGGGCCACCGGTCAACTTCTGCCGTCCGTCGGTGGATGTGCTGTTCCGCTCCGCGGTGCAGGAGTTCGGCGGGCAGGTGCTGGCCGTGGTGCTCACCGGCATGGGGGCCGACGGTCGCACGGGCTGTGAGGAGGTCGTCGGCGCGGGCGGAACGGTGCTGGTCCAGGACGAGTCGACCAGCGTGGTGTGGGGGATGCCCGGCGCGGTGGCCACCGCCGGTCTGGCGCACCGGGTCCTGCCGGTCGGGGAGGTCGCCCCGTCCATCGAGTCGGTGCTCGCCCGCAGCGGCACCGCCGTCCCGAGCGGAGGCCGGTCATGAGCCTGACCCGCGAGACCTTCGACTTCGTCGCCGACCTGGTGCGTCGACGCAGCGCCATCCAGTTGGAGGCCGGCAAGGAGTACCTGGTCGAGAGTCGACTGTTGCCGCTGGCCCGGGAGGGTGGCCATGCCGGGGTGGACGGCTATGTCTCCGCCGTCCGTGCCGGGCATCGGGAGTCCGACCTGGTCGCGGTGGTCGAGGCGCTGACCACCAATGAGACCTCCTGGTTCCGTGATTCGACGCCGTTCAGCGCGCTGCGGACCCACATGCTGCCGGCACTGCGGGCCGAGCGTCCGGTGTTGGACCGCCTGCGGGTCTGGTCGGCCGCCTGCTCCACTGGGCAGGAGCCGTACTCCATCGCCATGACCCTGGCGGAGATCCTCGGCCCGTCGACCCGGACCGAGATCGTCGCCACCGACCTGTCCGACCAGGTGCTGAACCAGGCGAAGGAGGGCCGGTACTCGCAGTTGGAGGTCAACCGTGGCCTGCCCGCGCCGATGCTGGTCCGGCACTTCCGGCGGTCCGGTGCGGACTGGCAGATCGCGGACGAGCTGCGTCGCACGATCACCTTCCAGCGGCACAACCTGCTGGATGCCCCGCCGCTGGGGCCCTTCGACATCGTGTTCCTGCGCAATGTCCTCATCTACTTCGACCTGGACACCAAGCGAGCGATCCTCGGCCGGGTGCACCGGGTGCTGCGACCGGGCGGGTTCCTCGTCCTCGGCGCGGCGGAGACCACCATCGGGGTGGACGGCGACTGGGAGCGGGTGCCGGTCTCCCGTGGCTCGGTCTACCGGCCGGTGCACGGCGGCGTCGCCGGGCTGCCCACCCCGCGCCTGAGCGCGTTCCACCCCCCTGCCCCTGTGAACCAAGGAGTGAGCCGATGAGAGCCCTGGTCATCGACGACTCGCGGACCATGCGCCGCATCGTCGCGCACACCCTGGAGGAGCTGGGCTTCAGCACTGTCCAGGCCGGTGACGGGCAGGAGGCATTGGACGTCCTGGAATCGGGCGAGCAGGTCGACCTGGCCTGCATCGACTGGAACATGCCGGTGATGGACGGTCTGACCTTCGTCACCCAGGTCCGGTCACGCCAGGAGTGGCGGGCCATCACGCTGATGATGGTCACCACCGAGAGCGAGCACGGCCAGATCGTCCGGGCGCTGGCCGCGGGTGCGCACGAGTACCTGATCAAGCCCTTCACCCCCGATGCGATCCGGGACAAGCTCGACCTGCTCGGGCTGCTTCCCGCCGAGGAGCCGGTATGAGCACCGTCGTGGCGACCGATCAGGTCTACGCCATCACCGAAGAGGTCTTCGGCGCGATGATCGACCCCGAACCCGGCTACCTGCGGCCCTGGGAGGGCGAGCTGCCCGCCCCGGTGGACCCGCTGGCCGCCTGGGTGGATGTGCACGGTGAGCTCGCCGGCCGCGCCGCGGTGATCTGCGAGACCGCCACCGCCCACGATCTGGCCCGTGCGCTGCTGCGGATGGAGCCGCACGAGGAGGTGACCCCGGCCGATCTGGTGGACGCCTTCGGCGAGGTCGCCAATGTGGTCGGCGGGAACATCAAGGCGCTGCTGCCCAGCCAGGGCTCGCTGACTCTGCCGCAGGTGGCCGCCGTTGTCCCCTCCGCCCCGGACGACGCCCCGGCCCATGCCCTCGCCCTGGACTGGCGCGGGCAGCCGCTCGCCGTCGTGGTCTGGCTGTTCTGAGAAAACCCGCTCACCAACCGAAGGATGTGACCCGCCATGATCCGCGTGCTCATCGCCGACGACAGCCGTGTCATGCGGCAGATCGTGATCCGCACGCTGCGCCAGGCCGGCTACGACTGGGAGGTCCGTGAGGCCGCCGACGGTGCCGAGGCGCTGCAAGCGGTCCGTGACGACGAGCCCGATGTCGTGCTGTCGGACTGGAATATGCCGGAGATGACCGGCATCGACCTGCTGCGTCGGCTGCGGGCGGAGGGCTTCGGCACTCCGTTCGGCTTCGTCACCTCGGAGGGCTCGCCGGAGATGCGCGAGACCGCCGAGGCCGCCGGGGCGTTGTTCCTGATCGCCAAGCCGTTCACCGCGGACACCTTCCGCGAGGTCATCGAGCCGGTGCTGGCGTGAGCGCGCCGACCACCACGCAGGACGGTGCCTGCCATGTCTGACGCCACGCCCCTGCCCGCCGCGCTGGAAGTGCGCGAGCTCTGGGAGGGCCTGGTCGGCCGGGATGTCTCCGTCGCCACCGGGGGCCCGATGGTTGACCCGGTGCTGAACGGGGGTGCGCAGGTGGGGGTCTACGTGGACCGGGCGATGCAGCTGTCCGCCCTGGTGCTGTTCGACCTACCGCTGTCCGCCCGGATGGGGGCGGCGATCGCACTGGTCCCGCAGGCCGCAGCGGAGACCGCGGTGAGTGAGGAGCGGCTGCCGGGCGCGCTGGCGGAGAACTCCGCGGAGATCCTCAATGTGATGGCCGCCCTGTTCAACGTCGGGGACGCCCCGCACCTGAAACTGGACACGGTCTATCAGCCCCGTGACCCTCTGCCCGCCGATGTGGCCCGCTGGGTGCTGGCCTATGTGCGACGGCTCGACCTGGAGGTCGAGGTCAGCGGGTATGGCCGGGGGGCCGCCTCGGTGTTGGTGCTCTGACTGTTCCCCGACTCCACCCATCCTGCTACTCATAAGTAGCGGATGTGCCACCTGCCCGGGTCGCCCGGAGCCCCCGGATTCGACCGGATCGCTCGTGATGGCGGCTCGGGCCGTGGCCTGCCCGCAATCGCCGCCCCTAGCGTTTCTCTTGCCGGCGCTCGCCGGGTGGGAACTCGGGATTCCCCCCCGATCTCATCACGGGGCGAGTACGTCGCTGATTCCCCTCGGGGAATGGAACCGCTGGTGGCGGCGTCGGCAACGGTCGACCGGGGAGCGTGTCCGATCCCCTTGCCGGAGAACGTCCCCGGTCGACCGACCTGACCCGCCCGACCCGGCGGACATGCCAGAATTCGCCACATGTCCTCCACCACATCGGGCACCGCTGTGCCCACAGCGCCACGCAATGCGCTGGATCGCTTCTTCAAGATCACTGAGCGGGGCTCCTCCATCGGAGCCGAGATCCGCGGCGGATTGGTCACCTTCTTCGCGATGAGCTACATCATCGTGCTGAACCCGCTGATCATCGGCACCGCCCAGGACGGCACCGGACAGTTCCTCGGCGGGGGCGCAGAGCCGAACCTCGCCAAGGTTGCCGCCACCACCGCACTGGTTGCCGGGGTGATGTCGATCCTGATGGGCGTGGTCGCGAACTTCCCGATCGCACTGGCCGCGGGTCTGGGCCTGAACGCCGCGGTGGCCTTCTCCATCGCTGCACTGCCCGACATGACCTGGGCGGATGCGATGGGCATCGTGGTGTTGGAGGGCATCCTGATCCTGGTCCTGGTGTTGACCGGGTTCCGGCAGGCGGTGTTCCAGGCGGTGCCGATGGCACTCAAGACGGCGATCAGCGTGGGGATCGGCCTGTTCGTGGCCTTCGTCGGACTGGTCAACGCCGGGCTGGTGCGCATCCCCGCGAGCCAGTCCACTCCGGTCGAGCTGGGCATCGGCGGATCGCTGGGTGCCTGGCCGCTGCTGGTGTTCGTGGTCGGCGTGTTCCTCGCGGTGATCCTGATGACCCGCAAGGTCAAGGGCGCGATCCTGATCGCCATCGTCACCTCCACCGTGCTGGCGATGATCGTTGAGGCGATCACCCATGTCGGCGCGCGCAGCGCGGACAATGCCGGTGGCTGGGCCCTGAACGTGCCCGCGCTCCCGGACTCCCCGGTCGACACCCCGGACTTCTCTCTGCTGGGGCAGTTCTCCCTGTTCGGCTCGATCAGCAAGATCGGCATCGTCGCGGTGGTGCTGCTGGTGTTCTCCCTGATGGTGGCCGACTTCTTCGACACGATGGGCACGATGGTCGCGGTCGGCGGCGAGGCCAAGCTGCTGGACGCCGACGGCAACCCGCCGCGCACCAAGCAGATCTTGATCGTCGACTCCCTGGCCGCGGTCGCCGGTGGTGCCGGGTCGGTGTCCTCCAACACCAGCTACGTCGAGTCCACCGCGGGTGTCGGTGACGGTGCCCGCACTGGTCTGGCCTCGGTGGTCACCGGTCTGGCGTTCCTGCTCGCGACCTTCCTGTCCCCGCTGATCGAGATGGTCCCCTCGGAGGCGGCCACCCCGGCGCTGGTCGTTGTCGGCTTCCTGATGTTCTTGCAGATCACGGGCATCGACTGGAAGGACTACGAGGTCGCGATCCCGGCGTTCCTGACGATCATCCTGATGCCGTTCGCCTACTCGATCACCGTGGGCATCGGCGCGGGTGTGGTGTCCTTCGTCGTGCTGAAGGTCGCGGTCGGCAAGATCCGCCAGGTGCACCCGATGATGTGGGTGGCGACCGTGCTCTTCGCGATCTACTTCTTGACCGAGCCGATCAAGTCGCTCCTGGGGCTCTGAGTCGAGGGGTACCCGGGGAGGTAGGTTCCTGGGTACCCCTCCGCAGCACAAAGGACTCTCCATGCGTATCTCCGTCATCGGGTGTGGCTACCTCGGCGCTGTGCACGCCGCGAGCATGGCCACCCTCGGGCACACCGTCGTCGGCATCGATGTCGACCAGCGCAAGATCGAGCGGCTCGCCGCTGGGATTGCCCCGTTCTACGAGCCGGGCCTGCCCGAGCTGTTGGATGGTCTGCGCGGCAGTGACCGTCTGGCCTTCACCACGGACATGACGCAGGTCGCCGGGGCCACCGTGCACTTCGTGTGTGTGGGCACCCCGCAGAAGGACGGTGAGTTCCGCGCCGACCTGTCCTCTGTGGAGTCGTCCTTCGCGGCGCTGCTGCCGCATCTGAATCCGGGCGACCTGGTGGTGGGCAAGTCCACCGTCCCGGTCGGCACTGCCGAGGAGCTGGCAGCCCGCCTGGAGGGCACTGGCGCGACCCTGGTCTGGAACCCGGAGTTCCTGCGCGAGGGATTCGCCGTGCAGGACACCTTGCACCCGGATCGTCTGGTCTACGGCCTGCCCACGGCTGAGGACGGCGCGGTGACCGAGGACGGCGAGCGGGCCCGCCGGATCCTGGACGAGGTCTACGCCTCGCCGTTGTCCGAGGGTGCCCCGTTGGTGGTCACGGACTACGCCACCTCGCAGCTGGTCAAGGTCGCGGCGAACGCCTTTCTGGCCACCAAGATCTCGTTCATCAACGCGATGGCGGAGGTGTGCGAGACCACCGGCGCCGATGTGACGCGGTTGGCGGATGCGATCGGCCACGACGTGCGGATCGGCCGGAAGTTCCTCAACGCTGGACTCGGGTTCGGCGGCGGGTGCCTGCCCAAGGACATCCGCGGCTTCATGGCCCGAGCGGGCGAACTCGGCGTGGATCAGGCGCTCTCCTTCCTCAAGGAGGTCGACGCGATCAATATGCGACGTCGGGTCCGGATGGTCGACCTGGCCCGTGAGGTGTGCGGCGGTTCCATCGTCGGACGCCGGATCGCGGTGCTCGGTGCGGCCTTCAAGCCGAACTCCGACGACATTCGCGACTCGCCCGCGCTGTCAGTGGCCGGGCAGATGCAGTTGCAGGGTGCGCATGTGGTCGTCACCGACCCGCAGGCGATCGACAACGCCCGTGCTGCCTGGCCGGGTCTGCACTACGCCACCTCGGTGGCCGAGGCTGTGCAGGATGCCGACGTGGTGCTGCTCGCCACCGAGTGGGACGAGTACAAGGCCCTCGACCCGGACTCCATCGCCGACCTGGTGGCTGGCAAGCACATCCTCGACGGTCGCAATGTGTTGGAGCCGGCGCGCTGGCGCGACGCGGGCTGGACCTACCGCGCGCTCGGTCGCCCCTGAGTCACCGACCGCTCACCCGGACGACGCCCCGGATCGCCTCATGCGATCCGGGGCGTCGTTGGTTCCACCGGTCCCTGTCATGAGCCGAGGTAATGACCTAAGCTAATGATCATGCCCGTGATCCCGCCCGGCGGAGCTGTGTCCGATGCTCTGCAGCCACCGACGTCCGCGCAGTGTCGACCGGCCACCCTCGCCGGTGAGCTGCGCAGCGCGCTGAGCGTGGCCACTCGGCGGATCCGCTCCCGTCGCGGTGCCGCCGACCTGCCCGATCAGCAGTTCACCGTGTTGGCCGTGCTGCTGCGCAAGGGGCCGATGACCCCCGGTGCCTTGGCCGACCACGAGCATGTACAACCGCCGACCATGACCCGCACCGTCAATGCTCTGGTGGAGCTGGGCTTCGTGACCAAGGAGCCGCACCCCACCGACGGTCGGGTGGTGCTGGTCCGTCCCACGGAGGCCGGGGAGTCCGAGGTCCGCGAGACCCGGCGTCGACGGGACGACTGGCTGGCCCAGCAGCTCAAGGGGTTATCCGCGGACGACCGGGCCACCCTGGCGCAGGCGGCGGTCCTCCTCCGGCAGATCGCGGCGGCGGGAGGACCCGCGCGATGAACTCCACCTTCGCCTCGCTCCGGTTCCCGAACTACCGCCTGTGGTTCGCCGGTGCCCTGGTCGCCAACATCGGCACCTGGATGCAGCGCGTCGCCCAGGACTGGCTGGTGCTGACTGACCTGTCCGACGACTCCGGGCTGGCGGTCGGGATCACCACCGCGCTCCAGTTCGCGCCCACGCTGCTGCTGTCCGCCTGGGCGGGGCTGCTCGCCGATCGGGTCAATCGGCGCAAGTTGTTGATCGCCAGTCAGATCGCGCAGGGGGCCTTGGCGCTGGGTCTCGGTGCTCTAGTGCTGTCCGGGCATGCCCAGCTGTGGCAGGTGTACCTCTTCGCGCTGGCTCTGGGCTGCGTCGCCGCGATCGACCAACCGGTGCGGCAAACCTTCGTCGCCGAGCTGGTCCCGGCCGGGAAGCTCTCCAACGCGGTGGGGTTGAACAGCGCCTCCTTCAACGCTGCGCGCCTGATCGGGCCCGGACTGGCCGGTCTGCTGATCGCGGCCTTCGGCTCCGGATGGGCATTCCTGATCAACGGGGCGACCTTCGCCGCGACGATCCTGGCGCTGACCCGGATGAAGACCGATCAGCTCTACCCGATGCCGGCCGCGCCCCGCGCCAAGGGGCAGATCCGCGAGGGCATCCGCTATGTGCGGCACCGCACCGACATCATCGTGATCATGGTGGTGATCGGTGTGGTCTCCACCTTCGGGCTGAACTTTCAGATGACCAGCGCGCTGATGGCCCGCGCGGAGTTCGGCAAGGGTGCGGGGGAGTACGGCATCCTCGGCTCGGTGATGGCCATCGGGTCACTGGCCGGCGCGCTATTGGCCGCCCGCCGTGAACGGCCCCGGGTGCGGTTGGTGATCGGCGCGGCCTTCGCCTTCGGGGTGGCCACCGGCGTGCAGGCGCTGATGCCCACCTATCTCGGCTACGCGTTGGCCTGCATCCCGGTCGGGTTGGCCTCGCTGACCATGCTCACTGCGGCGAACACCACGATCCAGATGTCCACCGATCCCGCAGTGCGCGGTCGGGTGATGTCGCTGTACATGATCGTGATGCTGGGGGCCACGCCCATCGGTGCGCCCATCGTCGGCTGGGTCGGCGAGCAGTTCGGTGCGCGGTGGTCCATCGGGATCGGGTCGATCAGCGCCCTGTTGGTCGCCACAGCGGCCGGCTTGTGGGCCAAGAAGCGTTGGGATCTCGAGGTGCATTACCGGGTGCGCGCCCGCCCGCACCTGCAGGTGGTGCACCCTCGGCGCTCGGCCGATCAGGTGGCAGCCCAGGACACGGCCGACCGCACCGCCACCTGAGCGCCACCGGGTGAATCCACCCGCCCGGGGATCGCCCGATATGTCCGGGATGTCACTATCAAGCGGTGACTGTCCGACGGTGGATCCTGCGCGGCGTCCTGCTGCTGCTCGGGCTCGTGCTGCTGCTCGGACTCTGGGTCGGGTTCCGCATGGCGCAAGCGGTCGATGCCATGGAGCGCCTCTCAGCGGAGATGGACCCGGTGAGCACCGCTGTGGCTGTGGGTGACACTTCTGTGCTCGAGCAGCGGCTGCCAGCCATCCGGGAGGCCGCAGCCCATGCTCGATCCGCGACCGGCGACCCGGTGGTGCGGGTCGCGGCCCGGCTGCCCTGGATCGGTGACGACCTGCGGGTGGTGACCGCGGTGGCCCGGGCTGCTGATCGGTTGGCCGGCGAGCCGGCGCAGGGGGTGCTGGACCTGGTGACGGCGGTGCAGGCGGACCCGCAGGACGACGGGTCGAGGGCCGCCGGTTCCACTGGTCAGGCCGACCCGGCGGTGGCGGACGTCAGCTCCGGGGGGCTCGATCTCCGCCCGCTCGCCCAAACGGCCCCGGTGCTCTCCCGGGCCGTGGACACCCTGCTCGTGCTGCACGCCGAGCTGGCCTCAGTCGATCCCTCTGGGCTGGTCGGACCGGTGCGTTCTGGACTGGATCGCCTCGCGCCGGTGGTCGACCTGGACCCAGAGGCTCTGCGCTCCGCCGCCGGGATCGCCGACCATCTGCCCGAACTGCTCGCCCTGGACGGCGCTCGGCGCTACCTGCTCCTCGCGCTCAACCCAGCGGAGCTGCGCACCCAGGGCGGGATCGTCGGTTCCGCCCTGGTGCTCACCCTCGACCACGGGGTGCTGCGGCTCACCGATCAGCGCGGCACGACGCAGCTGCCCGAGCAGGCCGACCCCGTCCTGCCGCTCACCGGTCAGGAACAGGTGCTCTACGGCGACCGCCTCGGCCGCTGGATCCAGGATGTGGTGCTCACCCCGGACTTCCCGCGCTCCGCCGAGCTGGCTGCGGCGTACTGGGATCGGGTGGTGGGTGAGCGGGTGGACGGGGTGGTGGCCACCGATCCGGTTGCGCTGACCGCCGTGCTCTCGGCGGTGGGTGGTCAGATCGACGTGGATGGGCAGTGGGTCGGCGCTGACGGGTTGATCGACCTGCTGCTGCGCCAGGCTTATCTCCAGTACGGCGACCCCCAGGCGGGGGATGCGCTCTATGCCCGCGCTGCCGCCGCCGCCTTCGCCACGCTGGTTCCGGTGCTTTCCCGGCCTGCCGCGCTCATGGCGGTGGCGGAGGTGCTGGCCCGGCAGGTCGACGACGGGCGGCTGCGTCTGTGGTCAGCCGACCCGGCAGAACAGCGCGTCCTGGCCGGATCGGCAGTGGCCGGGGACTTCCTGTCCGGCATCGACCGGGGCGGGGCGGTGGGGCTGTTCCTGGACGACACCACCGCGGGCAAACTCGGTGTCGACCTGGACGCCCGAATCGATGTCAAACTGACCGGCTGCCACGGTCCGCAGCCGGCGGCCCGGATCACGCTGCGCCTGGACTATCACCCGCCCGCCGACATCGACCGTGCGCCCGCGCAGGTGCTGGGCGACGGTGGTGCCGGACTCCCTGCGGGGTGGATTGCCACCAATCTGTCGCTGTACACGGCCCGCCACGGTGTGCTCGATGCGCTGACCCGGAACGGCAACCCGCTCGGCGGTGCCGTGGCGGAGATTGATGGGCGTGCGGTCCACACCGTCACCTCGCGGCTAGCTCCCGGCGGCGGGGAGTCCTACGTCGTGGAAGTTCCCGCCCCCGGTGGGCGGCTCGATCTGTGGACCACGCCGACGGTGGACGCACCCGGCCGAGTGTCTGCTGTCTGCGCCGGGCTATAGCGAGGCGAGGCAGAAGTCACCCGCTCGATCTCGCTGATCCTGGCCGCACCGGCGCTACAGTCGACGATAAATGTCCGGTTTGTCCGGTTCGGAGTGCGCTCGACGATGAGGCCGAGCGTAGGGGGAGGCACCATGTCGCGACGACGAATCCGCCCGACGTCGGCGGGAGCGGTGTTGATCGGGATTGGCCTCCTGCTCGGCACCGGCGGCACCGCCGCGCTGGCAGCCCCGCGCGCCGCCGATCTCCCGACGGGTGACACCGCCACGGCAGCACATCGGGCCGCCACTGCGGGTCTGCCCGACCCCACGGACCCCGATGCGAGCGGTGACGTGCAGCCGGGCGCGGTCGACCTCACCGCCCCGAACACCACGGCCTGCGTTCAACCCGCCGATGGCTATGCGCCCCGGGGCGTCTGCCAGCTGATCCTGGAACGCGCCCGTGCCGCCTGCGTCGGCGGTGCACCGGTGCTGGAGTACGCCGTGCGACCCGAGGGCACCCCGAACACCACGGTGACCCTCACCTGGCAGAACCCCGGCGGTGCGGATGTCGTCTACAGCGGGCTGCCACTGTCCGGTCGGGTGCTGTGGCCCGGCGTCGTGATCGAGGCAGGTCAGGTCGTCGACTGGCCAGGGTGGACCCGGCAGGCAGACGGCTCGCTGACCCCCGGCGACCAGGACGACTGGGTGCGTCCGCGTGTGGCGCTGCTGTTCCAGGTGAACCCGAGTGTGGCCACCGTGGTGGCGTACCCGTCGGAGGCAGCACCCTGCGCGAACCCCGACCAGACGACCACGCCCGAAGGTCAGGACGATCCGGTGCTCCCGACCTCCGCCATCGTCGACCAGCCGATCTACCGCAGTGGAGTGTTGGCAGCCGAACCCACTGTGCCGGCGGGGGCATTCCGCTCCGGGGTGTTGGCGACGACCGGAACCGACCCGCATCCCGAGCTACGTCTGGCCGGGTTGCTGCTCGCCGGTGGCGTCGTGGTGCTGGCCGTGGCCCGCCTCGCCCGTCGTCGGCCCGCGGACGACTGACTCAGACCAGCCGCTCCACCACGTGATCGATGCAGGCGGTCAGCGCCAGTACGTCCTCCGGGTCGACCGCCGGGAACATCGCCACCCGGAGCTGATTGCGCCCGAGTTTGCGGTACGGCTCCACATCCACGATCCCGTGTGCCCGCAGCACCGTCGACACGGTCGCTGCCTCGACCTCCGGGGCGAAGTCGATGGTCCCGACCACTGGCGAGCGCTGCTCCGGCTCGCGGACGAAGGGGGTGGCCCAGTCCCGGGCGTCGGCCCAGCCGTACAGATGGCCGCTGGAGGTCGCTGTCCGCTGGGCACACCAGTCCAGTCCGCCATTGGCCAGCATCCAGTCGATCTGCTCCGCCAGCGTGATCAGGGTGCTCAGCGCCGGGGTGTTCAGCGTCTGATCAGCGCGGGAGTTGGTCACCGCGGCGGTCAGCGACAGGAACTCCGGCACCCAGCGGTCACCGCGCGACTCCACCCGGGCGGCTCGCTCGAGGGCCGCGGGGGACAGCACCGCCAACCACAGCCCCCCGTCGCCGCCGAAGTTCTTCTGCGGCGCGAAGTAGTAGGCGTCGGCATGCCGGACGTCCACTGCCATGCCACCGGCGGCCGAGGTGGCGTCCACCAGCACCAGGGCATCGCCGTAGTCCATCGCGCGCCGGACCGGGGCGATGGCACCGGTCGAGGTCTCGTTCTGCGCCCAGGCGTAGACATCCACCCCGTCGGTCGCCGTCGGGAGGCCCGCGGTGCCCGGCGCGAACTCGGTCACCGCGGGCTCGTCCAGGAAGGGTGCCCGACGGGCGGCAGCGGCGAACTTCGACCCGAACTCTCCGAAGGTGGCGTGTGCCGACCGCTGCTCGATCAGGCAGGCCACCGCGACCTCCCAGAAGGCGGTGCTGCCCCCGTTGCCCAGCACCACCTCGTAGCCGTCCGGCAGATCGAAGAGCGCAGACAGACCAGCGCGTACCCGGTGCACCACGGCCTTGACCGGCGCCTGACGGTGCGAGGTTCCGAGCAGGTTCCGACCGGCATCCACCAGCGCCTGCACCTGCGCGGCCCGGACCTTCGCAGGCCCGGAACCGAACCGGCCATCCCGCGGCAGCAGAGGGGCGGGGATATCCGGCAGAGTGTCGCGGCTCACGGTCACACGCCGACCCTACTCACAGACCTTCCGCTGTGGGATCGACCAACTAACCTGTGGACGGACGAGGCCCCGGGCGAGACAGGAAGGCACCGGCGTGAGCGATCTGATCGACACCACCGAGATGTACCTCAAGACGATCTATGAGTTGTCGGAGGAGGGCATCACCCCGTTGCGCGCCCGAATCGCTGAGCGGCTCGGACACAGCGGGCCCACGGTCTCCCAGACGGTGGCCCGGATGGAGCGCGACGGGTTGGTCATCGTCTCCGGGGACCGGCATCTGGAGCTGACCGAGGCCGGGGCGCACAAGGCCACCCAGGTGATGCGCAAACACCGGCTGGCCGAGCGCCTGCTCACCGACGTGGTCAAGCTCGACTGGCAATTCGTCCACGAGGAGGCCTGTCGCTGGGAGCACGTCATGAGCGAGCGGGTGGAGCAGCGGCTCGCGGATCTGCTCGGTCACCCGCAGTTCGACCCCTACGGCAACCCGATTCCCGGCCTGCCTGAGATCGGCGAGCCGCCCGCGCCGGTGTCGTTCCTGGACGGTGTCGACTCGGTGGTGCACCTGGTGGAGCGCTCCGGTGCCGCCGTGCACGGCACCCTGTCGCGGCTCGGTGAGCCCTTGCAGACCGACGTGGAGCTGCTTGGCCGGATGTCGGCGCTCGGCCTGCTGCCCGGACGTGAGGTCACCGCCACCCCGGGGCGCGGTGTCGTCACCCTGGGTGCCCCCGGCGCGGAGGCGGTGCTCGACCTGCCCGTGGACATCGCCCGGCACGTGTTCCTCGCCACGGCCTGACCTTCTCCGTCTTCACCCGCACGGCGTCCCGCCGCGGTGTTCGGTCCTGCGACCAGCACCGCGGCGCTGTCGTATCGGGAGCCCGCGGGGCGGGCGTACATCCGGTGGGGAAACAGACCGTGACCGGAACGTGACAATCCCGCAGGGGGTCAGGTACGGTCGGTCCTGCTCGTCGGAACCCTCCTCCGTCTGAGCCTTCGGGTGGCCAGCCGAACCCTGCCATCACCCGAAGTCCGTTCGATCGCCGGCAGGGGCGGGGGAACCAACTTCGGGCGCCATGGTGCGTCCTTGGGGTGAAGTCGCGAACAGCGTCCGTGAGGACGGTGCCGCGGCCGGACATCTCCAGTCCGAACCCGACAGCTCACCTCGTAGGCACCAGGAGAGGCTGTACGTGACCGTTAGTGCTGCACGCGCCCGGCATCGTTCCGCGCGTCGCCCCGTCACCCCGCTCACCGAGCTCACCGACACCCTTGCCGGTGCCGGTCGCCGCACCGCCGTTGTCGCGGCGTCGTCCGGCCTGATGGTCTCGATGATCGCCGTCCCGGCCCACGCCGCGCCGTCGACCAACGACACCGCCCTCGGCTCGGTGGACACCACCAACCTGACCGCCTCGGCGCGGGCCGTGCTCGACACCGCCCCCCAGGTGACCGCCCCGGTCGACGCCGCGTGGACCTTCGAGGCCCCCGCCGTCACCGCTGTGGTCCCGGAGCCGGAGCCGGTGGTGGAGACCGTCACCGAGACGACGTCCCGCTCGAACACCCGGACCGAGACCGCCGCCGTGGAGGCCCCGGTCTCCGCCCCGGTGCCGCAGTCGGTGTCCGGCAACGCCGTGCTGGAGATCGCTGCCCGCTACGTCGGCGTGCCCTACGTCTCCGGTGGCACCACCCCGGCCGGCTTCGACTGCTCCGGGTTCGTGTCCTATGTCTACGCGCAGCTCGGCATCTCCCTGCCGCGCACGTCCTCGGCGATCAAGGCTGCGGGCACCGTGGTCTCGGCTGCCGAGGCCCAGCCGGGCGACATCATCTGGTCCCCGGGCCACGTCGCGATCTATGCCGGTGGCAACCAGCAGATCGACGCCCCGCGCCCCGGCAAGACCGTGCAGTTCCGCTCCATCTGGCAGAGCAACCCGGTCTTCATCCGGATCGGCTGATCCGCAGGCGACTCTCGAACGGCCCCCGCACCACACGGTGCGGGGGCCATTGTCGTTCGCGGTGGATCGGCGGATAAGACCGGGTGCGTGGTCGCAGGCTGCGCGTACGCTGGTCGCGCTGTCTCCCCAGCGGACCCGCCAGCCAGGCGGGTCCCCGCCGCAAGGAGTTCGCCGTGCTCCAGACCGTCCCTGCTCGGACCCTGCTGTTGAACGCCAGCCATGAGCCGCTGTGCGTGGTCAGCCTGCCGCGTGCGGTCACCCTGGTGCTGGCCGGGAAGGCGGTGGTGCTCGAGACCACCGGCCTGGTGCTGCACTCGGAACATGCCGCGATGTCCTGGCCTGCCGTCCTGTGCCTCACCCGCTACGTGCATGTCCCGCATCGTCGGCCGGTGCCGCCGACTCGCCGTACCGTGCTGCAACGCGACGACCACCGGTGCGCCTACTGCGGTGCCCGGGCGGACACCGTCGACCATGTGCACCCGCGGTCGCGGGGCGGTCGGCATGAGTGGGAGAACGTGGTGGCCGCCTGCCGCCGCTGCAACCACCGCAAGGCTGACCACCTGCTGCACGAGCTCGGCTGGGAGCTGAGCGTGCAGCCCGCCGTCCCCCGGGGCCCGGCCGCGTTCCTGCGCGGCACGATGGCGCAGGACCCGGCCTGGACCGCCTACCTGGTCGCTTGAGCGCGGGGCGAAGGTCAAGAAACCCTCACAGGAGGGTGCGCCGGACCTCAAACCAGAGCAGACTGGACCCGTTCCTGCGAGGAGGTCGGAAACCATGAAGCGTGACGCGGAGATCCTGGTCGGTGTCGACGGATCAGCGGCGAGCATGCACGCCCTGGACTGGGCTGCTGCCGAGGCGAAGGTCCGCGGCCGTGGGCTGCACGTGGTGTGCTCGTACACCTTGCCGTCCTTCGCGGCCGCCTCACTGGACGGTGGCTATGCCGCCCTCGACGACACGGCGATCCAGGAGGGTGCCCGGGCCGTGCTGGAGGAGGCCGCCCAGCGGGTCGCCGCCCATGACGTTCCGGTGAGCACCACCGTCGCCACCGGGGACGCGGCGGCGGTTCTGGTGGAACTGTCCCGTGAGGCCTGTCTGGCCGTGGTCGGCACCCGGGGCAAGGGCGGATTCGCCGACCGGCTGCTGGGCACCGTATCCAGCACGCTGCCCGCCCACGCCTACTGCCCCACTGTGGTGGTGCCGCTGCGCGATTCCCGTCGTGGTGGTGCGGTGCCGCAAGACGATTCGGTGCCGGTGGTGCGTCCGGTGCGCCGGGTCATCGTCGGTGTCGACGGCTCCCCGCAGGCGGATCTGGCGCTGCGGCAGGCGATCGAGGAGTCCCAGGCCTGGGGCGCGGAGCTGACCGCGGTGGCCGGGGTCCCGGTCGGGGCGGGCGCGGGTGTGATGGCCTGGCTGCCTGCCGCGGTGGACCAGACCCAGGTGCTGGCCGATGTCACCGAGGGCCTGAACGTGGTCGTCGAGCGGGCGCTGACCGACTACCCCGGCGTCACGGTGAAGCGGCATGTGCTGGACGGTACCGGTGCGGAGCTGCTGACCGAGTTCTCCACCGCCACTGACCTGATCGTGGTCGGGTCCCGTGGTCGGGGCGGTTTCACCGGGCTGCTGCTCGGCTCCACCAGTCAGGCGGTGCTGCACCACGCTGCTTGCCCGGTGATGGTGGTGACCAACCGCTGCCAGGAGAACGCCAGCGACCGGGGCAGCGCCGCCGCCACCGCCTGATTACTCAGTAGGCAGGTCCGGTCGACGCAGCAGGGCGGACAGCACCACGGTCGACCGGGTGCGCACCACGAACGGTTCGGCGGCGAACCGTTCCACCACCTGCTCCAGATGCTGCATGTCCCGGGTGCGAACCTGGACCACCAGATCCACATCACCGGTGACCGTGCTGGCGGCGACCACCTCCGGGTAGCCCTCCACTGCGTGGCGCATGGTCGCCGGTGATGTTGAGCCCTGGCAGAACAGCTCGATGAACGCCTCGGTCTGCCAGCCGACCGCCGCCGGGTCCAGCCGGACGGTGAACCCGCGGATCACCCCCGAGTCTCGCAGCCGATCCACCCGTCGCTTCACCGCCGACGCGGACAGTGCGACCGCTGCACCCAGTTCTGCGAACGACGCGCGAGCATCGAGCGCGAGCTCGCGGACAATCGCCTGGTCAATGGCGTCGAGCGCTGGGGGCTGGTGCATTCCTGCATCCTCGCCTAGCAGGCGTGCATCGCGCGACGCCCCGCGCGGGATGAGCTGCCCTGTGGTCAGATGACACCACCACGCCGGTCATACCCCTGATGACATGGCGTCACCAGCAGGGCGGTCCCTGCCGCAGTCGGCATCGGCCGTTCTGACATCTCACGTGGGCACGAGGACGTGCCGATGAGGTGGGGGCAATGCTGGGAAAGGGGATCGGCATGACGAGCATCGAGCCTCAGACGCGCGCATCGCGCCCGGCCGTCACGCAGGACAACCCGCCGGATCACCGGCAGGATCTGCCCGGCACCGGTGCGAATAATCAGGTGGGCGGGATCGCCTGGCCACCGTTGACGCGGCATCGATGGCGCCGGGTCATCGCGTGGACGGCGGGTGTGGCTGTCCTGGCGTTGGCCGTCACCGTCGGGGTCGTCCTCGACCAACGGGCACGGGCGGCTGCTGCCCAGGCGGCGATGCAGGGGCGCGCCGAGGTCGTGGACGCGGCCTACGCGGTCGATCAGGAGTTCTTCGACCACCAGCGCGAGCAGCAGGCCGCTGTCACCGGGGCGCAGGCGCGTGAGCGTGCCCTGACGGAGGCCCGCACCGCCGCGGAACAGGCGCGAGCGCTGGCAGTGGCCGCTGAACACGCCGGGGCCGAGAACCTCGCTGCCCTGCGCGCGTCTGCCGACGCACTGGAGGAGGCACTGGCCCGGCTGGGCTCGGGAGCCAGCCCGGTCGACCTGCGAGAGGTCCGTGTCGGCACCGCCGACGCGGCCCGCGTGGTGCAGGAGCAGGAGGATGCCTGGCACGCCGAACAGGAACGGTTGGCTGCCCAGCGCGCCGCAGAGCAGGCCGCGGCGGAACAGGCAGCGGCTCAGCGTCAGCAGCGGTCTCCGGCCCCGCCCAGCAGCGGTGGTGGCGGTGGTGGCAGCGCGCCGAGCACCGGTGGCTGGGCTCCCGGGGTGCAGGCCTACGGGGCCGCCGGGCTTGGAGCGGTGCTCAATCAGCACCGGGCAGCAGCTGGTCTGCCGGGGCTCAGCGTGGTCGGCTCCTCGAGTCTGCAGAATCACGCGGCGGCGATGGCCGCGGCGGGCAGCATTTGGCACTCGGGCCGCGATCACATTGTCGGGTGGGTGCAGCCGATCAACGACGGGTACATGATCCAGGCGTATATGGACTCCCCGCCGCACCGGGCGTGGATCCTCAAATCGGGGGTCAGCCGGGTCGCGATCGGCGCGGTCACCATCAACGGCGTGCTCTACACCGCCATGGTGTTCAGCTGAGGATCAGCGCAGCGCGTGGGTCAACCGGTCCAGGGCGAGGTCCAGATCTTCGGCAGCGATGGTCAGCGGCGGTGCGAGTCGGATGGTGGAGCCGTGCGTGTCCTTGGCCAGCACGCCCAGCTCCAGCAGCCGCTCGCACAGCTGCCGACCGGTGCCCCAGGCCGGGTCGACATCCAGGCCGGCCCACAGTCCGACACCCCGCGTGCCGGTGAGCAGCCCGCCCTGGACCAGGGTGCGCAGGCGCTCATGCAGGTGTGTACCGAGCTCGCGGGCGCGGTGCTGTACCTGCCCGGTGGACAGCAGTTCGATCACCGCCAGGCCGACCGCACAGGCCAGGGGGTTCCCGCCGAAGGTCGACCCGTGACTGCCCGGGGTGAGCACGCCCAGTACGTCGGGGCAACCGACCACCGCCGAGACCGGCAGCACGCCGCCGCCGAGCGCCTTGCCCAGGGTCATCAGGTCGGCCCGGACGCCCCACAGTTCCAGTGCGAAGGTGGTGCCGGTGCGGCCGAGTCCGGACTGGATCTCGTCCGCGATCAGCAGGGTGTCGGTGTCATTGCAGATCTGCCGCACCGTCGGCCAGTAGTCCGCAGGCGGCACCACCACGCCCTGCTCACCCTGGATCGGCTCCAGCAGCACCGCCACGGTGCGCTCGTCGACCGCCGCCCGAAGGGCCTGCGCATCACCGAAGGGCACGACCCGGAACCCCGGGGTGAACGGGCCGAAGCCCTGGCGTGCCTCCGGATCGGTGCTGAAGGACACGATGGTGGTGGTGCGGCCGTGGAAGTTGCCCTCCGCGACCACAATGGTGCCCTCGTCCTCGGGGATCCCGCGCTGATGTCCCCACTTGCGGGCAGTCTTGATCGCGGTTTCCACCGCCTCGGCACCGGTGTTCATCGGCAGCACCATCGGCGCGTCGATCCCGGCGATCACCGGGCGGGACAGGGCGGACAGTGCCTCGGCGAACGGGTGCAGCAGATCGTGGTCGAAAGCCCGTGATGACAGGGTCAACCGGTCGAGCTGCCGATGCGCGGCGGCGGTCAGGTCGGGATGACGATGACCGAAGTTCAACGCGGAGTACCCGGCCAGCAGATCCAGATAGGTCCGTCCCTCGACGTCGCGCACCCAGGCACCCTCACCGCTGGTCAGCGTCACCGGCAGCGGGTGGTAGTTGTGCGCAAGGGTGTCCGACGACGTCATCGATGGCGCTCCGTTCCGGGGGTCAGGGGGCGGTGCGGATCTCCAGCGTGCAGCACTTGGCTCCGCCGCCGCCCTTGAGCAGCTCGGAGGTGTCCACCGGAATCGGCTCGAATCCGCGCTCGGTCAACTGGGCGGCCAGGTCGGTGGCCCCGGGGGCGACCACCACGTGCTTGCCGTCGGAGACCGCGTTCAGTCCGAGGCAGGCGGCGTCCTGCTCGGAGGCGATCACCGCATCCGGGAATCGGCGCTCCAGCTCGGTGCGGGAGGCGTCGGAGAACGCCGGCGGGTAGTAGGCGATCAGCGGGGCGGCCGGGTCGGAGGACAGCACGCTCAACGCGGTGTCCAGGTGGTAGTAGTGCGAGTCGACCAGCTCCATCGTGACCACCTCGCGGCCGGTGACCCGGGCGATCTCCCCGTGTGAGGCACGATCGGTGCGGAATCCGGTCCCGGCCAGCAGGAGATCCCCGACCATCAGGATGTCGCCCTCGCCCTCGTTGACCTCCTCCGCGGTGTGCGTGACGAACCCGTGGTCGGCGAACCACTTCTCATAGGCCGGGCCCTCGGGCTGGCGCTCGGGGTAGCGGAACTTCGCGGAGTAGACAATGCCGTCGACCACAGTGGCCCCGTTGGCGGCGTAGACCATGTCCGGCAGGCCGGGGATCGGGTCGATCAGGTCGACGGTGTGCCCGAGTTCCAGGTAGAGGTCACGCAGCACCCGCCACTGCCGTACGGCCAGCTCTGCGTCGGTGAACCGGGTCGAGTCCATCCACGGGTTGATCTCGTAGGAGACCGTGTAGTGGGTGGGCTCGCACATCAGGTAGCGGCGCTGGGTCGGCTGCGGCGTGGTGGCCATGGGACTCCCTTGGGGGTGCGGTGTGGACTGTTGTCGAGGGTACGAGCCGCTCGACGCAGGATTCAGTAACCGATGTTGCGTGCCACAAACGATTCTTTGCGCGCAACGGGTCAGAGAGGGCGATTCGTTGCGTCGCGACGGAGGCGACGCAGCGTCAGGACCAACATCGCATGGATCAGCGCAGCGCCGGCCCACTCGGTGAGCACCGGCGGCAGGCCGCGCAGGTACACCTGCTCGGACCACGTCACCCCGGTGCCCGACGCTTGAGGGGTCACCACGATCCTGGCAGTGCCGCCCAGCACCGGCCCGAGTTTCACGAACACCGCGGTTCCGGGCACCGTGTCCAGTGGCGGCTCATAGCGCTCGATCCGCATCCGGTCGGTGAGTCCCCGCGCCCCGCGACGCGCGCCCGGGCCGGAGACCGCCACCACCAGGTCACCGGCTGCGGGTGGCTCGTCGGGGCCGCGCCACCGCCACCCGGGCCCGGGGCCACCCGTCGCCGTCGGATCTGCGCAGGCCAGATCGACCCGGGTCAGCGGCACCCACCGCGCATGGTGCCGGGCGTCGGCCACCAGCTGCCAGGCCCGATCCGGGGCGAGTGGGAGCACCTGCTCCACCCGAGCGGTGGGAACACGCGTGCGGCTGCGGCTGAACACGGCGGCTCCTTCGGGGCCGGTGCGGCACACGGACCCGACGCCATCTTCCTCGCCCTGCTGCTGCCTGCCAGCGCGACCCGCCGGGCTAGCCTGCTGCCCATGCAGACAACGACGTGGGGCAGGGCCGAGCGCGCCACCAGCGCCGTCGGCCTGGGGTGCTGGCAGCTCGGCGCGGACTGGGGCGAGGTCGACGAGGACGATGCGCTCGGCGTGCTGGCCGCGGCCGTCGACTCCGGGGTGACGTTCCTCGACACCGCCGATGTCTATGGCGACGGTCGTAGCGAGAAGCTGATCGGACGCTTCCTGGCCGAGCACACTGCCCCGCGCCCGACGGTGGCCACCAAGATGGGCCGCCGTACCGACCCGCATGTACCCGAGGCTTACACCCTGGATGCGTTCCGGGCCTGGACCGACCGGTCTCGGCAGAACCTCGGGGTCGACACCCTGGACCTGGTCCAGCTGCACTGCCCGCCGACCGCGGTGCTGGGCCGCGAGCAGACCTACGACGACCTGGACACCCTGGTGCAGGAGGGTCGGATCACGGGCTACGGCGTCTCAGTGGAGACCGTGGACGAGGCGCTGACCGCCCTCGCCCGCCCCGGCGTGGTGAGTGTGCAGATCATCGTGAACATCTTCCGCCGCAAGCCGCTGGAGCGGGTGCTGCCCGCCGCTGCCGAGGCCGGGGTGGCGATCATCGCCCGGGTGCCGCTGGCCAGCGGGCTGCTCTCCGGACGCTACGACGAGCACACCACCTTCGCGCCCACCGACCACCGACACTTCAACCGCAACGGCGACGCCTTCGACGTGGGGGAGACCTTCGCCGGAGTGCCCTTCGAAGTGGGCGTCCAGGCCGCGCGGGAGGTTGCCGCCCTGACCCCGGAGGGCTGGACCACCGCCCAGTTCGCCCTGCGTTGGGTGCTGGACCAGCCCGGCGTCTCCACCGTGATCCCCGGGGCGCGCAACGCCGAGCAGGCCCGGGCCAATGCCGCGGTGGGCGACCTGCCTGCGCTCAGCCCGGAACAGCTGGCCGCGCTGGAACGGATCTACGACCAGCGGATCCGCGAGCACGTGCACGGTCGGTGGTGACCCGGTCGTCCTGACCCGGTCGCGCCGGGCTCCGCAGGTCGGGGCCCGGCCCGATCAGGTCGGGCGGTCGGAGAGTAGCTGCGGCTCCTTGCCGGTCTCCACCACCCGCACCGGGCTGGTGGTGAACGCGGCCGGCGCGGGGCCAAAGGCCTCCCGCGCGCCGTCGATCACGGTGCGCCCCAGCGCCCGCGCCCCGGCGATCCCGACCACCGCGCCCACCCCGAAGGGCACCATCCGGCCGACCGCCACCCCGCTGTGCTTGGCCAACTGACGACGGACCAACCGCCGGGTCAGCCGGTTGTTCACCCGGGCGATGGTGCCGGTGGGCATCCGGGTCAGCAGCGCCTGGCCGACCCGCATGCCGCGCAGCCCGGTCATCGCCCCGGACTCGACCACCGCCTTCGCCCCGGATTCGCCGAGGATCGTGGCCAGCAGCAGCGCCCGTCGCCGGTCTGCGTCCTGCACCTCGATCCCGTGCACGCTGGCCACGGCCAGACTGAACGCCGCCGAGGCCGCAAAGAACGTGCCGACATCCGCCGCGGTGAGCGTGAAGGCCACCCCGGTGCCCACCGCCGGAGCTGCCGCGGCCGCCCCGACTGCGCCACCGGAGCCCTGCACGATCAGCAGGTACTCCTTCTCCAATAGGGCGATCAGTTGGGCGGGGGAGGCCTCGGGGTTTTTGCGGCGCAGCTGGTCCACATGGCTGTGGATCGCACTGGAGGGCAGCGTGACCGCACGTTCCAGTGCCGCATCCAGAAGACGGCTCACGGCTGCACCACATCCAAAGTGACCTCGGCCCCGGCCGTCAGCGTGCGCCCGACCGTGCAGTGCTCGTCCACCGCGCGGTGCACCACCCGCAGCAGCCGCTCCTTGGCGGCGTCGTCCAGACCGGACAGGTCCACCACCAGGCGCTCGTGCAGCTGCGGGTAACGGTCCTCGGTGGGATGGGTGGGGCCCTCGACGTCCAGGGTCACCGCCACGTCGTCCCCGAGCCGGTGCGCGATGGCGTGATCGGCGCTCATCCCGGAGCAGCCGGCCAGCGCCACCTTGAGCAGCTCACCAGGGGTGAAGACCGCACCGCCCTCGACGGGGCCGATCGCCACCTCGGCACCACGGCTGTTGCGTCCGGTGTAGGTCCGGGTGCCGGTGCGCTCGACCCAGAGCCGAGTCCCGGCGGCATTCGCGGGCTGAACCTCTGTCATCCCGGCATCTTTGCACTACTCCGGTCAGGCGGCTCGTGTGGCGGGCGGGCAGCGCATGACTACTGTGTGCCCCCTGACGCGATGCACTGGGGGCACAGGGGGCGCTGCATGAACGTCGTCGGACAGACGCATGTCCCGGTCGAGGAGGACCGGGTGGACGAGGCAGCCGATGTGGTGCGCGTCCTGGACCGGGTCCGTGAACACCTGGGCATGGACATCGCCTTCCTGTCCGCCTTCACCGTGGACACCCAGATCGTGCTCGCCACCAGCGACCGCACCGGGCCGATGGACATGATCGCCGGGGATGAGCGGGCGCTGACGGAGACCTACTGCCTGCGCGTGGCCCAGGGCTCGCTGCCGCAGGCGATCCCCGCGGCCCGCCGTCACCCGGTGACCCGAGAACTCCCGGTCACCGACGACCTGGGCATCGGTGCCTACATCGGTGCTCCGCTGCGCGGGCCCGATGGCGAGCCGGTCGGGATGCTGTGCTGCCTGAACCGGGGCGAGAACCCCCTGCTCGACGCGGACGCGGTCCGGGTGATGAACCTGACCGCCGCGCTGGTCGAGGACCGGGTCGGGGTCTTCGGTCTGCCGCACCGGGCCGCCGCAGTCGAACGGGTGCAGCGGATCCGTGAGGTGCTGGCGCGCCGCGATCTGCGCATGGCGTTGCAACCCATCGTCCGCCTGGACACCCGGCAGATGGTCGCCGTGGAGGCGCTGGCCCGCTTCGACCAGCGCTGGTTCCCCAACCCGACCGTCGCCTTCGCCGCGGCCGCCTCCGGGGGCGATGCCGTGGACCTGGAGCTGCTGGCCGCGCACTGCGCGCTGCGCCGCCTGGACGACGTGCCCGAGGACGTCTGGCTGGGCATCAACCTGTCCGCCGACGCCCTGCTGGATCACCGCGCCACCGAGTTGCTGCTCCCGTATGGCGCCCGGGTCGGGGTGGAGCTCACCGAACACTCCCCGGTCGACGACTACGACCCCCTGGTGGAGATCACCGACCGGCTCAAGGACGCCGGGGTGCGGGTGGCAGTCGATGACGCCGGTGCGGGTTTCGCCAGCCTCAAGCACGTGCTCCGGCTGCGCCCCACCGCGATCAAACTGGACATCGATCTGGTCCGGGGTGTGGACGACGACCCGGTGCGCCAGGCCCTGGTCCGATCAGTGGAGCAGTTCTCCGGGGCGCTCGCGGCCTGGCTCGTCGCCGAGGGCGTCGAGACCGAGGAGGAACGGCGGGCACTGCTGGACCTCGGCGTGACCTACGGGCAGGGGTACCTGTTCGGGGCTCCGGCGTGGGAGCTGGCCGGACCGGTAGGCTGAGCGGGCTGCGCCGGTCCGCTGGCGCATGCGCCTGTAGCTCAGGGGATAGAGCACCGCTCTCCTAAAGCGGGTGTCGGCAGTTCGAATCTGCCCAGGCGCACACGTGTGTCGTTGCGCCGTCACCGGCGTGCTGCCCCGCGGTCGCGGTGGCGCTGAAGGAGGGTAAGTGGCTCGAGCAGGCCAGCGTGGTTCGGGGCGTGGACGCACGGCGTCCGGCGCTCAGCGTCGTCGTGCGCCTCGGCGGTCCGAGGAGGGGCTGATCCCGATCCTCGCGGAGGTGACCCGGGAGGTCGACCGCGCGGTGCAACGCCCCCCGATCCGGTCCACCGTCAAGACCAAGTTCCAGGTCGTGGCCTTGTTGGTGCGGGAGGAACGCGCCCGGGTCAAGGCGGATGGCGAGCTGTCGGCGGCCAAGCGCACCGAGCAGCTCAAGCGGTTGGACGGGGTGGCGACCCAGCTGGCCAAGATTGCCGCCCGCGACACCTCGCTGCTGCAACTGCTGGCCGAGGACGCCCGGGTCTCGGATGCTGCGCGTGAGCTCAAGGCGACGCTGCTGCGCGATGCCGGGATGGAGCCGCCGGAGGAGCCGGAGCTGCAGCCCACCATCGCGCCGACCATGCCGGTGTTCACCAGTGCGCCCCAAGTGGTGCCGCCGTCGGTGGTGGCCCGACGGTTGGCGAATCCGTTCCTGGCACCCGACTTTGAGGCGGCGGCGGAGAAGGCCGCGGGCAAACCCCGTCGACTGGCCGGATGGGAGCTGTTGGACCCGCTGTTCCGGTCCTTCGAGCGGGCGGCCACCGGGCAGCCGGCATGTATGGATCTGCCGCAGCCCGGCTGGGTCTCCGCGCCCATCGGCCGCACCCTGATGCCGCACCAGGCGCAGGTGGTCGAGGCCACCGCGCAGGGGCATCGCACCTATCTGTTGGCTGATGAGCCTGGTCTGGGCAAGACCGCGCAGGCGCTGCTGTCCGCGCAGGCTGCCGATGCCTATCCGTTGTTGGTGGTCGTCCCCAACGTGGTCAAGACCAACTGGGCCCATGAGGTGGGGCTGTGGACTCCGCAGCGCAAGGCCACCGTGGTGCACGGTGACGGCAGCACCGTCGACGGCTTCGCCGATGTGGTGATCGTGAACTACGAGGTGCTGGACCGACACGTCGGCTGGCTCGGCGACTTCGGGTTTCGCGGCATGGTGGTGGACGAGGCGCACTTCATCAAGAACAAGGGCTCGCAACGCTCCCAGCATGTGTTGGCGCTGTCCGAGCGGATTCGGGACCGTGCGCCGCGGCCGCTGATGATGGCGCTGACCGGCACGCCGCTGATCAACGACATCGAGGACTTCCGGGCGATCTGGCAGTTCCTGGGCTGGATCGATGATGCCAAGCCGCTCGGTCGGCTGATGAGCACGTTGGAGGACACCGGGTTAACCCCGGCCGACCCGGGCTTCTATGCCGAGGCACGTTCCGCGGTGATCGACATGGGCATCGTGCGGCGGCGCAAGGTCGATGTCGTGGCGGACATCCCCGCCCGCCGGGTGGCCGACCTGCCGGTCGAGCTCGACAGCGCAGCGAGCCGGTCGATCCGCTCCGCGGAGACCGCGCTGGCCGAACGGCTGGTCGCGCGGTACCGCGCCGCGGTGGAGGCGCACGGCGGCGACCCTTCGGATCCGATCGATCACGAGCTGGCGCGCCGGGTGGCCGCGGGGGAGTTGAAGGACTCCAGCTCCAAGACCGGTGGGGAGAACGTCTTCACCATGGTCCGCCGGATCGGGCAGGCCAAGGCTGGGTTGGCCGCGGACTACGCCGCCCAGTTGGCCCGCAACGTCGGCAAGGTGGTGTTCTTCGCCCGGCACGTGGACGTGATGGACGCCGCAGAGCAGCAGTTTGCCGACCGGGGGATCCGCTTCGCCTCGATCCGAGGGGATCAGACGACCCGGGTGCGGGATAAGAACATCGCGTCCTTCGTCGAGGACCCGGAGGTCTCGATCGCGGTGTGTTCGCTGATGGCCGCGGGGGTCGGGCTGAACCTTCAGGTGGCCTCCAACCTGGTGCTGGCCGAGCTGTCCTGGACCGACGCCGAACAGACCCAGGCCATTGACCGCATCCACCGGATCGGCCAGTCCGAGCCGGTCACTGCCTGGCGGATCATCGCGGCGCAGACCATCGACTCGACCATCGCGGAGCTGATCGACGCCAAGTCGGCGTTGGCGGCCCGCGCGCTGGACGGGGCGGACGAGGAGGAATCCGGGTCATCCACCGATGTGCAGGTGGAGGCACTGGTGCGACTGTTGACCGCTGCGCTCGCCGGTGCGTGATTCGCGCGGGTCTGCACCGGCACCTGCCCGGTGCTACTCACTCGACACCGCTGTGCCCCTCACGTGCCCCGGCGTCGCTACCTAGCCGCGCCCGATCGGTCGAATCGGTGCCGTAGACATATCCCTGTCGGCGGGGCCCGCTGCGGCTGACGGGCTCCGCCGATCTTTCTCTTTCCCGCTCGATTCACTCGGGTGGACGTGAGGTCAATCACCGACCCTGGGACGGCACCAGGGCACACACCGGAACGCTGTGACCACGCTGTGTGAGCGCTCACCCGCGATAGTTGACCGCTGCACATCCTCGGGCCATAGTTCTCCGCAGACGGTGCGCGTCGCCTGCCCCCTGCGCGGCGCGCACTGTCCTCACATCCGGCCTTGCAGGTCACCGCTCAGGCAGGTGCACACCTCGGCCGAATCATGACGAACGGCCCGGATCGAACCGGCAACTTCCGCATGATCACCGGCGCAGCGGCGTGCCGCCCGACCATGCGGAGCCCCGACGGTTAGCGTTTCAGGGTGAATGTCCCCGCGCGCCGAAACGAGCAGTCGGAGGGCGACGACGTGACCCGTCCCGCCCCCGTCGAGCAAGCCGAGCAGGCTGACGCCGCCGAGCTGGTGGCGCAGTCCGTCGTCACCTGGCGGGAGGCTCTGGTCGAGGCGGCAGGTGGGTCCACGCTGGCCGATGTCGGGCTGCTCGGTGACGCCGCCCTGGACCTGTCGGTGGCGCACCCGTCGGGGATCGCCCAGCTGTTCGCCGGGCGTCCGACCCGGCTGTCCAACCTGGTGCGCGAGGACGGCGCATTGGGCTCCGCGCGCCGACGGGCACGGGCCGTCTCTGCCCGAGCCGCCACCTATGCGCAGCAGTACGGCATCGCGCCGACCTACCTGGCGATCGGGTTGGCCAGCTGGACCGAGCGCACCACCCCGGACGCCGCCACCGACGACGTGGCTGCCCTGGCCACCGCCACCCGCCCCGGCAGCACTGACGCCACACCGGAGCAGGAGGAGGCACCGGTCAGTCGCACGGTGCGCGCCCCGGTGCTGTTGCGCCCGGTCACTCTGCAAGCCCGCGGTACGGCGGAGAGTGACTACGAGCTGAGCCTGGAGCCCTCCCTGGAGGTCAACCCGGTCCTGGCACGCGCGTTGCGCAGTCGGGGTGCACTGTTGGACCCGGGCGCGGTGGCTCGCAGCGCCTTCACCGGCTCCGGATTCGACCCGCAAGACGCGCTGAACCGCTTGAACTCGCTCGGGACGGCGGTGCTGGACGACTTCCACCTGACCGATCGGATCGTGGTTGGCACCTTCGTCCACCCCGGACAAGTGCTGGTGGACGACCTGGACCGGTTGGCCCCAGGTCTGGAACGGCACGAGCTGGTCGCCGCACTGGCCGGTGCGCCGGAGGCGATGCCCACCACTGCGCTGCCCGCCCCGGTGACCGGTGACCGCGATCCGGCTACCGAGCGGGGGATCGGGGACCTGGACCCGGCGCAGCAGCACGTCCTGGATGTGGTGGCCGCCGGTGGGCACGTCTTTGTCGACGCCCCTGCCGACAGTGACGTCACCGGGACCGTGGCCGCGCTGGTCGCCGATGCCGCCGCCGACGGTCGCACCGTCCTCTACGTGCCCGGGCACCGACGGGCCGCCATTGCGCTGGCCGACCGCCTGGACCGGCTCGGTGTCGGCGATGTGCTGCTGGACATTGCCCCGGACGCCGGGTGGCGTTCCGCCGCCGGTCGACGCTTGCTGGGTGCGATGACCCTTGAGGCGGACCCGGGCGACCCGGCGCGCACCGCCCACCTGCGCGCCTCGCTGGTCGCGCACCGGGAGCGGCTGCGCGGGTACCTGTCCGGCCTGCACCTGACTCGTGAACCGTGGGGGGTGTCCGCCTACGACGCCTTCCAGGCCCTCGCCGCACTCACCGCCGCCCGGCCCACTCCCAGCACGACCGTGCGACTCGACCCGGCCGTGGCCCGTGACCTGGACCAGGGTCGTCGCACCGAACTCGCCGCGCAACTGCACGCGGCCGCCGAGGTGGGCGCGTTCACGCTGCGCCCGGTGGACACGCCCTGGTACGGCGCCTCGCTGGACACCGCCGAGCAGGCACAGGCGACTCTGGACCGGGTCCGACGGCTGGCCGGTCCGGACGGGTTGCTTGCCGTGCAGCGCCGGATCGCCGAGATCGCCGAGGCCACCGGCTTCACCCCGGCCACCTCGGTGCGCGAGTGGGGCGAGCAGCTCACCGTGCTGGCCGGTGTTCGTGGGGTGCTGGACGACTTCCAGCCGCTGGTCTTCGAACGGAGCGTGGCCGACCTGGTCGCTGCGACCGCGAGCAAGGCTTGGCGCACCGAGCACGACCAGCCGATGGGCTACTGGCTGCGCCGTCGCCTCAAGAAGCAGGCCAAGGACCTGCTGCGCCCCGGCCGTCACGTCGACAACCTGCACGACGCGCTGACCGAGGCCCAGCACCAGAGCGAGATCTGGCGGCAGCACTGCGCTGCCGGAGGCTGGCCGCGCCTGCCCGAAGGCCTTGCCCGGATCGACGCCGAGCACCAGCAGATCAGTGCGGACCTGGAGGCGCTGTCCCCGGTGCTCGCCACCACCCCCGAGGGCGGGGAGTTGCTCGGTGCGCCGATCCGGCAGATCACCGAGCGGATGGAGCGCCTGTTGGCCGGGGCGGACTCGCTGCCCGCCGTTCCCGAGCGCAGTCGGCTGGTCCGGGGCCTGCGCGCCGCCGGTCTGGAACCCTTGCTCTACGACCTGGCCGACCGCCGGGTCCCGGCCTGGCTGGTCGGCCCGGAGCTGGAACTCGCCTGGTGGAGCACGGTCTTCGAGCAGATCATCACCGCTGATCCCGCGCTGGCGGGCCACGACGGGCGGAGCCTGGGTCGACTGGTTGCCGAGTTCCGCCAGCTCGATCTGGCGCAGACCCAGTCGCTCTCCGGTCCGGTCCGGGCGCGGGCCGCCGCGCACACTCGCTCGGCGATGCAGCAGCACCCGCAGCAGACCGAGGCGTTGTTCGGGGAACTGGTCGAGGACCGGTTCAGCGGGTTGCTGGAAGCGATGAGCCGCTACGGCGATGTCGCCCGTCGTCTGCGCCCTGTGCTGGCCGCCGCTCCGATGCTGGTCCCGCAGGTGCTACCCGC
This sequence comes from Cellulomonas sp. NPDC089187, assembly GCF_040685135.1. NCBI lineage: Bacteria > Bacillati > Actinomycetota > Actinomycetes > Micrococcales > Cellulomonadaceae > Cellulomonas > Cellulomonas sp. NPDC089187. The sequence continues at coordinate 252,714 of NZ_JBFBHI010000003.1, read as the reverse complement.
CACCCGCACCGTCGACCTGGTGGTGCTGGACGCCGCCGATCACCTCCCGGTCGAGGTGGTGTTGCCCGCGCTGGCCCGCGGACGTCAGGTCGTCGTCCTCGGCGATCCGCGGTGCGCGTCCGGCTCCGCGGTGACCGAACTGGCGGACGTACTGCCGCGGGTCGCCCTGCATGCCGACGGCTCGCGCCGCGACCCGTACCTGACCGCGTTCCTGGCCGGGCACGGGTATGCCGGTGTGCTCAGCCCCACCCCATTGCCCTCCGAGGCTGCGGCGGTCGGATTCCACCCGGTTGACGGCACCGGCATGCCCGATGACTCCGGCAGCGTGCAGAGCACCCGCGCCGAGGTCGACCGGGTGGTGGAGCTGGTCGCCGCGCACGCCTTCGATCGGCCCGAGGAGTCGCTGGCGGTCATCACGGCCTCAGCCCTGCATACCGCGCAGATCCGCGAGGCGGTGCTCTCCCAGGTGCGCGGCAATCCCGCCCTGGCCGCCGCGCTGGACTCCGGGCGTCCGGAACCCTTCGTCGTCACCGACCTGACCAGCATCGCCGGTCTGCGTCGGGATGCGGTCATCCTGTCCCCGGGCTTCGGGCGCACCCCGCATGGTCGGGTGCTGCACCGCTTCGGCCCGATCAGCGACGACGGCGGCGACGGTCTGCTGCTCGCCGCGCTGGGCGTGACCCGGCACCGGTTGGACCTGGTCAGCTGCCTGACCGCCGACCAGCTGGACCCCGAGCGGCTGCGCGGGGCAGGTCCGCGGCTGTACGCCGACCTGCTGCGCTTCGCTCAGCGGCGTGCGGCCGGGGACCCGGAGCTGTTGGCGAGCATGGTCGCGGAGGCGGCTGGTGACCCGGCACGCGGGAGCGACGAGCCTGAGCCGGTCGCCTCTGCCGAGGACACGGACGCCGCTCGATCGACCGGTTCCGCCACCGGCGCGGTGGTCAGCGCTGAGTCTCCGACGGAGGCTGGCACCGGCGCTGCGGCGTCGGCGACGGACGCAGGCTCCGGCTCCGGCTCCGGCACTGCGGCCTCGGCGGAAGGTGCCACCGCCGCGACGGCCACCGCCGCGGCTCCCACGGAGGGCGGTGCCAGCGCTGGGGTCCCGGCTGCTTCCCCGGCGAACGCGGTGACCGCTGCCCTCTCCGCTCCGCTGACTGAGCAGGAGCCCAGCGAGTCCGAGACCGACCGTCTGGTGGTTGACCTGGCCGAGCGGCTGTGGCGGCACGGCCTGGTGGTCGAGCTGGACTACGGCCTTCCTGGTGGTCTGCGACTGCCAATGGCGGTCGGACATCCGGACCTGCCCGGTCGCCTGCTGGTGGCGGTGCTGACCGACGACGACGCTTACGTCCGCGAGCCCAGCATCCGGGTCCGGGACCGTCAGGTGCCCGAGCGGCTGGAACGTCTGGGGTGGAGTGTGGTCCGGGTGTGGTCGGTGGCTGCGTTCATCGATCCGGAGGCCGAGGTCAACCGGATCCGCCGCGCTGTGCATGCGGTGGCCGACCAGGAGCTCGACCGGGCCCGGACCGGACGCCAGCGGGCCATGCTTCTGCTGCCCGACGTCCCGGTGGTGCCCGCCTCCGAGGCGGAGGTCGCACCGTCCACCGGTGCCATCTCCGTGATCGGACTGCCCACTGATGCTGGACTGCCGGTCGGTGGCGGAGCTCGCTCGGGGGAAGCCCCCGCACTCACCGCTCCGACCTGGACGGTGCCGGGCTACGGAACCGACGCTGAACTCCCGGCTGACGGGTCGCTCCCGTCCGGCGAGCCGACCACGGTCGCACGCGAAGCCGCCGAGGGTGCCGCATCCACGACCGGCTCAGCCGGGGCCGCGCCGTCCGGACAGGTGTCAACAGTGTCAGCAGAGTCGGCGGAACCCGGCTCCGCGGTCGAGGGCGGCGGTGTCGGTTCGACCAGCGCCGACTCGACGACCGAGGCGTCGTCCGGCTCCCGGGCTGCTGACCCTCGCCCGCGCACCGGGGCGCTTCCTGCGGTCGCGGCGGACATCCCGGGCGTGATGGAGGCGGCGGCGACGATGACCGGTGCGCTGCCGATCATCCCGAAGCCTGCTCCGAGTGACGGCCCGGGTCCGCGTCCCGATGTGCGGCCCGGACTGCCGATCAGCGCGTACTCCGACGATCAGCTGGATGAGTTGGTCGCGTGGATGCTGGCGGACGGCCAGGAGCGCACGCAGTCGCAGCTGGCGGCGGAGCTCCGGCTGGAACTCGGCGTCACCCGGCGCGGGGCCCGGGTGGATGCCGTGGTCACGGCGGCGGTGCGTCGGGCGCTCGGCTGACCATGCGGGCAGCCGACTGACCTTCGCGAGCAGCCGAGCGCTGAGCGGAGCGGCCCGGCAGGTCACCAGTGCGGGGGCACGTCCCGGAGCAGTCGCTCATCGTTCGAGTCCGCAGGTCGTTCGCCCCAGCCGGTGTCCCCGTCGTCTGTGCTGCGCTGGGGGGTGACCTGGTCCTGGGTCTCACCGCCGCGGCGGACCGCACGACGGTGACGCCGGGGTGTGGACTGCGGTGGGGCGGGATCGGCGGAGTCGGTCACCGGCCCATCATCGCACCGAGGGGCCCGCCACAGGTGTCTGTGACGGGCCCCTCGGTCTGGGGTCAGGCGCGGTGCGCACCACCGGCGCTGCCCGGGGCCTCCGGGGTGCCGGGCAGCGGGGTCTGGTTGGTGTCGGCGCGCAGGGCGGCGCTGGACTGGGCGGCCAGCAGATCGCGGATCTCCTGGAGTAGCAGGATGTCCTCCGAGGGTCGGGCCGGCTCCTCTTCAATCCCCTTCTTGCGGCGCTCGGCCAGCTTGTTCAGCGGCAACACGATGACGAAGTAGATCGCCGCGGCGGTGATCAGGAACTGCAGCAGCGCGTTGAGGATCAGCCCGATGTTGATCGTGGCCTCGTTGATCGGGCCGATCACCCACAGGCCGGAGATGTCCGGCTTGCCGAAGATCATCGCGATCAGTGGGGAGATCAGCCCGTCTTGCACGGCGGCGACCACGGTGCCGAACGCGGCACCGATGACCACACCGACGGCCAGCTCGACCGCGTTCCCCCGGGAGACGAAGTCTTTGAAGCCCTGAAACACCGAGCCCAACCCCTTGGCCCGTTCGCCGGCGGCCCGCAGCCCCTTGTTGACCGTGTCGCTCATCGCACTCGCTCCGTTCGTTTCGCGGCTTTCGTCCGTATCATTCCACGAGCACCGCGGCCAGGGCGTGAGAAGTGCTGGCGGCGCTGAGGTCGACCGCCTGTTCGGGGTCAACGGCGAGCAGGACCGGGCCGGGGGAGTCGACCGACCCGCTGGTGTCCGTTGCGCTGGTCTCCGGGGCCGCGAGGACCAACGCGCCGGTCGCGACGGTGCGTGGCGCGGAACCAGGGTCGACGGCCACCACGTCGATCCGGCGTCCGGCCGCGAGCAGGGCAGCCGCCGCCGGGTCGGCGAACCGGGCGGGGACGACCACGGTGCCCGGCGGCCCGGTCACGGTGGCGTCGGGTCCGATCAGCAGTCCGTCGACCAGGGGCAGACCGGCGGGGAGCGGCACGGCGGTGCGGGAACCGATGAGGCCGTCCGACGCGGTGTGGGTGCCGGTCGGCAGTGTGGCCGTGGTGAGCGCGCGCGTGGTCAGGTCATCGGCGGTCAGGACGGTGCCCGCTGGGAGGTCATCCGCGGCCACCACGACGGCGGTTCTCGGCGGACCGGGGGAGCGCAGCACCTGAGCGACCATCAGCACGGCCACGGCGGACAGGATCGCGGCGGCGGGTCGACGAGCGCGCCAGATCAGCCGTCGCACCCCGAGGCTGGGCCGGAACCGGGGGATGCCGTGGCGCGGGTCGAGGGAAGGTCGGTCCATGCCGGGACGCTAAGCATCACCGCTGCCTCGATGATCGCGGTGCGGCGACACCTGGGGACGACCGCCGCGGTTCGACGACTGTGGACACGTCAGCGGGGCTCGGACACGCGCACAGCTGGTCGCCGTGGTCCGCCGACGCACCGGACGACCGTGGGGGCTGATCCTCGTGAGATCGGGGGTCCGGCGTGCGGTCGGTCGGCCCGCGCCCGTGGGAGGCCGGTCAGCTCGCGGCGGGCGCGGCGCTGCTGGACGACCCGGAACCCGACGACCCCGAAGCGGAGGAGGTCGACCCCGACGCCGCAGCCGACGATCCGGTCCCCGAACCCGCAGACCCGCCGCTGGACGAGGCCCCGGTCGAGGACGAGCTGCTCGCGGCCGGTGCGCTGCTGGAGGTCGACCCGGAGCGCGAGTCGGTGCGGTAGAAGCCCGAGCCCTTGAACACGACCCCGACGCTGGAGAACACCTTGCGGAGCTTGCCGCCGCAGTTCGGGCACTCGGTCAGCGCGTCGTCGCTGAACGACTGGTGGATGTCGAAGGAGTGGCCGCACTCGGTGCAGGTGTAGGCGTAGGTCGGCACTGTTCGTCTCCCGGGGGAATCAACTGGCCGGGCTGGCACTCCCGGCGTCCGAGTGCCAATGATACGCGCCCGATCGCGCACCCTCAGCGCGAGACGGGTTGCCACCCGTCCGGGGTCGCGATCATGTCCACTGGCCGGTCGTGTTCTTCGCGCGGGAGGGGGCGCTGCTGCGCGTCGTAGACCTCCTCGGGGAACACCAGAGCCACCACCGGGACCCCGGGCCGGGCGTGGTGGAGGGCGCGGTCGTACCACCCGCCGCCCTGGCCCAATCGGGTGCCGGAGCTGTCCACGGCGAGCGCGGGTGCCAGGATCAGATCGGCCCGGGACAACCCCTCCGCCCCCAGCGAGGGTGTGCCCGGCTCCGGCGGTCGTCCGGGCGCGCGCTGCACCAGATCGTCCGGTCCGGCATAGGTCGCCCACTCCCGGGACAGGCCGGCACCGAGCACCGGCAGCAGCACCTCGATGCCGCGGGCGGACAACATCTCCAACACCGCGGTGGTGTCGGGCTCGGAGGGTCGGGCGCTGTAGGCGGCCACGCATCGGGCCTGGTCAAGCCCGGGCAGGGTGGCCACGACCTCGGCCAGCGCGGCGGCGGCCTGCGCGCGTTGACGTGCGGAGGTGTGCTGCCGCGCGGATCTCAGCAGTGCGCGGAACTCGTCCTTGGTGTCCGTGACGTCCCCGCCGTCCGAGGCAGGCGGATAGGGCTGAGCAGCGGCGCACATGCCCCCAGTGTCGCAAACAAGTCATTGCCCGGGCAGGACCATTGGTGTGCCGATAACCTCCGGACATGGCGATCCACAAGGCAGTCATTCCCGCGGCCGGACTCGGCACCCGATTCCTCCCCGCCACCAAGGCCACTCCCAAGGAGATGCTGCCGGTGGTCGATCAGCCCGCGATCCAGTACGTGGTGGAAGAAGCTTCCGCCGCCGGACTGGACGACGTGCTGATCATCACCGGTCGGAACAAGGGCTCCATCGAGGACCACTTCGACTCCGCCCCGGAGGTGGAGCGCGCGCTGGAGAAGAAGGGCGACCAGGCCCGCCTCGATGCCGTGCGCAAGTCGACCGAGCTCGGCCATGTGCACTTCGTCCGGCAGGGTGAGCCGAAGGGTCTCGGGCACGCGGTCCTCCAGGCGGCCGACCACGTCGGGGACGAACCCTTCGCGGTCCTGCTCGGCGACGACCTGATCGACGCCCGCGACCCGCTGCTGCCCACCATGGTGGAGCTCCAGGAGCGGACCGGCGGGTCGGTGATCGCCCTGCTGGAGGTCGACCCGGCACAGATCTCGCTGTACGGCGTGGCTGAGGCGGAGGCCATCGAGGGCGGCAGCGACCCCGATCAGGTGCGGGTGACCGGCCTGGTGGAGAAGCCCCCGGTGGACGAGGCACCGAGCAACCTCGCGGTGATCGGTCGCTATGTGCTCAGCCCGGCGGCCTTCGACGTGCTGCGGCGCACCGAGCCCGGCCGTGGCGGGGAGATCCAGCTGACCGACGCCCTGGCCGAGCTGGCGACCATGCCCGCCGAGCAGGGCGGGGGCGTCTACGGCGTGATCTTCCGCGGTCGGCGCTACGACACCGGTGATCGTCTGGACTACCTCAAGGCGACCGTGCGGTTGGCCGCGGACCGGGAGGATCTGGGCCCGGACTTCCGCAGCTGGCTGGTCGAGTACGTGTCCGACCTGCGCGGCTGACCCGATGACGCCCGCCGGGGCGTGCAGAATGCGGACATGAGATCCGTCCAGGACCAGTTGGCTGCCGTGCTCGCCGCGGTGGGACCGGTGGCACCGCTCGATGTGGTGCTCACCGACGCTTCCGGCACGATCCTGGCGGAGGACGTGATCGCCTCGGCGGACGTACCCGCGACGCCGGTGGCCGCATGCGACGGCTACGCCGTTGCCACGGCTGACCTGTACGGCGCGGACCCGCATGCCGCTCCGGTGCTGCCCGTGGTGCACGACGTGTTGGCCGGGGCATCCTCGGTGTTGCGATTGGCGCCGGGGCAGGCGGTACGGATCGCCTCCGGCGGGCCGGTTCCGACGGGTGCCGATGCGGTCATCCCCGCCGAGCAGACCGACCGGGGTGACGTGCGTGTCACCCTCAGTCGAGTCCCGACCCCGGGGGAGAACATTCGCCCGGCGGCGGTGGATGTGGCGCATGGGCAGGTTGCTCTGGCTGCGGGTATCCGGCTCGGCGCGCGCCAGTTGGCGGTGGCGGCGGCGCTCGGGCGGCGACGACTGCGGGTGCACCCGGCCCCTCGGGTGGTGATCGTGTCGACCGGCTCGGAGTTGATCGAGCCCGGCGCTCCGGCCCGGGACGGCGGCGTCTACGAGTCCGCCGGTCACGCGCTGGAGGTGGCGGTCCGGGACATCGGTGCGACCCCGGTGCGGGTCGGGGTGGTCTCCGACGACCGCGCGCTGCTCCGCGAGGCGCTCGAGGACCAGCTGGTGCGGGCGGACGTCATGGTCACCACCGGCGGTCTGTCCGAGTACGCGCACGATACCCTGGCGGATGTGCTGTCCCCGCTGGGCACGGTGCGCTTCGACCATGTGGCGATGACCCCGGGCTTCCGGCAGGGATTCGGCACCGTCGGCGGTGGCACCGGTGCGGTCCCGTTCTTCGCGCTGCCGGGGCACCCGGTGGCGTCGATGGTGGGCTTCGAGCTGTTCGTCCGGCCAGCGCTGCGGGCGATGGCCGGGCACACCGACCTGTTCCGACCCTCGGTGCGCGCGGTGGCCGACCAGGGGTGGGCTTCCCCGGAGGGCATCCGTCAGTTCGTGCCGGTGGCGGTGTCCGGGTCCCCGACCGAGGGCTACCGGATGACCCCGGTCGGCGATCCGGCACAGTGGTCGATCGGCGGCCTGGCCCGGGCCAACGCGCTGGCCGTGGTCGGCGAGCAGGACACCGTCGTGGAGGCCGGACAGACCGTGCCCTGCCTGGTGCTGGAGGGGTGATGTCCGGTCGGGGGTGGCCGGTCGAACTCCGTGAGGGTGATCTGCTGCTACGCCCCTTGCGTCGTCAGGACGAGGCAGCGTGGATGTACCTACGCGCCCGCAACGCCGGGTGGCTCGCTCGGTGGGACGCGACCTCCCCGGTGCCGGTCACGGGACGACGACCGACCTTCGGGCAGTTCGTCCGGACGTTGGATCGCCAGGCGCGGGACGGGGGTTCGCTGCCCTTCGCAGTGGAGGTTGCCGGTGAGCTGGTCGGACAGTTGACCGTCTCCGGGATCACCTACGGGTCGCTGTACTCGGCGTCCATCGGGTACTGGGTCTCCGAGCACGTCGCCGGACGCGGCATCATCCCGACCGCCGTGGCGATGGCCACCGACTACTCCTTCACCGAGCTGGGCCTGCACCGGGTGGAGATCAACATCCGCCCGGAGAACGGGCCGTCCCTGCGTGTGGTCGACAAGCTCGGGTTCCGGGATGAGGGCGTGCGCCGGCGCTACCTGCACATCCAGGGGGAGTGGTGCGACCACCGCACCTTCGCGCTGACCACGGAGGACGTCCCTGCTGGACTGCTGGCGCGCTGGCGGCGCACCCAGGCGACATCGGGCTGAGCGCGGCGAACTACACTGGTGTGATTCACCGTTCGACACGCCGTGACCGGTCCGCCCGGGCGACGCATCACCCCCCTACCGTCGGAGGGTGTACGCATTCGCCGGGCCCGCCGTCTTCGCGGTGATCGCCCTGTGGATCGCCTACCTGGTGCCGCACAAACTGCGTCACCGGCAACAGTTGCTCGAATCGCGGACCGAGGACCGGTACTCGGCGGCGTTGCGGGTGCTGGCGGTCAGCGGCCCTGTCGGGTCGCAGCGCCGGCTCCGCGCCGACGTCGGGGGAACGATCCGCCCGGACTGCGGAACCGAACAGAAGAGAATCGCCCTGCTGAACCGGGGCATCGGAGCCCCGATCGGGAACGAGGGACGCGACATGGACCGACCGCACACCACAGCGGAGGGCATGGGGGCTGACGCCGTCCGCAAGGTCGCACAGCTCAAGGCCGCGCATGCCGCTGCCACGGCCCGTCGCGGTGCCGCCGCCCGCCGTCGCGGTGTGCTCGCCGCCTCGCTGGGTGTCCTGACCGTGATCGGCTGGATCGTCGGCGCGGTGACGGCGCTGCCCCTGCTGACCGCGCTGATCCCCACCGTCCTGCTCGGTTCGGTGCTGGTGCTCGGCCGTCGTGCCGTCGTGCAGGGCGAGGCCGCCGAAGTCGAGTGGGAGCGCCGGATCGCCGAGGCCGCCACCCCGGTGGTGCGTGCCCCGCGCCCGGGTCGGGTCGGTGCCTCTGGCCGCGCGATCCGTCCCACCGTCGATGCCACCCAGGCCATGCCGCGGGTCGGTGCCAAGTCCGCGGACACCGGTGCGCGCGAGGCGTCGACATCCACCTGGTCGCCGGTCGACGTGCCCCGTCCCACCTACACCACCAAGCCCCGCGCCCCGCGCCGTGAGCCCGCCCCGCTCGGTGAGGTCGAGGCCTCCACCGCGGTGCGCCCGGCCCGTCGCGAGGCCACCCGTCCCGAGGCTGCTCCGGAGCGGACGACCGAGCGTGTCGCGGAGGTGGCCGAGAAGGTGGCGGTCGCTGCGGCCACGTCGGTGGAGCGCCACGGCACCGATGCGCCGGCGACGGCAGTCTCCGCCCCGAGTACGCGCACCGAACCTGCTGAGTTGCCCGCGGCCCGCCGGGTGGACGGTGCTGCCGACCCAGTGACCCCTGCCGCCGCCTTCGTGGTCGAGGAACCCACCGGATCGATCGACCTGGACGCGGTGCTGCGCCGTCGTCGGGCCGCCGGGGCGTGAGCGAGACCATGTCGTGGAGCACCCTGCTCGGGTGCTAAGCTGGTCACCGCTTCGCGGGGCTATGGCGCAGTTGGTAGCGCGTCTCGTTCGCAATGAGAAGGTCGGGGGTTCGAATCCCCCTAGCTCCACCCCGTAGTCGAAGGCCCGGATGAGTAATCCGGGCCTTCGTCGTCTCTGTCCGACCCATCGGTGATACTGGACCCCATGACCTCACACTCAGCCGGTGACGAGGCCGGAACCATCCGGATCGTTGACGCTCAGCCGCACCGGCTGGTGATGATCGGGGAGGTCGACCTCGCGGTGGTGGCGCGGTTGCGCACGATGCTCGGCGTCGATGATGACCCGACCCAGCTGGCCGAAGCGCTGGACGAGGTGACGGAGATCGACATGACCGAGGTGACCTTTGCGGACTCCTCGGCGCTGGGCGTGATCGGCGCATTGGTGCTGGCCCGGCAGCGTTCCGGCGCGGAGCCGGTGGTCGTGATCGGGGCGCGACCGACGGTGCGGTCGGTGTTGGAGATCAGCGGGATGGCACCGTTCCTCGACCTGCGCTGAGTGTGGGTGGTCGACCGTAGCGTCCGGTGCCATGAGCAGCGTCGTCTACTACACCGCCACCACGTTGACCGGTCAGCTGGCCGATGAGCACCACTCGCTGGCCTGGCTGTTCGCCGTCGAGTCCGAGGCACCGGATCATGAGGCGTTCTTGACCGGGATCGGTGCGCTGGTCAGCGGGTCCAGCACCTACGAGTGGGTGCTGCGTGAAGAGGATCTGGTCGCCCATCCGGAGAAGTGGCCCGCGTACTACGGCGAGCGGCCGATGTTCGTGTTCACCACTCGGGACCTGCCGGTGCCGGAGGGCGCGGATGTGCGATTCGTCCGGGGTGCGGTGGCCGACGCGCTCCCAGAGATCCGGGCCGCGGCGGGAGCGCGGGACATCTGGGTGATCGGCGGAGGCGACCTGGCCGGACAGTTCGATGACGCGGGGGCGCTGGACCGGTTGGAGTTCACCTACGCACCGGCGACGCTGCCCGCCGGGATGCCGTTGCTGCCACGCCGGATCGGGCCCGAGCGACTGGCGCTGCGGAACGTCCAGCGGTTCGGGCAGTTCGCGCATCTGAGCTACGCCGTCGAGCGTTGACCGCAGCGGGCCCGAGCGGGAGCACGGAGACGGTTCGGGCGGATCGGCGCGGCGGTGGCAGGATGGCGCGGTGCCTGTCCCTCCCGCTCCGTCAACCCCCGGTCGGTGGCACCGGGTCTGGTCCGCCGTGAAGAAGTGGGTCGACCCGTTGGTGATGATGATCATCGCGGTGTTTGCGCTCGGGCTGCTGGCACCGGCCTCCGGGTCGCTGGCCACTGGCGTTGACCGGGCCAGCACCGTCGCGGTGGTTGTCCTGTTCTTCCTGTACGGCGCGCGGATGTCGACCACTGAGGTGTGGGCCGGCCTACGGAACTGGCGGTTGCAGGGCGGGATGCTCGCAGCCACCTACCTGATCTTCCCGGCGCTGGGCCTGGCGGTGCAGCTGCTGCCCGAGTCGGTGCTGCCCGGCGACCTCCAGACCGGTCTGCTGTACCTGTCCCTGCTGCCCTCGACGATCCAGTCCTCGGTGGTGTTCACCTCCATCGCCCGGGGCAATGTGGCCGGGGCGATCTGCGGGGCGACGGTCTCCAACGTGCTCGGCATCGTGCTGACCCCGCTGCTGGTCGGGCTGATCATGTCCCGTGCCGGCGGGCCGATGGGTGGCTCGGCGGGGTCGACGCTGTTGCAGCTGTTGCTGCCGTTCGTGATCGGGCAGCTGGTGCAGCCGAAGATCGGGAACTGGGTTCGGTCGCACAAGATGGTCACCCTGCTGACCGACCGCGGAACGATCCTGCTGGTGGCCTACTCCTCGGTGTCCGAGGCGCAGGTCTCCGGGGTGTGGGACGGGCTGACGGTGGTGGTGCTGGTCGCGCTGCTCGCGGTCTGCGCGCTGCTGTTGGCGGCGATGCTGCTCCTGACCTGGAACGGGGGACGCTGGTTGGGGCTGGAGCGCCCGGACCGGATCGCACTGTTGATGTGCGGGTCCAAGAAGAGTCTGGCCACCGGGTTACCGATGGCGAGCGTGCTGTTCGGGCCGGTGGCGGCGGCGGGGGTGGCGCTGCCGGTGATCGTCTTCCACCAGTTGCAGTTGGCGACCTGCGCGGTGCTCGCCCGACGGCTGGCGTCCGCGGAACCCGAGCCCGCGCGGGTGGTGGGCGGCTGAGTCGACGTCGGCGCTGGCCACGGGTTGACCCTGGCTCGGTGGCTCGGTGGCTCGGTGGCTCGGTGGCTCGGTGGCTCGGTGGCTCGGTGGCTCGGTGGCTCGGTGGCTGGGTGGCTGGGTGGCTGCACGCGGGTGGTCGCCGCTGGACCTGCCCGGGGAGCGCAACCGCCCGATGCCGGACCCGTCCCGCGGACTGTCGTGCTATGCAGGACGACGCTGCCCGATTCGTCACCCGCTGCCCCGGGCTCAACGGGTGGATCGGTCGCGGTATGCAGGACCGTTGCCCAAGTGCGGACGTCCGTGACTGACGGACCGGCAGACTGGTCAACGGGGGTTCGTTCACCGTTGCCGCACCCAGGAGGTCCGCCGTGCCCGATCCGATCGCACTCGTCCCGCTGCCCCGCCGTGTGCAGTGGCTCCCTGGGGAACCGGTCCGGGTCGAGCACCTGATCGTCGGTGACTCCGCCGCCGAGGTCGCACTGGGTAAGCTGGCCACCGAGCGGCTGCGCAGCGTGCTGCCGCTCACGCCGAGGTCCGAGGCGGACCCACAGGCCACCGCCGGTGCGCTAGTGTTCCGACTCACCGACGCGGGGGAGCCCGGCTCGTACACCGTCACAGCCGGGGAGCACGGGATTCTGGTCGAGGCGGGCGACATCGCCGGCCTGCGCCACGGTCTGGCCACGGTGCGGCAGCTGTTCCAGCCGGGCACGGGCACCACCTCGGTTCCTCCGGTGCGGATCGAGGATGCGCCCGCACTGGGCTGGCGGGGCCTGAGCCTGGACATCGCCCGGCACTTCTTCGGGCCGGATGAGCTGCACACGGTGATCGAGCTGCTGGCTGATCACAAGTACAACGTGCTGCACCTGCACCTGTCCGATGACCAGGGCTGGCGGATCGACCTGCCCTCGCACCCAGAGCTGGTCGACCGCTCCGGGAAGAGCGCGGTGGACGGTGACCCGGGTGGGTACCTCACCGCGGCGGAGTACCGCGAGCTGGTGGCCTTCGCTGCGGCCCGAGGGATCACCGTGGTGCCGGAGATCGATGTGCCGGGCCACGTGAACGCCGCGCTGCATGCGATGCCGGAGCTGACCCCGACCGGGGAGGCACCCGATGTGTACACCGGCATCGAGGTCGGCTTCAGCAAGCTGACCGCGGACCTGCCCGCCACCGAGCCGTTCCTGCGGGACGTGTTCGGCGACCTCGCTGACCTGACCCCGGGCGACTACCTGCACATCGGTGGCGACGAGGTGCTGACGATGGAGAAGTCGGAGTACGCGCGCCTGGTGGACATGGCGGCACGCGCTGTTCGGGACGCGGGCAAGCAGGTGATCGGCTGGCAGGAGATCGCCACCGTGCCGTTGGAGCCGGGCACGGTCGTCCAATACTGGGAGCCCAAGGAGGACCTGTCGTTCTTCGCGGAGGCGGCGCGGGCAGGTGCGCGGTTCATCATGTCGCCTGGGTCGAAGGCCTACCTGGACATGAAGTACCACGAGGGCTTCCCGCTCGGATTGCAGTGGGCGGGATTCGTCCCGCTTCAGGTGTCCTACGAATGGGAGCCGACCGCACTGATCGACGGGGTTCCCGCTGAGGCGGTGCTCGGGGTCGAGGCCGCGGTCTGGACCGAGACGCTGCGCACCTTGGACGACCTGACCACGATGCTGCTGCCCCGACTGGCCGCCGTCGCCGAGGTCGCCTGGACGCCGGCGGATCGGCGGGACTGGGACGACTTCGCGCAGCGGATCGCCGCCCTCGCCCCGGACTGGCGGGCCCGCGGGCTGGCCTTCCACCCCGCGGAGCCGGTGGCCTGGCCCGAGGGCTGAGTCAGATCCAGGACCGCAGCCACATGTGGATGTGCCAGAAGTCGTAGGGCACGACCCAGGCGGTCCAGATCGGGTAGAAGAACGCGCTGACCGCCAGCACCGTGGTCACCACCGCGACGGTGACCACGGTGCCGCGTCGGCGTTGCACCGGGTCCGGTGACTGGAGCAGCAACCCGAGCATGAAGACCAGGGTCAGCACTACCCACGGGGTGAAGGCGATCGAGTAGAAGGTGAAGATCGTCCGACCGGCGTAGGAGAACCAGGGCAGCCACCCCGCGACGATGCCGGAGAGCACCGCCCCGGCCCGCCAGTCACGACGCCGGATCAACCAGATCACAGCGACGACCACCGCGATGGCACCCAGCCACCAGATCACCGGGTTGCCCAGTGAGGTGATCGCCTGCGAGCACTTCTCCGCGCCGCAGGCGGCCTGGGCATCCGCGCCGGTCAGGGTGGAGATCGACTTCGGGTAGTAGAACGAGGTCGGTCGCCACTGCACGATCCAACCCAGCGGATGGGCGGCATAGGTGTGCTCGCTGGTCAGCGTGGTGTGGAAGTGCCACATGTCGGTGTGGAACTTCCACCAGGACCGCAGCGCCTCGGGCAGCCAGGTGACGCCCTGTCCCGGGTTGTCCGCCGCCCACTGCCGCAGGTAGGCGTCCGGGTGTGCGAACCAGGAGGCCCAGGTCCCGATGTACGTGCCCGCCGCCGTGAACACCATCAGGAACCCGGCGGGGATGGCGTCCTTCACCAGCGCCGCAACGGCCCAGGACTGTATCCCGACCGTCCGCCGCGCGGTGGCGTCCCAGCACACGCTGAGCAGCCCGAACACCGCCAGGAAGTACAGCCCGGACCACTTGGTGCCGATGCACAGCCCCAGCAGCACCGCCGCGGCCAGTCGCCACCAGCGGAAGCCCAGGGACGGTCCCCAGCGCAGCTCGGTGCCGGAGTCCAGGAGTGCGGCCGTGCGGTCGGCCAGTCGTCGTCGGGCCTGATCACGATCCAGCAGCAGCGCCCCGAAGGCCGCCAACGCGAAGAACATCACCGTGTTGTCCAGCAACCCGGTGCGCGAGTGCACGATGGCCTCACCGTCCACCGCCATCAGCAGACCGGCGAGCGTGCCCAGCAGGGTCGACCCGAACAACCGGCGGCCGATCCGGGCCACCAGCAGCACCGCGAGGGTGCCGAGCACCGCGGTGGACAGCCGCCAGGCCGCCGACGAATCCATGCCACCGCCGAGCTGCATGCCCAGCCCGATCAGCCACTTGCCGACCGGCGGGTGCACCACATACTCCGCGACGCTTCCCAGCCCGGAGCCGTCCCCGGCGGCGAACATCGCGTCGGCACCGTCCGCCCACTGCCCCTCGTAGCCGAGTTGGAGCAGCGACCACCCCTGCTTGACGTAGTACGTCTCATCGAAGACCAGCTCGTGCGGGGTGCCGAGCCGCCAGAATCGGAGCATCCCGGCCAGCAGCGTCACTGCCAGCGGCCATAGCCACCCGGTGATCCGTGAGCGGCGGGTGGCGTCCAGGGCCAGGCCCCGGGCACCGATCAGCGCCAACCGGAGGCGGTCGGCGGTGGGCAGGGGGTCGGGGTCGTCGGCGGCGGGGGCCAGGACCGTGGTGGCGGGCCAACGGGCTTCGGTGGGATCCGTGCGGTCTGCGGGCTTCGTGGGCTTAGCGGGCTTCGTGGGCTCGGCGGAACCGGCTGCGGTGACGGTGGTCGGCGCGGCTGGGTCGGTGCCCGCGGTGGGGATGGGGTCCGAGGTGGGCACGGCATCGGTGGCGGCGTCTCGGGCGGGGACGGAGGCTGCCAGCGTCGGGTCGGCGGCGTCGGCGGCGTCGGCGGCCGATGGTTCGGTCGACCCGCTGGGCTCGGGGGAGTCCGGCTGGTCGGGGCGGTGCGGGTCCTCGGTCGGCGACACGCTCGTCATGGTAGGGGCAGCGGACAGCCAGCCAGGGCAGGCGTGGCAGGCTGAGCCGGTGGACGCCTCGACCCCCGGACAGCTGATCATCGCCGCGACCCCGATCGGCAATGCGGAGGACGCCTCGCCGCGACTGCGTCGATTGCTGGCCGAGGCTGACGTGGTCGCCGCGGAGGACACGCGACGGTTGCGGGCGCTCGCCGGGCGACTCGGGGTCGAGATCACCGGGCGGGTGCTCAGCCACCATGAGCACAACGAGCAGGCCACCGTGGGTGAACTGGTGGCGGCGGTGGCGGCAGGGTCGACGGTGCTGGTGGTCTCCGATGCCGGGATGCCCGCGGTATCCGACCCGGGGTTCCGTGCCGTGGCCGCCGTGGTCGAGGCCGGGTTGCCGGTGACGGCCGCGCCGGGGCCGAGTGCGGTGCTCACCGCGTTGGCGCTGTCAGGTCTGCCCACTGACCGGTTCTGCTTCGAGGGATTCGCACCGCGTAAGCCGGGGGAGCGCGCCCGGAGCTTCGCGGCCCTGGCCCGGGAGCCCCGCACGATGGTGTTCTTTGAGGCACCGCACCGGCTGGCGGCGATGCTGGCCGATCTGAGCGCGGCACTCGGAGCTGACCGTCCGGCGGCGGTGGCGCGTGAGCTGACCAAAACCTATGAGGAGGTCCGCCGGGGCACACTCGGCGGGCTGGCACAGTGGGCGACCGGAGAGGTGCGCGGCGAGATCGCCGTCGTGGTCGGTGGCGCGCCCGAGGGCGTCGAGGTCTCCGAGGCGGATCTGGTGGCCGAGGTGCTGTCCCGGGTCGACGGTGGTGACCGGCTCAAGGACGCGGTGGCGGAGGTGGCTCAGGCCGCGGGCGTGCCCAAGCGCGAGCTGTACGCGGCGGCGCTGGCGGCACGGAGCAAGGGGTAACCGAACCTGGGCTCAGAGTCCGTCGGACCCCGCGAGTACCCGCGCGCCGTGCACCGGCCCCGACGCGGTCAGCACGGAGTCGACCACCCCGGCCGCGGTCATCGCCGCGGCCAGGGCCAAGGCGTGCTGTCGGCTGCGGCCGAGTGCGGCCACGGTCGGCCCGGAACCGGAGATCACCACGCCCAGAGCGCCAGCATCCTCCGCCACCGCCAGGGTCTCCACCAGATCAGGGCAGAGCTCGACGGCGGCGTCATGAAGGTCGTTGTGCAGGAGCGCCCCCACCGCGCCCGGGTCTCCGGCACGCAGGGCCTGGAGCAGAGGGACCTCGGAGCCCAGATCGGGGACCGGCGGGTCGGGGGTGGCACGGTCGAACTCCTCGAACACGCGCGGGGTGGACAACCCGTCCGCCCGGATGCCGAACGCCCAGTGGTACTCGCCGCGGCTGAGCGCGGGGGTGAGCACATCACCGCGTCCGGTTCCGACCGCCGTCTGGCCACTCAGCAGGAACGGGACATCCGCGCCGAGTGAGCCGGCGAGCTCGGCCAGCTCCTCGCGGGGCAGACCGGTGCCCCAGAAGGCATCGCAGGCCAGGAGGGCGGCGGCGGCGTCGGCGGAACCTCCGGCCATGCCACCGGCGACCGGAACGGCCTTGGTCACCCGCAGGTGCACGCCCTCGTCGGTGCCGGTGTGCGCGGCCAGCAACCGGGCGGCGCGCAGGGCGAGGTTGTCCTCCCCGAGCGGCACGTGATCCGCCGCCGGGCCGCTGACCGTGAGTCGGATCGCCTCCGCGGGGCGGGCGGTGACCTCCTCGTAGACCGAGACCGCCTGGAACACGGTGCCGAGCCGGTGATAGCCGTCGATGTCGCGGGGGCCGACCCGCAGCGACAGGTTCACTTTGCCCGGGGCGCGCACCCGCACCTCACGGCGGGCCAGGCGCAGGTCGGTCACCCGCCCCACTGTGCCAGGTCCGACCGGCCCGGTCGCGCGGTCGGCGTGATCGCGGGACGGCGGCCGGGCGGGGTGGGGAACACTCAGCCCCACCGGCGGGCGGGCTGGGACAGGTTCGGTGCCGCCGACGGGCGGGGTGGGCACGCTCAGCCCAGCGATGGGCGGGGTGGGACAGGCTCAGCGCCGCCGACGGGCCGGGGCGGGCCCGCGATGGACCAGAGCCTCCGCGGGCAGGTGCTCGGCGATCCGGGCGAAGGCGTCGATGTCGAGCGCTTCACCGCGGGCCTGCGGGTCGACCCCGGCGGCCTCGATCGCGGCGGCGGCCGATGCGGAGTCGCCGGCCAGGGGGGCGAGGGCGGCCCGGAGCATCTTGCGGCGTTGGGCGAACGCCGTGTCCACCACGGCGAAGACCTGCTCGCGGGTCGCGGAGGTGGTCGGTGGGGTGCGGCGATCCATCCGGACCAGGGCGGAGTCGACATTCGGGACCGGCCAGAAGACACTGCGGCCGACGGTGATCGTGCGGCGGGCGTCGGCGTACCAGGCTGCCTTGGCCGACGGAACACCGTAGGTGCGGCTGCCCGGAGGCGCGGCCAGGCGGTCGGCAACCTCGGCCTGCACCATGACCAGCACCCGCTCCAGGGTGGGGAAGTGCTCCAGGAAGGTGAGCAGCACCGGCACGGAGACGTTGTAGGGCAGATTCGCCACCAGCGCGGTCGGCGGGCGACCGGGCAGTTCGCGTACGTCCAGGGCGTCGCCGCGGACCAGGGTGAGGGTGGCGGGATCGGCCTCGGTGGCGGGCAGGTCGACGGTGGTCACGGTGGCATCGGGGACGTGTCGGCGCACGGTGTCCGGCAGCAGACCGGCGAGCACCGGGTCGATCTCCACCGCGACCAGGTCAGCGCCCGCCTCGAGCAGACCGAGGGTGAGCGAGCCGAGCCCGGGACCGACCTCCACCACGCGCTCACCGGGCACGATGTCCGCACCGCGCACGATCTTGCGGACCGTGCCGCCATCGAGGACAAAGTTCTGCCCGAGAGTCTTAGTCGGTCGGATACCGGCGCGCTCGGCCAGCTCGCGGATCTCCGCCGGACCGAGCAACGGCCCCGCCGCGGGTGCGACGGGGCCGTTGCTGTCGGTCATGGGGACGAGCCTACTGGCTCGGCTCAGCTGAACAGTCGCGGACCACAGTGCGGCCACTGACCGGCACCGGAGCGGTTGTACAGCATCTGGGCTCGGGCGGTCTGCTCGGCGGCCGAAGCCTGCGAGGGCAGACCGGTGCCACCCACGGACTGCCAGGTGCCAACGGAGAACTGGTACAGCCCGTGGTACTTGCCGTTGGCGGACACGATGGTCGGGTTGCCACCGGACTCGCAGGCGGCCAGCGCGCCCCAGTTCAGGCTCGCGGCGTCGCCACCGCCGACCGCCGGGCTGCCGCCACCGGTGCTGGGGGCGGGGGCCGGACGGGTCTTGGTGCCGACATTGGTGACCTGGTCGACCGGAGCTTGGGTGACCTCGTCGGAGAGTGTCTCGCGACCGGTCTCCGCGCCGTCGACCGTGGTGACCCGCTCCACCAGGGTCCGCACACCGGGAACCCCGGCGGTGGTGACCTTGGTGGTGCCGGTGTACAGCGACGGGTCCTGCTGCTCGGTGGCCGCGAAGGGCACCTCGCTGGTGGTGGTCACGTCCTGCACGACCACGCGGTTCACGATCACGGTCACGGTGCCGTCGGCTGCGCGGGTGACACCCACCCGGTCCAGCGGCTGCAACTCGACGCCCAGGTGATCGAGCGCCTCGGCCACAGTGGTGCTGCCGTCATCGACAGCGTGGGTCTGACCGTCGACCTGCACCTGAGCCGGGCCGTCCAGGGTGAGGTCCAGGGACAGATCCGGACGGCCGGAGTTCGACCGGTTGGCGACCAGGCGGACGTCACCACCACGGCTGGCCAGCATGGTCAGAGCCTCGTCGGCGGTCAGGGCGGTGGTCCACACCTGCTGCTCGGTGCCGTCAGCGTTGATCACGATCTGGTGCGCGTGACGGACCTCGATGGCCACACCGTCCCGCAGGGCACCGGTGGGGGTCACCGTGTCGCGGGTGCCGAGGTCAAGGCCCTGCTCGGCCAGCAGGCCGTCGACGCTGCCGGAGAAGGTCGACACGGTGGTGAGCACCCCGTCGACGTCCAGGGTGACGGTCTTGTGTGCGTCGGCGACGGCGACACCGCCGGAGGCCAGGACCACCACGGCGGTGGCGGCGGCGATCACGCGGCCACGGTGCCGACGCGGGCGAGTCTGCTCAGGATTCTCGGGGTCAGTCTCGGAGGTGTTCCGGACGATGCGGTCACGCAGGGACGTGGTGGCGGCGCTCAGGCGAGCACCGATGCGGCTGGCAGAGGTCACTGGGGTCCAGACGACGTTGGTCCCGGGCACGGGGAGTGGGCGCGGCAGGCGACTGACACCCCGCGTTGCCCGACCTGAAGGTCTGGCGGTGCCGACAGCTGGAGGGTGCTGCCGATCACGCGGGTCCCGGATCCCCGATCCGGCGGTCCGACTCTCAGCGAGAGCCGATGTCCGCCGCGGTGGCGACGAACGACGTGAGAACGTAACCCATTCGTGACCTGATGCCAACCCCGAGGCTCAGGATCGTGAGCTAGGGCACCGTCGCTCTGCGGTCAGTACCAGCCCTTGGCCTGAGAGGCCGACCACGCGCCGCAGGGGGTGGAGTAGCGGCCCGCGATGTAGTTCAAACCCCAGGTGATCTGGGTGGCGGGGTTGGTGCGCCAGTCGGCGGCGACACTGGCCATCTTGGAGCCGGGCAGTGCCTGCGGGATGCCGTAGGCACCGGAGGACCGGTTCTCCGCGTTCACCCGCCAGCCGCTCTCCTTGTTCCA
The DNA here is from genome assembly GCF_040685135.1 of Cellulomonas sp. NPDC089187. Lineage (NCBI taxonomy): Bacteria > Bacillati > Actinomycetota > Actinomycetes > Micrococcales > Cellulomonadaceae > Cellulomonas > Cellulomonas sp. NPDC089187. The sequence goes on along the minus strand of NZ_JBFBHI010000003.1, from coordinate 232,761 downwards.
GAGCTGGAGCAGGCAGGAGAACTGGTCGTCGCCCCACCCGCGTGCGGCGGCCATCTGCTTGCCGAGCTCCTGCGCGCTGCCCGGGGTGACCGAGACATCCGCGCTGATCTCCAGGGTGCCGACCTTGACGATCTGGGTGACCGGCTCGGTGGTGACAGCGGAGGCGATGATCTGGCGTTCCACCACGGCTCCGCCGACGACGGCGGTGCTGTACGTGGTAGTGCGGACACCGGCGCGCCCCGGGGTGTCGACCTGGCGGGTGCCCTTGACCAGCGTGGGGTCCTCGACCTCTTGCTCCTCGAACGGGATCGCCTCGGTGACGGTCTCGCCGGTGGTGGCGGCCCGGGTCACCATGACGACCAGGCCGTCGGTGGCGGTGGCGTCCAGTGGCACGGAGACGTGGTCGCCCTCGTTCAGCACCAGGCCGATGTCCCGCAACGCGTCCCGGACCGTGCCAGAGCTGGTCACGCCGTCGATCACCTGACCGTCGACCGCCAGGTGGATGGTCTTCTGGGTGGAGACCCGCAGCACGTCGTCCCGGGTCACCGCAGCGGAGCGGGAGGCCGAGGTCAAGGTGTTGCCCTCGCGCAGGCCCAGATCATCCACCGCCTCACCGACGGTCAGGGCAGTGGTCCACACCGTCTGCTGGCGGCCATCGACCTCGACGTCGATCTGCCGACCGTGCCGCACGACGATCTCCGCGCCGTCCCGGATCTGCTCACCCAACCCGGGGGCGACCAGGTCGTGTTCACCGACGGTGATGTCGCCGCTGGCGAGCACCTGGCCCACCGTGCGACCGAAGGCGTTCACCTCGACCTGCTGGCCGTCGACCTCCACCGTCACCGTCTTGTGGAGCCCGACGAAGGCGGTGGTCCCACCCGCTGCGAGCAGCAACACCGCCGCCTGCGCACCCAGTCGTACCGCACGGGAGGGGCGCTGCTGTTGCCGGCGGGACGTCCTGGAACGGAGCCGGGCGTGCTCGGCGGACTCGGCGGGGGTGGCCACGCGGAGATCTCCATGGGGTGGGGGGCTGGTCTGCCACGACCGTAACCGATTCGTGACCGACGTGGAACCCCGCTCGGAGTGTCCGCGGCGTGTCAGTGCATGTCTGTGCGTGTCAGTTGGACCAGGTGCCGTAGACCCGCTCGGTGGTACCGGCGAGCGTCCGACAGAGCACGTCCAGGTCCTGACCGAGTTCCTCGGCGATCCGGCGCACGGTCAGCGGGATCAAGTACGGCGCATTCGGCTTGCCGCGCGCGGGGTGCGGGGTGAGGTAGGGCGCGTCGGTCTCCACCATGACCAGTTCCACCGGGAGCACCCGCAGCGCGGCCCGCAGGTCGTCGTTGGCCCCGAAGGTTACCGGCCCGGCGAAGGAGGCGAACCAGCCGTGCGCGGCGCACACCTCGGCCAGAGCCGGTCCACCGGAGAAGCAGTGGAAGACCGTGCGCTCCGGGGCACCGTCCCGGCGCAGGATGTCCACCACCTCGTCGTGGGCGTCCCGGTCGTGGATCTGCATCGCCAGACCGAGCTCCTTGGCCAGGGCGATCTGCGCGCGGAAGGCCTCCCGTTGGACCGCTCGCCCGCGCGGCCCGGCGCGGAAGAAGTCCAAACCGGTCTCACCGATGGCCCGCACGCGCGGATTGGCCCGGGCGACGCGCTCGACCTCGGCCAGGGCGTCGTCCAGGCCGAGGTCGTGCCGGGGCAGCGGGTCCGGGTCCAGTCCGTCCGGGGCGACCTCGTGGATGCCGGCGTGCAGCACAGCCTCATTGGGGTGGATGGCGATGGCCCCGAGCAGGGCACCACGGCCGGTGGACATCGGCACCGGGCCGGTCGCGTCGGGCTCACCCGCGTCGGCGCGCAGTGCGGCATCCGTCCACGCCACCGCATCCAGGTCGCAGCCCACCTGGACCATCCGGGGCACCCCGACGGACGCAGCCAGGTCCAGATGCGAATCCAGCGTGTCCGGGCCCGGTTCCTCCCGGACATGGAGCACCGATTCCAGGTGGGTGTGGTTGTCCGGAACGGGGCTCGGCAACGGCTCCGGGGCGGCGGGCCACCCCGGAGCGCGGCGCTTGCGGGACATCAGGCCTGGCGCAGGCGGTCGAGCTCCGCCTCGACCATGTCGTCGTCCAGCTTGGTGAACACCGGGGTCGGCTTGGCCACCGGGGTGCGCGGCACGACCGCACGGGGCTCCCAGGCGGGGACCGTCGAGTAGTCGCCGGTGATCACCGGGTACTGGCGGCTCGGGTCGTCCAGGTCGGTGACCTCATCGATGCGGGGTAGGGGGGAGACCGTGCCGGTGCCGCCCAGCGCCTCGTGCACCTGCTGCGCGGAGTGCGGCAGGAACGGCGACAGCAGGGTGTTCAGGTCGCTGACCGCCTGGGTGGTGGTGTGCAGCACGGTGGCCAGTCGGTCCGGGTCGGTCTTCAGCTTCCACGGCTCGGTCTCGGAGACGTAGCGGTTCGCCTCCTGGACCATCCGCATCGCCTCGCCGATCGCCGCGCGGTGCCGGTGGGTACCGATCAGCTCGCCGACCCGACCGAAAGCGGTGGTGGTCTGGGCGAGCAGCGCCTCGTCCACCGGCTGACGCTGACCGGGCTCGGGGATGGCACCGAAGTTCTTGTGCACCATGCTCGCGGTTCGGTTGACCAGGTTGCCCCAACCGGCGACGAGCTCGTCATTAGTCCGACGCTTGAAGTCCGCCCAGGTGAAGTCGGCGTCCTGGTTCTCCGGACCGGCGGTGGAGATGTAGTAGCGCAGCGCATCCGGCTGGTAGCGGGACAGCATGTCGCGGACGTAGATCACCACGCCACGGCTGGAGCTGAACTGCTTGCCCTCCATCGTGAGGAACTCGCTGGAGACCACCTCGGTGGGCAGGTTCAGGTTCCCGTACGGGCCGGGCTGGCCACCCTTCGACCCGCCGCCGGTGTAGCCGAGCAGCTCGGCCGGCCAGATCTGGGAGTGGAAGGTGATGTTGTCCTTACCCATGAAGTAGTAGGACATCGTCTCCGGGTCGGTCCAGAACTGCCGCCAGGCGTCCGGGTCGCCACTGCGACGGGCCCACTCGATGGAGGCGGACAGGTAGCCGATCACCGCGTCGAACCAGACGTACAGCCGCTTATGGGAGTTTTCCTCCCAGCCGGGCAGCGGTACCGGGATACCCCAGTCGATGTCCCGGGTCATCGCGCGCGGGCGGACGTCGTCCAGCAGGTTCAGCGAGAACTTCAGCACATTCGGCCGCCAGTTGGTCCGCGAGCGCAGCCAGTCGCCCAGGGCGTCCACGAAGGCGGGCAGGTCGAGGAAGAAGTGCTCGGACTCGACGAACTTGGGCGTCTCGCCGTTGATCCGGCTCTTCGGGTTGATCAGATCGATGGCATCCAGCTGGTTGCCGCAGTTGTCGCACTGGTCGCCGCGGGCACCGTCGTAGCCGCAGATCGGGCAGGTGCCCTCGATGTACCGGTCTGGCAACGTGCGACCGGTGGACGGGCTGATCGCGCCCATCGTGGTCTGCTCGACCATGTACCCGTTCTTGTGCACGGTGCGGAACATCTCCTGCACCACGGCGTAGTGGTTGCGGGTGGTGGTCCGGGTGAACAGGTCGTAGGACAGGCCGAGTTGGGTCAGATCCTCGACGATCACGCGGTTGTAGCGGTCGGCCAGCTCCTGTGGTGAGACACCCTCCTGCTCCGCCTGGACCAGGATCGGCGTGCCGTGCTCGTCGGTGCCGGAGACCATCAGGACGTCGTGCCCCGCCATGCGCATGTAACGGCTGAACACGTCGGAGGGAACGCCGAAGCCGGCGACATGACCGATGTGGCGCGGGCCGTTGGCGTAGGGCCAGGCGACAGCGCTGAGGATGCGGGACATGGGGTCGATCCTAATGACGTCCGCGCTCTGCTCTGGGCAGAAGTCCTCCCGCCCTCGGGTGGCTCGGTCCTACCGTGAAGCATGACCGTCACGACCACACGCCCCGCGTCCCTGATCCGTCGCCGACGCGAGCCCCTGTGGCGGGAACTGCTTGGCATCCGACTGCGCCAGCTCCGACACGAAAGCGGCGAGACCCTGGGGGAGACCGCCGAGCGGGCGGGCGTGTCCCCGCAGTACCTCTCCGAGATGGAGCGCGGGGTCAAAGACCCGTCCAGCGAGATGATCGCGGCGGTGGCCGGGGCGCTGGGGGTGACGCTGCTCGACCTGACGGTGGGGGTGGCGGAGGAGCTGGGCGGTGGCGGGTCGGTACAAGAGTCGCAGGCGATGGTGTCGGCGCTCGCGGAGCTGTCGCCGCTGCCGCGTGGAGCGGTGGTCTACGCCTGGCCGTCCGCGCGGGCGGCTTGAGCTCAGCGCCAGCCGTAGCTGAAGTAGTTGCCGAGCTTCCGGATCGATGCGCGGCTCAGCTCCGGGTGGCGAGCGGCCATCACCCGCATCGCGTCCTGGGTGCCCTCCAGAAGCGAGCGCGCGGACCAGTCGACCGGAATGCCGCCCATCTCGTCTCGCAGCTCCTGGACACGGTCGAACCTCTCCCTGGTCGCCATGGGGCCAAGGTGCTCACGGACCTGGTCGACGTCGGTGGTGCGGGGACACCGATCCAGATGGGACAGCAGCACCGCGTTCAGCTCGGGATCAATGTCCGGGCTCTCGGGGTGGCTCCGGCTCCGGACGGGGCGCGCGACGGAAGGGCCAGATCATGCGGTGACCCTAGCGACACTCACCGCTGGTCGATCACCTGGTCGACCAGCCCGTAGTCCTGTGCCGCCTGCGCGGTGAACACCCGGTCGTGGTCGGTGTCCGCGCGCAGCCGCTCGACGGTCTGGCCGGTGTGCTCGGCCAGGATGCCCTCCATTTCCGCCCGGATCCGCACCACTTCATCGGCGGCCAGGATCAGATCGGGGATCGCGCCACGACCCTGGGCGACGGGCTGGTGCAGCACCACGCGGGCGTGCGGCAGCGCGGCGCGTTTGCCGGGTGCACCGGCGGCGAGCAGCACCGCGCCGACCGCCACGGCCTGGCCGACGCAGGCGGTGGCCACTTCGGGCTTGATGTAGCGCATGGTGTCGTAGACCGCGAGCATCGCCGACGGGTCGCCGCCCTCGCAATTGATGTACAGCTGGATGTCCCGGTCGGGGGCGTCCGCCTCCAGGTGCAGGAGTTGGGCGATCAGGGTGTTGGCCACCCCGGCGTCCAGGGCGGTGCCGAGGTAGACGATCCGCTCGGTCAGCAGGTGGGAGTAGACGTCCATGATCCGCTCGCCCCGAGGATGCTGAGCGACCACGTTCGGGATCGTGTAGCTGCTCATGCCACACCGCCGAATCCAGCCTGGCCGCGCCCTCGGTGGGGGCGGATGGTGGCGAAGTCGTCGACGATCTGGTCGATGAAGCCGTAGTCGCGCGCCTCGGTGGCGGTGTACCAACGGTCGTGCAGGCTGTCCTCGAAGATCCGGTCCAGGGGCTGTCCCGTGTCCTGCGCAATCAACCCCAGCACGGTGTCCCGGGTGTGCCGCAGGTCGTCGGCCTGGAGCTCGACATCGACCGCGGTGCCGCCGATCCCGGCTGAGCCCTGGTGCATCAGGACCCGGGCGTGCGCCAGGGCGCGGCGTTTGCCCGGTGTCCCGGCGGAGAGCAGGAACTGCCCGGCCGAGTAGGCGATGCCCAGCGCGAGGGTGGACACATCGCAGGGCACCAGGTGCATCAGATCGCGGATGGCCAGCATCGAGGGCACCGAGCCGCCGGGGGAGTGGATCCACAGCGCGATGTCGGTGCTGGGATCGGTGGCGGCCAGCGCGACGATCTGACTGGCCAGCAGCGTGCCGTTGTCGTCGTCGAGCGGGCCGTCCAGGACCAGGACCCGGCTGTCATAGAGGGCGCGGCGGGCCTCGGGGCTGAACTGGGGCGGGCCGGGGGAATTGGTCATGGCTCCACCGTGGACCCACGGCAAGCCGACGCGTTGCGAATGCTGCCATCAGCAGATCCGCCGTAAGCAGCAGGACCGGCCACCAACCGTCCGGACCACGACTCTGTCCGCGCCGGACCACCGCCGAGACTACGGAAAACCACGCATCAGGCCGTCACCAGCGTCGATTTTCGTAGTCTCAGCGGCGCGGGGCGATTCGGGGCAGGGCTGGGGTCGGGGCCGATCAGGTTTCGACCGCCTCCGCCAGCTCCAACCACCGCAGCTCCAGCTCCGCCAGCTCGTCCTGCCGCGCAGCCCGGTCCTCGGTGAGCTTCGCCAGGCCGCCGTAGTCCGCGGGGTCGTGCTCGTTCATCCGACGGTCCAGGTCGGCGATCTGGTCGTTGAGCTTGGACATCCGGCGGTCGACCGCGGACAGCTCCTTCTTGGCGGTGCGCAGCGCGGCGGCGTCGGAGGGTGCCTTGCTGGGGGTGGCGCTGGTGGGGCGGGACTCCGCGGCGGTGAGCAGGCGCAGGTACTCGTCGACACCACCGGGGACATGCCGGAACTGCCCGTCAAGCACGGCGTACTGCTGGTCGGTGACCCGTTCGAGCAGGTAACGGTCGTGGGAGACGACTAGCAGGGTGCCGGGCCAGGTGTCGAGCAGATCCTCCATCGCGGCGAGCATGTCGGTGTCGAGGTCGTTGGAGGGCTCGTCCAGCACCAGGACGTTCGGCTCGTCGAGCAGGATGAGCAGAAGTTGCAGGCGTCGACGCTGGCCACCAGAGAGGTCCTTCACCGGGGTCTGGAGCTGGACGCTGGTGAAACCGAGCCGTTCGAGCAACTGCCCGGGAGACATCTCCTTGCCGCCGGCGACATAGGTGGTGCGGTAGCGGGCGATCACGTCGGTGACCCGCTGGTCGGCGACATCGGCCAGCTCGGCGAGCTCCTGGGTGAGGGTGGCGACCTTGACGGTCTTGCCGCGCTTGACCCGGCCGGTGGTGGGCAGCACAGCGCCGGTGACCAGCCCGAGCAGGGTCGACTTGCCCGCGCCGTTCACGCCGAGCACGCCGGTGCGCTCACCGGGGGCGATCAACCAGGTGACGTCGCGCAGCACCTGATGGTCGCCGTAGCTGACGCTGACGTCCTCGATGTCGACCACGTCCTTGCCCAGCCGGGCGGTGGCCATCTGGGACAGCTCGACCGTGTTGCGCGGCGGCGGCTCGTTGGCGATCAGGGCGTTGGCGGCGTCGATCCGGAATTTGGGCTTGGAGGTGCGGGCCGGTGCGCCGCGGCGCAGCCACGCCAGTTCCTTGCGCATCAGGTTCTGCCGCTTCGCCTCCGAGGCTGCGGCCATCCGGTCCCGCTCGACGCGCTGGAGCACATAGGCCGCGTAGCCACCCTCGAAGGGCTCGACGATGCCGTCGTGCACCTCCCAGGTGGCGGTGCAGACCTCGTCCAGGAACCAGCGGTCGTGGGTGACCACCAGCAGACCGCCGGCATTCGCGGACCAACGGCGGTTCAGATGCCCGGCCAGCCAGGTGACCGCCTGCACATCCAGGTGGTTGGTCGGCTCGTCCAGCATGAGCACGTCGTCGTCCCCGGCGAGCAGCGCGGCCAGCGCGGTGCGTCGACGCTGACCACCGGACAGCTCGCCGATCTTCTTGTCCCAGGGCAGATCGGCGGCCAGCCCGGCCACCACATCGCGGATCTTCGGGTCGCCCGCCCACTCGTGTTCCGCGCGGCCGTCGGCGATGGCCTGCCCGACGGTCTGCTCCGGGTCGAGGGTGTCCTGCTGGTCGAGCACACCGATCCGGGTGCCGCCACGGATCGTGACCCGACCGCCGTGCGGTTCCAACCGTCCGGAGAGCATGGCCAGCAGGGAGGACTTGCCATCGCCGTTGCGGCCGACGATGCCCACCCGGTCGCCCTCGTTCAGCCCGACGGTGATCTGGTCGAAGACGGTCTTGGTCGGGAAGGACAGACGGAGGTTCTCGCCGCCGAGCAGGTGGGCCATTCCGCCAAGGGTACGGACTGGGGATGGGACGATGCGGACTGTGCCCCCCGACCACCCCGCTGCGTTGAGGCGATGTGTTGCTGGGGGCACGGTGCGGGTGCTGGCGGTGGCCCGCGTCACCCGGCGCAGCGTTTGGCGTGGTGGATCCCGACTTCGCGTCGGTGGTGCCGACTAGCCTGGCCCTCGTGCGAGCCCCCGCCGAGCTGGACCCGCTGCCCACTACCGACCCCGACGATCCGCGCTGGTGCCGCGCCCCTGCGACTCCCGCCCAGCAGCGCGCTGACGCCTGGGTCGCCGTGGTGTTGCTGATCGGTGCGGTGCTCGACCTGGCGCTGTGGCAGGTGGTCGGGCTGTATGACGACCCCGCCTCAGGTCCGGTTGCGGTGGCCTGCCTGATCGCGATGATCGCGCCCCTGCGCCTGCGTCGACGCTATCCCTCGGTGGTTGCGGGGATCTGCGCGGCGATGTTCATCGTCACGGTGAGTTTTCAGGTCAGCGAGACGTTGTTCGTCAACATCGCCCTGTTCATGTCGCTGTACACAGTGGGTGCCTGGGAGTCGTCCCGCACGCGAGCGTTCTGGGTGCGCACGGTGATCATCGTCGCGATGTTCGGGTGGTTGTTGACGTCGATCTTCCAGTCGGTCACCGACCCCGAGGCGATCCCGGGCCTGTCCCGGGCCGGGGCTTTCTCCCCGATGGCGGCCTACCTGATGAGCCAGGTGCTGACCAACATCCTGTACTTCGCCGGGGCCTGGTACTTCGGGGATCACGCCTGGAACTCCGCCCGGGAGCGGGCCCGCACCGAGTGGCGGGGGGCGCTGCTGGTTGCCGAGCGTCGGACGGTCGAGGAGCAGGCGGTCTCCCTTGAACGCCTCCGTCTGGCCCGGGAGTTGCACGACGCTGTCGCTCACCATGTGTCGATGATGGGCGTGCAGGCGGGGGCGGCGCGGGTTGTGCTGGCGGCTGACCCCGAGAAGGCCGCTGCGTCGTTGGAACAGGTCGAGGAGTCCGCGCGGGAGGCCATCCGGGAGCTGCAGGGGGTGCTCGGGACACTGCGCGAGGCCGGGCAGCCGGTGCATCCCGGGCAGGCCGTCACCTCCATGTCTGTCGAGCAGTTGCCCGCTCTGGCCGCCCAGTCCACTGAGGCCGGGGTCGACACCACCTACCAGGTCGTTGGGCAGCCACGCACGCTGCCACCGCTGCTGTCGCTGAACCTGTACCGGATCGCGCAGGAGGCTTTGACCAATACCCGCAAGCACGCGGGCGAGGGTGCACATGCCGACGTCCGACTGCGGTACGGCGACGACGCCGTCGAGCTGGAGATCACCGACGACGGCGGCGGGGTCACTCGGCGGCACCGACCCTCTGGCAGTGGGCTGGGTCAGATCGGGATGCAGGAACGGGTCGCCGCCGACGGTGGCTCGCTGGAGGCCGGACCGCGCGGCCGCGGGGGCTACCTGGTGCGGGCGCGGGTTCCGCTCGCCACGATGCGGGAGGCCACCCACCGATGACCACCGAGACACGAGTGCTGCTCGCCGACGATCAGGCGCTGCTCCGGTCCGCACTGGCCACCATCCTCGACGCTGCCCCCGACCTCACGGTGGTCGGGCAAGCCGGCACCGGGCGCGAGGCGGTCGCCCTCGCCCGTGAGCTGCGCCCCGACGTGATCTGCATGGACGTTCAGATGCCGGAACTCGACGGCATCGAGGCCACCCGGCAGATCCGCTCCGAGTTGGACTGTGCGGTGCTGGTGCTGACCACCTTCAACCGGGAGGACTACCTGGTCGAGGCGCTCAACGCCGGTGCGGCCGGGTTCCTGCTGAAGAACTCCCGACCCGAGCAACTTGCGGATGCGGTACGCGCGGTGGCTGCGGGGGACGCGCTGCTGTCCCCGGAGGTGACCCGCGCCGTGATCGCCCGCGCGATGGGATCGGCCAGCGCCGAGCCGACCGGCCCCGAGCCGTGCCCGGGGACCGCGCAGGTCGGCCAGCTCACCGACCGGGAGACCGAGGTGCTCCGGCTGGTCGCCCAGGGGCTGAGCAACGACGAGATCGCCGCGGAGCTGGTGCTGGGCAGGGCGACGGTGAAGACGCACGTGTCGAACCTGCTGACCAAACTGGGGCTACGGGACCGGGTGCAGGCGGTGGTGTTCGCGTACCGGAACGGGTTGGGGAGCTGACCGGTGTCGCGGTACGACGACATCGCGGCGATGTCGTCTGAGGGTGACACCGGAGCGGCCGCCCCGGAGGCGCTGGTGGAGCGGGGTGACGAGTGCGCGGATCAGGTGCCAGGTGCCTTCGACCGCGCGCTGACCGCCCTCCACCTCGCGACGGACCTCCGCCCCGGGACGGAGTCACACAAATCCGCCCCGCGCCGGAGGTGCCCGCCACCCTCGTCCGCCTAGCGTCGTGTCATCACCACTCCACCACGACGACAGGAGTTCAGCGTGCTTCAGCTGAGCGGGATCCATCGGTCCTTCGGCGACCGACTGGTCCTCGACGACGTGGGCTTCACCGTGCAGCGCGGCAAGCTCACCGGATTCGTCGGCGGCAACGGCGCCGGCAAGACCACCACCATGCGGATCATCCTGGGGGTGCTGTCGGCCGACTCGGGCACCGTCACACTGGATGGCAAGCCGCTCGGTGACGAGCAGCGCCGCGGGTTCGGCTACATGCCGGAGGAGCGCGGGCTCTACCCGAAGATGAAGATCGTCGACCAGATCGCCTACCTCGCGCGGTTGCACGGTTTCGACAAGCGGACCGCCACCGCCAAGGCCACTGATCTGCTGACTCGGTTGGGGTTGGGGGAGCGGCTGCACGACCCGGTGGACGACCTGTCGCTGGGCAACCAGCAGCGCGCGCAGATCGCCGCGGCGCTGGTGCACGACCCTGCGGTGCTGATCCTGGACGAGCCGTTCTCCGGGCTGGACCCGATGGCAGTGGACACGGTGCTGGGGGTGCTGAGTGAGTACGCCGCGCAGGGGGTGCCCGTGCTGTTCAGCTCGCACCAGCTGGATGTGGTCGAGCGTCTGTGCGATGACGTGGTCGTGATCGCCGGGGGCAAGATCCGCGCCGCCGGTGGTCGTGAGGAACTGCGCGAGCAGTACGCCGAGTCCCGGTTCGAGATCCATTCCGGGGGCGACATGGGCTGGCTGCGCAGCCAGCCCGGGGTGCAGGTGCTCGAGTTTGACAGCGGGTACGCGCTGTTCGACGCCGACGAGCTGACGGCCCAGCAGGTGCTGCGGACCGCGATGGATGCCGCCCCCGTGCAGTCCTTCAGCCCGGTGCGTCCGCGCCTGGCCGAGATCTTCCGCGACATCGTCACCGACGAGGTGCGCCACGACGAGGAGGCCGCCCGATGAGCACCCCCACCCCGCAGCGTCCGGCCAGCCCGTCAATGCTGCAGAGCACGATGCTGGTGGCCGAGCGTGAGGTCACCACCCAGGTCCGCAGCAAGTCGTTCATCATCTCCACCGCGGTGATGCTGATCGTGATCCTGGCCGGGATCGTGCTGTCCAGCGTGCTGGGTGACACCTTCTCCTCGGATACCAAGGTCGCTGTCGTCCCCGCCACTGCGGAGCTGGTCGAGGGTGTCGACGGGATCGAGTCGATGTCCGCCGCCGACGAGGCGGCCGCCCGTCAGCTGGTCGAGGACGAGGAGGTGTCCGCCGCGATCCTGGCCGATGACGCCGCGGACAACCCGCTCGGAATCCTGGTGGTCGGCAAGGAGTCGGTGCCGGACTCGGTGATCAACGCGCTGATGGTCACCCCGGAGGTCGAGCTGCTGGACGAGCCGACCACCAGTGAGGGCCTGCGTTACCTGATCTCCCTGGCCTTCGGCATCGTGTTCATGTTCGCCTCGCTGACCTTCGGCAGCACCATCGCGCAGAACACCGTGCAGGAGAAGCAGTCCCGGATCGTGGAGATCCTGCTGTCCGCGGTGCCGCCCCGTGCGCTGCTAGCCGGAAAGGTGATCGGCAACAGCATCCTGGCCTTCGGTCAGACCGCGGCCATCGCCGCGACGGCGGTGATCGGCCTGGTCGTCACCGGGCAGGACGACGTGCTCAGTCTGATCGGCGCACCCGTGGCCTGGTTCGTGCTGTTCTTCGTCGTCGGGTTCGTGTTGCTGGCTGCGATGTTCGCCGCCGCTGCGTCGCTGGTCTCCCGCACAGAGGACACCGGAGCAGTGCTGATGCCCGTGATGTACCTGGTGATGATCCCGTACTTCCTGGTGATCTTCTTCAACTCCAACGAGCTGGTGCTGGCGATCATGAGCTACGTGCCGTTCAGCGCCCCGGTGGGCATGCCGGTCCGGTTGTTCCTCGGCACTGCGGCCTGGTGGGAGCCGCTGCTGTCGCTGGTGATCCTGGGCCTGTCCGCCTGGGGCGTAACCGCGATCGGTGCCCGGATCTACGAGCGGTCCGTGCTGCGCACCGGTCGCCGGGTGAAGTTGAGCGAGGCGCTCAAGGGCTGAACACCGTCAGCTGCTGCGAACCGCGGCCGGTCGTCCCCAGGAGGGTGGGGGCGGCCGGCCGCTGTCCGTGCTCAGGCGTCGAAGGGCAGGACCAGGGTGCGCAGCAGATCCGCGAGTCGCTCACGGTCGGCATCCGGCAGATCCGCCAGCAGGTCGCGCTCGATGTCGAGCAGACTGGTCATCGCCGCATCCACCCGGGCCAGGCCGTCCTCGGTGAGACTGACCAGCACACCGCGACGGTCCTCCGGTGACGGCAGACGTTCCACCAGGGAGCGGGCCGCCAGCCGGTCGATCCGATTGGTCATCGTGCCGCTGGTCACCAGAGTCTGGGTGAGCAGCGCACCCGGGGACAGCCGATAGGGCGCCCCCGCGCGGCGCAGCGCGGACAGCACGTCGAACTCCCACGGCTCCAGCCGGTGCAGCGCGAAGGCGCGCCGCCGGGCCAGATCCAGGTGCCGGGACAGTCGGGTCACCCGGGACAGCACAGTCAGCGGGGTGACATCCAGATCCGGGCGCTCACGAGCCCAGGCGTCGACGATCCGATCGACCTCGTCCACCGGCTGCTGCTCGGGCATGCGGTGGAGGTTACCCGTGCTGGTCGGAGAGCTGGGGGCGACGCTCCAGCCCGGACAATCCGTTCCACGCCAGGTTCACCAGGTTCGCTGCCACATCGGTCTTCTCCAGCGAGCGCGAGTCCAACCAGTGCTGCCCGGTCAATGCCACCATGCCGACCAGCATCTGCGCGTAGATCGGAGCGGTGCGGGGGTCCAGGTGCGATTTGGTGAACTGGTCGGCCAGCAGATGCTCCACCTGTGTGGCCACATCGCCGATCAGGCTGGAGAACGTCCCGGTGGCCTGGGCGACCGGTGAATCGCGAACCAGAATCCGGAAGCCGTCCTCGTTGTCCTCGATGTACCCCAGCAGCGCCAGCGCGGAGCGCTCGACCAGCACCCGCGGGTGGTGGCCCTTCTCCAACGCCCTGTTCAGCGCGTCCGTCAGGGCACGGATCTCCCGGTCGACGACGACCGCGTAGATGCCCTCCTTGCCCTTGAAGTGCTCGTACACCACCGGCTTGGACACCTCGGCCCGGGCGGCGATCTCCTCCACGGAGGTCCCGTCGAAGCCCTTCTCCGCGAACAGCTTGCGGCTGACGTCCAGCAACTGCTGCCGACGCTCGGCCGCGGTCATCCGCGCTTTGGTTGCACGGGCGCTGCGGCGGGTCTGGGTGGCCATCGGGACATCTTGTCAGGCTTCGACGGTGCGCGGGCCTGGCACACTAGGCACTGCACGTCCACGCTGGTGGGTCGTGCGGTCCGCCCTGGTGTAATGGCAGCACACAGGCCTTTGGTGCCTTGAGGTCCGGGTTCGAATCCTGGGGGCGGAGCTGGTGGCCGACGTTCCCGCCGGCCACCAGTCGCGCACTCAGGCGTTCGGTACCACGACCCCGCGCCCGCGGATCGTCCCGGCGTGCATCCGCTCGTACACCAACGGACCCTCGTCCAGCGAGAAGGTCTCATACTCCACGGACACCTTCCCGGCCCGAGCCAGGTCGAGCACCTCGATCAGCTCGGCCCGGGTGCCCCAGTACGGGCGGCGGACCGCCACGTCGAAGGGCAGGCCCATCGCCGGGTAGGAGGCCACGCCGCGGCCAATGCCGACGATGCTCCAGTCCGCCTCGGTGGCCAGCATCTTCGCGCCCAGGTCGACGGTGGGCTGGGCATCGACGAAGTCGAAGACCGCGTTCGCGCCCAGTCCGCCGGTGAGCTCCTTGACCGAGGCGACGGCGTCGTCATTCGACAAGAACGCATGGTCCGCGCCCACCTCGCGGGCGAGCGCCAGCTTCTCCTCGTTGACGTCCAGTGCGACGACGGTGGCACCGGTGATGGCCTTGAGTACCTGGATGCCGACGTGGCCGAGCCCGCCCGTGCCGATCACCACGGCGGTGCTGCCCGCGCCGAGCTTCGGCAGGGAAGTCTTGATCGCGTGGTACGGCGTCAGGCCGGCGTCGGTCAGTGACACGCTCGCCACCGGGTCCAGGTCGCCCAGCGGCACCAGGTGACGGGCGTCGTCGACGAGCATGTACTCGGCCATCGAGCCGGGCGCACCCAGTCCCGGCGGGCGGATGCCCAACTCGGCGGCCCTGGTGCAGTAGTTCTCGGCACCGCGGGCGCAGGCGGCGCAGGTCCCGCAGCCCCACGGGCCGTAGACCGCCACCGACTCACCGACCGAGAGTCCGTCCACTCCGTCACCGAGCGCGGCGACGGTGCCCACACCCTCATGTCCGAGCGTGAGCGGCAGGCCGTAGACGTACTGCTCGGCGGGCAGGCTCATCACGAACTCGTCCGAGTGGCAGGCTCCAGCCGCGGTCACCTTCAACAGCACCTGACCCGGCCCGGGCTCAGGGGTATCGACCTCGACGACCTCCGGAGCAGCGCCGATCTGTCGGTATTGCAGGGCACGCATGTTCGATCACTCCTCTTCGAGTGGCGGAAGGTCCCATGTGCGGGGATTCACAATGTGGTAAGGCCCTCCGTCTGCCTCGACCGTATGCCTGTTGCAGGTATGCGTCACCCCCTAAACGGGCAAAACGTCCTGATCGGACACGGTGCGTGATGTGTCAGACATCTCACCCCACGAAGAGGCAAAACGGATGTCCCGTCGGGTCTGCGTACACCCGCAACGGTTCCAGCGGGTCGTGCGAACGGTCGAGGAGCAGCCGCGCGCCGAGGTCGACGGCCCGCTGCCCATGCCGATCCAGTTCCTCGGCGGAGGTGACCGTGATGTCCAGATGCAGCTGCTGCGGAACCTCGGCGGCGGGCCAGGTGGAGGCGGGCAGCTCCGGGACGTACTGGAAGGCCAGGTGTGCGTCTCCGGTGAGCACCAGCCAGTCCTCACCCTTCGGGTCGGGTTCCCCGGCGGCGGGCGGCTCGTCGCCAGGTCGGTAGTGCAGGCCGAGCAGGTGCCGATAGAACTCGGCCAGGGCGCGCGGATCGGTGGTGTCCAGGACGGTCTGCACCACCCGGGGGTATGCCGAACCGGTCATGACCTGTGCCTCCGTCGTCGGGCCCCGCGCGACGGTGGACGGGGTCGAGATCGTCATGGTCGCCCAGATGCACCGTCGCGGCGCGGGGGAGTAGGACCGGTCCGCGCCGAACGCACCGATCGCGGCGGTAGAGTGCGTGAACGCACGCCATCCCACTCCCGTTGACCTTGCCGGTTCGCGGGCAGAACCGACGGGAGCACCCACAGGTGACCACCCCCCGCCCCGCCGCGGTCGTGGTCCTCGCCGCAGGCGAGGGCACCCGGATGAAGTCGTCCACCCCCAAGGTCCTGCACACGCTTGCGGGCCGGAGCATGCTCGGCCATGCATTGGCCGCGGCTTCGTCGCTGGACCCGGTGCGCACCGCCGTCGTCGTGCGGCACGAGCGCGACCGGGTGGCAGCGCACGCGATGTCGCTGGACTCGGCGGTGCTGATCGCCGACCAGGACAACATTCCCGGCACCGGGCGCGCCGTGCAGTGCGCGCTCTCGGTGCTGGATGCCGCCGCGCAAGCCGAGGCCGTCGCCCGGAGCGAGGGCCCGGGTGAGCCCGGCTCCGCCGCCGGGGTGCTGGTCGAGGGCCCGGTCGTGGTGCTGGCCGGGGACATCCCGCTGCTGGACGGCGAGACCCTGGCCGAGCTGCTGGCCGCGCATGCCGCCGACGGCAACGCGGTCACGGTGCTGACCACCGAGGTGCCGGAGCCCACCGGGTACGGCCGGATCGTCCGCGGTCCCGACGGCGACGTCGAGTCCATCGTGGAGGAGAAGGACGCCAGCCCGCAGCAGCGCACCATCGCCGAGATCAACTCCTCGGTGTACGTCTTTGACGCAGGCGTGCTGCGCGGGGCGTTCGGACGGCTGAGCCGGGACAACGCGCAGGGCGAGGTGTACCTGACCGACGTGATCGGGATCGCCCGGGGCGACGGCGGCCGGGTCCGGGCGCTGCGCACGGACGACCCGGTGCTGGTCGAGGGAGTGAACGACCGCGCTCAGCTGGCGGTGCTGCGTGCCGAGCTGAACCGCCGCATCCTGGACGACTGGATGCGCGAGGGCGTCACCGTCATCGACCCGGCGACCACCTGGGTCGACGTGGATGTGGAGCTGGCGCGGGATGTCACCCTGCTGCCCGGCACCCAGTTGCACGGCGCCACCAGCATCGGCGAGGGCGCCACCATCGGCCCGGACACCACCCTGACCGACGTCGAGGTGCAGGCCCGCGCCACCGTCATCCGCACCCACGGGTCACTGGCCGTGATCGGTGAGGACGCACTGGTCGGCCCCTTCGCTTACCTGCGCCCGGGCACTGTGCTCGGTGAGCGGGGGAAGATCGGCACCTTCGTGGAGACCAAGAACGCGGAGATCGGTGCGGGCTCCAAGGTGCCGCACCTGTCCTACGTGGGCGATGCCACCATCGGCGTGGAGACGAATATCGGCGCGGCCAGCGTGTTCGTGAACTACGACGGCGTCCGCAAGCACCGCACCACCATCGGCTCCTACGCCCGGACCGGCTCGGACAACATGTTCGTCGCGCCGGTGACCGTCGGCGACGGTGCGTACACCGGTGCCGGGTCGGTCATCCGCCACGACGTGCCCTCCGGCGCGCTGGCGGTCAGCGCCGGTGCGCAGCGGAACATCGAGGGGTGGGTGGTCCGCAACCGGGCCGGCACCCCCGCCGCCGAGGCCGCCTCCGCCGTCGACGGTCCGGATGCCGGGCTGTCCCCCCAAGCACGCGCCGAGCGGGAGCGGGCCGGACAGGCCGCCAGCACCCAGGCGCCGACGCCGCCCCCTGACCTGCCGCAGCGCCCCACTAGCCCCACGAACACCGCCACGGAGGACACCGCACGATGACTGGGTCGATCGAGCAGAACGAGGAGAAGCGCCTCGTCCTGGTCTCCGGACGGGCGCACATGGAGCTGGCCACCGCCGTGGCCGAGAGCCTGGACACCGAGCTGCTGCCCACCACCGCCTACGACTTCGCCAATGGCGAGATCTACGTGCGGTTCGCGGAGTCGGTGCGCGGTGCGGATGTCTTCGTGCTGCAGAGCCACGCGGCTGGCATCAACCAGTGGGTGATGGAACACCTGCTGATGGTGGACGCACTCAAGCGGGCCTCAGCCAAGACCATCACCGTGATCGCACCGTTCTACGGCTACGCGCGGCAGGACAAGAAGCACCGCGGACGGGAGCCGATCTCGGCCCGACTGATGGCGGACCTGTTCAAGACCGCCGGTGCCGACCGGCTGATGAGCGTCGACCTGCATGCCGCGCAGATCCAGGGCTTCTTCGACGGGCCGGTGGACCACCTGTGGGCGATGCCGATCCTCACCGAGTACGTGCGGACCCGGGTGGACGTCCAGAACGTCACTGTGGTGTCCCCGGACGCCGGGCGGATCCGGGTGGCCGAGCTGTGGGCTCAGAAGCTTGGTGGCGGCCCGTTGGCCTTCGTGCACAAGTCCCGGGACATCAACCAGCCCAACAAGACGGTGGCCAATCGGGTGGTTGGTGACGTCGAGGGCCGCACCTGCGTGCTGGTCGACGACCTGATCGACACCGCGGGCACGATCACCGGTGCGGTCCGGGTGCTGATGGAGGCCGGGGCCAAGGACGTCATCGTCGCGGCGACCCACGGCGTGCTCTCCGACCCGGCGGCGGACCGGCTGCAGCAGTGCGGTGCCCGCGAGGTGATCGTCACCGACACGCTGCCGATCCCGGAGGAGCACCGCTTCCCGGGGCTGACCGTGCTGTCCATCGCTCCGCTGCTGGCTCGTGCGATCCGCGAGGTCTTCGACGACGGGTCGGTGACCTCGCTGTTCGACGGCCGGGCCTGAGTTCGTATCTGACGCCCCGCCACCGGAGAGTTCCGGGGCGGGGCGTCGTCATGTCCCGCTGAGTTTCCCTGCACGGGGTCGGACCGGGTAAGCTCGGCAAGTTGCCTCGGCGAGGGATGCGGTGGGAAACGGTCTTCGGGCCCGGACACTCCGCTCCGTGATCGACAGGGCGCCCGCCTCCGCGTGCGCTGTGTCGCGCCGCGTCGAGGCCACCGTCGTCGCCCCGCCACCAGCGTTCTGCACAGGAGTCATCGTGTCTGAGGTCAAGCTCGTCGCCACCACCCGTACCGAGTTCGGCAAGGGCGCTGCCCGCCGTCTGCGTCGGGCCAACCAGATCCCCGCCGTGCTCTACGGCCACGGCACCGATCCGGTGCACGTCTCGCTGCCGGGCCACGCGACCATGATGTCGCTGAAGAAGGCCAACGCGCTGTTCACCATCGAGCTGGACGGCAAGGACACCCTGGCCATCGCCAAGGATGTGCAGCGCGACCCGGTGCGCCAGATCATCGAGCACGTCGACCTGCTGATCGTCGCCAAGGGCGAGAAGGTCTCGGTCGAGGTCCCGGTGACCATCGTTGGTGAGTCCGCCCCCGGCACCATCCACATCGTCGAGACCCAGAATGTGGAGCTCGAGGCTGACGCCGCACACCTGCCGCAGTCGCTGGAGGTGGACATCGCCGGTCTGGAGGCCGGTGCCCAGGTGACCGCCGCCGACCTGAAGCTGCCCACCGGTGCCTCGCTGGTCACCGACGCCGAGATCGTGATGGTCGCCATCGCCGTGCCGCGCTCCTCCGCTGCTGACGACGAGGCTGACGCCGCCGCTGAGGCCGCCGCGGAGTGATCCGCCCTGGTGTGCGCTGAGCACGCCGACGACGCTGGGACGCCCGGTACCGTTCAGGTGCCGGGCGTCCGGCGTGTCCGGACCAACACGACAGGAGCATGATGAGCGAGGGCCGCTGGCTGGTGGTGGGCCTGGGCAACCCCGGGCCGCAGTACGCCGGGAACCGGCACAACGTCGGGCAGATGGTGCTGGACGAGTTGGCCCGGCGGGGGTCGACGACGTTCTCCACCCGGGGTGGTGGCCTGTTGTCCCGTCGTCCGCAAGCGGCCACTGCGGAGCTACGGATCGGCACCCTTCCCGGAGGGATGCCGGGGCCGCGGGCGGTGCTGGCCAAGCCAGGCACGTTCATGAACACCTCGGGCGGCCCGGTGTCGGCGCTGGCCCGCTACTACGACATTCCGGCTGAGCGTGTGGTGATGGTCCACGATGAGATGGACATCCCCTTCGGGCAGGTGCGGCTCAAGCGCGGCGGTGGTGAGGGCGGGCACAACGGGTTGCGCGACACCAGCAAGGCGCTCGGGACCAAGGACTACCTGCGGGTGCGGGTTGGTGTGGGGCGGCCACCCGGGCGGCAGGACCCGGCGGACTTCGTGCTGAGGGACTTCGGTGCGGGCGAGCGCAAGGAGCTGCCGTTCCTGCTGGACGATGCCGCTGACGCGGTCGAACTGCTCGTCACCGAGGGGCTGGAGAAGGCGCAGCTGCGGTTCCACACCAAGGGCTGATCCAAACGGGTGCGAACAGGGTGAAAACGGACAGATAGGGCGGACCGGGACAAACCTACTGATATAGCCTCGCGGCACACCGAGGCCAGGGGATCCCATGAGTCTGATCGACGATCAGGACACACCGCACACCGAGCGCGCTGTCGGGGACCGGCGCCGCGCCACCACCGGGCCCCGACTGTCCTGGGCCTCGGACACGCCCTTCCACGCGCCGTTGACTGCATCGGCACCCTCCGACTGGCGCGGCGATCACGCGCACTACCAGGTCGCCACGCTGGCCCGAGACGTGGTGCTGGCCACTGGAATCCCGACCCTCCTGCTGTTCGTGATGCACGGGGTGAGCCTGCTCCAGCTCGGCTGGGGGCTGCTGATCGGGCTGCTGTTCATCACCATGACCACCGTGGAGCGCGGCTACGACCGGCAGGTGATCGGCGACGGGCACCTGGAGTTCGAGGCGGTGATCCGCGGCGGGGTGCTCACCGCCGCCGGACTCGCGCTGCTGGCGGTGGGTGCGGATGTCGACGTGCCCCGGACCATCGTCTTCGCCGCGCTGCCCCTGGTGGTGCTGGTGCTGATCATGGCCAGGCACGCCGCCCGACGCTCGCTGCACAAGCGCCGCGCGGCGGGCAAATCAATGCGGCGGACACTGGTGGTCGGCGATGCTGCCTCGATCACCGGGGTGGTGCAGGACCTGCGTGGGCTGCCCCAGTACGGCTACCAGATCGCCGGGGTGTGCGTGCCGTCGTTCGTCGGGCCGCTGCCCGGGCTCAGGGTGCCGGTGCTGGGCACGGTCTCCGATGTGGTGCAGGTGGCGGTGGACGGGCGATTCGACGTGGTGATCGTGACCGGCTCGGAACTGTCCGGGCAGGCGCTGCGTCGGTTGTCCTGGGCATTGCAGCGCACGCGGGTCGAGCTGGTGGTGGCGCCGGGGATCGTCGAGGTATTCGGGCCGCGGGTCAGCCTGGAACCGACGGCGGGGCTGTCGTTGATCCACGTGAACGCCGCCGAGTCCCGGCGGTCGAGGATCGTGGCCAAGCGGGTCTTCGATTCGGCGGTGGCGCTCAGCGGGCTGCTGGCGCTGGCACCGCTGCTGCTGGTGATCGCCGCGGCGGTGAAGCTGACCAGCGCTGGACCGGTCCTCTTCCGGCAGACCCGGGTGGGCAAGGAGGGTGACGAGTTCTCCATGCTGAAGTTCCGCAGCATGGTGGTCGACGCCGAGGCACAGCTGGCGCAGCTGCGGGCGGGGAATCAGGCGGACGGTCCGCTGTTCAAACTGGACCGCGACCCGCGGATCACCCGGATCGGGCACTTCCTGCGGCGACACTCGCTGGACGAGCTGCCCCAGTTGATCAACGTGGTCCGCGGGGAGATGGCGCTGGTCGGGCCCCGCCCACCGCTGCCCAATGAGGTGGTGCAGTACCGCGAGTCCGCCCGCCGACGGCTGCTGGTCAAGCCGGGAATCACCGGACTGTGGCAGATCAGTGGCCGGGCGGATCTGCCCTGGGACGAGGCGGTGAAGTTGGACCTGCGCTACGTGGAGAACTGGTCCATCGCCTTCGACCTGATGATCCTGTGGCGGACGCTCGGTGTGGTGGTGAGTGGACATGGCGGGCGTTGAGGTCGCGCTGGCGCATGACTACGCCACCCAGCGCGGTGGTGCCGAGCGGGTCGCGCTGATGCTGGCTCAGGCCTTTCCCGGTGCACCGATGTACACCACGCTGCACCACGCGGCGGGCACCTTCCCGGAGTTCGGCGCATTGGATCTGCGCACCAGCACCGTGAACCGGGTCGGGCTGCTGCGTCGTTCGCACCGGCTGGCGCTGCCGCTGCTGGCCCGCGCGGTCGACCGGATGCCGATCGACGCTGACCTGCTGCTGGCGTCCTCCACCGGATGGGCGCACGGCTTCCCGGTGACCGGACGCAAGATCGTGTACTGCCACGCCCCCGCGCGTTGGCTCTACCAGGGGCAGCGCTATCTGGGGCGGGACGGCGGCGGGGTCGGGCACTGGGTCCGAGCGGGGGCGCTGGACGTGCTGGCCCCCGGGCTGCGGTCGTGGGATCAACGCGCGGCTGCCGGAGCGGACCGGTACCTGGCCAACTCCACGGTGACCGCCCGCGCGGTGCGGGAGGTCTACGGGATCGAGGCGGAGGTGCTGGCCCCGCCGCCCGCGCTGCTGCCGGAGGGACCGCAGACGCCACTGCCCGGCGTCGAACCGGGGTTCCTGCTCTGCGTGGCGCGGCTGCTGCCCTACAAGAACGTCGACCGGGTGATTGAGGCGGTGCGCCGGAGCCCCGGGGTGCGGCTGGTGGTGGTCGGCGACGGTCCGCAGCGAGCAGTCCTGCGTCAGCGGGTGGCCGACCTGCCCCGGGTGGTGCTGGCCGGGCGGGTGGACGACGCGCGGCTGCGTTGGCTGTACCGGCACTGCGCGGCGCTGGTCGCGGCCTCGTACGAGGACTACGGACTGTCCCCGCTGGAGGCAGCCGCCTTCGGACGTCCCTCGGTGGTGCTGCGGGACGGCGGGTACCTGGACACGGTGCGGGACGGGGTGACCGGCGAGTTCTTCGACCGACCCGAGGCCGAGTCCATCGCCGCCGCCATTGACCGGGGGCTGGCCCGGACCTGGGATCGCGGCCTGCTGCGCGCACACGCGGAGTCCTTCGGGCTTGACCGCTTCATCGACCGCTTGCGCGCGGTAGTCGACCGGGAGCTCGGCCACGCGTCGGCTCCGGTCGTCGCCGCAGCGGCACCCACGTCCCCCGAGGAGACCCGATGACCCTGCAGGAGATGTTCCGGACGATCTGGTTCGGCAAATGGCTGGTCCTGGTCTCGCTGGTCGCCGCGTTGGGTGGTGCCTGGTCCTACCTGTCCGGCCAGGAACCGCAGTACGCCGCGGAGGCGACGGTGCAGATCGTCGACGCGGAGACGCTGGCGACGGCGGGTGTGCGGGTGGAGGCCGACCCGAGCCTGGTGACCTCCGATGCGGTGGCCGCAGCGGCCGCGACCGTGCTGGGCGGTGGGGTCGACGCCGATGCCCTGGCCGCATCGACCACCGCGCAGTACGAGGTGGATAGTCCGAACGACGTGCTGGTGGACGCCACCGGCACCGACCCGGACGACACCGTCCGCGCGGCCAATGCGATGGCGGCGGCGTATGTCGGGGCGTTGCAGGGACAGTTCGACGAGGACCTGACCGGGATGCGGCAGCGCCTGGATGCCCTGGCCGACGCCATCGACCAGCAACAGAAGGCGATCACCGCGGCCCGTGCGGCCTCGGCGGCGACCGCGGGCACGGGCGTCGACCCGGTTGGTGGCCTGCTGGAGGCGCAGTATTCGGCGAGCATGGACCAGTACCAGACCCTTGCCGCGCAGCAGGCCCAGGCCCAGGTGCTGGCCAACCCGGCGGTGGTGTTACAGAACGCGGTTTCCGCGCAGCTGGTGAGTATGCCGACGTCGCTGGTGTACGCGATCGCGGCATTGGCCGGTCTGCTGGTCGGCGTCGCGCTGGCGGTGCTGCGGCGCGGATTGGACACCCGGGTGCGCACCACCGGGGCGGCCCGCCGGGCGGCCTCCGCACCGGTGCTGGCCCGCCTGTCCGGCACCGCCGCTGCGGTGAAGACCTGGGAGGCGGAATCGGTGCTGCCGGTGGCCACCCGGGAGGCGACCGCCTACACCCGCTCGGTGCGTGAGCTGCGCACCGCCTTACAAGCGGCGGCGGACAACGAGTCGGGCAGCGCGGTGATCGTGGTGACATCGGCGGATCTGGAGACACCACGGTCCTTTGTCGCGGCGAACCTCGCAGCGTCGTGGGCACTGTCCGGGCGCAGCGTGGTGGTGCTCTCCGGTGATCTGCGCCAGCCCCGGTTGAACGCTCTGTTGCCGGTAGCCGAACAGGGAACGGTGGCGTCTGCGGTGGCCGATGCCGGTGCCCAGCCCACCTCCATCCCGCACCTGGCGGTACACCCGGAGCTGCGCACCGAGCTGGACCCGGCGGACTTCTTGGCCAGCGACCGGGTGCGAGATCTGATCGTCGCCCTGCGGGCAGCGGCGGATGTGGTGATCATCGATGCCCCGCCGATGCTGGTCGCCGCCGACGCGACGATCCTGGGTGGGCTGGCCGACGGGGTGCTGTTGGCCGCGACCATCGGGCACACCCGGATCGGATCGGTCGAGGAGTCCGCGGATCGGCTACGCGCGGCCCATGCGCGGCTGCTCGGGCTGAGCCTGGACGGAGGGGCCGGGCGCGAGGTCGGATACGAGGCCAGCTACGCCTTCGCGGGGACACCGGTGGGTGACGGGGCGACGGCGACGGGTTCTGATGGGCCGGGCGATTCGGTGGCCGATGGGTCCGACGACCTGGAGGATGTCGCGCCGTCGGAGTCGGACGATCCCGCCGGGGCCAGGGTCGAGCAGGCTAGTGGTGCGGTGCCGGAACCGGCCGGGGCGCGTCGAGGTCGGGGCCGTCCCGCGCTGTTCTTCGCCCCGAGGACATGACACCGATCCGGGTGGTGGTGCTGGACCACACCGCCCAGACCGGTGGTGCCGAACTCGCCCTCCTCCGGCTCGCCACGGCGCTGAACCCGGTGGAGGTCGACCTCACGGTGCTGCTGTTCGACGACGGGCCGCTGGTCGGCATGCTCACCGACCGGGGGGTGCGGGTTCGGGTGCGACGACTCGATCCCCGGGTCGGCACCAGCGACCGGCAAGCCGCGACGGGGTGGGCAGCGGTGCGCTCGCTGGGCCGCGCGCTGCCGTTCGTGCTCCGGCTGCGGCGGGAGCTGCGTCTGCTCGACCCTGACGTGGTGCACACGACCTCGCTCAAGGCCGATCTGATCGGGTTGGTGGCGGGGCGGTCGATCCGGCGCCCCGTGGTCTGGCATGTGCACGACCGGATCGCGGCGGACTACCTGCCCGCACCGGTGGTCCGCCTGTTCCGGGTGCTGGCCCGCAGGGCGGTGACCGCGGTGGTGGTGAACTCCCGGGCGACCGGGCGGACCCTGCCCCGAGTGCGGTCGACGGTGGCTTACCCGGGGCTGGCCGCCGACCAGATCGGACCGGACCCCCTCGCCCGAGCGGTGCCACAGCCGCCGGTGGTCGGGATTGTGGGGCGGATCAGCCCGACCAAGGGGCAGCGGGAGTTCATCGCGGCGGCGCAGCTGCTGGCTCGGCAGCATCCGGAGCTCCGGTTCCGGGTGGTGGGGGATGCGCTGTTCTCCGAACAGGACTATGCCGACACTGTGCGACGACGGGCCAAGGAGGGGGCGCTGTCCGGTCGGGTGGAGTTCACCGGCTGGGTGGCGGACACCGGGGCGGAATTGGATCGGCTGACGGTGCTGGTGCATGCCTCGCCGACCCCCGAGCCCTTCGGCCAGGTGGTGGCGGAGGCGATGGCGCGAGGCGTGCCGGTGGTCGCCACCGCGGGCGGGGGGATGGACGAGATCGTGCGGCCGGGGGGCGGACCCGTACGCGGGGAGCTGGTGCCGGCCGGGGACGTGGCGGGTTTGGCAGCGGCGGTGGAACGTCTGTTGTCCGACCCGGTCGCGGCGGCGGATCGCGCCCGGACAGCCTGGTCGCAGGTGCGCCGGGACTACCCGATCGAGCGGACCGCGGCGGTGCTCACCGCGGTCTGGCAGCGCGCACGCGGGTCAGTACCCGGTCCATCCGGCGCACCTGGTCGGACCACCTCGGCACCTCGGTCGGTGCCGACGAGCCCGACAGTGCCGACGGGGGAGCCGCCGGTGCACTGATCGCGCGGAGTACCGCCTCGGGCAGTCGCTGGGGTGAGGCGATCGCCACCCGGTCGGCGGGCTGGTCCCGGAATCCGGCCACCGGGGTGCTGACGATGGGGCGGCCGACCGCCAGGTACTCGTAGAGCTTGATCGGGTCCAATGAGTCGGTGAAGTCGTCCACCCGGTGCGGCACCACCAGGGCGGCGGCGTGCTGCAAGTACCCCGGCACCTCCGCGGCGGGACGGGGGCCGAGCAACAGCGCCCCGGCGGCCTCCAACCGGGTCAGATCCAGCGGGTCCATCAGTGCTGGGCCCACCAGCACCAGCGGAGTGCCCGCTGCGCGCAGCGTGGTGGCCAGGCGGAGGCAGGCAGTCGTGTCCAATCGGTCCGGGTGCAGGGTGCCGACGTAGAGCGCGTAGGCACCATCGGGCAGGTCGTGTGGGCGTGGGACGGGCCGACGGTAGGCGGCCAGGTCGACGCCGTTGGTCACCACCGTCACCGGGCGGCCGGATGCTTCGCCCTTGCTTCGCGCCAGCGCCGGGGAGCAGACCACCACCTCCGCACAGTCGGCCAGCAGCAGATCCTCGTTGCTGCGGATCCGGTCCAGCTCGGCGGCGGGTCGGTCGGCGCGCAGCCAGTCGTCGGTCACGTCGTACAGGGCGCGCCAACCGGTGGCGCGCAATACGGCGGCACCATCCGGGTCGTTCACCCAGAGCACCGGGTCCGGCATGCCGAGCCGCCGCGCCACCCGGGCGATCCGCCCCGCACGTCGCCGGTCGGCCCCGGGTGCCAGTCGGCGGGGGAGCCATTTGGTCGGTCGCAGCGCCCAAGCCCGGCCCTCGGGCACCCCGTCGTCGGCGGTCAGTCGGCGCAGACGCCGGCCCAGGGTGAGCGGGGCGCCCCGGCGTAGGTCGTGCAGGTGGTCCACCGGTGGTTCGACGAACAGCACGTGCAGACCGGGGTCGTCGGCCAGCAGCCCGGCGATGAGGTGTTGGTTGCGGCGCCACACGTCGTCCCACGGCTCCAGCGAGAGCACCACCAGGTCCTGGCGCACCGGGGTGGTCAGCAGGCTCATCGTCGGACCTCCGCGTAGACGGCGGCCACCGCGGCTGCATGAGACGCCAGATCGAACCGGTGGTGCTGGGCGTCCCGCAGGGCGGCTCCGTACCGCACTCGGCGCGCCGGGTCAGCGGCCAGCCCGGCCAGCAGTCGCCCGGCGGCACGGGTGTCCCTGGTGGGCAGCAGCACTGCGCCCGGCACGGTGCCGACTGTCTCGTCATGACCGCCGCCCGCGCCAGCCGCCACCGGGAGGCCGTGGGCCATCGCCTCGACCACGGACAGGCCGTAGGGCTCATCGGGCCGCGGGGCGAGCAGGATGCCCACCGTCGATAGCAGATGATCGATGTCGCCCCGTGGGCCGAGGAACCGCACCGATTCGGCCACCCCCAGCCGTCGAGCCAGTGACGGCAGCTCGGTGCGGAGGGCGCCGTCCCCAGCGATCCATAGCTGCCACCCCCGCCCCGCCAGGCCGGACTCCGCCCAGATCCGCAGGCCCAGGTCGGTGCGCTTCTCCGGCTCCAGTCGTTGCGCGATCAGCACCACGGGGCGGCGGTCGTCGGTCGGCGGTTCTGGGGCAGGGGGGACACCCGGGTGCGCAATCACACTGCGGCCCTCGACCCGATCCGCGACAAACCCGCTGATGGCCACCTGGGCCGCGATCCGCGCGGTGAGCACCCGACCGACAGCCCGCGCCACCGGAGAGTTCCCGCGGCGCTGGGCAAAGTGACGGGTGGCGACCACGGGGGCGCGGGCAGTCAGCACCGCGGCGAGCTCAGCGGCGGTCATATGCGCGTGCACCACCCCGGGGGTGAGACCTCGCAGCGCCCGGGCGGCCTCCCGCCAGCCTGGACCGGGCTGCCAGCTGACATTGGTCCCGGCCAGTTCAGTGGGCATGCGATCAGCGGCCCCGCCCACCACCAGCACCTGCGAGCCCATTCGGTCCTGCCAACGCGCGAGGGTGCTCACGTACCGCTCTACCCCGGCGAAGGAGTCGGTGCAGACCACATGCACCACATCGGGGGTGTTCATGATGCCGCCCGGGCGGTCAGGGCGAAGCCGCGGTGGGCCGACTCGTCGTCCTCGTGCCGCTGCCGGACGTGCTCCTGCGCGCCCAGGCAGATCCCGGCGAGCACGAACGGGATGGACACCTGCGCCGCCACCCAGAACAGGTCGAACTGTCCCTGGACGAATCGCATCAGCACCAGGACGAAGGCCAGCGTCCCGAACCGGCGGTCCACCCGCCACAGCACCACCAGCATCACCAGGAACATCCCGAGGAAGCCGACCAGCCCGACTAGCCCCCCGGAGGACAGCATCTCGAACTCGGCATTGGGCGGTTGGAACTGCTGGCTGAACCGGTCGGTGTACCACCAGCGCAGCCCCGCCCCGAACACCGGGTACTGCTCCCAGATCCGCAGGGACTCACCGAACCAGATCAGCCGCTGATACGCCGAGTTCGCCTGGTCACCGGACTCCAACTGATCCTGCACCAGGACGCCCACCACCACGGCAGCCACCGCCACCGCCAGCAGCACCAGCTTGGAACGACGCCGGGTCGGGTCCGGGCGTAGCGCGATCACCGCGATGGCCACCGCTAGCCCGATCAGCGCCTGCCGGGACTGCGACACCAGCACTCCGGCCAGGAAGAAGCCGAACAGACCGAGGCAGAGCAGGTCGTTCATCCGCAGCCACCGCGGTCGGGCGTAGACCACCACCGCGGCGAATGCGAGCACGCACCCGATGAAGTTCTTGTGCATCAAGAACGGCTCGTTCAGGTACACCGGGCCGACGGTTCCTGCGGCCAGGTTGATCGCGAACTGCGCCAGCGCCGCCACGGTCACCACCGCGCTGCCCGCCAGGTACAGCCCGACCCCGACCCGAGCCAGTCCCGCCGCCCCGATGGCCCATCCCACCAGCAGCGCACCGCCGACCAGCAGCCAGGAGTGCAGCCACTCCACCGCATTGGCCAGGTACGGATTGGCGATCACGGTGAACAGCACGCTGGCCTGATAGGCGGCATTCGCCCACAACAGGTGCCGCATCGACCGGCTCAGCGGACGACGGCAGAACAGCAGCGCGGGCCAGAACGCCGCGAACAGCACAAAGTCGGACACCGACAGGGCCCCACCGACCCGGTTCACCAGCAGCAGCGCGGGCATGGCCAGCACCGGCAGGGCGATCGGCTCGCGGAAGGTCAGCGCGACCACCAGCAGTAGGGCGCCGATGCCCAGGGTGTACCAGGGGTTCAGCGAGGTGGTCAGCACCAGGGTGACCGCGAGCAGGGCGACGGCGGCGGTGACCGCGATCCGGGCGGGAAAGCCGCGCGTGGTCATGCTGCCCCCTGGTGCGTGGACGTCGGCTCTGCCACGGGCATCGCGGGCGCGCGTGCGGTGGCCGGTAGTGGGGCCAGCGTGCTCGGTCGGGGACGGCGCAGATCGCCGAGTGTCGCCTCGGCGCGCACCGGACCGCGCAGATGCAGGAGCAGTCGACGGCGCGCGGAGGCCCCGGTCGGTCCGGGCAGCGGCGCACGGACCAGTGCTCCGGCGATCACCCCCAGGCGGGCCAGCTGCCATCCGAGCGCCCCGTGGTGGGTGCGCAGGTACCGTTCCTGCCCCGCGTGGAAGTGCGTCTCCCGGCGTCGAGGGTCGGTGCTGGTGCCGCCGCCGGTGTGCTGGGCCCGTGCGTCGTCCGCGACCGCGAGCGCCCACCCGGCGGACCGGGCCCGGCGTTGCCAGTCGGTCTCCTCGGCGTAGAGGAAGAAGGCCTCGTCGAACCCGCCCACTTCCGCCAGTGCCGCGGCGCGCAGCAGCAGCACCGATCCGATGACGAATCCGTCGTCGGTGGCGGGCAGACCGAGTCCGACCGCCTGACGCCAGACCCCGGACGGTGACGGGAACGGCCACCGGACGCGGGACGGGTGCCCGTGGTCGTCCACCTGCCGCGCACCGACCGCGGCGGTCTGGGCGTCGGCATGCAGGCGCGCGGACAGTGCATGGACCCCGGCCAGGTCGATCCGGGCATCCGGGTTCAGCAGCAGCAGGTCGGCACCGGGGTGCAGCGGGTCGGCCCATGCCCGGTTGACCGCTGCACCGAAGCCGAGGTTCGCGCCGGGGTCTAGGTAGCGCGCACCGGCGGCCGCAGCGACCGCGCGCACGGCGGGGTCACCGGAGTTGTCCACCACCGTGATCGGCAGCCGACCGGTCAGGGGCGCAAGCGCGGCGGCGAGGGCATCGGCGGCACCGTAGGCCACGACGACGACCTCCGGGGTCCGGATGGGGCTGGGTGAATGGTGTGGACCGGTGTGCGCCGTGGCAGGCCTGTGCGGGCTGTCGTCACGGTGCGGTGCTGGGGTGGGCCGCTCGCCCCGGGTCGCTGCGTACAGCTCCTGGTACTGCTCCGCGATGGCGTGCCAGGTGTACCGCTCCGCTCGGACCCGGCCCGCATTGGATAGCCACCCTGCCAGCCCGGGTTCGTCCCGGACCCGGGCGAGTGCGGCAGTGAGCGCCTCGGGGTCGCCCGGTGGCACGATCAGCCCGGCATCGGCGACCACCTCGGGCAGGGCCCCGCTGTCCGAGACCACCACCGGGACACCGGCCGCCATCGCCTCCACCGCCACCCGACCGAACTGTTCCAGCCAGCCGGGTGTCGGCACCGAGGGCACCGCCAGCACGTCCAGGGAGCGGTAGAACGCGGCCAGATCGTCGCCGGAGAGCGGCCCGCGGAACTCCACCCGCCCGGCCAGATCGGGCTGCCTCGCCCGTGCGTGCAGCTGTGCGGCCTGTGGTCCGTCCCCGGCCAGGATCAGGTCCATCCGAGGGTCGGCGGCGACCGCGGACATCAGGACGGCGATGCCCTTGTGCGGGGCGAGGAACCGTCCGGCGTAGCCGACTCGGAACCGGGAACCGTCCACGGGGGGTCGGTCCGGGTGTGAGCGGGGTGCCCGGGGGTCGACTCGGGCGGCGTCGTCGGACGCGAGTGCGGGATCGGGCATGGAAGGAAGGTCGACGCCGAGTCCGATCACCCGGACCGGGGCGGTGAGTCCCTTGGCGCGCAGCACCCGTCCGGCCTCGGTGTTGCACACACTGACCGCCGCCGCGCACCGCAGCGCCCGGCGCTCCCACCAGCGGAAGGGCGGCGGGTACCGCTTGGTCAGGTTCTGCGCGGAGTACAGCACGTAGGGGGTGCGGACCCGGCGCAGGGCACGCAGCGCCAAGATCTCCGCGGTGGCCAGGGCGGAGGGTTCCTCGTGCAGATCGATCACGTCCCAGTGTTCGCCCAGCGCGCGCCAGAGCGGACGAGGGTCATAGAGGAACAGCTGAGGGTGACGGCCGAGGGTGCGCAGACCGAGCACGTCTTCCCCGGGGTCGGGCTCCAGTCGGACCGGTCGCCCGCCTTCGGGCCAGCGCCGGGCGGTGAGCAAACGGACCTCGGTGCCGCTCGCGCGCAGGGCGTGCTCCCGTCGACGCCAGGCCGTGACGACCG
Source organism: Cellulomonas sp. NPDC089187 (assembly GCF_040685135.1). Lineage (NCBI taxonomy): Bacteria > Bacillati > Actinomycetota > Actinomycetes > Micrococcales > Cellulomonadaceae > Cellulomonas > Cellulomonas sp. NPDC089187. Next base: position 201,693 of record NZ_JBFBHI010000003.1, on the reverse strand, counting down.
CGCTGTGGGAAATCCGCAGGACCCGCATGCCAGCCATCGTGCCGGGCAAACCCCTCATCCGGGACAATTCGGACAATCGTTCACCCGACTGGTGTGGGTGAAACCGCGCGGTCGAGTCGGTGCCGGGCCGCATGCCAGTCCCCGGCGAGGGCCCGCACCCGGCCCTCGCGACCGATCCGCTGCCGGAAACCCTCGTCATCGGCCAGCGTGGCCAGCACTTCGGCCAGTGCGCCAGGGTCGTCCGGTGGCACCGAGACCCCCGCGCCGTCCATCGCCTCCGGGATACCGCCGACTGCGCAGGCCACCACCGGCACCCCGCTGGCCATCCCCTCCAACACGGTCAGGGCGAAGGGCTCGGCCCAGCGTGAGGGCACCACCAGCACATCGGCGGACCGGATCACCGTCGCCACCTCGGTCCGGGGGGTGAAAGACCGGAACTGAACCCGGTCACCGAGCGCGGCGGCCCGCTGCCTCAGATCCTGCTCGAAGCCACGGGGAGCGGCCCCGGCGTCGAAGTTCCGGCTGCCGACCAGAGTCAGTGTGATGTCGGCGCGGTCCAGTCGCCGCACCGCCTCGACCAGCACATCCGCGCCCTTGTCCGGGATCATCCGGCCGACGAACAGCACCCGCAGCCGCTCGGCCCGGGTGGGGTCGGGACGCGGAGCGAAGCGGTCGGTGTCTACCCCGTTCGGCACCACCCGCAGTCGGCTGTGCAGCGGGGCGGGCAGCCGGTCGGCGGTCTGCTCGGCCAGAGCGGCGCTGACGCAGACGATGGCGGCAGCCCGGTCCAGCACCCGACCGGCCTCGCTGCGCGAGTAGCTGCGCAGCAGCAGGTTGTGGGCGTAGAGCACCGGGGTGTGGCGGCGGGCGACCAGCGGCACCGCCTGCGGCGCGTTGTGCACCAGCACCACCCCGTCCGCCATGGCGTCTTGCGCGGTCAGTGCTGCCCGCAGGGCGCGTCGGGCTCCGGGGCGGGGTAGGCCCAGTCGTCCGGCCGCGGCGTCCAGATAGCGGTCGACGGGGCTTGTGCCCGGCAGGTCGTACTCCACCGCGACGGCGCTGGGGTAGCGGTCGGGGTAGGTGCCACGGGCGACGGCGACCAACGGACGACCGTCAGCGGGGTCGACGGCCCCGCACAGTCCGTCCACCACGGTGGGGATCGCCGAGCCGGTCCGCGGGGAGAAGTGATCGCCCGGAGTGAGGACATGCAGCTCCGGGGGGCGCGGTGCCGCGGTCATGTCCGGACCGCCCCGCCGTCGTCGGCACGATCGGCAGCCCCGGCAGCCCCGGCAGCCCCGGTGGCACGGGCAGCACTGGCACCGGCGGCAGCATCGGCACTGTCGGCATGATCGGCGCTGTCGGCACGGGGTGCACCCCGACCCGCCCGGAGGTGTCGCGGGTGCAGGCCGAGCGCTGCCCAGACATCCGCGGCCGGGCCGCGCCACCGGGGCACCGTCCACGCCATCGGCACGGTCGCCAGGGCCCGGAGGCGCTCACCGAGCGGCATTCCGGAGGAGGTCACCGCACGCAGCAGCTCCACGCTGACTCTGGTGTGCGGGAAGGCGAAGCGGACCGAGGCCCGGGGCGCGTGCCACGCCACCTGTGCCTGCCCCTGCGCGGAGAACTGCTCGGCATGGCGGCGCTGCCAGAACAGCTGCTCCGGCACCAGAGCGAACGGACCACGGCAGGCCAGCTCGGCCAACAGCACCAGATCATTGCCGACGACGGGTCGGATGCCACGGGTGCTGCGCAGGACCTCGGTGCGGTGCAGTCCATAAAACAGGTGCGCGGCCTGGGCGGACAGAAAGTGCCGCATCCGCTCGTGCGGGGTCGGCTCATCACACGCCAGGTCGGTGTCATGCAGATCCTCGATGATCCGGCCGGTGGCATCGATGATCCGGGTGCGCGGGGTGACCAGCACCGTGCTCGGGTCCGCCTCGGCGAAGACCTCCAGGCAGCGCCGGATGAACTCCGGTCGGCGGATGTCATCCGCCGCCGCCCAGGTGAAGAACGGGGCGCTCGCCAGGTCGACCAGGTGGTTGAAGTTCCACGCCCCACCACGGTTCGCCTCCTGACGGTGATAACGAATGCGCGAATCCTGTGCGGCGGCGGCCCGGCAGATATCGCCGGTGCGGTCGGTGGAACCGTTGTCGGAGATCAGGATCTCGATGTCCGGCTCGTCTTGAGCGCGCACTGAGTCCAGGGCAGCAGCCAGGTAGCGCTCGCCGTTGTAGACCGGGATGCCCACGGTGGCACGGGGTGTCATCGGTCGTCCTTCCCTCGGGGCGTTATGTCGCGGACAGCTGAAGCAGGGCCAGGGGCCAGGTGGGCGTGGGGGAGACCGGCTCCCAGGCGGGGAGTAGCCCGCCGTACTGACCGGAGTAGACGAGGTCGGGGACGGTGACGCCGCGCAGCACGGTGCTGGGCACCCGGACCCGGATCGCGGTGGCGGTGACCGGTGCGAAGTCCACGGCGGTGATCCGGTCCCAGAACGCGCCGGAGACTCCGCCGACCTCCTGCCAATCGCCCTCGGGTGTGCGCACCTCCACCCGGTAGCTGCGTACGCCCGCGGTGCAGCACCGGATGCCGGCGGAGACGACGGTGACCCGGCGCAGCTCGGTGGGGGCGGCCAGCTCCACCTGCACCCATGGGGTGACATCCGGGCCCTGTGCGGTGCGCGCCCCGGCCTGCCAGGGCTCGGCCTGCGCGCCGTCGGCGGAAACCAGAACGGTCGGGTCGTCACCGGAGGAGGCGGTGACGGTGCCCCCGGTCAGCAGGTTCACCGGCGCCAACAACGGTTGCGCGGTGGAGACCGTCACGGTGGCCTCGGTGCTGAGGTATGTCGGCGATCCGCTCACCGGCAGATCGGTGCCCGCCGGACCGAGGTCAAGGGCCCGGCTACCGCCGTAGACGTCGATGAGGGTGGCACTGGTCGGTCGATCCGTGGTGACCGTGACGGTGGTGTGCGCGTCGGCGGTCCACAGCGCAAGCAATCCGGGGTAGGCCAGCGCCGTGACGGCCCCGTCGCCGGTGTCCACGGCCTCGGGGGCGCCACGACCGGCCAGCATCCGGTCCACAGTGGACATCGCCAGCGCCGCGGGTTTCACGAACGCGCCCACCTGGATCAGCGACCAACTGAACCCGCCTTCGCCCCAGCCGCCCTCGCTGAAGAAGTACGTCCACTCGTCCACACCCAGGGTGGTCATCAGCAGACGGGTGCGCGCCACATCCGCCGCCTGCTGCCAGGTGTTGGCCGGGCCGTCCGACCACCACCCGGACTCGGTGCCCCAGATCGACAGCCCCGCGCACTCCGGCTCGGCGGCCAGTGCGGTGCGCAGCTCGGCGATCTGCCCCAGTGGCCCCTGCGTCCCCTCCTCCTGCCAGGACCGGTTGAAGCCGGTGTAGGGGTGGATGCCGATCACGTCCAGATCCGCGCAGCCTCCGGCCTCGATCAGCTGGCGGTACCAGTCGACGACGACGTTCAACGCATTGCCACCGACCACCCGGCTCGCCGGATCGGCGGTGCGTACCCCCGCGGCGAACGGGGCGAGCACCTGGCGCGCGTAGTCACCCCCGTCCCCGAAGCCGGTGTTGTTCGGCTCGTTCCACGGTGCCCACAGGCCCAGCTCCGGAGCGGCGGCACGCAGGGCACGCACAATCACCGCCACCCAATCGCCCCAGGTCCCGGCCACCACCGCCGCGTGTTCCGCCTCGCCGCCCTGCCCCACCTGGATGATCAGCTGCACCCCCGAGGCGGTGGCGGCGCTCGCGGCGGCGACCAGCCCGGAGAGCGGATCGTCCTCGGTGGCACCGGGCAGAGCGCTCAGGTCGAGGTGCTCGGCGCTCGCGGGGCCGGAGGGATCGGACACGAGGGCACCGAAGTCCAGTTGCACCCGGTGACTGCCGATGCCGAGCTGATCGGCCAGCTGCACACCGCGCAGCGGACCGGGGCCGCCCCAGTCCGCACCGTCGGCCAGTCCGGCGGGGTCGAGGGCGGCTCCGGGGGCACCTACGGCGTAGCGCAGGCAGGTGGCGGTGCGGACGGTGCCGTCGGCGTCGATCAGCTCGGCGTGCACCTCATAGCCACCGGGGCGGGCGGTGGGCAGATCCAGTGGGACGGAGCCGCCACCGGCGGGAAGGTCCACGGTGCCGGTGACATCCTCGGTCCCGAGTTCCGCGGCGGGTGCAGGCGTGGTCCCGGGGTCTGCGGTCGCGGGTGCGGGCCCGGACCCGGGTTCCGTGGGGGCGGTCGCGGGCTCGATGAGAGTGGTCCCAGCTCCGGCCTCGTACCCAGCCCCAGCCCCGGCCGCCGGTGTCGCAGCGGCTGCCAGCGTCGGGTCCCCGCTTACCCGGTAGCGCAGTCGGTACTCCCCGGCCAATCGTCCCCACTCCGGGTCCACATCGACCGTCACCACCGGCGGCATCCCGTCGGGAAAGTAGTCGTCCACCGCCGGGGTGCTCAGCCCGAGGCCGAAGCCGAGCCGGTCGGTGCTCGCGGAGTGGTTCAGATCCCAGACCAGGGGCGCGTCCAGCAGAAGGTCCACCTGATCGTCGGCGACCTGGCTGAGCTGCCACCCGTCGTCGGTGGGGGAGACGAAGAGCAGCCCCGCGTCGTCGCGGACCATCGGGCTCAGATCGGCCAGCGTGAAGGTCGACCCCTGCCCTTGCCCGGACAGTGCGATCCGCCACCATACCCCGTCCTCGTCGACCTCGAGCAGTCGCCAGGTCGGCCCGGACAACAGCAGACCACCGTCCGGCGCGGTGACGACGCCGGTGGGGTGGTCCAGCGCAGCGGCCCTGCCGTTGGTGGACTCGGTACTCAGTGGCCCGGTGATGGTCAGGCCCGGGGTGCCGTCCGGGGCGTAGCGGGTCAGCGTGATGGAGGTCGACCGCTCGTCGGCGTCGCTGAGCACCGCCAGTCCGCCGTCGTCCAGCGGGAAGAACCGGGGATACCAGCCGAGGTCCAACTCCGGGCCGCCGGTGTCGACCGTGCCGTCGGCGCGCAGCAGGACCACGCGGTCGGTGTCGGCCAGGACCACTGCGGCCAGCGCGTCGGTTCCGGCGGACCAGCCGACGACGGCGGTGACCTCCCCGGGCAGCTGCCAGGTGGCGGTGGGGTCGGCCTCGTCCACCGGCCAGGCCCCCACGGTGTCCGATCCGACCGGGGCGAGCACCGTGCCGTCCTCGGTGAGCGCGAAGCTGCCCGCCGCCCCGACTTGCGCCGTGGTCAACGGTGCCCCAGCAGCGGTCCAACGGGCGACCATGCGGGCACCCTCCTCACCACCGAGCGTCGCCACCCGACCACCGACCGCCGCGAGCGCCAGCGGCACGTCATCGCCCCAGCCGGTGTCCCGGGCCAGATCCGGCACCAGCGCCTCGACCCGCGCCACGGGGGAGTCGGTGGCCAGCGCGGCGTAGCGATCCGGGTCGGCCACCCCGCACACCGGGGCGGTGAATTCCCCGGCGGGTGGTGGCTCGACGACGGTGGCCCCGTCCCCGGGGTCGGAGCCGCTCCATCGCACGGCTCCGGTGCCGATCAGGAGCACCGCCGTCAACAGCACCGCTCCGGTGACCGCGCCCCACCGTCGACCGGGCTCGGCCGCGTCCTGTGCCCGCCCCGGGTCACCGCTCGGTGGCGTCGCCCCCGTGGCCCCCATCTCAGATCACATCCGCGAAGCCGCGTTCCATCGTCGAGAACACCAGCGTCCCGGTCGTGAACACTCCGAGTGAGACCACCACCGCCGCGATCATCTGCCAGGCTGCCGGCTGTGCCAGACCCAGCAGCGACCAGCGGAAGCCCTCCAGGATCCAGGTCAGCGGGTTCAGGTCGAAGAGCCAGCGGATGTTGTCACCCACCGCGCTGAGCGAGTACGCCAGCGGGCTCGCGTACAGCAGCGTCTGCATCGCGAAGGGCACCACATAGGCCACATCGCGGAACTGCACCATCAGCGCCGAGCAGAGCAGCCCGATCCCCGATCCCAGCAGGATCACCAGCACAATCCAGCCCGGTAGCGCCAGCACCGCCCAGCCGGGGTTGATCCCGTAGGCGACCAGCAGCACCACCATCAGCACCGCCGCCACCAGAAAGTCCACCAGCACACTCAGCACTGCGGACAGCGGCACCAGCATCCGCGGGAAGAACACCTTGGAGACCAACGCCTGGTTGTTCACCAGCGACGGTGCGGCCCGGGTCACGATCCCGTTGAACAGTGTCCAGGCCAGCATCCCGGCAAAGGAGAACACGAAGTACGGCACCCCGTCGCTGGACAGGTCCGCGATCTGCCCGAACACGATGGAGAAGATCCCGGCGCTCAGCAGCGGTTGCAGCACCACCCAGATCACGCCGAGGGCGGTCTGCCGGTAGCGCAGCTTGAGGTCGCGGACGCCGAACCGGGTGAAGACCTCGCGGGCCTCCCACAGTTCGCGCCATCGGGGCAGCGGGAGGCGACCCGGGGGCGTGATGACGAGGGTGCGGGATGACACGTGCGGTCACCGCCTCTCGTAGTCGAAGTCGGCGAGCACCAGTCCGGCGTCCAGTCCCTCATCGGAGACCGCGGCCGGGTAGGGCAGCACCGGGTGGATCTCGAACCGGCCCGCCCCCTCGAAGGAGTCCAGCACCCCGGAGCTGCACACGAACAGGTCCACCGAGTACTCGCCGGGTTTGAGCCAGGGCTCTTTGATCGTCAGGGCGATCTTCTGCTCGGTGCTCGGGTCCAACCACAATCCGGCCACCCGGGAGTCGCACTGTAGGAGGGTCGACCCGTTCCGGTCGTTGACGTGGGCCGAGACAAAGTACGAGCCGATGTAGTCCGGATTGGCGGAGACGGTGAACTCGATGGTCTTGGGCTCCACGGTCCGGTAGAGCGGGGAGGAGACCTCCACCGAGGTGATCCGCAGCTCACCGGTGCCGGGGCGACGGTCGATGTCGGTGGGGCTCAGCGCGGACCGATCCCGGCTGGTCTGGTACAGCTCGATGGCGTCGTCCACCGCCCCGTGCAGCATGAGCCGACCGTGCTCCAGGTACAGCGCCGAGTCGCACAGTGCCTTCACGGTCTGGATCTGGTGCGAGACGTAGAGCACCGTCCGGCCCTCGGCGGCGACTGCCCGCATCCGCTCCAGGCATTTGGCTTGGAACTCCGCATCGCCGACCGCCAGCACCTCATCGATGGCCAGGATCTCGGTGTCCAGATGCGCCGCCACCGCAAAGGCCAACCGGACATACATCCCGGAGGAGTAGCGCTTGACCGGGGTGTCCAGGAACTTCTCCACCCCGGAGAACGCCACGATCTCATCGAATCGGCGCTGGATCTCCGCCTTGCGCATGCCGAGCAGGGTGCCGTTGAGGTAGACGTTCTCCCGACCGGTCAGCTCGGGATGGAATCCGGTGCCGACCTCCAACAGGGAGCCGACCCGGCCACCGAGCTCGATCCGGCCCGTGGTCGGCGCGGCCACCCGGGTGAGCAGTTTGAGCAGCGTCGACTTGCCCGCCCCGTTGCGCCCCAGGATGCCCACCGCGGAGCCCCACGGGATCTCGAAGTCCAGGCCGTCCAGCGCCCGGAACTCCTCGTAGTGGGTGCGGGTCAGGGGGTGTCGCACCCGGTGCAGCAGTGCCTCGGCGGCGGTGGACGGACGGTCGTCGGTGGTGGCGATCTTGTAGTGCTTGCTCACCCCGGCGGCGCGGATGGCGGTCATCGGTGGGCCTCCAGGGTGTCGGCGTAGAGCCGCTCGTAGGCGTCGGCCACCGCGCTCAGGGCGAAGGCGCGGGACCGGTCCAACCCGGCAGCGGTCAGCTGAGCGCGTCGCGCCGGGTCGGTGAGCACAGCGGTCAGTGCCGCACCCAGATCGGGCAGCTCGGCCAGCACAGCGGCCCGCCCGTCGTCGGAGACATACCGCGCGCCGACATTGGGGGTGGCGACCACCGGCAGCCCGCTGGCCATCGCCTCGGCGTAGGGGATGCCGAAACCCTCATAGGACGACGGCAGGCAGAACACCCAGGCGCGGCGGTAGGCGTCGGCCAGCTCGGTGTCGGAGAGCCGGCCGAGCACCCGGATGCCGTCACCCTCGACCCCGGCAGGCACGTCACGGCTGACCATCCACAGCTCGGCATCCGGGAGGGCGGGGCGGATCACGGTCCGGAACTGCTCGGCCAGATCGGCCCCGCGCTTGCGCCCGTGCCAGGTCCCGACAAAGAGGATCACCGGGTGGTCCGCCCGGTCGTCACCCGGCTCGAACCGTCGGGTGTCCACCCCATTCGGCACCACCGCATGCGCGCGCGGCACCCACCGCCGGGTCTGCGGTGAGACGACGACCACCCGGTCGGCCACCAGTGCGGCCAGCACCTCGGAGACGCCGAGCAACCCCATCCGCAGCTTCTCTTTCGCCCCGTGGATGCGCCGGGCCTCCTCAAAGCAACTGCCGTGCACGGTGCGCAGGTGCGCCCGGGTGCGCCGACGCCACAGCCAGTAGTCGTCGCCGTGGGCGTGCAGCACGTCGTAGCCGCTGAAGTCCTCCCGGCGCAGGGCGGTGGCGAACCGGAAGGTGCGCAGGCTGCCGGTCATCCGCAGGTGCCGGTGCCCGTAGAGCGCCCCGGGCACCGGTGGGCAGTCGGAGAACACATCCACGGTGTGCCCGCGCCGCACCAGCTCACCGGCCAGCTCGTGCACCTGGAACCCGACGCCGATTTTGGAACCGGACGGCAGGTAGTAGCTGATCATGGCGATCTTCATCCGGTCACCGCCAGATCCGGGCGGGCCACCCGCAGCCCGTCGCGCAGCGCCGACAGCCACCGCAGCCCGTGCTCCTGATCCGGCTCCAGATAGTTGCCCTCGGCCCACTCGTTCCACGACTTCACCCACAGCAGCCGCTCGGATGCTGGCCTGTCGACCAGGGTGTCGGCCGCCTGCTCCACCTGCCGGGCGAAGACCTCCGGCGACGACCCGGTCAGCGCCAGACCGCCCCGTCCGGACCGGGGGGTGTTGTCCCAGTTGGGGTAGACCACCGGTTGCAGGCGCTCGCTGACCCCGGTGGGCAGGCCGGGGAAGTCGGCGGCATGCGGGTACACCTCCGGGCGGTGCAGCAGCTTGCGACCGGCCCGCATCCGCAGCACGTCCAGCCGGGACCGCCGGGCGGGCAACCGCATGTATGCCCCGGCGTCGAACCCCGCCGCGTCCACGTCCACGAATCGCGGTCCGGTGCCGAGCAGGTCCGAGACCTCCGCCACCAGGTACAGCCCGGGCAGCCCGGCGGCACGGGCCATCGCCTGCCAACGGTCCACGAATGCGGCGGGGTTGGGCAGATCCTCGGGCCGGAACACGTAGAACACCGGTCGGTCGTCCACCCGCAGGTACCGGTCGTCGGCGAAGGCGGGCAGCACGGTGGCGAAGTGCGCCCGGTCGTCCTCGGGCCCCGGGTAGGTCTGTTCCAGCAGCACCCGGTCCGCCGCCCCGTGCCAGATGCCGGACCAGGTCTGGTTCGCCCAGGCCAGCGCGAAGCCCATCGCCGGTTCCCGGGTCGCCAGCACCTCGGTGAACGGTCGCTCCAGGATCCGACGGCCGTGCCCGAACCAGTAGTGCCAGTAGACGAAGGCCTCGATCCCGTATTCGCGGGCTAACTCGCCCTGCGCCTGGCGGGTCTCCGGCACGCGCAGGTCGTAGAACCCCAGGTCGGCGGGCAGATGGGGCTGGACGTGACCGCGGAACAGCGGCCGGGCCTTGGCGGTGTTGGTCCACTCCGTGAAGCCGGGTCCCCACCACAGGTCGTTCTCCGGCACCGGGTGGAACTGCGGCAGGTAGAACGCGAGCGCCCGGGTCATGCGATCGCCGCCTGGTCCTCGCGCAGCCGGTCCACCAGCCGTCCGGTGGGTAGCTCGATGTCGTCGTAGGTCAGGGTGGTGTCCCTCGGCACGTCGTGGCGCAGTCGGCAGCCCTCGGCCACCCCCACCGGCAGCAGTCGTTCGGTCCGGGTGACATCGGCGCGCTCGGCCTGGCCGTAGTAGTGGTAGCCGCCCAGCGCGTCCAGCACGGTCCCCGCGGTCAGGTCGGTCTTGGCGGTGGTGACCACCTCCACGCTCGGTGCGCCCAACGGCCGGATGGTGGCGTCGTCGAGCAGAGCGGCCCGGGCGATGGTGGTCGGCACCTCGAAGTGGCACAGGTGGTACGGCTGGTAGAAGGAGTAGAGCGGCCCGGTGCCGAGCTTGTACAGCTCCAGGTAGTGCCGCTGCTTCGGGTCGTCGTGGCTGGCCAGGAGGTAGACCCCGGGGCCGGGCTTGGCCCCCACCACGTAGTCCACCGCGCCGCCCAGTGCGCGCAGTTCGTCCAGGTCGTAGCGACCGGTCAGCTCGTCGACGTGCCCGTCGTGGTCCCGGCCGAGCATCCCGCGCCGGTGCACGGACATCCCGGTCGCATTCGCCACCAGTGCCTGCTCCACCGACACCTTGGTGCCGTCCGCGAAGGAGGTCACCATGTGCGGGTCCTGACCCCAGCGCTCGGCGAAGGCGCGCTGCGTGGTCGGTGTCCGATGCTCGTCCTGGAGCCCCTTGATGTTCCCGGCCACCAGCGGGGTCAGTCCCAGGCCGGTGACGAACCGGTGCAGGTTCATCTGCACCCCGGGCTGGTCACCGTCGCAGCCGGTGTAGATCACCCCCGCCTTGTCGGCCAGCCGGGCCAGCTCCGGACCGACGGTGGCGTCCACCTCGGCATTCATCAGCACCAGGTGCTTGCCGTACTCAAAGCAGTCCAGCGCCACCCGCGCGCCGTACTCCACCGCGCCGGTCACGTCGACCACCACATCCACCCGATCCGACCCCACAGCGACGCGGTGGTCCTCGGTGACGGCGGGTTCGGTGGCCCGGTTCAGCGCAGCCGCGGAGTCGACCTGCACGACCCGCTCGATCCCGGCCTCGGCGAAGGCCCGCACCCCCTGTTCCGGACGACGGGCGACGATCACCGTCACCTCCATCCCGGGCGTGGAGTGCACGAGCTGGTTGACCAGCCCGCGGCCCATGAACCCGGCACCGATCAGCGCCACCCGGATCGGTCGTCCGGAGCGCTGCCGCTCGGCCAGCAGGGAGTCGACGACGATCACCGCAGCACCGCCGAGGCGTCTTTGGCGGAGATCACCGACACCGGCAGTGGCCAGGCGATCCCGAACGCCGGGTCGTCCCAGCGGAACGACTGCTCACCCTCCGGGGCGTAGGGCCCACTGACCTGGTACGCCACCTCGGTGTCGTCCACCAGGGTCTGGTAGCCGTGTGCGACATAGGGCGGGATGAACAGCGCCCGGTGGTTCTCCGCGGTCAGCTCCACCAGCACATGCGCGCCATAGGTCGGCGACTCCGGCCGGACATCCACCGCCACATCCACGATGGCACCGCGGGTGCAGTGGACCAGCTTGCCCTCCGCGTAGGGCGGGATCTGACGGTGCAGCCCGCGCAGGGTGCCGGCCCGGTGGTTGAAGGACAGATTGCCCTGCGCCACGGCGGTGTCCAGTCCGTGTGCGGCGAACTCGGTGACATCGAAGGTCCGGGCGAAGAACCCGCGCTCGTCCTCGCGCAGCTCCAGGTCGACGATCTGCACGCCGGACACGGCGGTCGGGGTGAATCTCATGGGGTCACCGTCCAGAACAGGTCGGGGTCGAGCTGCCCGGTCTTGAGCAAGTGCTCGATCTGCGCCAACCGGGTGTGCCCGCGGCCGGTGAAGGTGGCGTCGTCCAACTGGATCTGCTGGAAAACGCTGTGCAACTGCCTCGCGCCAGCGGCGGCGTCCCAGTCGGTGTCGAAGCCGGGCAGGACCCGGCGGATCTTGGCGAAGGACACCCGGTAGGACCGGTTGTCCGCGCTGGGCTCCCCGAAGCTGACCTCGCAGGCCGGGAACTCCGCGCCCACCGTCTCGGCGATCTGCCGCACCGTGTAGTTATTCGCATCCGAGCCGACGTTCAACACCTGGGTGTGCACCGACTCCCGGGGCGCGGCCAGCACCGCCCGGATGGCCGTGGCGATGTCCAACCCGTGCACCAGCGGACGCCACGGGGTGCCGTCGGAGGTCATCGCGATCCGGTGTGTGGTCCAGGCCAGACCGGCCAGATTGTTCAGCACGATGTCGAAGCGCTGCCGGGGCGAGGCACCGAAGGCGGTGGCGTTCCGCAGGAAGGTGGGGGAGAACTCGTCATCGGCCAGCGCGGTCACATCCCGCTCCACCAGTGCCTTGCATCGGGCGTAGGCGGTCTGCGGGTCCACTGGGCTCGACTCGTCCACCGTCCCGTCGGCGACCCCGTAGACCGAGCATGAGGACATGTACACGAACCGCTGCACCCCGGCGGCCTTCGCTGCGGCGGCCAGGGCGACCGACCCCTCGTGGTTGATCCGGTAGGTCACCTCGCCCAGCAGATCGCCGATCGGGTCATTGCTCAGCTCCGCCATGTGCACCACCGCGTCGTAGCCGAGCAGGTCGGCGGCGGTGACCTCGCGGATGTCCTGCACGATCGTCCGGGGCAGCGCATTCACCCCGTGGTACAGCCAGCCCTCCGCGTAGTAGCCGGTGTCCAACCCGGTGACATCGTGGCCGTCGGCCATCAGAGTCGGGGCGAGCAAGCTGCCGAGGTAGCCCCCGGTGCCGGTGACCAAGATCCGCATCTCAGTCCTCCCAGATCTTCCACGGTGCCCGGCCGGCGTCCCACAGGCCGTTCAGCTCGGTCCAATCCCGGAAGGTGTCCATCCCCATCCAGAAGCCCTCGTGCTCGAAGACCGACAGCTGGCGGTCCCGGGCGAGCTGCTGCAGCGGCACGCTCTCCAACATCACCGCCGGGTCATCGTCCAGGTACTTGTCCACGAACTCCCGCTCGAAGACGAAGAACCCGCCGTTCACCCAGCCGTCCGCCAGGGTCGGCTTCTCGTTGAACTCGACCACCGTGTCGCCGTCCACCCGCATCTCGCCGTAGCGGCTGGACGGGTGCACGCCAGTCAGCGTGCCCAGCAGCCCGTGCCGCTGGTGGTGCGCGAGTGCCGCGGTGATGTCCACATCGCCGATCCCGTCGCCATAGGTCAGCGCGAAGCGATCGGCGTCCAGGTGCTCGGCCACCCGCCGGACGCGTGCGGCGGTGGCGGTGGTCAGTCCGGTCTCGACAAAGGTGATCTCCCAGTCCTCGGTGCCGGAGGTCTGGTGGAAGACCGGCTGCTCATCACCACCCAGGTGCAGGGTGAAGTCGCTGGTCAGGTGCCGGTAGTCCAAGAAGTACTGCTTGATCAGGTCGCTTTTGTACCCCAACGCCAGCACGAAGCGCCGGAACCCGTGTTGCCCGTAGGTCTTCATGATGTGCCAGAGGATCGGGCGTCCGCCGATGTCCACCAGCGGCTTGGGCAGCTTCTCCGAGGCCTCGCGCAGCCGGGTCCCCATGCCGCCGCACAGGATCACCACCGGGATGTCGGTGGGAGTGAGGGTGGTCATGGCTGCTCCTCGGTGGCGACGGCGAGGCGGTCAGCCAGGAGGCTAGCCCGGGCATTTCATCGCAAACAGGTTCTAACGGGTGAAAACGGACAATGAGGGCAGATCGGGCAGGGTTGCCAGTGGTCCCCGCGCAGGTCAGGCGGGCTGAGTCGCGGTGCGGCGGCGGGTTGTCCTGGGGTGCGTCGTCGGCTGCCGTTCGGGTGAAAACCTCGCAAAACGGACAAGGCTCCGGGTGTCGCGGACCAGACTGACCGCGCAGCCGAGGTCACAGGAGGTGGGGGATGAGTGAGCGTCGACCCCTGACTGCACCCGATCCGATCGTGCGCCCTCGCGCGCGCACCCGGCTCCGCGTTGTACTGCGGCGCGACCTCGGTGGCTTCGACCGGCCCGCGCCCCGACCGCTCCCGCAGCGCCGCGGACTGGGCGTCCTCGCCCCGCTCGCGGCCACCGTCTGCGTCGACACCCCCGCCCGGGAGTTCGCGCTCACCTACGACGACGGCCCCGACCCCGCGCACACCCCCGCCCTACTGGACCTGCTGGCCGACCGCGGGGTCCACGCTACCTTCTTCGTGCTCGCCGATGCCGCCGCGGCCCACCCGGATCTGCTGCACCGGATCATCAACGAGGGGCACGAACTCGGTCTGCACGGCCAGGACCACCGCCGACTCACTCGGGTCCCCACTCGACAGGCCCTCGCGCAGACCGCCGCCGCGCAGCGCACCGTCGAGCAGCTGTCCGGCGCGCCGCTGCGACTCTTCCGGCCGCCCTACGGTGCGCACACCCCCGCCCTGCTGGGCGGCTGGCGACGGCTCGGCCTGGACGTGATCCTCTGGTCCGGCTGGGCCGCGGACTGGCAGGACGACCCCGCCCCGACCATCGCCACCCGGGCCGCCGCCGCAGTCCACCCCGGCGGCATCCTGCTGCTGCACGACACCCGAGCCGACGCCGACACCCTCCAACCCGGTGAGCGAATGCCCGCCTTCGACCGCGCCGAGGCCACCGCCCTCCTGGTGGACGCCCTGCCCGGCTGGACCCCGCGCACCGTCGGCGATCTGATCGCCCGGCACCGTCCGGTCCGCGCCGTCCAGCGGGAGCTGTGGCGATGACCGTCGACCTCAGCGTGGTGATCGCCGCCTACAACGCCGCCGACACACTCGGTGAACAGCTCGCCGCCCTCGCACGACAGCAGGTCGCCGCGCGGTGGGACGTGATCGTCGCCGACAACGGCTCCACCGACCGCACCCGCGAGGTCGCCGCCACCTGGACCGACCGCCTGCCCGGCCTCCGGGTGATCGATGCCAGCGCTCGCCGCGGTGCCGGGGCCGCCCGCAACCTCGGCGTCGAGGTCGCCACCGGGCGGGATGTGGTGTTCTGCGATGCGGATGACGTGGTGGCGGATGACTGGCTCGCCGCCCTGCACGCCGCCCTGCGCTCCCGGGCCTTCGTCGCCGGGCGATTCGACGACACGCTGCTCAACACCGCCCGAGTCCGCCGCAGCCGCGCCCTCCCGCAACGCGACGGCCTGCAAACCTCCGCCCACCTGCCCGGTCTGCGGCACGCCGGAGCGGGCAATCTCGGACTGCGCCGGGAGCTGTTCCAGGCCGTCGGCGGGTTCGACCCCGACGCCCGCTACTTGGAGGACACCGACCTGTGCTGGCGGGTGCAACTGGCTGGGGTGCCACTGATCTGGACCCCGCAGGCCCTGGTCCATGTCCGGCTGCGTGGCACGCTGCGATCCGCGCTGGGTCAGGGCTACCACTACGGCTCCGGCGAGCGCTGGCTCGCCCGCCGCTACCGGGAGCAGTCCGGTCCCACACCCGCGGCGTGCACGCTGCCCGACCCGATGGCCACGTCCGGGGACTCCGTGCCGTCGGTGCGCCCGCACCGACTGCTGCACCGCGCCGCCGCCACCACCCGCGCGCTTGCCGGAGTGCGCACCCTCGGTGATCTCGGCGCATGGTGCTGGGACCTCGGCTGGGGGATCGGCTACGCCTGCGCGCCGGTGGGGGAACCGGAGCCGGTGCGGATCGACCCGGTGGGCGGTGGGGTGGCGGTCTGACCCCTCACCCCGCCGCGAGTACCCGATCCACCTCGCCCACCAGATGTCGCGCGATCTCCAGCGAGGCCGTCGCCGCCGGGGAGGGCGCGTTCAGCACATGCACCTGCCGGGGCGCGGTCTGCACCAGAAAGTCGTCCACTAACCCGCCATCGCGCCGCACCGCCTGCGCCCGCACCCCGGCGGGCGCGGGCACCAGGTCCTCCGCGGTGAGGCCCGGAACCAGGCGGGACAGGCTCCGGGCGAAGGTACCCCGTGACAGCGAGCGCATGACCTCACCCGCCCCGGGCCGCCAGTTCCGCGCGCCCATCCGCCACAGCCCCGGCCAGGTCAGCGCATCGCCAAGGTCACGCGGTGAGACCTCACCCCACTGGTACCCCTCCCGGGCCAGCGCCAACACCGCATTCGGCCCGGCATGCACACCCCCGTCGATTCCCCGGGTGAGATGCACCCCGAGGAACGGGAATCGCGGGTCCGGCACCGGGTAGATCAGCCCGCGCACCAGCCCCGCGGCAGCCTCGGTCAGTCCGTAGTACTCGCCTCGGAACGGCACGATCCGCGCCGACGGTTCGAGGCCGCTCGCTCGCGCCAGCCGGTCGGCGTGCAGCCCGCCGCAGACCACCAGGGCATCCACCTCCCGGTCCGCGACCGAGGTCCGGACCTGCACTCGGTCGCCAACGGTGCGTGCCGCGATCATCTGCTCGCCCAACAGAATGCGCCCACCGTCGGCCTCGACCTGTTCGGCCAGTGCTCGGCACACCCCGGTGTAGTCGACGATGCCGGTGCTCTCCACCCGTAGCGCGGCCAGGGTGCGGACCTGCGGCTCGTAGGCGCGCGCACCCGCCGGGTCCAGTAGTCGGGCGGGCACCCCGTTGGCCCGGGCTCGCTCGGCGAGTCGGTGCAGGCCGGGCAACTCCGACTCGTCGGTGGCGACCACGAGCTTGCCGCACACCTCGACGGGCACACCGTGCTCCCGGGCGAAGGTCACCATCGACCGTGCGCCGGCCACCGCCATCCGCGCCTTGAGGCTGCCTTCGGGGTAGTAGAGGCCGGAGTGGATCACCCCGCTGTTGCGTCCGGTCTGGTGGCGGGCCAGACCGTCCTCCTTGTCCACCAGCGTGACCCGGTCGCCGCGGGCGGCCAGCCGTGCCGCGGTCGCCAGCCCGACGATCCCGCCGCCGACCACCAGGACGTGACGCATCGCTGCTCCCTCCGCCAGGGCGGTGTGCACCCCGCTGCGCGGGCAGGTTATCGGTCCGTTATGAGAAAGATGTCGCGAATCATCCCAATTCACCCTTCGGGCGGTCTCCGGGGTCGGCGGTGCGGACTTACGCTCCACCGCATGACCAGCCGCAGCGGGGTGAGTGCCGTCGTGTACTCCCGGAACGAGGGCACCCTGCTGCGCGACTGCCTGCCCCTGTTGACCGAGATGGACGAGATCGTGGTCTGCGACATGGGCTCCGACGACGACACCGCGCAGATCGCCGCCGCCCACGGGGCACGTCTGGTCCCGGTGCCCAATGCCCCCGTCGTGGAGGAGGTCCGCCAGCACGGTCTTGACGCCGCCCGCCATGACTGGGTGCTGTTCGTCGACGCGGACGAACGCCTGCCCGCCGGGTTCCGTGCCGCCATCGACCCACTGTTGGATGACCCTGACCTGGCCGCCGTCCGCCTGCGCTACGACAACACCGCCTTCGGGCGGCCCCTGCGCCACAGCCTGCAAGGCAGCGCCAAATACGCCCTGCTCCGCCGCGAGCGAGTGCGCTACACCGAACCCGCCCTCGCCCACGTGCCCCCGATGATCGATGGCCGCACCATCGGTGCCCCCTCGACGGTGCCCCCGATCACGCACCTCAACTTTCGCAGCATCGCCCAGACCCAGGAGAAGGTTCTGCGCTACGCGGCGAACAATCCCGACCGCCTGGCCAGGATCGACGACCCGATCGCCCTCCTGCGGGAGCTGGCCCGCACCACGGTGTTCTCCGGAGCGTGGCGCGACGGTCGCGCGGGCTTCGCGGTGGCGGCGCTGCACACCGTCGGACAGCTGTCCGGTTCCCTGATCGCCGCCGAACGCGACGGCACCCTGACCGCCGACCTCCCTCGTCGCCGCACCCGCATCCTGGCCGCAGCCGAGTCCATCCAACGCGCCCTGGTCGCCGCCCGCGACACCCTCCGCCGCCCCCGCCAGCCATGACCCGGCTCATCCCGCCCACCCTGGCCGCGCCCGCCCCGGCCACCCAGCCTGCGCCCCCACCCGCCCGCCCCGCGCCCGCCCGCATCCTGCACCTCACCCGGATGCCCCCGAGCCCCAGCGGTGTCGCCGCCTACGCCGCTGTCTTCCGGCACGCCCTCGACGCCGTCGCCCCCACCACCACCGTCCACCTCCCGCCCGACCCGACCGCCTCGCAGTCCCTCCGCCTGGCCGCACAGCTGATCCGCCGCCTGAGCGCCCCGCTCACCGACCCGGGCACGGTGCTGATGGTCGAGCAGGCCGGCCGTGGGCAGGCCGAGTTCTGGGCCGCGTGGTGGCTGACCCGGCGACGGGCCCGGGTATGGCTGATGGTGCACGACGTCCCCGCGCTGTCCGGCGGAGCGTTCTTTACCCGGGCGTTGGACCGTCGCGGCGGTCGCCGACTGGCGACGCTGCTTTCCAGCACCCTGGGCCATCGCGCCGAACGGGGCCTGCTCACCCGGGCCGAGCGGGTGTTCTGCCTCTCGCCCTCCGGCGCCGAGGCCCTGATCCGCGCCCATCGACTGACCCGTGACATCGAGCCGATGCCGCATGTCGCCGTCCTGCCCCAGGAACCACCGCCCACGCGGCGCGACATTCTGGTGCCCGGCTACATCGCCTCCGCTGCGGATGTCCTCCCGCTGTTGCCCGTCCTCGCCGACCTCCCGGACGACTGGCGGCTCACCGTCGGCGCATGCCCGGATGCCGCCCGGACCGCCATCGCCGGCCACGCGACCGTGCTCGGCATGACCGATCGGGTCGACCTGCTCGGCTTCACCGACGAGGCCGCAGTCCGTGCCTCCTTCGCGCGGGCCGCCATCGTGGTCCGATGGCGCGCCGACGGCTGGTCCGGGCCTGCCGGTCGGCACGCGGTGAGCGGCCCGCTGATCGCCGCCTTCGCTCACGGCTGCGCCGTGGTGACCAATGACGACCGCGGCGCCGCCCCTCTGCTGGACCGCGCCGGTGCCCTCGTCGTCGACACGCCTGTTGCTCTTGCCGCCGCCGTCACCGGTTTGGTGCGGGATCAGGCTGATCTCCGCCGCCGTGCAGCCGCCGGTCGAGAGCTGATTGCCGCCGAACACACCCCCGCCGCGGTGGCGGACGTGCTGCGTGGAGGTGCCTGATGGGCCGAGGTGAACTGCTGTTCAACCGTCTCCTGACCGACATCCCCAGCAACCGTCTGCGGATCGCGGCGCTGCGTCGACTCGGCGCTGATCTGGGGGAGCACGTCTACCTCTTCGGTGGGTCCGAGGTGCTCGATCCGGGCAACCTGCGGATCGCCGGGCGTTGTCACATCGGACGGTTCTGCCAGATCGACGCCCGGGGCGGCATCGACATCGGCTACGACGTGGTGATCGCCTCGCACGTCCTGCTGATCACCGCCGACCACGATCTGCGCGATCCCGGTTTTGCCGGACGGCTCGGGCCCATCGTGATCGGCGACCGGGCCTGGCTGGCGAGCCGGTGCACGGTGGTGCGGGGTGTGCGCATCGGCGAGGGCGCGGTGGTCGCCGCCGGGGCAGTGGTCACCCAGGATGTCCCGCCCTGGACCATCGTCGGCGGTGTCCCGGCCGCACCCATGGGCGAGCGGCCCCGTGAGCAGCACTACCGGATCGACTACGGCCCGGAACGGTATTGACGTCCACCCCTGCTCCCGTCGACTACGGTCCAGGATCGGTGCCGCATGTTCCCGACCCTTCGGAGGCCCGAGTGACCCAGGTACGACCGGCGACGACTGCCGATCTTCCCTTTCTCACCGCCCATGACCGGCATCTTGATCCGACGCTGTTCCCGGGCCTGATCGCTGATGGTCGCTTCCTGGTGGCTGAGGACGACGGGCACGCGTGCGGGCTGCTGCGCTGGAACTTGTTCTGGGACGAGATCCCCTTCATGAACATGCTGATGGTGGTCGAGGAGGTCCGCGACCGAGGTCATGGTGCCGCGCTCGTGAACGCCTGGGAGGCGACGATGGCCGAGCGGGGACACCGCACCGTGATGACCTCCGCCCAGGCGGATGAGTCGGCGCAGCACTTCTACCGGGCACGGGGATATCGGGACTGCGGCGCGCTGCTGCTGCCGGACCAGGCGACCGAGCTGGTGTTCCGCAAGGAGCTGACGCCGCGCGATGTCGGCGGGCGCTCGTAGACTCTGCTGGCACCCCGGATCCCAGAGGATTCGGGGTCGTCGTGCTGTCACTCCCGCCTGAAGGGGCCCCATGAACGTCGCCGGCCTGCTGCCGCTGCTGCTCGAGGACCCGGCCGTCGCCCGCGCCGTGGAGCTGGTCCGCGCCCGCGGTGAACTCGATGTGGTCGGTCCGCCCGGGATTCGCCCGCCGCTGCTGGCCGCGATGTCCGGTGCGGTGACCGAGAAGCAGGGACGCCCCCTGGTCGTGGTGACCGCCACCGGTCGGGACGCTGATGAACTGGCCGCCGCCCTGCGCTGCTACCTGCCCTACGACGACGTCGCCGTGCTGCCCAGCTGGGAGACCCTGCCGCACGAGCGCCTGTCGCCCCGTTCGGACACCGTGGCGCGACGCCTGGCGGTCTTCCGTCGACTGGCCCACCCCGACCCCGAGCCCGGCCACACCGGACCGATCCGGGTGTTGGTCATGCCGGTGCGCGCCCTGTTGCAGCCGGTGGTCGCCGGACTGGGTGAGCTGGTCCCGGTGGCGCTGAACCCCGGTGACAGCGCCGACCTGACCGACGTCGCCGACCGCCTGACCGCAGCGGCGTACAGCCGGGTGGACATGGTCGAGCGACGCGGGGAGTTCGCGGTCCGCGGTGGCATCCTCGACGTCTTCCCTCCCACCGAGGACCACCCGATGCGGATCGAGTTCTGGGGCGAGGAGGTCGAGGAGATCCGCTGGTTCGCCGTCGCCGACCAGCGCTCGCTCGAGGTCGCCCAGCACGGACTGTGGGCCCCGCCCTGCCGTGAGCTGCTGCTCACCGACGAGGTCCGCGACCGGGCCGCCGCCCTGGTGCCGCAGCTGCCGGGCGCGGTGGAGATGCTGGACAAGATGGCCGCGGGCATCGCGGTCGAGGGCATGGAATCCCTCGCCCCGGCCCTGGTCGACTCGATGGTGCCGGTGCTGGACCTGGTGCCCGACGACGCACTGGTGGTGGTGGCCGACCCGGAGCGGGTCCGCCGTCGCGCACACGATCTGGTCGCCACCACGGAGGAGTTCCTGGCTGCCGCCTGGACCTCCGCCGCGGCCGGCGCCGCCACCCCGCTGGACCTGTCTGCCGCCTCCTTCGCGTCCTTCGCCGAGGTGCGTGCCCTGGCGGCCGTGCGCGGACTCGGCTGGTGGACCCTCAGCCCCTTCACCCTGGACGCCGACGCGGTCGAGTCCGACGACCTCACCACTGACGGCAGCAACACGGTGGTGGTCGCCGCCCGGGAGGTCGAGCGCTACCGCGGCGAGGTCGAGCGCGCCGTCAACGACGTCCGCACCCTCCAGCAGCAGGGCTGGCGACTGGTGCTCGCCACCGAGGGTCACGGCCCGGCGCAGCGGATGACGGAGCAGCTCAAGTCCGCCGATGTGCCCGCCCGCCTGGTGCCCGGACTGGACGAGGCCCCTGACGGCGGCGTCGTGCTGGTCACCCCCGCGCAGGTCGGTCCCGGGTTCGTCGCCGAGGCGCTGAGACTCGCCGTCTTCTCTGAGTCGGACCTCACCGGTCGGGCGGGCAGCTCCACCAAGGACATGCGCCGGATGCCCTCCCGGCGGCGCAATGTCGTCGACCCGTTGCAGCTGCGGCCCGGTGACTTCGTGGTGCATGAGCAGCACGGGGTGGGCCGGTTCGTGGAGCTGGTCTCCCGCACCATCGGCACCGGTGCCGCCGCGGCCACCCGCGAGTACCTGGTGATCGAGTACGCCAGCTCCAAGCGCGGCCAGCCCGGCGACCGCCTGTTCGTGCCCACCGACCAGTTGGACCAGGTCACTAAGTACGTCGGTGGCGAGTCGCCGAGCCTGAACAAGATGGGTGGCGCGGACTGGACCAAGACCAAGGGCCGGGCGCGCAAGGCGGTCAAGGAGATCGCCG
Source organism: Cellulomonas sp. NPDC089187 (assembly GCF_040685135.1). Taxonomy (NCBI): domain Bacteria; kingdom Bacillati; phylum Actinomycetota; class Actinomycetes; order Micrococcales; family Cellulomonadaceae; genus Cellulomonas; species Cellulomonas sp. NPDC089187. The sequence goes on along the minus strand of NZ_JBFBHI010000003.1, from coordinate 179,928 downwards.
GGGAACTGATCCGGCTGTACTCCGCGCGGATGGCCACCGAGGGGCACGCCTTCGGGCCGGACACCCCGTGGCAGCGCGAGTTGGAGGACGCCTTCGCCTACGTCGAGACCCCGGACCAGTTGGCCACCATCGACGAGGTCAAGGCCGACATGGAGAAGTCGATCCCGATGGACCGGCTGATCTGCGGCGACGTCGGCTACGGCAAGACCGAGATCGCCGTGCGCGCCGCGTTCAAGGCGGTGCAGGACGGCAAGCAGGTCGCCGTGCTGGTGCCCACCACCCTGCTGGTCCAGCAACACCTGGAGACCTTCTCCGAGCGCTACGCCGGCTTCCCGGTCACCGTGAAGGCCCTGTCCCGGTTCCAGACCAAGGCCGAGTCCGAAGCCGTGGTCGACGGGCTGCGGGACGGCAGCATCGACGTCGTGATCGGCACCCACCGGCTGATCACCGGCGAGATCCGGTTCAAGGACCTCGGCCTGGTGATCATCGATGAGGAGCAGCGCTTCGGCGTCGAGCACAAGGAGACCCTCAAGGCGCTGCGCACCAACGTCGACGTGCTGGCGATGTCCGCCACCCCGATCCCGCGCACCCTGGAGATGGCCGTCACCGGCATCCGGGAGATGTCCACCCTGGCCACCCCGCCGGAGGAGCGGCACCCGGTGTTGACCTTCGTCGGGCCCTACGAGGAGAAGCAGATCGCCGCGGCGATTCGCCGTGAGCTGCTCCGCGAGGGCCAGGTGTTCTACGTGCACAACAAGGTCGAGTCCATTGAGCGCACCGCCGCCCGGTTGAACGAGCTGGTGCCGGAGGCCCGGGTCGCGGTGGCACACGGCAAGATGAACGAGCACCAGTTGGAGCAGGTGATCGCTGACTTCTGGGAGAAGCGGTTCGACGTCCTGGTCTGCACCACCATCGTCGAGACCGGCCTGGACATCTCCAACGCCAACACCCTGATCCTGGAACGCGCCGACCGGCTCGGCCTGTCCCAGCTGCACCAGCTGCGCGGCCGAGTGGGCCGTGGTCGGGAGCGGGCCTACGCGTACTTCCTGTACCCGCCGGAGAAGCCGCTGACCGAGACCGCCCACGACCGGCTGTCCACCATCGCCGCGAACACCGACCTCGGGGCCGGCATGGCGGTGGCGATGAAGGACCTGGAGATCCGCGGTGCGGGCAACCTGCTCGGCGGCGAGCAGTCCGGCCACATCGAGGGCGTCGGCTTCGACCTGTACATCCGGATGGTCGGGGAGGCGGTGGCCTCCTACCGCGGCGACCAGCCGGAGGAGGTGCCGGATGTCACCATCGAGCTGCCGGTGGACGCGCACATCCCGCACGACTACATCGCCCACGAGCGGCTGCGGCTGGAGGCGTACCAGAAGCTCGCCAACGCCACCGACGAGGCCGTACTGTCCGAGATCTCCGCTGAGCTCATCGACCGCTACGGCCCGATCCCGGAGGCGGTGGCCAACCTGTTCGCGGTCGCCCGATTCCGGCTGCACGCGCGCCGCGCAGGTCTCACCGACATCACCGCGCAGGGCAAGTTCGTCCGCTTCGCACCGGTCGAGCTGCCCGAGTCCGCGCAGCTGCGGCTCAAGCGGCTGTACCCCGGCACCGTGCTCAAGCCTGCCCTGCGCACCATCCTGGTCCCGTTCCCGACCACCGCCCGGATCGGCGGCAAACCGCTGCACGGTGAGGCGATCCTGGACTGGACCCGCTCGCTGATCGACGCCGTCATCCTCGGCGATGTGTCCGCGGCAGCCTCGGTCGGCACCACCCGGTGACCACACGGCCCCCGGTCGAGGGCCTAGCATGACCGCGAGCAGCAGACCTACCACCAGGGAGACGACGGATGTCCACCCGTAAGCGGTTCAGCGCCCTCATCGGAGCCGGTGTGCTCGCCGCCACCCTGGCAGCGTGCAGCGGCACCCCCGGCGCGGCCCTGGTCGTCGACGGCCAGGCCACCAGCGTGGCCGAGGTGCAGACCGCCTACGAGCAGGTCGGGCCGATCTTCTCCGGTGCCACGTTCGGTGACTTCGTCACCACCCTGGTCCAGCAGTCGGCCTACCGGACGGTCACTGATGACCTGGGAGTCGCCTACAGCGACCAGCAACTGACCGAGCTGTACCAGGAGACCGCGCCATCCGTGCCAGGCCTCGACCCTGACACTGAGCTGACTGCCGCATCGCTGGACATCCTGCGCTACTCAGTGGTCGTCACGGCCCTGAAGCAGGCCACTGTCGAGCAGCAGGCCGCGGTGCAGGCGGCCGTGCAAGAAGAACTCGCGAACTCGGACATCGAGGTCAACCCCCGCTACGGCCAGCTCGACACCACCGGAACGGTGACCCCAGCCGCCTACTCCTGGATCGTCCCCACCGAGACCGACCCCGCCTTCGTCACCCAGTGACCACCGACCAGGCCGCTCCCGATCCGCTGCGCGATGTCGTGGCGGTGATGGACCGCCTGCGTCAGGGGTGCCGTTGGAATGCCGAACAGACCCACGCCACCCTCGTGCCCTACCTCATCGAGGAGGCCCACGAGGTCGCCGAGGCCGTCGACCACGACGACCGGGACAACCTCCGCGAGGAGCTCGGTGACCTGCTGCTCCAGGTGCTCTTCCACGCCCGGATCGCCCAGGAGCACCCCACCGACCCCTGGGACATCGACGACGTCGCTGCTGCTCTGTCCGAGAAGCTCATCCGTCGCAACCCGCACGTCTTTGGTGACGCCGTCGCTGACGACATCGACGCCATCCATCGTCAGTGGGAAGAGCGCAAGCAGGCGGAGAAGGCACGCGGCTCCGTCTTCGAGGGCATCCCACTCGGCCTGAGCGCCCTCGCCCGCGCCCAGAAGGTCACCGCCCGCGCCGCCCGCAACGGCATCGCCGCCCCGCTGCCCACCGACGACTCCCTCGGATCACGACTGCTCGCCCTGGTCGCCGAGGCCCACGCCACCGGTCTGGACGCCGAGGGGGAGCTGCGCCGCGCGGCCCGCGCGTGGGAGGACCGACTGAGCGCCGCGGAGTCCGCGGGCTGACACACCCCCGCCGGGACTGGCCGACTACTCAACGGTGCGCTCGACGCCCCCCTTTGGGCCCGATCGTGAGCCGAAAAGGGCATCGAACCCTCATCGTTGACCGTGTGGACATCGAGGTTGACCTGGGAGAGCTGGCCGCCGCTGCGGCTGGGCTTCGTGCTGCGGGCGGTGCAGTGAAGGAGATGGGTCCGTTGCCGAGTGGTGCCGCGTCCAGTTCTGGCCCGTCACTGGCAAGCGCGCTCACCATGGCCGCGGAGGCGTGGTCGACAGCGGCTCGGTCCTTGCGCGACGCCGTGATCGCAGACGCTGACCGAATCGTCGCCTGTGGCAGGGCGTATCAACAGACTGACGAGGCGGTGCAGGAACGATTCGCCGCGATGGCATCGCCCCTCGGCCGAAAGATCCCCCAATGAGCCCCGTCGACCGGTTCCCCTATCCGCCGGACGACCCGGACACGATCCAGCGCAGCGCGGACCACATTGACCGGTGGGCGCACTCCATCCGCCACACGGGAAGTGAACTGCTCCGCACCCGGTCCCGATTGGCCACTGCGTGGTCCGGCCCGGCAGCCGAGGCCGCCACAGGATCGCTGACCGCGACCGCACGTTGGTCGGACGACACCGCCGGTGTCGCCGGGCGCGGCAGCGCCTCAGTTGCCGTCTACGCCCAGGTGCTTCGTGACGCCCGCCGACAGATCGACACCCTCCGCGCGGACTTCTCCGCCGCCACCGACGACGCCCAAGCGCTCAACCGGCAGGCGCTGACCGGCGGGATCCAGCCGTCCGCGTTCATTGCCCGCGCGTCGACGATCATGGCCCGGCAATCGAGTGCGCACATGCAGTACCGCGCGGTCATGGCCCAGGTCGCCGCCCAAGTGGCGGTCTCGACCGCTGCGCTGCCGTCCACGGCGACCACGATCAGCACCACCGCGGTCCGGGAGGATCCAAACGACCGGATTCTGTACGAATATCAGGTGGAGTCGGACGGGGCGACAGTTCCACTCACTCTGACCGGGTTCAATGCCTGGCTGGTCGAGAATTTTGGTGGTGATCTGTCTCAAGTGAAGGTGACTCCACACGAGCTCGAGATGATCCGAGCCCTGTCTCCGTATCGGCTCTACATGTTCAATCAGCTAAAAGAGGACGCGTTCGCCGAAGCTGATAAAAGGTATCCCAGCTCCAGTCAGAATGACAATCACAATGACGCATTCAGGCATGCGTACTGGAACGCACTCATGGCATCGCACTTCGGTGAAGGCTGGGCTGCCGAGTACGGGACCTCTCACGAGGCGCTTCAAGGGAATCAAGGGCAACGAGAGGCAATGGATCTCTACAACAACGAGGTCGGGCGGTCTCTCGCCGGGGTGTCCTCGAGCCCCTATCGGAGTGTTGATGTCTCGCTGGCAGATCGTGTTGCCGAGGCGGTAGAGAATGGCGATCTCTTGGTGATCGACGCCCGTGGCGATCTCCGATGGTCCAACGAGGTGCTGCAAGGGGAGACAGCTGACCCTGAGCTAGTCAGCGGGCTCCCCGAAATCGACGGGCATTCTCGATCAGAAGTCTCTGGATTCCCCAATAATCAAGGCGCTCAATCGTGAGTGCAAATAAAAGATTGGTTCCGGCTGTGATCGTCTGCGTGATGGCGTCGCTGTCTAGTTGTGCTTATTCGCACGCCGAGGCGCAGCTCATCTGCGGGAGCGGGGAAGAGAGCAACGCTCTTGCTGAAAAGATTGCAGAGTTGAATGCGGGGGAAGTTCGTTCCCTGGCAGACCTCGTCGACTTCGACTGGGACCGGGTCTGGTACTTCGGTGGCACCGAAGATCCGACTGATCTCAAGGAGGCGATGCAGGTCGACTCGGTCGGTCGCATCCCCAGGTGGCGGGCGTCATGCGCGTTCCACGGACTGTACTTCGTCAACGATGGCGAGCTCGTCGAGGTGTTGAACTGGAGCGACAAGGAGTACGGGCTGCTTTTTGGTGACCGGGGAGATTCGTGGGGCCGGGAGGTCGAGGTTGTCGGATTAGGGCATGCAGCCGCCCTGTGCGAGCCCGGCGAGTGTTCGGACGCTGACCGGTGATGAGGAGTAGGCGAGCCGTCGCGACGGATCCGAATCGCGCTGACGTGCCTGAGCGGTGGATCAGGTTGGTCTCGGGCGGGCCCCGAAGCTCGGGCTCGTTGACGGGCTGTAGGCAGGCGCTGTCGTGAATGCGCGGCCGAGCATCGCCTCCTCGCTTGCTCGCGTGTCAGTGCTCGCGCTGGTTCTCGGCGGGTGTGGGGTGGTTGATCACCGCGAGCAGATTCTGTGCAACTCGCTGAATGGGGGCGTCGACATTCCTCACTATGCTCTCGACATGGATGACGGCGAGCAGGTGCGACTCGCAGATCTGACGGACGTAACCTGGGATGCGGTGTGGAGCCTGCCGGGTTCGATGGGCCCCGAGCAGATGAAGGATCGCATGGGGGTGTCTGATATGGGGAAGATTCCAAGTGAATGGCGTTGGTGCACCTTCGGCGGGTTGTATTTTGTCGAAGGGGATCGATTGGTGGGAGCGGCAAATTGGAATGATCGCTGGTCAGGGATCAGCGTCGGCGTGGAGCCACAGTCGTGGGGGAGTGGCGCGTTGCTCGTGAAGCAGGGCGCGGTTGCCCTCATCTGTGAACCTCATGAGTGTGGGCAGTGACCGGAACCTGGCGTCGGCGGCCCGCTTCTCGGGTAGGGACGCCATGACCCGTACGGCCTCAGCGCTCGGTGCTGCCACGGTGGCATGCATGGTCGCCGTCGTCGCGGGATGTGGGCTGGTCGACCATCGCGAACCCATCATGTGCGGATCTGTGCAGGAGAGCATCGATCTTGCCGAGACCGCCCGTGCAATGACCGCCGGTGAGCGGGTGCCGCTCGCAGAACTGACCGACTTCGAGTGGGACACCGTGTGGTCGTTCTCCACCGAGACGGAACCCGACGTGATGCAGGACGCCATGGGCGTCACCGACCTGGGTCGGATCCCGAGTTCGCGGCCGTGGTGCGCCTTCCACGGTCTCTACTTCGTCCAAGGTGACCAGCTTGTCCGGGCGTTCAACTGGGATGACCGATTGACCGGGATCGTGCTGGGCTACGACCCGGAGTCGTGGGGGAGGGACGTGCTGTTGGTCAGGGAGGAGAACACGGCAGTCCTCTGCAACCCCGCCGACTGCCCCGCCTGAACCGCCCATCCCACCTTTCGGACACCCCGGCCCCCGATCCGTCCCCCTACCCTGGGCCGATGGGCCGTAGGTCCTGCCCCTGATCACCACCGCCGTCGGCAGGATGACCCGGGCCGATCCGCACCCACAGCGGTCCGCGCACCCTCGAACACCAGCGCACCCTCGAACAGAAGGAGAGCCGATGAGGATCGGCGTGCCGAAGGAGAGCAGGCCGGGCGAGCGCCTGGTCGCCGCCACCCCGGCCACCGTCACCCAGTTGGGCAAGCTCGGCTATGACGTGGTCGTGCAGAGTTCCGCGGGGGAGGCCGCCGGTTTCCCGGATGCGGCCTATGCCGACGCGGGCGCGACCATCGGCGATGCCGATGCGGTGTGGTCCAGCGATGTGGTGACCCTGATCGACGCTCCGACCGCCGACCAGGTCCAGAGCCTGCGTGCAGGTGCGACGGTCATCGCGACGATGGCCCCGGCTGCGCACCCGGAGCTGGTGGAGTCGTTGGCCGCGCAGCGGGTGACCGGCCTCGCGTTGGATGCGGTGCCGCGGATCTCGCGTGCGCAGGCGCTGGATGTGCTGTCCACGATGTCGAATGTCGCGGGCTACCGGGCGGTGATCGAGGCCGCGGAGGAGTTCGGCGGCATGTTCACCGGGCAGGTGACCGCGGCGGGCAAGACGCCCCCGGCCACCGTGTTCGTGATCGGCGCGGGTGTGGCCGGTCTGGCGGCCATCGGTGCGGCGGGCAGTCTGGGCGCTCAGGTGCGGGCCTTCGACGTCCGGCCCGAGGTCGGTGAGCAGATCGAGTCGATGGGCGCGAGCTTCGTCCAGGCGGAGACCGCGAGCACCGCCCAGCAAGAGGTCTCCACTGACGGCTACGCCTCCGAGCTGACCGCCGAGCAGGAGCGCCTCACCGCGGAGATGTACGCCGCGGAGACCGCCCGGGCGGACATCGTGATCACCACCGCGCTGGTCCGGGGCAAGGCCCCGCGCACGATCACCGCCGAGATGGTCGCCGCGATGCGTCCGGGCAGCGTGATCGTCGACCTGGCGGCCTCCGGCGGCGGCAACTGCGAGCTGACCGTCCCGGGGGAGAAGGTCGTCACCGCGAACGGCGTGACGATCCTCGGCTACACCGACCTGGCCAGCCGGATGGCGCGGCACACCGCCCAGCTCTTCGGCACCAATGTGGTCAATCTGATGAAGCTGCTCACCCCGGGCAAGGACGGGCAACTCGTGCTCGACCTGGACGACGTGGTGCAGCGCGGGATGACCGTGGCGCACGACGGCGACGTGCTCTGGCCCCCGCCGCCGGTGCAGGTCTCCGCGGCCCAGCCCGCCGCCCCCGCCGCCCCGGTGGAGGACCCGGCGGAGAAGGCCGCCCGCGAGCGCGCCGAGGCCAAGCGGAAGGGGCAGCGGCAGATGGTCGGGCTCGCGCTCGGTGCGGTGCTGCTCGGCCTGGCGATGACCTTCGGACCGGCCGCGTTCCTCAGCCACTTCACGGTGTTCGTGCTGGCCTGCTTCGTCGGATACTACGTGATCAGCAAGGTCACACACTCGCTGCACACCCCGTTGATGGCCCAGACCAACGCGATCAGCGGCATCATCCTGGTCGGTGCGCTGCTCCAGATCGGGTCGTCCAACACCTGGGTGACCGTCCTGTCCGTGATCGCGGCGACCGTCGCCAGCATCAACATCTTCGGCGGCTTCCTGGTGGCGTACCGGATGCTCGGCATGTTCCGGAAGGAGGACGCCTGATGTCCGTCCCCACGTTCCTTCCGGCCGTGCTGGAGGCCGCTGACGGCTCCTCGCACCTGACCTCCGCGGTCCAGGCGGCATTCGTGATCGCCGCGGTGCTGTTCGTCCTGTCCCTGGCCGGGCTCTCCCGCCAGGAGACCGCCCGCCGTGGCAACGTCCTCGGCATGGTCGGCATGGTGGTCGCCCTGGTGGCCACCATCGTGCTCGCGCTGGACCAGTCGGAGCGCAACGCGCTGGTCACCCTGCTGCTGATCGCGCTGGTGCTCATCGTCGGCGCGGCGGTCGGGGTCTGGCGGGCGCAGCGGGTCGAGATGACCCAGATGCCCGAGTTGATCGCCGTGCTGCACAGCTTCGTCGGCTTGGCCGCGGTGCTGGTCGGGATCAACTCGTACCTGACCGAGTCCACGGCGCACGCCATCGCCTTCGCGCCACTGTCCGGCGACATCTTCTACGCCAAGCCCGACACGGTTCACCTGGTCGAGGTCTTCCTCGGCGTGCTCATCGGCGCCGTGACCTTCACCGGCTCCATCGTCGCCTACCTCAAGCTCTCGGCGAAGATGAAGTCCGCCCCGCTCACCCTGCCCGGCCGGAACTGGCTGAACCTGGGTGCCCTGGTGGCCAGCGCCGGACTCATGGTCTGGTTCCTCACCGAGCCGAACATCTGGCCGCTGCTGCTGATGACCGTGATCGCGCTGGCCCTCGGCTGGCACCTGGTCGCGGCGATCGGCGGCGGCGACATGCCGGTGGTCGTCTCGATGCTGAACTCCTACTCCGGCTGGGCAGCCGCGGCCACCGGCTTCATGCTGAGCAACGACCTGCTGATCATCACCGGCGCCCTGGTCGGCTCCTCCGGTGCCATCCTCAGCTTCATCATGTGCCGGGCGATGAACCGCTCGTTCATCAGCGTCATCCTCGGTGGCTTCGGCTCCGAGGGCGGCGCCCCGGCCGCGGGTGGCGACCAGGACTACGGCGAGCATCGCGAGATCCAGGCCGCGGAGGTCGCCGAGCTGCTCAAGGGCGCGAAGTCCGTCGTCATCACCCCCGGCTACGGCATGGCGGTGGCGAAGGCCCAGTACCCGGTCGCCGACCTGGTGTCCCGGCTGCGTGCCCAGGGCATCGAGGTCCGCTTCGGCGTGCACCCGGTGGCCGGACGGTTGCCCGGCCACATGAACGTGCTGCTGGCCGAGGCCAAGGTGCCCTACGACATCGTCCTGGAGATGGACGAGATCAACGACGACCTGGCCGACACCGACGTGGTGCTGGTGATCGGGGCGAACGACACCGTGAACCCCGCCGCGCTGGACGACCCGAACTCGCCGATCGCCGGGATGCCGGTGCTGCGGGTCTGGGAAGCCGGCCAGGTGATCGTCTTCAAGCGGTCGATGGCCACCGGCTACGCCGGGGTGCAGAACCCGCTGTTCTTCCGCGAGAACACCGCGATGTTGTTCGGCGATGCCAAGCAGCAGGTCGAGGCGATCGTCCAGGCGCTCTGACCAGGTCCGACAGGTCGGGGCAACTGTTCACCGAAGGTCCCGACGACTCCCGCGTCCGACGGCACTAGGCTGAGGTCGCATACCCAATCCGCTTTCGAAGGAGCACGCATGGCCACCATCGAGGCCGTCGGCGCCCGCGAGATCCTCGACTCGCGCGGCAACCCCACTGTGGAGGTCGAGGTCGCCCTCGACGACGGCACCATCGCGCGTGCCGGTGTCCCCTCCGGCGCGTCCACCGGTGCTTTCGAGGCCGTGGAGCGTCGCGACGGTGACAAGTCCCGTTACCTGGGCAAGGGTGTCGAGGGCGCGGTCAACGCCGTCATCGACGAGATCGCCCCGGAGATCATCGGCTTCGAGGCTTCGGAGCAGCGCCTGGTCGACCAGGCCCTGATCGACCTCGACGGCACCCCCAACAAGGGCAAGCTGGGTGCGAACGCCATCCTCGGCGTCTCGCTGGCCGTGGCGAAGGCCGCTGCCGACTCGGCCGACCTGCCGCTGTTCCGCTACATCGGTGGCCCGAACGCGCACGTTCTGCCCGTCCCGATGATGAACATCCTGAACGGTGGGTCGCACGCCGACTCCAACGTGGACATCCAGGAGTTCATGGTCGCCCCGATCGGCGCCACCACCTTCCGCGAGGCCCTGCGCACCGGCGCCGAGGTCTACCACTCGCTGAAGTCGGTGCTGAAGTCCAACGGTCTGGCCACCGGCCTGGGCGACGAGGGTGGCTTCGCGCCGAACCTCGAGTCCAACCGTGCCGCCCTGGACCTCATCATCACCGCGATCGAGAAGGCCGGCTTCAAGCCGGGCGTCGACGTGGGTCTGGCCCTGGACGTCGCCTCGACCGAGTTCTTCTCGGACGACAAGTACGCCTTCGAGGGCAAGCAGCTCCAGGCCGCCGCGATGATCGAGTACTACGAGCAGCTGGTGAACGACTACCCGCTGGTCTCCATCGAGGACCCGCTGGCCGAGGACGACTGGGAGGGCTGGCAGGCCCTCATGCACCGGATCGGCGACAAGGTGCAGATCGTCGGCGACGACCTGTTCGTCACCAACCCGGAGCGTCTGGCCAAGGGCATCGAGCTCAAGGCCGCCAACTCCCTGCTGGTCAAGCTGAACCAGATCGGCACCCTGACCGAGACCCTGGACGCCGTCACCCTGGCCCAGCGCAACGGGTTCACCACCATGACCTCGCACCGTTCCGGTGAGACCGAGGACGTCACCATCGCCGACCTGTCGGTGGCCACCAACGCCGGTCAGATCAAGACCGGTGCCCCGGCCCGTGGCGAGCGGATCAACAAGTACAACCAGCTGCTCCGCATCGAGGAGGAGCTGGACGACGCCGGTCGTTACGCCGGCCGCACCGCCTTCCCGCGTTGGAAGGCGTGAGCGCACAGCTCATCGCGTGAACCGGAGGCCGGTGACCCTGAGTGGGTCGCCGGCCTCCGGCATGTCGTGCACCAGGTCTTCACCGACACACACCAGCCCACGTCCCGGACGACCCTGGCCCGGCACGGCAGAATCGAGCCCGTGTCCGCCCCCCGCCGTCCCTCCGTGCCCCGCTCGGGGTCCGGCAGCGCGTCGGGCCGCAGCTCACGCTCCGGTACGGGGTCGGATGACCGTGCGGCGGCATCCGGGCAGCAGCGAGCGGTCCAGCGCCGCGACACTCCCGGGAAGGTCGAGCGCCCGGCGGAGGACACGCGTCCGGCCACCCTGCGTCCCGCTGGTGGAGCACCCCGTCCCACCCCGCCGCGGGCGCGACCGGCGCGGGCCGCCACCCCCAAGTCGTCAGCCACCCGACCCGCCTCGGCCCGGCCCGCTGCCCGCCCTGGTTCGGGTGGACGCGGGGGCGGGTCGGAGTCGGTGCAACAGCGGGTGCCGCGCCTGTTCACCGTGCGGGCACTGGTGATGCTGATCGTCGTGGCGGTCGCGTTCATCCTGGTGTTCCCGACCATGCGCTCCTATCTCAACCAGCAGGTGCAGTTGCAGCAGTTGCGGGCCGATGTGGCTGCGGCCGAGCAGCAGAACGAGGACTTGCAGGCCGAGCTGGACCGCTGGTCGGACCCCGCCTATGTCGAGGCTCAGGCCCGCGAGCGGCTGGCCTTCGTGATGCCGGGTGAGCAGGCGCTGCGCGTCGCCGACCCGGAGATCGTGCCCGAGCAGACGGCCGACACCGACGCCACCGACGGCCCGGCGGTCGCCTCCGACCCCACCCGCCCCTGGTACGCCCAGATCTGGGACTCCGTGCAGGTCGCCGGGGTCGCCGGAACCGGTTCCGCGGATGAGTCGACCTCGGGGGAGAATGCTCCCGACCCCGCGCCGTCCGAGTGATCCGGCGCGCCCCGACCGGAGACGTCTGAGGACCCCGTGACCGACCAGCCCGTCGCCCTGCCCGAGCCCGTCCTGCCGGACCCCGCCATGGTGCCGTCCGCTGACCGCACCCGCCCGGTGGTCACCGATGCGGACCTGGACGTGCTCCGTGAGCAGTTGGGCCGGCCGGCCCGCGGGGTGGTCGGGGTGGCGGCTCGTTGTGTCTGTGGTCGCCCGCTGGTGGTCCGCACCTCGCCCCGGTTGGACGACGGCAGCCCGTTCCCGACGACGTACTACCTGACCAGCCCGCAGGCGGTGGCTGGTGCCAGCACGCTGGAGGCCACCGGTCAGATGGTCGGGCTCACCGAGTGGGTGCGGACCGAGCCCATCGCCGCGGCCTACCAGCGAGCGCACGAGTCCTACCTGGCCGACCGGTCGGAGCTGGGCGACGTGCCGGAGATCGCCGGGATCAGCGCCGGTGGCATGCCCACCCGAGTCAAATGCCTGCACGCGTTGCTCGGTCACGCCCTGGCCGCTGGGCCCGGGGTGAACCCGGTCGGTGACGAGGTGCTGCTGCGCCTGCGGGACACCTGGCGTCCCGACCGCTGCACCTGCTGATCTGTCGCAGCACTGCCGACCGCACCCGGCCGCCCGCGTCGCCGCGCCGCGCTGATCCGCACCTGTCACCGGGGGATGGAAGGATGTCCGCCGTGACTCGTGTGGCTGCCATCGACTGTGGGACCAACTCCATCCGCCTGCTGGTGGCCGATGTGGACATCGCGGCCGGGATGCTGGTGGATCTGGACCGCCGGATGGAGGTCGTGCGCCTCGGCCAGGGCGTGGACCGCACCGGTCGGATCGCCCCGGAGGCGATGGCCCGCACCCTGGACGCCGCCCGGCGCTACGCCGCGATCTGCGCCGATCTGAACGTGCAGGCGATCCGATTCGTCGCCACCAGCGCCTCCCGCGATGCGCAGAACCGGGACGAGTTCGTCACCGGTGTGCGTGAGGCGCTGGGGGTCGAGCCGGAGGTGATCGGCGGGGTCGAGGAGGCGTCGCTGTCCTTCCGTGGGGCCACCGGTGTGCTCGGTCGGCCCGGGCCGTACCTGGTGATCGACCTCGGCGGCGGCTCCACCGAGGTGGTGCTGGGTGAGTCGACCCCGGACGCCGCCTACTCGATGGATGTCGGCTGCGTGCGGATCACCGAGCGTCACCTGCGCACCGACCCGCCCACCGCGGAGCAGGTCGAGGCCGCGGTGGCGGATGTGCACGCTGCCCTGGACGTCGCCCTGGCGCAGGTTCCGGTCGGTCGCACCCGGACCCTGGTCGGGGTGGCCGGTTCGGTCACCACCGTTACCGCGCACGCCCTCGGCCTGGACCGGTACCGCCCGGACCGGATCGACGGCGCGACCCTCACCGTCGACCAGGTGGTGGCCGCCTGTGACGACCTGATCGCCCGGGATCGGGAGTCCCGCTCCGCACTGGGCTTCATGCACCCGGGCCGGGTGGATGTGATCGCCGCCGGTGCGCTGGTCTGGCGTGAGGTGGTCTTGCGGGTGCAGCGCGAGGTCGCCGCCGCCGGCGGTGAGCTGACCGAGGTGATCACCTCGGAGCACGACATCCTGGACGGGATCGCCTGGAGCGTTGCCGAGCGGGCCTGAGGGTTCGCGTCGCGAGTTCGGTGCTTCGGCGTCGAGGTCGAACGTGGCGCATCCGACCTCGTGCCCGATCCGTCGAACTCGGCCCCCGGGCTAGCAAAACCGCCCGAGTCGCCCGCTAGGACTTTGTGCCCAGAATCACGCAGTCCCAAGTCGACCCGGGGAGTTCGGCGGATCTACCGTTAAGGCATGCCTCAGTCCTCTGTGTCCAGCGCCAAGCCGCGCAAGGTGCCCCGCATCCTGATCCTCGGTGGCGGGACCGTCGGGCTCTACTCCGCTCAGCGTCTGCGTCGGCGTCTGGGTCACCGCGAGGCCGCCATCGTCGTGGTGGACCCGCGCCCGTACATGACCTACCAGCCCTTCCTGCCGGAGGCCGCTGCCGGGTCCATCGACGCCCGCCACGTGGTCGCCCCGCATGTGCGCGCCCTCAAGGGTGTGGATGTGCTGCAGGGCAAGGTCTCGGAGATCAAGCACGCGGACCGCACCGTGCAGGTCACCCCGGAAGAGGGTGAGCCGTACTGGGTCACCTACGACCACCTGATCGTCGGTCTAGGCTCGGTCGCCCGCACGCTGCCGATCCCGGGTCTGGCGGAGCAGGCGATCGGCTTCAAGAACGTGGAGGAGGCCATCGCGGTCCGCAACCACGTGCTGGGCCGGATCGACCTGGCCTCGTCCACCTGGGACGCCGACCTGCGCAAGAAGATGCTGACCTTCACCTTCGTCGGCGGCGGCTTCGCCGGTGTCGAGGCGATCGCCGAGGTCGAGGACATGGCCCGCGACGCGGTGAAGCAGTACGCCTCGCTGGACGAGTCCGACCTGCGGTTCGTGCTGGTCGAGGGCTCGCGCCGGATCCTGCCGGAGGTCTCCGAGGAGCTGGGCGGCTACACCTTGGAGCAGCTGCGCAAGCGCGGCATCGAGGTCTTCCTGTCGACCTTCCTGAACTCCTGCGTCGACGGGCACGTCGTGCTCTCCGACAAGACCGAGTTCGACTCCGAGACCATCGTGTGGACCGCCGGTGTGAAGGCGAACCCGGTGCTGGCCAACTCGGACCTGCCGCTGGACAAGATGGGTCGGGTCACCGCGCTGGCCACGCTCCAGATCGCGGACGAGACCGGCAACATCGTGCCGGACGCCTACGCCGCTGGTGACTGCGCTGCGGTGCCCGACTTGTACAACCCGGGGGCGTTCTGCCCGCCGAACGCCCAGCACGCGCTGCGCCAGGCCAAGCACCTGGCGGACAACCTCGCGCTGGTGCTCCGCTCGGCGCAGCCCACCGACTACAAGCACAAGAACGTCGGCGCGGTGGCCTCCCTCGGCATGTACAAGGGTGTCGCCCAGATGTTCGGCAAGATCAAGGTCCGCGGCTTCCTCGCCTGGGTGCTGCACCGCACGTACCACGTGATGGCGATGCCGACCTGGAACCGCAAGATCAACATCATGGCTGGCTGGACCGCCAACCTGCTGTGGCGCCGTGAGGTCGTGCCGCTGGGTTCGCTGCACGACCCGCGTGCGGAGTTCCGAGCCGCGTCCGTGCCGCCGAAGCCGAAGGCGGAGCCCGCCGGTGAGGATCACTCCCCGGTACCGAGCACCGAGGCGAAGGCCCCGGCCAAGGCCTGACCTGCTGATCGAGGACGCCCCGTACACCCGATGGTGTGCGGGGCATCCTCGTGTCTGCGGCAGGATGTGAACGCGCCCCCGTAGCCCAATCGGCAGAGGCAGTCGGCTTAAACCCGATCCAGTGTGGGTTCGAACCCCACCGGGGGCACCTCTCCGAAAATCCTCACTATTCAGTGTTGCCAAGTACCGGTACTCAGTGTAACTTGGTACTCGTACTCAGCGTCACCAAGTAGTTCGAGGGAGGTGGCATCCCGTGGGTAAGCAGATGACGGAGATGCTCAAGGGCACGCTGGAGGGGATCGTCCTGGCGATCCTCACCGTGCGCCCGGCATACGGCTACGAGATCACCGGCTGGCTGCGCGATCAGGGCTTCGACGACATCGCCGAGGGCACGGTCTACGCGCTGCTGGTCCGGATCGAGAACAAGGGCCTGGTCGACGTGGCCAAGGTCCCCTCCGAGAAGGGCCCGCCGCGCAAGGTCTACACGGTCAACGCGCAGGGGCAGGCCTATCTCGACGAGTTCTGGCGGACCTGGGAGTTCCTGGCCGCACGACTGGACGGATTGCACCGCACCGAAGGGGAGCAGCGATGAGCAACTGGATCGATCAGAAGAAGCAGTACCGCGCGTACAAGGCCCGGGTGGCCGCACTGCCGACGGACTACCGGAGCGCTGCCGAGGCGCTCGAGCGTTACGTGAGCGTGCTCGGACCGGGCCGCGCCGAGGAGCTCCAGCAGCTCTTCGACGATCTGGCCGAGCTCTTCGAGCAGAGTGCCGCGGATGGGGTCACCGTCCGCGCGGTGGTGGGGGAGGACCCGGTGGAGTTCGCCGAGGAGCTGCTGCGCAACTACCCGGCCGGGGCGTGGATCGCCAAGGAGCGGGCTCGCCTGACCAAGGCCATCGACTCGACCGAGTCCTGACTGACCCGAGAAGCGAAGGGGGCACACCATGAGCACCGAATACGCGATCCGGCTACGCGGGCTGACCAAGTCCTACGGCGACTTGCGCGTCCTGGACGGGGTTGATCTGGAGGTCCGGCGCGGCAGTATCCACGCCCTGCTCGGTTCCAACGGGGCCGGGAAGACCACCGCCATCCGCATCCTGTCCACCCTGCTGACAGCGGACGGCGGCACCGCCGAGGTCGACGGACACGATGTGCGCACTGCGCCGGAACAGGTGCGGGAGGCGATCAGCCTGACCGGGCAGTTCGCCGCGGTGGACGAGGTGCTGACCGGGCGGGAGAACCTGGTGCTGGTCGCCCGACTCCGGCACCTGGTCGATCCGGGCATCATCGCCGATGACCTGCTGGCCCGCTTCTCGCTGACCGAGGCCGGGGGACGCCGGGTCGGCACCTACTCCGGTGGGATGCGTCGCCGACTCGATATCGCGATGAGCCTGATCGGCGACCCGGCGGTGATCTTCCTGGACGAGCCGACCACCGGGTTGGACCCGCAGGCTCGGATCGAGGTCTGGGAGGCGGTGCGGCAGCTGGCTGCGGCTGGGACCACCGTGCTGCTGACCACCCAGTACCTGGAGGAGGCCGAGCAGCTGGCCGATCGAATCGCCATTCTGCACGGCGGGCGGATCATCCAGGACGGCACTCTGGCCGAGCTCACGGCGTTGCTGCCGCCGGCCACGGTCGAGTACGTGGAGAAGCAACCCACCCTGGAGGACGTGTTCCTCACGCTGATCGGAGAACGCTCATGATCACCGACACCCGTGTGCTGCTCGGTCGTTCGCTCAAGCACGTCACCCGCAGCATGGACACGATCATCACCACCGCGGTGATGCCCATCGCCTTCCTGCTGCTGTTCGTCTACGTCTTCGGTGGGGCCATCGACGTGGGTGGGGCGAATTACGTCGACTACCTGCTGCCGGGCATCCTGCTGATCACCATCGCCTCCGGCATCGCCTACACCGCCTTCCGGCTGTTCACCGACATGCGCAGCGGGATCGTGGAGCGGTTCCGCTCGATGCCGATCGCCCGGTCGGCGGTGCTCTGGGCCCATGTGCTGACCTCGATGGTGGCCAACCTGATCTCGCTGCTGGTCGTGCTGGCGGTGGCCCTGATCATGGGCTTCCGCTCCACCGCGGGGGTGCTGAACTGGCTGGCCGTGGCCGGGATTCTGGCGCTGTTCACGCTGGCGTTGACCTGGATCGCGGTGATCCCCGGACTGACCGCCAAGACGGTCGACGGGGCCAGCGCGTTCTCCTACCCGCTGATCTTCCTGCCGTTCCTCAGCTCGGCCTTCGTGCCCACCGACTCGATGCCGGGGCCGGTGCGGGCGTTCGCGGAGCACCAGCCGGTGACCGCCATCGTGAACGCGATCCGGGAGCTGCTGGCCGGACAGGCGCCGGGCAGCGATCTGTGGGTAGCGCTGGCCTGGTGTGTGGGGGTGCTGGCGGTGGCGTTCGTCGCGGCGAACCTGCTCTACCGCCGGAAGGCCGCCTGATCGTCGGGTACGCTAATTCCAACTAAACGGTTGGAAGGTGTGCTGATGTCCGCAGTCCTCGATCCCGCTCCACCCCGCACCGCCCCCTTCGGGCGCACGGCGGCCGTCATGTCGACGGCCGCCGTGGTCGTGCTCACCCAGCTCTACGGTGCGATCCCGCTGTTCGCGCCGGTCCAGGCCGCCTTCGATGTCGGCATCGCTGAGGTCGCGTGGGTCCAGACCGCCTTCGGTATCGCGTACGCCGCCGGCTTCATCGTCTGGGGCCCCGCGGTTGACCGCTTCGGCCCCCGCCGAGTGATGACGAGCGGGCTGATCGCGCTCGTGGTGGTGACCGGGGCCAGCGCATTCGTGCCCACCTTCGGCTGGCTGATCGTCGGCCGGGTGGCGCAGGGAGTGGCCGCCGCGACCTTCGCACCGGCTGCCTTTGCCTACCTCGGTGCTCGGCCCGCACCGGACCGTCGCGCGTTGTCAGTGACCGTGCTGACGAGTTCGTTCCTCGCCTCCGCAGTGGTCGGACAGGTCCTGGCGCAGCTGGTGTCGGAACTCTGGGGATGGGAGTGGTTCTTCTGGGCCGGAGCCGCGGCTCTGGTCGTGGTGACGGTCATGGTCCGGAGTGTTCTGCTCCCCGATCTGCCGATGGCGACCGCCGCGGGTGCCCCGGTGCGCACCCTGCTGCGCCTGCTCGCGCAGCGGTCGATCATCCTGCTGCTGGTCGCCACCGTCATGGTGCTGGGCCCGATGATCGCGCTCTACACCGCGATCGGCTCCTCCGGTCTGACGGACAGCACCGGCCTGGTGGTGCTCCGGGCGAGTGCGCTGCCGGCCGTGCTCTGGGCACCGTTCGCCTCACGATGGCTCGGCGGCTTCGCCGCCCAGCGGAGGCTGCTCGTCGGCTTCCTCGTGGTCGCGGCAGCGGCGGTCGTGGCCGTCGTGCTCCGGGACAGCGTGCTCGGTATCGGTGCGGCGACCTTCGCGCTGGCCGGTGCGGTGGCAGTGCTGGCACCGGCGATGATCCAGCGACTGACCGGCTTGGCAGCGGAGGCCCGAGGGTCGATCACCGCGCTGTACACGTGCTTCCTCTTCCTCGGCGCGAGCATCGCCCCCGCCCTGGTCTCCTCTTCCGGCGCCGGGATCGTCGGCACCGGGCTGACTAGTGCCGCCGCTGCGGTACTGGCGGCCGGACTCGTCCTTCTTACCCGCCGTCACGACACAGGAGGTACCCGATGATTCCCCACCTCGTCCCGCTGCCCGAAGGGTTCACCCACCTGTTTGTCCGGAAGGAGTTGCACGAGCGGATCCCCGTGCTGGTCACTCGCTACCAGCGCACCCCGGATCTGGTCTACGGCATCGAACACGTCACCACGGTGGTCGGGGCCGAGGACGACCGGTTGTACGGCTACACCCGACACGTGGCCACTGCCGATGACTCCCGCCTGCCCAGCCCCGAGGAGGCGCGTCGGATCGCCTTCGACGTCCTGGAGCGGATCGATGCCGACCACTCGGCGGGTCTGGAGGTGCTGTGGGTGCGTCGCCACGACGAGCGCCTCGCCGATTCCGCGGCGACGGTGGCGGGCATCAAAGTGAAGACGGTGCACCCGAACGGGCTCTACACCTGGGTGATCGTCGGGGAGGGTGGCCAGGTGATCACCTACGAGCGGGACGTCGCGTGGATCGGCAGCGAGTCCCGTCGTCATACCCACATGTGGCTGCACGATCACTGGGTCGCCGCGCACGATGCCGGCGGTCCTGAGTTCGACGCCCCGCTGGCCAGACTCACGCAGTCATGAGTTGTTCCGCCACTACCAAGCTATAGCGCAGTGGGGGTCTTGCGGCAAGGCCCCCCTGTGGACCCAGACTCTCCGGTCGGACCCCACCACCGTGGCCGGGTCCGACCGGAGGATTCTGTGGCTGTCTTCGCGCTCCCCGACACTCGTGCCGCCAAGGCTGATCCGGCGCTGATCGCCGACGACCAGCGGCACTTCGATGCCATCGCCGCGACACTCGCCGACTCGGTGGCCGACCTGACCGAGCGGCTGGACGCGGCCCGCCGGGCACCCGGGGTCAAGGGCACCGCCGCTCTGGAACGCGATCAGGAGATCCATCGGCTCAGTGCCCGGTTGCGACTGCTGCGCCGGTTCGGGCTCGACCTGTGCCTGGGGCGGATGCTGCCCGCGGACGGGGCCGATCCGGTGTACGTCGGCAGAATCGGCCTGACCGACCCGGCGGGACGGCGGCTGCTGGTGGACTGGCGGTCGCCGGTGGCCGAGCCGTTCTTCGGGGCCACCCACGCCGATCCCATGGGCCTGACCAGTCGGCGTCGCTACCGGTGGACCGGTGGACAGATCAGCGACTACTGGGATGAGGTCTTCGACGCGGAGCAGTGGGACGGCAGCGCGACGCTGGACGACCAGTCGGCGTTCATCGCCAGCCTCGCCGGTTCACGCTCGGAGCGGATGCGGGATGTGCTCGGCACCATCCAGGCCGACCAGGACGCGATCATCCGGGCGGGATCGGCGGGGGCGCTGGTGGTGGACGGCGGCCCCGGCACCGGCAAGACGGTGGTGGCCCTGCACCGCACCGCCTACCTGCTCTACGCCGATCCGCGGCTGGGACACCGCCGCGGTGGGGCGCTGTTCGTCGGGCCGAGTCGACCGTACCTGTCCTATGTCGGCGATGTGCTGCCGAGCCTCGGGGAGGAGGGGGTCAGCGTGTGCACCCTGCGCGATCTGGTGCCCGAGGGCGCAGCGGCGGTCGAGGAGACCGATCCCGCGGCGGCGCTGAAGGCGGACCGGAGGATGGTGGACGCCGTTGACCCCGCGGTGCGGTTCTACCAGCGCCCGCCACGGACCGACACCGTGATCGAGACCCCGACCGTCGACCTGGTGCTCACCCCGGCAGACTGGGCGGAGGCCATCGACGGCGTCGAGCCCGGCACCCCGCACAACGAGGCCCGCGATCAGGTGCGCGACGGGCTGCTGGCGATCCTGGTGGACCGTGCCCCGCAGGACGTCACCGAGACGGAGCTACGCCGGGCGCTACGGGAACCGGTGCGGCAGCACTGGCCGCTACTCGACCCGGAGGATCTGGTCGCCGACCTCTGGGAGGTCCCCGCGTACCTGCACCTGTGCGCGCCCTGGCTCACCGCGGAGCAACGCGCGTCGCTGCGTCGGGATGACCCCCGGGCCTGGACCGTCGCCGACCTGCCGCTACTGGATGCCGCCCGGACCCGGCTCGGAGACCCCGAGGCCTCCCGCCGGGCAGAGGTGCACCACGCCTCCGTGGCGGCCGATCGGGCGCGGATGGCCGACGTGATCGACGACCTGATCGCCGCCGACGACTCCACTCTGGGCGTGATGCACATGCTGCGCGGCGATGATCTGCGCTCCGCCCTGGTCCACGATGCCGCGCTGCCGGTGGCCGAGCCCGATCAGCTCGCCGGGCCGTTCGCCCATGTGGTGGTGGACGAGGCGCAGGAGCTCACTGACGCGCAGTGGCAGATGCTGATCGCCCGCTGTCCGTCGCGAAGCTTCACCGTGGTGGGGGATCGCGCCCAGGCCCGGCACGGCTTCGCGGAGTCCTGGACCGAGCGACTGCGCCGGGTCGGACTGGACCGGGTGGAGGTCGCCTCGTTGACGGTCAACTACCGCACCCCGGCCGAGGTGATGGCCGAGGCGGAGCGGGTGATCCGCGCGGCTCTGCCCGAGGCCAACGTGCCCACCTCGGTGCGGGAGAGCGGGCGCCCCGTCCGGCACGGTGTGGTGGCCGAGCTGGACGCCGTGGTGGACGGGTGGCTGGCCACACACGACGGCATCGCCGGTGTGATCGGTGCCCCGGACTACCGCCCCACCGACGACCGGGTCCGTTCCCTGACCCCGGAACAGTCCAAAGGCCTGGAATTCGACCTGGTCGTCGTGGTCGACCCCGCGGACTTCGGCTCCGGGATCGAGGGGGCGGTGGACCGGTACGTGGCGATGACCCGTGCCACCGGGGATCTGGTGGTGTTGGCGGATCAGGCCTGACCGTCGGGCGGCACCGGACTGACCCGCGACCGGGCCCACGCGGTGGTCGCCGCCTCCACCAGGGCGTAGACCGCCGCGACGACCGCGAGCATGCGACTCTGGACCTCCTGCGAGACGGTCAGCCCGACGGCGGCGGCCAGGACGAACACGGCCCGCAGCACGGCCTGCACCGCCACCGGTTCCAGGGCGAGCACCCGGCGCAGGGTGCCGCCCACCCGCCGCCACCACGGCGTGCCCGCCCGGGCGTGCCGAGGGGTGTCCGCCGTCATCAGTACCTCCCCGAGCCGATCGACGCCCGGTTCAGCGCACGCTGGTGCAGGCGGGTGGTGGCCGGTCCGGCGATCCCGTCGAAGTCGGCGACGGTCGGGGACTGACCCTGGGTGTTGAACAGCCAGAACTGCCGAACCCGGATGGTGGCCGGACCCTCGATGCCGTCCACCACCAGGGCCGCGGCACCGGTCAGGTCGCGGATGTGCGCGGTCGGGACCGTGGCATTCAGATAGCGCTGGTCCGCCTGGATCAGGCTGGACACTGGTCGGCTGATTACCCCATCGGCGGGGGTGCCGAGCACCTGCTGCCACCGGGTGATCGTCGCCGGTCCGCGCACGCCGTCCTCCGCGATCACCGCCGACCCGGCCGCGCTCGTCGCCCCGTAGAGGTTCTGCAGGTCGACGTAGCCGACGATGGCCGACGACCGCAACCGCCGCGCGACCCGGTTGCCGTTGTACTGCGACCCCGCCGTCCCCGCCGAGGTGTTGCCCTCGATGGCGTACAGGCCGCCGCCGCTGCGGGCCTCGACGATTCCGGTGTGGCACACCGGCGGGGAACCCCGGCCGGAGGGGGACACCCCGGGCCACATGTACAGCACCAGATCCCCAGGCCGCGGATCGGTGGTCTTCCACCGGCCACGGGCGCGGGCCCAGGTCACCAGCGCCGGGGTCCAGCCGGTCCACGGGTACTCGGACAGCCCGGCCTCACGCAGCACCCAAGTGGCGAAGTACGCGCACCAGGCGCCGCTGCGCACGCCGTGCGCACTCTGGTAGCGGGCACCGCCGACGGTGCCGAGCTGGGACCGGGCGATCTCCAACACGCGGGCGGCGGTGCTCATCGGTCCTCCTCGGGGGTCCAGTGCGGGTCTTGGGACACCTGCGGCTGCGGTCCGTCGGGGTCGAAGGCGGAGGTGTCGATCGGGGTGGGGTCCATAGGTGCTCCAGACACAGCGAGGCCCCGCCCGGTGGGTGCACCGGGCGGGGCCGTGGGGATGGATGTCAGATGTCGGCGCTGATCTCCGGCGGCGAGGGCGGCAACTCCTCCGGCGCATGGCCGAGCGCCCCGGCCCAGGCGATCAGGGTCCGGATGTGGGTGATGGCACGCCAGTACCGGGTGCGCACCACGTCGACCTCTGCGCGCAGCTGCCGGACCTCGGCCCGCAGACCGCCGATCTCCTCACGCAGGGGTTCGATGATGTGTTCGGTGAGGGTGCGGACCTGGCGCTCCCAGTGCGCGTCCTTGGTCTCCTCCTCGGTGGCCAGGGCCTGCGCTTCGATCAGGTGGGCGTCGGCCCGGTATCGGCGGCGCTGCCACCAGGCACCCAGCAGGCTGGCGAGCCCGGCGACCGCACCACCACCGGCCAGGATCGGGAGGAGGTCGGTGCTGGTCATGATCCTCCCTTCGGTGTGGTCAGTTCAGCGTGCGGTGCACCGCGACCGAACCGATGTGATAGCTCGGGCCATCCGATGCGGACTTCAGTGTCACGGTGCACGCCATGTTCGCCGGAAGGACCAAACGTTGCTGCGCTGCGAACGTCGCCCAGCCAGCGGCCGGCGCGGAGACGGGGAAGAGGTTGCGTCCGCTCAACGTCCCTGCGCTCACGCTCAGCGCGATCTGGACCTTGCGAGCCCCGGTGTCGAAACCACCGGTGGCCAAAACTGAGATCACATTCACGGTCGGGAACGGCACCGCCGGAATCACGACGGTCCCAGCGACCGCGCCTGTGGCGATCTTGCCGTTGTCAAAGGTCGCGATGACCGGTGCGACAGCTGGCGCGAGCGTCTGCCACCCGGTGCCGTCGTGCCGCCACAATCGTCCGCTCAAGGCGTTCGTCTCCCCGATGTGCTCGACCCACAGCGGGCTCTCGTTCGAGGCGCCCATCGTCGCAAGCAGTGCGGTGGCCTCGGCGGTCGAGCGCACCCGGATCGGTGCCCCGGCGGCGGACATCTGGGGCGCGGTCCAGACGGCGCTCGGCTCGCCAGATCCGGCCGGAGGCACAACGACCTGGGCCAGCACCATGGAGCGCTCCGGCGCCGTGGGCATGGTCGGGGTAGCCGAGGCCTGTCCCGCGCGGTACTCGATTCGAGCCGATGGGGCAGTCTCGCCCTCGGACTCGGCGGGGTCGTCCAGCACCAGCCAGATGCCGTCCCAGCGGGTGTACACCTGCGACGCCGACGGGATCGTGCCCGACTCCGGCTCGGCCACCGCCCAGCTGTACGGCCCGGCCGCAGCGGACAGATGCGGATCGATCACCCCGGCGCAGGGGTGCACCGTCCAGGTCGATCCGCTGACCGTGACGGTGTGAGGGGAGGTGCCCGGGCGGACACCCGAGCGCGCCCCGAAGGGACGGTCGGCGGTGGCGCCGGACAGGAAGGGGGAGACCTGGGCCAGGCGCAGGGCCCGGCCGGTGTAGGTGGGGGTGGTGCCGTCGGTGGAATCGAGCGGCCAGGCGTGAGCCATCGGAGAACCTCCTGAGATGAAGGGGAAGGGTGGTCAGAGCGGGTCGACCCGCAGGGTGCAGGGGCCGAAGGTGACGGTGGCGGCGGGGTCGGTGCAGTGGACCCACGCCCGTGCGACCAGGCGATCACCGGTGCCGTCGGTGGTGCCGGAGCGGGACAACGAGCCACCGATCACACCGGCGTCAGTGCGCAGCAGAGCTGAGCGAGAACCCGGCCCGGGGTGGAGCGGGATGAGATCGGAGCCGTCAGCCGACTCGACGCCCCAGGCCAGCCCAGCGGTGGCGGAGCCGGTCCCGGGGTCGATCAGCACCTGGTCGCAGTCGATGCTTACCCGGACCTGACCGGTGACCGGGAGCGCGAGGACCGGACCGGTGAAACCCACCGCGGTGTCGGCGGCAAACCCGTCGACGGTAGTCGCGGCTGGCGGGGCAACGGTGCGGGCGGCCACGGCGCTCGCGGTGACACGTGCGGTCACCCCGCTCGCGGTGGCAACGGTGGTCGCGACCTCGGCCCGGAGTCGACGCAGCTCGGTGCGCAGCGCGGCGATCTGCCGGGTCAGATGGTCCTCACCGGGTGGATGGTGTGCGGCGATTCCGCCGGGCATGTCAGTCCTCCTCGATGGTGATCAGGGCCTCGGTGTCGGCGAGTACGGGCACCACGGTGGGCGCTGCCGGGTCGAGGTCGAGCGTCCAACCGATGCACCGGGCGACGCCGTCCAGCCCGCGGGGGAAGGACGGCACACCGGGGTCGACGTGGTAGCCGATGTCGTCCCCGAGAGCCCAGTCGGTGCCGAGCAGCGGGGGGCGGTCGGCCCGGGCGGTCAGCGCCAGGGATTGCGCGCCGTCCCGCAGCACGGTGAGCGCCCCGGCGGCGGCCTCATTCAGCACAGCGGTGGAGGTCGCGCTGCCCGGCGACCAGCGATGCTCGACGGTCGGGCGGTCGGGGTCGTCGTGCACCTGCGGGGTCGACTCGGGACGGGTGCCACCGGACGTCGCGCTCTTGCCGGTGGCGATCACCCGGTTCGCGCCCTTGCCCTCCGCCCAGTCCTCCACCATCTGGAGGTCACTGAGCGCCCCGGGTAGGTCCAGCACAGCGGCGGGTGGCTGGGCCCCGGCGGCGGACCCGATCCGATCGGCGAGTTCCAGCACCGGGACGTAGCGCAGCGTGCCGTCCGCCTCGGTCTCCCGATCCCACCGGACGGTGAACTCCGGACCACCGGCAGCTGAGGCCAGGTCGTCCAGCGCGTCGAGGGCCGTGGTGTCGGAGTCGTGCGTCCAACTGCGGGTCCGGGTGGTGTGGCCTGGCCGGGTCTGGACCCGCAGCGCGATGGAGCCGTCGAGCACCGATCGGGTGACCAAGTCGGCGGCCAGAGCGCACTGTTCGCGTGCGGTGTAGCTGAGCGTGCCCAGATAGCGGCGGCCCAGATAGGTCTCCATCGTGGCGAGCGTGATCGTGACCTGATCGTCGGCGGAGCGGATCCGTTTGAGGACCAGCCCGCCCCAGACCGGGTCGCCGTCGTCGTCCAGCAGGACCAGGGCTGATCCGAGCGGTGCGGTGGCCCGTTCCCACTCGGCCGGGGCCTGCGTCACCGGCAGAGTGCCGTTGGCGGTGCTGTAGTCGCACAGTCGTACCGAGACCGAGGGCACGGCGAAGCTGGGCAGGTCGCAGATGATCCGGCCAGTGCGCAGCTCGGTGGCGATCCACTGGTATCCCATGCTCACTCCCAGGCCGATCGCGTGGTCACGGTCATCCGGGCACCCGGTCCGGCGGTGGCGGTGGTGAACGCCCAGGTGTTCTCCCCGGGCAGCGCCTCGGACCACTCCCGCCGGGTCAGCAGTCGGGACCGTGAGGCCGTGCCCTGAGCCAGGACCTGACGGGTGTCCATCTGGACGATCAGGTGCTCGCCCTCGGCGAGTTCCAGCGCCGAGGACAGTGCCACGGTGCGCCCGGTCCGGGTGTGCCGCACTGACGGTCCGGTCAAGGGCCCGTCGAATCGGACGGTCACCGGTGCGGCGATCGTCCCGGCGTTGATCAGCGAGACCTCACCGCTGGTCACGGTGGAGGCGATCACCACCGGGACGGTGAACGGCACGGCCAGACCGCCGGTGGAGGTCGGCACTCCGGTGGAGCGTTCCTGCCACTCGCCGTACCAGCGCGGGTCCTCCGCGATCACCTGCGCGGACCAACTGAAGGTTCGGTCGGTGATCCGGGTGACGATCACCTCGCCGTCACGGCGGACCGTGGTCGAGCGGCGGTCCTTTCCGTCCACCAGCACCAGATCGGTGCGATCCAGGGTGATCGCGGACTTCAGGCGGTCCCGGCCCGCGGCGGCGGCCTCCGGGTCGTCGCCGTGGATCCAGCCGGAGACGGCGATGCTCCGGCCCCCGAGGTAGGACCCGCCGGTCCAGACCCCGTGCCCGAGCGACCGTTGGGTGGTGGCCAGGGTGGGCGCGGGCGAACCCGCCGCCCCGTCCAGGTCGCCGAGGACGATGCTGACCCCGGCCTCGTCGTCCCGGCCACTGATCACCAGATCGCCGATGGTCATGTACTCACGTGAGAGCGGTCGCATCACACCTCCTGCAGCCATTGCCGGCGCGCCACCGCCGCAGCAGCGGCGAGCGGGTCCGGCGTCGTGATGTTGAATGTCGTGCCCGTCCGGTTGGTGTTCCGCGACGGGGTGGGGATGTCGACGGCCCCGATGGAGGCCTCGACGGTGGGGGCGATCGACGCGGTGAGCCGGCCGAGGGAGTGCTCCACGGCGCCGTACTCGGACTCCAACCCGTCCACCAGTCCGCCGATGATCAGGCGACCGGCACCGACCAGCAGGACCTTGTCCCGGCTGATCGGCCCCTTCCAGTCCGGGATCAGGTCGGTCAGGTTCGTGAAGACGTCCCGGACTCGGCCGAAGGCGTTGGAGATCCCGTTGATCAGGCCGTCGATGATCTTGCCGCCGATATCCAGCAGCCAGCTCCCCGCGTCACCGACGAAGCCGAGAATCCGGTCGGGAAGCCCGGCGAACCAGTCCCGAACGGTCGGCCAGACCTGCTCGATGCCTTGGAAGACACCGCGGATCAGGTCACCACCGGCGGCGAGCATGAGCATCACCCCGGTGGCCAGGGACGCCACCAGTTGGGGCAGCATCCCGATCACGGCCTGGATCAGCTGCGGGACCACCTGGGCGAGCCCGTCGATCAGACCGAAGAACATGGTCACCGCCCCGGTGATCAGTTCCGGCAGCATGGTGGCCAGGGCGACCAGCAGGTTCGGCAGCACCACGGTGAGCAGGGTGTCGACCAGGGTCGGCAACATCTGCGTCAGCCCGGTCACCAGGGCGAGGAACATGTCCATCGCCCCGAGGATCAGCTGCGGGAGCATCGTCATCAGCGTCTCGAGCAGGGTCGGCAGACCGACGGTGAGCAGGGTGTCGACCAGGGTCGGCAGGGCGGTGTTCAGCCCCTCCACCAGCGCCAGGAACAGGTCCAACGCGCCGGTGACCAGCTGCGGCAGCATCGTCACCAGGGTGTCCAGCAGCCCCGGCAGCACGACGGTGACCAGGGTGTCGATCAGCGTCGGCAGCACCTCGTTCACCAGGGAGTCGATCAGCAGCGGCAGCATGGTGCTCAGACCGGTGACCAGGGCGGTGAACAGGGTCAGCGCCGACTCCAACAGCTGCGGCAGCATCCCACCGAGGGTGGTGATCAGCTGGGGCAGTACCTCCCCGACCAGGGTGTCGATCAGAGTCGGGAGTGTGTCGGCCAGGGCGGTGACCAGGCCGTTGAACAGGTCGAGCCCGGCGGTGACGATGCCCGGGAGCGCCCCGATCAGCGTGGTCGCCACCTGGGGCAGCAGGTCAGCGACCGCGGTCAGCAGGGCCGGAGCGACCTCCGACACGGTGCTGGACAGGGTGGTGACCATCTCGGTCGCAGCGGAGGCGAGACCGGGCAGGGCTGCTGCCACGGACTCGGCCACCTGCGGCAGCACCTCGGCGATCGGCGCACCGGAGCCGAGCGCGGCGAACTGGTCACCGACGTTCTGGGCGGCCGCCTCGACCGGGCCGAGCATGCCGACCAGCCCACCGAGCGCCGACTCTGCGGCCGGCATCAGGCCGGAGGTCAGGTTGGTCCCGATCCGGCTCAGCGACTCGTCCAGGGGCCCGAAGGCATCGCCGAAGGACACATCAGCGAAGATCTTGCCGCCCAGGGCGGACAGGCCACCGAGTGCGGCACCGAGCCCCGTGGACGCGAGGCTGCCCAACTTCGAGAAGGCGGCGGCGCACAGCTGCATCGCCTCCTCGGCGGCCCGTGGCACGATCGTCCGGATGGAGGCAGCCGCCTCCTTCACCCCGTCCGGGATGGCGTCGAGTAACTTGTCGAAGCTCCCCTTGGCCGCGCTCACCGCGCGGTCGAATGCTCCGGCGATGCCGGATTCCACCTCCTTGGAGACACTGCGGGGAAAAATGTCCTGGGTGGTGACTGTGGCGTTCTCGCTCACGCCGCCCTCCTTGGGTCAGGGCGAGGGCGGTGTGGCTCCGCCCCCGGGTTCGGTGGGCTCCGCGGCGGATCGGCCGAAGAGCAGGTCGTCGAGCAGGGCGCGCTGGGCGCGGTCCTCCTCGGTGAGAGGTCGCAGCGGACCGGAGTCCGGTGCAGTGCCGGCGGTCCACGGACGGGGCAGCGACTGCGGCCGGGTGTGCTTGCCCCGGTGTGCGTTGAGATAGCCCTCGAACAGGTCCACGCCGATCTGGCGGGCCGAGCCGGGCACGTAGGACCAGTTGAGCAGCGATGCGACCGTGTGGGAGTCGGGGTCGCGGAGGATCTGAGAGGTCAGGGCCCACGCCTCGGCCCAGGTCATCTCCCGTCGCAGGAACGGGGTCAGACCCAGGCCGAAGCGCGTGCGCCAGTCGTATTCCAGCGCCGGTCGGTGGTCTCGGATCAGCGCCCAGAGACCGGCGGAGTGGGGTCCAGCCGGGAGTGCTCCGCCCACTGCGCCAACAGGCCGCCGACCCACGCCAGCGGGGTCTGCTGCCGCTTGATCACCTGCCAGAGCTTCGGCTGGTCCTCCTGCAACCATCCGACGAAGGCCCCGATCACCCGCAGCTGGGTGTCGGAGTCGGATGCGGACTCGGTGCGCAGGGTCAGCACGACCGGGATCAGGCCGAGCGGGATGTCCGCGGACATCAGGGCAGGCAGCTCGAATCGCTCGCCGTCGATGGTGAACCGGAACAGGTCGGTGCTGGAGACGATGTCGTTGGCGGGGGAGATCTCGAGGTAGTCGGTCATGGGGTGCTCCTGGTGGTGCGGGCAACGCGGCAACGGGAACCGCCGGGCCGACTGGTTGCCGTCAGTCGGCCCGGCGGGGATGCGGGGGTGGGACTCAGCCGACGGTGCTGGGGTTCTCCAGCTGCTCCTGCACGAAGCCCCAGGCCTTGAAGTGGTACGGGGCGTCCGCGCCGCCGGAGAAGGTCCGGAAGGTCATCCCGTAGGCGAGCAGCGTGGTCCGGTTGAAGGCCATGTCCTCGCGGGCGTTGATCTGCACGTTCGGGTAGTGCACCAGCACCAGCGCGTCGTTCTGGTCGAGCCCGACGGTGACGATGTCGTACCGGCGGGAGGCGGCGGCCGAGGTGACCTCCAGGGAGCCGTCCGCCGCGATCTCGGTGTCGAAGTAGGCCTCGGCGTTCTGCGCGTTGGCCTCCAGACCGGAGAAGGTCAGGGTCCAGTAGCCCGGGGCGAACTCGGCGAAGACGCTGTCCCCGTTGTGCGCCGAGATCGTGGTCTCGTCGCCAGGCACCGCGGACAGGGTGAAACCGGCGTCGGAGTAGTAGCCGAGACGGCCATCGGCCTCGGTCGGGGTCCAGTCCACGCCGGTCGGCGGCGTGGCGCTGCCGGCCTTGCGGATGAAGATCGCACCGTTCTTGACCAGGCGGACCAGCTCGGTGTTGTTCGTCTGCATGTACTCGGGGGTGGCCATGGCAGGCGTCCTCCTTGAGGTAGATGGAAAGAGGCGACATGCGATCCGCGCATGTCGGTGCGGACGGGTCCGGGTACGACGAAGCCCCGGCCTCGTGAGGTCGAGGTCGGGGCTTCGGTGGGATCGTCCTGCGGGCAGAGCTCCGCGTGCCAATGACGTTACGGGGCGGTGATCCGATCGCGCCAATTCTTCTCCGCCCGGCGCACGTCGCCGAGATGAACCACCCTCCGACCTGCGAAGACGTCGGTGCGGACCTTGCCGCGGGTGGCCCAGACCCGAATCGTCCCGGGGCGGACTCGGACCGCCCGGGCGGCGTCGTCGACCCGTGCCCACTGCTCGGTCATCGACACATCGCCTCCCACTCGTCCTCGGTGAACACCCGCGCGCAATCCGGGTCGGAGCATTCCACCCGCACCGGGTCGCCCGGGGCCTGCGGCGGGGTGCGGTAGAGCGCGAACAGCCCGCATGCCGGGCACGGGCGATCCACCTGCTGGGGGCGGATCGACTCGTCCGCGGCCGGGTAGCGGCGGCGCAGGGTGTCCACGGTCTCGCACACTTCGCGGCGGAGATCTCCGACCCATTCCTGCTGCACGCACCAGGGCAGGTAGCCGATCAGCCAGCTCGCACGGTCGCCGATCCGGGCCGCCGCATGCGGGTGCTCGTCCAGGATCAGGTCGGCCCAGGAGTCGAGCAGCCCGAGCAGGTCGTCGGCGTCCAACCAGGCCGGGGGCAGCACAGACAGGGTGCTGGGGTCGGCATGTCCGCGGGGAGCACGGTCCAGGGCGCGGGAACGAGTGGTGGGCTCACCGATCTCGCGAAGGCGGTCGATCAGGGTGGGCACCTGGTTGAGGGCGTCGACCAGACGCGACCAGCACCAGGCGCAGAGTCGTCCGTGGTCAGCGGGTCGAGGTAGGCAACCACGACAGTTCGGTGCGGTGCAGCCGGTGTCGTGCGCTCCGGTGGTGCGGCAGTCGGTGAGGCAGTGGGTCATGAATCTCCTCCACAGTGGTCGGTCGATGGGCGCGGGTGGTCAGGCCATCCGCATGGCGCGGCGCTCGGCCGGGGTCAGACCGCCGCGCATCCCGAAGTCGGCGCGACGTTCGGGGTCGAGGGCGTCTGCCAGGCAGATCTCCCGCACCGGGCAGCCGGCGCAGATCCGCCGGGCCAGATCCCAGGCGTCGGGCAGCGGGGTGCCGCGGTCGTCGGGCTCGAACAGGGCAGGAGAGCGGCCGACACAGGCGCCGTGGTGCTGCCAGGGTTCAACGGCGTCGCGGGACTGGCGCTGTGGAATCATCGATTGACTCCGAGTCGCCCATCGGGCGACTCGCTGGGCGCGAAAAGAGTGCCGGGGAGCAGGTGCAGGGCCTCCTCGATGCGAGCTCCGACCGGGCCGGTGCAGCCTCGCCGGGCGCCGGTGGTGAGCATGTGGATGAACTGGCGTGAGACGCCGACGGCGCGGCCGAGATCGGCCTGGCTGAGCCCGCCGGCGTGCAGGTAGCGGGTGAGTTGGTGCGCGTCGCGCAGATGCATGGATCCCCCTGGGTGATCGGTGCGGATGTTGCCCCCAGTGTCCCGAGCGAGGTGGCTTAATGTCAATCAGAAGGCGACTCGAAGTCCACCTATGGTTGACGTCAACCCCTCGTCTCCTGCACAGTGGGCACGCGCGGCTCGGTCGCGCACTGCTTGACGCGGGATCGCCCAGGTGTGACTAGCCTGGGTCCTCGCACCGCCCGGCCCGGCCCTCTCCCGGTCACCGGTCGAGTCCCAGGGAAGGAACCCCGATGCATGCGCTCCGCCAGTACGTCCAGGGCGAGATGGACCGCCGCGGTTGGAAGCCGGTCGAGCTCGCCAAGCGCTCCGGCGTGTCCAAGCAGGTGCTGAGCAACTTGCTCAATGACGACCGGGACGAGCTGCGCATGCTCCCGGCCCGCGACACCATCGACGGACTCGCCGCCGCGTTCTCGGTGGACCGCGACGTCCTGCTCGGCGTGGTCGGGGAGGCGATGGGCATTCCGGTCGGTCGCACCGTGGTCGTCTATGACGCCTCCCGGGTGCCCGACGATGAGTTGCTGCGGGAGCTCGCGCACCGCCTCGCCGCCCGTGAGGCCGTCCAGGTACCCGCCCCGGCGTTGCTCGACGAGCTGGACGCGCGCCGCCGGAAGCCGGTGCCCGAGGTCGGGGCCGCCGCCGCCCGGCGGGGTGCGCTGCACCGCCCGGCCGACGCTCAGGAGTGAGGCGTTGACCAGCATCGATGTCGGCGCGCAGGGATAGCGTCGAACCCATGGAGATGTACCACCCGTGGCGGGCGCTGCGTGCGATGACGCATGTGGACGTGCAATGGGTCGAGCTTCCCGACGGGGTGCTCGCGCTCGGTGACGGCGAGACGGTCTGGATGGACCGGCGGCAGCGCCAGGCCCAGCGTCGCTCCACCATCGCTCACGAGCTGGAGCACCTGCGGGCGGGGGACACCGGCTGTCAGACCCCCGCGGTGGAACGCCGGATCGACGAGGTCGCCGCCGCGAAGCTCGTCCCGGTGGATCAGCTGGCCGAGGCGATCGTCTGGGCGATGAGCGAGGAGGAGCTGGCCCTGGATCTCTGGGTCGACATCGACGTGGTCCGCACCCGGCTCGGCTCACTCACCGAGGAGGAGAAAGACGCCATCGACCGGGTCATCGCCGCCCGGGAGGAGTCACTGTGACGGCGGCGTCGCACGGTGACCGGTCTCGGCCTCCCACGCGGACAGCTGCTGCTCCAATGCCTTCATGATCTCGAACACCTGACTCGGTGGCAGCTTCACCCGGGAGATCACCTGGGCGTCCACCTGCGTGATCGGCTGCCCGTCCGGCCCCTCAGCAGGACGCCCGGGCCCCACCACCGCGGCGAAGTCGAGCACGAACACGTCCTGGGTGTGCCAGGCGCTGACAAAGTCCGCGTGCACTCCGGTGACCTGCTCCGGCGGCATGGTGATCGACACATTGGTCGGGCGCTGGTTCATTGTCCCAGTGTGCCGCGCCGGTCAAGGTCCGCCAGATAGCCTCGCGCGGTGACCACCCACCAGCTGGACGGCGGCGACCTGGGCTGTGCCCGGTTGCTGGTGCTGCTACGTGCCCGGGTGGCCGAGCTGCCCGCGGGCGATGTGGTGCATCTGAGCACGGTCGACCCGGTGGCACCGATCGACCTGCCGGTGTGGTGTCACATGACCGGGCACGAGTATCTGGGCACGGTGCCTGGCGCGGTCCCGACCTACGCGGTGCGGGTGGTCGCACAGGCCCGGGACACGGCCGAAGGCTCGCCCTGGCGGGTGACGGACTAGGCGACGCCCGCCTCGGCCTCGGACTCCTCGATGGCCCGCAGCCACTCGCGCTTGCTCGCCCGCCAGGCCTCGTCGTCGCCGCCCAGCCGCCAGTACCCGGAGATCGACAGGTCGGTGATCGGCACACCACGGTCCACCCGCAGGTAGCGGCGCAGTTCCCGGACCGCTCCGGCCTCACCGTGCACGAAACCCTGCACCCGCCCCTCAGGCCACGGTAGGTCGCGCACCGTGCGGATGAGCGCGGCTCCGGGGGCGCCAGGTTCGGCGATGACCCAGTGCACGTCCATCCCGGTCGGTGCGGTGAGCAGCCGCACCTCCTGCGGGCCCAGCACCTCGATCACCGCATGGCCGCGGGCGTTCTCCGGTAGACGTTCCAGGGCGACCGCCACGGCGGGCAGTGCACTGGCGTCACCGGCCAGCAGGTGGTGGTCGGCGGTCGGGTCGGGGGAGTAGCCGCCGCCGGGTCCGACCACCAGCACCGTCTCTCCGGGCTGCGCCTGATCGGCCCATGGCCCGGCCAGGCCGTCGGTGCCGTGCACCACCAGGTCGATCAGCATGCGCTCCCCGTCCCAGTCCCGGACGGTGTAGGTGCGCATCCGGGGCTGCTGCTCCGCCGGGAGCGCGGCGCGGGCGGCATCCAGGTCGATCCGGCCATCGGGCATCGCCCACTGGGCGAGGGTGGCTGCACCGGTGTGATCCGGCGAGCCGGGCAGGAACAGCAACTTCACGTAGCAGTCGGCGTGCGGGTTGTGTCGGTAGTGAGTGCTCAGTGCCGGTCCGGCCAGGGTGAGGCGCACCATCTCCGGCGTGATCCGCTCGGTGGCGCGGACGACGGCGGGCATCCCGGGCCTGGGTCCGCGGGGCCCGCCCCGGTGTCCGGCGGTCTGCTGTGCGGGCGCGCTCATCGCGGTTCCGTTCCCTCGGCTGGCGGGCGATCCGGTGCGGACCACCGACGTCGAGCTTAGGGCAGCCTTACTGATTGAGGCGGTGTGACCTCGGTCTCGGTGTTGAGTCAGCCTGCGTGCTGACGGCCCCAGTCGTCCAGATCCAGATTCAGTCGGTGCAGGCCGGTGGCGAGTGCAGCCCGCTCTTCAGGGGTCCAGGCGGCGAGGATCTCGCTGTAGATGCCGGCGCGGATCTCCCGGCTGCGTTCCAGTGCGTGCACCCCGGATTCGGTGGGGGAGACCACAGTGACCCGGCGGTCGACGGTGTCCGCGCTGCGGCTGACCTGACCGGCCCGTTCCATCGCGAGCACCTGGCGGGTCACTGTGGACGGGTCTAGGCGGAGGGCGTCGGCGATGGTGTTGACGCTGCACGGCCCCTGACTGGTGAGGACGCCAAGTACCAGGTAGGCGGAGCGGTCGATCTCACCCTGTCGCCGAGCCGAAGACCGCCGGTTGCGCTCGGAGAGTCGCAGCAGCATTGCCACCTCGGCCTCAATGGTGCTGACGGACGGGTCCTGAGCCATGGCGTCAGTGTGGCACGCAGTTCTCACGAGACGGCTGTATGATGCAGGTAATCCCATTGTCGTGCTGTCCGAGGAGAGTTGTGCCCAGCCGCCACGCTGAACCGAATAAGACCGCGATCTACGCCACCGCTCTCACCGCGTTCTTCGCCATCGCCGGCATCGCCATCGTCGACCCGATCCTGCCGGTAATCGGCCAGGAGATCGGTGCATCCACCTGGCAGATCGAGCTGCTGTTCACGGCCTACCTGCTGGTGATGGCGGTCGGGATGATCCCGGCTGTGATCGCCACCGGGAAGTTCGGATACCGCAAGATTCTGGCCACCGGGGTCACCGTGGTCGCGGTCGCCGCGATCCTCGCCGCTGCGTCCGGCACCATCCTGGAGCTGTCTGTGCTGCGCGGACTGTGGGGTCTGGGCAACGCGATGTTCTTCGCCACCGCGATGGTGCTGCTGGTCGCGCTGGCGAACGACCGCGAGTGGGTGGTGGAACTCTTTGAGACCTGCGTCGGTCTCGGGTTCGCGGTCGGACCGCTGCTCGGTGGACTGCTCGGCCAGATCTCCTGGCGCATCCCCTTCGCCGCCTGCGGGGTGTTCATGATCGTGGCGCTCGCGGTGTCGATCACCCGGCTGAAGGACCCCGCGGACGCCCCCGGACCGCTGCGGATCGGTGATGTGCTCGCACCGTTCCGGCGGCCCGCGTTCCGCACCCTGTGCGTGGTGACCGGTGCCTACAACTTCGTGTTCTTCATCGTGCTCGGCTACACCCCGGTGTTCCTGGGCCTGGACGTCATCCCGCTCGGTCTGGTGTTCACCGCCTGGGGGGTGGGTCTGGCGCTCGGCATCTTGGTGATCGGGCACCGACTCGCGCACCGGATGGGCGCAGTCGCCACCGTGGGCACCGCCATCGGCGGGTTGTTGATCACCCTGGTGCTGCTGGCCACCTCGGCGGGCACGGCGGAGTCGATCATCGTGCTGGTGCTCGCCGGGGTATGCATGGGCATCGCGAATGCGAACCTCACCGACCTCGCGTTGGGCATCGGTGGCCAGGACCGCCGCACCACCACCGCCGCGTTCAACCTGATCCGCTGGGGACTGGCCGCGCCGGCTCCGGTGATCGCCGGTCTGCTGCACCCGATCAGCGACGTGCTGCCGTTCTGGGTCGGCGCCGGGGTGCTGGTGATCGGCGTGCTGGCCTTCGTCTGGAAGGGCCACGGCATGGCGCACGCGGTGGGGGAGTCCCTGCCCTGGACCCGACGCCGGGCGGACGCCGCGGCCCGCGCTGCCGAGCTCAGCCCGGAGGAGGCCATCGGGGAGGTCTGAGCCTCAGCTCTGAACCAGCCCCGAACGGTAGGCCAGCACCACCGCCTGCACCCGATCCCGCACCTCCAGCTTGGTCAGGATGCGACCGACATGGGTCTTCACGGTCGCCTCGGACAGGAACAGCCGCGCGGCGACCTCCGCGTTGGACAGCCCCTCGGCCACCGCGAGCAGCACCTCGCGCTCGCGGGCGGTCAGGGACTCCACCCGGGGGTCGACCGCGGTCCGGGCGGGTTGACCGGCGGACGGCATCTCCCCGGCGAACATCTCCAGCATCCGCCGGGTCACCCGGGGCGAGACCACCGCGTCACCGCTGGCCACCGACCGGATCGCCGCCACCAACTCGGTGGGCCGGGCGTCCTTGAGCAAGAACCCACTGGCCCCCTCGCGCAGCGCAGCGAAGGCGTACTCGTCCAGATCGAAGGTGGTCAGGATCAGCACCCGGGCTGCCGCGCCGGAGGCGACAATCTGCCGGGTCGCCTCGATGCCGTTCGTGCCGGGCATCCGGACATCCATCAGGACCACGTCGGGGTTCAGCGCGGCGACCTGGGCGACCGCCTGCGCGCCGTCCCCGGCCTCGCCGACGACCTCCAGATCGTCCTCGTCCTGCAGTACCAGCTTGAAGCCCATCCGCAGCAACGGCTGATCATCCACCAGCAGCACGCGGATCGCGCTCACCGGTCCTCCTCGGGGTCGATCTGGAGCAGCACTCGTACCCGCCAGCCGCCCAGATGGGGTCCGGCGGTGACGCTGCCACGGTAGACCGCGGCCCGCTCCCGCATGCCCACCAGTCCGCGGCCGGTCCGGGGTGGGGTGGGCAGTGCGGGGCCATCGTCACCGGCGAGCCGGGCCCGGATGCGTTCACCGCGGGGTGCCATCAACGGCCGGTCGGTGGCGGTGCCCGTCGGGCCGTCGTCGGTGACCTCGATCAGCACCTCGTGGCGGGTCCGGGCGATGATGACATCCGCCTGGGTATGCGTGCCCGCGTGGCGCAGGGCGTTGGTCAACGACTCCTGCACCACCCGGTAGACGGTGAGCGCCAGCGTGGGGTCCTCTGGCAGCGGCGGGCCGGAGGTGGTCAGATGCACCGTCATCCCGGCCGCGCGGAAGGACTGCACCAGCTCATCCAGGTCCTGCGGTTGCGGCTCCAACGGCGCATCGCTGCCGCGGAGGACCCCGAGCATCCGCCGCATGTCGGTCAGGGCGGTGCGGCCGGTCTCGGACAGCAGCTCCAGCGCGTGGTCGGCGTCGTCCGGGGAGCGGCGCATCGCGGTGCGCGCTCCGTCGGCCAGCGCCACCATGACGGTCAGCCCGTGCGCCACGACGTCGTGCATCTCCCGGGCGATACGGGTCTGCTCCGCCGCCGCGGCCAGGGTCGCCGCCTGTTCACCCGCGTCGACCAGCTCCCGGTGTCGGGCGACCAGCGCGCGCACATGGGCGCGGCGACTGGCGACGCTGGTGCCGATGGCGAGCGAAATCAGGCCGACGAACATCAGAGCCGAGATGTCCGAGTAGAAGTCGGGCACGACCGAAACGGCGACGCCGCTGTCGACGCCGTCGACGCTCTCCCACCCCTCGGAGAATCCCTCGCCGAACGCCCCGACAGCGGCGCTATCCGCCACCATCAACGCGACGAAGGCGAGCAGAAGTGCGCCGCCGACAGTCAGCCAGGTCATCCGTGGAGCTCTGCCGGCAGCCACGGCGTAGATGCCGAAGCCCAGCGCCATCGTGAAATGTGAGAGCCGACCAGTGGCGGCGATGTTCCCCGCAGCGAGCACGGTCAGGGTCCCTAGCACCACCACCGGCGACCGCCGCCGGAACCAGAGCGCGACCACACCCAGCACGCCGAACACGGCGGCCACGATCCACCGGATCGCGCCCATCGTGCCGAGGCTGGAAATCAGTGTGGTGACGAGGTCGGCAGCCGCCAGGACACAGACCAGGACGTCCGACGCCCGGGGATGCTGGGCGAAGAACCGCCGCACCCGGTTCATCCGCCGGGCATCTAACTCGGTGAACTCCCCAGCGGCTGCGGGCAGCACGACGCCCACCCCCGAGCCGATTGGCTCTGGGGCGGGCGTCGTGTACGCGGTCATGCTCAGGCGTCGCGCTTGCGGACCAGCACCAGGGCGATCGACAGCAGCACCACGCCCCAGGCGATCAGCACGCCGTAGCCCTGCCATGGAGTGAGCACGGTGACGTCACTGGCGGCCTTCAGCACGTCGATGGACTCGGTGGAGGTGGACAGCACCTGGTACCCGGCATTCGACGGCAGGAACGGGCTGACCTCGGCCATCCACCGGATGTTCGGGAAGGCTCCGAACAGCGTCTCCACCACCAGGAACACCCCGAAGACGGTGGCCAGTGCAGCGGCGGACACCCGCAGCAGCGCACCCACCGCGAAGGCGAACAGCGCCACACCCATCAGGTACAGCGGCATGGCGATTAGCACCCGACGGTGGATCTCGTTCGACAGGTCGATGCCGTAGTCCGCGCCGAGCGAGGGGGTGATCAGCACCCAGGACAGCACGGTCGCCAGTGCACCGGTGATGAAGGCGACGACCAGCACCACCAGACCCTTGGCCAGCACCGCGTCGACCCGCTTGGGCGCGGCGGCAAACGTCGACCGGATCGAGCCGGTGGAGTATTCGCCGGTGATCGCCAGCACGGCCAGCACGGAGATCACCAGCTGCCCGATCATGATCCCGCTCTGCAAGAAGCCTGGGCCGACTGTCGAGCCCTCGAGCCCCAGCTCCTCCGGGGTGATGTTCTGCAACGTGAAGTACGTGCCCATCCAGGTGAAACCGGCCTGGGCCAGCACCGTGATGGCCACCACCCACCAGGTGGAGCGCAGGGTCCACAGCTTGATCCACTCCGAGCGGACCAGCTTCGGGAAGCTCACCCCCGGACTGCCCAGCGTGGACATCGGGTCGAGGGTTGCGGTCGCGGCGCTCATCGCCGGGCCTCCTTCCGGGTCTGCGGGGCCGACTGCTCGGCGCCAGTGCTGGAGTGGTATTCGACCGCGTCGGCGGTCAGTGACATGTAGGCGGACTCCAGCGAAGCCTGCACCGGGGTGAGTTCGTGCAACACCACACCGTTGGCGGCGGCGAGCTCGCCGACTGCACGGGCGTCGGTGCCGGTGACCTCGATCAGTCCGGCCTCCAGCGAAGTCACCGTGACCTGCGGCCCGGCCAGCAGCTCGACCAGGTGGGTGGCCTGCGGGCTCCGCACCCGGACCGACTGGCCGGAGGCACCGGACACGATGTCCTGCACCGGCGCGTCCGCGATGATCTCGCCGCGGCCGATCACCAGGATGTGGTCGGCGGTCAGGGCCATCTCGCTCATCAGGTGCGAAGACAGGAAGACCGTGCGGCCCTCGTGCGCCAGGTGCTTGACCAGGTTGCGCACCCAGAGCACTCCCTCCGGGTCGAGTCCGTTGACCGGCTCGTCCAGGATCAGGGTGCGCGGGTCACCAATCATCGCGGCGGCGATGCCTAGGCGCTGACCCATGCCGAGGGAGAACCCACCGACCCGCTTACCGGCGACCTGCCCGAGGCCGGTCATCTCGATGACCTCGGCGACTCGCTTCTTGCCGATCCCGTGGGTGGCGGCCAACGCGCGCAGGTGGTTGGTGGCCGAGCGGCCCTGGTGCACGGCCTTGGCCTCCAGCAGCGCGCCGACCTCGGTCAGCGGTGAACGGTGCTGGGCGTAGGGCTTGCCGTTGACGGTCACTGTGCCGGCGGTGGGGCTGTCCAGCCCCATGATCATCCGCATCGTGGTGGACTTCCCGGCGCCGTTTGGACCGAGGAACCCGGTCACCTTGCCCGGCTGGACGGTGAAGCTGATGCCATTGACGGCGGTCTTGGCGCCGTATCTCTTGGTCAGGCCGTGGGCCTCGATCATGGTGTCCTCGCACGAGTCGGTAACAGCGATGTACTGATCAGTGTGGTGGGTGGCCGTGGTTCGGCGGAACAGTCGGACGGCGGATCTTGGCTCCGGTCGGCTCTCCTCCCGGCGACCGAGGGCATCGTCCTCAAGGATGACTCCCGCAGGCTGGCGCTCACACGTCGCGCCGACGCACCAGCACCACGGCCGCGGTCCCGAGGGCCACCGCCCAGGCGATCAGCACGCCCCAGCCCTGCCACGGGCCGAGCACCACCACATCCCGGGCGCCGAGCATCGGGCCGGTGTCCGTGGTCAGCAACCGGGTCCCGGACGCGGAGGGTAGGAACGGCGTCAGGATCTGGACCACTCTGATCCGCTGCAACATCATCGCCAGGGTGTCCACCACCAGGAACACGGCCAGGACCAGGCCCAGGGCGGCCCCGGTGCGGCGCACCACCCATCCGATCGCGCAGGCGAACAGCGCGATGCCGATCAGATAGAGCGGCATGGCTGCCAGCATGCGCAGGTGGGTCGGGTCGCGGGGGTCGATGGCATAGGCACCGGTGAGCGACGGGGTCAGCGCCGCCCAGGTCGCCAGGGTGGTCGCGAGGCCGGTCAGCCCCGCTGTGACGGCGAGGACCAGCGCTCGGGCGAGGATCACCCCGGTCCGTCGAGGCGCTGCCGCGAAGGTTGACCGGATCGCCCCGCTGTCGTACTCCCCGGTCACCGCGAGCACCCCCAGCACGGCCATGGCCAGCTGTCCGACCGGATAGGCCGAGTTGATGACATTGGGCCCGACCTCGTGCGGGGAGTACCCCAGAGCACCGAGATTCGCTGTGGCAGCGAGCACGGTGGTGAACGCCGTCTGCACCACGACGACACCGGCGCACACCCGGCCGGTCCACGGCAACGACCACAGGCGGATCCACTCCGCTCGCAGCAGTCGAAGGAAGGTTGCCCGTGGGCGCATGCCGATCTCCTCAGGGTCGTGGATCGCGGCTGAGTGGTCGGGACGGCATGACGCTAGGGCGGGTGCCTCCGGCTGTGGAACCGCATCCCGGACGATTCCGATCGTCCTCAGGGATGACATTCGCGTCCGGGAACTGTGCACCGGCCATGCACGTTCTAGGCTGGTAGACCACCGATCCGACCCGGAGGACCCATGAGCAACCCGGTGTTCAACAACAGCGCCGTCTTCGCTGACCCGCGCACCCGCAAGCAGCGGGCCCGTGCCGGTCAGCCCGGCGCGACCACCGCCCAGCCCGGCTACCTGGACGGCTACTACACCGGCCAGCCCCAGCAGCAGACCGGCCCGACGTCGACGGTGGACGCCACCACGCTGGACCAGATGTACGGTGCCCCGGCGGCCACCACCCGGGACACCGGGCGGATGACCTACGACGACGTGATCGTCAAGACCGGTGGTCTGCTGGCCCTGCTGGTCGTGGTCGCCGCTGCCACCTGGTGGGTCACGCCGCAGATGCCCGCGCTGTACATGATCGGCGCGGTCGTCGGCCTGGTCCTGGGCCTGGTGAACTCCTTCAAGAAGAACCCGAGCCCCGCGCTGATCATCGCCTACACGGTCGCCGAGGGTGTGTTCCTGGGTGGGATCAGCTACCTGTTCCAGAACATCTACATCGCCCAGGAGAGCGCGCAGCCGATCGTGCTGCAGGCCGTGCTCGGCACCTTCGCCACCTTCGGTGCGGCGCTGTTCCTCTTCAAGTCCGGCCGGGTCCGGGTCACCCCCAAGTTCACCCGCTGGCTGATGGTGGCCCTGGTCGGCTACCTGGCGTTCAGCGTGCTGAACCTGGTGCTGTCGTTCTTCATGGGTGGCGACTTCGGTCCGCTGCGCTCTGGCTGGATCGGCGTGCTGGTCGGCCTGGTCGCGGTCGGCTTGGCCGCCGCCAGCCTGATCATGGACTTCGACTCGATCAAGCGCGGCGTCGAGGGCGGTGCGCCGGCCAAGTTCGCCTGGTCCGCCGCCTTCGGGCTGATCGTCACATTGGTCTGGCTGTACCTGGAGATCCTGCGGATCCTGGCGATTCTGCAAGGCCGCGACTGACCTGCATGTCCGCGACCCCGGTGCCCGGCTTACGCTGAGCGCCGGGGTCGCGGCATGTCCGCCGCCCGCAGCCGTCATCCCTTGCGACAGGAGTCACCCGCGGTGAAGTACGCCGAGCACATCTCCGACCTGGTCGGCAGCACGCCCCTGGTCAAGCTGAACACCGTGACCGCGGGTCTGTCCGCCACGATCCTGGCCAAGGTGGAGTACTTCAACCCGGGCGGGTCGGCCAAGGACCGGATTGCCGAGCGGATGGTCGAGGCGGCGGAGCAGTCCGGCGAACTCCAGCCCGGCGGCACCATCGTCGAGCCCACCTCCGGGAACACCGGGGTCGGGTTGGCCCTGGTCGCTCAGCGCAAGGGCTACCGCTGCGTGTTCGTGTGTCCGGACAAGGTCGGCAAGGACAAGATCGATGTGTTGCGGGCCTATGGCGCGGAGGTGGTCATCACCCCGACCGCGGTCGCTCCGGATCACCCGGACTCCTACTACTCGGTATCCGACCGGCTGGTGACCGAGATCGAGGGCGCGTGGAAGCCCAACCAGTACGCGAACCAGAACGGACCGGCCAGCCACTACGCCAGCACTGGGCCGGAGATCTGGGCGGACACCGACGGCCTGGTCACGCACTTTGTGGCGGGGGTCGGCACCGGCGGCACGATCACCGGTACCGGGCGGTACCTGCACGATGTCTCCGCTGACCGCGCCTCTGGGCCGGTCCAGGTGGTCGGCATCGACCCGCTGGGCTCGATCTACTCCGGTGGTGACGGGCGTCCGTACCTGGTTGAGGGGGTCGGCGAGGACTTCTGGCCGTCCACCTACGACCCGAGCGTCCCGGACCAGATCATCGCGGTCTCCGATGCCGACTCCTTCGCGATGACCCGGCGGCTGGCCCGGGAAGAGGCGCTGCTGGTCGGCGGCTCCTGCGGGATGGCGGTCGAGGGTGCGCTGCGCCTGGCCCGGCGGTTGGAGGAGGAGGACCCGGCCGCAGCGGCGCGGGCCGTGATCGTGGTGCTGCTGCCCGACGGCGGACGCGGCTACCTGGCCAAGATCTTCAACGACTCCTGGATGCGGTCCTACGGCTTCCTGCCGGGCGGCACCGGGTCGACCGTCGGGGATGTGCTGCGCACCAAGGACGGCTCGCTGCCCGCGCTGG
This sequence comes from Cellulomonas sp. NPDC089187, assembly GCF_040685135.1. Lineage (NCBI taxonomy): Bacteria > Bacillati > Actinomycetota > Actinomycetes > Micrococcales > Cellulomonadaceae > Cellulomonas > Cellulomonas sp. NPDC089187. Next base: position 136,513 of record NZ_JBFBHI010000003.1, on the reverse strand, counting down.
TGCACACTCACCCCACCGAGACCGTCCGGGATGCCATCGAGATCCTGCACGAGTTCGGTGTCTCGCAGATGCCGGTGGTCGGCGCTGAACCACCGGTCCGGATCGGGGAGGTCGCCGGTGCGGTCTCCGAGCGGGAACTGTTGGACGCGGTGTTCGCCGGGAAGGCGCAACTGTCCGATCGGGTGGACCGGCACATGGCCGATCCGCTGCCGTTGATCGGTGCGGGGGAGTCGGTGGAGTCCGCGCAGCGGGCGTTGCAGGCCGACGACGCGCTGATGGTGGTGGAGGACGGTCAGCCGGTGGGTGTGCTCACCCGACACGACCTGCTGGCTTTCCTCACCCGCTGAGTGCTCACGCCCCGAACAGCAGCGCCCGCTGAGCCCTCACGCCCCGAACAGCAACGCCCGGCTGCGGGCCGCAGCGGCCAACCGCTGGTCGAAGGTGACCAGCGGGCTGTCCTGCTCGACGGCCAGTGCCAGGACGCAGGCATCCGGCATCCGGAGTCGATCCCGGGTCCGGATCTCTGCCAGCACCATCGGGTGATCCGGGCCTGGCGTGACCTCCCGGACGCTGATCGAGGCCAGATCGGCGCGGACCTGCGGTGCCAGGCCGACCTTGAACGGGGCGACGAGGATCTCCGCCATGGTGACCGGGTGCACGCCGAGCTCTCCGTTCAGCCCGGCCAGATCGGTGATCGCACGCTGGTGGTGGGCGTCGGTCGGCTCCAGAAGGGCGATCAGGACCGACGCGTCCAGCACGATCACTCGGGCCAGCCCTCGCGGAGCTGATCCAGGTAGCCGGGGCCGTAGAGCCCGGGGTACCGCCCGGCGATCAGCCGCACCCGCTCCTGCCGTCGCGCGTCGTTCATCTCGTCCTCCACTACCTGGGCCCCCGCCTCGATCAACCGGAGCAGAAGTGCCCCCGGTGACTGCCCGGGCCACCGCTCCTCGGCTATGTCGAGGGCGTGCCGCACAACCTCGGTGTGGGTGACCTGGGTGCGGGGCAGTGTGGTGGGCATAGGCCCTAGTGTGTCACCGATTCGCTCAGTGGTACACCCCGATTCGCCGGAGGAACGCATTGGCGAAGGTCTGCCCCGGGTCCACCTGACCGACCAGTGCCCGGAAGTCCGCCCACCGGGGCCAGCTCGCCGCCGCGTCCACGGTGTGGAAGAGCTTGCCCCAGTGCGGTCGGGCCCCCAGCGGGTAGAGCGCGGACTCGATCAGGGGCAGCACCGCCTCGACCTCCGGCTGTCGCGGCTGCCAGGTGAAGTGCAGCCCGACCCGGTCGCTGTCCGCGGCGCTGCTCAGCCAGAGGTCGTCGGCGGCCACGGTGCGGATCTCCGCGACCTGCAGCAGCGGTGCCGCGGAGGGTGCCAGCGCCCGCATGGCCTCGATGGCGGCGACGGCCTGGGTGCGCGGCACCAGGTACTCGGACTGAAGTTCGTCGCCGTTGGATGGGGTGAAGGCCAACCGGAAGTGCGGCAGTCGCTCATGCCAGGGGCCGGGCACCCCGAGCTGCTCGGTGCAGTTGACCGGGTCGATGCCGGGCAGCGGATGCACCGGCCCTAGCGCGGGTCGGGCGCCGAACAACTCACCGCGGGGCTGGTACGCCTCGCCCCGTGGTAGCCGGGTCTTGCGCCACCACTGCCGCACGGTCGGCCCGGACCAGTCGGTGAACAGACTGACCGAGTCCGCCGAGCCGGTGACCGCATCCAGATCCTCGAGCACCGCCGACCAGGGCAGGTCCAGATGCACCTCCTGGGCGACGTCGTAGGTCGGCTCGATGTCCAGCGTGACCCGGGCGATGATGCCCAGCGCGCCGAGCCCGACCACCGCCCCCTCCAGCATCCCGTCGCCGCGGCGCAGCCGGCGCAGCTCGCCGTCCGCGGTGACCAGGTCCAGCCCGGTCACCGCGGCAGACAGGTTCTGCGACCGGTCGCCCGACCCGTGTGTTCCGGTGCTGATCGCCCCGCCCACACTGATATGCGGCAGTGAGGCCAGGTTGTGCAGCGCCCAGCCTTGACGATCCAGCTCCTGGACGACCGTCCCGTAGCGTGCCCCGGCGGAGACGGTCACCGTGCGCGCCTGCGGGTCGATGTCGACCTGGGACGGGAAACCGTGCAGCTGCACCAGGTCACCGGTGGTGTCGGCCAGATCGTTGAAGCTGTGCCGGGTGCCCAGTGCCCGGATGTGCCGACTGCGTGCCACGAGGTCTTGCAGCTCGGACATCGATGTCGGCCGGTGCAACTGCTGGTGGTGGTAGGTCAGGTTCCCCGCCCAGGTGGTCAGCGTCATGGCGTGCCCTCTCCTTTGCCCTCGTCGGCTGCCCGACCGTAATACGACGGTCGAGTTGTCGACCATCCGTTCGCCGCCACCGCCGCGGACCAGGCAGGATGGGGAATGACCGCGCATCCCCACCCCGCGAGGAGTTCAACCATGTCCGCCACGCTGCCCCAGGCCACTGGCACCTTCGGCCAGAAGCCGACCCTGACCTTCCCTGAGGGCGACGCCCCCGCCGAGCTGGAGGTTCTGGTCCTCGAGCCGGGCACCGGCCAGCTGGTCGAGGCCGGTGACGAGATCGAGGTGCACTACCTCGGCCAGAGCTGGAACGGGAACGTCTTTGACAACTCCTACGACCGCGGCTCCTCGATCAGCTTCCCGATCGGTGTCGGAGCCGTGATCGGCGGCTGGGATGACGGCCTGGTCGGTCAGCCGGTGGGCTCGCGTCTGCTGCTGTCGATCCCGCCGCACCTGGGCTACGGCGACCGTGGTGTCCCGCAGGCCGGCATCCGCGGCGGGGACACCCTGGTGTTCGTGGTCGACATCGTCTCCACGCACTGATGGCCACCCCGCACATCGCCGCAGAGAACGGTGACTTCGCCCCGGACGTCCTGATGCCCGGCGACCCGCGACGTGCCAAGCGCATCGCGGAGACCGTGCTGGAGGACGCCCGCCTGGTCACCGAGGTCCGCGGCATGCTCGGCTACACCGGCACCTACCAGGGCCGTCCGGTCTCGGTGATGGGTTCCGGCATGGGTATCCCGTCGATCTCGATCTACGCCACCGAGCTGTTCCGGTTCTTCGGGGTGGAGCGGATCATCCGGATCGGCACCGTCGGCGGCATGGCGACGCACCTCAACATCGGGGACGTGGTGATCGGCACCGCCGCGCACACCGACTCCGACGTGCTGCGCCGCTTGGTCCCGGGCGCAAACTACTCGGCCACCCCGGACTTCGGGCTAGCCATGGCGGCCTACACCGCTGCGCAGCAGGTGGACGGAGCCACGGTGCACGCCGGGGCGCTGTTCAGCTCGGACTCGTTCTACAACGACGAGCCGGAGATGCGCGCCGGTCTGGTCGCGCACGGCACGCTGGCAGTGGAGATGGAGGCCGCCGGGCTGTACGGCGTGGCCAACCGCGAGCACAAGAAGGCACTGGCCATCTGCTCGGTCTCCGACCTGCTGTTCCGCTCCGAGGAGCTGTCCGCCCAGGAACGCGAGCACCTGTTCGACCGTGCAGTGCAGCTGGGTCTGGCGGCCTTCGCCAACGCGTGACCCCAACCGACAGGGGCGTCCGGGCGCGATCCCGGGCGCCCCTGCGTCATGCCGGGAGCAATCCTGGCGCGGGGCGCGCACCGCACCGCCCTCAGCCCGTCGCTGGACACCGCCAGGCGAGCCCCACTGAGATGACAGAGCCCGGGGTCACCGCTTGGGACCCCGGGCTCTGTCAGCCATCGATCAGGCCGAGGCGACGCCATCGACCGGGCGGGGGCAGGACACCCCGGTGCCGCCCAGCCCGCAGTACCCGTTCGGGTTCTTGTCCAGGTACTGCTGGTGGTAGTCCTCGGCGTAGTAGAACGGTCCCGCGTCCTGGGCAGAGCGGATCTCAGTGGTGATCTCGCCATAGCCCGAACGGGTCAACCGCTCCTGGAACGCCGCCCGGGTCTCCTGCGCGGCCGCAGTCTGCTCCGGGGTGCTGGTGTAGATCGCCGAGCGGTACTGGGTGCCGGCGTCGTTGCCCTGACGCATGCCCTGTGTCGGGTCGTGGTTCTCCCAGAACGCCCGCAGGATGTCCGTGTCGGAGATGACGGTGGGGTCGTAGGCGACCAACACCACCTCGTCCTGCCCGGTCAGACCGGTGCAGACCTCCTCGTACGTCGGGTACGGAGTGAAACCGCCCTGGTAGCCCACGGCGGTGGTGACCACGCCGGGCAGCTGCCAGAACACCCGCTCCGCACCCCAGAAACAGCCCATGCCGAGGACGATGGTGCGGGTGCCCTCGGGCCAGGGGCCCTGGATCGGGGTGCCGAGCACGGTGTGGGTGCTGGGCACGTGGTAGGCGTAGTCGTCGCGGCCACGCAGCGCGCGCTCGGGCGTCACCATCGTGGTCTTCAGTGCGGAACCGAAAAGCCAGTTCATCAAGGGCTCCCTTCCTCGCGGGTCCATGACGCTCAACCGGTGGCGTCACCATGTCATTCCCGGGGCAGAGCGCCTAGCCTGTGTGGGTGATGAACGACGATCAGGACTGGTCCGAGGCCGGCTTCTCCACCCGCGCGATCCACGCTGGTCAGGCGCCCGACGCCACCACCGGCGCGGTGGTCACGCCCATCTACCAGGTGTCGACCTACGCCCAGGACGGCGTCGGTGGACTGCGCGGCGGTTACGAGTACTCGCGTTCGGCGAACCCGACCCGCACCGCTCTGCAGGAGGCGCTCGCCGCCGCGGAGGGTGGTGGCGCGGCTTTTGCCTTCGCCTCCGGCCTGGCCGCCGAGGACACCCTGCTGCGGGCGGTGCTGCGCCCCGGCGACCACGTCGTGATCCCCGATGACGCCTACGGCGGCACCTACCGGCTGATCGCCCGGGTGTTCGGTCCGTGGGGGATCGAGCACACCCCTGCCGACCTGTCCGACCCGCAGGCGGTTGCCGCCGCGATCCAGCCCGGACGCACCAAGGCGATCTGGGCCGAGACGCCCACCAACCCGCTGCTCGGGATCGCGGACATCGCGGCGCTCAGCGGTCTGGCCCGGGGTGCCGGTGCGCTGCTGGTGGTCGACAACACCTTCGCCACCCCCTACCTGCAGCAGCCGATCGCGCTCGGCGCGGACGCAGTGGTGCACTCCACCACCAAGTACATCGGCGGGCACTCCGACGTGGTCGGTGGCGCGGTGATCGTCGCCGACGGGGCGCAGTTGCCGGTGGGCCTGACCGACCCGAACGGATCGACAGCGCTCGCGGATGCCCTGACCTTCCACCAGAACGCTTCCGGCGCGGTGGCCGGTCCCTTCGATTCCTGGCTGACCCTGCGCGGGCTGAAGACCCTGGGGGTGCGGATGGACCGGCACAGCGCGAACGCCGCCGCCGTCGCCCGGTTCCTGGCCGCACGTGAGGACGTGCCCGCCGTGATCTACCCGGGGCTGGACTCGCACCCCCAGCATCAGATCGCCGCCCGGCAAATGTCCGGCTTCGGCGGGATGGTGTCCTTCCGGGCCGGCAGCGCCGACCGGGCCGCGCAGATCTGCGCCACCACCCGGGTGTTCACCCTGGCCGAGTCGCTGGGCGGGGTGGAGTCCTTGATCGAACTCCCGGCCCGGATGACCCACGGCTCGGTGGCCGGCACCGCACTGGAGGTGCCGGACGATCTGGTGCGGCTCAGTGTCGGCATCGAGGACGAGGTGGATCTGATCGCCGACCTCACCCGGGCGCTGGACCAATGAGGGTCCACCGCCGCCCGCGCACGTCGCCGGTGCTCCACGAGGGTGACCTGGCCAGCGGGCACACCCCGCATGGTTGGTCCGCCGAGCAGTCGGTCACCCCGGCGGTGCGAGCGGCGGCTGCCTGGTCCTGGCGCTTCATCCTGATCGCCGGGGCGGCAGCGGTCGCGCTGTGGCTGATCGGGTACTTCCAGGTGATCGTCGTGTCGGTGGCGGTGGCCCTGCTGCTGACCGTGTTGCTCACCCCGGTGGCGGCGTTCCTGCGGCGGCGACTGCACTTCGGCCGGACACTGGCGGCGATCACCTCCGTGCTCGCGTTGCTGGTGGTGGTGGGCGCGCTGGTCACTCTGGCCGGGCGGTCCATCGCCAACGGCTTCGGCGACCTGAGTGACCAGGCATCCGAGGGTGTCGACCGCCTGCTCGATTGGCTGGCGACCAGCCCGTTGCAGGTCACGTCCGACCAGGTCAGCGATCTGGTGGACCAGGGCCGCGAGCAACTGCAGAACAATGCCAGCAGCCTGCTGTCCGGGGCACTGTCGGTGACCACCACCGTCGGCCACGTCGCTGCGGGCGCGCTCATCGCGCTGTTCTGCTCCTTCTTCTTCCTGCGGGAGGGCCGCACCGTCTGGGCCTGGGTGGTCGGGCTGTTGCCGCGCACCGTGCGCGAGCGGGTGCACCAGGCCGGACGCCGCGGGTGGGTCACGCTGGGCTCTTACACCCGGACGCAGATCCTCGTCGCACTGGTGGACGCCACCGGCATCGGCATCGGTGCCGCCATCCTCCAGGTGCCGCTCGCCCTGCCGCTGGCCACGCTGGTGTTCGTCGGCTCGTTCATCCCCATCGTCGGGGCGATCGTCACCGGCGCGGTGGCGGTGCTGGTCGCCCTGGTGGCACACGGTCCGGTGGTCGCGCTGATCATGCTGGGCGTGGTGCTGCTGGTGCAGCAGTTGGAGGGGCACATCCTGCAACCGTTCCTGATGGGGCACGCGGTGTCGCTGCACCCGGTGGCGGTGCTGCTGGTGGTGACCGCCGGGTCGATGGCCGCCGGGATCGTCGGGGCGCTGTTCGCGGTGCCGATCGCTGCCGTCCTCAACACCGTGGTGCTGTACCTGCACGGGCATGACAAATTCCCCCAGTTGGGCGTAGAGGATCACATCGAGCAGCGCACGCCGAGAGCCGCCGCGTGACCTACCTCGATGACGTCCGGGATGCCGCACGCCTGCTGGACGGTGTGGTGACCCGGACCCCGGTGGAGTACTCCCGTGCGCTGAGTCAGATCGCCGGCACCGACGTCTACCTCAAGTGCGAGAACCTGCAACGCTCCGGCTCCTTCAAGGTCCGCGGTGCCTATGTGCGGATGGCGCGTCTGTCCGCGCAGGAGAAGGCCCGGGGTGTGGTCGCTGCCAGCGCGGGCAACCACGCCCAGGGTGTGGCACTGGCCGCCGCTGCCCTGGGCATCGACGCCGTGGTGTACATGCCGATGGACGCCGCCTTGCCCAAGATCGCCGCCACCAAGGAGTACGGCGCGCAGGTCCGCCTGCACGGCCTCACCGTGGACGAGGCGTTGGCCGCGGCTCACGCGGAGGCCGACCGCACTGGCCGGGTGCTGATCCATCCCTTCGACCACCCGGATGTGGTCACGGGGCAGGGGACCCTGGCGCTGGAGATCGTCGAGCAGGTGCCGGAGGTGGCCACCCTGCTCGTCCCGGTTGGCGGCGGGGGACTGGCCGCCGGGTTGCAGGCGGCGCTGGCCGAGCTCCGGCCGCAGGTGCGCGTGGTCGGGGTGCAGGCCGCCCGGGCCGCGGCCTATCCCGCCTCACTGGCCGCTGGCGAACCGATCACCGCACCGGAGCTACACACGATGGCGGACGGGATCGCGGTCGGCACCCCGGGTGTGGTGCCCTTCGATCTGCTGCACCGCTACGACACCGAGGTGCGGACCGTCTCCGAGGAGGATCTGTCCCGGGCGCTGCTGCTGGTCGCAGAACGGGCCAAGCTGTTGGTGGAACCCGCCGGTGCCGCCGGTGTGGCCGCGGTGATGGCAGGTGGCGCGGGGGCGTTCCCCGGACCGGTGGTGGTGCTGCTCTCCGGGGGGAACATCGACCCGTTGGTGCTGCTGCGGGTGGTCCGGCACGGTCTGGCCTCCTCCGGCCGGTACCTGCAACTGCGGGTCCGTCTGCACGACACCCCGGGGGCGCTCGCGGGGCTGCTGCGCGAACTGGCCCGGCTCGGCACCAATGTCATGCACGTCAACCACACCCGCACCGGCGTCGATCTGGACGTCGACGAGGTGGAGGTCGAGCTCCAGGTCGAGACCAAGGGACCGGAGCACTGCGCCGGGGTACTGTCCCGGCTGCGCGACGACGGCTACCGGCTCTCCGAGCACTGACACGTCGAAGGCCCGCATCCCGGACGGGAGGCGGGCCTTCGACGGCGGTGGGGCGCTCAGCCCTCGAAGGGCTTGGCGCTGAGGATCTTCACCGGGATGTCCTTGCCGTTCGGCGCGGTGTAGGAGGTGGTGTCGCCGACCTTGTGGCCGTTGATCGACGCGCCCAGCGGGGAAGTGGGGGAGAAGACGTCGATGTCCGCGGTGCCCGCGATCTCCCGCGAGCCCAGCAGGAACGTCATCTCGTCCCCGGCGACCTCGGCGGTGACGACCATCCCCTGCTCGACCACGCCGTCGTCGGGCGGGGTGCCGATCTGCACATTGCGCAGCTTGGCCTTGAGCTCCCGGATCCGGGCCTCCTGCTTGGCCTGCTCCTCGCGCGCGGCGTGGTAGCCGCCGTTCTCCTTCAGGTCGCCCTCGTCACGAGCGGCGGCGATGCGCTCGGTGACCTCGGCGCGACCCGCACCCTCGAGGTGCTCCAGCTCCGCCTTGAGGCGGTCGTAGGCCTCCTGCGTCAACCAGGTGGTGGCCTGCGTCGTGTCGGTCACGTCCCACTCCTTCCAGCACGGGCGCACCCCAGGGTGGGAGCGCTCGAGAGATACCTCGTCCCGACGTGCGCGCGTGTCCGCGACGGGTGGGAACGGGTGCTCCGCCTCACGGTCGCATCGACGGTCACGTCAGATCGAGGCGGCGTCTTGAATCGGCAAGCATAGCAATCGGACCCGCACAACGCCCGGCTACTGGGCGTCGCAGCCGTGCACCACCGCGGTGACGGCCTCCTCCGCCGTGGGCACGCGGGTGGTCACCCGGGTGGTCTGCTCGGTGGACGGCCCGACGGTGACCTGCTGCACCCCTACCTCGGCGTGACTGGCGCTCAACGCCTGGACCCGGCACACCGCGACCGCACCCGGTTCCTGGATCACGTCGAAGGTGAGCTCCACCGCGGTGCTGCCGTCGAGGGAGTAGCCCACCTCGTTCCACCGCACATCGGTCCCGGCGGCACCGAGCCCGATCCAGACCACGATGCCCACACCCACGGCGGCCAGCGCACCGATCCCGATCTGAGCGGCCCGGCGGCGGTGCGGGGAGGCGGTCGGACCGTAGCGACCGGCGGGCGGCTGGGGCGTGGTCACGGCGGTGGACCCCTCATTCGGTTCGGTGCTGTCGGACGGATGAGCGATCATTGTCCCCTGTCGGGTCCGGACCCGACGACGCGACCAGAAGGAAGCCACGGAACGTGACCGAGCAGCTCCGCCTGATGGCGGTTCACGCCCACCCCGACGACGAGTCGAGCAAGGGTGCCGCGACCACCGCCCGCTACGCCGCGGAGGGGGTCGACGTCCTCATCGTCACCTGCACCGGCGGCGAGCGGGGCGACATCCTCAACCCGCAGTACCCGCCCTTCGACGGCACCCCGGAGCAGATGGGGGAGATCCGCCGGGTGGAGATGGCCAACGCCGCCGCTGCACTGGGTGTGCGCCAGCAGTGGTTGGGCTTCGTGGACTCCGGGCTTCCGGAGGGTGACCCGCTGCCGCCGCTGCCGGAGGGCTGCTTCGGGCTGCTGCCGCTGGAGGAGGCCTCGGCCCCGCTGGTGCAGGCGGTCCGGGAGTTCCGCCCGCATGTGATGACCACCTACGACCCGACCGGTGGCTACCCGCATCCGGACCACATCATGACCCACCGGGTGGCCTTCGAGGCCTTCCATGCGGCGGGTGACCCGGAGCGTTACCGCGACCGTGGTGAGCCGTGGACCCCGTCCAAGCTGTACTACAACCACGGCTTCTCGATGAAGCGCTTGCGCACCGTGCACGAGGCGATGCTGGCCCGTGGTCTGGAGTCGCCCTTCGGTGAGTGGGTGGCCTCCCGCGCCGCCAAGGAGATGCCGGAGCGCGAGGTCACGACGCTGGTGCCGGTGGCCGACTTCTTCGAGCAGCGGGATGCGGCGCTGCGGGCGCACGCCACCCAGATCGACCCGGACGGCTTCTTCTTCGGCATTCCCCGGGATCTGGAGCGTGAGATCTGGCCCTGGGACGAGTACGAGCTCGCCGAGTCCCGGGTGCCGACCACCCTGCCCGAGGACGACCTGTTCGCCGGGCTGCGCGGATGAGCGCCGCGGCCCTGCACGGCGCCCTGCTCCAGGTCTGGGCGGAGGCCTCGCCGAGCCCCAGTCCGAGCACGTTGGAGATTCCCCCGGAGGATCAGACCTCGCCGGGGCTGCTGGGCTTCCTGGTGACCTTCGCCGCGGCGCTCGCGGTGATGCTGTTGGCGTACTCATTGGTGCGCAAGCTGCGCAGGGTGGAGCGTCGCGGGCAGCAGCTCGAGGCGCAGGAGGCGGCCCAGGACTCCGGTGTCGAGCAGGGCACGGGGCAGGACCCGGAGTCCGGGCGGCGATGACCGACGCCCCGGTTCGCCCGACCGTGCGGCTGACCGTCGGACAACTGCGGGTCAGCGACGACCATGCCGCCAACCGGGAGACCGTGCGCCGGGCGATCGACTCCGCGGCGCACCTGCACGCGGACCTGCTGGTGCTGCCCGAGTACGCCGCCGGCTTCGACCCGCGCGGCACCGGGCCGGAGCATGCCGAACCGCTGGAAGGCCCCTTCGTCTCCCTGCTGCGTGAACAGGCCGCCCGCACCGGTGTCGCCGTGATCGCGGGCACCGTGCTGCCCGGTGACGACACCCACGGGGTGAACGCCGTCGTCGCGGTCACCGGTGACGGCGCACTGGCCGGGGTCTACCGCAAGGTGCACCTGTACGACGCCTTCGGGCATCGGGAGTCCGACCGCCTGCTGCCGGGCCCGGTGGATGCCGAGCCGCTGGTGGTAGACATCGCCGGAATGCGCGTGGGGGTCATCACCTGCTACGACCTGCGCTTCCCGGAGTCGGCGCGACGGGTGGTGGATGCGGGCGCTGAGGTGCTGGTGGTGCCGGCTGCCTGGGCCGCGGGCCCGTTGAAGGCGATGCACTGGCGCACACTCGCGATGGCCCGAGCGATCGAGAACACCGTCGTGGTGGCCGCTGTTGGGCAGGCCGGACCGGGTACCACTGGTCGGTCGCTGGTCGTCGGACCGGACGGCGAGGTCGGGTTGGAGCTGTCCGACCAACCGGAGCTGCGCACCGTGGACCTGGACCCGGGTCGGCTGGCGGAGGTCCGGGCGGGCAATCCGTCGTTGGCGAACCGGCGCTATCGGGTCGTTCCCGCCTGACGCTTACTCAGCCCAGAACTGCCATCGTCACCGCGATGAAGTGGCAGGTGATGCCCACCACGGTGAGCGAGTGGAAGATCTCGTGAAAGCCGAACCACCGCGGGCTCGGATTGGGCTTCTTCAGCCCATAGACCACCGCGCCGACCGTGTAGGCCAGCCCACCCGCGACCACCAGCCACACCACCGCCGGACCACCGTTGGGCGCACGCCAGAAGGTCGGCAGGAACCAGACCGCCACCCAGCCGAGCGCGATGTAGATCGGCACGTAGACCCAGCGCGGCGCGTTCAACCAGAACACCCGGGCCAGCAGCCCGCCCAGCGCCCCCGCCCACACGATGAGCAGCAACGTGCGGGCGGTGGAGGTCGGCAGCAGCGCCACCGCCAGGGGGGTGTAGGTCCCGGCGATCACCAGGAAGATGTTGGTGTGGTCGAGTCGGCGCAGCACCGCGGCCACCCGCGGCGACCAGGTGCCCCGGTGGTAGACCGCGCTGGTGCCGAAGAGCATCATCGCGGCTAGGCCGAAGACCGCGGATGCCCAGGTTCGGGCCGTCCCTGGTGCCAGGACCACCAACACGATGGAGGCGGCGGTCACCAGCGGGAACATCCCGGCGTGGATCCAGCCGCGCAGACGTGGTTTGACGGCGGCGGCGACCTGCTCGGCGGTCTCGGCGACCTTCACGGCTGTCCTCCGGTGAATGGTGCGGGAATGCGACCGAACGAGCCTAACCTACGCACCCGTAGGTTCGACCTCTCCTGCACGAATCCTCCCCGTCGGCACCCGGCTCGAGGACCGGTTCGTCGCCCTCGCTCCCGGTACGGTGATCCCCGTCCGACCCGACCTCGCCGAGGAGCCCCTGCTGTGCGCCTGCCCCATCCGCTGTACGGGCTGTACGAACGGCGTCTGGCCACCTCGCTGCCCCGGGAGCGCCTGCCGCGGCACATCGGGGTGATCCTGGACGGGAACCGGCGCTGGGCGCGGGAGCTGGGGGAGTCCACCGCCACCGGGCACCGCCGTGGCGCGGACCGGATCGCCGATGTGCTCGCCTGGAGCGAGGAGGTCGGCGTCGAGGTTGTCACGCTGTGGATGCTGTCCACGGACAACCTCAGCCGAGACCCGGAGGAACTGACCCCGCTGCTCGGGATCATTGAGGATGCGGTGCGCGAGCTGGCGGCGACCCGGCGTTGGCGGTTGCAGGCGGTCGGCTCCCTGGACCTGCTCCCGGAGCACACTGCGCAGGTGCTGCGCGACGCCGAGGCAGCGACCGCGGACATCACCGGTCTGCACGTGAATGTCGCCATCGGCTACGGCGGGCGGCGGGAGATCGCCGACGCGGTGCGCTCCTTCCTGCGGGAGCGGGCGGCGGAGGGGGCCACACTGGAGGAGATCGCCGCCAGCTTCGATGTGGAGCACATCGCCGATCACCTCTACACCAAGGGTCAGCCGGACCCGGATCTGGTGATCCGCACCTCCGGTGAGCAGCGGTTGGGCGGGTTCATGCTCTGGCAGAGCGTGCACACCGAGTTCTACTTCTGCGAGGCCTACTGGCCGGACTTCCGGCGGGTGGACTTCCTGCGGGCGATGCGCGACTACGCCGCCCGCGACCGCCGACGCGGCAAGTGACATCCGTGTGAACTTCTCGATGTGACTGGCGACACACCCGGGCGCGTGCGCGGGAGCGTCGGTGGGCGGGATTAGCGTCCGGCGCAACGGATGGCACCAGCCGTCCCCCGGAAGCGGCGCTGGTCGCGAGCGCCGGAGGGAGTCAGCCGTGGTCAGCTCTTCGGGAACCCGGACCCACGTCCTGGACACATCGGTTCTGCTCTCCGACCCACGGGCGGTGCGCCGCTTCGCCGAACATGACGTGGTGCTCCCGCTGGTGGTGATCACCGAGTTGGAGGGCAAACGGCATCACGCCGAGTTGGGCTTCTTCGCTCGGGCGGCGCTGCGCATGCTGGACGAGCTGCGACTCGAACACGGCGGACTGGATGCGCCGATCCCGATCGGTGACCAGGGCGGAACCCTCTGGGTGGAGTTGAACCACACCGACCCGGAAGCGCTGCCCGCGGGCTTCCGCCTGGGCGACAACGACTCTCGCATCCTGGCGGTGGCGGCGAATCTGGCGAAGGAGGGCCGGGACGTCACGGTGGTGTCGAAGGATCTGCCGATGCGGATCAAGGCGTCGGCCATCGGGTTGCGGGCTGAGGAGTACCGACACGAGTTGGCCGCGGAGTCCGGCTGGACCGGGATGGACGAGCTCACGCTCAGCGAGCAGCAGATGGCCGATCTGTGGGAGCACGAGTCGCTGCCGCTGCTGGACGTCGACCCCGACGACCGGGATGACCGGCCCGCCCCGGCGGACCTGCTCTGTCACACCGGCTCGGTGTTGCACAGCCCGCGCGGGTCCGCCCTGGGCCGAGTCACTGCCGACAAGCAGATCCAGCTGGTGCGCGGCGACCAGGACGTCTTCGGGCTGCACGGCCGCTCCGCGGAACAGCGGGTGGCCATCGACCTGCTGCTCGACCAGGAGGTCGGCATCGTCTCCCTGGGCGGCCGGGCCGGGACCGGCAAGTCGGCGTTGGCGCTGTGCGCCGGGTTGGAGGCGGTACTGGAACGTCGGCAGCACCGCAAGGTGATGGTCTTCCGCCCGCTGTATGCCGTCGGCGGCCAGGAGCTCGGCTATCTGCCCGGTTCCGAGGCGGAGAAGATGAATCCGTGGGCCCAGGCGGTCTTCGACACCCTCGGCGCGCTGGTCAGCCGTGAGGTGGTCGAGGAGGTGATGGACCGGGACATCCTGGAGGTGCTGCCGCTGACCCACATCCGGGGGCGCTCGCTGCATGACGCCTTCGTGATCGTCGATGAGGCGCAGTCGTTGGAGCGCAACGTGCTGCTCACGGTGCTCTCTCGGATCGGGCAGAGCTCCCGGGTGGTGCTCACCCACGACGTCGCGCAGCGCGACAACCTGCGGGTCGGGCGGCATGACGGGGTCGCCGCGGTGGTCGAGACGCTCAAGGGGCACCCGCTGTTCGGGCACGTCACGCTCACCCGCTCCGAACGGTCGCCGGTGGCGGCGCTGGTCACCGAGATGCTGGAGGGGCTGGAGCTCTGAGCGACGCGGGGTCGTCGTCCTCAGGCACGGCCTGGATGACGACGACCTCCGCCTCGGAGGCCGAGCGGCCCTGTTCGGAGGCGGGTTCGCCTGCCTCGGTGGCGGGTGCACCGGGTCGTGCCGCGATCACGGCGGCCAGCACCCCGATCAGAGCGCCGACCAGGGTGTCCAGGCCCCGGTCGACCGCCATGCCCACCGGGTCCGCGCTGCCGCCGATGGAGGTCATCAACAGGGCCATCGGGGTGATGGTCAGCATCGCCAGTCCGTAGTGCCGGGCGACGATCACCTCGGTCACGGTCTGGAGCACCACCACCAGCGTGGCCACCGCCCAGAACGGTAGGTGCGCGGCGAGTAGCGGGACGGCGATGGCCGCTCCGCCCACGGTGCCCAACGCACGTTGGATCGCGCGCTGGCCCATGTGGTGCACATCGCGCCCGTGCAGCACCGCGGTGGCCCCCATCGCCGCCCAGGCCGGATGACCCCAGCCCGCCAGCGTCGCCACCGCACCCGCAGCGAGCGAGGCACCGAGCACGATCAGAGCGGAGGACCGCACGGCGGCATCCGGGCGGACCAGATCCCGGATTCGCGGGGCCGAACCGAGTGGCAGTCGCCGGGCCAGCTGCCAGACCACGCCCGCGTTGCACACCAGCACGGCGATGACCGCGCCGACCAGCGTCACCAGCGTGCGCTCACCCACCACGGTGGCGGCATCCCCGGTCACCGGTGACATGCCGGCGCCCGCGGCAAAGATGATGATCGTCCCCCCGGGCGGGCCGCTGCGCAGCAGCGCGCAGGCCGCGGTGGCCAGGGAGGCGATCACCCCAATGGCGATCAGGAGCACCACCGTCGGTGCCTCCATCGCGGACAGTCCGGCGCACACCGCCACCGAGGCCGTCAGGGAGCCACCTGCCAGCGCCATCAGTCGCCAGCGCCACGGGTAGACCTCGTCTCGGCCGTACAGCGAGGCCAATGCGCCGAGGGAGGCGAAGCCGGCCAGCTCGGAGTGTCCCGCGGCGGCCACCACCAGGAAGGCGATCGTCACCGTGATCCCACAGCGCAGCGCGCCACCGAGGGTGCCCGAGGCGCGGTTCGGTCGCATGGCGGCGCGGAACTGGTCGGGGTGGGTCAGGTCGCGGAGCAGGGTGAGGCGGTGGGGCACGAGGGGTGATCCTACCCTGGTGTTTCACTGGTAAAGAAACCGCCGGTAGGCTGCCCGATGTGGACTACGTGGACCGGATGCGCGCCGAATGGGCTCGGACCTTGCCGGAGATCGACACCGCTCCAGCTGCCGTGGTCGCCCGGATCTCCCGGATCGCCTCCCTGATGACGACCCACCTCGACGAGGCTCTGACCGGCTCCGGCCTCACTCGCGCCGAACTCGACCTGCTCAGCGCCCTGCGCCGCGCGGACCGGCCAATGCGGGCGAGCGAGGTGTCGACGGTCACCCAGGCCTCCGGCGCGGCGATCACCAAACGCGGGGACGCCCTGGAACGGGCCGGGCTGATCCACCGGGCGGTGCCGGACCGGGACCGCCGGGGGGTGCTGCTGTCGCTCACCGAGGAGGGGCGTGCCACGGTGGACCGGCTGATCCCGCTGCGCACCGCTGTCGAGCGGGAGGCGATCGAGGACCTGGACCCGGCGGAGGCGGCGCAGCTCGCAAGTTTGCTGTCCCGGGTACTCATTCGGGTCGACCGGCACGCCTGAGCCGCCCCGCCCCGCCTACGGTGTGGCCATGGTGAACGTGACGGCGATGTCCGAGGAACTGCTCGCCCAGGTGGCGACGATGGCCGAGCGTGGGGCGTCGCTGTGCGGCGTGACGGTCTCGGATGACGCCGAGGAGATCGTGCGCGCACTGAACGGCTGGGCGCTGGCATCCCGGGATGCGGGTGCGCAGATCGACCCCGATGACGTCGTCGCCGTCGGCGCGCTCCTCGGAGAGCAGTTCATCCGCGCCTTCGGCTGGCACTGGGGTGAGATGGCGTACCCGGACGGGATGACCGCCTTCGCGGTCCTCGACCCGGACGAACTCGCCGCTTGTCAGCCGATCAACTGGGCCTACTGGGTGCTGGTCGACGGCGAGGAGGTCACCTTCGCGCTGACCTTCTCGATGGTGGCGGCCGGCGAGCACCCCCGAGCCGGCGACGGTGATCCGGTGACCTTTCATTGATGGTCACCCAGCGCGGGTGGCCGGCGAGCCCGCCGCCTGGCCAGGAGGTTGTGCTAGCGCGCTGACCGCCGGGCGGGGCCGGTCATGCTGAGCAGATCGAGGGCCTGGTCCAGCTGCTCGATGCTGACCTCGCCCCGCTCGACGTAGCCGAGGTCGATCACCGCCTCCCGCACGGTGATCTGCTGCTTCACCGCGTGCTTGGCGATCTTTGCCGCCGCCTCGTACCCGATCACCCGGTTCAGCGGCGTGACGATGGAGGGCGATGACCCGGCGTAGGCCGCCCCCCGCTCGACATCCACTTCGATGCCGTCGACAGTCTTGTCCGCCAGCACCCGGGCCGCGTTGGCGATCAGGCGCTCGGACTCGAGCAGTGCCTGCCCCATCACCGGGATCTGCACATTGAGCTCGAAGGTTCCGCTCGCACCGGCCCAGCCCACAGTGGCGTCATTGCCGACCACGCGGGCACAGACCATCAGCACCGCCTCGCAGATGACCGGGTTCACCTTGCCCGGCATGATTGACGATCCCGGCTGGAGGTCAGGGATCCGAATCTCGGCCAGGCCGGTGTTCGGGCCGGAGCCCATCCAGCGCAGGTCGTTGCAGATCTTGGTCAGACTGACCGCCACCGTGCGCAGCGCCCCGGAGAGCTCCACCAGCCCGTCCCGGGCACCCTGCGCCTCAAAGTGGTCCCGCGCCTCGGTCAGCGGCAGCCCGGTGTCCTGCGCCAGCAGCTCGATCACCCGCTGGGGGAACCCGGCCGGGGTGTTGATCCCGGTGCCGACCGCCGTGCCGCCCAGCGGCACCTCGGCCACCCGGGGGAGTGCCGCCTGCACGCGCTCGATCCCGTAGCGCACCGCAGCCGCATAGCCGCCGAACACCTGCCCGAAGGTCACCGGGGTGGCATCCATCAGGTGGGTGCGACCGGCCTTCACATCGTCGGCATGCTGCGCGGCCAGCCGCTCCAGCGAGGACGCCAGGTGATCCAGCGCGGGCACCACGTCGTCCACCAGAGCGGCGGTGGCGGCCACGTGCACCGAGGTCGGGAAGACGTCGTTGGAGGACTGGGAGGCGTTGACCTGGTCATTGGGATGCACCTCGGCACCCAGCGCCCGGCCTGCCAGTGTCGCCAGCACCTCGTTCATGTTCATGTTGGAGCTGGTGCCCGACCCGGTCTGGAACACATCCACCGGGAAGTGCGCGTCGTGCTGTCCGGCGGCGACCTCGTCTGCGGCGGCCACAATCGCGTCGGCGACCGCGGCGTCCAGAATGCCCAGCTCGGCGTTGGCGCGGGCAGCAGCCTTCTTCACCCGGGCGAGTGCGGCAATGTGCCCGCGCTCCAGCCCGGTCCCGGAGATCGGGAAGTTCTCCACCGCGCGCTGGGTCTGGGCGCGGTACAGGGCGTCGGCCGGAACACGGACCTCACCCATCGTGTCGTGTTCGATCCGGAACTGTCCGGCGGCGTCATCGGCGCGGGTGCTCATGGCCGGTCATCTTGCCATCCGATCAGCGCTCTGGCTCCTCGCCCACCTCGCCGATGGCGGAGGTCAGCCGTGCCACCCCGTCGCTGAGCGCGTACTCCACGCCGACCACGGCCACCCGGCCCTCGTCGATGGCCTCCGCCAGCGAGACCGAGTAGCCGCGCAGCATGTCCACGGTGTGTCGGACGTGCTCGCTGCCGAGCTCCGCGGCGGACACCTGGGTCAGGTCGGTCGTGCCGCCCTTCGGATCGTGCGCCAGGGAGACGATGGACGGGATCACCCGGTCCACCACGGCCCGGACGAATCCGCGGGCCTGCTCGCCGGTGGTCAGTGCCTTGGTGGCGGCGGCGACCGCGCCGCAGGACTCGTGGCCGAGCACCACCACCAGCGGCGCGCCCAGCACCTCCACCCCGTACTCGATGGAGCCGATCACTGTGGTGTCCAGCACGTGCCCCGCGGTCCGGACCACGAACAGGTCGCCGAGCCCTTGGTCGAAGATGATCTCCGACGCCACCCGGGAGTCCGAGCAGCCGAAGAGCACCGCGAACGGGTGCTGGGAGCTGACGACCTCCGCGCGACGGTCGATCCCTTGCGAGGGGTGCGCCATCTCGCCACGGACGAATCGGTCGTTGCCCTCGCGGAGGGCGGTCCAGGCCTGGGTGGGGGTCAGCTGCGACATGGGCCTATAGTCCCACCACCGACCGGGTGATCGGGACCCCTCCGGTGGCGTGGATGGCACGGTCCTGGGGTCAGCTGCCCAGCTCGGCTGCGGTGGGCGGGTTCGCACCGCTCCGGGAGACCGTGATCGCGGCGATCCGTACGCAGCGGACCAGCACGTCTTGCACCGCATCCAGAGTGATCGCGCGCAGTGCCGTGCGCCGGCCCGCCCCGATCAGTCCGGCGGACCACAGCCCGTCGATCAGCCCGGACATGAAGGAGTCGCCAGCACCCACGGTGTCGGCCACCTGCACCTGAGGTGCGGTCACCGCCAGCTCCTCGCCGCCCGCGGTCACCGCCAGCGCACCGGAGCCACCGAGCGTCACCACCACCAGTGCGGGTCCACGCGACGCCCAGTCTCGGGCGATCTCCTCGGTGGGGACGCCGGGATGTAGCCAGGCCAGGTCCTCGTCGGACACCTTGACCACGTCGGCGAGCCCGATCAGGTGCTCCACCAGCGGCAGGGTCTCCACCGCGGGGCGCATCAGCGCGGGGCGCAGGTTCGGGTCGTAGGTGATGGTCGCGGTGTCCCGGTGCGCGGCGAGCAGCTCGGCCACCTTCGCGCCGCCGGGCTCCAGCACTGCGCCGATGGAACCGGTGTGCACCACGACGGGCTGCCCTACATCGACGGCTGGCAGATCCCAGGTCAGATCGAAGTCATAGCTCGCGGACCCGTCCGCATCCAGGTGCGCGGTGGCCACGGGGGTGCGTTCCGGTCCGCCGTCCCCGGCCAGCACCCGGACCCCGGAGTCGGTCAGGTGAGCGCGCACCAGGTCGCCGTGTGGGTCGTCGGCCAGCCAGGTCAGCAGCGCCGCATCCCGACCCAGTCGGGCTAGGCCGAGGGCCACATTGGCGGGGCTGCCGCCGGGATGTTCGGAGCGGTCGCCGTCCGGGGGGACGACGGCGTCGACGAGTGCTTCGCCGATGATCAGGGCGGTGTCGGTCATGGGGTTCTCCGCATCAGCGTCATTGCCGGAAGGGAACCCGGTGCGCGGGTGCGTACCGGGGTCGAGCGGATGGGGGCGACCGTCAGTCGTCGGCCGGCCCCGACCGTTCCGGTCCGCCGCCGTCGGCCTCACGTGCCGCGTCCAGTCGCTTGCGGGCGCCGTCCAACCACTGCTGGCAGCGGGCAGCCAGTGCCTCTCCGCGTTCCCACAGCGCCAGCGACTCCTCGAGCCCGGCACCACCGGCCTCCAACCGGGAGACCACGGCGACCAGCTCGTCCCGGGCTTGCTCGTAGGACAGCTCTGCCACGTCGGTCTGCTCGCTCACGGTGCCCATCTAACCAATCCCCGGCGTCTCGGGCCGCTGTTCCGGCGTTGTGACATCGGTCGTGGCCTTCGTGGCCTTCGTGGCTGCGGCCGGAGACCCGGCGGCCTTCGACGTGGCGGATGTCCGCTTCGCCGGGGCCACCGCCAGCACGGTCGCCATCAGCTCACCCTGGGCGACCCGGATCCGCAGACTGTCCTTCGCGGATACCGCCGTCGCCTCCCGCACCACCGAGCCGTCCGAGGTCTGCACCACCGCGTACCCACGCTCCAACGTCGCAGCGGGGGACAGCGCCCGGACCTGCGCGCCCAGCGCGGTGATCTGGTGCGAGGCGCTGGTCAATGCGTGGTCGAGGCAGCGCCGCGCGGAGTCGCGCATCCGGTGCAGCTCGGCGGTGCGGTCGTCGATCATCGACTGCGGCCGCGCCAGCACCGGACGGGACCGCAGCTGTGCCAGCCCCTCGGATTCCCGGCGCAGCCGGTGCTCCACCGCCGACCGAATCCGGTTGCGGGCCTGGGTGACGCGGGCGCGCTCCTCGTTGACATCCGGCACGATCCGCTTGGCCGCGTCGGTGGGGGTGGACGCGCGGTAGTCGGCGACAAGGTCCAGCAGGGGGCTGTCCGTCTCATGGCCGATCGCCGAGACCAGGGGTGTCCGGCAGGCGGCGGCCGCCCGCACCATTGCCTCATTGCTGAACGGCAGCAGATCCTCCACCGCGCCACCGCCACGGGCCACGACGATCACCTCGACCCGGGGGTCGGCGTCCAGCTCCGCGATGGCCTTGGACACCTGCGGCACGGCGTTCGCCCCCTGCACCGCCACCTCGCGGATCTCGAACTCCACCTGCGGCCACCGTGCCCGGGCGTTCACGACGACGTCGTGCTCAGCCTTGGACTCCCGCCCGCACACCAGCCCGATCACCCGGGGCAGAAACGGCAGCGGCACCTTGCGGTCCGCGTCAAAGATCCCCTCCGCGGCCAGCACCTTCTTCAGGTGCTCGATCCGCGCCAGCAGCTCGCCGACACCCACCGCGCGCACCGCGTCCGCGCTGAGCTGCAGCGTGCCGCGCTTGGTCCAGAACGTCGGCTTGGCGTGCACCACCACATGCGCGCCCTCCTCCAGCGGAGTGGTCGCGGCGGCCAGCACCCCGGCGGGCATCGACACCGGCAACGACATGTCGACGTCGGTGTCGCGCAGGGTGAGGAACGCGATCCCCGCACCCGGACGACGGTTCAACTGGACGATCTGCCCCTCGACCCACAGCGGCGACATCTTGGCGACGTAGTCCGCGATCTTGGCGGACAGCAATCGCACCGGCCACGGGTGCTCGGCGGTCGTATCAAGGGCGCGTGCGGGCAGCGGAGCGGGTGCGTCGGTCGGGGAGGACACCCGCACACCCTGCCACGATGCGCCGACATCACCAGGCAATGACAGGCGGTACCCGGCGGCATCAGGCCGATGGCACGCGGCACCGACCTGACGCACCAGGGTCAGCCCCCGGGCCGGTTGCGGGCCTCGGGCCCGATCAGCCGCGCCCCAGCTCAGCGACCGATCAGCTGGACCCCGCGCAGCCCGGCCGAGTCGATGACGCGATAGTCGCCGCCCGGTGCGGTCGGGATGTCGGCCGCGCTCAGGCCGTCCAGTGCGACGCCTGCCTCGGCGCCCGCCAGCACCTGCTCCTGCTTGCGCCGTCGGGACTCGATCCGCTTCACGGTGACCGTCCGCGGTCCGTTCGGCAGGTGCAGCTCCGCGGCCTGACCCTTGGTCATCACCCCGTCGAGCACTCGCCCGGTCAGCACCGGCCCCATGCCGGTGATCGTGAACACATCCGTCACCTCAAAGGTGAACGGTTGCTGCGGCTGGAGCTCGACGGTGCGACGGCGGAACAGACCCATGACCGCTGAGGCTAGCGGTCCGCCGTCCCGTTCCAGCCCAGGTCGCCGATCTGCTCACCGGCGACCAACTCCGGCGCGGAGACCACCGACAGTCGACGGTCCACGCTCGGCGGGCTGTCCAGCCCTTGATCGACCACGTGCAGGTCGCTGAACCGCCGGGCACTGACCAGCACCCGGGACTCCAAGGACGCCACCGCCTGGTTGTACGCGGTGGCCGCCGCGTCCAGGCTGCGTCCGACCTTGCCCAGATGCCCGCCGAACGTGGCGATCCGTCCGTGCAGCTCCTTGCCCAGGTCCAGTACTGCCTGAGCGTTGTCCGCCAGTGCATCCTGCTTCCAGGCGTAGGCCACTGTCCGCAGCAACGCGAGCAGGGTCATCGGCGTCGCAATTACCACCCCCTGCTCGAAGGCGCGTTCCACGATGGCCGGGTCCTGGTCGAGCGCCGCGTGCAGGAACGCCTCGGCGGGCACGAACATCACTACGAACTCCGGTGCGGGCCCGAACTGGTCCCAGTACCGCTTGGCCGCTAACTGGTCGATGTGCCGCCGCAGCTGGGTCGCATGCGCCGCCATCCGTCGATCCCGCTCGGCCGGTTCGGTGGCCTCCACCGCCTCCAAGAACCCGAGGAACGCCACCTTCGCGTCCACCACGATCCGCTTGCCCCCGGCCAAGTGCACCACCAGGTCAGGCCGGAGCGCGCCGTCGTCGGTCCGGACCTGCTCCTGCTCCACGAAGTCGACATGCGGCAGCATCCCGGCGGCCTCCACCACCCGGCGCAACTGCACCTCACCCCAGCGCCCCCGCACCTGCGAGGCGCGCAGCGAGGTCGCCAGTCGGGTGGTCTGCTCGCGCAGCTCGGTCGCCTCGATCCGCATCAGCCGGACCTGCTCGTTGATCGCTGCATTGCCCTCGGCCCGGGCCTGCTCGGCCGCCCGCAGCTCAGCCCGCACCGCGTCCAGCGTCCGCGCCATTGGGTCCACCATCGACCGCACTGCGTGCTCGCGTTGCGCCAGCTCCCCGCTCTGCTCCTGGTGTCGGGCCGCCAACGACTGATGTGCCAGCGCCAAGAACTGTTCCGAGCTCTGTGACAGCGCATCCGCCGCCAACGCCCGGAACCGCTCCCCGTCGTCCGGGCGCGCGGTCTCGGCCACTGCACGCCAGCGCGCCGCCTCCACCTCCGCTCGACGCAGCCGCGCCGCCGTCCGGCCCTGCGCCGCGAACCACCCGACCAGGGCGCCCGCCAGCAACGCTCCGGCCAGCGCGAACACCAGTGACGTCGTCATGACCCGCACCCTGCCAGCCACCACCGACACCCGGCCCCCGTAGGATGACCTCCCGTGGCACTCACCATCGGCATCGTCGGACTGCCCAACGTCGGCAAGTCCACCCTCTTCAACGCCCTGACCCGCGCGCAGGTGCTCGCGGCGAACTACCCGTTCGCCACCATCGAGCCCAATGTCGGCGTGGTCCCGCTGCCCGACCCCCGGCTGAACAAGCTGGCGGAGATCTTCGGCAGCCAGAAGATCCTGCCCGCCACCGTGTCCTTTGTGGATATCGCGGGCATCGTCAAGGGGGCCTCCGAGGGGGAGGGGCTGGGCAACCAGTTCCTGGCCAACATCCGTGAGGCCGACGCCATCTGCCAGGTGACCCGTGCCTTCGCCGACCCAGATGTCGTGCACGTCAACGGCAAGGTCGACCCCAAGGACGACATCGAGACCATCGCCACCGAGCTGGTCCTCGCCGACCTCCAGACCCTGGAGAAGGCCATCCCGCGGTTGGAGAAGGAGGTCCGCGGCAAGAAGGCGGACCCGGCCGACCTCGCCAACGCCCAGGCTGCGCAGAAGATCCTCGAGACCGGCACCACCCTGTTCTCCGGTGCTAAGGCCGCCGGGTTGGACCTGGCCGATGTCTCGCACCTGCAGCTGATGACCGCCAAGCCGTTCATCTATGTCTTCAACACCGACGACGCCGGTCTCGCCGACACCGCCATGCAGGACGAGCTGCGCGCCCTGGTCGCCCCCGCCGACGCGATCTTCTTGGATGCCAAGTTCGAGTCCGAGCTGGTCGAGCTGGACGAGGACGAGGCCCGCGAGATGCTCGCCGAGAACGGCCAGGAGGAGTCCGGTCTGGACCAGCTGGCTCGGGTCGGCTTCCACACCCTCGGCCTGCAGACCTACCTCACCGCCGGTCCCAAGGAGTCCCGCGCCTGGACCATCCACCAGGGCTGGACCGCCCCGCAGGCAGCCGGTGTGATCCACACCGACTTCCAGAAGGGGTTCATCAAGGCCGAGGTCATCTCCTTCGACGACCTGGTCGAGACGGGGTCCGTCGCGGCTGCCCGTGCTGCGGGGAAGGCCCGGGTGGAGGGCAAGGACTACGTGATGGTGGACGGGGACGTGGTGGAGTTCCGCTTCAACGTCTAGTTGCGGGCCGGCTGGCGGCTGGTGTTGGTCTCCTCTGAGAGCTCGTTGGTTGCTGCGATGACCGGCTCCTGCTGCACGGCGATGGTGGCCGCGGCTTGCTTGTGCCCACCGCGCAGGGAGGGGTTGGCCAGCGCGGGCAGGATGGTGCCGAGGGCCAGCACCGCCAGGACGACTCCGAGCACGATGGGTGCCCGTAAGCCGAACCCAGGGATGAGGGCGGAGCCGACAGCGGAGCCAAGGATGACTCCGAGGGTGATGAACGAGGTGTGGATGGTGTTCACCAGTGGCGTGGTGGACCCTGCGCGCTGCGCCCTGACGACCATGGCCGGGTTCATCGTCACCCCGACCAGGCCGATGCCGAGCATGAACACCAGTGCGAGCGGCGGAACGTCGGTGAACAGCGCGAAGCCTGCCAGGAAGACTGCGTTCAAGGCCGTGCCCGTCAGCAGTGTTGAGATGGTGAATCGGTCAGCCAGCCGAGCGACGACCATGTTGCCCACCACGGTGGCCGCCCCGTAGGCGAGCAGCAGGACCGGGACGAGGGTGGTCGAGAAGCCGGTGATCTCGGTGAGGACCGGCGTGAAGAAGCTGAAGGCTGAAAAGGTCGCTCCGATGATGAGCGTGCTGGAGGCCAACGCCAGGAGAAACTGCGGGTGGCGCAGCACAGCAAGCTCGTCACGCATGGACAGTGTGGCGGCCTCCTCTGTGCCAGCACTGTCGGGGTTACGCACGAACGCGAGCGTCAGGAGCGCCGCGAGGACGGTGATCACCGAGATGACCCAGAAGGCGGCGCGCCATCCGAGCTGCCCGCCTACGAAGGTGGCCAGTGGCAGACCGAGCAGAGTGCCGAGCATCAGACCGTTCATCGCGACTCCGCTGGCACGGCCACGCATGCTCTCCTCGACGGTGCGCGCGCTCAGCGAGATCCCGATACCGAAGAATGCCTGGGCTGCGACGCCGCTGATCACTCGGGCGACCATCATGGCTGCGTAGGACGTCGACACCGCTGCGAGAAGGTTGCCGACCAGGAAGATTCCGAAGATGACCATCAGAGCCCGCTTGGGTGGCAGACGCAGGAGGAGAATCGTCAACGCAGGCCCGCCGACAGTCATCGCGACCGCGAACACGGTGACGAGGTAGCCGATCTGCTCGACGCTGACACCCAGGGCCACGGCGAGCTGGGGCATGAGGCCGGCGACGGCGAACTCGCTGGTGGTCATCGCGAAGATGCCGACGGCGATCACGTGGACGGCCCAGGGCACCGCTGGAGGCTTCGTCACTGCGGGGGTCGATGTGGTCATGAGGTGAACCCTTCTGTACTGGAAAATCCATAACGAAGTCAGAGTGAAGTGCCCCCGGGGGGCCGGACTGGTGACGCTCAGTGCAGAAGGGCGTGCAGCCCGGTGAGGGCGATGCGCCGGAGGGTCTCGGGGGTGCACCCGGACTGCGCGGTCACTCGGAGCCCGGAGATGACGGTGTTGGCGAGCAGTGCAGCGTCGAGGGGGCTCACCGCACCGGAGAGCGAGCCGTCGGCCTGACCGGCGCGGATGGCGGCGACGAGGAGGTCGGTGCGCTGGCGCAGGTCGTGGTCGAGCATGGCTTGGATCCGCTCGTCTCGCTCGCGAAGATCCGGGTTCATGAAGCTGTGCACGACCATGCATCCGGCAGCGTGACCGCGCTCGGCAGCGTCTTCTTCCTCGCGAATGACGGCGTCGATCAGGCTGCGGAGTCGATCGGCCCCCGAGAGCTCAGTGTCTTCCAGGATGGCGGCCTGTTGCGCGCGCACCGAGGTGATGTAGTGCTCAAGGGCGCGGATGAACAGCTCGTCCTTGGAATCGAAGGTGTTGTAGAGGCTGCTGCGCCGCACGCCCGCAGCCTCACACAGCTGTTCAGTCGAGGTCCTCTCGAAGCCGTGCACACGGAACTGTCCGGCGGCCGCGTCCAGGACTGCGGTTTCGTCGAAGCCTCGTGGTCGTCCCATGGGGGGCGACTCTAGCTCATTCTGGAATCAGCAATACAGAATTGAGCCCGCTTGCCCCGTCGTCTCTGCGCGGAGCAGATGCCGGCCCGGCGGGGTGTGGGCCGAGGCCCACACCCCGAGCTGTCAGAGGCGGCGGAGGAGTTCGGCCTTCTTGGCGTCGAACTCCTCGCCGGAGAGCACGCCCGCATCGCGCAACTGTCCGAGGCGCTCCAGCTGCGCGAAGATCTCGTCGCTGGCAGAGGGCGTCGGTGCCGAGGGAGCCGCGGGTGCCGAGGGAACCGTCGGTGCCGCCGGGGCCGGGTATCCGCCGCCCTGGTAGCGCAGCGTCTGCGTGTTGGCCCGGGCTTGCAGCTGCTCTCGGCGGGTGTGCGCCGCGTCGTTGATCGCCTGTACCCCGTCGCGGAAGTCCGGAATGTCTTCCAGCTCGACGGAGCTGGTGCCGCGCCCGCCACCCAGCTGGTAGTGCACGGTCAGGGTGCCGATGCCTCGTGCCTTCTGGGAGATCGACTGGTCGACATCCACGTCCACGATGCTCTCGACCGGAATCTGCTCGGCGGTGGTGCGCAGCGTGCCCTTCTCGAAGAACAGGTACTGCTCGGTCAGCCGGTACCGACCGGCGCCGATGCCGGTCAGTGGCTTGCCCACCGCGTGCCAGATCGTGCCTGCGGGAACGTCCGCTGCAGGACCGGCTGCCGGTGTGGGCACGTTCTGCGCGGGCATCGGCTGGGTGTGTTCGGTCCACTGGTGACCATCCCACCAGCGGAGCTGGTTGTCGGAGGGGTACCAGCCGGGAACAGGAGCGCTCTCAGTCATGTCCGCAATCTAGCGGCCCTGCCCCGCAGATCAGATCCGTGACCAGGCCAGTTGGTCCGCCGCCACCGCCCGCACCGTCTGCCCCGGGTACCGCAGCCCCGCGAAGTAGTGGTTGTGCTGCGCGATCACGTCCTGCGCACGCACCACCCCGTCGGTGGTCCGCGCATCCGTCGTGGTGTGCGCATCGGTGACCCAGGTCAGCCCGTACCCGTCCGCCGCGGCGCGTTGGGCGGTGGTCCGCACGCAGTAGTCGGTCTGCGCCCCGCAGAGCACCAGGTGGTCGGCGTCGCCGAGTGCATCCCGCAGCTCAGTGTCGGCGAAGGAGTCCCGGTAGGCCTTGGCCACGATTGCCTCACCGGGCAGCGGGTCGAGCGCCGGGTGGATCTGCCACCCGTCTGAACCAGCGACCAGGTGGGAGTCGGCGTGCTGCACCC
Organism: Cellulomonas sp. NPDC089187; assembly: GCF_040685135.1. Lineage (NCBI taxonomy): Bacteria > Bacillati > Actinomycetota > Actinomycetes > Micrococcales > Cellulomonadaceae > Cellulomonas > Cellulomonas sp. NPDC089187. The sequence continues at coordinate 108,928 of NZ_JBFBHI010000003.1, read as the reverse complement.
ACACCACGGGCACACCTGCGGAGCGCGCGCCGGTCAGCAGAGTGCGGATGGCGTCGAGCGTGGGCTCCACCTGGACGCAGTCGTCGAGCACGTCCACCTGGGCGTCGATGACGACGAGGGCGGTGCCCATCAGCCGACGGCCCGGACGATCAGCTCGGCGATCCGCTGCTCGTCGTCGGGGGTCAGCGTGGTGATGGCGTAGGAGTTGGGCCACATGGTGCCGTCGTCCAACGCGGCGATGTCGTTGAAGCCCAAGGTCGAGTAGCGCGCCTTGAACTTGCTGGCGGGCTGGAAGAACAGCAGCACCTTGCCGTCCTTGGCGTAGGCGGGCATGCCGTACCAGGTGCGGTGGGTCAGGCTCGGGGCGTGCTGAACGACCAGGGCGTGGATCTTCTCGGCGACGACCCGGTCCTCGTCGGGCATCTCGGCGATCTTGTCGAGCACCTCCTGGGCGGGATCGCCGGAGGCTCCGGAGCGCTTGCTCTTGCGCACCTCGGCGGCGCGCTCCTTCATGGCGGCCTTCTCCTCAGCGGTGAAGCCCTCGACCTCGTCGTCGCGCTTGGCGTTCATGGTGCCCCTCTCGCTCCGTGACGCTGACGACGGACATCGTAGAAGCAGTCGGCTCGCTCTCGGAGAGTGAGCGTCGAGTCTGGACTGGCCGTGATCTGACGAGCGGTCCACCTTCGGGGACGCGCCGTTCGGTACGGGCCTGCGCGCCGTCGGGTGGCTGATCGTTGCGGCGTCCCTCTGCGCGACCGCGTTGCCGGTGCTGGACCACACGCCGAGCACCCAGCTGCGGCACCCATAACACACCCGGTGATGTCCGCGCTGGCCGGTTCCGGACTTTGACCGACTGGCGAGACGGGAGCGGTGGCCCTTGTGCGTGTTTCCGGCATGTTTCCACCCGGTGTCGTCTCGAATGCTGGACACTACTGCTCAGTATCAATCCGGTAACGATCACCTCTGACCCGGGACAGTGTCCGATTTGTCCCACCTCGGCTCACTAGCGTGTCCCCATCCATGGCGGGACCGTGCGTCCGCCGAGCGCCCTCTGGTTCGGGTGCCGGCACGACACCGGGCGCCACCTTTTCAGGAGGAACATTGAAGATCAGGCGAACTGGAGCTGCTCTGGCGGCCGTCGCAGCGGGTGCCCTGGTGCTCACCGCGTGCTCGGGCCCCGAGACTGGCTCCGAGATCAACGAGACCACGTCGGTCAACGTGGGCTGGAACGAGCCGTTCCGCTCCACCAACAACCTGACGGCGAACGGCAACGCCACGGCGAACGCCAACATCATCTACCTGACCACCTCGTTCTTTAACTACTACGACGGTGACCTGAACCTCGCGAAGAACGAGGACTTCGGCACCTACGAGGTCGTCACCGAGGACCCGTTCACCGTCAAGTACACGGTCAACGAGGGTGTGGAGTGGTCGGACGGCACCCCCGTCGACGCCGCTGACATGATCCTGTTCTGGGGCACTCAGAACGACAACTTCGACACCGTCGCCGGTGACGAGGTGCAGACGGACGCGGACGGCAACGCCGTGGTCGGCGAGGGCGAGGTCTACTTCGACGCTTCCTCGCAGGCAATGACCTCCATCTCCCAGTTCCCGGAGATCGGTGACGACGGCCGCTCGGTCACGTTCGTCTACGACGAGCCGCGCTCCGACTGGGAGGTGTCGATGAACCAGCCGGCGCCGGTCGCCGCGCACGCCGTCGCGAGCCTGGCCCTGGGCATTGACGACCCGACCGAGGGCAAGCAGGCCATCGAGGACGCGTTCGAGAACAACGACACCGAGGCGCTGGCGAAGATCGCCGACACCTGGACCAACGGGTTCAACTTCACCTCGATGCCGGACAACCCGCTCCAGTACCTCTCCTACGGGCCGTACATCCTCAGCGAGTACGTCGAGGGCCAGTACCTGACCCTGGTCCGCAACGAGAACTTCGGCGACTGGGGCCCGCAGCCCAAGGTCGACTCGATCACCGTCCGTTACTCGGAGGACCCGCTGGCCTCGGTCACCGCGCTCCAGAACGGTGAGGTGGACCTGATCCAGCCGCAGTCCTCCGTGGACGTGCTGTCCACCCTGGACACCATCGACGGTGTCTCCTACACCACCGCCCCCGAGGGCACCTACGAGCACGTCGACCTGACCTTCGACAACGGTGGTCCGTTCGACCCGGCGACCTACGGCGGCGACGCCGAGAAGGCCCGTCTGGTCCGCGAGGCGTTCCTCAAGACCATCCCGCGGCAGGAGATCATCGAGAAGCTGATCACTCCGCTGCAGGAGGACGCCACCACCCGTGACTCCCAGCTGTACGTGCCGGGTTCGCCGGACTACGACGAGGTCGTCGCCAACAACGGCTCCGACGCGTGGGCCGAGGTCGACATCGAGGGTGCCAAGGCCCTGCTCGCCCAGGCTGGCGTGACCACTCCGGTGGACGTGCGCTTCCTGTACGGCAAGTCCAACGTGCGGCGCGCCAACGAGTACCAGCTGATCGCTGCCTCGGCCGCGCAGGCCGGCTTCAACGTCATCGACAACGGTGACGACAACTGGGGCACCATCCTGGGCAACGGCTCCTACGACGCCGCGCTCTTCGGCTGGCAGTCCACCAATACGTTCGTGCTGAACGGCGAGGGCAACTTCCTCACCGGTGGCCAGAACAACTACAGCGGCTACTCCAACCCCGAGGTGGACGCTCTCTGGGCGCAGATCCGCCCGAACACCGACCCGGCCAAGGAGGTGGAGCTGGCCACCCAGATGGAGACCCTGCTGAACGAGGACGCCTTCGGTGTGACCCTGTTCCAGTTCCCGGGTGTCGTCGCGCACCGCGACGTGCTGCAGGGCGTCTCGACCATCACCCTGTCCCCGACGATCTTCTGGAACTACTGGGACTGGGAGATCAGCGCGGACGACTCCCTGGGCGCTCCGTCCGACTCGGCCTCCGAGTGACGGTCTGACCCGGATCTAGCGCTACGGCACGGGGGTACCGCGGCACCCGCCGCGGTACCCCCTCTGCTGTGCCTGATCTGCTCAATTGCCCGCTCTGGGAGGCCCGTTCCACCACCGGTGACCGCAGTCGGCCACGAGCCGCGTAGAATCGCCGACCGCGAGTACTCCCCTTCCCGTAAGGTCCACGACCCCATGGCCACCTCTGTGACGACCCGTGCCTCCGGCGCGCCATCCGCGCCCGACGCACCGGTCACCGCGCGCAGCTCCTGGTTCCGGAACAGCGCGCCCACCCTGATCTTCCTGGCCCGTCGACTCCTGTCGTCGGCCGTCGTGCTGCTGGGCGCGACGTTCATCGTGTACATGCTCCTGTCGTACGCGCTCGATCCGCTCGAGGACCTGCGCCAGAGCACGGCACCGAATAAAGAAGCGCTGATCGAAGCGCGCGTCCGCCAGCTCGACCTGAACACCCCGCCGGTGGTCCGCTACTTCAAGTGGCTCGGCGCGCTGTTCACCGGTGACCTCGGTGTCGCCTTCCGCTCCGGGCAGTCCGTGAGCTCGATGCTCGGCAACGCCCTGCCGAACACCGTCCAGCTGGTCGCGCTCTCGATCGTGATCGCGGTTGGCCTCGGCGTGCTGGTCGGTATCGTCTCCGCGCTGCGCCAGTACACCCGCTTCGACTACAGCGTGACGTTCCTGTCCTTCGTGCTGTACTCGTTGCCCTCGTTCTGGGTCGCGGTGCTGCTGAAGCTCTGGGGCGCCATCGGCTTCAACGACTTCCTCGCGGACCCGCACATCCCACCGCTGGTGATGGTGATCGTGTCGCTGATCTCCGGTGTGATCTGGTCGTCGATCATCGGTGGCAGCTCCCGGACCCGCTGGATCTCCTTCGCGGCGTCCACCGTGGCCACCGCGCTCCTCCTGCTGTTCCTCAGTGAGACCGACTGGCTGCTCAACCCCAGCTTCGGCGTTGCCGGCGTCGCGGTGATCGGTGTCGGCATCGCCTTCGCGGTGGTCGCCCTGACCGCCGGGGTGCAGAACCGCCGGGTGCTCTATGCGAGCCTGGTGATGGTCGCCATCGGTACTGCGCTGTACTACCCGTTGCAGTACGCCTTCGTGCACGCCTCCTGGCTGCTCATGCTGGGGCTCGTGGCCACGGTCGTGATCGTGGGCATCGTGGTCGCGAAGCTCTTCGGCGGCTGGGAGGTCTCTCAGACCGCCCGGGCCGCGATCATCACCGGTGTCGGTGTGGGCGCGCTGATCTTCATCGACCGGGTGATGGATGTCTGGGAGGCCTACTCCAACGCGTCGCAGATCAACGGGCGTCCGATCGCCACCATCGGCTCGCAGACGCCGGGTCTGACCGGTGACTTCTGGGTCACCTCGCTGGACACCTACACGCACCTGCTGCTGCCGACGATCGCGCTGATCCTGATCTCCTTCGCCAGCTACACCCGGTACTCCCGGGCCAGCCTGCTCGAGGTGATGAACCAGGACTACATCCGCACCGCGCGGGCCAAGGGCCTGCCGGAGCGGGTTGTCACCATGCGGCACGCGTTCCGCAACGCCCTGATCCCGCTGGCCACGGTCATCCCGCTCGACATCGCGGCGCTCTTCGGTGGCGCGATCATCACCGAGCGCGTGTTCGCGATCCCCGGCATGGGCACGATGTTCATCAAGGCGCTGAACGAGCGTGACCCGGACCCGATCATGGGGTACTTCCTCGTGACCGGCACGCTCCTGGTCATCGCCAGCATCGCGGTGGACTTCATCTACGCGGCCCTCGACCCCCGGATTCGAGTGAACTCATGAGCATCAATCCCCCGATCGAGCCCACTGAGGGCGCCACGACCCCGGCCGAGAACGTCGAGAACGCGATCGAGCTCAAGGAGGTCGAGGGCCTGTCCCAGGGCCGCATCGTCCTGCGCCGGTTCCTGCGGCACCGCGGCGCGATGGTGTCCACCGTCGTGCTGCTGCTGGTGATCATCCTGGTGACCACTTCTATCGGCTGGGGCCCGATCCCCGGCTGGTGGCAGTACGGCTACCGCGACCTCAACGCCATCGTGAACTCCGGCGGCGCGCCCACCATGGGCTTTAAGGACGGCGGATTCGTCTTCGGGTCGCACCCCTTCGGTCAGGACAACGTGGGCCACGACGGCTTCGCGATGGTGATGCGTGGTACGCAGCAGTCGCTGACCGTCATGTTCGTCATCGGTCTGCTGTCCACGCTGATCGGCGTGATCGTCGGCGCGCTGGCCGGGTACTTCCGCGGCTGGCTCGACGGGCTGCTCATGCGGCTCACCGACATGTTCATCACCATCCCGGTGATCATGGTCGGCTCCATCCTGGGTGTGCTGGTCGGCGGTGCGAGCCCGTGGTCGCTGGCCATCGCGCTGTCGCTGGTGTCCTGGATGAACATGGCCCGACTGGTGCGCGGACAGTTCCTCGCGCTGCGTGAGCGGGAGTTCGTCGACGCGGCCCGGGTGGCCGGTGCCAGCGACTTCCGGATCATGTTCAAGCACATGCTGCCGAATGCGGTCGGCGTGATCATCGTCAACGCCACCCTGCTGATGGCCTCGGCGATCCTGCTGGAGACGGCGCTGTCCTACCTGGGCTTCGGTATCAACAGCCCCGAGGTCTCCCTGGGTCAGCTGATCAACGAGTACCAGACCGCCTTCGCCACTCGGCCCTGGCTGTTCTGGTGGCCCGGTCTGTTCATCGTGATCATCGCGCTGTGCGTGAACTTCATCGGTGACGGACTGCGGGACGCCTTCGACCCGCGTCAGCGCCGGATCCCCACCGCCCGGGCGCTGGCCAAGGCGGACAAGCGCAAGCAGCGCGCCGAGCAGCGGGCCGCGGCCAAGGCCTGACCCGGTGCCCCTGATGTCACAGCGCCAGCGCGAGCACGCTGGCCGCGATCAGCACCACGATCGCGGCCAGCGTGCCGGTGTGCCAACGCACGCGGGGGCGCTCACGTTCCAGCCGCGGGTCGTCCAGCACACCGGCGTCGCGCAGTGCCTCCCAGCGGGCGCGGACCAGCAGGGCGGCCTGACCGGAGCCGGTCGACGCCAGGTCACCGGCCTGCACCGTGCCACCGGCGCCGTAGGTCGAGGAGGGCAGGTCTCGCACATCGGCGGGGCCGGCCATCCGGACCTGGGCCCGGCCCGGGGCGGGAGCTGCCCACGCGGCGTACTGCCCGTAGGGGGTGTGCAGGGTCAGCGCGAAGCGGGTATCGATCCGCTGGATCGCCGGCCAGGGCATCTCCACCGTGCGGGTGACATTGCGCAGCTCCACGGCGGCGGGGGTCACGATGACCGCCGGACGCCAGTAGGCCGCCCACATCGCGGTGCCCAGCAGGGCGAGCAGCGGGAGGAACCGCAGCGTCGCCCCGGCATCCGTCACCAGCCCGGTGATCGCTCCGCCCAGGCAGAGCACGATCACCACCACAGCCAGGACCCGACCGAACACCGGTCGGAACACCACCACCTCAGCCGAGCTGTCTGCCGCAGTCATGCGGTCATCGTCGCAGACCGGCCGGACACCGAGTCGCAGGGAACCCGCCAGATCGGCGGACACCGCGCCACACGGAAGGATCACCACCGTGACCACTGACACCACTGCTGCCGGCGTCCCCGCGCAGCCGGCCGGCAAGGCCCCGATCCTGGAGGTGCGCGACCTGACGGTCGAGTTCTTCGTGGACGGCGAGTGGTTCCCCGCTGCGATCGACGTCAACTACGACGTGCGCCCGGGTGAGGTGCTCGCCATCGTGGGTGAGTCCGGCTCGGGCAAGACCCAGTCCTCGATGTCGCTGATCGGTCTGCTGCCGCCGAACGGTCGCGCCTCCGGCTCGGCCAAGCTGGGTGGCAAGGAGCTGCTGGGCCTGTCGCACAAGCAACTGTCCTCGGTGCGCGGCAAGGACGTCTCGGTCATCTTCCAGGAGCCGATGACCGCGCTGAACCCGGTCTACACCATCGGCTTCCAGATCGCCGAGACGCTGCGGGTGCACTTTGAGATGTCCCCGAAGCAGGCCCGGGCACGGGCGATCGAACTGCTGTCGCTGGTGGACATCCCGGACCCCGAGGGTTCGGTGGACAAGTACCCGCACCAGCTGTCCGGTGGTCAGCGGCAGCGCGCGATGATCGCCCAGGCGCTGGCCTGCGACCCCAAGCTGCTGATCGCCGACGAGCCGACCACCGCACTGGACGTGACGGTCCAGGCCGAGATCCTCAAGCTGATGCGCGACCTGCGGAACCGGATCGACTCCGGCATCGTGCTGATCACCCACGACATGGGTGTGGTCGCGGACCTCTCCGACCGCGTCATGGTGATGAAGAACGGTCGCGTGGTGGAGTCCGGCAGTTCGGACGAGATCTTCAACCGGCCCCAGCACCCGTACACCCGCCAGCTGTTGGACGCGGTGCCGCACCTGGGCTCGGAGACCTACGCCGCCCAGGGTTTGCACGGCGAGCACCCGGTGGCCGTGGAGGAGGGCGTCGCCCACGTCAGCGAGCCGGCACCGGCCGCGAAGGTGTTCACCGAGTTCGCGCTTGAGGCCAAGGACCTGATCATCGAGTACCCCGGCCGTGGTCGGGTGCCGGCGTTCCGGGCGATCAACGGGATTGACCTGACCATCGGCAAGGGCGAGGTTGTCGGCCTGGTGGGCGAGTCGGGCTCCGGCAAGACCACGGTCGGCCGTGCGGCGGTCGGTCTACTGCCAGTCGCCGGCGGGTCGCTCAAGATCAACGGTGTCGAGCTGGCCGGGGTGAAGGCGAAGGACCTGCGCGCGGTCCGGCAGGACGTGTCGATCGTCTTCCAGGACCCGGGCTCCTCGCTGAACCCGCGGATGCCGATCGGTGAGTCCATCGGCGAGCCGCTGAAGCTGCACAAGGTGGCCGAGGGCGCCGAGCTGAACAAGCGGGTCGAAGATCTGCTCGACCAGGTGCACCTGCCCCGGGCGATGCGCAACCGCTACCCGCACGAGCTCTCCGGTGGTCAGCGCCAGCGCGTCGGTATCGCCCGCGCTCTGGCTCTGTCGCCCAAGCTGCTGATCGCCGACGAGCCGACCTCCGCGCTGGACGTGTCGGTGCAGGCGCGCGTGCTGGAGCTGTTCCAGCAACTGCAGTCCGAGTACGGCTTCGCCTGCCTGTTCATCAGCCACGACCTCGCGGTGGTGGAGATCCTGTCCAACCGGATCGCGGTGCTGAACCACGGTGACCTGGTCGAGGTCGGGCCGCGTGAGCAGATCCTGCACCAGCCGAAGGAGCTGTACACCCAGCGACTGCTGGCTGCCGTGCCGGTGCCGAACCCGGCGGAGCAGAAGTTGCGCCGCGAGACCCGCGACCGGCTGCTGGAGCAGGCCGCCGCGGAGGAGGCCGCTGCCCTCGGGCTGTCCCCGAAGGCCTGACCTGTCCTGACGCTGATGCGGCGCGGAGCGTGACGAACGCCTCCGCGCCGCATTCGCGTCTACGCGTAGAATCGATCGGCGCTCGACGACGCTGCGCCCCCACACCCCACTCTCCGGAACGGAAACCTTCTATGTCCGTGCCCTCCGGCACCAGCGTGCGCGGCGATCTGCGCAACGTCGCGATCGTCGCCCACGTCGACCACGGCAAGACCACCCTCGTCGACGCCATGCTCTGGCAGTCCGGCGCATTCGGCGAGCACTCCCACGTGGACGAGCGGGCGATGGACTCCGGTGACCTGGAACGTGAGAAGGGCATCACGATCCTCGCCAAGAACACCGCGGTCCGGTACTCCGGCCCGGCGGCGGTCGCGGCGGGCCAGCCCGATGGCATCACCATCAACGTGATCGACACCCCGGGCCACGCGGACTTCGGCGGTGAGGTCGAGCGCGGCCTGTCGATGGTCGATGGTGTGGTGCTGCTGGTGGACGCCTCCGAGGGGCCGTTGCCGCAGACCCGGTTCGTGCTGCGCAAGGCGCTGGCCGCCAAGCTGCCGGTGATCCTGGTGGTCAACAAGGTCGATCGCCCGGACTCCCGGATCACCGAGGTCGTCGGTGAGGCCACCGACCTGCTGCTCGGCCTGGCGTCCGACCTGCACGACGAGGTCGAGGACCTGGACCTGGACGCGATCCTGGACGTGCCGGTGGTCTACGCCGCTGCCAAGGCCGGTCGCGCGTCGCTGAACCAGCCTGGCGATGGCGAGCTGCCGGACAGCGAGAACCTCGAGCCGCTGTTCGCCACCATCCTGGAGAAGATCCCGGCCCCGACCTACACCGAGGGCGCACCGTTGCAGGCGCATGTCACCAACCTGGACGCCTCGCCGTTCCTGGGTCGACTGGCGCTGTTGCGGATCTTCAACGGCACGCTGACCAAGGGGCAGACCGTGGCCTGGTGCCGTGCGGACGGCACGACGCAGAACGTGCGGATCACCGAGCTGTTGGAGACCAAGGCGCTCGAGCGTGTCCCCACCGATCAGGCGGGCCCCGGTGACATCGTGGCGGTGGCGGGCATCGAGGACATCACCATCGGTGAGACCCTGACCGACCCGGATGACCCGCGCCCGTTGCCGCTGATCACCGTGGACGACCCGGCGATCAGCATGACCATCGGGATCAACACCTCCCCGCTGGCCGGCAAGGGCGGCAAGGGCCACAAGGTCACCGCGCGCCAGGTGAAGGACCGCCTGGACAAGGAGCTGATCGGTAACGTCTCGCTGCGGGTGCTGCCCACCGAGCGTCCGGATGCCTGGGAGGTGCAGGGCCGCGGTGAGCTGGCGCTGGCCATCCTGGTCGAGCAGATGCGCCGCGAGGGCTTCGAGCTGACCGTGGGCAAGCCGCAGGTGGTCACCAAGAAGATCGACGGCAAGGTGCACGAGCCGGTCGAGCGGATGACCATCGACGTGCCGGAGGAGTACCTCGGTGCTGTCACCCAGCTGCTGGCCCAGCGCAAGGGCCGCATGGAGACCATGACCAACCACGGCACTGGTTGGGTGCGGATGGAGTTCCTGGTCCCGGCCCGTGGCCTGATCGGATTCCGGACCCGGTTCCTGACCGAGACCCGTGGCACCGGCATCGCCTCCTCGCTGGCCGAGGGCTACGAGCCGTGGGCGGGGCCGATCGAGACCCGGGTGGCCGGGTCGCTGGTCGCCGACCGCGCCGGTGCGGTGACGCCCTTTGCGATGATCAACCTGCAGGAGCGCGGCAGCTTCTTTGTCGACCCCACGCAGGAGGTCTACGAGGGCATGATCGTCGGTGAGAACTCCCGCAGTGAGGACATGGACGTCAACATCACCAAGGAGAAGAAGCTCACCAACATGCGGTCGTCCACCGCGGACAACTTCGAGAACCTGGTGCCGCCGCGGCACCTGACCCTGGAGGAGTCCCTGGAGTTCGCCCGCGAGGACGAGTGCGTCGAGGTCACCCCGGAGGTGGTCCGGATCCGCAAGGTGGTGCTCGACCAGTCCGAGCGCGCCCGGATCACCGCGCGCAGCAAGAAGGCCTGAACCCGTTGAACGCCCGAGGTGGGGTCGTGGCGGTGCACGCGCACCCCGATGACGAGACCCTCACCTCGGGCGTTCTGCTGTCCACCGCCGTCGCGGCTGATCTGCCGACCACGGTGATCACCTGCACCCGCGGTGAGCAGGGAGAGGTGATCGGTCCCCTCCGCGCTGAACTGGAGGGGAACGGCCCGGCGCTCGGTGCGTATCGGGAAACCGAGATCGCCGCGGCGATGCGGGCGCTCGGGGGAGTGGAGCAGCGGTTCCTCGACCAGTTGCCCGGTCCGGCGGTGCGCTACGTCGATTCGGGCATGGCGTGGATGGACGGGTTCGCCCAGGCCGGTGCCGCGGCTGAGCTGCCCGCTGACGCGCTGGTCGCCGGTGATCTGGATGCGCAAGCCGGACGACTGGCTGCGTGGCTGGGGGAGCGTCGGCCTGCTCTGGTGGTGACGTATGAGCCGGGTGGCGGGTACGGGCACCCGGACCACGTGCGCACCCACCGGATCGTGCGGCGTGCGGCGGAGCTGATGGGCGTTGCTGCGCCACCCGTGGCGTGGGCGGTCGCCCTTGGCGCTGATCTGCACGCGGCCTACCGGGTGTTGGCCGACGACGCCGACGTGGCAGCACTGATTGCCGCACACGCTGACCTTGCATGGGCGTCGAGCCGTCAAGGGCCGTTCACGCTGCCTGACCCAGCGGGGTCCCTACCCGCCATGGCCCGGACGCGCCCGGGCGCGGGGTTCATCGTCCCGGTGTGGCCGGTGCGCGGGGCGGTGCTGGACGCGCTGGGTGCACACGCCACCCAGGTGCAGGCGGTGACGGCGCTGGAACGACGGCCCGCTCTGGCCGGGTGCTATGCGCTGTCCAACGGTGTGCTGGCCCCCATTCTCCCGGAGGAGCGCTACGAGTGGGCGGACCCCTCTCGCACCGTCGACCTGCCCTGGGCGGTCCCGTCCCAGCCCGACCCCGTAGCCTGAGCCGCGTGCGCGCCCTTCTCCGTCTGCTCGGTGTCCTGCTGATCGCTGCCGTCGTCGGCGCGGTCGGCACCGTGATGCACCGGTCGAGTCAGCCGTGGGGCCTGGTGCTTGCCCTGGCGCTGGTGCTGACCTCGAGTGTGCTGGTCCGGGCCGGCTTCGGTCGGGTGTACGTCCTGGTGCAGCTGGCCGGTCTGCTCCTCGTGCTGGGCGGGCTGTCCCAATACGGTCCGGGCGGCGATGTGCTGATCCCGGGCCGTGACAACTGGGGCTGGTACTGGCTGGGCGGTGCGGTCGTCGTCGCGCTCGGTGTGCTCGCCCTACCGTCGCGGTGGTTCAGCGACCAGCCGCTGCGGCGTCGGTCGGCGGTATGAGCGTCGACGTCGAGGCGTTCCGGGCGGCGATGGCGCGGTTGCCCGGGGGAGTGGCGGTCACCGCGGTGCGCTGGCGCGGCGCGGATCACGCCGCCACGGTCTCCGCGGTGGTCTCGGTCTCCTTGGAACCGCCGATCCTGTTGGTCAGCTTGCACGCCGACAGCCGGATCCGCGACGCGCTCGACCAGGTGGACACCTGGGGATTGAGCATCCTGGCCGACGACCAGATCCCGGTGGCCGACTGGCTGGCCTCGCCGGGGCGACCGGTGATCGGTCAACTCGACCGGGTGCCGCATCACCGCGCGCCGGAGTTCGGTGCCGCCTGGGTCGACGGTGCCGCCGCCTGGGCCGAGTGCCGCACCCGACAGATCGTTCCGGCCGGGGACCATGACCTGGTGCTCGGCGACGTGCTCAGCGTGCGCGAGGGCCGCCCGGACGCCGGAGGCCTGGTGCATCTGCGTCGACGGATGCACCCCATTCGCTGAACTCGCCCACAGTGCCTGGTTTCTGCACCGGGTCACGGCGAATCCGGCGCGGGATTGTGGGTATCCGCCCGTAGAATCGCGGACTGTGCCCGCGGCTGCGGGAGGCACCGGTGAGAAAGGGACCACCAGATGGGCCAGGGGAACGCGGACGGCAGCGCGCCGGAGGACACCACCGCCGACGCGCCGCAGGGAAAGGCTGACACCACGGCCACCTCTGCGAGCCCGAACGTGACCGCACCAGTGCCGCAGCCGAACGACACCGGCGAGCGCCCGACCGGCGATGCCGACGTCGCGGAGCAGCCCGGCGACGACGCACCTGCCCCCGACGCGGACGAGTCTGCCGCGGACGTGGATGAGCCGGTCACCGATCTGGACGAGCGGGACACCGACCACGGCACGCCGGACACGGACCTGAATGCGCCGGCTGCCGACCCTGACGCCGCGCCCGACGAGGACGCCGATGCCCCGGACCAGACCCCCGCCGCACCGGTCCGCACCCCCGTCACCGAGCGGCTCGCCGATGAACCGTCGGCGCAGGCCACCGCCACTGACGTCACCGCGTCGCTCGCCGAGCCCGTGCCGGAAGGCACCCCAGCCACGGAGACCACCACCGTCCTCCCCGTTGCAGCCCCGGCTACCCCGGACCCGGTCGCCGATGACGAGTCGGACGCCACCCCGAGTGAAGGATCCCCGCTGGACGTGTTCGAATCCGAGCCCACCGGACAGCGCCGCTGGTGGCGACCGGTGTTGATCGTGGCCGGTGTGCTGGTGGTGCTGGGCGGCGCGTACGTCGGCGGTGCCTATGCGCTGGCGGATCGGGTGCCGCGCGGGACGACGGTGGCCGGGATCGAGGTCGGAGGAATGACCGCCGACGATGCCCGGACTGCCCTGTCCGACGGCCTGTCGGAGCGATCCAATCAGGCCATCGCGGTGATCGCCCGTGAGGTGAGCGGGTCGGTGGACCCGGCGACCGCGGGGTTGAGTCTGGACGTCGACGCGACGGTGAACTCCCTGACCGGCGTGGACCTGCGCCCGCAGCGGATGTGGCAGCACATCGCCGGTGGTGGCGAGGAGTCCCCGGTGACGACGGTGGACGAGGCCAAGTTGGACGCGGCACTCGAGGAGCTGTCCGGTGCGCTGACCCTCGCGCCGGTGGACGGGTCGGTGGTGTTCGTGGACGGTGCCCCGCAGGGGGTCGACGCGGTGGACGGCTGGTCGCTGGACCAGGAGGGTGCCCGCAGCACACTGGAGGACGGCTGGCTGACCGAGGCGATGCCCATCGAGCTGCCCAGTGACACGGTCGAACCCGCGATCACCCAGGACGAGGTGGACCGCGTGGTGCGCGATGTCGCCTCGGCGGTGGTCTCCGGTCCGGTCACGGTGGGCGTGGCGGGACAGAATGCCGAGCTCCCGGTCGATGTGCTGGTGGCAGCGGCGTCCTTCGTCCCGGAGGGCGACCAGCTGGTGTTGCAGATGGACGGTGCGGCCTTGGTCGAGCAGGTCGTGTCCCGGACATCGAATCTGCTCACCGACTCGGCGGACGCCCGATTCGAGTTCCAGGACGGTGCGCCGGTGATCGTGCCGGGCACCCCGGGTACCACGTTGGACCCGGCTGCACTCGGCACCGCCGTCACCACAGCGGCCAGCAGCACCGACGAGCGCACGGCCAGTGTGGAGCTGGTGTCCTCCGACCCGGCGCAGAGCACGCAGGCGCTGGAGGAGCTGGGGGTCAAGGAGGTCATCTCCGAGTTCTCCACCCCGCTGACCAGCGAGTCCCGTCGCACGCAGAACATCTCCGCGGGGGCCGCGGCGATCAACGGCACCCTGGTCCGCCCGGGGGAGACCTTCTCGCTGACCGACGCCTTGGGGCCGATCGATGCCGCGCACGGGTTCGTGCAGGCCGGGGCCATCGTCAACGGCGAGCACTCCGATGCCTGGGGCGGCGGCCTGTCGCAGTTGTCCACCACCACCTTCAACGCCGCCTTCGAGGCCGGGATGGAGGACACCGACCACACCCCGCACTCGGAGTGGTTCCAGCGTTACCCGGCGGGTCGTGAGGCCACGCTGTACACCGGCTCCATCGACATGCAGTGGAAGAACACCACACCGTACGGAGTGCTGGTGCAGTCCTATGTCGCGGACGGCAAGACGTGGGTCCGGCTGTGGAGCACCCCGTACTACGAGGTGTCGATCACGTCGGGGGAGAAGACCAATGTCGTCTCCCCGACCACGGTCTACAACACCTCGGCCTCCTGCTCACCGCAGTCCGCGGGCAACCCCGGGTTCAGCATTCAGGTGACCCGCACCATCTCGCTGAACGGTGAGGTGCAGTCCACCGACAACCTGTCCTGGCGGTACAAGGCACAGAACCGGGTGGTGTGCGGCGCTGATCCGGCGACCCAGCCGCCCGCGCCCGAGGGCTGAGTCAGCGCCGGGGACGGGGCACCAGTTTGCCGATGGCGATCTGCGTCCCCGGCACCCGGACATCCCCGTGACGTCGGGTGCGTAGCAGCACACCGTCGTCGTCGACCGCCAGCAGGTCCCCGACCACATCGCTGAACAGGTGGGTGTCCTCGGCGGGCAGCCGCCGCCGCACCATCGCACGTGCGCCGACCGGCCAGCTGCGCCAGGGGTCCTCCTCGGCCATCGGTCCTCCTCGGAGCGTCGTCGGGGGTGCAGGTGAGCGATACTAGGCATCAGCCGCCGGACCGATGACAGACGCCCGGGCGAACCGGGTGCGTGGAGGACATGTCGTGACCTATGTGATCGCTCAGCCCTGTGTGGACGTCAAGGACAAGGCCTGCATCGAGGAATGTCCGGTCGACTGCATCTACGAGGGCAAGCGCTCGCTGTACATCCACCCCGACGAGTGCGTGGATTGCGGTGCCTGTGAGCCGGTGTGCCCGGTGGAGGCGATCTACTACGAGGACGACGTCCCCGAGCAGTGGTCCGACTATTACAAGGCGAACGTCGAGTTCTTCGACGGGATCGGCTCTCCGGGCGGCGCGGCCAAGATGGGCCAGATCGACAAGGACCACCCGGTGATCGCCACCCTCCCGCTGCAGGTGCACGGCGACTGATGGGTCTGTTCACCGCGGCGCTGCCGGACTTCCCCTGGGACACCCTGACCCCCTTCGCCGACCGGGCGCGACAGCACCCGGACGGGATCGTCGACCTGTCGGTGGGCACCCCGGTCGACCCGACACCGGAGCTGTTGCGCACCGCGCTTGCGCAAGCAGCCGATTCGCCGGGCTACCCGCAGACCTGGGGCACCCCGGCGCTGCGGCAGGCCGTGGTCGACTGGTTCGCCCGGCGGAGGAATGTGCCGGGTCTGGACCCGGCCGGTGTGCTGCCGACGGTGGGTTCCAAAGAGATGGTGGCACTGCTGCCCGCCCTGCTGGGTCTGGGCGCGGGGGACCTGGTGCTGCACCCGGCTGCGGCCTATCCCACCTATGACGTGGGGGCTCGTCTGGCCGGTGCGACACCGGTGCCGACCGCCGACCCGGTGCAGATATTGGTCGGCCCCGACGGTGCCCGGGTGCGTCTGGTCTGGTTGAACTCGCCGGGCAACCCGGACGGCAGCGTGCTGAGCGTGACGCAGCTGCGGGCTGTGGTGGAGGCGGCGCGTGCGGTGGGTGCGGTGGTGGCCTCCGATGAGTGCTACGCCGAGCTGCCTTGGTCCGCGCCCTGGATCACCGAGGGTGTGCCGAGCGTGTTGGACCCGCGGGTCACCGGCGGCGACCCGACCGGCGTGCTGGCGCTGTACTCGCTGTCCAAGCAGTCGAATCTGGCCGGCTACCGGGCGGCGTTCACGGCCGGTGACCCGGCGTTGATCGCCGCCCTGCTGGCCGCGCGCAAGCACGCCGGGATGATCGTGCCCGGTCCGGTGCAGGCGGCAATGACCGTTGCGCTCGGGGATGACGCGCATGTTGCCGCGCAGCGGGAGCTGTACCGCGCTCGCCGGGCGACCCTGCTTCCGGCGTTGACCGGTGCCGGGTTGCGCCTCGATGGCTCCGAGGCGGGCCTCTACCTGTGGGTGACTGCCGGGGAGGACTGCTGGGCCACGGTGGGTCGCTTGGCCGATGCCGGAATCCTCGTCGCGCCGGGCTCGTTCTACGGCGCGCCGGAGCACATCCGGGTCGCGCTGACCGGCACGGACGAGCGGATCGCCGCTGCCGCGGATCGGCTCTCCGCCGTGTGAGACGGGTCACAGCTGTTAGTCCTATCTCGGGATGGTCGCCGGGCCCCGGGTCACGTAGCGTGCTCGCGGGCCGTCAACCGGCCGACCGGGTGAGGCGCCGCAACGTAGCCGCAGCCGTACCCCGCTCCGGGCGATCCATCCCCGCCCGACACCCCGCCCGAGGAGGAGCGTCATGACCGACCCCGCAACCGTGCAGCTGACCGTGGACGCCCGGACCCATGAGCTGCCCGTCGTCCCCGCGACCGAGGGAAACTCCGGCATCGAGGTCTCGTCGCTGCTGCGGGACACCGGTCTGGTGACCGTCGACCCCGGCTTCATGAACACCGCATCCTGCGAGTCGCAGATCACCTACATCGACGGTGACGCGGGCATCCTGCGCTACCGCGGGTACCCGATCGACCAGCTGGCCGAGAACTCCTCGTTCCTGGAGGTCGCCTACCTGCTGTTCAACGGGGAGCTGCCGACCGCGGACGAGCTGGACGCCTTCGTGGAGCGGGTGAACCGGCACACCTTCGTGCACGAGAACTTCCGCACCTTCATGGGGACCTTCCCGTCCGGGGCGCACCCGATGGCGGTGATGAGCTCGGCGATCAACGCGCTGGCCACCTTCTACCCGGAGTCGCTGGACCCCTTCGACCCCGAGGCGGTCGAGCTGGCCACCGTCCTGCTGCTGGCCAAAACCCGCACGATCACCTCCTACCTGCACCGGACCTCACGGGGCGAGCCGCTGCTCTATCCGGACTACTCGCGCGGGTACGTCGAGGACTTCCTGCGGATGACCTTCGCGGTGCCCTACCAGCAGTACGACGTCGACCCGACGGTGGTGCGCGCGCTGGACAAGCTGCTGATCCTGCACGCCGACCACGAGCAGAACTGCTCCACCAGCACCGTCCGCCAGGTCGGCTCCGCCCACGCGAATCTGTACGCCTCGGTCGCCGCCGGGATCAACGCGCTCTCCGGCCCGCTGCACGGTGGGGCCAATGAGTCGGTGCTGCGTATGCTGGCGGAGATCCAGGCCAACGGCGGGGACGCCACCGAGTTCATGCGCCGGGTCAAGGACAAGGAGCAGGGCGTCCGCCTGATGGGCTTCGGGCACCGGGTGTACAAGAACTACGACCCGCGCGCCGCCATCGTGAAGGAGAGCGCCGACGCGGTGCTGTCCGCGCTGGGCAAGAACGACGAGCTGCTGGACATCGCCCGCGCGCTGGAGGAGATCGCACTCAACGACGACTACTTCGTCTCGCGCAAGCTCTACCCGAATGTCGACTTCTACACCGGCCTGATCTACAAGGCGATGGGATTCAACGAGTCGATGTTCACCCCGCTGTTCGCACTCGGCCGGATGCCCGGCTGGATCGCGCAGTGGCGGGAGATGATGCTCGACCCCAAGACCAAGATCGGGCGGCCGCGCCAGGTCTACACCGGCTCCGGCCAGCGTGACTACGTCGAGGTCGCCGGGCGCTGAGCCTCCACAGTGACCGCGACCGTGTCATCGGGCAGTGGGTCGGCCTCGGTGTCGAGCGTCCAACTCCCGGTGGCGCGGTCCCACACCGCATCGCCCACCCGCACCTCGATCACCTGCTGACCGGCAGCGACCGCAACCGCCCACTGCGCCACCGCCCAGCCCGCCCGGCGTGCCTCGGCTCCGGAGACCCGGGCGAGCTCGTCGGTGGCCAGCAGCACCCGGTTCCCGTCGGTGGTGCCATCGGTGGTCGCGACCACCGTGTTGCCGAAGTCGCGGGCGACGCGCTCGGCGAGGGCATCAGGGGAGCCCGGCTCGTTCGGTGCTGACAGATCACAGGTGAGCACGGTCTCCGACCAGCCGGTGAGCGCCGAGGCCCAGGCGCGGGCCCGGAACTCGTGCTGGGCGTAGGCCTCCGGGAAGGCGGAGCGCTGCACGGCTTGCGCGGCCTCGGTGATCTCCAGCTCGGTATAGCCCTCGACGTCGGCCAGGCCGTCGTAGAACTTTCCGGTGGAGTACACCGGGTCCATGATCTGCTCCACGGTGCCCCAGCCCTGGGAGGGCCGCTGCTGGAACAGCCCGACCGAGTCGCGGTCGCCGTAGTCGATGTTGATCAGCCGGGACTCTTGCAGTGCGGTGGCCAAGCCGATGGTCGCGGCCCGGGCGGGCATACCGCGCCGCATCGAGGTCACCGCGATCAGCGCCGCGTTGTCCGCCTGCGCAGCTGACAGCTCCCAGTCGGTGTCCTCGGCCTCGGCGGTGCACCGGTTCGATGCGGTGCTCGTCGCTGGGCGTTGCACCAGCCAGACCACGCCACCGGCGACCGCGGCCAGGAGCAGCAGGAGGGCAGTGAGCGCCGCGCACCCGATCCGCGAGGACCGTGGGCGGGCGCTCGCGGGCCGGGCCGACATCAGTTGGCGTGCAGATCCGCGTTCAGGGTGATCCCGGTGCCGGTGCGGGCCACAACCTCCACACCGCCAGTCACGGAGTTGCGGCGGAACAGCAGACCGTTCGCGCCGGAGAGCTCACGCGCCTTGACCACGGTGCCCGCGGATTCACCGCCGACGATGGTGACCTTGGTGCCCGCGGTGACGTACAGCCCGGCCTCGACCACGCAGTCGTCACCCAGCACGATGCCCAGCCCGGCGTTGGCACCCAGCAGGGAGCGCTCACCGATGGACACCACCTCGCGGCCACCGCCGGACAGGGTGCCCATGATCGACGCACCGCCCCCAATGTCCGAGCCCTCGCCGACCACCACACCCGC
The DNA here is from genome assembly GCF_040685135.1 of Cellulomonas sp. NPDC089187. Lineage (NCBI taxonomy): Bacteria > Bacillati > Actinomycetota > Actinomycetes > Micrococcales > Cellulomonadaceae > Cellulomonas > Cellulomonas sp. NPDC089187. The sequence continues at coordinate 89,755 of NZ_JBFBHI010000003.1, read as the reverse complement.
GGAGATCCGTCCCTCGACCATCGAGGTGCCCAGGGTGCCCGCGTTGAAGTTCACGAAACCCTCGTGCATGACGGTCGTACCGGAGGCCAGGTGCGCGCCCAGCCGGACCCGGTCCGCGTCGGCGATCCGCACCCCGGAGGGCAGCACGTAGTCGACCATCCGCGGGAATTTGTCCACCCCGAAGACGCTGATCCGCTGTCCGGCCACCAGGTGACGACCGCGCACGTCCTCGAACCCGTCCACCGCGCAGGGGCCGCGGTCGGTCCACACCACATTCGGCAGCACGCCGAAGATCCCGGTCAGGTTGACCCCGTGCGGGCGGACCAGGCGGTGGGAGAGCAGGTGCAGGCGCAGGTAGGCGTCCGCGGTGTCCGCAGGGTCGGCGTCCAGGTCGATGACCGTGCACACCAGCTCGATTCGCACGTCGCGCAGCGGGTCCTCGCCCTCGGCTGCCCGCAGGTGCTGCGGCGCGGTGTCGGAGGTCGGCTCGCCCAGCGCGGGCTCGGGGTACCAGGTGTCCAGGACGTTCCCGGTGGTGGTGAGCGTGGCCAGTCCCCAGCCCCAGGCGGTGCGCGTGTCGGTCATGACCGAAAGCCTACGGGGCGGGGCGACTAGGGTCCGGTGACATGACTGTCACCACCCTGGATCTGAGCGCCGACCTGACCACGTTGACCGCGCAGTTGTGCGACCTGCGCTCGGTGAGTGGCCAGGAGACCGCGCTGGCCGATGCGGTGGAGCTGGCGTTGCGGGCGCTGCCGCACCTGACGGTCGACCGGGACGGTGACGCGGTGGTGGCCCGCACTGATCTGGGCCGGGCCTCCCGGGTGGTGATCGCCGGACACATCGACACGGTGCCGGTGGCCGAGAACCCGGCGAATCTGCCGACCCGGCTGGCGGACGGCATCCTGTGGGGCCGCGGCACCGTCGACATGAAGGGCGGCGTCGCCGTGCAACTGGCGCTGGCCGCGGAGCTGACCGCGCCGAGCCGGGACATCACCTGGGTGTTCTACGACCACGAGGAGGTCGACGCCGCGCTGAACGGCCTGGGCCGGATCGCGCGGAACCACCCCGAGTGGTTGGCCGCCGACTTCGCGGTGCTGTGCGAACCGTCCAATGCGGGCATCGAGGGCGGCTGCAACGGCACCCTGCGCGCGGAGGTGGAGGTGACCGGGGTGGCCGCGCACTCGGCTCGGGCGTGGACCGGCCGCAATGCGATCCACGGCACCGCGGAGGTGCTGAACCGGCTCGCGGCGTACACCCCGGAGCAGGTCGAGGTGGAGGGACTGGTCTACCGCGAGGGCCTGAACGCCGTGCTGATCAGCGGAGGCATCGCCACCAACGTCATCCCGGACCGGTGTGTGGTGACCGTGAACTACCGCTTCGCGCCGGCACGGTCGGTGGAGCAGGCCGAGGCGCATGTCCGTGAGCTCTTCGACGGTTTCACCGTACGGATCACCGACTCCGCGTCCGGGGCGCGTCCGGGGTTGGACGATCCGGTCGCGGCGGACTTTGCGGCGGCGGTGCTCGGCGTGACCGGTGGTGTGCCCGCCCCCAAGTACGGCTGGACGGATGTGGCCCGGTTCTCTGCGCTCGGCGTGCCCGCGGTGAACTTCGGCCCGGGTGACCCGCTGCTGGCGCACAAGGACGACGAGCACCTGCCGGTAGAGCAGCTGGACCAGTGTCGGGACGCGCTGCGGGCCTGGCTCACTGCCTGAGCCGCGCGCCGTACAGTCGGGGCCATGAGCGACGACGGCCTCCCGGTCCCCGGCACCGGTTACCGCAAGGGCCCGGTGCTGCTGCGCCGGGACCAGATCCCTGCCACCACCACCGACCAGCGCCTGCTGTCCGGCAGCGACGGCGCCGACTGGTTGCACGGCGACCCGTGGCGGGTGATGCGGATCCAGAGCGAGTTCGTCGAGGGCTTCGGTGCGCTGGCCGAGGTCGGTCCCGCGGTCAGCGTCTTCGGGTCGGCCCGGGTCAAGCCGGAGCACCCGGACTTCGCCGCCGCGGAGGAGGTCGGGCGACGTCTGGTCGAGGCCGGGTATGCCGTGATCACCGGTGGCGGCCCGGGCATCATGTCCGCCGCCAACAAGGGAGCCAGTGAGGCCGGTGGGCTGTCCATCGGGCTCGGCATCGAGCTGCCCTTCGAGCACGGAATGAACCCGTGGGTCGATCTCGGGGTGAACTTCCGGTACTTCTTCGCCCGCAAGACGATGTTCGTGAAGTACGCCGAGGGCTTCATCGTGCTGCCCGGCGGCTTCGGGACCTTCGACGAGTTGTTCGAGGCACTGACCCTGGTGCAGACGCACAAGGTGGTCGAGTTCCCCATCGTGCTGGTCGGCACCGAGTACTGGCAGGGCCTGCTCGACTGGGTGCGGGGCCCGGTGCTGGAGCGCGGCATGATCTCCGAGGCGGACCTGGCCCTGATCACGCTGGTGGACGACCCCGCTGAGGCGGTGCGGATCGTCGCCGAACGGGGCGCGCAGCTCCGTGCCGCCGAGCAGGCCGCCCGCGAGCAGGAGGAGACCGACCAGGACGCCTCCGCCGCGGCCGCCTACGCCGAGGAATGACCACCGGCGTTCCCTCGGCCGGTGCCGACCTGGTGCTGCGGGGTCGACGCTTCGGCCCGGAACACCCGGCAGTGATGGCGGTCATCAACCGGACCCCGGACTCGTTCTACGCCGCGGCACGCTACGACGACGCGGGAGCGGACGCCGCCGTCGCCCGCGCCGAGCAGGAGGGCGCTGACCTGGTCGACCTGGGCGGGGTGCGTGCCGGGCGCGGGCCGGAGGTCACCGTCGCCGAGGAGATCGACCGGGTGGTGCCCCTGATCGCTCGGGTCCGCCAGCGCCACCCGGACCTGCTGGTCAGCGTGGACACCTGGCGGTCCGAGGTCGCCCGGGCCGCCGCCGACGCCGGCGCTGATCTGCTGAACGACACCTGGGCCGGACACGACCCGGCACTGGTCGAGGTCGCCGCCGAACGGGGTCTGGGCGTGGTCTGCTCGCACACCGGGGGCCTGCCGCCCCGCACTGATCCGTTCCGGGTGTCCTACCCCGTGCCCCCGGACGCCCCGGTACCGACCGACCCGCGCGACGGGGTGCTGATCGACGTGCTTGACACCCTGCGAGCGGCAGCGGCCCGGGCAGCGGCGCTCGGTGTGCCCCCGGAGTCGGTGCTGGTCGATCCCACCCACGACTTCGGCAAGAACACCTGGCACTCGCTGCACCTGCTGCGTCGTACCGCCGCGCTGGTCGAGCTCGGGTACCCGGTGCTGGTGGCGCTGTCCCGCAAGGACTTCATCGGCGAGACATTGGACCTGCCGCCGCAGGACCGGTTGGAGGGCACACTGGCGGCGACGGCGCTCGCGGCCTGGCAGGGCGCACGCGTGTTCCGGGCGCATGACGTTCAGGCCACCCGCCGGACGGTGGATCTGGTCGCGGCGGTGCGGGGTGAGGGCGTTCCGGCCCGGGTGACACGGGGGCTGCTGTGAACCCGCGCCGCTGGCCGTGGTGGGTCCAGTGCCTGGCTATCTACGCCGCCGCCCGACTGTTCTCCGCAGTGGCGTTGCTGGTGGTGGCCTCCCACCAGGTGGCGAACGGCTGGACCGGCGAGTCCCCGAGTTATGCCGACTACACCGGGCTGATGTGGGACGCGAGCTGGTACCGGCAGATCGCCGAGGACGGCTACCCGGAGGCACTGCCGGTGGGCGAGGACGGGGCGGTGCAGCAGAACGCCTGGGCGTTCTTCCCGCTGTTCCCGCTGCTCGCTCGGTTGCTCATGACGGTGACCGGGGCCTCGTGGACGGTGGTGGCACCGACGCTGGCCCTGCTGCTGGGTGCGGCGGCGATGCCGGTGATGCACCGACTGGTCGAGCGCGGTGCGCCGCGGGCGGTGGCGGCCCGGCCCGGCCTGCCTCTGGCGACGGTGCTGCTGGTCAGCGTGTTCCCGACCGCGGTGGTGCTCCAGGTCGGCTATACGGAGTCCTTGGCGCTGCTGCTCATCGCGCTGACGCTGTGGGCCATCGTGACCCGGCGCTACGGCTGGGCGGCGCTCGGCGTGCTGGCACTCGGGCTGACCCGTGCGGTGGCCCTGCCGATCGCCGCGGTGGTGCTGGTGCACGCCTGGTTGCGCTGGCGGGAGACCCGGTCGTTGCCTGGCCGGACCTGGGCCGCGCTGATCGGTCTGGCCGGGGCCTCGGCGGTCTCCGGTGTGCTCTGGCCGGTGCTGTGCGGGGTGATGACCGGTGTGCCGGACGGCTACCTGCGGACCCAGGCGGCGTGGCGGGGGAGCGCGGAGATCGCCCCCTTCGGGGCCTGGGGGTACATCCTGCCGTTCTGGTTCCACGACCACTGGCCGTGGGTTGCCGTGGGGATCATCGCGCTGGTCGCGGTGATCCTGCTGGCCCCGTCCACTCGGCGACTCGGCGGTGAGCTCTACACCTGGGGCGCTGCCTACCCGCTGTACATCGGAGCCGCCATCGAGCCGGGCAGCAGCTTGGCGCGGTTCTTGCTGCTCGCGTTCCCGCTGGGAACGGCGACGGTCGGCATCGTCTCGGGTCCGCGCTGGGCCGCCCGGCTGTGGACCGGACTGCTGACGTTGACGATGCTGGTGCTCCAGGTGGTGTGGCTGTGGCAGATCTGGCGCTTCGTGCCGCCGTCGGGTTGGCCGCCGTGATCGGCCGCCGTCCGGGTGTCTGGCCGCGCTGACCGGCGCTGTTCGGCGGACTAGTGCGCCCGGTGAACTAGACTGTGCGCTGGACATCCATCGAGTCGGTGCCCGTGAACGACCCGTTCCGCAGCCCGCGGAGCAGCGCGCACGGACCGTGAACACCGACCCGCTACCGATGCAGAAGGAGAGCCACGCATGGCCGCGATGAAGCCCAGGACTGGTGACGGTCCCCTCGAGGTGACCAAGGAGGGGCGCGGCATCGTCATGCGGGTTCCGCTCGAGGGTGGCGGTCGACTGGTCGTCGAGCTGAACGCCACCGAGGCGCAGGAGCTGGGCGAGGCCCTCACCTCCGTCGTCAGCTGACGAGCCCACATGGCTCGCACCACTGCGCACCAGGTGCGTATCGGACGCCCGGTGCCGGCAATCTCGCTGGCACCGGGCTCGCTGGCGTCCTCGGCCCTGCTCGATGCGCAGGATGTGGACGCGGTCGCCGTGCCGGTGGCTCCCGCTGCCCCGGACGACACCGACCTCCAGCCCCGCCAGGGCACCGCTGAGGCGGCCGCCCGCTACGGCATCGACCTGGCCGAACTGGCCGAACGTGCCGGTCTGACCGGTGCCGCGGGTGAGGCCTGGACTCTGCTGCTGCCCCGGCCCGTGGGCAGCGCCGCCGCTGCGCTGCCCTGGCAGTCACTGCCGCGCCGGGTGGTGCTGGTTGGGGTAGGGAACGGTTCCCCGCTGGCGCTGCGCCGGGCCGGTGCGGCACTCGCCCGCGCCACCCGTGGCCTGCGCCGGGTGCTGACCACCGTCGGCATCGAGTCGCCGGAGACCGTGCGTGCCACGGCGGAGGGCTACCTGCTCGCCGCGTACCGGGTGCAGCGGATCGGTGCCCCCGCGCCGGAGTCCGAGCAGCCCGCTGCCGAGCTGGTGCTGGTCGGCCGGGACGATGCGGTCGCCACCGACGCGCTGGCCACCGCGGTCCGTGGAGCCACCGCCACCTGGTTGGTCCGCGACCTGACCAACACCCCGTCCAACGTCAAGGACCCGGCCTGGATGGCCGATCGGGCCACCGAACTGGCGCAGGCCGCTGGTCTGACCGCGACGGTGCTCGGCCCGAAGGAGCTGACCGCGCAAGGCTTCGGCGGGATTCTGGCCGTCGGGGCCGGGTCGGCCTCCACCCCCCGTCTGGTCACCGTGGAGTACCGGCCCAGCGCTGACACGGGTCGGCATGTGGTGCTGGTCGGCAAGGGCATCACCTATGACACCGGCGGTATCTCGATCAAGCCGCGCGAGTCGATGGTCACCATGAAGACCGACATGGCCGGTGCCGCGGTCGCCCTGGCCACGGTGCTTGCCGCCGCGGACGCGCAGCTGCCGCACCGGGTGACCGCCGTGCTGCCGCTGGCCGAGAACCACTTCGGTGCGGCCAGCTACCGGCCCGCGGACGTGCTACGGATGTACGGCGGACGCACGGTCGAGGTGGCGAACACCGACGCCGAGGGCCGACTGGTGCTGGGTGACGCGCTCGCCTTCGCCGATGCCACCCTCGACCCGGATGTGCTGATCGACGTCGCCACCCTCACCGGTGCGGCGAGCCTCGGCCTGGGCAAGCAGCACGCAGCCCTCTACGGCACGGACCCGGCCCTGGTGGACGCCCTGCGCGCCGCCGCGGATGTCTCCGGTGAGTCGGCCTGGCCGATGCCGCTGGTGCCGGATTACCTCGACGCCACACACTCGGATGTGGCCGATCTGCGGCACGTCGCCCAGGACCTGAAGTACGGGGCCGGGTCGATCACCGCGGCCCTGTTCCTGCGGGAGTTCACCGGTGGCCGGGCCTGGGCGCACCTGGACATCGCCGGGCCCGCTCGGTCCACCGCGGATAAGCACGAGCTGACCGAGGGTGCCACCGGCTACGGCGCGCGCCTGCTGCTCAGCTACCTCAGCGCGCTGGTGTAGGGCGCACACAGCGCGGGTCCGGTGCCATGCGCGCCGGACCCGCGCGTGGAGTCAGCGGCGGACGGCCACCAACAGGCCGTCGCCCACCGGCAACAGGCTGGCCACCAGATCCTCGTCCTCGCGCACGATCCTGCCGGTCTCCCGCACCAGGGTGGTCGCCTCGTCCCGGCGAGCCGGATCGGGCACCCGGTCGTGCCACAGCGCGTCGTCAACAGCCAGCACGCCACCGGGACGCAGCAGTCGCACGGCCTGGCGGACATAGGTCGGGTAGTGCTCGATGTCCGCGTCCACGAACACCAGGTCGTAGGCGGCATCGGTCAGCCGGGGGATCACGTCCAGCGCACGCCCGGAGATGGTCCGGGTCCGAGCCGGGCGGATGCCCTCCTCAGCGAAGGCCTGCTTGGCAGCCCGGTGATGCTCGACCTCCACGTCGATAGTGGTCAGCACACCGCCGGCCGGCATCCCGCGCAGGAGTTGCAGCGACGACACTCCAGCGCCGGTGCCAATCTCCACCACGGCCCGGGCTTTGGAGGCCGCGGCCAGCATGCTCAGCGCCGCACCGGTGCCCGGCGCGACCGCAGTGCAGCCCAGCTCGGCGGCCCGTTCCCGGGCGCGCAGCAGGATCTCGTCCTCGGGGACGAAGGACTCGGCGTAGACCCAGCTCCCGGCCTTGTCGCTGGCGATGGTGCCCTCCTGGTGAAATCGACGGGGTGAAACGCTGCTGCTCAGCCTAGTGCCCGGGAACTCCACGACACCCTCACGCGTTCGGGGAGCATCGGGGTTCACCTGTGGTGGACACTGGTAGCCGTTCCGCACCGAGCGGATCACGACGACGAAGGACGTGGATTGGCCACTTCGGCACCCGACGCGGACTGGCAGCCTCCCAGCTGGGAGGCCATCGTGCGCGAGCACTCGGCGCGGGTGTACCGGCTGGCCTACCGACTGACCGGCAACCGTCAGGACGCCGAGGACCTCACCCAGGAGACCTTCATCCGGGTCTTCCGCTCGCTGTCGAGCTACACCCCCGGCACCTTCGAGGGCTGGCTGCACCGGATCACCACCAACCTGTTCCTGGACGGCGCGCGTCGCAAGCAGCGGATCCGGATGGACGCGATGGGGGAGGACTCCGACCGCTTCGCCGCCGCGGAGGGGCTGGACCGCCCGGAGCGCGCCTTCGAACACGACAACCTGGACGTCGACATCCAGCAGGCGCTGGACGAGCTGCCCCCGGACTACCGCGCCGCCGTGGTGCTCTGTGACATCGAGGGCCTGTCCTACGAGGAGATCGCGGTGACGCTCGGCATCAAGCTGGGCACCGTGCGTTCCCGCATCCACCGCGCCCGCGCCCGGCTGCGGGTCTCGTTGGAGCATCGCGCCCCGCAGACCATGCTGGCGGTGGACCCGATCGAACCGGCGGTCGTCCGGTGAGCGCGCACCTGGGCGACCGGGTCAGCGCGCTGGTCGACGGTCAGCTGAATCCGGCCGCCACCGAGCGCGCCCTGTCCCATGTGGCCGGTTGCCCGCGCTGCGCCGCCGAACTCGCCGACGCCCGGCAGGCGCGCCGGATGCTCGCTCAGGTGTGCGACGTGCGCCCCGACGGTGACCTGACCGCTCGGCTGATGGCGCTGGGCTGTGCCTCGGCCGCCTTCGCCCCGCCCGGAGAGACGGCACATCGTCCGGCTCCGACATCCGCCCCCCAGCCCGGTCGGATCACCTCCTGGCTGGCCCCGGCACTGAGCGGGCACGGTGCGCTCACCGGCGAGCTGACCCCGACCCGACGCGGGCTGCGACTGCTGGTCGGCTCGGTCACCGGTGTGGGCGTGGTCGCGGTCGGGCTGTTCATGCTCGGCGGACGCCCGGCCACCGTGACTCCCTCGGCCCAGCCGCAGGAGGCGCTGTCCCTACTCGGACAGACCAGTGCGGCCGCCGCCCCGATCTCCACTGCGACCGAGGATTCCAGCACACAGGAGTACCTGGACTGGATGCGTCAGCACGGTTGGACCTGCCCCACCGAGATTCCCGCAGGGTGGTCTGTGACCTCGGCCCGGCTCCAGGACGACGGCAACACGCTGCGAGTGGGTATCGCCGGTCCGCTCGGCGAGCTGGTGATCACCGAGCAGCACGGGCAGTTGGATGCCACCGCCCTGGTCGGCGCTGACCAGCTCACCGTCGGTGATCGCACCGTGTACCTGCTCTCGGAGTCGCCCTGGCACCTGGCCTGGCAGGACGGCGACACCGTGGTTGAGGTGGTGTCCGCGGACGACCAGGTCTCCGCCACCGAGGTGGTCTCGGCGTTCCCCGGGCGGGCCTACGACGACGGGGTGCCCGCGCGGCTGACCCGCGGCTGGGACACCCTGGCCGCGGCGGTCTCGTTGCCCTGACCTCGGCACTCCCGCTCCGGCGATCGGACAGGTAGCCTGGCCCGATGTTCGGGATCAACGGCGGCGAGTTCCTTGTGATCTTGCTCGTCGCCGTGATCGTGATCGGACCGGCTCGGTTGCCCAAGTACGCCGAGCAGCTGGCGCGGTTGACCAAGCAGGCGCGGCACTTCGTCCAGGACGCCCGTTCACGCGTGGACGAGGAGTTGGGCGAGGACGTCAAGGACATCGACTGGGCCGCCCTCGACCCGCGCCGCTACGACCCGCGCCGGATCGTCCGGGATGCTCTGCTCGACCCCGACCCGGTCCGCCCCGCCACCGCCGGGGTTGCTGCGGCTGCCGCCACCGCCACCACCGCGGGGCCAGCGCCCTTTGACGACGAGGCCACCTAGACCTCGCACATCGCCCCTCTCCGCCCCCGGGCCCCCTCCGGCCCACGAACGCAAGAATGGACCCATGGCTCCAGGTACGCCCCGCATCTTCTCCGGGATGCAGCCCACCTCCGACTCGCTCCACCTCGGCAACTACCTGGGCGCGCTGACCCAGTGGGTGGCGCTGCAGGAGTCCTACGACCCGATCTACTGCGTGGTCGACCTGCACGCGCTGACCGTGGCACCGGACCCGGCGGTGCTGCGCGAGCGGACCCGGCGGACCGCCGCGCAGTACTTGGCGGCCGGTGTGGACCCGGAGCGCTCGATCCTGTTCGTGCAGTCGCACGTGTCCCAGCACGCGGAGCTGGCTTGGTTGCTGTCCTGCCAGACCGGATTCGGCGAGGCGGGCCGGATGACCCAGTTCAAGGACAAGTCCAGCAAGTACGGCGCGGAGGGCACCTCGGTCGGGCTGTTCACCTACCCGATCCTGATGGCCGCGGACATCCTGCTCTACGACACCGCCCTCGTGCCGGTGGGTGAAGACCAGCGCCAGCACCTCGAGCTCACCCGCGATCTGGCCCAGCGGCTGAACTCCCGGTTCGGCGAGGGCACCGCGGTGGTGCCGGAGGCGCACATCGTCAAGGCCACCGCCAAGATCTACGACCTGCAGGACCCCACGTCCAAGATGAGCAAGTCGTCCTCCAGCCCGAACGGCATCATCGAGCTGTTGGACCCGGCCAAGACGGTCGCCAAGCGCATCCGTTCCGCGGTCACCGATGCGGGGTCCGAGATCCGCTTCGACCGGGAGAACCAGCCCGGCATCGCCAACCTGCTGACCATCTACTCCGCGCTGACCGGCCGGGAGATCGACGCCATCGTCGCCGACTACGCGGGCAAGGGCTACGGCCATCTCAAGGTCGACCTGGCGGATGTGGTGGTGGAGTTCCTCGCGCCCTTCCAGGAGCGGGTGAACGGCTACCTGTCCGACCCGGCGCAGCTGGACGCGATCCTGGCGGACGGTGCCGACCGTGCCGCGGAGATCGCCGCCCCGGTGATGCGGCGGATCTCCGACCGGTTCGGCCTGCTGCCCCGTCGGACGGCATGACCCAGTACACGCAGGCGATCCCGATCATCCGCCGCGACCCCGGAACCGTCCGGATCGGGGTGGCGATCGGGATCCCGGAGCCGTGGGCCACCGAATTGCACGATGCCCGCGCCCGCGTCGGCGACCCCGCCGCCGACCTGATCGCCCCGCACATCACCCTGCTCGGCCCCACCACCGTCCGCGAGGACCAGCTGCCGGCCGTCCACGAGCACCTGGCCGAGGTCACGCGCGCTCAGGAACCCTTCGGGGTGCATCTGCGCGGGACCGCGAGCTTCCGCCCCGTGTCCCCTGTGGTCTTTGTGCAGGTGGTGGAGGGCATCGGCTCCTGCGAGACGCTGGAGAGCCGGGTGCGCACGGGCCTGTTGGCGCAGGAGCTGCGGTTCCATTACCACCCGCATGTCACCATCGCACACGAGGTCCCGGACGAGGCATTGGACCGGGCCTTCGCCGACATGGCCGAGTTCGAGGCGCGGTTCGAGGTCGGCAGCATCCAGGTCTACGAGCACGGCGACGACGGGCGCTGGCGGGTGTTGGCCGCCCACCCGCTCCGGGGTGCGGAGCCCCGCGCCGACTCCTAGTCTCACCAGCATGAACCCGGCAGAACCACGTGGAGCGGGGCGAGTGCACGCCGACATCGCCGGACCGGCGGACACCGCAGCCGGTGACCGCAAGGATGTCGGCACGCGGGCGTACCCGGCCGGGCTCAAGGGCCTGATCGCCCGGGGCCAGGCGGCGCTGGCCTGGTGGCAGCGCACCCGCGCAGCCCGAGCCAACGCGCGCTTCGGTTCCGCCGGTGGCGGGGTGCTCACCGGCGGCATCGCCTACGCTGCGCTGTTCTCAGTCTTTGCCGGGTTGACCATCGGGTACACCGCGTTCATGGCCGTGCTCGGCGGGAACGACGACCTGCGCGCCACGGTGCTCGACACCATCGACGCGAACCTGCCCGGTCTGGTCGACACCGGCGACGGCGGCGGGATTATCGACCCGAACGCCCTGCAGTTCAGCCGTGGGCTGGGGATCGCCAGCATCATCGCGTTCGTCGTGCTGTTGATGTCAGCGATCTCTGCAATGGCCGCGCTGCGCACCGCGGTGCGTGCCATGTTCGACCAAGACCCCTCCGGCGGTGACAACCCGGTGGTCGGCAAACTGCGCGAGCTCGGCGGGTTCGTCGGCCTCGGGGTGGCAATCCTGCTGTCCGCGGTGCTCAGCATCGTCACGACCACTGCTGCGGACTGGCTGCTCGGGATTGTCGGACTGGACGATTCCACCGCCGGGGCGATCGCCGTGCGAGTGCTCGGCATCCTGGTCGCGTTCGTGGTGGACGCGGCCACCTTCTGCCTGATCGTGCTGCTGCTGTCCGGATTGCGACCGGCCTGGAAGGACCTGCGCGGTGGGGCGATCATCGCGGGGATCGGTCTGGGCGTGGTCCGGGTGCTCGGCACCTCGGTGGTGGCGGGCTCGGCGAGCAAGAACGCGCTGCTGGCCTCGTTCGCCGTGATCATCACCCTGCTGGTCTGGATGAACCTGATCTCCCGCATCGTGCTGCTGGCAGCGGCGTGGACTGCAGATCCGCCTGCGCCGGACGACCCGGCCTGACCCGCCCGCCTCTCGCACGCCCTCGCTGTCGCCCTCCCCAACCGCGCCAGCCATCGGCGCTGAGACTACGAAAACCGACGCTGGACACGGCCAGATGCGTCGATTTTCGTAGTCTGGGCGTGGGCGTGGGCGTGGGCGTGGGCGTGGGCGTGGGCGTGGGCGTGGGCGTGGGCGTGGGCGTGGGCGTGGGCGTGGGCGTGGGCGTGGGCGTGGGCGTG